>CAJUEW010000003.1 GCA_910585465.1 uncultured Lachnospiraceae bacterium | reverse complement strand
AAAGAGGAGCTGTTGCTCCATAGATGACTTCTCATCTATTTTGCAACAACCCCTTCATACATTCAATCATATTGGCTGTATTTTTCTGCCTTCCCACATTTTCGTAACATTGCCTGTGAATACCAATAATCGCATAATCAAGGTAATCCATATATTCCTGTTCCAGCGACAGCTTTCCGCCATTTAAAACATTGATTTCACAACCATGCAGCACTTCAACCCCATTGATAATCCGGGGAATGATTTCCAGATTTGAATAATAAAATGGGTTTACAGTTCCTGGGATTCCGGGTGCATGTTCACTGATTCCTATCAATTTAAGCCCCTGTGCTTTTGCCGCTGCCGCCATTTCCCTTATTGTCCCATAAGCATGACCGCTTACAAGTGTATGCATATGGATATCTGACACTATTTTTTTCATAAACAAAACCCTCGCAATCAAAAAAAGAAATACTTATAACTATAATCCAACTCCTTTATCTTTATCGGAACTATGTATTACCCTGCATGGATTCCCTACCGCCACACAATTTGCGGGGATAGAACGATTAACAACACTTCCTGCGCCTATGACGCTGTTTTCCCCTATCGTTACGCCGGGCAGGAGAATACTGCCGCCGCCAATCCATACATTGTCTTTTATTTCTATCGGGCGTGCAAATGACCGAAAAAAAGTTGTACTGTGACCTTTCCAATCGGGGATAAGCCTCTCTGACGCTGAAACCGGGTGTAAGCCGGTATAGATCTGTACATTGGAAGCAATCAATACCCGGTTTCCTATACGGATTTCTGCATTGTCTACAAAAGTACAATTCATATTGATTACCACATCACTTCCCAAAAAAATATTATTTCCGTGGTCACAGTGAAACGGTGTGTCGATTGCAACATTTTCTCCCATACCGCCCAATAATTCCCGGAGAATGGCTGTCCTCTTTTTTGTATCTCTGTAATCTGTAAAATAGTATTCCCGTGTCAATTCCCTTGCACGGGCAATCAGTTCTAACGTGTCGCTGTCTGCGGTTTCCAAAAAATCACTTGCTTCGTAATACATAATATCCCTCCTGACTTTATTTCTGTTCCATACAAAAGGGTAGGGCCGGCAGATATGCCCAACCCTTTTATGATGAAATCGCAGACAGTTTTTATTCTGCCTGCACAGGCATTGACCACATTTAAAAAATTTTTCAAGTTCAGAATGTTCAGTTTTATCACGAAAGACCACCTCCTGTAAATAACTGATTGATTTTACAGGTATCATTATAATGCGGCAAACGCGGAAAAAATACTTCATTTCTGCCCTTATCTGTCACTATCCTGCCATTTGCTCCGATACTCTGACGGAGTACAGTGCGCATGTTCCCGGAATACTTTTGCAAAATAGCTGCTGCTCCCCAAGCCGCAGGCACGGCTTATATCCGTAATAGTTTCCTGTCCTCTCGCAAGCATTTGGCAGGCTGCCTGTAATTTTATTTCATATCCAAATTTATCATCGGGAATATGAAACGCTTCAAAAATGAGATCCAAAATCCTTTTATGTGCCGGGTTTTCCGAAAAAAGCGGTATCATTTCAATCTGTGAGGCTGTCACGATTGGCATAATATATTTTTGTTCTATTCTGCTCCCATGCTTCCCTGCAAGCAGGGAAACGTCAAAGAGATGAACGAGGGGCACATTCTTTTCTGTCTGTGACAAAGCTTTTGTCATGTGAAGCACGTTAGAATTTACCATACAGCCGCTTGCTGCCGGATTCATAAAATTAATATACAAAATAGCAATAAATCCGTCAATCAAAGCGGTGAACAAATCGAAGTTTTAAAAACATAAAGGAGAAATGAGAAGGATTCCGTAGTCGTCGGCATTGTGGAATCCTCTTCAGCTGATCCATATAAACCAGAAGCACATCCACCTGATACAGTCTTTTTAAATTCTCTTCTGTCAGGATATCATCATTGGATCCGCTGATAAAGCTTCCGTCATCATTGAGCATGCCAAAATTCCGTATACGGACGGTACGCCGACAAAATATTCAAGTATCCTGGCTCCACATCTCCGCGGCAATGGACTTCCCAATTCATAAATCAGTGTCATGATCATTGTCGCTCCGTCTCACAGTGGCGGCACCACTCCGGATTTTCACCGAATTCCATAAAATATTCTGTTGAAATTATATTTAATATAGCATACACTTTTCTCTATGACGAGCTTCTTAAAAGGCGCATTTTTCTATTTCCTGCTGTAAAGGAGACATTCTGTTCACTGTCAGGACGGAAGATGGAAATGTATTTGAAATCGTGTGCCAGATGGCAACAGATAAGGAGGATGGATGGAAAAACGCAAACTAACGGTTTATAATGGACGAGGGGATTTCAAGAAAGCCGCCGCAGATTCTTTTGCAGGGGAAATGGCTTGAAAAGGCCGGATTCTTTCCAGGTCTGGCGGTTATTTTTTCATAGAAAAGGAGCTGCGCACTAATTACTTAGTACGGCAACTCCCTTGCAGGGGCTGGGGGTTGTTGGGCTCCAATAAGTGAGCTGCCTACAACTCCTCCCCATTCGATTTAATTACATTCTGGAACCACGTGAAAGAATCTTTTCTGTACCGCCTACCACTTCCGGTGCCGTCATCGTTCCTGTCCACATAGATGAAACCGTAACGTTTTTTCAACTCGCCGGTCGTGAATGATACCAAGTCGATGCAGCCCCAGGGTGTATATCCCATCAGTTCCACACCGTCCTCTTCCACCGCTTTTTTCATCTGCTTAATATGGGCTTTCAAATACTCCACCCGATAGGGATCATGGCAGGAATCGTCCTGCTCCAGCACGTCGATGGCTCCAAAACCGTTCTCCACAATAAATAGTGGAACCTCATACCGTTCATACAGTGTTACCAGCGTATACCGCAAGCCAACCGGGTCAATCTGCCAGCCCCAGTCGCTCTTATCCACATAGGGGTTGGTTACGGAATTGGGGGAACTACCGTCCAGGCTGGCTCCTGTGTCCTTGACTGCGTTGGCCTTAACTGCGTTGGACATATAGTAACTGAATCCGATATAGTCCACTTTACCCTCAGCCAGAATTTGCTCGTCCCCCGGTTCCATGAGAATGTGATAGCCTTTGCGCTCCCATTCCTTTTTTGCAAAGGCCGGATAGTGACCCCGCACCTGGACGTCGGAGAAATAGAACCGCTCGTGCATACATTCGACGGCAGTCATTACATCGTCGGGAGCGCATGAGTAGGGATAGAAAGGAACCCAGGCACACATACAGCCTATTTTAAAGTCCGGGTTGATTTCGTGTCCTATTTTTACCGTCATGGCCCCCGCTACAAATTCGTGGTGAACCGCTTGATACATGGCCTCCTGGGGTCGCTCGAACCGGGAGTACCGGACACCGGAGCAGGTCCATCCAAAGATGTCAGCGGCGGTGTTGCTCTGGTTGTTGATCTCGTTGAAGGTCATCCAGTATTTAACCTTGTTTTGATACCGCTCCATAACGACCTTGGCGTAGCGGACAAAGCAATCCAGAGTATACCGGCTCATCCAGCCATTGTAATTTTTGGCAAGGTGATAGGGCATCTCGAAATGAGAGAGCGTGACTACCGGCTCAATGCCGTATTTCAGCAGCTCATCAAACAGTTCGTCGTAGAATTGAAGGCCCGCCTCATTGGGTTTTGCATCGTCCCCATTGGGAAAAATCCGGGTCCATGCGATGGATGTGCGGAAGCACTTGAAACCCAGCTCTGCCATGAGAGCAATGTCCTCCCGGAAGGTATGATAGAAGTCAATACCCTCGTGGTTGGGGTAATACTCTCCGGGCAAAACGCCGTTGGTGATTCGGCGCAGGACGCCGGCACTTCCTCCGGTGAGCACATCGGAAACGCTGACACCTTTTCCGTCCACATTCCAGGCACCTTCCAACTGGTGGGCGGCTACCGCACCGCCCCATAGAAAGTCATTAGGTAAACTCATAGCAAATTCTCCTTTCTTAGAGCTTTACATTTAGAATCGGCTCTCCCACCTTAACGGTTCCTCCTGATTTCAGCAGTTCAACGGTGGTATAGTCATCCGAGTTGGTCACCAGAATCGGCGTAATTGTGTCAAACTTCTCCTTAATTGCTTTTAAATCGAACTCCATAAGCAGATCCCCGGCCTTAACCACATCACCGGCCTTAACCTTGGGAATAAAGCCTTTGCCCGTCAGTTCTACAGTGTCCAACCCGATGTGAATGAGCATTTCGATACTACCGGGGCCTGCCAAAGCGATGGCGTGTTTTGTATCAACTACGCTAAACACTGTACCGTCAAAAGGCGCGTACAGCTTCCCCTCCATCGGGATGATGGCTGCACCGGTACCTAAAATACCTTCAGCAAAAGTAGGATCGTTGACTGCACTGTTGGGTTTGATTTCGCCGTTCAGGGGGGCGTAGATAGTAACCGCTTTGGGAAGGGCCTCCGGCGTGGTGGTGGCGGGAGCCGGTTTTTTACTTTCCTCCTTGGCCGGGGTCTCGTCGCCGCAGCCAATCACCATGACCAGTACAATGGTAATTACAATGGTAGCCAGAACGCCGATTATCATGCCAGGAAAGGACATGGGATTGGCAGTCAGATTCAGACTTGCCAGCGTATTGGGGTCTGTGGGGCAAATGGCGTTGACGGTGGTCAACAGACCGGGCAGGCCGGCGTAAGCGTAATATTGAGTGCCGAACAGACTGATAATGACTGCCCCGATGCCGCCTCCGATACAGCCAGCAATGAAGGGCTTTTTCAGTCGCAGAGTCACGCCGTAGATGGCGGGTTCTGTGATACCAAAGATACCGGTGATACCAGCGGAGAGGGCCACGTTCTTGTTGTCCTTGCTCCGGCTCTTGAGGAACACGCCCAGACAGGCAGCGGCCTGAGCGACTACTGCGCAGGTCTGGAAAGCCTGGAAGGTATCACAGTGGTTGGCAGCGAAGTTGGCGACATTCATGGGGGTAACACCCCAGTGAATGCCGAAGATCACAAAGACCTGCCACAGTCCGCCGACAAGCACAGCCGCAGCCACCGGAATTGTGTGAGCCAGCCAGTTGTAGCCGATGGCCAGACCGTTGGCCAGAGCATCGGAAATGGGGCCGATAATCAGAATTGTCAGGGGAACCATGATAACGGCACTGACAAAGGGGGTGCCAATAGCCTTGAGCACATCAGGCAGGTGCTTGTCCAGCCACCGTTCCAGATAGGAGAGCACCAGCACCAGAAACAGCGGGGGCAGAACAGTGGAGGTGTAGGTGGTTTGTGCCATAGGGAATATCAGGAACTTGATGACCTCTCCGTCCGCGATCCGGGCGGCGATGGCACTCCAATCCGTATTGACCAGTGCCAGGCAGCACCACATAGCGATGTAAGTGTTGCACTTAAAATGCTTGGAGGCCGTTACCGCAATCATGACTGGCAGGAAGGTAAAAGGAGTCCAAGAGATAAAGCTGAGAACCGAATAAGTGCCTGTCTCGGCAAAGGCGGGAGCAAATTGGGTAATGATAATGAGGCAGCCTTGCACCAGTCCGGCAGCAGCCAGGATGTATACGAAGGGCGCAAACACGGCGGACATGGTGGCGATGATTCGGGCAAAAATACCCTGCTTGATTTCCGCTTGAACGGATTCGTCCAGTTTCATGATTTTGGCCAGTTCCTCATACACATCCTTGGCGTGAGTGCCGATGACGATCTGGTACTGGCCTCCCTTCTCTACTACTTGGATGACGGCCGGCATTTCCGAAATGCGTTTGGTTACCTCGGCGGAAGGGGACTCCTTCAGCACAAGGCGCAGTCTGGTGGCGCAGTGGGCTGCGCTGATAATGTTGTTTTCGCCAACCTGATCTTTGATGTCGGCAGCGAGTTTGGCATAGTCACGAACTTTTCCTGCCATGTTTGTACCTCCTCTTTCTTTCGTTTCTATTGAAAATAACGGGTGGAACGCCCTAGTGACAGTTTGTATTATATATATTGAACAAAACAGGTGCAATGCAGGTTAGTTCGGTTGGTTATGCTTTTCAAAAAAAACCAGATTTTTGGTACTGCCGGTGAAAATCTGTTTCACGCATCAAAAATCGCTGCCATTTTTTGTGGAAAGTGCCGGTTCACCTGGAATTGGCGTAGTTGGTTCGTTCAGATCCCAGAAGGCGGTCGCGCCAATGGTGTCATACCGGTGATTTAAAGAGACATTTTCCGTGTAGCGCCCGCTGAATGCAATGGAAAACATCAGATCCAGCAAATACTTGGTCGCCGTGAAGAAGGCGGGAATTCCCAACTTATCTGTTTCCAATTCTCCTACTGTGGAAAGGCGCGGCGCAAAGAGAAATTCATCCGCCATCTGCCCCAGTGTGGTTTCCCGCCCGGAGGTAATGATAATCAATTTGGTTTTGTTTCGGCGCAGCAGCCGGGCCAACTCAATCAACTTGCGGTTTTCGCCCGTGTGGCTGATGAGGATGGCCAGGTGTCCCGGCAGCTTGATCAGTGTGTTGAGAACCTGTACATCCGTTTCCGAATAAGCAGCGGCGATTTTTCCAGCGTGAAAAAACTGGCTGCTGGCGTAGCGGGCCAGGTGAATGTTGGTGTCGTAGGCATAAAAATCGATATAAGGATGCTCCAGCAGCAACCGCTGGATTCGCAATAGCTGCGACAGTGAGAGTGCCTTTCGGGTCGCATCCATCACTTGATCTTGGATTTGGCTTACCTTTTGCAGGAGGGTCATCATGTTTTCCCGTTCAGAAAGCTGGACAGAGCTGGATTCGCTTACAAACTGCCTGCTCTTCACATCGCTGAGGAAGCGGAGTTTAAAGTCCGGATAGCCCTTGCAGTCAAACTTTTTGCAAAAGCGGGTGACAGTAGCGGCGCTGGAATAAGTGGCCTCACCAACGTCTTTACAAGACATATCAATAATGTGTTCCGGATGATTCAGAAAGTAATCCCGGATGTCATTTTCGCGCTCAGTAAGGCGTGTTGCATTTTTAAGTTCATTAATAAGTGACATGGCTGCTCACCTCATGAATGGTTATTTCTTGCTATTTTACATCTAAATAAAGATTTTGAAAAGAGTGTCGCAAAATGATTAAATTAAATAAACGAGCGGCACCCTCGCTCTATACACAGAAAAATCTGGAAAGTCTCCTTTGGTTTTTGGAGTCCCCCAGATTTTTGGCATACTTTGTTGTGGTCAAGCATTTTTGTAACACTTATAGCTAAAAAAATCATCCTTTTTATTAAGGCTTATCATAACTGCTCGGTATGGAAAGTTTCATAAATCTGTGCTATACTCCATATATCAGACAAGATTGAAAACAGGGGGCAGCACATGGAAATTAAAAAAATAAATTATGACTTTTCTGTATGCAAGGTGGCAGATTATACATTTGTTGATTTTGAAAGTAAATACTGTTTTGTTGGAAAAACCGACGAAGAAAATTCCATGGTCTGTATCACGGAAAATACACCCACTAATGTAATTGAACGTGAGGACGGTTGGAAAGCATTTCGTATTCAAGGTGTTTTAGACTTTTCCCTGATAGGGATTCTTTCAAAGCTGTCAACACTATTGGCAGAAAATGAGATAGCCATTTTTGCAATATCGACTTTTAACACCGACTACATTTTGACGAAAAAAGAAAACTACGAAAAAGCAATCAATATTCTTTCGTCTGCTGGTTACAAAATAGTCTGATATAAAATACACCTGTCCCTTGGATCTATACTATAAAGGAAACCCTTATGGCAGTAAACAACTACACCAAATACGATGAATATTTCAAAAAATCCCTCGTCTCTCTTCACCAAAACGGCAAAACCTAATCCCGGCATTGGTATAATCCATATTTTCCTTAAAAATGATGCTCCCGAAGCCAATCCTCAGCTTTCTTAAGCAAAGGCGTCCCATCTGTTCCATCAGGAAGAAATACCTTTTCCTCCGGGAAAGGCTCCTCTCTGATAAAGTCCATATGCGCCTTCTCCGCCATTGCATTCACCGGATAATTAATGTCATCAGCAAAAGCCGGATTCGGCTGTATCTGGCAGATGCTGTAAGTTTCCAGAATCGCTGTGGCCGAGATGCCATGATAGGTCAGTCCTTTATATTTTTCAATCGTTCCCGTCGGGATGGGCGCACTGTCACGGTAAATTCGGATCGCCTTTTCCAGCGTTTTCATTTCTTCCCCGGAAAGAGGTTTCACATCTTGCATGGTCTTGATGTTATCCTGCACCTGGTTAAGCTCGGACATACCGGAAAGTGTTGTAATCACGCCGTCAAGGGACGCCAAAAAACGAAACGCCCACGAAACAATGGATGCATCCGGCAATTTGTCCTTCAATATTTTTTCCGCCTCCCGCGGCAGCTTCACAAGAGCGCCGCCTTTTACCGGTTCCATGAAAGCATCCACCATCGGATTTAACTTTTCATAGTCGATATTTTCAAAATTGTTATTCTTCACTGGTAATCGCATCATCCCAAAACCAAGTGTCCCAATCTTCATCTTTCAAAAACTCCTTTCTTGTTGCATTAAAACTCAAACTGTGCCGCAACAAATGTAGAACGGTCAAAATACTCCGTCCCCGTCTTGTTTTTTCATGGATTTGCCCTCCTTATATGTCTGTTCTGCATCTTTTCAAAAACTCAATAAAGGTTCTGCCCGCATCCGCATAGTTCCGTTCTTTCTTCCATAAGAGAAATGCCCGCATCCGAAGCCTTGGCTCAAAGGGCAGAAATCGAAGGTTATCGAAGTGGCAGTCCGGCCTCTGGCAGACCGCCACTCCCTCCCCGCTCCGTACGATCTGTGCCACATCAAGCAGAGAATGATAACAGATACATGGAGACATTTCTTCTGCGTCCTCTCCTGACCAGCCGGACAATTCCTGACGGATATCCCCATCTGCAACAGTAATAAGCGAGATTTTTGACAGTTCTTTCCAGTGCACACAAAAATGTTCTGTCAGATAAGAATCCTCATGGACAAGAACGCCCCACTCCTCCCTGCATTGCATCCTGATGCTGGAATATCCTTTTTCCTCCTGGCCCAATACCAGTCCCACATCGATTTCATCTTCCTCCAGCATTTTCTTGATTTCTTCATTGTTTCCACTTTTTATCTGAAACCTGACAGCCGGATACTTCTGCCTAAAACCGGTCATTAGAACAGCAAGCTCATTCATGGACTGATATTCATTACAGCCAATCACTACCTCTCCCGCCGTATTACCAAGCATTTTTTCCATAAAAGACTACCTCTGTCTATGCGGGGCTGTCACATCAAGTAACAGCCCTGCATTTACTCTCTTAAATCCTCCCCATTTGTCTCAATCACTTTCTTATACCAATAAAAAGAATCCTTCCTTTGTCTGGACAAATCGCCGCTGCCGTCATCAAATTTATTCACATAGATCATTCCATACCGTTTTGCCATCTCTCCGGTAGACAGAGATACCAGATCAATGCATCCCCAGGGAGTATACCCCATCAGATCCACGCCGTCCTCTTCCACCGCCAGCTTCATCTGTTCGATATGCTTTCTCATGTACTCGATCCGATAGGGATCATGGATGCTTCCGTCTTCTTCTACCGCGTCATTGGCGCCCAGCCCATTTTCCACAATCATAACAGGAATACGATACCGGTCGTAGATTTCACAAAGTGCATACCTCAGTCCTTCCGCGTCAATGGACCAGCCCCAATCAGAAACTTGCAGGTACGGATTCTTCAAGCCACCGAATACATTTCCGGAACCCTGCTCCGCATTTTCATCCTTTCCCACGCATACGGAGGAATAATAGGAGAATGTAAAGAAATCTACTTTTCCTTCTTTCAGGATCTCCTCATCACCCGGTTCAAACTTCATGGAAAGATCACATTCCTTCCAGATCCGCTTTGCGTAAAAGGGATATTCTCCCTTACACTGCACGTCTGCGCAATACCAGTTGATAAACTGGGAATAGTGCTGTGCTTCAATAACATCCGCCGGCGCGCATGTGTAGGGATAGGTAACGATGCAGCACATCATATTCCCCATCAGAAACTGCGGATAATGCTCATGTGCGTACTTTACTACCTTTGCCGATGCAATAAACTGGTGATGGAGCGCCTGCAGACGGATCTTCGGATCATCCTTTACCCCAAAAAATGAGCCGCTGAATCCCTGTATCGTACCCAGAGAATGTACATTCCCCGTAGGCAGCATGCCGGAATTGATTTCATTGAAGGTCAGCCAGTACTTTACTTTATTTTGATATCTCTCAAAAATCACATGGCAGTATTTTTCATATAGGCCGATCAGTTCCCTTGAGATCCAGCCGTTGTATTTTTCCACCAGTGCATAGGGCATCTCATAATGGGAAATGGTCACCAATGGCTCTATGCCGTGCCGCCTGCAGCAGTTAAATACCTTATCATAAAATGCCAGGCCCTTTTCATTTGGCTTTTCTTCCATTCCGGTGGGAAAGATTCTGGTCCAGTTGATGGACATACGGAACACCTTAAAGCCCATCTCCGCTATCAGAGCAATATCCTCTTCGTAATGATGATAAAAATCAATCGCCTCGTGGGAAGGATACAGGGTTCCGGGTTCTATCACTGCAGTAATGCGTTTTGGATGATCCAACGAACCGTTTGTACACATATCGGATACAGAAACGCCCTTTCCGTCCACATCCCATGCGCCTTCTATTTGATTTGCCGCTGTTGCTCCGCCCCATAAAAAATCATTTCTAAATGCCATAACCACGTTCTCCTTTTACCAGAAACTATAATGTTAATATTTTGTCTCCATGGGTAACCTTTCCAAGGACCGCGCTCATATTCGGATAGTCATCAGAATTTGTTACAATAATCGGCGTTGATACCGGCAGCCCTTTTGAGAGGATAAAGTCCATATCAAACTCCAGCAGGAGCTGGCCTTTTTGGATGGAATCCCCCGTTTTTACATGTGCCGTAAAGCCTTCCCCGTTTAATCCCACCGTATCCATTCCGATATGGATCAAAAGCTCTGCGCCGCCTGCTGTTTCGATGCCTATAGCATGAAGGGTCTCAAAAAGATTGGAAATCCTGCCGTTACAGGGCGCATAGACCTTCCCTTCCGCAGGCTCAATCAAAACACCATTTCCAAGTACGCCTGTTGCAAAGGTTTCATCCTCACATTCGGTCAATGCCTTCACTTCTCCTGTAATCGGAGAAGCAATCTTAGAATCTGCTTCTGTGTTTTCCGCCGTACTGTCACCGTCTGCCTCATCCGCTCCTGCTTCCTCTGCCAGTTCTGCTGGATCATCCTTATACAAAATCATGGTAAGTACAAATGTTACAACCGCTCCAACTCCCACTGCCGCAAGCATCCAAAGGAAATTGGGCATTCCCTTATCCCCAATAAAGGTAACAAGTCCAAATACACCATAGCTTCCGGCAAATGCATAACATACACACTTGGCAAGGCCGGCAATGGCTCCGCCGATAAAGCCGCCAGTCATGGTCGCAATCAGTACCGGTTTAAACTGCAATACCGTACCAAACAGGGCCGGCTCCGTAACACCTCCTACGACTGCCGTGATACCGGAAGGAATTCCATTGGTTTTCACGCTGCGGATCTTTGATTTCATGCCGACTGCCAATGCCGCAATACCAATGTTGATATTGTCAATAAAGGTTGCCGGTGATGCCAGAGCTTCATAGCCGGGATCGGACAGGCTTGCCACAAGGTAAGGTCCCATGCCGTGCTGCATACCTGTCATAACAAGCAGGGGATGAAGCCCGGTAAAGATGGCAACGCCAATAAACCCAAACGTCTCATAAGTCCATATAATTGCTGCAGATAAATAGGTACCCAGTACGTCGCCTAAGGGTGCGAGCGCACACAAGGATACAGGCGTCATAACCAGAATCGTTAAAAACGGTACTAAAATGGAACGCAGCATTTCAAGTGAATGTTTTTTCACGAATTTTTCCACGTAACTTGCCGCCCATACGGATAAAATAGCCGGAAAGATGGAGCTGGAATAGCTCCCTGCGTAAACCGGAAGGCCGAATACATGGATAGGCTCCCCTGTGGCCACCATTGTAGTAAAATCCGGATGAATCAGCATTGCTCCCAAAAATGCACCTATATAAGGGTTCATTCCCAGACGTGCCGCAGCCGCATGACCCACAAGCACCGGCAGGAAATAGAAGGCAGAATCGGATACAAAACTAAGCACCTGATAGGTAGAACCATCCGCCGCAATCAGATTAGTCATTGTCCCCAGCAGCATGATGATCTTAATCATACCTGTGCCAATCAGCAGGGTAACCACCGGTGTAATACTTCCCGCTATAATTTCCAGAAGAATACCCGGATTAAACTTTTTCTTTCCTTCCCATGGCTCTGCCGGGCCGCCCTGTGTTCCCAATCCGGTTGCTTTTCCAATGACTTCAAAGGCTTCTTCAATTCCTCCGCCTATAATGATCTGAAGCTGATCGCCGCTCCACTGGGCGCCCTTCACACCGGGAGCCTTTTTCACTTTGTTCAGATCCACAAGACTTTTATCCTTGATCTGAAATCTTAACCTTGTAACACAGTGCGTATAAAATGTAACATTATCCAAACCGCCAACCAGCTCCGGTATCATCCCGGCCAGCTCGTCATATTTTGATGCTGCCATATCAGAATCCTCCTACCCTTTTTCCTGTTTATAAACAACCGCTTCCGGACGCGATTCGTTTCTGTTTATCCTTATTTTAACCTCCATTTGTTTGACACGGAAGTTTCCATTTGGTACACTGGTTGTAACCAAAAGTTTCAGCCAAAAGGAGTATGATATGTACAATCAATCCCTGCTCACCTTTAAGACCGTTGTAGATACCGGAAGCTTCTCCAAGGCTGCGGAAAAGCTTTTCATCACCCACACCGCCATTATCAAACAGATGAATCAGTTGGAAACGCATCTTGGCGTCAGCCTCTTCAAGCGTTCCAGCCACGGCGTGCTTCCAACTGCAGCCGGCCGGTGTCTCTATGAAGAAACCCAAAAAATCATGAAATTTTCAGAAGAGGCAATCTCACGCATCCAGAACGCCCAGGCTGCGTCGCCAAAGATCATCCGCATAGGGAATTCTCCGCTCTATCCCTGTTACCCATTTATGGAGCTTTGGGATAAGATCCGGGGCCCACATCCTCAATACAGGCTGAAGGTTGTCCCATACATGAATGATGAACAGCATCTGGATGATTCCTTTGACATTCTCATTGGCCCCATGGATCATCAGCTTAAGAGTTCCTATAATCCTTATTTTATTCCGGTTGGTTTTTACCGTTTCTGTCTATCCATGAGCAGGGAGCATCGTCTTGCTGGGAGAACCTCCCTGCATTTTTGTGATCTTGCCGGTGAAACACTCCAGATTATGAAGGAAGGAACCAGCCACGCCAATGATGCCATTCGGAAAACAGTAAAAGAAGAATACCCTCAGATACAGATTGAAGATATTCCTCCCTACTATAATATGAAAACGTTCAACCTCTGTGCCGACAGCGGTTTTATTCTGTTGTCCTTGGAATGTTGGAATAATGTACATCCGGGGCTTGTTTCCATTCCTCTTGACGACATATTTACCTGCTCCTACGGAATCATTGCGTCTCCACATCCATCCGAAGATGTTGACGAATTTTTAAAAATCATTCAGCAGATCTCTCCTGTGTCAGATAACGTTAAGTAACAGCACCGGGGGTTTTCGGCTACTTTATACGATCAGGCCATGAAAAGGCGGCTCGCTTTTTCTCCGGACAACGCAAAGTGCCGCCACCACCACACGGTGATCATTCCCCTCATGAAGCCCGCTTGTTGTCAGGATGGCCACTATTTTTCCCTTCTCATAAATGGGAAATGCACCCCCGGCAGGCAGACATTCGCTGTCCTCGGAAAATACCATGTCCAGACCGCCCACTGTCTCCTCCTGTACAAGCGCCCACAAGCTGCAATGCCCCGTTTTTATCACCGTATTTTGCTTTGCCTCTGCAAAGTCAAGATTCCTCTGGCCGCAGGCATCGCCTAAATATTGAAAGATAACCGCATGATCTCTTTGCCGGATGATACGGACCACCATATCTTCTCCATATTTCTCACTTTGGCGTATCACCTGACTGCCAAGCACAAGGGCTTCTTTACTGTCAAAGCTATCATAATAAAGAAGCGCCTGCTCCATTTCTTCCAGCTCTTTCGCGCTTCCCATAGGGTATTTTCCCCGAAACCGTTCTTTAATTTCCGCAAGCATATTCGTACCTCTTATTTAAAGTTCCGTAATATCCCGAACATTACTGTTAAAGTTCCGCATCATCCGCCGGAAAATGGATTCCTGCCGCAATCCGGGCATTTGTGGATACTCTGCTGACCGCTATGCTTTTATCAAGCATCTCATAACAAAATGCATAATCCTTCGCATGGATCCTCTGAATAAATGTCGTAAATTCCGGAACCAGCCTGTCTGCCATCATGCCATCATCATATTCTTCTGCTGTGCCATCATACAATTCCAATGTAATCTTACCCAGACAATTGGGTGAGGCCCCTGTACGGATACAGCCCTCCGTTCCCTGAATCATGGCCTGCCTCATTCCGCCGCTGTCCTTTGCCCCAAGGCAGAATGCCTGAAAATCCGGATACTGCATCACCAATATGCCGCTGGTATCTATCCCTCGTTCCATATTGGCATAATATTTTGCCTCTGTGGGCTCTCCAAACAATCCCATAACCAAGTGAAGGTTATAGAGATTTAAGTCCATCATAGCGCCGCCGGATTTTGCCGGATCGAATACAGGAAGGGTTTCCCCGTTCCGGAACGCATCGTATCTGCGGGAATACTGACTGTACTGAGACTGAACGATCTTTATTGTTCCAATTCTTGGAAGCCACTCCTGTATTTTTTTGAAATTCCCAAAGTACAGCGTTGTCACCGCCTCAAAAAGAAACAGCTTTTTCTCTTTTGCAAGCCTTTCCAAGCATTGTATTTCCTTTAAATTGCTGGTAGCCGGTTTTTCCACTATCACATTCATTCCGGCCAAAAGCGCCTGCCTGCAATAAGTAAAATGCAGGAAATTGGGAACTGCTATATAAACCGTATCAATCCCTGTCTTACGTAAGCTTTCAAAATCATATACCGCATGCTCTACACCATTTTCTTTACATAGTGCTTCTACCTGTACTCCCGAACTTTTACGCCCCTGAAGTGCCACGATCTCAATGCCCTCTATCTTTTTCAGTTTGGGCAAAAATTCCTGTACAATCATACCTGATCCAATGATTCCTAACTTCATCTGTCAAACCTTCCCTTTCTGCGAAATTCGTATTGCTCTGCAAATCGCCTGTTTTCTTAATTTTTTGTTCCAAGTACCTGCTCTGAATGTTCCGTAAACTGCATCACTTCAATATTATTGCCGTCCGGATCGTGAATCCACATCTGGTATGTCTCCGAATCCCCTTTCCGGATATCGGTATCAATCTCAATACCTGCCGCAGTCAGTTCTTCTCTTGCTTTATAAATATCATCTACCAGGAAGCTGAAATGACTGTATCCCAGATTTTCGTTCGCCTTTATATGCTCCCCCTGTCCATCTGCCTTTGGAAAAAACTCAACGAACTGATTGGGAGCCACCTCAAAGTATATAATACAGATGCCTTCCGGATCTGTTTCCGCCTTTTTTGACCATAACGGATTTCCTTTTCCTTTGTAGCGCTTATAACGGACAACCATTTTTGCTTTTACACCCAATTTGTTTTCATAAAAATCCCGAATCACTTCCATCTGATCCGTAAAAAAAGACACATGCATTAAACTTTTGATTTCCATGCTGCTTTCCTCCTTAAGGTTTTCTAACTGATACCAGTGTAGCATTTTCATATAAAAAGAAAACCTTTTGGTCCATTTCCGGCCAAAAGGTCTGTAAAAAAGCTTCTGTTTTTGTTTTTCTTCGGACTTTTCGTCCGTATCAGGAGATCCGGTTTTCGGTTTTGTACTTTTTAAACATCAAGGAATATAAAAGATTCAGAAGATAGCCAAACACATGCTGGGAATAAAAGGTCGCAATGTTGTCCTTGTCCTCTTGATTTGGAACGCAGATGCGGCAGGTGCTAAGCTTATATAAGGCACTTTTTGGATTGGCCGTTAAAAGCAGAACCGGCACATGGTTCCTCTTCAATATTTTTGTGCAGGACTGATAACGGGCATAGTTGCCGCTGTATGTTACAAACAGCGCACAATCTTCCTTTGTAAGGAAGGTTGAAATATGCTCTTCCTCCCCATTATCCGTGGCAAGAATCGGGAAGCAGCCAATTTTTAAAAGCATATTCATAAAAGTCTGTAAGATTGTTTTTACATCACCGATTCCATAAAGGAAAATTCGTTTTGCCCGAAACATATCGTCTGCCATCCTTTCTAATTCCGTAATATCAAGCTGTGACTGCATCAGCTCCATGCTTTCACGGTACAGGGAATAGATACTGTTCACAATTTCCGCCGTGGATGCCTGAGGTTCAAACGGCCTGGTATAATCAACGGTATTCACCACATATTTACTTGCCTCCGTCTCCCGTATATAAGCCGCCTTAAATTCCCGAAATCCCTCATAGCCCAGCTTTTGACAGAATCGGATAACCGATGTTTTTGAAGAATACGAGGCATTTACAATATCCTGAATCGTTATTTTTTCTATCTGTCCGCTACTTTTCAGTAAAAATTGTATGATTGCCTTTTCGGTATCTGTGAAGTTCTCCGATTGACGTATTTTCTCTAAAACAGTCATATATGCTCTCCCTATTCAAAATATACACACCATATTATAAAATCACTTTATATTCATATCTTATGCATCCCCCTGTCAAGACATTAAGAACTGTTCTTATTATATACTGGGATAAATACGAAAAGCCATTACTTTTAAATCATTTCCAACGAAAATTTTCTTTACCCGCCCCGAGTTCAAAATGATATTTCGCAATTCCAAGATCAATCTTCGTATAAAAACCCTTTCCTGCTACCCCGCTTACTTCATCTCCCTCTAAAGAAAAAGAAAACTTCTGCTGGTTTAATGCTGTTGGTGCAAGAAGAACCGCTTCCATTCCGTTTTTAAACCATTCGGGAATCGGAACCCGGACGTTCATAATATCTTCTACCGGTTTTGATTTATGGGGAACACCCTGCGTTTTTCCATAGCCCAGCGCAATCACAACGCATAGTTTTTCTCCTGCTCTGACCGTAAATGCAGTTTTAACTTTAGAATATGTCATAGCTACCCAACAGGTATTTAAACCAAG
Source organism: uncultured Lachnospiraceae bacterium (assembly GCA_910585465.1). Lineage (GTDB taxonomy): Bacteria > Bacillota > Clostridia > Lachnospirales > Lachnospiraceae > Hominiventricola. The sequence goes on along the minus strand of CAJUEW010000003.1, from coordinate 285,826 downwards.
CTGCTGTGCCAGGAGTACCAGACGCTCCCCATAATAGCCGCACTTTTCCTCCAAATCCGCACCCTTTTTACCAATCATGACAATATAGTTTTTCACTCCGCTAAACTTCCCATAGCGCGCCATAAAACCATCAAAAGCCTTCGGCTCATCTTCCACAAGCTGGATGTGCAGTCCGCTTTCCCGGTTGCAGGAAATAATCTCCTCCTGCACAGCCGCAAGTATCTCTTTTGTTAATGCAGTATCCTTATACTGCCTGACGCTGTGGCGCGCCTTCATTGTTTCTAAAATATCCATCCTAAACTCCTTTACAGCTCAATCATATGAGGCTTCGCATCCGGGTCATGGTTTGCCGGAACTCCCATACAGTCCATGTCTTTTGCCCATCTGCATATCCATTCCAACGAACATGCCAGCAGCCCACCAAAACGCCGGGGCCTTTCATGCACATATCCTGTATAAAAAACATGTAAATTAATCATTTTCACCACTCCTGTCCGGAAGCTGCTCCATAATTCCTTTTGCATGAGAAATCATCCTTAAAAGGCTGTTCATAGCATCCGTATCCGCATCGAAATAATAGTAATTCTTTGTTCCTTCCCGCCGCATTTTTAAAATGCCCGCGTCTTTTAAAATTTGAAGATGATGCGAAACCGCCGGGCGGGATAAATTTGTCCTTTCCGTTATGTCCCCGACCCGGACACCACTACAGCCCTCCATCTGCATCATTTCAAGAATAAGGTGCTGACGGTTCTCATCCCCAAGTGCCAGCAATATCTTCTGGCATTCTTTAAATTCATCCGCCAGTTGTTTTATTGCCTCTCCCTGTTCTAACATAAGTTGTCTCCTTTGTTCATTGTCTTAAACAATTATACCATAGTTACCCTTTAAAAACTTAATGGTAAAGAAAATCGAGACGAATAATTACTCTATGTGTCTTACCTTTTTACGCTATAAAGCTGCCCTCACTCCATATCTGGCGCAGGAGCAAAACCCTGGTGTGTCTTTCCGAGCCTCCTTTTTCGTGATTTGTTTAACGACTTCTTCAAAGATATTTACCTGGATTCTTCTATCTGTTCCTTTTTCTCCTATGTATCTGCTATGCAAAAGTGGATATGGCAGAAGGAACATTTGCAGTTTTAAAACGGGAACATAAACTGAAATAAGATACAGAAAAGGGAGCTTCAGAAAGCGACAGAGGAATGCCTCTTATCGGCAACAGCATTAAACCTAAAAAGACTGATAAAAGCGGTGTAAATAAACCGGATTTATCAGCCTTTTTATTCAATCCCAGAGAAGATATATATAAGCAAACCTGAAAGAACGGTTTGTCAATAGGTCCAACTTGAAACGGTCTTAAAAAGAGACTGAGGAATTACAAAATGCAGCATAAATTTTCAGCTTTTTTATCCAAAGTATTGACATAAGTCCACTTTTTTATAATATGCCCATCTCCACCACCACCTGACAATCCGTTTTTCCTTCACACAATGGAATAATATTTCCTGCCACAATTTCACCATTTACAGTCATTTTTGCAATTCCTTTTTCCAAGTGTGCCGGATTATGAACGGTAATATGATATCGTACTCCCCGGTACATTCTTTCACAGATATACCCATCCCATTCCTTTGGAATGCACGGATCTATGCATAAGCCTTCTAAGGTCGGCTTAATGCCAAGGATATACTGGCTGATGCAGGTAAATGTCCATGCTGCTGTTCCGGTAAGCCAACTGTTTTTTCCTTCCCCATGATTGACGCCGTCAGCACCTACGACCATCTGGCAATACACATACGGTTCCGTTTTATGGATTTCACTGATATCCTCCAGATAAATGGGACATGTCTTTTGAAATACCTCAAAGGCCCTGTTTCCATGTCCCAACTCTGTTTCCGCACAGCAGATCCATGGGTTGTTATGACAGAAAATCCCCGCATTTTCTTTATAGCCGGGAGGATAGGAACTGATTTCCCCCAGTTCCACATAATATCTGGTATATGCCGGCTGCAGCAGCATGATTCCATAATTTGTATCCAGATGCTTTCTAACACTTTCCAGCGCTCTTTCTGCCATCTCCCGGTTCCCTTCTGTTCCGATACCTGCCATAACACACATTCCCTGGGGCTCAATGTAAATTTTTCCTTCTTCACAAGTATTGCTCCCTACAGGATTGGAATTTGCATCATAAGCACGGAGAAACCATTCGCCATCCCAGCCGTGCTCTAAAACAGCCTGTTTCATAGCATGAACCTGTTTTTCTGTTTCATCAGCTTCTCCCACCAGTCCCAGATGCCTGCAGATATCCGAATACTCTTTTCCATATTTTACAAACATAGCCGCAATAAATACACTTTCTGCCACTTTGCCATCATCCGGGCCGGTAGTTTGAAAACTTTCTCCCGGCACTTCTGAAAAACAGTTCAGATTCAAACAGTCGTTCCAGTCTGCCCTTCCGATTAAAGGCAGTCCATGGGGACCCAGATGGGTCACCGTATACTGGAAACTCCTCCGAAGATGTTCCATCAGAGGCTGGGCCTTCGATTCATCGTTATTAAAGGCACATTTTTCTTCCAAAATAGGGAAGTCCCCAGTTTCTTTTAAATAAGCAGATACTCCGGCAATCAGCCACAGCGGATCATCATTGAATCCACTGCCGATATCCGCATTTCCACGTTTTGTAAGAGGCTGGTACTGGTGATAAGCGCTGCCGTCCTCAAACTGCGTGCTGGCAATATCCAGAATCCGCTGTCTTGCCCTCTCCGGAATCAGATGCACAAATCCTAACAGGTCCTGGCAGGAATCCCGAAATCCCATCCCTCGTCCTAATCCGCTTTCATAATAGCTTGCGCTTCTGCTCATATTGAATGTCACCATACATTGATACTGATTCCAGATATTGACCAGACGATTTAATTTCTGATCTGCTGACTGAACCGTATATTTTCCCAGCAAGGTATCCCAATATGCCTTCAGGTTTTCCATTGCACTGTCTACCAATACATCTGTCTGGTATTTCTGCAGCAGGCTGTAAGCAGGTTCTTTATTTATGATACCTGGCGAGGAAAATTTATTCTTGTTTTTATTCTCGCAATATCCCAGTACAAAAATATAGGAAATACTTTCTCCCGGCTGCAGTCTTGTATGAAGATGATGGGAACCGATGGGGGCTCCGCCATGGGCCACGCTGTTACGACTTTTCCCTTCCCATACTGCCTGCGGATTTCCGGCACCATGATAAAGTCCAACAAAAGCATCTCTGTCCGTATCAAATCCGGTTATTTCATGGTTTACCGCGTACACAGCAAAATGATTTCTTCTTTCCCGATATTCCGTTTTATGATAGATAGCATTATTTTCCACTTCTACCTCACCAGTGGAATAGTTTCTTTGAAAATTGGAAGAATCATCCATGGCATTCCACAGGCAAAATTCTATATAGCTGAATATATCCAGTTCCTTTTCCTCGTCCGTGCAGTTTTTAAGCACAAGCCGATGAATCTCACACGCATCATGCAGCGGAACAAACGCCAACAAATCAGCGGCAAGTCCATTTCTCTTACTTTCGATTCTGGTATAACCCATGCCATGACGGCATACATAAGAATCTGGTTCTGCCTGTACCGGCTGCCAGCCCGGATTCCAGATATCTCTCCCGTCTTTAATATAATAGTATCGTCCGCCTACGTCTGTCGGGCTGTTATTATACCGATAACGGGTCAAACGCAGCAGCTTTGCATCTTTATAAAAACAGTATCCTCCTGCCGTATTGGAAATCAATCCGAAAAAATCCTGAGAACCCAGATAATTGATCCAGGGAAGCGGAGTTTTTGGAGTGGTAATCACATACTCCCTTTTTTCATCATCAAAATATCCAAATTTCATAAACAATTACTCCTGTCTAAATTTCTGAACTTCTGTATTCTTAGGGAAGCGTTATATCTCTAACTGGCAGCTTAGTCTGATATCCTTTAGGGAACTGCCCACAGAAATACGGTATTTCCCTGGTACTACCGAAAATCCGTTCTTTTCCGTATCCCAACAGGAAAAAACAAGCGGCTGCAGCAAAATTCGGATGATTTCTTTCTCCCCCGGTTTCAGACTGATCTTTTCAAAGCCTCCAAGCTGCTTTACCGGTTCGTTTACTCCCGGATTTTCTTTTCCAACATAAATCTGGACTGTTTCTTTCCCCTCCACATTTCCGGTATTTTCAACCTCCAGAAAAACCCACACCGACTGCTCTTTTTTCTTTGGTGTCTGCTCCCTTTTTACAGACAAATTGTGGTATGCAAAGGTAGTGTAAGATAAGCCATGTCCAAAGCAGAACTGGGTAGGAATTCCATATTTTTCATAATACCGGTATCCGACAAAAATCCCTTCCTGGTAGCATTCTGTCAGATGGGCGCTCATTTTCTCTTTTTCTTTCTCCGTTAAGAGGACACCCGGATATTCTTCCAAAGATACTGTACGGATATCAGACAGCCTGCAGGGTATGGATTCCGGCAATTTACCGGATGGATTCACTTTCCCAAAAAGCACTTCTGCCAGGGCATTCCCTCCTTCCATCCCGGAATACCAGTCCCAGACAATCGCCTTAGCCGAATCCATCCAGCGCTCCATGGAAACAGGACTCCCGGCCTTTATGACAATCACCGCATCCGGCCTGGCTTCCAACACCGCACAAATCAGCTCATCCTGTGCATAAGGCAGGCTCATATCAACCCTGTCAGCTCCTTCCACATCATAATCGTGGTTTAAGCCCCCTATGAGAATCACTTCATCCGCCTGACTGGCAAGCCTGACTGCTTCATCCCGTAATTCTTTCTGTTTTGCTACTGTAGCTTGATCATTTTTCTCCCGGCTTTCCATGCGGTTATCTTCCGCTTTTTCCTCATCGATACTGGTTTTCTGCCAGTTTACTTCTATTGATACATCTTTCGGCGCAACATAATACCCTCTGGCAAATGTCACCTGGCAGTTTCCACCTAACTGGGTCTTTATGCCCATCAATGGAGAGATTTCATATAATGCTTTAATCTCAGCGCTTCCGCCTCCTGACGCATGAAGTCTCTCTGCATTATCTCCTATAACTAATAATTTCCTTAATTTTTCCGGCTTCAGCGGAAGCCTTTCTTCCTCATTTTTTAAAAGTACAATGGATTCTCTTGCAATTTCTAATGCGGTCTGCTGATGGTTTTTGGTATTATAACAGCCGGGGGCTCTATCTGTTCTGTTGACAGCCATTACCGTTCCTGCCTGGTTTGCGTCCGCTTTTTCCTCAGATAAGCTGCAGTCCTTCTTGTTTCCTTCTGTCCTTATATCTATCATTTTAAGCCGCAGCATCAGACGTAGTATATTTTTTACTTTTTTGTCCAACGCATCTTCGGTTACCCGTCCTTCCTGTATGGCCGCAAGCAGAGGATTCGCCATATAATAGTCGTCGTAATTATCTGTTACTGACATTTCCACATCCACAGGCACTTCCCCGGCAGCTTCCGTATGATGTACGGCGCCCCAGTCCGAAACCACCATGCCATCAAACCCCCATTCTTTTCTGAGGATATCTTCTAACAGCATTTTATTTTCGCAGCAATGTACTCCCCGGAACAGGTTATATGCACCCATCAGGGAAAGCACTTTTCCCTCTTTCACTGCTGCTTCAAAAGCAGGCAGATAGATTTCCCGCAGTGCACGTTCTTCTATTTCCACATTGACCCAAAGTCTTTCCGTTTCCTGATTGTTTAATGCAAAATGTTTCACACAGGCCGCCACATCCGTCTCCTGGATTCCCCGGATCATGGGAACTGCAACCTGACCGGTCAGGTATGGGTCTTCGCTCATATATTCAAAATTCCGTCCGCAGACCGGCACCCTTTTTATATTGATACCAGGTGCCAGAATAATGTCTTTTCCTCTGCCCCTCGCCTCTTCTCCCAGTGTTTTTCCTGCCTCATAAGCCAGCTTGCGGTTCCATGTAGCAGCCACCGCACTGCTGCAGGGGTTATAGGTCACATAATCATCCGAGTTTCCCAAAGGTATCCAGTAGTCATTCTCAAATTCCTGACGTACTCCTATGGGACCATCAGAGAATTTTAAGGACGGGATACCAAGCCTCTCTACCGCCCCTGTCCTAAAAAGTCCGTCTCCATGAACCATTCTGATTTTTTCTTTCAGGGTCAGTTCCGAAAGCAGGACTTCTATCTTCTTTTCTGTCATTTTTCTTTTATTTCTCCTCTCACAGTATTATTTCCGATTTCTACTTTCATCCGCGTTTATTCCGTCTTAACAAGTCTGTTTCTACAAATATGTAATGGAATCCGATTTTCCTGTATAGTTTCTTCCTAATCTTTTATTTCATATTGCTCAAAAATCCTGTGAAAAAACCAGGAATTTGCATATGCAGTCAGGGAAAAACCAAGAAATCCCCAAAATGGGATTCCATAATATGTTAATGTATTACTTAAAAATGTAATAACCGGCGGTAAAACCGTAATAGCAAGAACTGCCAGCGTAACAGGAAAATGCTGAATTTCCACCAACAGGGCATTGGATAATATATTTTTTATAGTATTTTCAAACCTTGCCATCAAGGGAAAAGCATAAATATTGATGATAACGCCAAAAATACAAACGATACCCAGTAAAATTCTTGTCACTGTCTTATCTCTGGTTCCAGACTGAAAATCCAGCCATAATACAATACCCATAAAAAGCACAAACAGCCAAAGAAGCGTTGCCTGCCGCATATTATCCTTCATTGCTTTGAAATAGCTGCGGATAATATAAGGCTCCTCGCCCCGCATCATCCGCAGTGTCACAGAATAAAGCGCCGTCCAGGCTGCCCCCACAGTAAGAACAGGAAGGCAGCTGAATACAAATATGAAATTCAGAATTAACAAATCTGCAAACCGATTCAGGATTCGGATAACAGGATGTTCCATATCCATCTTTATACGCATATTTCATTCCCTATTGTATTCCAGTTCCATTCATACGATCTTTGTTCATATCTCACATACCCTTAAATGGGATAAACAGTTTATGCTGTTATGTTAATTCAACAATATTCAATTCCGAATCACCCACTGTCTCCAAGGTATATCCGTTTTTGACGCCGTCCATATGCACTTCAATTTGGTCATCCTTCCGTACAGCGCTGATATGCATTGTTATATTGCCATTTAAATCCGTTACATATGTTTCTGCCTCCATATGATTTTCCGGCAGATACAAAAGCAGCCTTACATTCTCAGAAAAATCATAATCCGGGCGTTCTGTATGAGCGCCCACTGCGAGGATCGTTCCAGGCCGCAGAAGTAAAGGCATAAAAAAATAATCATGTACCTCTTTCTGCCATTTGCCCCCTGCCACGATCGTTCCTGTCAAAAGATTGAACCAATCCCCTTCCGGAGCATAATATTCCACCTGGCCGGATTCCTTAAAAATCGGTGCAACTAACAACGAATCACCTAACATGTACTGCCTGTCCAGCGGTTCGCATGCCCGATCCTCTGGAAATTCCACAAACATGGGGCGCATCATCGGAATGCCTTCCTCATGGCTTTTTACTGCCTGTGCGTACAGATACGGCATAAGCGCGCATTTCAGCTTCACAAACTTACGGAGCACATCACAGGCTTCTTCATCAAACAGCCAGGGAACACGATAAGATGAGGAACCGTGCAGCCTGCTATGTGATGAGAGCATACCAAACTGACACCATCTTTTATAAACGTCCGCAGGCGCCGTATTTTCAAATCCACCCATATCATGACTCCAAAAACCAAAACCTGCACAGGATAAAGATAATCCGCCCCGAAGGGTTTCCGCCATGGATGGATAAGATGCGGAACTGTCCCCGCCCCAGTGTACGGGAAATTTCTGCCCGCCTACGGTAGCAGAACGTGCAAACAAAACTGCCTCGCCAGTCCCTCTTTCCTGCTCTAAAAGCTCAAATACTGCCTGGTTATATAAATACGTATAGTAATTATGCATTTTTACCTGGTCAGATCCATCATGATACTGAATGTCCTTTACCGGTATCCGTTCACCGAAATCCGTTTTAAAACAATCCACACCCATGTCTAAAAGTGTTTTCAGTTTATCCTGATACCACTTTACCGCACCCGGATTCGTAAAATCTACAACACCGACACCCGCCTGCCATAAATCAGTCTGCCAGATGTCCCCGTCTTTCTTCCTGATTAGATAGCCCTGTTCTTTTGCTTCAAAAAACAGCGGAGATTTCTGTGCAATATAAGGATTGATCCAGACACATATCTTCAGCCCCCGCTTATGGTAACGTTCCAACATTGCCTTCGGATCAGGAAAGGTTTTGGAATCCCAGGCAAAATTGCACCACTCATATGCCTCCATCCAATAACAGTCAAAATGGAATACATGCAGCGGAATATCCCGTTCTTCCATTCCCTGAATAAATTCCAATGTGGTCTGTTCATCATAATTTGTTGTAAAAGATGTAGTCAGCCAGAGCCCAAAAGACCACGCCGGAGGGAGAGCCGGTTTTCCGGTAAGTTCCGTATATTTCTGAACCGTTCTTTTTGGTGTGGAACCATTGATCACATAATAATCCAGCCGTTCACCTTCTACGGAAAACTGTACCTGCTCCACCTTTTCGCTGGCAATCTCAAAAGATATATCCTCCTCGTGGCCGATCAGGATGCCATAACCCTTATTCGACAAATAAAACGGAATATTTTTATAGGATATCTCACTGGCAGTTCCGCCATCTTCATTCCACATCTCCACCGTCTGCCCGTTTTTTACAAAAGGTGTAAAACGCTCGCCCAGCCCATAAATATATTCGTCAACATCCAGCGCAAGCTGTTCTACCATATAACGTTTTCCGCTTTCCTGATTCTGCATATAAGACATATTCCGCCATCCGGTTCCAGTCAGTTCCCTTTCCCCATCATAAAAACGGATTCCCCAGCTTGATGGTCTCTTGTCGATGATCGCTTTCGTAGAACCACTCTGATAAAGGATTTCTTCAGCATTCTCTTCTATAATAACAGCAGGGTCAGTTTGAACCATTTCCATATAAGGTCCCCGTGGAAATCCCCCTTCAAAATGTCTTACAGAAACACAGATGACATCTTCTGCAGGACTCGATAAATGAACTGTCAAAAGCCCTCTGTTTAAACAATCTCCACGATCTCTGATATGGGCGGACGCAGCATAGATAACCAGTTCCTTTCCCTGAATACGGTGATCTGCATATTCCACTGCATACAGTGGGGCTATCTCCTTTCTGGTCATCCAGTAACCATTCGTAAACTTCATAAATTACTCCTCCTTAAAGTATCGCACTCTCCGGTCCGATGCTGATTTCTATAAAAAAGCTGTAGAAACTTCCTACAGCTTTTTATTTTTATTTCCTAACCTTTTACTGCACCAGCAGACACGCCTCCGACAATATACTTTTGTCCCAGTATAAAAATAACCAATACAGGAATTAACGTCAGTACAATATCCGCTGCCACTAAATTCCACGAATTTTGAAATGCGCCGAAAAAGTTATATACGGCCAGCGTCATAGGCCACTTTGAAGAATTATTCAAATAATATAACGGCATTGTAAAATCATTCCATACTGCCATAAAATCCAGCACAAATAATGTGGAAACAATAGGCTTCAAAAGCGGCGCTATTACTTTGATAAACAACTGGACCGGTGTACAGCCATCGATTACCGCCGCCTCATCAATCTCTCTGGGAATGGTATCAATGAAACCATAGGCGAGAAACAGACTCAGCGGAATATTAATTGCCGCATACAGGAGAATGATGCCATATCTGGTGTTATTCAAGTGCAATGCCTGCATTACTTTCATCAAAGCAACATTATTGATCGGCATGGCAATACCGGATATTATAAAATAGTACAGAAAACGGTTAATCCCTTTCTGGTTCCTCGATATGACAAACGCAGCTGCCGAAACGACTGCCACAATAATCACAACGCTGCATGTGGCGTAAAGAAGTCCGTTGAAAAATGCTGATACCAGTTTTCCCTGTTCAATAACGATTGCATAATTTTCAAATACCCATTCCTTCGGGAGTGATAAATTCATCTGGTTTGCTTCCGCAGATGTCTTGAAAGAATTGATTACCAGAACCACCAGTGGAATCAATACGATCAGACTGATGAACAACGAAGCAAGATTGGCAATTACATGCCCCACGGTTCTCTTTATATTACCCATAATCACTCCACCTCCTTGCTTTCCATCGCCCGTATAATAAAATACAGAAGAGCCAGCACAAAGAAAAATAATACGCTGGATAATGTTGTGCCCATTGCCAGGTCCCCCCTGGAAAATTCCTTATAAACTGCCGTGTTAATTACCCCTGTCGCATTGCCCGGTCCGCCGTTTGTCAGAGAATAAATCATATCAAATACACGCAATCCATAGGTAACGTTCAAGACTGTAGCATTCACCAGAACCGGCTTCAAAAGCGGAATGGTGATATTGCGAAGCTGCTGGAAAAATGTAGCCCCGTCAATACTTGCCGCCTCATAGTATTCCGGAGAAATAGACATCAGGCCGGCAATAACTACCATCATGATATAGCCCATCCCCTTCCATGTATCCACGGTCATAACAGTTGGAAATACAATTTTTAAATCCGTCAGCCAGCTTTTTGCCAGAAAATCAAGCCCGATGTCCTTCAGGAAATTATTTAAAAATCCCGTTGTCGGATGCAGCATGCTTTTAAATACAAGGCCCACTACCAAAAAAGACATGACCTGGGGTGAAAAAATAATCATCCTCTGAAAGTTTTTGAATTTAATAAACTGTCTCGTAAGCAGCAGCGCCAATGCCAGACCCACGATTGTTTTTGCAATCGTGGTTACTGCCGTAAACAGCACCGTATTAAATATGTATAAAAGATATTCCGAATTTCCTTCAAAAATCCGTTTGTAATTATGAAGACCTACAAAATTTATTTCCGTGGTAAAATTATTCCAATCCGTAAAAGAATAGGCAATTCCCAACACGCCCGGCAAAAAACAAAGAAGGAAAAACAAAATCGCTGCTCCGCTGGCAAAATACCAGGGGTATAATTTTTTTCTATTCATTTTTATCTCCTTCCACTTGTTGTGGACAAAACCCCTTTATTCTGCCCAACCGGGATCTTTCTGTAAGACAGCCTGGTCGTTACGTCTTTTTGCTATAGAATTGACTACATCTTCCGGCGTCATTGCTCCCGTATACATGGATTCCAAATCTTTCCCTATATCCATCCACTGGCTGTCGATATAATTTACGGAAGTCTGTACAACATTGGCTTTTTCCAAAGAATCTAAAAATGCCTGATCTTCTTCAGAATATTTTGTGCTGATTCCAGACCAGCATACCGCATTGATTTCGGGCTGCCCGGCGAGACGCTTCTCCAGATTTTCCGGTCTTGCAAGAAAATCAAAAAAGCCTTCTGCTTCTTTCACATATTTACTGTCTTTATTGATAAAATAAGCGTTACTTGCCGGGTTTACACCAATACTCTGATTATCGCCCCAAGGCATGACAAAAGCCCCGAGCTTTTCTTCAGCGCCGAAATCCGGATAATCCGCGGCAACTTCACCTATAAATCCCATTTCAGCTACTGTCATTACGCATCTTTCAGTCGCCAATGCTTCTTTTGCATTCTCCCAGGAATTGCTTAAATAATCCGGTCCATAATATCCTGCTTTTGCAAGCTCATCTAACTGCTCTATGATTGTCTGCAGATGCGAAATGGATTCAAGCTGTATTTCATTAGCATTTAGCTTGTCATATACCGCCGGGTCATCCGAAAGCCATAAACCTCCTGTTTCAAATAGAGGAAGCACCTGATGCCACCCGTTTGTTGTACACTCATAAATAGGAGTATACCCGCCATCTAAAAGTTTCTGGCATACGGCCTTAAACTCACTGTAATTTTTAGGCACTTCCAAATTTAAATTTTGGAAAATCTCTTTATTATAAATGTAAAAATACATTTTAGGCCCGGCAAATGTAATGCCATATGTCTTTCCATCTACAGAAACCGCTGATTTTGCGCTTTCTTCCATACGGCTTACCCATTCTTTATCCGTAAGGTCTACACTGTACTGATCCATATGGATGCTGGAAGCAAGTCCGATCGGACTGTCTACACAGATAATATCCGGCGCTTCCCCCGAATTTAATTTTACCTGGATCAGATCACGCCATTGGGCATCCGGAGAAATCTGAAAATCAATTTTTATGCCTGTTTCTGCTTCATAATCCTTTGCCAGTTCCTGTACAATTCCAGAAGTAGGCAAACCGCTCTGATGGCTGCCGAATGTCAGCGTCACTTCCTTGCCTGTGCCTCCTGCGCTGTCACTTCCTCCTCCGGTTGCATTGCCTCCATCACTGCCACCACAGCCAGTCAAAGCTCCTGCCAGCATTGCACATAATAATGATACGCCCAGCAACTGTCTTATGCTTTTTCTTTTCATACCTGTTCTCCCTTCTTTTTTCATTTCATTACCATTACATCCATTACCGGTATTCAGATATAATTATCTACAATTTTATAATATCATGCTTATTTTTTGTCCAGAATAGATAAAACCAGTCTTATATTTGCACTTTTATGAACAAATTTATACTATAAAAAGCAAAAATTTCATTTTAAGTTCAGTAAATTTTACATGTTTAAGAAAACAAATATTTGCTTTTTTGCAGTCTTCTTAATATAATAAAAGATTAAAGGAGGTTCATCAAAAATGAAGAAAATAAATAAACATTTTTCGCAAACCCTGTACCTTTTTTTCATTTATGGCTGCTTTACTCTGATTTTGCTCAGTATTTTCTTTATTTTTACATACGCCTTTTATTACCAAAACACAATGAAACAGACCAGAACTGCTCAGGAAAACCTTTGTGCTTCTGTTGAAAACTCTGTAAAAACACAGTTGGATAATCTGGCAACTATTTCCTTAAACATTGTTTATTCCAATATCATTAAAAGCAATTTTAAGGAATTTTCCGATTCTTACAGACGAACAGGCATAGATTTGGATGAACTTGCCGATTCCCACGAAAAAGCTCTGGCAATCCATGATGTTGTTACCGCTATGATCGGGGTCTACCAAAGCGCTTCGGGTATTAAACTTTACACAATGGATGGCTCTTGTGTGGAGGCCGGCTACTGGCTCCGTACCTATCACGCCAATATCGAGTCTTTATATTGGTATGACGACGTGATGAGGCTAAACGGCCATAAATATATTTCCGTACCGCAAACAAATAAAGACCTTCCTGCAACCGGCTCTAACTATGAGTCCAAAAAATTTATTTCATTCATACGGCTGTTTTTAGACAGCGCCTCCAAACCGGAGGGAATTGTGGAAGTCGTACAGGACTGCCATCAGATATTTGAACTTCCCTCCCGATTAGAACAGAATAACCCGGACATTCATATTTTTATTTACAATGCTTCGGACCAGCTGGTATATCCCTATGTTACTACGGATATTTCGGAAACATATCAAACCATGCCGGAAATTTTCCGGATTGAAAACGGGTCCAGCAAAATGATCACTACAGATACTGGCAGAGAAGTACTTATTTCTATACAGTCTGTTCCCGAATACGATTGGAATATTATCGTATCACAGGAAAAATCTGCGATTTACAAGCCTCTTACGACTTTCCTCTGGTTTTTCCTTCCAATTACGGCCCTGGCCAGTTTTTTTACCTTATTAGTCTGCTTTTATATCTCCAGACAGTTTTCCCGGCCTCTGAAAAAACTGACAGAAGCTACCGGAAAAATCACCATTAACCGAATACTGGATGAAAAGAAAGTGAATCTTACCACTGCTGACAGTAATATTACGGAATTATCCAAACTATGTGAGTCCATACGCAGCATGTATGAAAAACTGCGTTCTACCTCGCAGGAAGTGCTTCTTGCACATAATGAGGAAGCCCGTGCCAAACTGCAGGCTACCCAGTCTGTTATTAACCCGCATTTTTTATATAACAGTCTTACCAATATCGGCATTATGGCGGAAGAGGAAATGAATGATGATATTATCCATATGTGCAATTCCCTATGCGGTTATTTCCGTTATGTTTCTTCTTCAGGGGAAATGCTGGTAAAAATTGAAGATGAACTGTTTTATGCGGAACGCTATCTGGAATGTATGCAGCTCCGGTTTCACGATGAATTTACATATTTTTTCCATCTGGAAGAAGAGACCAAAAAAATCTATATTCCGAAACTGATTGTCCAGCCAATCCTCGAAAATGCTTTCAAATATGCTTTTATAAGCCGTCCGCCTTGGGTACTGTCCATCTCCTCTTTTATAAAAGAGAATCGCTGGGCTATCCGCATTGAGGATAACGGCGGAACACTGACCGAAAACAAAAAGACAGAACTGATGAGACTATATCAGAATCTTAATTTTAACCAGGAATTGAAATCCATGAAGATCGGGGGAATGGGACTGAAAAATGTGTATTTACGTTTAAAACTGGTATATGGAAAAGATTTTATTTTTGAAATAGATACAGATACTCCGGGCAAAACAACATTTATCCTGGGCGGAACCATACATTATGCAAAGGAGGATTATCATGAATTCCATCTTGAAGTATAAATACATCATCGCAGAAGATGAAAGCCTGATCCGCAAAAACATCATCAAAAAAATCTGTACATTGAACCTCCCGCTTTCATTTGTTGGAGAGGCCTTTAATGGAACAGAGGCTATTGAACTTGTGGAAAAGCATTATCCGGATCTGGTGATAACAGACGTCCGTATGCCGGAATGTGACGGGCTGGAACTGGTTCGTTATATTCACAACAACCATCCGGAAATCAAAGTCATTATTCTGAGTGGATATGATGACTTTACTTATGCACAGACCGCCCTCCGTTATCAGGTCAAAGATTATCTTCTGAAACCTGTTTCCGCAGATACATTGCTTGAAACGCTGCAGAAAGTATTAATTATTATGGGTGCCGAAAAAGAAGAACTGGATGCATACTGCGCTACCCACTCCCTGAATCAGAGATCCATTTGTAACCTTTTGCTGAAATATTTGCAGGAAAACTATAAAAAAGATTTTACCCTTCATGAGCTTGGCGACAAATTCGGTTTTACACCGGAATACCTTGGAAAAATATTTAAAAAATATACCGGCGAAACGCTTTCCAAATACCTTACAAAACTACGTATGAATGAAGCGAAACGCCTGCTTCTTGGCCACCCGGAAATGGAAATTCAGAAAGTGGGCGAGCTGGTAGGATATAAGGATGCCTTTTATTTCAGCCGGGCATTTAAAAATTATACCGGTATGCAGCCAAGTGAATTTCGGAAGGAATAATACAATATGAAAAGTACCCCCTATGCAGCGTTTAATTTGGGGAACAAAAATCAGCAAGTAATGCTTTTTGTTTTCCGCCGAAATAAGCTGTAAAATCCAGCGGAAGTTCTACTCCCAACTGTCTGCTCAATCCATAGTTGGTCTTTGTAAGAACGAAAATCTCCATTAGGAGGAAATACTCTTGCATTCAGCAAATATCTTAAAACCAGAATCTTAGCATAAATATCTTTTTCCAAAGGGTAATATGTACTCACTGATATGGACAAGACCACAAATCTAAGACGGAGTCGCTGACAACAACATATTTTTTCGATTGTTCTACTTGACAAAGCTGCGCTGATAGGTTATAGTACCTATCGTTCACTACTGGTAGGGAAATTAACAACTGAAAAAATGTCACCGGAGGACTGCTATCACCGCAGTGGTACGATTGAGGGAAAATCCTTAGTTTGCAGTCGGTAAGAAGGTGTCGGGTGCGCCCGGTTATTGTGAAAGAAACAATAACCGGGCGCTTTTATTTTATATTTATTTAAATAGCACCTGCTTGTTTGCAGGAAGGAGGAACATCAAATGATTACTTCAAGAGGCAAAAATTTGGTTAAGTACGTCGTCCCAACCGTTCTCAGCCAAGTCAGTTTTTTACTGTTCACTGTGATTGATGGTATATTTGTCGGGCAGGGTGTCGGGACAAACGCCCTTGGCGCGGTCAACATTGTCATGCCGTTCGTTATGATCGTAAACGCCGTTTTTATGCTCACTTCCATTGGCGGGGTCACGATCAGCGCCGTTCGTTTCGGACGGGGCGATGTCAAGGGGGCGAACCAGGCGTTTATGCACGCCGCTGCCGTAAATATCGTGTTTGCTGTCCTTTTATCCGCTGCCGGTATCTTTCTTCGGGGACCACTCTGTACTCTGTTCGGCGCTACCGACACATTTCACGAAATGGCTGCGGAGTATCTGTTCTGGTACTCGATCTTCATCATTCCCTCGGGGTTTTCCGCTCTTTTGCAGACCTATTGCCGGAACGACGGCTCCCCCATGCTGGTCAGTGCTGCTACGCTGACCAGTACCGCCTGCAATATATTGGGTGACTGGCTGTTGATATTTCCGGTTCGTTGGGGGTTGAAAGGTGCGGCAATCGCCACAGGTGTTTCCCAGGTCATTGCGCTTTTGATTGTTTCAACCCACTTCATCCAGAAAAAAGGAAATCTCCGATTTGAGCGGGTGAAGTTCCAGGGACAACTGCTGAAAAAGATGTTCATTCGTGGGTTGCCGGAGTGCATCGCACAATTTTCTACACCAATCACCACTATAATGCTGAACCGCGTTCTTGTAGAACGCCTTGGCGACACGGCGGTAAATGCCTATTCGGTCATCAGCTATGTCGCTTCTTTTTCTATGGGTATCTTCTTTGGAACAAGTGAAGGGTTGCAGCCGCTGCTTGGGCAGAGCTATGGCGCGAAAAATGAGAAAGATTTGAAGTATTATTTTCGCAGCGGTATGCTGGTCAATGTAATTGGGGGAACCCTTATCAATATCCTTCTGCTGTTTATCGCAAGGCCGATCTGCGCTCTGTTTGGAACGACAGCGGAAACCCTGGAACTTACTCTGAGCGCCATGCCGCAATATGCCTGGGGCTTCGTTATTTTCTCTATGAATGTAATGATTTCGTCCTACTTCTACTCTACAAAGCGGTCAACGCAAGCGATCATCATTAACTTTTTGCGGAGCTTTGTTGCCAATTCCGTGTTGATTTTGACGCTTCCAATGTTGTTCGGCAACGGTATCATCTGGTCGTCCTTTGGCATTTATGAAACGATTGTGCTTGTTGTTGCCGTGATTCTGTTAAAGCATTCCGAAAAAAACGGCATTGTTTATCAATAAAAATATGGAGGGCCTGATTATGAAGATTATCACAGTTGACCAGGAATTTGGCAGAGGAGGGTGGGAACTGGACAAGCGGCTGTCGGACGCGCTGAATATCCCCTCACTATTGGCCGCCGCTTCTCTGTACCGTATACGGTAGAAAAAAATCGACTCCTAGATTTTTTTATTTATTTTGGAATATTCCATAAACAATATCCATTACAGCTTTTTATACATACCACATAGTAAAAACCCCTGCAAATGGCATTCTCACACCACATGCAGGGGTTTTAATTTAAAAATAATGAAGCAAACTCCGCTTACATTCCCATCTGCTTTGCAACCTCGGCCGCAAAATCTTCGTTCTTCTTCTCCATACCTTCACCGGTTTCGTAACGAACAAAGCCTTTAATTGTGATATTGGCGTTATTTGCCTTGGCAATCTGAGCCACATAAGCAGATACTATCTGTTTTCCGTCCTCAGCCTTCACATATACCTGATCTAACAGGCAGATTTCCTTAAGCTGCTTGTTCAGACGTCCCATAATCGCGCCATTGATAACCTTCTCCGGCTTGCCTGCCATCTTCGGATCATTCTCAATCTGAGCCTTGATAATCTCAAGCTCATGAGCCTTGTAATCTTCCTCAACCTCGCTGTCATTGGTATATACCGGCTTCAGGGCCGCAATCTGCATTGCAAGATTTTTAGCCATCTCTTTGATCTCATCATTGACAACATTTGTCTCAACGTCAACCAGAACGCCGATTTTACCACCGGCATGAATATAGGATGCAACAAAGCCGTTTTCCTCTTTTACCTGCTGGAAACGACGGATATTCATATTTTCACCGATAACCGCAATCTGGGCTGCCAGAGCTTCTTTTACTGTTTTGGTCGTATCGGATGCCCAAGCCTCTGCCATAAACGCGTCAATATCTGCTGCGGTTGTAGTCAGTGCCTGTGCGGCAACCTCTGCCACATAACCCTGGAACTTCTCGTTCTTTGCCACAAAATCAGTCTCTGCATTTACCTCTACAACAACTGCCTGCTTTGCGTCCTCTGTCAGGGCAGTAGCTACAATACCCTCTGCCGCAATACGGTTTGCCTTCTTCTGTGCGGTAGCAAGACCCTTCTCTCTTAAGAAATCCACTGCTGCTTCCATGTTGCCATCGGTAGCTGCCAGAGCTTTCTTACAGTCCATCATGCCTGCACCGGTCATCTCTCTTAATTCTTTTACCATTGCTGCTGTAATAGCCATGACTTTATTCCTCCTGTAATATCATTACTCTTCAACCGGAGCTTCCATTTCTTCTGCAACTTCCTCAGCCTCACCCTGATTTGCCTCAACAACAGCATCTGCCATCTTGGAAACAATCAGCTTCACTGCGCGAATTGCATCATCGTTACCCGGGATTACATAATCCAGCTCTTCCGGATCACAGTTCGTATCGCAAATACCAATCAGCGGGATACCTAAGGTATGCGCCTCCTGAACACAAATTCTCTCTTTCTTCGGGTCAACTACAAAAATAGCATCCGGAATTCTCTTCATCTCTTTGATTCCGCCCAGGTTTTTCTGAAGCTTTTCCATCTCTTTCTTCAGCGCGATAACCTCTTTTTTCGGCAGTACATCGAATGTACCGTCCTCCTGCATGGTCTCGATCTCTTTTAATCTGGCAATACGTCCCTGGATCGTCTTGAAATTCGTCAGCATTCCGCCTAACCATCTCTCATTTACATAGAACATTCCGCAGCGCTCTGCCTCGGTTGCAATAGCATCCTGAGCCTGCTTTTTTGTTCCTACAAAGAGAATGCTTCCTCCGTCTGCGGCAATATCTGCAACTGCTTTATAAGCCTCATCAACTTTTCCTACAGATTTCTGCAGATCGATAATATAGATGCCGTTTCTCTCTGTATAGATGTACTCCGCCATCTTAGGATTCCATCTTCTTGTCTGATGACCAAAATGTACACCCGCTTCCAGTAACTGTTTCATTGAAATTACGCTCATTTTTTCTTCCTCCGTTTCGGTTTTTCTTCCGCGTGACTTTCGCTTTCCGGAGAACCCCACAGGCACCGCCCCGAAAATCCATCCGCGTGATTATTTGCCCCCGGGTGAAATGCCTATGTTTCACCCTGTGTAATGGCAACGAGCTGACAGACTGTATAAACAGCCTTGTTTAATATATCACAGCCATATTTTGCCGTCAAGTACTTTCCCTTTATTTCACCTGTTCTGTCAATCTTTTGATTCAATCAATATGAAAATGCCGTTTTCAATCAGGATTTCCGCCTCTTCTTCCACAATCTCATTGGACACTCCAAAGCTCCCGCTTCCAAGCACCGTGAAATGGTGTCTGTTCAATGGGTATTTGACACCTCTGAGTGTCACCCCCGCAACATCTGTTGTAAAGGGAATCAAAGAAAAATATTTCCCATACTGTTCTTCCTTACGGATACAGTGCCGCTTCCGGATTAACTGAATCCGGTTATGGGAATCCAGCATCTCACATTTAATTTCTTTCTTCATCGGAAGGTATAATGTCTGGATATTTCCCAGCACATGATCCAGTCTTGTCCCTGTTCCGCCTAAAATCGTAATCCTGCTGCTTGAAAGCTCTATCGCCAGCTCCACTGCAATCTGCGTGTCTGTTGCATCCTTTACAGGATTAAATTTCCGGATTTCTATCTGAGTATTTTCTTTATACCACTCCAGAATCTGAGGGCTTAATGTGTCAAAATCCCCCACAATTTTCGTTGGAAGCATCTGGTGTCTGTAACAGAATTCCAGCCCGCCATCCACTCCAATCACATGATCAAACGGCTTTTCTAAAACCTTGAGGGCAAAATCGTCCTCGATATTGCCCCCGCTGATAATTAATGTATGCATTTTTATATTGCCTCAGTTCCGCATTTTTCCGCTTTGAAGAATCCCGGCCTGCCACTACTGTTTTTCACGCAGAAGCTCCATGAAATCCTTTGCGTTCTGTTCAATATCTCCTTTGAAAATGGCCGATCCTGCCACGATGACATTGGCTCCTGCATCCAGTACCGTCTGAAGATTACTCTTCTTAATTCCTCCGTCCACTTCAATGTCTGTCTGAAGCCCCCGTTCATCCAGCATTCTGCGCAGTTCCCTGATTTTCTCCGTAGAACCCGGAATATAGGATTGCCCTCCGAATCCCGGCTCAACCGTCATCAGAAGTATCATATCTGCCTTATCAAGCACATTCACAAGGACACTGTTGGGAGTACCCGGTTTAATGGTCACACCAGCCTTTATCCCCTTATCCTTAATCATCCGGAGCGTTTTCTCCACATCCCTGCACGCCTCATAATGTACCGTAATAATATCTGCGCCGCAGCGGACAAATTCATCAATATACCGATCCGGATCCTCAATCATCAGATGCACATCCAAAACCATATCTGTAATTCTGCGCACGGACTCCAGTACCGGCATACCAAAAGAAATGCTCGGCACAAACATACCGTCCATAACATCATAATGCAGATAGGGCGTACCGGCCGCCTCCACATGTCTGATATCCTCCCCCAAATGCGCAAAATCTGCAGACAAAATGGATGGCGATAAATAATTTTTCATCAGGAATACCTCCTTTTTTCCCTCTTTTGTAAATCCTGAAACAAAGTGCAATAGCTCTCATATCGTTCCCTGCTGATATGCTCTGTCCGAAGGGCCTCTTTCACTGCGCAGCCCGGCTCATTAATATGAACACATCCCTGAAAACGGCAGGCTCCTTCATATTCCTGAAACTCAGGAAAGCTGTACCGCAGTTCTTCCTTTTCCACAGCTCCCAGCTCTAAGGAGCTGAAACCGGGCGTATCAAAAATATAGCTGCCGGATTCTATCCAAAATAATTCACTGTGCCTTGTGGTATGCCTTCCCCTGTCAATCTTCTCACTGATTTTTCCGGTTTTCATATCCGCATCCGGCACGATCAGATTGATTAATGTGGATTTTCCGACTCCGGAAGGGCCTGCAACTGTTGTAGTATGTCCTTTCAGCAGTCCTCTAAGCTCCGATATCCCTTCCTGGTACTTTGCGCTGGTAAAAAGCACATGCAGCCCACAGCCGGAATAAATTCTCTCCAGTCTTTCAAGTTCTTCCTTTGAGGCCTCATCCTTCTTATTAAAACAAATAATTGTATGGATTCTCTGCCGATCCATCATAATCAGAAAACGATCTAATAAAGAAAGATTTGGTTTTGGCTTCACTGCAGCAAAAATCACCAGAGCCTGATCTACATTTGCCACTGCCGGACGAATCAGCTCACTTTTCCTCTCCAGAATCCGAATCAGATTCCCGGTCTTCTCTTCCTCATCCAAAGGCTCAATCTCTGCATCATCCCCCACAAGCGGCTTCACTCCCTGATTTCGGAAAATTCCCTTTGCCTTGCATTCATAGATTCCCCGCCCCTCTACATAAACGTAATAAAAGCCGGCGATTCCTTTAATAATCTTTCCCCGCATCATTTAATCTGACGGAAGTCCGGGAACTCCTTCCTCCTCATACTCTTCCTCCTCTGTTCCGTTTCCGAGACTTACATAGATGGTAACTGTCCCGCCCGCATCTACCTTCCCGGACGGCTGGTATCTGGTTACAAAATTTTCCTCTACAAAACTGCTGTATTCTTTTGCCCTTTTTATCGTACCATGAAAACCGGCATCCTCCAGTGCTTCCACCGCTTCCTCGTAGGTCATGCCTACACTGACAGAAGGAATGCTGATTTCCCCGCTTCCTTTGCTGACTGTTATCGTAACCGTACTGCCGGGATCTGCATAGGTTCCCTTTTCCGGACTGCTGCTGATCACCAGACCGGCTCTTACTTCATCTGAATTTACTTCCTTTACAGCTACCTGGAACCCGTCTGCCTGCAGTTCCTCCGTTGCCCGGCTCACTTCATGCCCGATAACATCTGTCACTCTTGTCCGGGACGGTCCGCTGCTGATCACCAGATTGATCGTTGTCCCCTTTTTTACGTTGGAATTCTCGGTCAGGCTCTGACTGATAACCTTCCCGCTCTCTACTGTTGCGCTGCTGGATTCTGTGACTGTACCTACCTTCAGGCCCGCGGCTTCCAGTGCTCTTTTGGCATCTGCCTCCGTTTCCCCCAGTACCTTCGGGACTCTTGCCTCTGATTCCTCATTCTCTGTTCCTGTCTCCGTTCCCGAACCGGCAGACACACCGCCTCCCGAGCCTGAGCCTGCAATTATGACATCAATGGTGCTTCCCACATCCACTCTTTCATTTGCATTCACACTCTGCTCTATAATCTGCCCTGCCGTATATTCACTGGAATCCTTGCTTCCCTTCAGTTTAATGCTTAAACCGATATTATCCAGAACAATTTTAGCTTCTGTCATTGTATTTCCAAGAAGACTGGGCACCACAACCGTATTCGCGCCGGAGGTATCCTTCGTGTCCTCTGGTTTACTGTCTGCTGTTTCTTTATCTTTCTCCCCATCCTCTTGATCAATGCTTTCCTCTGTCTGCTGTCCTTTCTCCTCCCCGGTGCTTTTATCTTTTCCAAGTCCAAGCATCCGGGATACAAGGAACAGCATAATGACTACAATAAGCATCGCAAGGGCAACTCCGGCAACCGTCATAATCCTTTCCACCGCAGGACTCAGCTCCTCGTCATCATCCTCATATTCGTCATCATATTCCTCGTCGTCATCGTACTCCTCATCGTCGTCATCCTCATCCTCCGGAGCCATCTCTACCCTTCTGGCCTCCCGTACCCGGGAAGTGGTTCCTTTGTTCATAATCACGGTCTTTGCCTGTTCATCCAGATCCACCATTTTCACAAAATCACCGTCCGGCTCCAGAAGAGACTGTTTTAAATCTGCCAGCAAATCCCCGATATCCTGATATCTGCGATCCGGACTCTTTTCCGTACACTTTTTAATAATCTGCTCCAGACTGTACGAAATTTCACTGCAGTAAACGCTTGGCGGAACCATATCCTCCTGCAGATGCTTCACTGCTACCGTAACTGCCGTCTCACCGTCAAAAGGGACTCTTCCTGTTACCATCTCATAAAGCACGATTCCAAGAGAATAGATGTCGCTTCGATGATCCACATATCCCCCTCTGGCCTGTTCCGGAGAAGCATAGTGTACAGATCCCATCGCATTGGAGGTTGTTGTCTGGGACGTAGTTGCCTTTGCAATTCCAAAGTCTGTGACCTTGACCTTCCCCTCTCTGGAAATAATAATATTCTGCGGCTTAATATCACGGTGCACAATCTGATTGTTATGAGCCACCTCCAAACCGGCCGATACCTGTATTGCAATACTGGTTGCCTCCTTGATGGTCAGACGGCCTTTTCTCTCTATATAATTTTTTAAGGTAATGCCCTCTACTAATTCCATGACAATATAGTAGATTCCATCCTCATCACCCACATCATACACATTTACAATATTGGGGTGGGCAAGTCCCGCCGCAGCCTGCGCCTCTTCCTTGAATTTTTTTACAAATCCTTGATTCTCGCGGAATTCCTCTTTCAATACCTTCACGGCGATAAAACGGTTGAGTTTGTGGTCTTTTCCTCTGAAGACCTCTGCCATTCCGCCCATCCCGACTTTTTCCAGGATCTCGTAGCGGTCACCTACAATCGTTCCCACTTTAATCATAATCCTACCTCACTGTTATTCTATTTCCACCAGCACTACCGCAATATTATCTGTTCCGCCATGTTGATTTGCTTTTAAAATCAGCTCTCCGCCAATTTCATAAATCTCCTTTTTCTGCTGAATCAGACTGCAGAGCTCCGTATCCTCCACCATATTGCTCAACCCGTCAGAGCAGAGCAGGCATCTGCTTCCCTGCTCCACATGAAACGGAAACAGGTCGATCTCTGTTTCCTCCTGAATTCCAAGTGCCCTTGTAATAATATTCTTATCCGGATGGTTTCTGGCCTCACCAGGACTCAGTTCTCCCTTGCGGACCAGCTCCGCCACAAGGGAATGATCCTCCGATATCTGCCGGATTCCATCTGCCGTCACCTCATACAGACGGCTGTCTCCAATGTTCACTGCCAGAGCTTCATGCCTGTAAACAGTTAAAGCCACCAGCGTCGTTCCCATACCATAGTAATCTTCACTCTCTCCCGCCTTCTCATACAGCCTGTAATTGGCATACCGGATGGCCTTCTGGAGAATCAGTGCCGGCCTGGTGTCGGCACATCGCTGTACTGCCTCTACAACCTTTTGTACAGCATAAGAAGAGGCAAGGTCGCCTGCCTTATGTCCTCCCATTCCGTCTGCGACAATATACAGGTTGGGAAGATTACCCACCGGCCGGTCGGACGCATATACATAGTCCTGATTTACTTTTCTTCTTCGTCCAATGTCCGTCATCGCAACTGATATCTGCACAGGTCCTCACCTCACTTTTCTGCATCTATGTAGCTTTTGCGGAGCTGTCCGCACGCGCCGTCAATATCACGGCCCATTTCCCTTCTAATAGTAACATTTATTCCTGATTTTTCAAGATTATTTTTGAAATTC
This sequence comes from uncultured Lachnospiraceae bacterium, assembly GCA_910585465.1. Lineage (GTDB taxonomy): Bacteria > Bacillota > Clostridia > Lachnospirales > Lachnospiraceae > Hominiventricola. Next base: position 261,058 of record CAJUEW010000003.1, on the reverse strand, counting down.
ACGATAGTCTGCTTTCCGGACTGCACATAATTTCTTTCCTTAATCGGATTAACCGGTATCAGGTTCACATGACAGTTCAGGGATTTTACCAGAGCAGCAAGACGGGCTGCATCCTCCTTTGTATCATTCAGCCCGCCGACCAGGCTGTATTCAAAGGTAATCCGCCTTCCGGTCTGTTCAAAATAATATCTGCAGGCATCTATCACCTCCGAAAGGCTGTATTTGTTAGCCACCGGCATCAGGCTTTTTCTCTTTTCCTGGCTGGACGCATGGAGGGAGAGGGCAAGTGTAATCTGAAGCTTCTCATCCGCAAGCTGTCTCATCTTCGGTACAATGCCGCAGGTTGATACGGTCACATTGCGCTGGCTGATATGAAGACCTCCCTCACAGGTCAGAAGCTCAATAAAGCGAAGCAGCGCGTCATAGTTGTCCAATGGCTCTCCGGTCCCCATAACCACCACATTATGCACCCGTTCCCCTGACCATTTCTGAATCTGATAGATCTGATCCAGCATTTCCGACGGCTTCAGTCCCCGCTCCAGTCCCTCCAGGGTGGACGCGCAGAACCGGCAGCCCATACGGCAGCCTACCTGGGAGGAAATGCAGACAGAGTTTCCATGATGGTACTTCATCAGCACACTTTCAATCACATTCCCATCCGCCAGCCGAAACAGGAATTTACATGTTCCATCCAGCCTGGAAAGCTGGGTCTGGACAAGGGTAAGCCGCGTCAGCTCATACTCCTGCATCAGCTTTTCCCGCAGCTCTCCCGGCAGATTTGTCATTCTGCTAAAATCATCCTCCAGCTTCTCATGCAGCCAGCTATAAATCTGTTTCGCCCGGAATTTTTTTTCTCCCAACCCTTCTATTTCTCTCTCCAGCTCTGCCAGTGTCAGAGATTTGATATCTGTCATCCTTGTACCCTTTCCAGTTTTGCGATATAAAAGCCATCCCATGGATCTACACCCGGAAGCATCTGCCTTTGTTCCTTCAGCAAAAAGGGATAATGCCGGGTAAACCATGCCGCATTGCCTTCATTTTCTTCCTTATGTACCGTACAGGTACTGTAGATAAGCGTTCCTCCCGGCTTTACATACTGCCATACCGTACTTAGAATTTTTCTCTGAAGCATCACCAGCTCTTTTTGCTGCTCTCTGCTCATACGGTATTTCAGATCTGTCTTTTTGCTCAGCACACCCAGTCCCGAACAGGGAAGATCCGCCAGAACCACATCCGCCTTTTCGATGGAATCCGCATCCAAAACTGTAGCATCCATACGGACCGCTCTTATATTCTGCGTACCGATCCGATCTATATTTTCTTTTATCAGCCCTATTTTATAATCGGTCAGGTCTCTGGCCTCCACCATACCGGTGCCCTGCATCAGTTCTGCCAGATGAATACTTTTCCCCCCGGGAGCGGCGCAGACATCAATACAGTAATCCCCCTGCTTCGGTTCTGCCATAAGGGCTGCCATCATAGAGCTGACGTCCTGTACCTGAAAAAGTCCTTCCCTGAAAGAAGGAATTGCCCGTAAATAGTCATAATCCGAGATTGCCAATGCACAGTCCACATCCTTTACCTCCTGCACACAGACTCCTTCGGATTGTAATTGTTCCTTTAACTTTTCTCTTGTAATTTTCTGCAGATTCACCCGGATTGTCACCGGTTTTTCCTCATACTGATTCTTAAGCATTCCAAGGGCAGTCTCTGCTCCATACTCTTCTGTCCACTGCTCTGTAATCCACTCCGGCATGGAATACTGAATGGAAAGGTTCGGATAAACAATCGTATCCATTTCCCGGGCAGCGTTTCTTAAAACACCGTTTACAAATCCCTTTAAACCCGTAAATCCTTTTTTCTGAGCCAGCTTTACCGCCTCGTTGCAGACTGCGGAATCCGGAATCCGATCCATATATTTCATCTGGTACACGGACATCCGCAGAAGATTGAGGATTACCGGTTTCATTTTGCTCACCGGAACTTTGGAAAACCGGCTGATAATATAATCAAGCTCCGGCAGCCGTTCCACAGTCCCCTCTGTTACCCGGGTTAAAAATGCCCGATCCGGCTTACTCAAATACTGATATTTTTCCAGAGCGCCGCGCAGAGCTACATGGCTGTACTCCTTCTGTCCTGTAATCTCCAGAAGAAGCTCCAGCGCGATCGCCCTGACATTTACTTTCCCGTCAGTCACGTCTTCTGCCTCCTCCGAACAGCAGAACAAGACGAAGCAGCGACAAAATCGACGCAGCCGCAGCGGCCACATATGTCATGGCAGCCGCTGAAAGCACCTTCCTCGTCTGCTTCAGCTCCTGGTCTGAAAGCATATGGGTACTGCCCAGAATATTCACTGCTCTTGCAGAGGCGTTGAATTCCACCGGAAGAGTGATTAACTGAAACAAGGTTCCGCAGGCAAAGCATAAAAGCCCTATCTGCACCAGTGTATAAGAGCTTCCGAAGAAAAGTCCCAGAAGGATAATCGGAAACGCCGCCTTGGTTCCAAAATTCGCCACAGGCACAAACGCATTGCGGATTTTTAAAGGCGCATAGGATTTATCATCCTGAATGGCATGGCCGCACTCATGGGCCGCCACTCCAATAGCCGCTACCGATGCCGATCCATATACACTGTCCGACAGTCTGAGAACTTTGCTTCTTGGATCATAATGATCGGTCAGATTTCCGCTGATATGTTCAACTCTCACATCATAAATTCCCGCGCCGTTCAATATTTTCTGAGCCGCTTCCGCCCCGGTCAGCCCGGAATAGCTGCGCACTCCCGCATATTTCTGATAAGTAGAATTTACTCTCATGGATGCCCACATGGACAGAACCGCACCGATTAAAACCAGAATATATGTTGCATCAAAATACCCAAACATAAAAATTCCTCCTATTCTGCTCCCAGAATTGTACCCTTATCCACAGAAAAACCCCGTAAAAATGCTCCTGCATCCATCCGTTTCTTCCCTTCAAGCTGCAGTGTCTTCACTGCCAAAGCACCTTCTCCTGTCTGTACAATCATGGAATCCTTTGTTACTTCCAGTATTTCACCGCATACTCCCTTTGATACATCTGCCGGAACAACCTGGCACTCCCATATTTTCAGGCTCTTTCCGTTTAATTTTGTATAGGCGCTGGGCCATGGATTCAGCCCTCTCACCAGACGCTCCACCGACACTGCGCTCTTTGTCCAGTCAATTTTTCCCATTTCCTTTGTCAGCATGGACGCGTAGCCGGTGGGAGATTCTCCCTGCTTTTCCGGCGCTGCCTGGCCAAGCTCCAGCATATCAAGCGTCTCTGCACACAGCCTTGCTCCGGCAGCACTCAATTTATCAAATAAACTTCCTCCTGTCTCCTTTTCATCCAGAGGAACAACAACCTTTGCCAGCATATCCCCGGTATCCAGTCCCTCATCCATCTGCATGATTGTGACGCCGGATTCCTTTTCTCCATTGATAACGGCCCACTGAATCGGCGCTGCCCCGCGGTATTTGGGAAGCAGGGAAGCATGGACATTGATACAGCCGTATTTTTTCATCTCCAGAATACTTTTCGGGAGCATCTGTCCGAATGCCACCACCACGATCACATCTGCTTCGATACTCTCCAGATACCGGACAGATTCTTCACTCCGGATTTTCTGAGGCTGGTAGACAGGAATACCCAGCCGGACCGCTGCTTCCTTCACCGGCGTATACTGCACAGAATGCCCTCTGCCCTTAGGCTTATCAGGCTGAGTCACTGCCAGCATAATCTGATGTCCTGCCTCTGCCAGAGCTTCCAGCGTTCCAACCGCAAAGTCAGGCGTTCCCATGAAAATAATGTTCATATGACGCTACTCCTCCTCATCGCTTTCAGTGACCGTATCGTGAAGCTCTCCTTCCACAAAATCAAGATAGAGCTTACCATCCAAATGATCACACTCATGGCAGATCGCCCGGGCCAGAAGCTCCGTTCCCTCCGCCTCATAGTATTCTCCATCCTCATCCATAAAGCGGACCGTGACTTCATTTGGCCTTGTCACCTGGCCGGCCTTCCCCGGTACGCTTAAACACCCTTCGTCTCCGGTCTGGGTGCCTTCTGTTTTTATAATCTGCGGATTGATCATCACCAGAGGACCTTCTCCGATATCAATGACCACGATTCTTTTCAGAATCCCAACCTGCGGAGCTGCAAGACCGACCCCATTGGCCTCATACATCGTCTCCAGCATATCGTCAATCAGCTCCCGGATTTTAGGTGTTATTTCCTTTACCTCCTTACTTGTTTTACGGAGAATCGGGTCTCCTTCAAATCTCAGATTACGAATTGCCATAACTTCCTCCTAACTCTTATCCTTGTATCAATATGCATTCAGTGGATTATAATCAAACTGTATATAAAGCTTCTGCCATAAAGCAGCCTCTTTTTCCATTTCTTTTTCCAGTCCGTTTTTTATGTTGAGAAGTACGTCCTCCCGGGCATGCTTCAGATAGATAACCTTACGGTATACATCGTTTTTCCTGCACAGTGCCGCGTCCGCAGGCCCCACCACCGTAAGCCTCTTCACATTTCTTTTCCGGATACCGTCCCCCATCCGCTGCGCCTGCCTTTTCAGAAGCTCTTCATCCTTTGAAGACAGATAAATGCCAAGCATGGAAAATACAGGAGGATATTCCATCAGGTTCCGGTACATCAGCTCCTGACGGTAAAATTCTTCATAGTCCTGCTTTGACGCTGTCCGGATGCTGTAATGCTCCGGCATATACGTCTGAATGATCGCCTCTCCTGCTTCTCTGCCCCTTCCGGCCCGCCCGGCCGCCTGAGCCAGAAGCTGAAAGGTACGCTCCGATGCCCGGTAATCCGCAGCATACAGTGAGATATCTGCCGCCAATACGCCGACCAGTGTTACATTGGGGAAATCATGCCCTTTGACAATCATCTGGGTGCCCACCAGCACGTCTGCCTCTCCTCTGCCGAATGCAGTCAGAATCCGTTCATAGCTTTCCTTTGTCCGGGTCGTGTCGTAGTCCATCCGAAGCACTCCTGCTCCGGGAAAGATACGTTTTACCTCCCTCTCTATCTGCTGGGTTCCTGCCCGAAAACCAGAAATATATTTTGAACCGCAGGCCGGGCAGACCGGCGGCAGTCCTGTCTCATATCCGCAGTAATGACATTTGAGCCTCCCGTCATTGTGAAGAGATAATGTCACATCACAGTGGGGACATTGGATAGCTTTTCCGCAGGAACGGCAGGATACAAAACCGGAAAGTCCCCGCCTGTTTAAAAACAGCATGATCTGCTGCCTTTTCTGAAGCCTTTCCTCCATGGCTGACATCAGCCTTCTGCTGAAAATACTGCGGTTTCCTTCCTTCAGCTCTACTCTAAGATCCACCACACTGACCTTTGGAAGCCTTGCCCCGCCGATTCTTTTATTCAGACGGTACAATCCGTAGATGCCTGACTGAGCCCGGTAATAGCTCTCCATAGACGGAGTGGCACTTCCAAGTACAACGGATGCGCCGCACATCTGCGCGCGGAAAACAGCGGCTTCCCTGGCATGATAGCGGGGAACATTTTCACTTTTATAGGAGCCTTCATGCTCCTCGTCCATAATAATAACACCAATTTGTGAAAAAGGTGTAAACAACGCAGAGCGGGGACCGATCATTACATCGATGCCGCCTTCCTTTGCGCGCATAAACTGATCAAACCGTTCACCGTCCGACAATCTGGAATGCATAACCGATACCCGTTCCCCAAACCTCTCATAAAAACGGGTAACTGTCTGGAAGGTCAGGGCAATTTCCGGGATCAGTACAACCGCCTGTTTTCCATCGGCGATTACACGGGAAATCAGTTCCATATAAACTTCCGTCTTTCCGCTCCCGGTTACCCCGTAAAGCAGATACGTCCTTCGGATTCCCTGGCTGTAATCCGACCAGATCCCCTCCACTGCTGCTTTCTGTTCGTCATTTAAAAAAATCTTCTCTTCTTTCTTTTTAAAATGGCCTGCAAAGGGATTCCGATAAATGGTCTCTGATTTTATCTGAATAATCCCTTCCTCCTGAAACCTTTTTATAACAGATGGAGCGACCTTCAGTCCTTCGGAAGCTTTTTTATAATCCAAACCTTCCTTATCCCAATCCAGAAGCGCTGCCATAAGCCTGGCCTTGGCCCGGTAATTCTTTCTCACATATTCCTCCAGCAGCGTCTCTGCCTCTTCCCGGGGAATCTGAAGCATCAGCTTTCTGCTCTGCTTTTGCACCACCTGCTGCTTTACCGGAAGCACCGTCTTTAACGCCTGGTTCATGGTGGACCCGTAAGTATCCCGTATCCATCCTGCCATGGCAATCAGCTGAGATTCGGCTTTCACGCTGCCCTCCACGATTCCTGACAGTTCCTTTATCTTATCCAGAGGGTAATCGGCCTCATCTGAAAATCCGACCACATACCCCTTCATCTGACGGTTTCCCTTTCCGAAAGGAATATTCACCTTCATGCCAATCTGAAGCCGGTTCTTCAGTGCCTCAGGTACATGGTACTGGAAAATCCGATCCAGTTTTTCGTGGGAAATATCCACGATGACATTGACGAACTCCATCCTCTCTCTTCCTTCCTTAATGCTCTGCGGCCAGCTCCTTCAAAACCTCCTGAATCAGAACACGTTCATCCATCGGATATTTTTTTCCTTTAATTTCCTGGTAATCCTCATGGCCCTTTCCTGCCAGAACAATAACATCCCCCTTTTGTCCATGCTGAATTACATAGCGGATTGCTTCCTTCCGATCGCTGATCTCCACATATTTTCCGTCTGTTTTCGCCATGCCTGTTTTAATATCGTCAATAATTGCCTGGGGCTCTTCAAATCTTGGGTTATCAGAGGTGATAACTGTCAAATCCGCCAGCCTGCCGGACACCTCTCCCATCTCATAGCGGCGCAGTCTGGAACGATTCCCTCCGCAGCCGAATACGCAGACCAGACGCTTCGGGTTATATTCCTTTAATGTAAGAAGCAGGCTCTCCAGGCTCATGGCATTATGCGCATAGTCAATCATCAGAATAAAATCATCAGACACCTTCACCATCTCAATGCGTCCTTTTGTCTTTACCTTTCCCAATGCTTCCTTTAAATCTGCCTGGGATACTTTGAAATGTTCACAGATGGCAATGGCAATCAGAGAATTATATACGCTGAATTTACCCGGAACATCGATTTCCACATCCATACAGAGCTTACCTGAAACATGATATTTCACACCCAGGTAACCAGGCCTTCCAATCAGCTTTACGCCGGATGCCCGGTAATCCGCCCTTTCAGAAAATCCAACCGTTTCCAGCATGCATGTATGCCCCTGCATTACCATATCAAAATGCTCGTCATCCACATTGGCAATACCTGTCCGGCACTGGCGGAACAGTATTCCCTTACATGCCGCATATTCCTCAAAGGAAGCATGTTCATTGGGCCCGATATGATCCGGTGCCAGATTTGTAAAAATACCAAGCTCAAACGGAATCCCCGCCGTCCTGTGCATCATAAGTCCCTGGGAGGATACCTCCATAACGCAGACATCACACCCCGCTTCCACCATTTTTGAAAAATATTCCTGAATCAGATAGGATTCCGGCGTGGTATTGTCCGACGGAATATGCATATCCCCGATAACCGTCTCAATTGTCCCAATCAGCCCCACCTTGTACCCTGCATGCTCCAGAATTTCTTTCACCATGAAGGTAGTCGTGGTCTTTCCCTTTGTTCCTGTAAGCCCAATAACCTTCATCCTCTCAGCCGGATAATCAAAATAAGCAGCAGACAGCAGAGCCAGCGCGTACCTGGTGTCATCCACCAGCAAAAGCGTCACATTCTGCGGCACCTCCACTTTCCGTTCCGCAACTATAATTCTGGCTCCTTTTTCCGCAATCTCCTCTGTATGCTCATGGCTGTCATAGGCTGCGCCTTTAATACAGACAAACATACTCCCCTTTGTTACCTTCCTGGAGTCATAGACCAGATCGCTGATTTCTCCGTCCGCTGTTCCATTTATAATCTGATAGTCCAATTTTTCTAATAGTAATTTTACTGCTTTCATAAAGGTCCTCCTTCTCTCTTTTTCGGATTTCCATAATTTTATAGCCGTTCCGCTATTTCTGCCCCATGTCAGAACTGAATTGCAACACATTTACTATAACATATTTAGGCAAGGGTTGCAATTTCCCCTTTCCGCCATTATAATGAATAAAATATAATTTTGAAATCTATTCAGAAATGAGGCCGCACATATGAGTAAGAAAAAAGTCGTCGTTGCCCTTGGGCATAAAGCTCTTGGAACTACTTTCCCCGAACAGAAAACAGCCGTTAAAACGGCCGCGAAAGCTGTGGCAGACTTAGTGGAGGCAGACTGTCAGATTGTTATCTCCCACAGCAATGCCCCTCAGGTCGGCATGATTCATACAGCCATGAACGAATTCGGCAAGCAGCATCCCGATTACACTTTCGCTCCCATGTCTGTCTGCTCTGCCATGAGCCAGGGGTATATCGGCTACGATCTTCAGAATGCTGTCCGGGAGGAGCTTCTAAACCGTGGGTGCTGCCGTCCGGTCACGACAATTCTTACTCAGGTAGTCGTAAATCCTTACGATGCTTCTTTTTATAAGCCTGTAAAAATTATCGGCCGTGTCATGACAAAGGAAGAGGCTGAGGCAGAAGAAGAGAAGGGAAATCATATAATCAAAACCGACGGCGGCTACCGCCGTATCGTCTCTGCACCCGAGCCGGAAGATATTGTTGAGATCGACGCTATCCGCACTCTTTCAGACGCAGGCCAGATCGTCATTGCCTGCGGCGGAGGCGGAATCCCGGTACTCAGACAGGGAAACCGTCTGAAAGGAGCCAGCGCAGTTATCGAAAAGGATCTGGCAAGCGGAAAGCTGGCAGAGCTTCTCGACGCTGATATGCTTCTGCTTCTGACAGGCGAGAAAAAACTATATTTGAATTACGGAAAAGAGGATTGTCAGCCTCTGGATTCTGTCAGTGTGGAAAAGGCAAGCGCCTATATCGCTGACGGACAGTTTACGGAAGGTTCCATTCTGCCAAAGGTTGTCGCAGCCGTTTCCTTTGTCTCCGGCAAGCCGGGACGCGTGGCAGTCATCGCGGATTTGGAAGATGCGAAGAGTGCACTGGAGGAAAAGGCCGGAACAATTTTTAAATAAAAAGAAGGAAACCCGGCAGATGCAAAGGCTGGTTATTGATTTTTTTCATAGATAATCTGAAGTCCCTTCAGAAGCAGCGCATCATCCAAAATCATGTTATGCCTGCAGTGAGGAATCAGCGCCTTTGCAAGTCCTCCGGTGGCCACAACCGTAAACTTCTGTCCCATCTCCTCCTCCATACGCTCCAGCATTCCGTCAAGCAGAGCCGCATTTCCATAGAATACGCCGCTTTTCATACAGTCCACCGTATTCTTTCCAATCAGCTTTGCAGGTGGCTCAATACTGATATTGGGAAGCTGAGCGGTCCTTGCCGTCAGCGTATCCGCCGATATCCGGACACCCGGAATAATCGCGCCGCCGATGTAATTCTTTTTCCCGTCCACGATACAGATGGTCGTTGCCGTTCCCATGTCGATAATCGCAGCCGGAACCGGATATTCATGAACAACTGCCACTGCGTTGACAATCCGATCGCTTCCTACCTGCCTTGGATCATCCATCAGAATATTCAGTCCTGTCTTTACTCCCGGCCCGATCACCATAACCTCCTGATTCAGAATCTTTTCCATAGAATGCTTTACAATATTGGTAACAGGAGGAACTACGGAAGAGATAATTCCTCCGTCCAGCTCATCCGTACGGATTCCATACAGCTCCAGAATGTTTTTAAAGCTGATCGCATATTCCAGCTCCGTCCTCGTGGACACGGTTGACAAACGTTCCACAAAACAAATTTTCTTTCTATCAATACATCCAACTACAATATTTGTATTTCCAATATCCACTGCTAAAATCATAGATTTATCCCCGTTCGTTTTTCTGGTTTATTTTTACATGTTTCAGGTTTCCTTCATGCCTTCCATAGTATCACGTTTTATTCTAAAAAAAAAGTGGCCTGACCATGCTTTTGTCAGAAGTTCCGCTTTACTTTTCTCCGGCCTTATGCCATATTTGATAATATGAGCAAAAATGAAGAATCTAACACCTGTGGAGGAGATTATATGCTGAAAAATAAATACGTGGTTCTGGGCGTAACCGGAAGCATTGCCGCCTACAAGGCAGCTTCCCTTGCCAGTGCCTTAAAAAAGCTGCACTGTAATGTGCAGGTCATCATGACAAAAAATGCGGCAAATTTTATTCATCCCATTACATTTGAAACATTGACCGGCAACAAATGTCTGATCGATACCTTTGATCGGAATTTTTCCTTTCAGGTGGAGCATATTTCCATTGCCAAGCAGGCAGATCTGGTGCTGATCGCTCCTGCTTCCGCCAATATCATTGGCAAGCTGGCCCACGGCATTGCTGATGACATGCTGACCACAACTGTTATGGCATGTAAATGTAAGAAGCTGATTTCTCCGGCCATGAATACGGCCATGTTTGAAAATCCCGCTGTTCAGGACGGATTGAAAATTTTAAGAAAATACGGCTATGAAATCATCGAGCCCGACCGGGGCCTTCTGGCATGCGGGGATACCGGAACCGGAAAGATGCCGGAGCCGGATGTGCTCCTCTCTTATATTTTAAGAGAAGCTGCATATGAAAAGGATCTGGCCGGGAAAAAGGTGCTTGTCACTGCAGGACCGACCCAGGAAGCCATTGATCCGGTGCGGTATATTACAAATCATTCCACCGGTAAGATGGGATATGCCATCGCCAAAGCCGCCATGCTGCGAGGCGCCGACGTAACCCTTGTCTCCGGTCCCGTAAGCCTTGCTCCTCCTCCGTTTGTAAAGGTGGTTCCGGTCAAATCCGCAGAGGATATGTTTCAGGCTGTGGTTCCGGCATCCGAAAACCAGGATGCCATTATAAAAGCTGCCGCTGTGGCCGACTACGGGCCTGTTACGGTCAGTCAGGAAAAGGTAAAGAAAAAAGACGGAAATATGAGTATTCCGCTTAAGCGGACCAGGGATATTCTGCAATATCTGGGAGAGCATAAAAAAGAAGGTCAGTTCCTCTGCGGTTTTTCCATGGAAACGGAGCATATGCTTGAAAATTCCCGGGCAAAGCTGATAAAGAAAAATGTGGATATGATTGTTGCCAATAATCTGAAGGTTGCAGGAGCGGGCTTCGGTACAGACACCAACGTGGTTACCCTGATTACAAAGGACACTGTGCAGGAGCTGCCGATCTTAAGTAAGGAGCAGGTAGCTCATAAAATATTGGACCAGATTTTCACCGATCCCCAGATGAAATTTTCTCCCGCCTGTCAGAAGAAGGAAAAAGACCTGTAATCCATATGGGACCGGTGCATTTTCAGCACCGGCCCCATTATCCGGAAAGCGGAGAATCCTTTCTGGTGCTCTACCACCTGAGCTACATTTCCGGAGTCCTCCGAAAATGGCCGGACTCGAACCGGCGACACCCTGATTCAGATTCATATAGAAGGATGATTCTCCATAGCCGGATATTTTACTGTCTACTGCATAAATTCGGCCAGTATCACATCTGTGTCAAAAGGTGTAATCCCCTCCTCCACATCAAAAAACCGATCCGCCTTGTCTTTTGTATCACATTGTTCTCCCCTCCCGTCAACGTGCAGCTTCAGCAAATCATACAGATTTGTCTTATGCATATTGACCATCGTATAACATGCCAGCCCCACGCCGGAAAGATTGGATTCCAGATTATTGCCTCCGGCATTACTCCTGCATGCCCCTAAGCTGATCCCTGCGTCGCACCATACCATCCGGCGGGCTTCACAGTCCAGAATCATCGGAATCACCACTTTTGTCCCTGATGTCAGCTCCATATGCTGACGAACCAGACGAGGTTCAAAGATTTCCCCGCTTCTTACGTCCTGACGTTCCATATAACCAAAGGATGCATGCGGCAGCTTAGAAAAAATCTGTTCTGTATAGCTGTACACCTGATAAACTACGTATCTGCCTCCATACTTTATAATGCTCTCAATATCCACATCCAGAAACTCGCAGACTCCTTCCCCGTCCGCCGGACCGCCGTCCACAATATCTCCCGAATGACACGACCTGTAACGGTCCGAGCAAAGATTCGTATAGGAAACATGCTCCAGATAATTCCAGTGTTTATCAAAAATCGCAGCCGACAGATCCAGATCCACTCTTTCTCCGTCTTCCATATTGGTCCACCAGATAAATCCTCTCACCGCTTCTGCCTGCTGAGCCAGAGGCAGCCTGGAGCCGGGCGTCAGCGTCCTGGCAGCTTTGGAAGCCGCTCTTTGATGAAACGGAACAATATAATTTTTCAGCTCTTCCGACAAATAAACCCTGCCCATAGGCTCCAGCCCGGAAAAACGCGCCGTCAGCGTCTGTTCACAGATGTCTGCCACCTGCCGGCAGATATCTTCCTCCACAAGAAGCTCTGCATTTGCCACCATCCTGGCATCTGCCAGCCTTCCCTTGGGAAAATAGTAACGAAATGCCTGGTGGTTCCGGTACATAAAATGCGTCCGCACCTGGAGAAGCACCGGGGTTGCCACCTGAGCCGCCGAAGCTTCAAATGCTTCCAGAATTGTCTGCTGCGTCTGCATTTTCCTGATCCGCGCTTCCTGCCAGGAGAGCTTTTCGTCTGAAAATGCCCTCTGTTCCATCCGCAGCAGCACATCCAGCCTTCTGGCCAGCTCTCCCGGACGTTCTTTTAAAATTTCAAGAGCCCGGAAAGCATCCTTCTCCAGAAGCGCCTGCTCCACTCTGCCGGCAAACGTCTCCAGCGGACAGCCATTCCGGATTTTTTCAAAAGCCTGCCGCACCTTTCTATACTGCTCTGCATGAAACTCCCCCGGGTGCAGCCGTTCTCCTAACCGCTTCCATACCTCCGGCCTGCCGTGCATTTCCTCCAAAAGTCCGGAAGCCTCTGACAGTAAATCCATCAGAATCCGGCGTTCCTGTCTTCTGAAGCTGCGGAAACGGACTTTTTTTCCCAGACTTACATCCCCGCCGGATAAAGCGGCAGAAAGACGCAGTATATCTGTGGCTGTCCGAAAATGTTTTTTCAGCATTCCGGCCCCGGCCAGGGGACAGCTCTCCAGACAGCACTTTCCAATATACGCCGCATTTTCCTTTTCCGGAATTCTGTCCGGAAGCCATTCTGCCGCGTCCGGCACATTGGTAAAATACCACCTGATATCCTGCTGATCCTGTTCTGACCAGGAACCGTTTGCCTCCGCCAGATTCCGGAAAATCTCCATCAGCTCTTCTCTCGTACCTGAAGATAAAACCACAGTCTCCGCCTCGTCGGGCGCAGGCAGACGTTCCTGCTTCCGGACAGACGGATAAGCTGCTCCGCCGCTCCAGTAGTGAACCAGCGCATTCAGATACAGCTCTGCCTGACTCTTCTCCATCACCTCCTGCGGAAAGTTCGGATACATAGGTCTCCATTCATGATCTGCGCCGGCCCGGCTTTTCAGATGCTGAACCAGTTCCAGATAAAAGGTGTCCAGCGCTCCTTTCTCCATGACACAGAGCCTCCTGTATAACTCCTGTGAAAAAGTATAGCCCAGGCTCTCTGCATTTTTCATTATAGTCAGAACCCGGCAGCTCTGATCCTCAGCTTTGTTTAAAGGCTCTTTTTCCAGATAAATATGATTTCTTTTCCGCAGCAGGATTTCGTTTATCATCCTTTTACCCTCTTCTTTATCCCTTTACCACTCCCACGGTCCGAAGCTTCCGGATCGGCTTTACCAGATCCTTCTGCTGCTCCATAACCGCATCAATGTCTTTATATGCAAAGCGGCACTCCTCTGCCACATCATTTTTCTTCTGTTTTCCAAGCACTACCTGTCGTTCCCTCAAATCCAAAATTACCTGTTCCACAGAAAAGGTCTCCATGGCTCCTTTTCTTGAATAAGCCCTGCCTGCTCCGTGGGAGGAGGAACAGAAAGCTTCCGGATTTCCCAGACCCTCTACCACATAGCTGAAGGAGCCCATAGCCCCCGGAATGACGGCCTTCTCACCCTTCTGAGCCCTGGTCGCACCTTTTCTGTGCACCCAGACATTTTCTCCGTAATGGTTCTCAATGGCCGCATAATTGTGATGACAGTTGATCGTTTCCCCGAACTCTGTATCAAGCCCCGCATACTTTCTGATATGCTTTTCCACAAGCTCCATTACTCTCTCCATCATCCGCTGGCGGTTCTCAAAAGCATAGTCCAGAGCCAGCTTCATCCATCGGATATACTGCTTTCCTTCCTCTGTATCCGTTGGAAGAAAGGCCAGCCGGTAATCGTCCGGCACCTGGGAATACCACTTCGTATTCAGCCTGCGCGCCTCATTATGGAAAAAATCACAGACTGCCTTTCCCATATGGCGGCTTCCGGAATGGATCATAATGCCAAGATAACCGTCCTCATCCGCCTGAAGCTCAATAAAATGATTTCCTCCGCCCAATGTTCCCACCTGAAAATATCCGTCCTCTATCAACGGCACCAGAGCCTGATTTGCCTCATACAGCTCCATCTGTTCCTTTGCTCTGTCCAGTACAGCCGATTCCTGCTGCTTTTTATGACGGTTGAAGCCCACCGGCACATTGCGCAGAATATCTCCAATCAGCAGCTGTACCAGAGAACCGTTTCCTGTCATAATCCCCTGAAGCTGCTCCAGCCGTATATTCATGGGAGTAAAAATCATGCCGCAGCCGATATCCACGCCGACTGCATTCGGGATAATCACTCCCTTTGCAGCAATCACCCCGCCGATTGGCATCCCCTTTCCTGTATGAGTATCCGGCATCAGGGATACCCATTTATGTATAAAAGGAAGCTCCGCAAGATGAACCGCCTGGGTCAGACAGCTTTCTTCTATCTGTGCCTGGTTCTCCAGCCATATCTTTATCGGAACCTTTGTATGAAATTTGCTGTTGTCAATTACAAACATTTTTTCACCCCTTCTTTTTCATGTCTGTGTCCTGATAAGCAGATATTACCATTTCCGTTCCGGTAAATCATTTAAAAAAAGGTGCGAGGATATGATGGGACAGAAATAAAATAGAAAAACCTGCCGCCCTATGATAAAATAAGATGAGGTAAAATAATGAAAGAAAGGAAAGCCGTCATGTCTGACTTTCAGGAATTAATCAAATCCTTTTCCAAAAGCCGGAATTATATCCGCGATTTTCTAATCTACGGTTTTAAAGCAAGAGATGATTTTTCAGTTAAAAGCGGACGAACCTATGATAATGAACGCCGCCGGATTGAAGCCTGGCTGTCGGAATACATACGGACAGATTACGGCCCTCAGGGCAAGACAGTTTCTCTGGCACTGGACAGCAGCCTTCTGGACATCAATCCCCTCTACCGGGTATGGAAATCCAAAAGCTTTACAGCCAATGATATTATGCTGCATTTCTTTTTTCTGGATCTGTTCCGGAACGGAAAGGCCTATACGGCAGAAGAACTGACCAATCGGATTCTGGACGATTACAGTGTAGTTTTTGAATCCCAGCTTGTACGAAAGAAAGCCAATGAATATGTGCAGGAAGGCATTCTTACTTCCGGAAAGGAAGGACGAAAGCTTTTCTACCGTATAATGCCTTCCGTTAAAGATACAATCCCGGATATTCTTCCGCAGCTTTTAAATGCAGTCCGCTTTTTCCAGCTTGCCGCACCCCTTGGTTTTATCGGAAGCACTATTCTGGACAATCAGAAAACCGGAAACGGACTATTTCTCGTAAAGCATGGATACTATGGCTTCACATTGGAGGATGAGGTGTTGTTTCTGCTTTTAAAAGCCATACGGCAGCAGCGCCTGATAACCGTCCGCCTTTGCAGCTCCAGGACACCCTGTGAAAGAACGGTATCTACAGTACCCCTGAAAATTTTTGTCAGCACCCGAACCGGACGAAGGTTTCTGTGCGGCTATCAGATTCAGAACCGGCGTTTTTCCTCTCTCCGGCTGGATCATATTCAAAGCGTGAAGCTTCAGGAGCCTTTTGATGATTATCTTTTTTTCAGAGAAAAGCTCTGTCAGAATCTGCCCCGCTGCTATGGCGTATCCTTTGGCGCCGTTCACCGTATGGATACGATTCGTCTGACTCTGTCTGTCCGGGAAGGCAGTGAAGACTATATTCTGCACCGTCTGAAGCGGGAAGGCCGAGGAGGGACCATTACCCATACAGGCAAAAATACCTATGTCTATGAAATATCTGTCTTTGACGGCAATGAGATGATGCCCTGGATTAAAACCTTTATCGGGCGGATTCTCTCCTTTGAATCTAATAACGTCTGTCTTCGCCATAAATTTTACAGGGATATTCATACAATGGCAAAGATATATCATATACAGGAGTGATTTTATGGAACTGTTTTCAGAGCTTTACAGCTGCTATTACCAGATTGTGGACAGTATTTTAAGAGAGGCCGAAAAACTTCCGGTTTCAGAAAAAACAATGCGGGAAGAATGTACAAGGCTCGGTTTCGCGGAAAGCAGCCTGTATATTCTCCCCAAACTCATAAGCGGTGAATGGCGGCTTCTCTCCTCTGACGGCCGCCTGCATTACCACGCAGTCACAAACGCCCACGGGACGCTTCCTCTGACCAGGCTGCAGCGCTCCTGGCTGAAAACGCTTCTTAAAGATCAACGCTTCCGGCTTTTTTTCTCTGACAGCCAGCTTCCGGTTCTGGAGAATTATGTCCGGGATGCAGAAGTGCTCTGGGAACCGGATGACTTTCACTACTATGATCAGTATGCTGATGGAGACTGCTATACCGCACCGGAATACCGGAAGCATTTCCGTATACTGCTTGCGGCTATTCCGAAGCGGCAGTATGTAACGATATCCTATCATTCCCGGAAGGGACACCGGATTACCCACCATTATCTTCCTCTGAGTCTGGAATATTCCTCCAAAAATGACCAGTTCCGGCTGCTGGCCGTTCCTGAAAACGAACGCCATTCCATCTTCATCCGGATAATCAATTTAAGGGGGATCACGGAAGTCAAGCCTCTCTCCAGGTTCGATAAGGAAGATTTTGACCTTGTAAGCCTTATTCAGAAAACCTACTATAAGGAGCCTGTGCGCCTGCTGATTAACAACCAGAGGAATGCGCTGGAGCGCGCGATGCTGCATTTTGCCAACTATAAGAAAAAAACCAAAAAAATAGATGAGAACACCTGGGAATGTCTCATCTATTATAACAGTTCCATGGAAACAGAGCTGCTGATCGAAATACTTTCCTTTGGTCCTGCTATTCAGGTAACCGGACCAGCCTCCTTTCTTGCCCAGGTAAAAGACCGGCTTCAAAAGCAGCTTCAGCTTTTTGCACAGGAAACGCCCGTCACGCCTTCCCATCCTTAAACATGCCTATCATTTCCCTGGTCAGGCTGATGCCATCATCGTCCAGCGGAATGTTCTCCCTCTCAAACCATTCTGCCACAGCCAGCTCCTCCGTATCCAGCGTAATGTCCGTGCCCCCGTCTGCCTCACAGAAAAATCCGCAGAGAAGGGTGGAGGAGAATGACCATGGCTGGCTCTTGTAATAACGGATATTCTTTACTTTCAGGCCAACCTCTTCCATGACCTCACGCTGCACGGTTTCCTCCAGAGTTTCCCCGATTTCTGTAAAGCCTGCCACAAGCGCATAATTTACAGCGCCTGGACGGCGGGCATATTTTGTCAGCAGAAGTCGGTTTCCGTCCGTCACTGCCACAATAACTCCGGGACAGATTTTAGGATAAACCATATTTCCGCATTGTCCGCAGCGTACCATACGCTCCTTGTGATCCGGAGTCATCGGACTTCCGCAGCACCCGCAAAACTGATTGGCATGATACCAATCATCCAGCTGCTGCCCGGTAATACCCGCGAAACCTCTGTACTTAGGTCTGGCCTCCCGGAAAACCACCGGCTTTTCCCAGCCATAGCCAGGCAGGGCTTCTTCTGTTCTGTTTTTCAGCAGGAAAAACCGTTCTCCGCTGATGGTAAACAGATAAACCGTATCCTGCCCTTCTCTCAAAGCCTCTGACACTTTCGGAAAATAAATCATACCGTCTGCGAATCTGCAGAGTATCTCTCCCCTCCTGTATATCAGCAGCCAGTCTTCCTCTTCCGGAGCCTGTTCTACATAATGATTGTCATATATCTTTGGCGCAATGTCCTGAATCATCTTTCCACTTCCTCACTTTAGCTGGTGTATCCTTATATTTTTCATTGTATCAAAATGAAAATTCAGTGTAAAGCTCAAGAAACCGATATCTTAAATAAATCTGCAGCTTTTCCTTCCACCGGCAATATGCAGAGAAATCCTGATCCCATTTTCTCTGGTTCATAGCTTTTACGGCATTCACTGCTGTTTCTCTTTCTGCTAAAATACTTTTTTCCAGTCGCCCGGCCAGACAATATCCGTCTGGCTCTTCCGTAAAATCGGGAAACTTAACTGCATGGACCCGGTATTTCCCATCAGGAGGCTTTTTTCTTATGTCCCGGAGTCTTCTCTGCTCCGCAGGCTGCAAGGTCTCTTCCTGAATGGAGACGGACACAAAGGGCGGAAGCAGAATTTCCCGTTCTTCTACAGACTGGTATTCTAAGCCCAATACCTTTTCAAAATCCAGATAAGGAACTTCCGGCGGAATGTGAACCTCCAACAGAATAATCCCGTCTTTCTCCGCAAAATCCTCCTGATAACCAGCCTTGGAGGCGGAAAGAAATGATACTGTCCGCCCTTCCTTCAACAGCGCCAGGGTGCTCTTTCGTTCTACCCGTTTTGCAATAACCCCTTCCCTTTCCCCACCTCCGGTATTCCGGCACATCAGTTCAAAAATCCTGCAGTACAGCCGGATAGTCTCCTCTATCTGTTCTAAAAAAACAGTCTTTAATTTCCTGTCTTCCTTTTCAATCCGGGAATACTCATTACAGGTCCCGGCAAACAGCAGAGCATTTAAGGTTCTGTACGCATCTTTATGTTTATAAAAATCATCCGCTGACTGCATGGAAAGGAGCTTCCCCTCCTTATCCCGGATCCGGATATCCCCTTCATACAGCCTGAGAGCATCCAGCGCCGCCTTTGGATTACTTCCATTTACTCCCTCATTTATTCTAACTTCCCATGTCCTCAAAATTTCCGTTTTCTCCCCCTCCGGCTGTTTCTGTAAACACATTTTATCTGTCCGGCAATTACGACTGCTTTATTACTTCCATGCCCATTTTTTCGCCCCAGTGCCGGATTTCCGGGCTTCCGGATTTCTTTCTCAAAGCCTGGATGGGCCTTTGGAATATTTCCTGATAATCCTTATCCTGCTCTGCCAGCTTTACGAACCGTTTCTCTCCAAACCACTGATCCGCTGATTCCAGATTCCTCCATGCCAGAAGCACATGCTTAAGCTGAGACTCAAAATATTTCCCTCTTGCCTCCAGACGGCCCCGAATATACAAAAGTCCGAAAAGGGCTGTCTTTTGAACTTCGCCTGTTTCTGTGAAATAATAATAGGAAATTAAAAGCACTGCATAATAATACAGAACCCCGCTGTCTTCCTCCAGACATTTCCATGCCCACCGAATACACGGCTCATGGTATTGCCCCGGAATCTCTGTCATACAGTTAACCAGCACGGAAAAAACATCCTGTTCCCGTTTTCTGTTGGCGAACAAATCAAACTGAAAATAGTATGGCGGCCCGCCGGCATCATCTGTCTGAGCTGTCCTGGCTTCTGCCTTTGAGCCAGGCAATACATACTCTTTCACAAAAAAAACTGCGATTTCTCTCTTCACATTTTTTTCCGCCATCCGGCCAATCTCGCTGAACAGTTCACAGATATCAAAAAAATAGCCTTTAGACATTTCCTTATGGCTTTTTAACAACCTAACGGATGACCGGATAATATCAAATACCCTTTCCTCCGGCATCAGACGCCAGTTTTGATTCGTAAACTTCTCTTTCAGCTTCTGAAAAACCCGGGAATCATAGCCGGATAAATCCGCGGTCTCTAATTGTCTCATCGCTTCTTCCACTGCCCGGCAGATTCCCTCCATATCAATGTCCTGCCTCTCCAGCAGGTTATCTACGTCAATCAACTGCTCCAAATCCTGATACAGCCTACATGGATCCTCTGCCTCACAACTCCGAACGAACTGATGCAGACGGGCATTGATCGCACTTCCCCATTTCTGACTCAGTCTGATACAGCTTTCGTAAACTACATTCCTCTTTACCTGCTCAGAAGGCCACCTTTCAATCATTTCCAGTATTTCTTCGCAAAGCGGAAGAGGCATATATTCAAGACTTTTTCGGGCTAATTTTTTATTGGAATTATACAGAAAATAATTTTGATAAACCCTTTTGATAATCGGATACAAAGTGTTCCAGTCATCTTCCGAAAATCCATATGCCGCCTGCCATAAAAATTCATATTCTCCCAGATTACGGCAATGCTTCTGTGTCCGGATAAATGCGTCGTATGGAACTGCCAGCCACTTTAATATTCTGCTAAGCTGTCCCGGGTCCAAATCCATAATAAAATATTCAAGCCACTGAATCCCATAGCTCCAGGCGCATTTCTGAGGCGTGGACGTCAGGAACCGGACAAGCTCTTCATACCCTTCCGGAAAATGGTAATACATTTTTGCAGTCAACTGCTGCATTTCTTCTTTTGTAATCTGTTTGGAATCCAGACTCTGGATGGATGCGATCACGGCCTCAGGCAGATACCCGGCAGTCCCCTGATATGTGCCGTATTGATCCTCATAAACAGCCAGATCATAAAACCAGCCTGCCTCGTTTCTCACAGCCTCCAGATATTCTCCAAGATTCCAGTACTGCAGCGCTTCCAGCTTTCTTAAAGAAATAAGACGGATAATTCTGGCCCGTATAACGGCAGCATTCCTGTTATTTGGTTCCATCCGGTTCTTTGCCAGAGAAGTTTCAATGATATTTTTCCTGGACTGCCAGAATTCCGACCGTTCCTGCTCCCCCGCGTTTCTGTGGTAACGGCGGATTCCGGTTTCCCGATAATCCGCGGCTTTAAAGCCTCTGTCAATTCCGTTCCATTCTATTATCAAATAAGTCATGTTCTGATATCCCTGGACAGAACCGAACAAATCAGGGTTCTTTTCCGCGCATTCCAGCATCTGTCGGATATCCTTTGCCGCACTTTCCCAGTCTGCCTGAAAAAAATGCTTCCATGCCTTTGCCAGAACAGGGTAGTCTGCATCCGTTAATTCTGTTTCTGTTATCTCCCCGCTTCCGTATAATATTTTATATTGAAGCTCCAGACATTTTTGCTGTACTTCCAGCATATGGGCCAGTCTGTCCTTTTTTACCTGCCGCCGTATCCGCTCCGATATTTCGCGCCATATCCCTGACTTCCCGTCCCAGAACCAAAATAACCCGATCACAGTCCGCGCCAGCTGCATCGTAGCAAAATCATCCCGAAGATTGGTATAATCATATTCCATCAGATAATCCCGGTATATGCCCACGGCCTCTGATGTAATATACGGCCTTAAAAAGCAAAGCAGCACATCCAATAATCCCTGATAGGGATCGGCAGACGGAATCGTTGCAGGAATGCTCACAGGGCAGTTACGGAATGTGGAAGAAAGATCATTCCGGTGCATCCTTTCTGCCGCTTCAAAATCTATATCGCCTTTTTCATAAATCAGAAGATAGGTAATGGCCCAGTAAATCTGCCCAGGCCTTACAGAATGAGGCTTCAGCAAATCCAGCACTGCCCCGCAGATATGGCGGAGTTTTTCAATTTTCCCGTTCACATAGGCTTTTTCCGCCAGATCATAGGCATATGTAAGCTTCTCTTCCACCGTCCCCTTCCCGAAAAGCACTCTTTCCTCCGGATAGAGCAAAGCTCCAGGATGGAAAAAATCATCCATTCCGGACATATCCATTGTTTCCAGCCCAATCTCGTCCAGCCTCTTCCTTACCTCCGTATCTCCGTCATCCTGATTCCTGGCTTCTTTCATAAAGGTTGATATTAAATGGGGAATTATGTCATACTGAAGCTCCGGAATATCATGATAGCAGCTCAGTTTTCTGGAAATCTCATCCTCCTCTTCCGGAATCCCGTCCCCCGGTTCAAAGTCCAGATGCCGGATTTCCCCGCGGATAACCGCCAGTTTTTCCTGATACAGCTTTACCAGCCGGTAATGATTACGCAGCGTCCGGTACAGAATATCCAGATGAGGGTCTTCTGAGGGCAGCTTTCGGAACCAGACTGCAATCCTGTGGTTTTTCACTCCTTCCACACGCTTTGTAAGGGCATGGCGAATCCAGTGGGCCTTATTTTCTATAGTACCGTAGTGATGTTTAATTAAAGTAAGTGTATCGCATCGGTCAGAGTCCTCGTCTAATAAATCACATACCGCAATCACCGCATTAAATGCTCCAATCCGCTCTTCCTTCAGACCCATGGCGGCAATTTTGTCTTTTTCTGTCAAAAAGTCCGGCTCCCAGGGCCATTTTGCATGAGACCTGGCCATTCCAATGATCACATCCAGATGATCGGATAAGGTTTTATCTTCCATATAATCCTTCAGGAAATTTTTTACCAGCTTTTCAGTCCGGAGCACATGAGTCCGTCTGACCCAGCCGGACACATCAGAAAGTCCCTTCATATTCTGAAGCTTCTCGTCCTCGGGAATATCCTGGCTGTCCTGAGACAGCATCCCGATATCATGGATTAATAACGCTATCAGAAGATACCCTGCTTCCTGAGGCGCAGCCTCTTCCAGCCAGCCATCACTTTCCCCCCATTCGGAGGCCCGCTTCACGATACTGCAAATATGAGGCAGGGCATGATTGGTAAGCTCCGGCATATGGCAGTTATCCGCCAGACGGTCAATCCAGCGGATAATCTCGGTGATAATATTGGTAAAATTACAGAATGGCGGACAGACAAATGCTCTTTTTGCCAAAGGGCTTCCTAAAATATAATCCATGGCCTGGGCCAGCTCCATATCAAAACCTGGAATCTCTTTCATTTGTCTGGTTCCGCTCCTTATTCATATATTTGCAAAGTCTTATCCCGGCAGGTGTAATCTCTCCTGCCCGGCACAATATCATCTCCGGCTTTATTATAACAGATGTGTTGTTTTTTCACAATCTCCCTGTGGACCTGTGTACTTTTACTTACTTCTATTTTTATCAGAACATAAATATATGGTCTCTTTTTACAAAAAATGCCTTCTAAATCTTGCAAAATCCGAAATAAGTGCTATAATAAAGAACAAGTAAATAATAGCGAAGTAGAATCTTACGCGTTAAGTGTCCGTGGATGGGGAGTTGTCACGGGACGAAAAGCCCAAAAGGCTTACGGTGTCTGATTCGCACCCGTTGCTACATATGAGTACATCTCAGATGTGGTGCCTGAAAGATATTATTTATGTTTTGTCACTTATCATTTCAGTAGAGGATACGTCCTCTCATCCTGCATTTCATCTATGGAGGTGTATTTTTTATGCAGATTTCAAAAGAAGCGCTGGATTTTAAAGGCCAGCTCGCAAACCTGCGCAAAGTACAGAATCTGTGTCTGTGTGGGTTTTTCATTGCGCTGTATGTTGTATTATCCTTTTGTAACATCGCCATTTCCAATACACTGGAAATCCGTATCGGCTTTCTCGCGTTTATCGGAGGAAGCATGGCCGGAGGGCCGGTCATGGGCTTTGCGGTGGGACTCTTAGGCGATATGCTGAACTGCCTGGTACGGGGATTCCCTTATTTTCCGGGATTCTCTTTCAGCTATGCACTGGTGGGCTTCCTGTGCGGACTGATTCTCTATAAGGCAAGAGTGAACAAAATCCGCGCTGTGGGCTGTGCGTTTGTAGAATATCTGGTCAGCATCACCCTGACCTCCACCTGGCTGTATCTTATGTACGGAACTCCTGTTCAGGTTCTGTTTACAAGCAGGCTGATTAAATGTACACTGAACTTCTTTGTCAATATTGTTATTATCTATGTATTTCTGGAAGCATTCCAGAGGATTATGCATACAGCATTGCCTGCCCAAAGATAATTCTAAGCTGATAAAAACTCCCGCAAATAAGAGGGCGCCGCTGGATCATTCATTTTAATGATTTTGCGGCGTCCTCTTCAGGATAACTCTTCTTCTACAGCCTTTCTTCCTCAATACATATAATGTCCCCTTCCCGCAGCGCCTGCTGAAACATTCCCGAAGCTCCGTTCACAGTAAGCTTAATCTCTCCCTTGGGCTGCTTCAGATCCACTCCGGAATATTCGATCATATCCATCAGGTAATACGGCTCTCCGCTTTCCTTACGGGGCAGGCGGAGAGGAAAATCGTTTAAATAAAAAAGAATACTCTTTTCTGCAGGAGCCGCCTTTGCTTCCGGCTCCGGACCGGGCGACTCTTTTACCGGCTCCCTCTTTTCCGCTGCCGTCTCTTCTGCCGGGGCTTCTGTTTTTACAGGAATGATTTCCTCCGCTTCCGCTTCCTCCTCTGACGCAGAAACCGCTTCCGCGGAATCTTCCTCCGGCGCAAAAGCCCCGTCCTCTGTCTCCTCTGACGCAGAAATTTCCTCTTCCTCTAAAGGCTTTTTCTCCGGAAGCTTCATTAAAATAATATCTCCGTTTTTCAGAGGAGTTTTTAAAGATACATGCGCTCCGTTCAGGGTAATATCCAGGCAGGACAAAGCACCCTCAATATCCCCCAGACATGCCTTTGCGGAAACACCCGAAACGGCAGGAACAAAATCAATACAATCCCCGGCATGGATAACATCCGAAAGCTTTCCTTCTTTTTTATTGATAAAAAGAGAAGCCGGCTGGGCTGCAGTACCATAAAACACCTTCCGCTTTCCATTTACCATTACGGTGAGGCTGAGACCTGAACGCCCCAGAATATCCTGAAAGCTGTATCCGTTCATCATCAGAAGGTTCAAAGCCGTAAAACTGCCGCTTCGGAACAGCTTTGCCGGATTATCGTTTAAAATTACCCGGAAGCTGTCATTGATCAGATTCAGCCCCGAAGAGATGGTGATTCCCAGCGGAGTGGCATATTCCGGATTGTTTAAATCATACTCCTCGGAAAATGCGCTTGCCTTAAAATTATTTCCCGCAATGGCCACACGGTTTGCATCCATCTGAAGCACCTTCGTAATCTTATCCTTCAGGCCCACCAGCTTGCTGCCGCCGCCGGCCAGGAACAGAGCCGATGGCGGACCTCCGTTAACTTCCAGAATCTTATCTGCAATTTCTTTGCACAAAAGATCCGATGTGCTCTGGATGCACTGGAAAACCTCCTCCCGGGAAATCTCCCTTTCAAAGCCCAGAATATCCGTAAAAGTAATTTTTTCTTCCTGCTCTGCCTGCGCCTTCATAGCCTCCGCGGTTGCAAAATCCACCAGATACTCTTTCATAATCGTCTCCGTGATCTCATCTCCCGCCACTGTGGCCATCGTATAGCCTGTCACGCTTCCGTCCGTACAGGCAGCAATATCTGAGGTTCCGGCACCGATATCCACCATAACCAGGTTCAAAAGTCTCAGATTTTCAGGAATAGCCGCATTGATTGCCGCAATCGGCTCCAGGGTAATGCTGGCTACCTCCAGACCTATTTTATGCATGGTCGTATACAGGCTTTCCACCACCTCGCTGGGAAGGAATGTGGCAATCAAATCTACCTTGAGCTGTTGTCCCCGGTGATCCTTCAGACTGGATATCATATACTGATCCAGATAATACTGGCATACCGTATACCCTACCAGATAAAAGCGGCGCGCAACACCCTCCGCGGCATTTTCAGCGTCAAAGGCTTCCTCTGCTTTGCTGATGGCCCCGGCCTCCAGACGGCTGATGATCTCATCATCAATCAGCTGCGTACCAGGCAGCTCCAGTTCAAAATCTGCGCGCTTGGTTCTCAGGGCACGTCCTGCCGCAGCGACACAGACGTGGCTCAGCTCGCATTGAACCTTGCTTTCCAGCCTTTTTTTAACCTTTTCAGCCAGTGCCGCCACCTTTTCTATATCTTCAATCTGTCCGTCTATCATTGCCCTCTCTGAATGTTCCTCTTTCTCGATGGCAATAATTTTTACTTTATCCTCTTCTATAACACCTACCATTCCGATAAGGCTTCTCGTTCCGATATCCAGGGCAAATACCATATGATCTGCCTGCATCTGCGCCTTCTTGACCCGTCCTTTAGCCATGCTCACCCTCCTGCGTAATCTGAGCGTTCCGTTTCCTGACTGCGCTCACGATTTTATCATCATTCGGTATTATTATATTAAAATTGTAATCTAATGTAAATCTTTTTCTTACGGAAAGCACATAACAGAACGGAAAACTTTTAAAACCATGTTACCAGGTTTCTGAAGCATTTTTAAAAATTCTGTCTCCTACATTTGTGTAATCCCTTTTAGCCCGCGCGCCTGACTGCTTTTGTACCTTTTCCATGAAAAGAGGCAATGTATCTTCCCATCCGATACCTTCGCCCATTTCGCCTGTACATTTTTGCTGTTCTATATTCAGTTTAAGTGTTTCCTGTATCTCAGTATCTGAAAGATTCTGAATAGAATAGTCCTTTTTACTCCATTTTTTTTCTTCCATATCAAAACATAAAATACAGTCCAGCGAAAATGGCAGGAACATACAAATATTTTCCACAAACTCTGCCGCAAACAAAAGAGCACCCATCCGGCATCGGCAAGCCCAGTCCGGAATCAAAATTTTATGTGTTTGTTTTTCATTTATATCAGAAAATAAAATATAGGATGCATAATGAGGCAGTACAATTCTGTATTTTTCATTTTCTATTACCCGGCTGAAGCTGTCCTGATGTACCGTTGTTTCAGCATAATATTCATATGTTTTACCGTTTTTCATCAAATCCAATTTAGGATATTGCGCGTCGGTAAGCCATAATGTATCGTCTCTTATATCTAAACTTTTTATATGAAAATCAGAAGATAGCTGTATCTCCTGTACGGTTCTTTTTTCAGCATCAATCTGATACAGTAAATTTTTGTTGTAGCTCCCTATCCATATCAGGTTATCACGATATGTGACAGAAGAAACAGACAGTAACATATTCGTATCCGCGGCGCCTTTGTTTATCTGATCAAATATCCATGTATGTGGTGTAACGCTTCTGTCATCTAAATTGAAAACATACATCGGATCTTCTGTGGAGGCCGGAAACATCCAGATCTCTTTATCTAACTTTACTGCATCTATTATATAAGTTTTTATAGGAGGCATTTTAATGGTTTCCATATTATTTTCCGATATATGATAAATATCAACCGTTTTTCCGTGCCATGGAATAAAATACAGCCTGTTCTTGTATAAAAATACACGTCTGTGCAGATTTCTTTCCTCTATTCCATAACCCGGAAATTTTCCTGCAACGTTTATCCCGGCAGTATTTAAATCCATCTGCATCAGACTGTTAAAGGAAAGGTTAGAAAACCAGATTTTATCTCCCTGACGGCAGCAATCGAATACGGCAATTTTATTTCTCATGATTTTCCTCCGGAAATTTAATCTCTGACGCCACATGGCGGGGCATTCTCTCATCCTCCGGCGGAGGGGTCATAAAATCCTCTCCAAAAGAATGCACTAAAAATCCGTATGTATCCACAGGAGCCATGACGGTGACACCCTCAAATTGTATATCCGTTGTTTCCAACATCCATTTTTTTTGGAATCCCCTGGTTTCTTCCTCTGACCCCCAGCCAAAGCAGCGCACCAGCCCGGTATTCCTGTTCTTATATTTTTTAATAAGATACTCTATCCCATAATGTCCTGTTTTTTTAGGAAACAGATTTAAAAAATGGAAGCCTGCACGGCGTATAAAAGACGGCGCGTAATCCTTCCCGACTCCGGAATACAGCAGCTTTCTGCAAATCCATGATACGGCGGTGCAGCAGCTTTTTCCTATTCTGTCATCAGGAAGATTATCGTTTGGAAATATATCTATAAAAATCCCGTTTCTTGATCTTATAGCTTCATGATCCTTCCGCAGATATTTCGTGCCGTTTCTTAAAATCCTTGCATATCCCCAGAGATACTCCGAATCGGTTTTGTATGTCTGCAGAAAAAATTTTCCATCAAGCTCCTGTCGGCATATTTCGCAGAACCTGTCATATTCTGTCCGGTACATACGGATATCAATATCATCGTCCCAGGGAATAAAGCCTCCGTGCCTCACTGCGCCAAGTAATGTGCCGGCGTCTATAATGTATGTAATATTGTTCCGGCGGCATATTCGATCTACTTCTGCCAGCATTTCCAGTTCGACCATTTGAAGCCGTCTTAAATTCGCATCTGTATATAAAAATTTTTCCATATCTATGATCCTTTAGCCCGTTTTCTGAGCGTACTGACACATTTTAAAATATCAGCGCACTTTTGCCGCCATCATATCACATTCACTTTTTCATACTGATTATTCTTATGATTGGCGGATTGCTGTTCCCAAGGGGAGCAAATCCCCTCTCTTTTGCTGAATAAACAATTTCAAATCCCATTTTCAAAAGCTTGTCTTTTAATTCATCCATATCAATGAATCTGCGGAAGTGACCGTTATACCTGAAGGCATTTCTTCCGACACATTGCCCCAGTCCGTATAATTCATCCTCTGTACTTCGGGCCTCAATATAAAAAAATCCTTTTTTCTTTAAAGCATGATGAACCTTATACAGCAAAATCTCTTCCTGAATTTCATTAATTGCATGGAGTGTAAAACGGCTGTAGCAGTGATTAAAATTTTCTTTGCATCGATCCATCCAGCTCACAAAATCAGCGCAGACACAATTCATATGAGCATGATCTCTATACATTTCAAGAGAATTAATTGCCGTCCAGGAAGCATCTATAGCTGTTACATCTAACCTTTGATTATAAAAATAAATACTATCCCGCCCATTTCCGCATCCCAGCTCCACAATGGATTCTCCCGGATTCATATATTTAATACACATCTGCGCAAAAAGAGACGGCTCGTTCAAACCGGACACATCCTGATAAAATTTATTCCAATATAATGTATCTCTGTCATAATAATTATCATCCTTTATCAAATAAGCAGATTTAGAATATCCATGTGTCCTTCTGAAGCCGTCAGCAGGCGGTGTCATATATGCACCGTATTTCGTTTGAAGGATTTCGTCATAGCCTTGGGGGATTTCCATTTCTTTCTTTTCAAATAAAACAGTGACTGATTTTTCATAGTTGTACTTTTTTATGCCCCGCCGCAAAACATCTTTTCTTATATGATCCAAATAACCACAGTAAACTTCCCCAACATAATTGCTGGTTTCATAATCATACCTTCCCATGGCATGGAACATTTTTTCCGCCAACTCTCTATATGTTTTTTTCTTAAATTGTTTTGTGCCATAGGGAATTACAACTTTTTCTTTCCACTCATCTGCCAGATTCTGCAGTTCAAGATAATATTCCACCGATTCCTCATCACTGTCAGGATAGCCGCCAAGGGGCCAAATATCTACAGCTAAATAATCTTCATATTTTATAGGAAAATTACAGCCTTCCACAATTATCCTTTTTGACTTGATTTTCGCGATTGTACTGATTGCCGCGCCTTCCGAAGCTTCCATAAACATACTTTCAAAATAATACTTGTTCTGCTTTTCCATAATTTTGTGAAGCTTCATATAATCCGGAAATGGCATAGAAACATCAACATCATCATCCCAGGGGATAAATCCATGATGTCTGACCGCCCCCAAAAGTGTACCATAACTCAAAAAGCATCTGAGATGATTGTCCCGACACAAATCATAAAGCCATGATAACATATTAAAATTTTCAGTTTGGATATCATGCAGATAAGCTCTGGTCAGATTGCTTTTATCAGTCAGCCGCGGGGAGGCGCCAATATAATCAAATAAATCCAGATACAATATCTTATCTGTATATTGACAGCCATAATGAATGATATCTTTTGTAATGGAATCCTTGTTATATTTTGACGAAACAGTTATTACTGCATTCTCCGGCAGATCGCACATCACCTCTCCCGGATTCTTTACAATTTCACCGCAAAAGGACTTTCCTTGCTTTTCGGCGCTGTTATCAACTATCGCTCCGATTTTAATTCCTCTGTCATGAAAATAAGCAATTTCTATTTTTGCAGATTCGTTCATTCCAAAAATAACGATATATCCATTTTTATATTCCTTTTTTGAGAAAAAAGCATCCAATCTGTCAAGACAGTAACTATATTTATTGTCAATATACAATTTCCTTCACCTCATCTTATATGCTGTAAATATTCTTCAGATAATGTTCCTTTCTATAGTTCTCTTCTGCTGTCTGTATCTGTCTCTGCATTATCTGAAGCTCCTTTTGCTGAACTTCCCTTATCATACATACTCTCCAAGATCTATATGGGAAACTGTCTGATGCATTTTCCGTTTTTCCACAGGCGGCAATTTCATATAAGCATCATAATTCCATGTAAGCCAGGTATCCCACGCTGATGTCACCATGGCTTTCATATCTTCAAAAGGAAGATCTTCCGTCTGGTAAAACCACTCTCTGTATATTCCTTTATTTCTTTCCTTTCTTTTCTTCCTCTCCTCCAAAGGCAGACTGCGGATTTTCTTCCTGTATTCTTTATAGGCTTTCTTCCCAAGCTCCAGTTTTCTTCGTTCACCATTGCTCATAAGCCCCCAGCACGCAACCCGTTTTGTTTCTCTGCCAAAATTCAGAAAATTTATTATTTTAAAAATATGGAGCGCGCTTGTTCTTGGAAAACACATGAAAAACCGGAATCCCCACCGTCCCCATATGCTTTTTGATTTCAATACCCCCACAGGCGAATACAGCATTTTCCGCATTAATTTTGCCAGAATACTTTGTAACTGCATGATTAAAAAAATATCCGATATGCCGTCCCGGGGAAAGATATCCACAAATAAGCCGTTGAGCGCTTTCATATGTTCCTGCCCGACCCGCACAAATTTTGTTCCCTTTAATAATATCCGCCCATACATCAGACGATAATTTGGATCGGTGTCCATTGTCTGGGCAAAATATTTATCTGTATTCAGTTCTGTCTTACATATCTCAAAAAATCTGTCATAATCATCCCGCAGCATGGTAATGTCTATATCGTCATCCCACGGTATAATTCCCCCATGCCGGATTGCTCCAAGCATGGAGCCTCCGCACAAAGTATAGTGCAGACCATGTTTCCGGCAGATATCATCAATATCTTTTAAAATACTCAGCTCCAGAAGCTGAATTTTTCTTAATGTTTCACTATCGACCTCTAATGGTTCTTTTACTTCCACTGCAAATATTCCTTTTTACTCTTTTATACCAGAATTTCTTTTTCAGCTAATTCGTACAGTATGGCTAACAGTTTGTTATGATCCGTAATTGTCAGATTGCCAATATGTCCGACACGGAATACTTTTTCAGCCAGCTCACCCCCATTAGGGCATATCCATATTCCATATTCATTTTTTAATATCATAAATATCTCATATGCAGAGCATTTTCTTGTAGATACGGCAGTAACCGCATTAGACATGTTTTCGCTGTATATATCTAACGGAAGCTTACATATATTTTCACGAAAATGCCCGGCCAGCCTCCGCACCCGTTCTATTTCTGTTTTCACCCCGCCCAGCTCCTTTATTTTCAGCAGACGGGCATGCATCTGCAATAAGGTTCCTACTGCCGGAGTATACGGCGTCTGTCCGCGTTCCATATTTGTTAATGCGCTTTGCAGATTCAGATACAGACCCTTATAATGATTGTTCTCTATTCGGTCAAGGGCCTGCCTGCTTAGTGTCAGAAAAGAAATTCCCGGAGGACATCCAAGCGCTTTCTGCGAGCTGGATATCAGCACATCTATGCCCTCTTTTTCCATATCTATCTCATCTGCCAGAAAAGCGCTGATGGCATCCACAATGAAAAAAATACCATTATTACGGCAAAATCTGCTCAGCATGGATAAATCGTACAATACGCCTGTGGATGTTTCATGAAGGTTTACTAAAAGTGCCGTATACGACTTGTTTTCAAATGGCTTAAGCTGATCATAGGTCAGCGCCTTTCCGGATTCACACTTCACTTCTGTGCAGGGAATCTCGTATCTTTTACATAATTCGGCAAATCTTTCTCCAAAGCTTCCCCCGTTTATAACAAGCGCCCGATCCCCGGGGGTCAGAATGTTGGCTACTGCCGCTTCCATGGAAGCTGTGCCGGAGCCTGACAAAAAGACGCACCTTGCCTCTTTCGGGGCATATGTAAATTCTTTGATTAGTTTTTCGTTTTCCAAAAGAATTTCTGAAAACTCAGAGGTTCTGAAGTAGGGAACATCCTGTCCTCCTATATATTTTACCTCTTCAAATGCCTGTACAGGGCCCACCGTAAAATTCAGCATGTTTATTTCTCCATATAAATAATTTCTTTTTCTGTTTTCTCATCCAAAAACAATTCCATAAATTTTGAAAGCGCAATAGACTCTTTATTGGTCATAAATATTTTTTTACTCTGGTATCCGTTAATCTGCGCCACAAAAGCAGAAATTTCATACCGCAGTCCCTGACCGGCGTACTTGGAAAAAAATTTTTCATTCTGCTCTGTATCTTCATAATGGACTTCAAAATTTTTTGTCATCCACCAGGGAGCTTCCGCGATTATATTTCCGTTTGTGCCCGAAATAACCAGGTTTCCCTCTGTCTTTACGCCCAGGCCGACTTTGATGCTTGCAATCGCCTTCGGATATCTGATATGGGCTTTTGTATATAAATCAACTCCCCGGGAATTTACGAAGGTAGTAAATTTCACAGATTGATAGTCCGTTCCCAGCAGCTTAAACACTGCCAGTAACGGGTAGCTTCCCAGTTCGGTAAAACTTCCTCCGTTTTCCTCTTTCTGAAATTCTCTTCCATTTCCTCTGACCAGTTTGGTAAATGCCGCCTCCACGTCAATAATTCTGCCGATATTCCCGCTTTTGGCTATTGTAATCATTTGCGCAAATCCCGGCGCATAGGCTGTTTTCAGAGCTTCCATCAATACCAGTTTTCTGTTCCCCGCAATCTCAAACAGTTCTTCTGCTTCTTCCTTTTTTAAAACTATAGGCTTTTCGCATAGTACATGCTTATCATGCAATAACGCATCTTTAATATAGCTGTAATGGGTATTATGCGGCGTAGCAATATAAATGGCATTTGCATGTTCATAAAGAGTTTCAAGCTTATCCGTATATATCTGAAGCTCATTTAATTCTGCCAGTCTTCTGGCGCTTTCTATATGCGGGTTATATACAGCCTCCGCATTGATGCCGCTGACATATTTTAATTCCGGCACAAAACGTCCGGCAATCCGTCCCGATCCGATGATTCCCAGTCTGACAATGCCAAAGCCCTGTCTGCGGAGCATTGTGCTGGATATTCCTTTTGTACGTTCCAGATATATTACCTCGCAGTATTCCCTGTAATGATCGAATTTTCCTGTCCAGTCTGATCCTACCGTAAAAATATCTATATCATATTTTTGAATGTCCTCAATTTTCTGCCCCACATGATCTTCAATAATGATTTCATCTGCAAATCCGGTCTGTCTGACATGCTCTATCCTCTCCATAAGAGAGTCTACTACATTTAATTTTCCTCTCGCTTCATCATACTGCTCCGTAGTCACTCCTACGATAAGATAATCGCCCAGAGCCTTTGCTCTTTGCAGTAAACGATAGTGTCCCTCATGAAACAAATCAAAAGAACCATATGTAATTACCTTTTTCATTTCCTGATCTCCTGTCTGACTCTGCGATTTTGCTGCAAAATCGGTTTTCCTGTCTGCTTAAATAATAAAAGCACAGAACTTGTATCTCCAAAATATGCATCCGCCAAAGCAATGGCTCTGTTTAAATCCTCTGTATCGTCATAAATACCCCACGCTTCTTTTTTGTATCCCTCTACAATCTCTGTATATGTTTCCTCGACCCCGGGATTCACCGCCCTGGCCGTTGCCATGGATAAAGGATGGGGCCTCCACCAGAGAAGCAGATCTTGTCTGGTTTGGAACCATTTCAAAGTGTTTTCTATTTTTTCTATTGTCAGATGCGCATTTAAAGCCATCAGACCATTTAAATGAGTGTTATATAAAATAATTTTCTTTTTATCAGAATGCAAAAGCAGCCTTCTCCATTGCTCCGGTATTTTGGACTCATCTACTTTATATTCCAGTACACGGTCCGTCTTAGGAGAACCAATTCCGATAATTTTTTTCTCCAGCTTGTCTTTATTTATAAATGCGCCAAGCCTTTCTCTGTATATTCCGGCAGCTTTTTCTGAGTGAACATATATCTTGTCCGCATTGATAGTTCCGGGCAAAACACAATACTGTTCAGGAACTTCATCTTTCGTAATAAAATAAGGTACATAAACTAACTTTTCTGTATACTGCTTTAAATTTCGGGAATAAAAAAACGGATGCACGCTTGTTACATAATTATACTGATCATAGGGATTATGAATAAAAATCATGTCCGGTCTGTGTTCCGCAAAATTAAATTCATCATATTTCACAATGGGAACGTAATCCGGATACAAATCGCCTTCATAATGCATCTGGCGGAAGCTCCCGTCCGGATTTTTGTCATAATAAGGAATAGGAATCACATAAGCGTCACAGTCCGGAGCTTTATCCGCCGCTCTCCACACGCTTTCCAGAGAATCCCACATGGATGCCTTATATGGAAGGAACACTGCTTCCATGCGTACCTTTATATCATTTCTTACACTGCTCCTGATTCGTGACAGAAATTTATCCAGACTTTTACATGCTTTATTCGCATCCACATATCCTTTCTGCCGAACCGCTTCATAAATCTGATAGACCTTTTCGCAATAAGCCTCCAGTATTGGGAGCGTAACAAAGCCCTCTCCTTCTTCAGCTTCTATCATATTACCTAATTCAATGGCTCCTTCCTGGCACTGCCCCAGTAAATCCATCGCCCCAGAGCTCTTTCCGGTATGTATGGCCCTTTTTATTTCTGTATGCGCCTGTCCAAGCAGTTTTAAAAAATCCTCTGCCCGTTTTTTCTGTGCTCTCCTCATGCCGCTCCTCTCTCTGTCTCATCCGCCGCATTTTTAAAATAAGGCATATTGGTCATTTTATTGGCTGGTTCCAAAAAATGATGCGGTTTTCTCCGCTTCGCTCCCTGCTACATCACAGTGCTCTCTTTCTATGTTCACAGGGTCCTGGCATACCCAATACGCAAATCTTACATTGCCTTCTAATGCCGACCGTTATTTTTATACAACAGGCAAAGTCCGTAAACAGTCCTTCTGTGCCTGTTTTATCATGAATCCCTTCTTAGTCCTTTCGGTAAAATTCCGGCTCATCACCAGAATTTATCTAAGCAGTTATTCTTATGACCATATCATTTTCATATTCTGCGGTCCATTCCGCGTTTTTTCGCATTCCGGGCTGCATTTGTCCTATCCTCTGTCTGGTAGCCGCAGGCTCCGCAGAGAAACCTGCCGTCCTGCCTGCTTCCAAATGCCCCGCAGCAGCTGCACTCATTACTGATATCCTTTCCGAATACCTCCACAAGCTCCACGGACTGCTCCCTGCATTTTTGCATCAGACGTTTCCGGATGTACCCTCTCTGCCACATGGCGACAGAATTGTTGATTTTCCGGCTGACACCGCCGGACTGCGGCCCGGGCAGCTTTGCAATATAAACTGTCCGGGGCTTTTCGGACTGCAGGAAACGGTTCAGTTCCTGGTTAATATAACTGTGCATCTGTTCCGTAAGCCGTCTCTTCTTCGCGCTGTACTTTTTTCGCCCCGGATTGCCTCCCCGGTTCCGGTTATAAATTCCTGTCTGTATCCGCATCCAGTCAGCATATTCTATCTGATACTGTCCCAGCTCTTTTCCATAGCAATGCCCTTCGTCGGTTGTCAGCATAGTCTGGATACCCACAGCCACACCTGTCTGCCCTGTGTAATCCTTATGACTTTTTACCGCCACATCCACAGGAACCTTAATCTCAATCTTTCCCTGTTCCGGATACAGCTTTATATAGAGCTGACGCTTATACTGGTTATTATCAGTTAACGGTATAAAGATCCGTTTTCGTTTCTCCTTTACGGAGATATAGATACCATGATCCTGATAACGATATGCTTTCTCAGAAACAGAGAATCCTTCCGCTGTCCCTGTATGCTGCTTTACATGGCATTTTCTTACCTGCCTGCGCAGATAACGGTGCAGGCTTTCCCTGTCTACCTGTGCCGCCAGTTCATCGTGAGCCTGCTGTATTTCCTCCGGCAGCCTCAAAGGCTCCTGATTCATCACAGCCTCAAAAGCATTATTAACTTTTATCAGAAAACGCAGATAATGTTTTTCCTCCGGGGAAAACCTCTCATTTTTTCCTATCAGCTCCAGCACCTTTGCTTTTGTGTGAGTCCACTGGCTTTTAATGTCCCCTAATGCGTCGAATACGGCAAGGTAAAAATATACGGACGGAAGTCCCAGAGCCCCGCGCAGCCCGCTCCTTGTCATTTCATTCTGCACCGTATAACCCGGATAAAGCTTCGGCAGGCTTCCTATCCCTCCAAAACGGGTATACACATAATTTTTCACCTTTTTGTAATCCCCGGCAATTTCCTGCAGCTTCCTCATATGCTCCTCGGAAATCGGCTCTTTGTTATACTGGTGAACGGTTTTGCATATTTTGTCCGGCGGCATTTCAGCTTTCCTTTTTGCTCCTGGAAATCCATTAAATCAATATACCATCTGAGAATCTCTGTATAAATTTTCAAAAGGTGTACTTTTTGCAATAAAAAAATTTAAGTATAACTGCTGATAAAAAGTTTTATTTCCGTTTTATTTCTATTGATTTTTCAGAGATTTTATATTAGACTAGGATATGATTATATAGATAACAAAGACTTCCAAAAAGTACACATTTTGCCATTATCGGATACATTATTTATCTGCTGTTGTCTCTCCATTTTCTGGCTCTTCTGTAAAATGTGGAAGCAGTCATACCGCATAATCCGGCTGCCTCAATTCCTGATATTTCTTTTTCTGCCCATCTGTTATAAACCTGTTCAAAATTTTTCGGCATCGGCTTTAACGGCCTGCCAAACCGCACTCCCCGCAGTTTTGCCGCTTCGATTCCTTCTCTCTGCCTCTGTCTGATATTCCTCCGTTCATTCTCTGCCACAAAAGACAGCACCTGCAGCACAATATCGCTTAAGAAAGTTCCCATTAAATCCTTTCCCTTTCTGGTATCTAAAAGAGGCATGTCCAGTACTACAATGTCTATTTTTTTCTCTTTTGTCAGTATTCTCCACTGTTCCAGTATTTCTTCATAATTCCTGCCCAGACGATCGATGCTTTTAACATACAGCAGATCATCCTCCTTCAGTATTTTCAGCAGACAGTTATATCTGGGACGGTTAAAGTCCTTTCCGGACTGCTTATCCATAAAAATATTTTTTCTTGGAACCTCCGCCTCACCCATGGCTATGAGCTGCCTGTCCTCATTCTGATCCTTTGTGCTCACACGTACATACCCGTATATATTTCCCATATTACCTCCTTTGTCCTTTCCCTGATTTTTATCGTAAAATAACACAAAAAGACAGACTATACTGTGAATATACACAATACAGTCTGCCTGTTCTGCCAGGTTAAAATTCATTTATATTTTTACGCCCAGTCCGAACCGGAAAAGACAAAACCGGCTCTACTCCTTTTCTTCCTCCTTAATCTCCCAGTAGATCAAAAATGTAAGCGCCGCCCGAAGAACAATGATACCTCCTACTGTAGCGATTTCCGTCCACTCCCGGACAACTACGGTGCGCAGAATCTCACTTCCCAGCTTAAATTCAAGTCCCATAGCCAGCCCTCTCGCCAACGTCAGCTTTGTGAGAGGAGAACGTCTCAGATAAAGACAGAAGCCGCGGATGCCCGAAAAGATGATAATTCCCACCCCAATAAATTCAAAAATCAGGATTGCAAGCTCCACAATATTGTCCAGAG
This sequence comes from uncultured Lachnospiraceae bacterium, assembly GCA_910585465.1. Classification (GTDB taxonomy): domain Bacteria; phylum Bacillota; class Clostridia; order Lachnospirales; family Lachnospiraceae; genus Hominiventricola. Next base: position 222,935 of record CAJUEW010000003.1, on the reverse strand, counting down.
CATATTCCAGCCAGTCTAATAGATTCATATCTGTTTTCCTTTATTCTGCCGAATAATTCAGGCGGACCGTAATCATCGCCGTTTTATGCCGGGATTTAGTGTCAAATGCTCCATCGTAGCTGTATTCTCCGGAACCGGAGTTCGTGGCCGTAATCTGAAACACGCCCAGGGTCGCTGTCAAAAGCCGCCCCCGTCTGCAGCCGGTTCCGTCTACCAGAATATCAATTCTCTGTCTTGCATTGTCCGTTGCCTTCTGAATCAGGTCCAGCTTTACCTCATCCAGCGTGGTACAATAATATTCCGGCGAAAAAGATGCAAACTCAATGCCCGACTCTATCAGCTTCGTAATATCTCTGGATACCATTTCCACCTTATCTATATCATTGGAAGTAACGGTCAGACTCTGATACAGATCATAGCCGTCCGGGTAATCCCTCACATAATTTCCATTCTCGTCATATTCTGTACGGTAACGCTGGGAAATATCCACCGAGCTGAATACAAATTCCTCTTCTGTCACACCATTTTCCAAAAGATAGCTTTTTACTATCTCCGCGTCATTTTTAATGACTCCATAGGCATCCCCCGTTGTCATCCCGTATGCCGAAAATCCTCCCCGCCACACGATCAGATCCGACTCAAAATCGCAGCTGGCCGACCCGGTCGCTGTCAGGCCGTCCCCGCCGCCGTTTGTCTTATAGCTGACAAATCCATTCGTCATAATAGTTACGCAGATAATCGCCGCCACGGCTGCAATTACCGCTACAACTACTGCATTCATTCCTTTTAAAGAAAATTCTCTTTTGTTTTCTTCCATGGTATCCTCCTAATTCCTCCGATTCCCTCTGTAATCTGCACAGGAATCTGTCTTTTGATCCAGCATAGCATACCATATCCGCAATTTCTATAGACATTCAAAAATTATGCAAAAATTATGCAATTCCTTCATGTAATCAGCCTGTGCATCTTCCATTTCCCGCCCAGATAATGCACAACCGTCGGTACTGTGGAGACGCACCATCCGGCGGCAACACTCCACCAGAGAATGGCCTTCCCGAAAACCGGAGCAAGAAGAAAGGCACACAGCACCCGGACTCCCAGGCTGCTTAAGGTTACTCCCACGAACCAGTTCATATCTCCGGCTCCTTTGAAGACTGCCTTTATAATCATATATCCGGAAAAGACAGCCAGAAACAGCCCTACCACCCGGAGATACGAAGAGCCGACTGCTATCACCTCCGCCGCATCCTCCCCATTCACAAACCAACTGATAATCTGCTCCGGCATCAGCTCCAGAACTGCAATCATAACAGCGGAAACGGCCCCTGTCACCATAAGAGAGGACTTTACTCCCTCCGGGATACGCTCCATTTTCCCAGCTCCCACATTCTGCCCCACAAAATTAGACAGAGCATTCCCCCAGTTAATCGGTACGGTAGATACCAGATTTACCGCCTTATTGGCAGCAGAGCACCCTGCCATGACTGCAGGACCAAAGCTGTTTGTCACAGTCTGCACACAAACATTGCCAATGGATACTACCGACTGCTGAAGCGCTGCCGGAACCGCGATCCGCATCATCCGCGCGAATTCTGTCCGGTCAAACATCCTCTCTGCCTTTCCCATGCCAATCCGCCGCATCTTTCTCTCAAGCACGATCAAGGACAGTACTGTACATACAGCCTGGGATAGCGTTGTTGCCAGCGCTCCGCCTCCAACTCCCATAGAGCAGGCAATAATAAAAAACAAATCCCCCGCCACATTTAAAAAGAAAGCAAGGAGCAGAAAATACAGCGGCGTCCTGGAATCTCCCAATGCAATAAACACAGCATTTAGAGCATTGTATAAAAAGATAGCCGCACTCCCCCACAGATAAATGGTCAGGTAATCTATGCTGCCTTCCATAATCTCTGCAGGAGTCTTTATCAGAAGAAGGATATTTCCGGCAAAAATCTGTGCCAGGGCTGTCACAGCAATCCCTAAACCTACAGCAAATATGGAAATTGTCGTCATACAGACCCGAATCTCCTCCTTCTTTCCCGCGCCAAAGTACTGAGCAATGACAACAGAGGCTCCCAGTGAAAGACCGGAAGCCAACTGAATAATAACCGCGGTAATCGTACCTACGGAACCGACTGCGGCAAGCGCATCAGCCCCCAGATAATTTCCCACAATCAAACTGTCTATAATATTATAAAGCTGCTGAAAAATATTTGATAAGATAATCGGCACTGCAAATATAAGCAATACCTTTGTGGGACTGCCTTCCGTCATGTCCAGCGTGTCTCTATCTTTATTTTTATCTTTCCAGCTCCTCTTCATTCTAAAATCCTCTTTTCTACCACCACAGCAGATACACCAGAGTCAGTGCAAGACCGATTGCCGCCAGCATCAGGCCAAAGGAAAGGCTGGCGCTGATCAGGCGGTTTGTCTTGCGCGCCATTTCCTCCCACTCTGCAAATGTCACCACGAAGGAACGCTGAACCGGACGCTTCCTTAATATCGTACGGTTCAGTACCCGTACACAGTTGTCCAGAATCCTTCCGAAGGTACGGGAAAGTCTTGTTCCAATTAAATAAATATGCTGTTCGGTCTTGCTTCGATGCGTGGTACTCCGGAAAAACAGAAGAATTCCATCTACAAGATGATCGCAGATACGACTAAAAAAAGCCATTACGTTCAACAATACCTTTAACAGCATCTGTGTCACATACATCTGGTCAAGGATACGGCTCAATCCCGCCACAATCGTAACTGCCGCCTTCTGAAGCACCGGACGGTAGATCAAATCCTCAATATCCATCCAGTCCGGCCATACATTTAAGTATACCTGTTCCTGGTCATCATTTTTCCCCATCAGAAACTTCCGTATGAATCCAAAATAAACCAGTGCCCCGATAGCGAGGGAAATAACGGCTCCCTTCAGATTTCCAAAGCTGAAATAATGAACTGCATGAACAGGTGCCGCGCCATGCAGAAAGCCCTGAGCCTGGTCTGCAATACGGTTCATGGTCAGATACGGGAAAAATCCCATAAGCACAAGCAATACAGTTGGTATCAGCAGGGCAAAGATACTTTCCCCATTCATATAATGCTTTTTCCCGTCAAACTCCTTCTGGCGGACCGGGTGTTCCTCCACAAATACGGCAATGAACAGCTTTGTCATATAAGCAATCGTCATTCCTCCGGTAAACAGAAACAGCCATTCAATTACATGAATCCAAAGCAGAGGCTCTCCATGGACTGCAAGCTCTCCTGTATATTCCACAATACTTTCATGCAGGAGAGTTTTGCTGACATAGCCGCTCCAGCCCGGAATTCCTCCGATACTAAGGGCCCCCATCAAAAACACTCCCTTCAGAAAGGGCTTCCTCCGCCCAAATCCACGGATATCATTCAAATCTAACTGATGCAGATTCATATAAACCACACCTGCCGCCATAAACAAAACCAGCTTAATTATGGAATGGTTTACCATATGAAGAATTGTTCCGCGGACTGCCAGTGCATTCTCTGTTCCCAAAAGCTCCAGCATACCGGCGCCAACCAGTATAAATCCAATCTGGGACATGGAAGAACATGCCATCGTCCGTTTCAGATCAATCGAAAAGACTGCCAGAAGCGCGCCTCCGAACATCGTGATCACTCCAAGATAAAGCACCAGCTTTCCCCACTGGGGATCATACCGAAATATCTCCGTACAGACTGCCAGAACTCCGAACACTCCTGTTTTTGTAAGGATACCGGACAGCAGGGCGCTGGCAGGCGCCGGGGCCACCGGATGAGCTTTCGGAAGCCAGATATGAAGAGGAAACATACCTGCCTTGGCCCCAAAGCCGAACAGCATACAAAGGCCTGCCGCATACAGCTGTGCCTGCTTCTGATCCCTGACTGCGGACACTGCTGTATAAAGCTCCGACATTCTGAGAGTTCCGGCTGCATCATACAGAAGGAACAGTCCCATCAGCATAACCAGTCCTCCGATAATGGCAATGGCAAGATAGATTTCTCCGGCTTTCATAGCCGCCGGCTTCTCGTCGTGAACAACCCACACATAAGAGGTTAAGGACATCAGCTCAAAAAAGATAAATGTAGTGTAAAAATCTCCTGACAGAAACACGCCCAGTGTTGCTCCCAATGTCAGAAGGTAAAAGAAGTAATATCGGTTTCTGTTCCGGTAATGGGCAAAATATTCTCTTGAAAAAATCCCCGTCATCATCCACATAAATGCTGCGATGCACCCATAGAGCACACGGAAGCCGTCCATTTTCAGATATATCCCCTGCATACAGAAGCCTTCCCATATGAAAGTAAGCTCTCCCAGACGCAGCCAGGACAGAACCGCCCATACTACAAGCCCCATCTCCGCGATCACAGAAAGCTGGAGCAGTCTGTCCCTTACCTTTTTCTGCCTGATTCCAACCAGATAGCAGAGAAAAGCTGCTGCGAACGGAAACCAGACAATATGAAACAATTCAAAATTACCACTCATCGCTCTTCTCCTTTCCTAAAATGTTCCATATGCAATGGCATTCAGAAGATCCATAAGCGGCCCGGAACCAAGACCAAATATGATAATTGCGGCTGCAAACAGCACCAGCGGAAGCTTCATCTCCCAGCCAGGATCTGTGATTCCTTCATTAGACTGCGCATCATAGCCCTTGTCGGGAAACCATGCACGGACGGCAACCGTCATCGTATAGATTGCTGTCATTAAAGCAGAGTACAGAAGCACTCCCACCGCCAGATAAGCAAACGGAAAATTTTCACCTCTGTGCATAGCGGCTGCCGCAATGTTCCATTTACTGATAAATCCAGCAAATCCCGGAATGCCGATCAGCGACAGACTTGCTATTGTATAAGTAGTAAAAACAAGCGGCATTTTATGTGCCAGACCATCCAGCTCATCAATATATTGTTTTTTACTCTGATGAAGCACAGCGCCTGCACTGAAAAATGCACAGATTTTCATAACCGCATGAAATACCAGATGGCTCATACCGGCCAGAAGCCCCAACGGACTCATCATGGTCACACCCAGCAGTATATATGACAGATTACTGACTGTGGAATAGGCAAGTCTTCTCTTGAAATGCGTTTCCTTCACCGCCATGGTAGAACCAAAGATAATACTCAGCATTGCAATGCTCATGACTACATAATGCACCCAGGTTCCACGGATAAAATCTGCGCCAAAGCAGTAGTAGGTCAGCCGCATAACGGAAAATGCACCGGATTTTACAACCGCTACCGCATGCAGCAGGGCAGTAACCGGTGTGGGAGCAACCGACGCCTTCGGGAGCCATCCCTGAAACGGAAATACCGCAGCCTTTACTCCAAATCCCCAGAACGCCATCAGGTAGATAAGCTGCATCATCTGCACATGCCCTCCGATTTTGTCCAGGTTCATAACACCTCCAAGAATAAAATCCGTCGTGTCCCCGTAAATAATAATAAATACCAGAGAAATAAACGCAAACGCGGCTCCTCCAATGGAATAATACAGATAGGTCCGGCTGGCCCGGATTGCCTTCTTTGTCATGGGATGCATAACCAGATATACAGATATCAGCGTCAGAAGCTCATAAAAAAGATACATGGTCACCAGATTTTTCGCCATAGCAATTCCCATGGTCACTCCATAGGTCATCGTATAGAAAGAAAAGAAACTGGTAGTACGCTCTTCGTGGCGCATATATTCAAATGCATAGAGGGTTGCCAGAGGCCAGAGCACTGCCACCAGGCAGGCAAACACGCTTCCAAGACCGTCCAGCCGCAGGGCAAAATCCAGGTTTCCGGTCAGGTGGAACAGGGTAAACCCTTCCTCCGGCCTTTGGAACACACAGGCGACCGCTATACCTGAAGTAATCAGAACCAGAATCTCCAAAAACAGATTTCTTTTCTTATCCGGCAGATGCAGAAGGGGCATAAACGCTCCTCCCACAATGGGAAGCACAACCGGGAGAATCAGATATCCACTACTCATTTTTTCGTCCTCCCTATAATACGCCTGCAGCAATGGACTGCAGGAAATTCATAAACGGTCCCGGGAACATACCAAAAAGCACTGCCGCTGCGGTAAACAGCAGCATGGGAATGATCATAAGCAGGCCTGGTTCTATCTTCCTAAGCTCCTTATAGTTATAATCAGCTCCCGGAAAAAATGCCTGTATAGAAACCGGAAGCAAATATCCTGCCGTCAGCATGGCGCTCAGCAGAAGAATTACCGGCCCAATCCAGGTATAGACTCCCATACCGGACTGCAGGGAGCCTGTGGCCAAGTACCACTTGCTTACAAATCCGCTGGTAGGCGGAATTCCCACCAGTGTAACAGATACCAGTGTAAAGCACCACATAGTCACCGGCATTTCTTTACCGACTCCTCTTAATTCTTTAACGGTTGTTTTTCCGGTTTTGTAAATAATAGCGCCTGCCGCAAGAAACAGACAGTTTTTCACTACGCTGTGAAATACAAAGTGAGAAAGCGCTCCCAGCAGCCCCTCCAGATTTAAAACTGATAATCCAAACAAAATATAGGAAACCTGGCTGACTGTGGAATAGGCAAGCCTTTTCTTCAGAACCTGTTCCTTATACGCCATCATGGACCCCATAAATACAGTAATCAAAGCCAATGTCATCCATGTATACTGCACCCATGTGCCCCGGATGTAGTCTGCCCCCACCGTATAGTATACTACCCGGATAATTGCCAGCACGCCTGCTTTCGTAATAATGCCGGACAGCACGGCGCTTGCCGGAGCCGGAGCCACCGGATGGGCAGTCGGAAGCCATCCATGCATGGGAAACATGCCTGCCTTTGTTCCAAAGCCTGCAATCATCAGCATCAGCGCAAACAGTGTCATTTCATAGCCGCCGTGATAGGAAGCTCCCAGATACTGCAGTACGCCTCCTTCCTGAAAAAAGAAGCCCACTCCGTGCGCATACAGATAAAAGATACCGAACAGGGCGGCAAATGCTCCTGCGATGGAGTAAAATAAATATTTTAAGCCTGCCATAACCGCATCATGACTCAGATTATGCAGCACCATGGGCAGGGAGGTTAAAGTCATCATTTCAAAAAACAAATACAGCGTAATCAGATTCCCCGCATGATCCAGCGCAATTAATACTCCCATCACAATCAGATAGAATCCAAAATACCGATCCTCATTTTCCTCATGCTTCATATATTCAAACGCAAAAATTCCTCCCAGCGTCCAGGCTGCCACTGTCATTCCGGCAAACAAGCGGGTCAGATTATCCACCCTCGCCAGTAAATCCAGTGTGCCTGTCAGCTTCCACAAAACAAACTGACAGTCCTCCATAAGCATCAGGCGTACCACAAGCCCAACGGTCACCGCCATGACCAAAAAGATCATGGTACATTTTATTCCCCGGTTTTTCAGCCTTCCCTGGAAAAAGAGCAGGAAAAGCCCTGACAGTATGGGAAGCAGTATGGCTGTCCCAAGTAAATAAGCAACGGTCATTTTTTCCCCTCCTCTCTATACGAACATCTCAATTCCAAGCTGAATCAGATCTGTGATTGGCTGAGACATAAGACCCAGTATGAAATTCATCAGTATCAGGCAGATCATCGCCAGGGCAACTCCCGGCGTCATTCTGATATGAATACCTCTGCACTCCTCCGGTATTCCCTTAGGAGTATAAATTTGAATAACCGTATGCAGATAATAAACCGCATTCAGAACCGTACTGACTGCCAGAACAATCAATGTATAAAATACCTTTCTCGGACTTCCCTCCAGTGCCGCAGTCGCAAATAAAAGCTTGGAGATAAAGCCGGACAGCATCGGAATACCCACCATAGAGAGGCTTCCCACCAGAAATGCCGCCCCCGCCAGCGGATTCCGGAAGGCCGATCCGCGCAGATACAGATAATATCTTCTCCTGCCGGACGCATCCGTAAGCCCCTTGGCCGACAGAAACAGAAGAGATTTTGTTGCCGCATGGCTTAAAATATGAAAAACTGCCGCTATCATCCCGGCCTCTGTTCCGAGCCCGATTCCCATATAGATATAACCGATCTGTGCAATGGAGGAATAGGCAATCATCCGGTAAATATCTCTTGCCATAATCGCACCCACAGAACCCATAATCATTCCAATCAGGCCAAAGGCAAACAGTACATTCACAATTTTGCTTTTTAAAAGCAAATCCCAGCCGAATACACGGTAAAATATTTTAATCAGCAGAAAAATATAGCTTTTTGATACCAGTCCGGATAAGATAGAGCTGCTGGATATGGTGGAATATCCGTAAGCATCCGGCATCCAGGAATGGAACGGATACAGGCCGCTCTTGATTGCCAGACCCACTGTAATCACACTGATGATAACCAAAATCGGCATCATATACTCTCCTGTCTGAGCCAGATTCGACAAAGCCTCACGGGCAGGCCGCATCAGAAGATGCCCTGTAATGTCATAGAGCATGGCAAGCCCTATCAGAATCAGACCGGAGCCGATAGAACTCATAACCATATAGCGGATTGCCGCCACCAGAGAACGTCCGCTTTCACGGATCATAATCATACCGCAGGCGGCAATCGTATTGATTTCCACGAACACATATCCGGTAAACAGATCATTGGTATAAATGATTGCCAGAAGGGAGCTTAAAAGCAAATCTACAAGAATAAAATACAGATTGATTTTTTCTGCCTTCACGTCTTTAAACACATGATCCATTCCGCCGATTAAAGAAAACAGCATAACCATGGAAAACACCGTGGCCAGAAAGCATTCCAGCACACCTGCGCGGATCTCATTGCCCCACGGCGCCGGATATTTACCCATCGTATAGACAAAGCTTGTTCCGGTGTACAGGGTATAGATAAACACCGCAATGGACATTACCATAACAAGACTTACTACGGCCAGCGTCGTCCGTTTTGCATTTTTACCGTTCATAGGAGTGGAAAGAATGCCTGCGGCCATGCAGATAACGATAGAGAAGCATGGGAAATTCTGTACAAAGCTCATTTTAACGCCTCCTTCTGCATCTCAATCAAAATCTCATCCAGATCCAGCGTACGGTATTTACGGTACAGCCGTACTGTAAGAGACAGCATCAGAGCCGTCACGCTGACAGATACTACAATGCCGGTCAGCACAAGGCCGCTGGGAATAGGATTAATATACACGCTCGCGTCAGTAACTCCATTTTCCACAATAGGAGCAATTCTGTCGTCTATATATCCCATAGCGGCCAGAAACAGATATACCGCCGTATCCATAATATTCAGTCCGATAATTTTTTTAATCATATTTCTGTGGAGAAGCAGTGTGGTAAAGCCCACGCCGAACAGAATCACCGCGGCAATCTCCTCCACATTCATCCAAAGATTCGGACCCATATCACATACCTCCCCTCCGGAACATGGCAAAGAATGCATACATTGTACATGCAACCTCCAGCCCCACAAATATATTAATTGGAAGAATCATACCGCTGCTTAAAATGTTTCCCGGCGTACCGAGCGGAAATACATTTTTAATGGCATTGGCTCCGGTATAAAAGTAATAAATCATCGTCACACTATATAAAGACAGCGCCCCCACCTTAACCCGGTCATAGGTTTTTTCTCCGAAAAATCTCTGTGTATTATGGAACCCAAAGGTGGTCACATACAGAATCAGTCCGGCTCCGACGGTCGCGCCTCCCGAAAAGCCGCCTCCCGGCGACAGATGACCATTCAATATAATATAAAAGCCATACAGAAAGATAACAGGAACTACAACACGGGTAATTCTCTGAAGAATGGCATCCGGCTTAGGCTCATACTGCCAGTCTGTCTCCTTTATGCTCTCAATCTCTTCCTCCGGTCTCCGGAGCAGCACAATCACGCAGGTGGCCGCAATAAACAGCACACAGGTTTCTCCGAATGTATCAAAGCCTCTGTAGCTTAGGATCATATTTGTAACCATGTTAATTGCTCCGAACTCCTCTGTGCCGTGCTCGATATATCTGGCAGATACTTCATTATTATTCGGTCCGTTCGGATCTCCCAGCACCGGAAGATGGGATACTGTCAGAAGAAGCACCGCGATCAGAAGCAGGCAGAAGGCCACGGAACCTAGGCAGTAGAGGAAACGGAATGCTTTCATTTCTTTATTCTTGCTCAGATCATTCAGATACTGTTCCACCTTTTCCTTATCAAGCCGATCCGGATTGTAGACGGAATCTCCCTTCAGGTCCGCTTCCCTTAAAGGCTGCATTTCCATCTTTCCCTTAAACGGATCTGTCTCCCCATTCACCCAAAGGACCAGACGGTTCCACAGACTGTTCTCATAATTATCTCTGATTCTGCTCATTTTCTCCTCCTTCCGACAGTCCTTTGATTTTGCGCAGCGTGACAAAGAACAGGATACTGCTGACGCCCGCACCTACCGCTGCCTCCGTGATTGCCAAATCCGGAGACTCCAAAAGAAACCAGATAATTGACATAATCAGGCTGTAGGACATAAATACAATAACCGATATAAAAGGACTCTTAATAATGCTGGCCGAAACCGCGCATGCAATCAGAAAAAGCAGCAGTATAATCTTAAAAATCTCCATTCTCCGGTACCTCACATTTCTCTTCCAGTTTTTCGTTTGTCAGAACCTCCATCTGAGCAATCATATGGGCAGATACCGGTCCTGCCAGCCAGAAAAACAAAATAATCAAAGCCAGCTTTAAAGTTCCGAACTGAAAGCCGTTCAAAATCATCAGTCCGAAAATAATAAACAAAATTCCGCAGGAATCACCCATTGCCGCCGAATGCATCCGGTTTAATGCATAACGAAACCGGAAAACTCCGAATACTGATACGCACAGGGTCAGAATCCCGATAATAATAAAGCCTGCGCTTACTGCCAGCTGAAACCATGTCATCATATATTTCCTCCTTCTTCGTCCTCTTCCTCGTCAGCTTCCTCTCTTTCAAGATTCCCTTTCAGCTTCTTCTCCTGATAAGCGCCCTCATAAATCTTTGTCAGCACCACTACAGCCAAAAAGCTGAGCATCGCATAAATTATGCAGACATCAAACAAATAACTTTCTCTCATATACAGTCCCAGAATCGCTATCTCCACAATGGTCATTGTTCCGATCATATTTATAGCTACGATTCTGTCTGCCAGTCTTGGTCCCAGGACTGCACGAAGCAGACACAGAATAATCAGAATCCCGATAATAATCATGCAGACAAGCAGAAACCCATGATAAACTATTTCATACATTTTATCCCATCGCCTCCATTTTACTTAGAAGCTCCACAAAAATCGAGCTTTCCATACCTTCTGCAAATTCCTTGTCCAGACAGTGCACATAAAATTCATTTCCCTCCATTCTAATGGTAATCGTACCAGGAGTCAGCGTAATGGAGTTGGCCAGAACTACTCTGGCAGTCTCTGTCTTCAGACAGGAAGTAAAATGAACAATCTGCGGCTCCACCTGGTACTGAGGTGTCATAATAAAATAAAGCACCTGCCGGTTGGCTTTCAAAATTTCAATAATAAGGATTACCACATACTGGAAAATCAGAGGCAGCTTTTTTATAATCTGAATATCCCGGCCGATACTATATCCCATAAACCTGCAGCAGAATGCATACAGAGCGGCACACAGAATCATTCCGATCACCAGAATCTCCAATGTAAATTTTCCATTAAAAACAATCCAGAGCAACAAAAATGCAAAATACATAACCTTTTTCCTCCTCTTCCTGATTTTCTTCCATGAGATCCCGCAAAACATCCTTATCCTGACGGATGCTCTGCGGGATCCCATAAAATAGTAGGTATTTAATGCAGGGAGTAAACATGATCTGTTCAATCCTCGTCTAGTTTACACTTTTTTTATAAAGAAAACAACTATTTTCATTTTTTGTAAATAGTCTTTTCATTCCTTCCCTTCCTTTCTTAACATTTCTTTAACATTTACAGCCGGACTTCAGGAAATAAATACCTTATTTTTCGGCAAAAAAGAATAAGAGGCCTGCCGTCTGAATGTCCCGGGCAGTCCCCTAATATGTCCTTTTCTTTATTCTGTTACATCCCGGATGTGCTTTGCATACAGTTTTCGGATCCCTTCATACTCTCCAAGTCCTTTCATCACACACCTTACTTCAAAGCCTGCGGCCTCAAACCTGCTCCTCCAAGAATCCGCATTCCGGCCGGACATATCATTCACTGCATGATCTCCTGCCACTACCATAAACGGTGCCAGCGTCACACGCCTGGCCCCATAACCGCGCACCAGCTCCATCAGCGTCTCCATAGACGGATATGCTTCTACGGTTCCAAGAAATACATTTTTATAGCCCATATCCTTGAACTTATCATCTAATGCCCCATAGACCGCGTTGGCATCATGCGCCGTTCCGTGGCCCATGAACACCAGTGCTTCCTCCTGCCGGAGATCCTTAAATTCTGCCATGACTGCCTCAATGACTGCGCAGAAATCCCCATCACTGGTCAGAAGCGGCGTACCAAATGCAATTTTATGGAATCTTTCTTTAAAAGCAAGGGCATCCGCAATCATACGATCATTCTCCACACCGTTTATCACATGCGTAGGCTGGACCACCACTCTGGCAACTCCGTCAGAAAACATCCGTTCCATCGCCTCAGTTACTGTATCAATATGTACGCCGTCCCGCTTTTTTATCTTCTTTATAATCATTCCGCTGGTCCAGGCGCGGTACAGTATATGATCCGGAAATACTTTCTGAATATACAATTCTATTGCGTCAATTGTTTTTTCTCTTGTCTTATTGACACTCGTTCCGAAGCTGACGGTCAGGATTCCTTTTTTTTCTGTTGTGCCCATCTTCTTTACTCCTCCTGTGTTTTCAATATGATATCACACACGCTTCTGTAAAGGCAAGAATATCAGCGCCGTGGCTTCTGCGTTTTCTATCATAAAGGTCAAAAGCTTTTGCTGCCAGAGGAAGCATAGACAGACTGCATAAAACCCCGCCTGGAAACCCTTTCCTTGACAAAATGAAGTTTCGATCCTATAATGTACAGGACTTGAATAATTTTGACTTAATTTGGATTACAACATAGGTTGATATGTGTTTTGAGGAGGAAGTGGAAAAAATGGCAAGACCAAAAAAAGCTGCAGGTACAGCTACACCTGCAAAGAAAGAAAAGGCTGTAGAAGAAAAAGCAGTTGAAACGACGGCCCCAGAGAAAAAAGCCGCGTCAAAAAAACCGGCCTGCAAAACTTCTGTATGTGTTGAAATGAGCGGATTAAGCGTTTCTGTTGCTGATATTCAGACTGCAGTAAAGAAGGCTGTAAAAGAAAAAGGATTAGAAGCTGCTGAACTTAGGATCTACGTGAACGCTGCAGAACAGGCTGCATATTATACAGTTGACGGGGAAGGCGGAGAGGAATCCAAAATAGATTTAAAAACACTGTAAAGCTATCCTGCAAAAAGAGGCTGTGGCAAAAATACTTATCCCCCACAGGGATTGTGTATTTCCGCCACAGCCTTTTACATCTCTTCTTTTATTATTTATCTGCCTTCACAACGAACGCCTCATAAGGGCTTAAGCATATCTCCCCGTTATAATTCCCCCTGTCATAATTGGAGATCAGGCAGGTATTGTTTTCTGAAAATTCCTTTGGCATCACAAAGACGGCTTCCTGATCTGTAAAATTACATGCAATCAGATAGCAGTCAGCCCCACAGACTCTCTTATAAGCAAATATTTGCGCATGCTCCGGTTCCTGTAAGATAAAGTCTCCATAGACAAGCCCTAATTCAGACTTTCTTACTTGAATCATTTTTTTGTAATAGCTTAAAACAGAACGGCTGTTATCTGCCTGGGACGCTGCATTGATTTCCGGGTAATTTCTGTTGACCTCTATCCACGGGGTTCCTGAAGTAAAACCTGCATTTGCGCTTCCATCCCACTGCATAGGCGTCCGCGCATTATCCCGGCTTCTGAGTTTTAAACATTCCAGCATCTCTTCTTCCGATATAAGCCCTGCCTCCGTAAGCTCACGATAGCACTGAATGCTCTCAATATCCCGGTAGGAGGACAGACTGTCAAAATAAATATTCGTCATTCCAAGCTCCTCCCCCTGATAAATATAAGGAGTCCCCTGGAGACTTAATAGACAGGTAGCCAGCATCTTCGCTGAAATTTCACGATACTTTGGACTGTCATTGCCAAACCTAGAAACAGATCTTGGCTGGTCGTGATTTCCCCAGTAAACACTGTTCCACGCCTTCCCCTGAAGTTTGGTCTGCCATTTTGAAAGAATTTCTTTCAGTTCCATAAAATCAAAACGCTCTGTCGTCCATTTTCCAAGTTTTCCGTCCCCGATTCCCGTATGCTCAAACTGGAATACCATATTTAATTCGTGGGAATCATTCCCGGCATACTTCCCGGCCTCCTCTATCGTAACTCCTGCGGTCTCCCCCACTGTCATAATATCATATTTGGAAAGAACTTTCCGATTCATTTCCTGCAAAAATTCATGGACCCTCGGGCCATTCACAACATAGGGTGAGCTGTCCCCATACAGACCCCCTGACACGATTCCGTCCGGGAAGCTCTGATCTTTGGAAATCATGCTGATAACATCCATACGGAAGCCGTCAACTCCCTTTTCGCACCACCATGTCATCATGTCAAAGACTGCTTCTCTTACCTTTGGATTTTCCCAGTTCAAATCCGGTTGCTTTCTGGAAAAATTATGAAGATAATACATGGAAGTTTCCTCATCATATTCCCAGGCAGGCCCTCCAAAGCAGGCCCCCCAGTTATTAGGCTCCCTTCCGTTTTTTCCCGATCTCCAGATATAAAAATCCCGGTATGGATTATCCTTGGATTTCCGGCTTTCCATAAACCAGGGATGCTCGTCGGAGGTATGGTTCACAACCAGATCCATTAGTATTTTCATTCCTCTGGCATGGGCCTCCTTCAATAAAAGCTCATACTCAGCCATTGTTCCGAATTCCTCCAGGATCTTATAATAATCTGAAATATCATACCCATTGTCATCTCCCGGGGATTCCAGCACAGGCGATATCCAGAGAACATCTACTCCCAAATCCTTTAAGTAGTCAAGCCTTTCAATAATGCCGCAAATGTCCCCGATGCCGTCTCCGTTGCTGTCCATAAAGCTTCTTGGATAAATCTGGTATACAATGCTTTCCTTCCACCATACTCTGTCCATATAAAGTAACCCTCCTGTTATCATATCTTTTTCATTCCACAGCAAGCATAGCATACACAGGAGGAGCATTTCAAAACGTTTCTTATGAAACTATAAAAACAAACAAAATTTGAAGCCTGTATTTGTCTATCATGTACATTTCACAGACTCCCTGCAGACCAGCCGGACCGGGTTTTTATGATCCAGCTTTTCTATGGGCAGCCGGCGGATCAGCTTCAGCAAAAGCGAGACGCTTAGGTGCGCCTTCTCTTTTACGTCCTGATGCACGGTTGTCAGGCGCGGACGCGATATCCGGGCATACAGACTGTCATCAAATCCGGTAACTGATATCTGCTCCGGTACGCCGATTCCTCTATCGAGAAAAAAATTCATTGCCTCCACAGCGGTTACGTCGGAGGAAAACGCCAGCGCGCCTGCCCTAAGAAAATCCGGAAGCATTTTTTCATAGTATCTTAATCTTTTTTCCGTGTTTGCGGGTATCACAAAATACCGCGATTTACTGCAGAACCCTCCTCTGCTTTCCATTCCCTTTTTAAATCCCAGCCACCGGAAATAATCGCTGTCAGCCGTTGTCTCTGCCAGAAAAAGAGCCCCCGGATATCCGCACTCCAGCAAATAGCTTCCGATCTGCCAGCCCCCTGAATAGTCATCAATTCCTACATTTATAAAGTCATATTCTCCCTGAGGGTAGGTATCTACCAAAATCATATGCTTATTCAGTATTTTGCGTAAATCGTAATATTTCCTGTCTGTAAAACCCAGAATAATCAGCCCGTCAACATTCCACCTGGAAGCTATCTGCGCCGTTTTGCGAAGATCCGCGCCGTTTATGAGCATAATATAATAACCGTTTCTCTCCGCCTCAGCTTCAATACCTGCCAGAAATTCTCCAACAAAGGAGTCCTGCAGGGCATGTATCCCGTGTACTGCCTCAAACCCCATTACCAGACCTATTATTTTGGATGCCTTTCCGGCAAAAATTCCGGGCGTCTTATCCGGCACATATCCTTCCTCATTCAAAATCTCCGAGATTTTTTGTATTGTTTCCTGTGACACCTTCTTGGTATTTCCGTGCAGCACGTTTGATACTGTGGTACGGCTCACTCCCACTCTGTCCGCTATGTCCTGAATTCTTATCATCTCTGTTTTTTCCTTTAGTTTGCTTTCATTGTATAATAGATTGGCAGTATGATACAAGTATTAGTTCACCTGAGTTTCTGCCGGATGTAATTTTTAAAGCTCAAAAGGTCCTGCTGCCTTTGGCAGCAGAACCTTTTGAGCTTTGTAGTAAGAAAAACAGTAACTCAAGGTTTTACAGAAAGCCCATTCTTTCAAATTCATAATAAATGCCGTCATCCCAGACATTTCTGCAGATAACATCCGCCATATGCTTTAATTCTTCACATGCATTTCCCATGGCAACGCTTATGCCCGCGCATTTCATCATTCCACAGTCATTCATGCTGTCGCCAAAGGCAATCGTATCCTGCATTCTCATTCCATAATACCGGCATACCTGTTCCATCCCGCTTCCTTTGTCTACCCCTTTTCGGATAATCTCCCCGTTAAAGCAGGAATTGCTTCCTCCATAGGGGTGCACCACATATTCGAACCGATCTCCCAGATATTTTTTTGTCTCCTCAACCGCTTCCAGGTTTGTACTCGTAAAACATATTTTATATGCTCCGTTTCCCGGATAGCTTTCATATGGCAGAATCGGGATCCCCTCTTCGATCTCTCTTTGCATACGAATCAGCTCCGAATTTGATTTATCAGGCTTTGCCGTCCTTAAAAGGCTTTCCATCTGCGGGTCCGTGAAAATTCCTTCCGGACTTTCTATTCTGCAATAAATACCATGGGCATGAAATACGGAAAGACATTCCTGTATAGTTTCTTCCGCAAGAAGACTGTCAAAAAGCACCTTATCTCCGATTTCCACATGTCCCCCGGCGCTGGCTATCACACCGTCAAATCCCACATCCATAATATCTTTCCCGATAATTGCCATATTCCTCCCGGTACATAGAAATACCAGGTGCCCGTTTGCCCTTGCTCTTCGGACGGCCTTTGTTACCAGTGCGGACGGCGCTCTCATATCAGCTACCAGCGTCCCGTCAATATCCAAAAAAATCAATTTCCTGTTCATGCTCTTTCTCCGGACTTTATAGTTTATACTTTATGTACAACTGCTGCTTTCACTGCTGTGCTCAGCTTGCAGGGCTTTGTTTTTTCAAGTGTTTTCTCTTCCGGAAGATCCGTAAATATCATCGGAATCACCGTATCATAACCGGCTTTTTCCACCTGCTCTTTATCAAACTCTACCAGAAGCTGTCCTCTTTTTACCATATCTCCGTCTTTTACATGAGCAGTAAAATATTTTCCCTGCAGGTTCACAGTATCCACTCCAATATGTATCAAAAGCTCTGTTCCATAGCTGCTTGCAAAGCAGATGGCATGCTTTGTATCAAATACACTGGTGATCATTCCGTCTGCCGGCGCATATACCTTTCCTTCTGCCGGGATTACCGCAACACCGTCTCCTAACACCTTATTGGCAAAGGTATCATCCTTTACCTCCTCCATTGCAATCAGCTCTCCGTCTGCATATCCGTAAAACACTTCCTCCTTCGGTGCCTCTTCTGCCTTCTGGGATGCATCCGGGATCTCCTGCACCGCTGCTTCTGTTTTTACTTCCGCTGCCGGGGCCTCCCCCTGATTTTTATCCATAAACCTGCCCAGCGCCAGCGTCATAATAAATCCGCCTGCAATGGCAACTCCATGTGCAATAATATAATTTACATATCCGTTTCCTGCCGGATCTGCCAGCGCAATACCTGGAAGCACGGTTGTTCCAAAGCCGACTGCCGCAAGATTGGTAAGATAGACCACAACTCCGCCCATGGCTCCGCCGATGCAGCCGCCGATGATTGGAAAACGGTATCTTAAATTAATTCCGAATAATGCCGGCTCTGTAATTCCAAATAACACGGAGATAAAGCTTGGAATACACAGCTCTCTGATCTTCACATTTTTTCTGTGCATTACCAGATATCCAAGCACTGCGCCGCCCTGTGCAATAATCGCCACGGACATCAGAGGATTCAAAAAATTCCTTCCTGTATCTGCCAGAAGCTGCGCCTCGATTGCCCCGAAAATATGATGCAGACCGGTAATTACCACCAGCTGCTGTAATCCGGAAAATACTCCGTAGCCAAATACTCCCAGATTCTGGGTCATCCATACTAAAGCATTGGTGATTCCGGAGGAAAGTCCCCGTCCCAGCGGTCCTATAATCGTAAATAAAAGAAGCGCCCCCACTAAGGTAGTAAGCAACGGTGAAATTAGCAGACGAATCACCTCCGGCACCTTCTTTTCAAAGAAAATATCCAGCTTTGCCGTCACAAAGCCCATCAGCAGCGCCACAATAATACCGCCCTGAAAGCCTACCAGATCCACTCCCATTCCAAAAATATGCAAGGTTGTGACTTCCACAGTACCCTGTGCCGCCGCATAGGCATTGGCCAGACTGTCGCTCAGCATAATACAGCCTATCACAATTCCAAGTATCGGCCGCCCGCCGAACCGTTTGCAGGCACTGTATGCAACAGCCAGCGGAAGGAAACCGAAAATTGCCCCTGAAGAAATATTAATCAGTCTGTTGATTCCGTACAGCGTATCATTTGCCTTCACAAAGTCCAGATTCCCCAGCACGCCGGAGAGTCCTGTCAGAAGCGCGGCCGCAAGGATTCCCGGCATAATATCCACAAAAACATCCGACAGCGCTTTGATGATTCTCTGAAGAGGATTCATCTTCTTATTTGCCACTGTCTTTAAGTCGCTCAGACTCATATTTTTCATATTGTTATGCTCGGCAAATACCTCATACACATCATTGACCAGGCCCGCGCCGAAAATAATCTGAACCTGATCTCCGGCTACAAATACTCCTTTGGCAAGATCCACATCCTCAATCGCCTTTAAATCTGCAAGCTCATTATCCTTCAATACAATTCTAAGACGTGTCGCACAGTGGGCCACTCCCTGAATATTTTCTTTACCTCCAACCAGTTTTGTAAGCTCTATGGATATTTTTTCATATCTCTGCCGCTTATTCGCATCCATTCCATGCTCCTCCTTTTTCTTTGCTGCAGAAGCTTCTGCATTTCGTTTTTTCCGTGGCCACAGTAAAAAAACGTCCTTTCAGATTTTTCATCTGCCTCTTGTAATTATTATTATAGATCAGTATAATCAAAAACATATGGAGATATGTGACTTAGACATTGAGCATTATGACAATATTTCCTAATGACCGGACAAAACCGGGATCATAAGAAAAAGGAGCGGATACCTACTTTATGCAGGACTATATTTTTTCCAATGATTTTTCCAGAAATATTGATGCGATGATTTATACATGCGGCTATGAGAACTGTGCTCCCGGACACAGCTATGGTCCCATACTGCGCAACGGATACCTGATTCATTACATCCTGAGCGGCTCCGGCATCTATAAGGCGCGGGGAAAGATTTTCCGCCTGAAGGAAGGAGATGCTTTTTTAATCTGTCCGGGAGAGCTTATTTTTTATCAGGCAGATCTCAAGTCTCCCTGGAGCTATACCTGGATCGGAATGCAGGGGATTAAAGTCAGGGGATATCTGGAGAGAACCTCCCTTCTGGAGCATCTGACCATACACTACGGACAGGACGATCAGATGAGACTCTGTCATGAAAAAATGTTTGAAGCGGATAAGCTGCCGCAGAACCGCGACCTGATTATGAACAGTATTATGTATGAATATCTTTTTCTTCTGGCGCGCAAATTTCCAAATCACCAGCTTTCCGTTCATGAGAATAAATCAGATTATGTGGAGGAAGCGTTAAAATATATAGAGGCCTGCTACTGTGATCCGATTACGGTCCAGGATATCGCTGAGCATCTGAATATTAACCGCTCCTATCTGCACCGTCTGTTCAAGGCATTTACCGGCATATCCATTCAAAGCTATCTGCTGGATTACCGGATACGCCAGGCATGTATTCTGTTAAAAAATACCTCTCTTTCCGTCCGGGCTGTCGCACACTCTGTAAGCTATGCGGATCCTTTGTACTTTTCCAGACTTTTCCGCCAGAAAAAAGGAGTAAGCCCCAGCGAGTACCGAAGGAATGAATAGCTAAAAGGGACTGCATCTCCCCTTCCCGGTTTGAAGCAGTCCTGTTTGCTTTCTGTATTTACAGCTTTTCTTGTATCTTCCCCTGTGCCCCGGCATATTGATACAGCCTTTGAAGCTCTTCTGTGAATTCCCCGGCTTCCTCCGGCTTTATTGTACAGATCACCTGGCCGCAGGCATCAATCAGCTCTTCTGCTCTCTTTACAGCCCCCTCATCCATCCGGCAGAATGCCTTCACGCTGATCAACTCCGCCGCCAGAGCCTTCGCAGACGGATAATCCAGATCATTTTCCCACAGAATTCCGGTTGCGAAAGGAATACCTTCTCTCTGAAGCCTTCGGTAAACCGGCGTACCGCTGCCGCACCCTGCCAGAACAAAGGCCTGCGGCTTCCCCTTTACCGCCTCTAATTCCAGACTGCCGGTCAGCTCGTCGTAGGAGCCTGCAGTCATCTGATACAGCCTGGGAATATACCCTTCTGTAAAAATTTCCTCCGGAGTCCCGAATCTGTCAATTATGTCTCCTTTGACACAGGCAATTTTATCAGAAATGCGCTCTGCCAGATCCAGCTCATGCAGGGACATAATGACCGACAAATGCCGTTTTTTAGACATCTCCTGAATAATCGACAAAAATTCCAGCTTATACTTGATATCCAGAAAGGAGGTCGGCTCATCCAGAACAATGATATCCGGCTCCTGGCAGATGGCACGTGCCAGCATAACCCTCTGCTTCTGTCCGTCGCTGGTTTTTGAAAAATCCCGCTCTGAAAGCTCCGAGATATGAACCAGCTCCATGGACTCATTTACAATACGGTGATCCTCCCGGGAAAGCACTCCAAACCGGCCGGTATAGGGATATCTGCCGGTAGCCACTACATCCCTGCAGGTCATAAGCTCCGGACGCACTCGTTCTGTCAGCACTACCGAAAGCTTTTCAGACAGCTCCTTCCCTGTCAGCAGGCCTATTTCTCTTCCGTCCAGATAAGCTGCTCCGCCAACCGGCTCAAGCTGTTTGATAATACTTTTTAATATAGTAGTCTTTCCGGCTCCATTCGGGCCAATCAACGTAAGAATCTCTCCCTTTCTCAGCCGGAGTTCTATATTTTTAATCAGAGGAACTCCATGGTAGCCCACAGATAATCCCTCTGTATAAAAATAAAATTCTTCCATCCTTCTCTACCCCATCTTCTCTTTCTTTCGATGTACCATAATAAATATAACAACCGGCGCACCGAACACAGCCGTTACTGTACTGATACTAAGCTCTGTAGGCGCAAACAGCACTCTCGCCAGCAGATCACAGAACAGACAGAAGGCTGCTCCTCCAAGGAAGCAGGCCGGAATCATCAAAATAGGCTTTGAGGTTTTGAACAGACTTTTTACCAGATGGGGCACTGCAATTCCCACAAAAGAAACCGGGCCGGCAAACGCGGTCACACAGGCCGACAATATACTGGATAAAAGCACCAGGAGCGCACGAAACAAACGAATATTCAGTCCCATGTTTCTGGCATAGGACTCCCCCATCTGATACGCGCTGATTGGCTTGGACATCAGAAATACACAGAAGGATGCCGCAAATATTATAACTGCCATGATCCCTACATTTTCCCAGCTAATACCGGAAAAGCTTCCTTTGGACCAGTTGTGCAGGTTCACAATATCCGCGTCATCCGCGAAGGTCACAACAAAATCTGTAATCGCCGTACAAATATATCCAATCATAACCCCGCTGACAATGAGCATGGACATCTGATCTATCACTCTGGACATCAGCAGGACAAAGCTCATGGAGATCATGGCCCCTGCAAACGCCGCCATAATCATAACCATAGAGCTGACCTGCACTGCCCTTCCAAGAGCAGCTACCATAATCAGAGCCACGATTAGCTTCGCTCCCGAGGAAATCCCCAAAATAAAAGGGCCGGCAATGGGATTATGAAAAAAGGTCTGAAGAAGATACCCGGATAAGGCAAGGCCCCCTCCTAAAATTGCTGCCGCCAGCGCCCTTGGAAAACGTATCTGCATAACGATATCCGCAGATACTGCATCCGTTTCTTTCCCTCCTAATACCCGCAGCACGTCAGAAAACGGAATATTGACACTTCCCGCGCACACATTTACCGCCAGAAACACCAGTACCAATATGGTCAATATTAAAAATGCAATTCCATATCTGCTTCGCTTCATCTTTTACTCCAGTTTGTAAATATAAGTAAGACCGTCTTCCTCTTCCGTCAGAATCTTATGAATATCCGAAATAATGGTTCCCAGCTCCATGGACGACTGATAGATATTCCTGGTAGTGCAGAATACATTTCCATCCTGCACAGCCTTAAAGTTTTCAAGCAGGCTGCTTTTACCCAAAAGCTCATCCATGGAGGACATCTCTCCTTCAATCGTGCTGTTATATATAATATAATCGGCATTCTTTGCAGTCGCGTAAAATTCCTCCATCTGCATTGTAACCGTGGAAGAAGCATTGTCATCCTTGTCTCCCAGATGGTCAAAAATATAGCTTCCTCCCGCGAGCTCAATCATCCTCGGCAAATAATCCGAAGATTTCCGGACATTGGCCTCCCCATTGGTCGTAATATAGAAAAATGCCACGGTCTTTCCCGAGCTTTCTTCTTTGCCGACGGAAGCAAAAGCCTCCGCTTCTGACTGAAAGGCTTTTTCCGCCTCCTCCTCTTTCCCGGCAAGAAGTCCGTACAGCTTCACCCACTCGGTTCTTCCCAGCGGTTCCAGCTCATAACTGGAATAGTCCACCAGTACCGGAATACCGAACTTTTCCAGCTGCTCCTTTACTTCCGGCGTATGATAGAGCATGGTGTTTTCAATGGCAAGGCCACAGCCCTCTGCAACAATCATCTCGTAATCCGGCGCCGAATATTTCCCTGCATAAAGAATATCTCCTGCTTCCATGGCATCCCTGGCCTCTTTCACGTACCACCCCTCCGGCTTTAATGCAGAAAACCGGACAGAATCCAGGGTATCCATGGATACAAACATATCCATCACGGCAGATGCCACCAGATAAATATGTTCTATGGGCTGCTTCAGCAAAACAATATCCTCTGCAAGCTCCTCCGGCGCATTCTTTCCTTCCGGAACCACCAGAAAACGGCCTCCCTCCCATATGGTAATCAAAGCATAGCCGTCCTCATAATAATCTACGGAAAACCTCTCAGCGTATGTAAGCTCCATGCTGTGGCTGTATGAAAGTTCCGGACTGATATCTGTGTTTTTTTCCATGGTAACAGTATCCTGCGCAGAGCCGCAGGCTGCCAGTACAAAAACTGTCAGGATATTTAATATAATTGCCGCCAATTTTTTCATCATTTTACAAAGTTCCTTCTTCTTTTGGTTACAAACGAAACAACCATACATACGGCAACAATCGCAATCACCATATAAACTACCCGCTGGGCCGCTGCCTGCGGAGTCTGATTTTTGGACATAATTTCATCTGTATAAAAGGTCAGGGCATATTCTACTTCATGGGGCGTACTCATGGCCGTCGTATCCGCAATCACCGGCATAGGTTCATTGAATACAAGAATGGGAATCTCAAAGGTCGAATAGCCTTCCTCATTTACAGGAAAATATTTTTCTCCCCCTACCACCATATAGTCATAACTGGAGCTGCTCCACTCAATCCGGGCATATGCCAGTCCGTCTTTTACAATCAGAAGGGCAGGAGATGTCACCGTCGATTTCCCGCTTCCGCCGGACAGCTCTGTGCCAATGGCATATTCGCCGTCCTCCATCTCAATCAGCGCAGGCCTGACAGGAGTCTGTACGGCTTCTGCTTCCGGTACTTCCTCCCCTGCTTCAGCAGCCGCCTTTCCTTCCTTTTCTGCCTTCATAGCCGCAATCCGTTTTTCCTTTGCCGCCTTCTCCAAAGCTTCATAGTCCGGAAGCTCGGTTAATACGGCCTCCTCCGGAAGACTGTCTGCCCGGAATAAAATGCTGCGGTCATACCATTTCTCTTTATTTTTACTGAAGGCAGCACATGCGATAGGCTGATCCAGTGCCTCCACCGGAATACGGTAGGTATGCTGCCCTTCCTCATTTTCCATATAATCAATATAAGCAGAAGCATCGCTTGCTGCCGCCTCTTCTCCGGTTCCCATAAAAAGCTTCAGATATCCGGTTCCTCCCATAGTAAGCACAGCCGTCATCTCTCCCTCTTTTACGGTCAGCTCAGCTTCGGCAATCCGGAACATGGAAGAGCTGGACTCTACCTCCACCTGATAAACTCCGTCCGCCACATCCGCCCCATAGACAGGCTTCATTCCCTCAACGCCTACCTCCTGGGCCGCTGCCTTTTCATCCTCGGAAGCCACCTGGTCATAGGAGACCGCCTCTTTGCCGTTCTCATCCGCATAAGCAGTCACGGCTGCTCCTGTTATCCATGGCGCAAAAACTGCTGTTATTAAAATATAAACCCATAACCTTTTCATAATATCATTTCCTGTTAATTTTAAACTGCCCCCGCCTTTACAGACGGGGGCTTATTTTTTATCGAAAATCAGACTGTCTAATTTGCCAGGCTGTCAATGGCTGCCTGCGTATGATCCACATAAATTTTCCGGATGCCTTCCAGCTCTCCAAGTCCGCGGAGCACACATTCCACTTCATAGCCCTCGGACTCAAAAACAGTCTTCCAGGAATCCTCCTCGTCGCCTGCCATATCATTGTTGGCATGATCTCCGCATACTACCATCAAAGGCTCCAGTACGACTTTCTTATAGGTTCCTGCCTCCTTTATGGCCGCAACCACATCCTCCAGAGTCGGACTGGCCTCTACGGTTCCTATGTAATAATTCCCAAAGCCTGCCGCGCTCAGCTTCTCCTGCATGGCTGCATACACCTGATTAGACTCTGCCTCTGTGCCGTGTCCCATAAAAACGATGGCCGTTTCGCCGTCGTCATAGGATTTTGTTTCATCTGTAATCGCTTTGATCACTGCCTCATAATCTGCATCGCTGGTCAGAAGCGGCTCGCCTAAAACAATCTGATCGAAATCAGACTCGTAGTCTGCCAGCTCCTCCACCAGATCTGCATATTCCAGACCATTCATCAGATGGGTCGGCTGCACAATCAGGTTTTTAATACCGTCTGCCACCGCCCGGTCCAATGCCTGAGTCACATTGTCTATCTGGATGCCGTCCCGCTCTGCCAGCTTGTCAATAATGATCTGGGCCGTAAATGCTCTTCTTACCGGATACTGTGGAAACGCGTCTGCGATTGCATTCTCAACGGCGCCGATAGTAATATCCCGGCTCTCATTAAAGCTGGTTCCAAAGCTGACCGCCAGAATCGCAGTGTCTCCGCTCTGATCCCCGGACTCTTCAGAAGGCTTTTCCTCTCCTTCTTCCGCAGGTTCTTCTTCCTTTGCAGGCTCTTTTTCCGGTGTCTGTTCACTTGTTTCTTCTGCCGGTGTCTCTGGCTCAGCTGCTGTGTCGGCGGCGCTTCCGCATCCGGCCACACACAGGGAGAAAACCATACAGGCTGCCAGCAGGGTTGCCATTTTGTTTTTCATATTGTTCCTCCTTTTTTGGTGAGTGTTCTCACCATGATTAAAAAAATGTCTTCTTTTATCATTTTCAGAAGACATTTGGGTAAGAGGGCGCAACGATGATATAATTGTAAATCTGCATTCATTACGACCAGTTACTCGTGGTCAGGAAAAAATTTTCCCGATACATCCGCAGGCAGGTCTCCTGACTTATAGATCCCCACAAGAAACCGCCTTCCCAATCGCTCAGTGGCATATTAGTTTCCTGCTCCCTATTTACAGTGACGAGTTCGTACAGGATTTACACCTGTTTCCCTTTTCACCGGTTCAGACATAGTCTGACCCGACACCTGCAGTTATGCTGTGATGCAGTCATGGCAAGACTGCATATATAATATATCACACTATGTCTGAAAAAGCAATCCTATGCGAAACTCTAAAATTATATGTCAGGTTTCAAAATCTTATTGAAAAAATTTTTTCATCTAGTATAATAAAATCCATATATTTCAGTACCATACAAAGGAGAATCATAAATTATGGCAGGAATTTTATATGGAGCGGGCGTCGGACCGGGAGATCCGGAGCTTATGACCCTGAAAACCGTCCGCCTGATCCGGGAAAATGAGGTAATCGCCCTTCCGGGACCGGTTGCGGAGGAAACAGTGGCTTTTCAAATCGCCGTACAGGCTGTGCCGGAGCTGGCTCAGAAAACATTGGTGCCCGTGGCAATGCCTATGACCCATGACCAGGATGAAATGAACCGGAATCATGACAAGGCTGCCCAAATCATCGAAACCTATCTGAACAAAGAACAAAATGTTGTATTCCTGACGCTTGGGGATCCGACCATTTATTCTACCTATCTTTATGTACAGAAGCGAGTCGCTGCCCGGGGCTACCGCACCGAGCTGGTCAGCGGTATTACCTCCTTCTGTGCTGCCGCAGCCAGGACCAATACCTCCCTTGCGGAGTGGAATGAGCAGCTTCATATTGTGCCGGCGGTTCACCGCCTGGACAGCCGGCTGGACATTCCCGGTAATTATGTGCTGATGAAATCCGGCAAAAAAATGAATCAGGTAAAGGAAATTCTGGCGGCCAGCGGCAGGGAGGTCGTTATGGTTGAAAACTGCGGCATGGATAATGAACATATTTACCGGGGAGTGGAAGAGATTCCGGATGATGCCGGATACTATTCCCTCATTATCGCAAAGGAGCCCCATACACAGGCATGATCGAACTGGATAATCTGACGAAAACCTTTGAAGGCTTTACAGCCGTGGATTCTTTGAAGCTTCGGATCGAAACCGGAGAATTTTTCGGGCTTTTGGGACCAAACGGCGCAGGAAAAACAACTACTATCGGAATGTTATCCACACTTCTTCTGCCTACCTCCGGAGAAATCCGTATTGACGGAGAGCTTCTTACCAGAAAGAGGCAGGATATTAAGAGAAAGGTCAGCGTGATTACTCAGGAGTATTCCATGCGCCAGGATATGGATATGGATGAGATTATGGAGTACCAGGGACGCCTTTATTATATGCCGGTAAAACAGATTCGCGCCAGGACAGAGGAATTGTTTCAGTTTGCCGGACTGACCGAGCACCGCAGAAAGACTGTCCGCAAGCTTTCCGGAGGGATGAAGCGAAAGCTTATGGTTTGCCGTGCTCTCCTGACTGAACCCCAGATTCTGCTTCTGGATGAGCCTACTGCCGGAATGGATGCTATTTCCCGCAGGCAGATGTGGAACCTGCTGCGCCAGCTAAACGAACAGGGACTGACCATCCTTCTGACCACTCATTATATTGAGGAAGCCCAGTCTTTATGTAACCGTGTTGCATTGATGAACGGCGGAAAGCTGAACGAAATTGATACCCCCGCTCATTTAATCCGGAAGCTGGGCGCTTATGCCGTTGACGAAATGCATGCGGACGGTATTCACTCTCATTATTTTCATGAGCGTTCCCAGGCGATTGACTATCTGTCCCAGGTACAGGGACAGGTAAGCCTTCGTGATACTACACTGGAGGATGTCTTTGTGGAACAGATAGGCAAACGCCTGTCCTAGAGAATTGGAAGGAATATTCGATATGGGAATTATAACGATTTTATGGGAAAAGTGGAGAGAATTTATCCGGGATTTTTCCCGCATTACTCTGGCCGCCATGATTGCGCCTCTGATGTATCTGGTCGTCTTCGGCTGGGGAATACGGACTACTATGAACGGACAGCCTTATCTGTATTTTCTGATTCCGGGCGTTGTGTCACTGACTACCATGAACGGCAGCTTTAACGCCATTGCCCAGAACCTGAATGTGCAGAGACTGTATGAAAAGGCTTTCGATCAGGTGATTATCTCGCCCACCCCCTTATGGCAGTTTATCGCGGGACAGATCATCGCGGGAGGATTGCGGGGCCTGTATGCCGGAGGCATCATCCTGCTTCTCGTACTTCCTATTGAAACCGGGCTTACCTTTAATCTGCTGTCTGTATTGATTCTGTTTTTAAATGGAACCGTATTTGCCTCCATTGGTATTGTAGTATCCTTTTTGGCAAGAAATCATGCAGATGTACCCCGGTTTTCCAATTATTTTATTATGCCGATGGCTTATCTGTGCAATACCTTCTTTTCTACCGACAACATTCCCCGGGGAGTCCGGGAGTTCATTGCAGCATTGCCTCTGTCCCAGACCAGCCGGATGGTAAGAAGCATCTCAGCCGGAGAACCGGCAGAGCTTCAGGGAATTGTGATCCTGCTTGTCTATCTGACGGTGTTTACGGCTGTAGGATTATATTTTGTATATAAAAAGAAAAATCTGTGACAAATTTATAAAAAGCGGCACAATACAAGACTCTTTCAAAGAGTCTGTATCATGCCGTTCTTTATTTTTTTTCACTGCTCCGGCTTTTCCGGTATTCCAAAGGGGTACACCCCATCTTTCTTTTAAATATCCTTGAATAATATCCCGGATTCGCAAAGCCTACCTGTCCCGCAATCTGCGTCACATCAAGTCCGGACTGTCTGAGAAGCTCCAGGCTTCGTTCCACACGGTAGCTCAGCAGATAATCAAACATCGATTCATTCATATACCGTTTAAACAGACGGCAGCTCTCGCTTTTGCACAAATGAATCTGAGCCGCCAGATCTTCCAACGTAATTTTTTCCGCATAATGCTTTTGAATATACTCCATAATCTCCCGGATTCGCTCTGTATCCCGCCCGTTTTCTGTATAATCCAGCTCCCGCGCTTCCACGTGCTCGAAAATACGCTGCCAAATCTCCAGCAGAACAATCTGTATCTGGAGCTCCTCCGAAACAGGCCGTTCCTTATCCAGTAAACGAATCCTCTCCATCCTTTCCAGCACCTGTCTCTGCCAGTCCACCTCCGGAACCAAATGAATGGATGCCAATGCCGGACTCTTTAAAATATGATTCATATATTTATTCTGCATAACACTGGAGCTGTAGCCATACAAAAGTCTCGGATGAAAGGTGATCGACAGATAGCTGCAGTCCGGCGTCTCCAGCCCGTGCCCGGAATGGAGTACATTCGTATTGCAGAACATGCCCTCTCCTGCCTTCATATAATACAGACTGTCATTGACCTGATAGGCAATCCTCCCCTCCATAACCAGAGTCAGTTCAATCTCCGGATGCCAATGCCAGGGAAATTCTCCGGTATCAAAGTAAGACAGTTTTTCATAGCTTATCAGCACCGGAAACCCGTAGCTTCCATGGCTTTTGAGCTCTTTTTGTTTCTGATCGATCTGAAGCTGCATATAATCTCAATATCCTTCTATTTTATACAAATATTCTTGTTGAATCTCTATGTAATTCTCATTATATTGATATTAACACAGATGTCAATACCGGCGGACGAGAGGATGCCGGAACACTTTGCTGCTGCCCGGACAGACAGGACAAAACTGTGTACATTCAGCAGACACAGTTGCGCTGCAGCAGTACATTATAAGGAGGAAATACATATGGCAGTCAATGTAGCACAATTAAAAGAAAAATTTGCAGAGCTTTTCGGCCCGGAAGGCCAGCCAAAAGCCTACTTTGCCCCAGGACGCGTAAACCTGATCGGCGAGCACACCGACTACAACGGAGGACATGTTTTTCCATGCGCCCTGACAATCGGAACCTATGGAGTTATTCGTCCGAGAACTGACCGGACTGTCCGTTTTTATTCTCTTAATTTTACGAATTTAGGTATGGTGGAAATTTCTCTGGATCATCTGGTTCCGGATGAAAAGGACGGATGGACCAACTATCCGAAAGGAATCCTGTGGACCTTTGAAAAACGGGGATATCATATCCCGGCCGGAGCAGATATTCTGATCTACGGAGATATCCCGGCCGGAAGCGGACTCTCCTCCTCTGCTTCTCTGGAGGTGCTGACCGGACTGATGCTTCGGGATACCTTTGGATTTGATATCTCCATGGTGGATCTGGCTTTGATCGGACAGTATTCTGAGAACAATTTCAACGGTATGAACTGCGGTATTATGGATCAGTTCGCTTCTGCCATGGGGAAGAAGGACTGTGCAATTTTTCTGGATACCAGCAATTTAAACTATGAATATGCCCCTGTTAAGCTTTCCGATGCCAAGATCGTCATCACAAACAGTAAGGTAAAGCACAGCCTTGTATCCTCCGCCTACAATGACCGCAGAAGAGAAAGCGAGACTGCATTAAAGGATCTTCAGTCCGTTGTGGATATTAAAACTCTGGGCGATCTGACAGAGGAACAGTTTGAACAGTACAAGGACGCAATCAAGGAGCCTGTCTGCCAAAAACGCGCAAAGCATGCGGTCTACGAGAATCAGCGCACCATTCATGCAGTCGCTGCCCTGAGGAACAACGACATTGACACCTTCGGAAAGCTGATCAATGAATCCCATATTTCTCTCCGGGACGATTATGAGACCTCCTGCGCGGAAACGGACATCCTGGCCGAGCTGGCATGGAATGTCCCGGGCGTCCTTGGCTCCCGCATCACCGGAGGCGGCTTCGGCGGCTGCACGGTCAGTATTGTAAAAAATGAGTCTGTGGATTTATTTATCCGTACTCTCGACCAGGCTTATGAAGAAAAAACCGGAAACAAAGCGGAATTCTACGTTGTTGATATCGGCGACGGCGCACATGCGTTAGATTAATATTGGATGGATTGGGAGGTATAGGATGTTATCAGAAAAAATTGCCGCACTGGTACGGTACGGTATTTCTACAGGACTTGTGCCCGAGTGTGAAAGAATCTATACTACAAACCTGCTTCTGGATCTGTTCCATGAAGATAATTATGAAGAGCCAGGCCCCATTCCGGAGAAACCCCTGGAGGATATTTTAGAGGAACTGCTTCAGGAGGCCTGCCGCCGGGAGCTGATTCCGGACAGTATTACCTATCGGGATCTGTTTGACACCCGCCTTATGAACTGCCTGCTTCCAAGACCGGCCCAGGTACATAAGGAGT
This sequence comes from uncultured Lachnospiraceae bacterium, assembly GCA_910585465.1. Taxonomy (GTDB): domain Bacteria; phylum Bacillota; class Clostridia; order Lachnospirales; family Lachnospiraceae; genus Hominiventricola. Next base: position 191,566 of record CAJUEW010000003.1, on the reverse strand, counting down.
TCCGGGAACGATATAAAAAATCTCCCCGGGAGGCAACCGACTATTTCTATAAATTCAGCCAGGACAGCGACTATATCCGCCGTTACCGTATATGCAGGGATCAAAGATGGAAGGTAGCAAGCGAATACGGAGACATGGATATTACCATCAATCTCTCCAAGCCTGAAAAGGATCCGAAGGCAATCGCAGCCGCCAGAAATGCAAAAGCCAGCTCCTATCCAAAATGCCAGCTCTGTATGGAAAATGAGGGCTATGCAGGCAGAGTCAACCACCCGGCAAGGGAAAATCACCGGATTATTCCGGTTACTATTAACGGAAGCTGCTGGGGATTCCAGTATTCTCCGTATGTATACTATAATGAGCATTGTATTGTATTTAACGGGGAACACACGCCGATGAAAATTGACCGGGCTGCCTTTATCAAGCTGTTTGACTTTGTAAAGCAATTTCCCCATTACTTCCTTGGCTCCAACGCGGATCTTCCTATTGTGGGCGGCTCTATTTTAAGTCATGATCATTTCCAGGGCGGAAACTATACCTTTGCCATGGCAAAAGCCCCCATAGAACTCCCGGTTTCGATTCCGGGCTATGAGGATGTGGAGGCCGGTATTGTCAAATGGCCTCTTTCCGTCCTGCGCATTCGTCATCAGGATGAAAAGCGTCTGATCGATCTGGCTGAGCATGTGCTGGCCGCATGGCGGGACTACACAGATGAGGATGCTTTTATCTTCGCATACACAGACGGAGAGCTGCACAACACGATTACTCCGATTGCACGTAAAACCGGCGATATTTATGAGCTGGATCTTACTTTGCGCAACAACATTACTACAGAGGAGCATCCTCTGGGTGTTTATCATCCTCACGCAAACCTGCATCATATTAAAAAGGAAAATATCGGACTGATTGAGGTTATGGGGCTGGCCGTCCTGCCGTCCCGGTTAAAAGACGAAATGGCTCTTTTAAAGGAGTATCTGCTTGCCGGAAAGAATGTGGAGGAAAACGAAACTCTTTCCAAGCATGCCAAATGGGTCGCGGAATTTCTGCCGCGCTACGCTTCTGTCACGGAGGAAAACATAGAAAATATTCTCCAGCAGGAGATCGGCAAGGTTTTTGTCCGGGTGCTGGAGGATGCCGGGGTCTACAAATGCACAAAGGAGGGCCGGGAAGCTTTCCTGAAATTTATAAAGACTCTGTAGCTATAAAAAATACAGCAATTCTATTTTCTGCTTGAAAAAAGATTCTGTTTCTTATAAGATACTAGTATAAGCTGCGCAACTGGCGGAAAGCAGGCATTGCCTGCAGCAGGGAAAACCTGCGGGGAACGCAGCCGCTATAAAAAGCCGACCGCCTGGGCGCACACAAATATGCTGTGCTCCCAGGCATCTTTGTGTTCCGGCATAAAACACCATTGCAATGAAAACAGAAATTTTTTTCAGAAAGTGAGGAACGTATGAATCATTTATCTCTTGAACAGGAGCTTTCATCCAACGCCTATCCCGGACGGGGCATCGTCATCGGCCGCTCTGCAGACGGCAGTCATGCGGCTGCCGCCTATTTTATCATGGGCAGAAGCTCCAACAGCCGCAACCGTATTTTCGTGGAGGACGGAAAAGGCATCCGCACCCAGGCGTATGATCCCTCCAGACTGGAGGACCCAAGCCTTATTATTTATGCTCCGGTCCGCGTACTGGGCAATAAAACAATTATCACCAACGGAGATCAGACAGATACAATCTATGAAGGTATGGACAGGCAGATGACCTTTGAACAGTCCTTACGCTCCCGTGAATTTGAGCCGGATGCCCCCAACTATACTCCGCGTATTTCCGGAATTATGCATATTGAAGACGGAGGCTACAATTATGCCATGTCTATTTTAAAGAGCAATCACGGAGACCCGGACTCCTGCCACCGTTATACATTCGCTTATGAAAAGCCAAAGGCCGGAGAGGGGCATTTCATTCACACCTATATGCATGACGGCAATCCGCTCCCAAGCTTTGAAGGAGAACCGAAGCCGGTATCCATACCTGATGATATGGACGCATTTGCCGATCTGATCTGGACCAATCTGAACGAAGACAACAAGGTTTCTCTCTTTGTCCGCTACATCCACATTGCAACCGGCGTCTGGAAGTCCAGAATCATCAATAAAAACAAATAGGAGGACACACTTATGAATGAGCTTCAGCTGAAATACGGCTGTAATCCGAACCAGAAACCATCCCGCATTTTTATGGGGGATGGAAATGACCTTCCCATCAAAGTCCTCTGCGGAAAACCAGGTTATATTAATTTCCTGGATGCCTTCAACGGCTGGCAGCTTGTCAGAGAATTGAAGGCCGCATCCGGCCTTCCTGCCGCCGCTTCCTTTAAGCATGTATCTCCGGCAGGCGCCGCTGTCGGTCTTCCGCTTACCGATACACTGGCGAAAATTTACTGGGTGGACGACCTTGGAGAACTGTCCCCTCTGGCCTGCGCCTATGCCAGAGCCAGAGGAGCTGACCGTATGTCTTCCTTCGGCGACTTTATTTCCCTCTCTGATATCTGCGATACCGATACGGCAAAGCTGATTAAAAGAGAGGTCTCTGACGGCGTGATCGCTCCGGGATATACAAAGGAAGCTCTTGAAATCTTAAAGCAGAAGAAAAAAGGCAATTATAATGTTATCCAGATTGACCCGGACTATGCTCCGGATTCCCTGGAAAGAAAACAGGTGTTCGGTATTACCTTTGAGCAGGGAAGAAATGCACTCCAGATAAATGATGAGCTTCTGTCCAATTTGGTAACAGAGAACAAATCAATTCCTGACGGGGCTCTTATGGATATGAAGATTGCTTTAATTACATTAAAGTATACCCAGTCCAACTCCGTCTGTTTTGTAAAGGACGGTCAGGCCATCGGCATCGGCGCAGGGCAGCAGTCCCGCGTACACTGCACCCGCCTAGCCGGAAGCAAGGCTGACAACTGGTTTCTCCGCCAGTCTCCCCAGGTGCTTGGGCTTCAGTTTGCAGATACGCTGGGACGTGCGGAGCGGGACAATGCAATTGATGTCTATATAGGCGATGAGTATATGGATGTGCTGGCAAACGGTGCCTGGGAAAAGATCTTTAAGACAAAACCGGAAGTATTTACAAAAGAAGCAAAGCGCGCATGGCTGGATCAAATGACAGATGTAACTCTTGGCTCAGATGCGTTTTTCCCGTTTGCAGATAATATTGAACGCGCTCATAAAAGCGGAGTTCGATATATTGCGCAGCCGGGCGGCTCTGTCCGGGACGATCTGGTTATCGACTGCTGCAACAAATACGGCATGGCTATGGCATTCACAGGTATCCGCCTGTTTCATCATTAAAATGCCGGAAATGCCTGAAAGATATTTTTACAAAGAAAGGGACGGCCTTCTGTTTTTCGGCCGTCCCTTTCTTCTTATTCCGGGCAGAAGCTGTTATTTTTTATACCCTGTTCATGGGACACTCTGCTTTTATTTTTCTCATAACCTGGCAGATAGCTCTGCATTGTTGTATATTGTGTAATCCCGTTCTCATATAGCTGCCTGATAATTTCATACAAAAATTTTTCTTCAATGGCTATAAAAAAATCATACCTGTCCGACAATGCTATGGCTTCCTCAAACGACAGAATTTTTTTCCCGCATTTCATCTTTCCTGTCTTGGTTCTGTCATTGTCCGCAAAATATACAGCCGTCCCGCTCAGAATCTTTTCTGCCCGTCCCCCGTATATCCCCGCGCCAAAAACAATAAAAGGCCTTCTGGAAGTAAAACCCAGATCCCCTTTTAGTTCCGGAACCGCGCTTCTGAATTGATTTTTAAAAGCTTCGCTGAGCGCTCCTGACGGCAGCAATTCATAATACATTCTGCAAAGCTCTTCTTTATGCTCTTTCATCATATGAAAAATCTTTTTCTGATGCCGTTCCCGAAGCTCTGAAAGCCCGCGCAGCACCATATCCCGCTTTGTGACTGACAGACTTTCATCATGCCTCCGGTATTCATAGAGCTTTTTTCCGATGGAATGAATCGTCCCGAACTGCTCCAGAACCCGCAGCCAGTAATCATAGTCCTCCACTCCAAAGGCATCGGGATCATATCCTCCCACAGTCTCCAAAACCTTTCTGCGGTAAAGAAAACAGGCGCCGAAGCAGTTCCATCTGTACATATCAAAATCCGAATAACTGTTGGATTCCCCAAAGCGTTCCCCGGATTCATTGATAAAATAATAATCGCTCCGTACAATCGCTGCGTCCGTGTTTTTATCCAGATATTGTGCCATAGTTTCCAGCGCGTCCGGCAGATACCGGTTGTCGTCAGATGTCCATGTCAGATACGCGCCCTTTGCCCTGGAAAAACCGATATTCAGGGATTTCGGCAGCTTCTGGTTAACCGGATTATATATTACGGAAATCCTGTCGTCTCCGGAAACATATTCTGATAAAATTTCGGCTGTCCCATCCACAGAACCGTCATCCACTGCTATTAATTCCCAATCCGTAAAGCTCTGGTTTACAATACTGTCTATGGATTCTTTTATATATTTCCTTCCGTTATAAACCGGCAATACAATCGATATTTTCGGATTTGGCTTCATTACTTATCTCACCCTTCCTGTCCATGCGGCAAAAAGATTATCATCTGATTTGCCTTCATAGGGAATATCCCGCACCGTATCCGTTTCAGAACAGAATTCCTTCATAAGCCCTTCCAGCTCCTTTAAATCAAACCATTCTTCCCAATCTGATATGACAAGTCTGCCCAGCGCTTCTTTGTTTTTGTCTATCACAATTATTTTCCCTCCGGGCCTGGTCACTCTGGCCATCTCTCCGACCGCGCTCTTAATATCGACTGCATGCTCCAGCGCCTCACAGGTGTATACCACGTCAAAGAAATTGTCCGGATAAGGGATCTTTGTAAGACTTCCCTGCTTTTTCTCTATTCGCTGATCCGTTACATACTTCAGCACGCTTTCTGACAAATCAACTCCATAATAAGAGTTCCGGGGAGCATCTGTCAGAAGCTTGTTCAGATACCTGCCCTTGCCGCACCCTACATCACAGATCTTTAATCCCTTCTTTTCTCCTTCATTGAAAATTTCATTTTTTACTGTCTGATACCTTCCGTCCTCTTTATTAATTTCAGGAAGAAAGGAGTCCGCACAAAAATTAAACTCTGCAAGATTTTTATAATATAAAGCATCCAGAAAATACTTTACCGCCCAGCTTATCTCATCTATCGGAAAATAATCGTTTGTTTCTCCTTCCACATATTCTGTAAGATAGCTTCCATACCATCCGCCGCTTGAATTCTGTAATCTGCAGGCATATGCAAATGCTCTGTTTCCATTCTCAATACATCCCATCCGGTACCAAACCACAGCAAGCTGAAATAAACCGGTAGAGCATACCCAGTGTACATCCTTGTATGCCGGAACCGCACCTTCTTCATTTTGAAGCTCTGCAATATTTGCCATGGCCTCTTCTGCCATTTCCAGTTCGCCCAAATCCACCAGCGCTTCCATAATATAAGCATAAAAGTGTGACAGCAGGCCAAAATTCATGATTTCTTCTCTGTGGTTATCTTTATAATAACAAAGAATTTTTTCCGCACATGCCGTATACCTTTTTATGCCAAACAGCTTTCCCGCCTCAATCAGCGGAGACAGACAGTAGAGATGTATCAATTCAGAGCATTCTTTTCCGCCCCCCCATCCCCTTATATCCGGAGTGGTGAGCCTGCCAGATTCCTCCATATTGCTTAAAATCCATTCGCAGCCGCGTCTTATACTGTCGTCAGCCTCCGGATAAATATCTCTGACTGCCAGCAGCCCCTTTAATATTTGCCCGCTGTCAAAAACGTACGGACTTACATCACATGTATCATACCAGGAGCCGTCCTCCTTTTGAATGCTGCACAGCCATCTTGCATAGGAGACGGCCAAATCACGGTGTCCCCACCGCATTAATGTGGGGATATAATATCCTGTTACCTCCGGGTAAGGTTTCTTTAATCCTGTATGAGTGATAATGCCCTTATGCATTACCGTGTTCCTGTAAATCCAGCCTGCCGCTCTCTTATATGTATCCAGATTGTTGCCCTGACGATTCATTCTTTCTTTTATAAGCGCCGGCTTTATTTCCTCCAGAAATACATAGTTTCTGATATTTTCATCCTCTAATTGTTCCGCAAGCTGATCTTTGTATTGTTCTGATACAGAAATAATAATTGTTTTATCAGAAAGCTTATCCTTCTTTTCATCAATATGATATACCTTCACTCCATCTATTTCCGTACCTGATTTGGCCCGATCATTGTCTATAAAAAAATCCACTTTTTCTTTTCCAAGCAGATTTAAGGTGTTTTTTCCGTATTTTCCTGCACCAAATAATATATACTTCATAATTCCCCGCCTGCTTATTTTTTAAGATATAAGAACTCAAATCATATCATACACAACATCTTCAAGAGATACAATTGCGCATGTCATGCTCTTTAACAATTCCTTTTGAATCTCATCGAAATAATGTATTGCTGTCACCACCACTACATCCACATCTTCAAGCGTATCCTCCGGTGAAACCACATCAATATCGCATATAATCTGTCCCGCATTTTTATCAATGATATATCTTACGGTAACGCCCGTGCCCTGAAGCTCATCATATAGTCTTTCCCCTAATTCCCGCATCCCATAAATAGCGGCTGTTTTATAATTATTTTTTTCAAAATATTCTGACAGTGATCTGCCTTTTTGCTTTAATGCCAGCCATTGGACTAAAACATGATAAAACTCTCTTCTCTTTTCACTCGTCTCTTCTATAGCATTCACTTTCTTTTTCCTCAGATGGTCTGCAACCGCAGCTCCCAGTATTCCCCCTGCCGCTCCTGCTATAATTGGCAATCCTCTTTTTTTCATTATTATTGCTCCTCCTGTTCACCGTTTTATCAGACAGCTTCATGTCTTTACTTCACATTTTTTCTGCTCCATTTAACAGACTGCCTCAATGTCCTCTGAGAATAATTTCCCACTGTCATTGAATTATGCCCGATATCCTTTGTAACGATTGTTCCTGCTCCTACAATACTTCCCTTTTCAATACGAACTCCCTTCAGAACCATCGTATTGGAAGCCAGCCAAACATGATCCTCTATTATAGTGTCCTGCGCCGCATTTGCCACTCTGTTATTTTCATCTAAAATCTGGTGGTGATCACTGTCCAGGATTATTACATTTCTGCCAATCATCACATCATTGCCCAATACAATACGCTTGGCGCAGATAATGGCACTTCCTGAATTAACAGTAAAATATCCACTTTCAAATTTGGCATTCTCACATATATTTAATGTTGCATTGTATGCCAGTTCCCCTCCCCTTTTAGAGATCCATTGTGCATTTTTTTCCATTTTCAGATAAGTTTCCGCCCTTGATTTTTTTAGCTTATGTTTTCCTATCTCAATATCCCTGTTATAAATATATATTTTTGAAGTTTCATCCAAATTAATCACACTGTTTTTATAAATCAGCAAATAACACCCTTGTTCCCTCTTAATGTTAGGTAAACAATAATTATAATACAAAAATTTTTTAATATCAATTTTGTCTAAAAGCTCTCTTTTCTTTAGATATTCAAAAGGCTTCTCTTTGTAAATACGCAGTATCCCTTCCGCCGGAAAACATTCCTTAACTATATGCTTAGCGCCTGACGGACTGCACTTTTTTACAGCCCTGCTAAAAGGTATTGTATTTAAAAGCTCAAAAAATTTTTCTCTGTACTCTGACATTACAGGGTTCTTTTCCAGCGCCGGATTTCCCTGCCTCAGTTCTTCCATGCTTCTTTCCTTATAAATCAAATCTGGCTTTGCTGAATCAAATAATCTCTTCCCCTTCTCTGAATTAATCATTACCGCGGAGACTCCTTTAAACAAATTAGATTTACTGACATTCCTGATTCCCCAAAAATCTCCCACAGATATATCTGAAACACGCGGCAATTTCCTGTACTGACACTGGTAACATGATGGACGCATATAGAGATTCTCTTTTATAAATCCTTTGATCCACCAGTCTTCATCCTTATTCTTCAGAAAAGTATTTCCATTTTCAAATTCCATATAACTCGCCAGACTGTGCCATCCCTGCTTCTTGTTTTTCAGTTGTACAAGACGGACCCTTGCCTTCTGCCTTTTTTCCTGTTCCGAAACAAATGCTTTAAAAACCTTAGGAGAATTAATTCCCAGGCAAATAAAGTCAAAGGTAATTAGTTTAGGATACTCCCTGCCCAGAAACTGATATAACGCCGCTGTCTGACATGGAGTGCCGCAAAATAATACTTCTTTTTGCCGCTCCAGTAATTTCTTTGTTTTTTCATAAATATGATGAGTATCGCTCTGAAAATATTTAGATCCAATAAGCATGTCCAAATCGTTGATCTCATGGGCAATCATATGACCGGCACTTTTATAGTCTTTCCCATACCGGCATCCAACAACATATCCGCCCCTCATAATAATCTGCCTTGCCAATATGTAAAATATTCCTCCCGACGTACTTTTCATCCTGATTTCATCATTCTTGCTGTAAGCTGAGTACACCTCCGGATACCATTTATCGCTTATATAATTTTTACTCTGGGGACATATTTTTTTACACGCACTGCAATTAATACATTTTGATTTGTCTATCACAGGATACCAGAACCCCTCTTTGTCAGTCTGATAGCTGACAGCCTCCGCCGGACAGACATCTGCACACATTTTACACCCTGTACACTGTTCTTTATTTACTATTTGATCCATCAAATCAGAACCTCCATTAAATAACCAGATTCAGTTTCTACCCATTTTCACCTTTTTTCTCCTGACAAAGCCGCTTTCAAAAACTCTGTTGATCTTTTCTTTTCTTCTTTAAGTCTGGTATCAATCCTTTGATAATTTATTTCGGTATCCATTTTTTTAATATCCTCCCCATTCCTTACAACTCTCTCTTTTATATCCAGTCTGTCTAATATATCATCCAGCCTTGGATCTTCACCCAAATATTTTTTCTCATACTTTCTTTTTAAAATATAAAAGGGTTTTTTAAATTTTATGGAAAACATTAATCCATGAAAAGAGTCTGTTACCACAGCGCAGGACATATTAATATAATTGAGAAAATCCTCCGGAGAAGCCATTCTGACTCTCCGGACCTTTTCTCCTTTTAATTTATTGCCCTTTGTCATATCCAGCCATATAATACTGTCTGCCTGATATTTATCAGCCGTCTGATGAATTAGCCCTTCATATATATCTATTTCTCCTAAAACATAGACTAAAATATATTTTTCTCTTATTCTCCTCTTAGACGAAAGCCGCTGCCATTCTTTCCGGGAAATCAGCAGTGTAGGGTCCAGAACAACCTGTATATCCCTGTTTGTCCTGGCCGCTAAAATATTTTTTGCCGTATTCTCCCTGACTGAAATATAATCAATCTTCTGAATATCTGCCGCCATGATATCCATCCTTTTCTCATAGCTGCTTAAAAGCCTGCTTAAACCTATGCTCGGCGCATAGGCAATCCTCTTCGCATCCTTTTTCCCAAATTTTAAGGTATAGACGGAATTGTTGGAATAATAGCCCGGGTTCCAGATTTGATCGCTTCCGCAAATATATATGTGAGCGTCAGAGGATACTTTTTCCACCTCTTCCTTATTCTCACATTGTATAACAGCACCCATATGTCTGGATATAAATTTTCTGAATTTATAATGCCAGATAAAATTTTCTTTATATATTGTATTTTTTTTTAACGACTTTCTGGAAGCAGCATCTAAAAAAGAAACCGTAACCGGTTCTATCTGAAACTTATTCAGAATACTCTGCATAGCATATGCCTGCAACAGCTCTCCGTAATTTGAGCTTGTGAAACACCATGTAACTATAATTGCTTTATTTTTATCCATCACTCAATAATGCCTTTGCCTTATTTATTTTTTCTACGCATTTTATATTCCATTGAAGCCTGCTTAGTTCCAGTCCGTATATTCTGCAAGCTCACTCACATTTATAATCCTTTCATTTACTGCCCCATGCGCTGTCAGCTCTCTCCGTATCAGCTCTTCATCATAATTTACTGAAATAATAATATAACTATTTTTATTAAATCCATACTCGTCAATTTTAAAGCAGCGGGCTCCCTCATAAGAGGTCACACTTCTGTCAATAATATCTACTGATAATCCGCTGTTCTTCAGTTTTTCAAACAACATTTTTCCTATTTTTCCAAATCCGTAGATCACAGCCTGATCGGATGGTATCCTGCCTGCCAGAGTCTCTGTGCTTATATCTGATATTTTTCTGCACAGCTCTTCCCGGTGCCTGCAGATACGGTTCCCCATGCCTCCTTTTGTCAAATCCCACATCGTTTTCATATAAACATCATACATTTCTTGAAATAATATATGGAAATAGTCTCTTTGAGGCACCGCCACTTCCTTTCTTTTCTTAATTACCACCTTATTGTATTTCCATACTCCGTCTTTTTCTATAATATCAGGATACAGTTCAAAGTCTGCATAATCTGCAAAGATTCTGCAAATATCATATCTGTATTCCTTATTCCAGATCATAAAAGAATTTTCCTCATTATGGAGGGACAGATTCCATTGATGTAAACCTCCGTAATTTCCATTACATGCCTCATTTTCCGCATGACGCAGTATGATTTTTCCTCCGGTCTTACATATATGAAATAACTGATAGATTCCGTATACCGGATCAAAGCAGTGATCCAAAGAATTGCTCATATGCACAATATCAAAGATATCTCTGTCAAACTGTTGATCCAGCAGTTCCACAAAGCCTCTCTGAATTTGATTGCCGTTGTCTATGCCATTCTCTTTTTTCAAAATCTCATATACATCCGCCAGAGGATCTATACAGGTTATTTCTAATTTACATTTATCAGTAATGCGCCCGCACCGTGAGAGAGGTCCTGAACCAATATCCGCAAACCGAATGACTTTTTCCGGATTATCAGGCAGCTCTTCCTCCAGACTGAATCTGCGGTTTTTATCCAGTTGCTTTTTCCACCTGGATTTGCTGATTGCCGCTCCGCCAGTCTCCATGCAGTTTTTCCAGAATGCGATCTCATCATATATTCCGTCCAGCCATAAATGAACATATTCTTTATACTCCATTTTGTATTTCTCCTTTATTAGATTACAAATTTTTTCCAGAATCCATAAAATTCTAGTCTAAAGCCTTTTTCACAATCTTTTCTATGATCCTTCCGCAATTATGATGCATCTTTTCGCTTTCCGGTCTGTCCATCCCCCGTTTGACCCATTCTTTTAACAATAATAATTCATTTTCATTCTGCCGGAGCTTCCCGAAGCTCTTCTCCATCTCTTCTGTGCAATTAACAGCAAGCCCTACAGGAGCGAAGGAATACGTTTCCTTTATGCCTTCCGGCCGTCCAAAAGCATATAAAATGTATTCTGAAGTATCAAAATAAAACTCCCCCTCAGGGCCGTCTGCCGTTATCCCGTGGGTATAATTGTATTCCAAAGCAGATTTTTTCCTGTATTCCTTATTTTCTTTTTTATACTTTATACTTCCGTCCGAATCCATACAGATAACCTGTCCGGAATTTTCCTCCTCTATCATAATTAAGTCTTCAAAAACTACGGACATGGAAAATGCCCTATGCTGTATATTAGCTATCGTTTTTTTTCTTTTTGTATGTAAGGATACTAGAGTGACATTTCCTGACAATTTATTATAAAGAACTAATTCATCCTTTATTTTTCCGATCTGGGCATACTGCTCCTGCTCTTCCCCTATGGTCACTATTTCTACTTTTTCGCTTCTCATATCAAAAGTCAGCAGCCGATTAGAATAGTTCCAGATACATACTATTATACTGCCTGTCCGGACAGCGTTTCCAATATAGAAATCCTCCCCGTTTTCCGAACAGTCCTTTAAATCAATATAGGTTATTTCCTGCGTGCACAAATTAATTTTTACAATCGCCCCATACTGAAAAGGAATACAGTATAAGCTATTACCCTCAGCGAAGCATCTGCAAAACAGCAGTTTATTTTCATATTTTTCAATTCCCTTTAATTTAATTTTTGTAAAGCTGTGCTCCGATATATCATAAACTGCTATTTCCCTGGCCCAGCATGGAATAAGGTAGATTTTATTTCCGGCCTTGTAAATAGCCTGATATAAAAACTCTCTGAAAAATTCCTCCCCCGGAACAACCCCCAGGATTTCTGCTTTTTCTGTTTTTTTATGATATTTCATCCATAAATTCAGTTTCCCATGTAAAAACCAGATATCCTCCTCATCCACGCAAAAAGCACAGGGCCAGACCGGAATATCGATCTGTGTCTCAATGGAATTTTTTACTCTCGTATCCTGATACAATACCGGTTTGCCCGTTTCCAGATATAGCTGCACGATGGAGCTTCCGTCCCCATAATATCCGTCCGACTCTGCAATCGCCCACTCAAGGTCCTCTCCTTCATCAAAAATCCCATAGCCTTTCGCTTTAAAATCCTTTACAATTTTCTGATAGGTTTCCATCAGATTGGGCCTCATGGACGCAAGCGTGGATTCATATAGTGGATGGGGCCTCCACCACAATACACATTCTTTATTTTTTTCAAAAAAAGCCAGTGTATCGGCTATCTTCTCCATCATATTTTCCTGATTCAGCAGATCAGAAACACTTGTATTATAAAAAATCACTTTCCTGCGTGTTCCTGTTTCATCATATATCAAAGAATGCCACCAGGCAGAAAGCTTGCTGTCGTCCCGCTTTATTTCATACACACGATCCAGCTTAGGAGAGCCTGTGCCAAAAATTTTCTTCTCCCAATAATCCCTTTTTACGTCCGGAAAATTCTTTTCCAGAATATTAATATACAGCCGCTTCATGTTCTCGGATTGTAAAAAAACCATATCGGACTGCAGGACGCCCGATGTCATAACAAATCCTTCTTTTTGCTTTTGAACCTCCGGGCTTTCCGGAGCGGCCTCGGGAGAAACGTAATAAGGAATATAAACTACCTTCTCAGCATGCTTTTTCAACTCCGGAATATAGTAGTCCGGATGAACACTCGTCACATAATTATATTGATCATATGGATTATGAATAAATACAACGTCCGGTCTGCGCTCTGATAAGACGAAATTCCGGTAATCTATAACAGGCACATATTCCGGAAACTGATCTCCTTCATAATGTTCTGTCGCAAGCTCCCCCTGTGCGTTTTTCTCAAAATAGGGAATAGGAACCACATAAGCGGCACATTCCGGGTCTTCGTCTGCAGCCCGCCATACACTTTCCAAAGAATCCCACATAGAAGATTTATATGGAAGAAAAACCATTTCCAGATGTTCTGCAATATCGTTTTTTATGCTGGTTTCTATTTTTAAAAGCTCCCTGCGCAAAGCTTTGTATATTTTATTTGCATTTACGTCTTTGCACAGCTCCAGCTCTTTATAAAACTGATAAACCAGTTCACAATAGCCCGCTATGTACCCTACTGTAATAAAGCCTTCTCCCTCTGTCTCTTCAATAAAATTCCCCAGATGAAGAGCTCCTTCCTGACATTGCGCCAGCAGCGACAATACCAGTTCTGTCTCCTTTCTCCGGAGCCGTTTTTGAATTTCCATATGCATTCCATGAAATGTCCCGATTAATTCAAGCGCTTTTCGTTTCTGTATTTTCCTCATAATCTGCCCCTCTTACCTCATATATCATTCAGCATTGCTTTCTATATGCATACACATGTGCTTCTTTATCGTTTTTTTGTTTTTTCAATAAATACCATGCTGTCACAATAAATAATAAATTTAATGTTATCGGCATATATTTTCAAATAATGAATGATTTTCGGATTGTCATACCGGAACTGTTCATCGTCAGTACATCTTCATAATCCGATCCACTGTTCATTTCCTGTTCAAACCTTTTATTACGTTCTTTCCATTCATCGTCCGCCCAGCTTGCGTCATAATGATGAATGGACTTCGTATAAGATGCCAGCCGAATACGTCTCGTATAAGAGCATTTCCCACTGAGCATTTTTTCTGGATATATTACCGCATCACCAATACGTTGGTACTCTCCATTCAGTTTTAAACCTTTTTTTATTAAATACTCTGTTTGATAGACAGGACTGGCTGTCAGATTTGGTCTTCCCATCGCATCCAAGAAATGATGGCTTTCATAAAATTCTCTCATTTCCGCTATCATGGGCATACCTTTCACCGCTCCAAATCCCAGGCCAAGCGCTACATATTCTTCCCGTTCAAAACCAAAATACGCTTTCTGATACAGCATATCATCCAAATTTGCCACAAGTTCAACATCTGTGTCCATATAAATGCCGCCATGCTCATATACAATATCCAGCCGGGCATAATCAGGTACAAACCCCCACTTTTTACACTGATAGGCCTCATGCATATATCTGTTCTTTCTGATATCATAATTGCTCTCATCCCAGCGGATGATTTCATAATCCGGGCAATACTTTTTCCAGCTTTCCAGCCATACTTGATATTTATCAGGAAGAGGAGCGCCCCCAAACCAGCAATAATGAATTTTCTTAGGTATTACCGGCTCTGATGTTACTTTTATATTTGAAGGAATCTTTTTCATCATAGCCTTTTCTTCTAAAAACATCCCGTACAAATGCGTAAAGCAGTAATACCGAATCCCCTCTGTATATCCTTCTTTTTTCAGACTGTCCAGCACTTCACCATAATAAAGATTTGTTATTAATAATACGATGTTCTTATTTTTTATCGAAGCTAAAACCTCCGGCGGATAAACAGGAATGCATTTTCCTTCTATTTCCATTTTTGTATGATGCTTCCTTTCATCAGCATCCACACAGTACAGGAGCTTTTTTAATATATTTAGTTTGGCAAATTCCTCCACAAACCTCTGAAACCGTCTGCCTGTTCCATAACATACGAGTCCTGCACTGTTATTCACATCCTGCTCAAACTGTTCTAAAGTATACATTCTGCGCTATCCTCCGATTACATTATCAAACAGGTTTTCTATTTGTTTTATATATTCATTCAGTCCAAATTTTTTTATGACTTCTCTGCACTTTTGTCCCTGTATTTTTTTATCCCCCTGCAATATCTCAACGAATGCCTGTACAGCATCTTTATCTGTTTCCGTTACTCTGCCGCACTCTCCGCCATTTGCCAGTATCCTTGCCCCACCTATTACAGATGACACAAACATTTTTCCCAACGCCACCGATTCAAGCAGCGCCATAGGAAAACCTTCCGCCAGAGAAAACATTCCCATCACATCGCACTGAACCATAATCGGAAATGGATTATCATGATATCCCAGCAAATGCACTCTGTTTTCTATACCATATAACCGGCTTTGTTCACGTACTCTGTCTTCCAGATTCCCATATCCCAGATAATACAAATGCACATCCGGCATCTTTTCATGCAATTTTGTAAATATTTCAAGCAGCCTGAGCGGGTTCTTATTTTCATCCAGACGTCCCACTGCCATGACAGCCGGGTGCTGCAGCTTAATATCCGTCGGTTCTGAAGCTTTTCTCCGAACTCTTTCAATATCTACTCCATTATATATAATTTGAATCTTTTCACGGTGTTCCGGAAATAAATCCAGAACAGACTGTGTGGTTATATCACTGATTGTCACAATTTTATCTGCTTTATAAAAAGCAGTATTCTGGAGCTGCCTTTCCTCTGTTTTATCCTCAGCCGCCAGGTCATATACATCCCCATGTATCCATGCAATACATTTTTTACCCGGTGGAAGCAAAAAAGAAGGTTTTAAATAGTTAAACGAAACATACAGATCATAATCCCGCGGGATATATTCCTCTATCACTTTATCCCATTCATGATACACATAATACATCCGACTTTTCCGATCGGGCGCATCTGCCAGCGTGTAATAAGGATATATTTTAATATTGCTGTTTATGGGTTCCCTCTTAATGGTATCATGTATAATTTCCATAATACCAATCTCGTATTTTTCCGGATTCAGGTGATTTACAATCTGCGTAAGCAAAGATTCCGCTCCACCACCTTTGGAATAACAATTAATGATAAAAAAAACTTTTTTCATATCACCTATTTTCTCCCCTCATCACACACACCATAATCCCATTTTTCTCCCCAGCCTTCGCGGGTTCCGCTTCATGATCCTTCATCTCCCTGTTATATCCGCGGCTTTATAATTTCCTCAATAATAAACCCTGCGACCTTTTCAATCTCTTTGTACTCCACACACTTCGGCAGTTCTGCTCCAAATGCCTTTTTACATTTTAAAATCAATCCGTCTGTATAATACAATCTGCCGTCTCTGATATCCTCTATCCCGTCAAGCGCCATGGACTCCCGGTTTACCCGATTCATCTCCTCAAAGCAGAATACAGATTCATCAATCCAGCAGTCTAAATTACCGTTTCTGTATCCGACCAGAACCGGATAGCCGCCGATATTTCCAAATGCACCCGGTATGAATAACCGTTGATTGAGCTTTGTACGAACCGCATCCATAACCGCCGCGATAATCTGATAATTGCTGGACGCATTCATCATGTTCCTCTGGGCATCCACCGGCATCGCAATTTTACAGGCTGCAAAGATCTCCTTTTCAGACAGCTCCTTTTCTTCTCCTTTGTAATATATTTTCAATGGCAAATCCACACCCTCTGTCTGCCCCTCTTTGCTGATGCATACATCATGGAAATGCCCGGCCGCGAACATCACATCCACATTCCAGAAATCTTCTATCCCCAGCATCTTTCCTGCCGCAAATTTAATTCTGGGAACCAGATGATTCAAATTGCCGGAGCCAAAGTCAGGATATGCCTGGCCTGCGCTTTTCAGCCATGGAATTACCGCATCTGAGTAGGAAGTATTGATTACCACCCCATCCGTATCCGCCCTGTGGCACGCCTCCATAATATTTTTCGTAAACCGGATGGACAGCGGACTCCAGATGCCGTAGGCACGGACATTTTCCCAACTGATACTTCCATACTTTAATCCGGGATACGCTCTGCTGGAATTTACAATAAAATCAGGAGCATACTTTTTTATTGCTTCCTGAACAGAGCTGACATCTGTAAGGTCAACCCCCGCCTCAATATCAATCCAGGATTTATTCACATTTCTGATAAGCCCCGCAATCCTTACAATATTGACATTTTTCTCCATCTTCTCATATTCTCTGCCCACAACCACAATATGAACAGCAGGATCATTTTTACTGACCAGGTAATCCAGCAGATAAGTTCCCACACTCCCAAGTCCGATAATCATGACTGTGATCCTGTCGGCGTTAATATGTTCTTCGATCACTTTCAACCTTTTTTGTAAAGACTTCATTTCTACATCCAACCCTTCTTAATTCTCATATAGTCCTGGCGGGTGTTACAGTTTGTCCACCTTTGCAGTCCGGTTACTGTTATTTTTTCCTGAGGAATACGATTGATATATTCCTGTATGATCTCCAGGTTCGTCCCGTTCTTTTCCCCGCTGCCGAAAATTCTGTTTGCTTCCTTCAGGGCTTCCATATCCGCAAATTTCCAGATCTGCCCGGAATTATAAATACAGGAAAAACAGTCGTCAATTCTCAGGCAGCCGTGGGAACTGTTAAACAGATACCGATAGTTTCCTTTATCATCCCGATACAGAACTACATCCCGTTTTGCCTCTATAGGTTTGTAGTTGCAGGTAAGAACGGTTCCCTCCAGATGAATCACAGCCTCAAAGGAATCCCTGTCCACATCTAAATCGCCTTCCGCGAAAAGAACCTCTTCTAAATCCGGCTGTCTGAACGCTTCCTCTAATCCTAAGTACAGGCTGTACCCTGAGGCAAGCTCTCTGTAAAATTCGTTATATACAAGTATTATTTTTTCCCTTATTTTAACCGGCAGCTGCGTTTTTGCATATTGCTTCAGCTCATCGTATTTATATCCGCCTACTACAATGATTTGATCCGCATAGCTGCATTTCTCTGTCAAACGGGCCAGCAGCGTGTGAGATGCATCCCCGTCCGTATATATTGCTTTCAGCCGCTTTTGATTTTCCTCCACACCTTCGTTAAACCGGCTGGATATTCCGGCTGCCGTAATCAGAGCGATCCTCATACTGTCTGCTCCTCTCCAGATTTCATCTTATCCCAAATAATATGCAATACACTCATCCAGCCCCTTACTCAGATTTACAATCGGCTTCCAGCCCGTTCTTTCCCTGATCTTATCTGTGGAAAGCAGTCTTCGTTCAGGATCTGATTCACGATATCCGCTGAATTCAATGACCGGATTTTCAATCCCCATTTTCTCCGCACACAGCTTTGCAAGATCAATCATAGATATTTCTTCCTCTGTGGCCACATTATAGATACTTCCATCCAGTGCGCTGTCCGTTTCTGCCAGCGCAAGCACGGCGCTGCAGCTGTCAAAATTATTTAAAAAGGTTCTTTTGTTTCTTTTACTGTTCTCCAAAAGCACCACTTTTCCATTCTTTGAAAAGCTGTCTATGATATACGGAATAATATGTTTGGGATATCGTTCATTTTTGCTGTAAACATTTGCAAAACGGATGGAACAGCCAAGAATTTTTCCTGTTTCCACCGCATCCTTTATAAAAAATTCTGTAAGCAGCTTCCCCGCCGCATAGCTGGTACGCTGGCTGTGCTCCGCATCCGCCATGATCAGATAATCGCTTTCCTTTACCCCGCCGTTTTCATTCCACGAATTCATAGAATATACTTCGGACGTGGAACAATTCATATACTTCCGGGCGCCAACCCTGATTGCCTGTTCCAGAAAACGATTCATACCATTTACATTTGTTTCAAAGGTTTCATACACATGATAAAAATGTTCTGTATGCACAACGGCCGCACAGTTAATATAGATGATTTCATCAAAATTCTTTTTCAGGTTCCTTACTCTGTTTTCAAAATCAGCCATCTGCCCGTTATGATTGATATCATATTCAAAAAATTCCAGCCGTTTATCCGTAAGGCAATCCCTGATTGTCTCAATGGATGAAGCCTGAAAATTATCAAAACCAATAACGTAATTTTCATCTGACGGATGCCAAAGCAGCTGATGCACCAGTTCGTTTCCGGTCATTCCCGTTATGCCGCTAATTACATATAAACGTTTCATTCTTTTCCCTTTCTGCCGCTATATTCCGTTTTTTAGTCTGTCCCTGTAAAACCAGTCCACAGAACCGTCAAACAGGCTCATGGCGGCTTCCACATCGTAGGGTACAGAGCGCATGTATATATTTTTCCGCAATATATCCAGAATCATATACTGGGCACAGGGATTATGATTTCTCGGCTGCCCGGCAGAGCCTGGATTTATAAATGTCACCGCATGCCTGTTTCTCATTTCCGAATCATCCGCATCATAAAACTTCGTAAAAATATGAGGATAATGGGAATGCCCGGAAAATACAAAATCATATTTTATGTAATTGCCCCGCACATTGTCAGGGGCAATCGCTTTCCAGAACGGATCCTCTGCCGAACCGTGGACTGCCAGACATTTCAGTCCTTCCAGCATAAATTCCCGAATTCCTTTCTGGTCCGGCACACTATTTAAATACTGTTTTGTCCTGTCTGTCAGACCCAGAGCAGTATTCATCGCCGATTCCGCGCCGCGCCGGGATGAAAAGCCCGTAAAATCCGAATGCATCACTGCCCGCTCATGGTTCCCCCATATATTGCACACTACTTCATACGGAAACAAATGCTGTATATACTCTACCGTCTCATTTGACTGCATCCCGTAATCAATCAAATCTCCAAGCAGTATCACTCCGTCTATGGAAAAGGATTTCATATCGTCCACAATCTTTTCCAGTGCATACAGGTTTCCATGAATATCTGAAATTACCGCATACTGTCCCATATTCGTATCTTCCTTAAATTGTGTCAATTAATGTAATGATTTTCTTAAACGGTATCAGCTTGTCTTCAGCCTCCCTGCACCTGTGATTCTTCAGGATCGTCCTCGCAGTGTCCTCCATGGCCGGAAAGGCGCTTCTTGTCAGTTGATTGGCATAGATAACAATATTGACTCCATGTTCCTTCAGCTCGGCTTCATAAGTATCACAATATGACGTGGGAACAGCCACCAGCGGTGTGTCCTTATTTTCACTGCGGAACAAATCACAGAATTCAAATATTTCGTCCGCCGTATCTTTTCTGGAATGTATCATAATTCCGTCCGCTCCGGCCGCTACATACGCCCTTGCCCTGGTAATGGCATCTTCCATTCCCTTTTCCAGAATCAGACTTTCAATACGGGCAATAATCATAAATTCCTCCGTCCGCTGCGCGTCCTTTCCCGCACGGATTTTTCTGCAGAACTCCTCCACACTGTCCTGAGTCTGTTCCACTTCCGTACCAAAGAGAGAATTTTTCTTCAGTCCCATTTTGTCCTCGATAATGACTGCAGAGACTCCCATCCGCTCCAGAGTACGGACATTATAAACAAAATGCTCCAAAAGCCCGCCTGTGTCTCCGTCCAGTATAATGGGCTTTGTGGTCACATCCATCACATCGTCAATAGTTCTAAGACGGGATGTCATATCCACCAGTTCAATGTCCGGCTTTCCTTTCGCCGTGGAATCGCAGAGAGATGAAATCCACATTCCGTCAAACTGATCCAGTCCTCCGTTATTTTCCACTACGGTTCTTTCAGCAATCAGCCCGGTCAGCCCGCTGTGTACCTCTATAATCTTCACAATACCGCACAGAGCAATCAGCTTTCTCAGTCTTCCTCTGCGAAACTCTGGCATAGCCAGCTTCTCCCTTACTATTTCTTCCTTTTTACGGACAGAAGCATTCCACGTATACCCAACCTCTATCAGCTCTCCTCCATATTTTTCCAGATTTTCCACCACATTTTTTCGGATTGCTTCCATCGGCCCTGTACGCCAGTTATCTCCATGAATGACATAATCCGGTCTCAGCTCGGCCAAAATCTCATCATACATAATCTGATTCTGAACCACAACCTTTGAAACCCCTTCAATTTCCTCCACCATTCTCACTCTTTCCTCAAAGGAAACCGTAGGAAAGCGGTTATACCGAATCATCTGATAATCACAGAGCACGCCCACGATTACCTCGCCGTAGGCTTTTGCCGCATTTATAATATTGATATGTCCCTCATGAATCATGTCTGTGCAAAAACAGGTATAAACCGTCTTCATTCCATCACCCCGATTGTTTTCATAAAACTGACCTTATTATTTTCTGCCGTCTCTTTCGGCCTTCCCAAATCTGCTCTTGATCTTAAGGAAACGAATACTTCCAAAAATGTGCATACTTTTTTTTCACGCGCGCTTTTTAATTCCTGTTCCAGCGCCGTCCGGCTGTCCGCGTAAGCCGTCCGCTGATACCCGGCCATTTCCGCGTATTTATGAAACTGCAAATGCGGCGCCCCGGTAGGCATCCCGCCCACAGATTCATGCGCCTGGTTATTCAGACAGACATGGACCAGATTATCCGCCGGATCCGCTCCGATCACAGCCATGCTTCCCATATGCATCAAAAGCGCTCCGTCGCCGTCCAGACAGATGACTCTCCGGCTCCTTTGTCTTTTGGCAATCTGAAAGGCTATCATATTGGCATGTCCCATTCCTCCGACGGTAAGAAATGCCTGCCTGTGACTGCCGAGCTGAAGATTGCTCTGTTCATAGAGCTCTCTTGATATTTTTCCCGTAGTGGATACTACGAGGTCTTCCGGCTCCAGCCATTCCGTAATGATATGGATTGCCTCTTCTCTGTCCAGAGTATACGGATTTTTGTAAAAGATCCCATTCGATTCCTGAAAGGTCTTCTTTTTAATAAGAAGCGCATACTGTCTGTTCTGCCCGAAAGCCTGACCTGCCGCATCCAGAAATTGTTTCAACTCCTCTGTTGTTGTTGCCTCTGTCACAACAGAATAAGCAATCCCCATAAGCTCCAACAGCTCAGGAGTAATCTCTCCCATATATTTATGCTGGGGCTCGTCCTTCTGGCCTGGTTCTCCCCTCCATCCTACTATCAGCAGCATGGGAATTCCATACACCTCCGTATGCGCAAGGGAGGTTAGGGGATTGACCGCATTTCCAAGTCCGCTGTTCTGCATATAAACGCAGGCAGGCTTTCCTGTCGCAAGATATTCTCCAATAGCAATGCCGACTGCCGCCCCTTCATTTTCTGGAACAACATGGCAGGAAAACAGATGCTTTCCTTCCTGCTGCATATAGTCACAAAACACCTTTAATGTGGAATCCGGGATTCCTGTTATGGTTTCTATTCCAAAATCCCGGAGCATTTCCGCAAAAACTTCAATCTTCATGGCAACATTCCTGCCTTTCCTGTTCTAAACTGTAAGTCCCAGCAATATTTCAAACAGCTAAGCAGTCTGTGACTGTAATTTCATTCCGAATTTCATTCAGAAGCTGTTCCCTCTTTTTCTCATCCAAAATCAGTCTGTCATCCTGCGCCGAACGCAGCTCCATATATCCGTCCGCAAAAATAATCAGCTTTTCCCCGCCTTCAAATAAAAAGCATTCAAACGCCTGAAGATATTGCTCTTTCCCTGTTATTCTGTACAGAAACCGGAAATCCGGATTATAAAGCTCAGATCTTGCCATTTTGATAAAATGCCGTTTCCGAAAGCCTGTTTTTATATAATCCTCTTTATTCAGCAGGCTGACTAACATGGAGTTAAGCTCTGTCAGGCTTATCAGACTGTCATTTTTTCCGGTTCCCGTCTCAGGACAGCGGAGCATAAGCGGAATTCTCGTCCAGCCCTCGGAGCATACATACTCCATGTCTTCTACCTCCGATAACTTTGTATCCTTCTTCAGAATAAGATTTCCGTGATCCGCATACAATACCATCCGGCAGGAAAGCTTTAATAAAAACGGTTCCAGCACATCATCCAGATATCTGACCGCATCCTGATGCTGGGTCTTATAATCCACACGCAGCTTTCCTCCCTTCACCGGGAGATAGTCAAAAAGCATTGCGGTTCCTTCTGATTTCAGCGGAGCCAGCGTATATGGATTGGAAAATGTAAAATGGCTTTCATAGGACTCATGTAAATAGAACAATCCGTTTTCCTCTTCACATGCATCCAGAATAAAATCCCATATTTTCTCCGTAACCGTCTGAAACTGATCACTGTAATGAACACCGCTGCCCTCAATGTAATGTTCCATATCCCCATAAATATAAATATTCCGCTTCTGCTGCTCTGCCAGTTTGAAAAACCGGCAGTCTTTTGCATCCACTTCATTTTTTTCATAATAATGCGTCCGTAAATCACAGTTTTCACTGTAAACCGGAATCAGGCTTTCAAAAGTAGATGTGGAAAAGGAATAGGCGTTGGTAAAGCTGTAGGCCGTCTCATCCAGTATCCTTTTCACCTTCGGCATATCCTCCTCCGATAGATCCTGTCTCCTGAGTCCGTCCAGACAAAACATAAGAATATTATTGTCAGAAACTGCTGCCGCCGCTTCCTGCTCCGATTCATAAAGCTCCGTCAGATCCCGCTCCAGCATTTTTATCCATTCCGCCGGTTTTTTCTGCCCGAATTCTTTGGTTTTCAGAAGAGCTGTTCTGAAATCCCGAATATGAATATATTTGGAAATCAGTTCCTTATACAAGCCTTCCAGCTTTTCCGTATCTGCTGTCTTTCTGATCTCTCTCTGTAAATAATTGATGCTGTGGTAATGATGATAAGGATGATGGGAATAGTAATAATCTGCCTGCATGATAATTCCGTTTTTTTCAAACTCATCATAAATATCCAGCACCGGAATCTCCGGATGGTTTACAGCCAGACTTTGTTTCACATCCTGCCGGAATTTAAAGGTAGAAAGGATTACCGCATCTATCTTCTTTTCTTCCAAATCTTCATCCCGTATGACGGAAAATCCTCCGTCCTTTTCTTCAGACGCATAATTATCCACAATATACCTGACGTTTTTTAAATCATACATAAAATCCGCCATCAGCATACGAGTATGGCCGCCGTTACAGTAAATGGCCGGTCTCCGGGCATCTTTCAAAAACTCCCGAAGAGCTTTCTTGATCACATGGTTGATTTTTTTTGCATCTACAGGAGGTTCAAAGTTATATTTCCGAAAAAGATTTTCATATTTTTCTTCTAATTCCTGTTTTATCCCTTTCATCATCCGATACATCCTTCAATCTTTTCTGCAATCTCTCTGTTTACCAGTTCATTCAGGTGAGAAGGAACAGCTCCATATTCATACAGTCTGTCCGTATAATAATTCTCACATTCTGATGCTTCCACAACCTTGGCCTTATTACAATTCTGTTTAAAAAATAAATAGTATTGTTTTAATATTCTGTTTATTTTCCTTATTTCTTCCAAATCTTCAAAATACCTGCGGCTGTGAATATCTCCTACCATTTCCGATAAATAATTTGCCACCAATATAATCTTTGTGTCAGGATAATCTGTTTCCATACGCTGAATAAAGGAACGCGCGCTGTCCTGCCAGAGCCGCGTACATTCTTCACTGTCCCTGACTATGACTCTCTCTGCTTCTGTTTTTGTCTCACACCCGTCAAAAGCATCGCTTTTTGTCAAATATCCGTCACAGCAGACAACCAAATCAAATCGTTCTTCTATAAAATCAAGGACAATAAATTCCGGCTTTTTCTCTTCCATAACAGACCAGAACTGATGACGGATCTCCCGTTCCAGCATAAAAGACCGATATTTATTTTTATGAGAAACAACAATATCTGTTTTTATCGGGTTCATTATGCTGATCAGGCTGGAAAAGCCAAATCTGCCGGACGGATCATGGAGAATATTCATATTGCTTAATATTTTGTTCAGGTTATAGCCCCCGACCGTCAGATAAACCTTGTCCTGATAATCCTGAAAATTCTCCCGGAGAAACTGCCGGTATTTCTCTGTCAAAACCAAAAAGCTGTCCGGCTGTCTCTGGGTCAGGAACGCTGCCAGCAAATCAGCCAGTTTAATAATGATCAGCTTTTTCAGAATTTTTTTATATTTTTCATATAAACCACGCTCTCTGAAGCTTTTTATTAAAATCTCATACGCCGCGATTCCCTCTGCGCTGTCCCCCTGATTTTTCCTTGGAACGGCCGATAAGGAGCCTTCCCGAAACAACCTGTAATAATATAAGGGCTCCTGCACATAAATACGTTTTTTACTTAAGCATAGTAATAAAGGATAAACAGCTCTTGCCTCGCTGTGGCAGTCCGGAAACAGCAGGTGGTTTTCTGTAAACAGTCTTCTGTGAAACATACATTTCCAGATTGCCGTGTATCCATACTCCATTTGTTCTTCCAATGAATATATTTTTCCCATGGCTTCCGACGTTTTCCGGAGTGTCTTATGGCCGGTTCTGTTATTTACCCGCCAGACATCGCACTCGGCCATATCCGCATGTTCCGACACCGCCCTATCATAAAGCTTTTCCAGAAAGCAGCGGTCCAGCCAGTCGTCCGCGTCAACAAATACAAGATATTCTCCTTTGGAACACTCCATTCCTTTATTTCTGGCTGCAGAAGGCCCCTCATTTTTTTTATGCACCACTTTGATACGGTCATCCTGCCTTGCCCAGTCATTGCACAGCTCTGCGGAGCCGTCCGTGGAGCCATCGTCAATAAGCAGCACTTCAAAATCCGCAAATGTCTGGTTTGTCACGGATTCCAGACATTGAGGAAGCCATTTTTCCACATTGTAAACCGGAATAATAACGCTGACTAAAACCTGTCCGGCCATCTGTCCGTTATATTTCATAAAAGCTCAGGTACCTTTCCTGTATTTTTTTTAATTTATGTATATCATCCTGCAGAAAGCCATGCTGTATTAATATCTCCTGGGACATCTTAGGTCCCTGTCCATGAATTTCCTCCACCGGAATTTTTGTCGGATAAATATTACACCGTATCGTTTTCTGTCTGTGATAAACTGCCAGCGATAACCGGTGGTTCCCGTCAATCATCTCATAGTTTTGATTCAGGAAAAGAAGATGTTCTTTCCGGTAGCCTTCCTTTTCCCAATCCTCTATCAGCTTACAGAACTTCCGAAGCCTCTGTCCGGCAGTATATTCCGTACAATGTATCTTCTGCGCCCTTTTGTAGTATTCAAATCCAAACAGATTTTTTCCAAACTGCTGTTCAATTACCGCCAAACGTATGGCCAGCCGCATATCTTCTCTGTAATTCCGCAGAATAACCGGTATTTCTATATCCGCATTTACCTTCTCCGGCTGCCCGAACATGAAATTATAAAGATACGGATAAATCCACACATACTGCTTTGTAATCCGGTTTATATGACATTCCATTTCCTCCCGGAGAGCTTCATGTACCGCCAGACACACCAGTGTTTCCTTATGAACCGGAATTTCATCTATACAACGTACGGGCAGCCCTTCCGCGTATTCCTCTTTTACCGGCTTTGTCACGGCAAAACAGCAAACCTGAGCTCCAATCCCGCGGGCCTGAAGAGTCCGGAAAAATTTACGCCCCACATGCCCGGCTCCGTATATTACAATTTCTTTTCCATGAAAATCATCCAAGTTCACTTTTATCCTTCATCTCCAAAATCTATATAATCCGCCGGATGTCCTAACACCCGTTTTTCCTCTGGCGGCGGCGTCATATAATCCTCCCCAAAGAAATGCATTAAAAAACCATTCCTGTCTTTTGGCGCCGGAACGGTCAATCCTTCAAACCGGATATTCTCCGTTTCTGTATGCCATTTTTTTAAAATTCCCAGAGCCTCCGCTTCAGAACCCCAGGCAAAGCATCTTACCCGGGCCGTATCCGTTCCCTGATACCGTTTCGCAATATACTCCATTCCTTTATGCCCCCACTCCTTCGGAAACAGGTTCAAAAAGGAAAATCCCAGCCAGCTTATAAATTTTTTTCTGTTCAACGCTCCCACCTCGGAATAGAGAAGCTTCCTGCACAGCCAGGAAATACATGTACATATTTTGTTTGAAAAGCGGCCTTCCGGCAAATTGTCATCCGGAAATATATCAATAAATACCCCGTTGCGGGCTGTCATTTTATGCTGTCCCTTCCGCTTATATACGGTTCCGTTTTTTAAAATTCTGGCATATCCCCAGCGGTAGCCCGGATCCGTCCGGTATGTCTGAAGAAAATAATCAGAATTTAACTCTTCCTGACATACTTCACAGAATCTGTCATACTCTTTTCGCAGCATACGCACGTCAAGGTCATCATCCCAGGGAATAAAGCCGCCGTGCCGCACGGCGCCAAGCAATGTTCCCGACTCGATAATATATGAAATTTGATGCTTCCTGCAGATTCGATCCAGCTCCCTGAGCATTTCCAGCTCGATTAGCTGAATTTTCCGTATCACCTCAGGAGTATATACAAACTTATCTTTCCCTGTCTTACTTTCTGTATTTTCTTTCATTATTTAAAAACTGCTCCATAATGCCTGCCAGCGCAATGCTTTCTCCGGACGTAACCTGTCCTTTTTCCGGCATTCCTTTTATTCTTTCCACAAACGTACCCAATTCATATTGAAGGCCGTTTCCCTCAAAGGGATAATCATATACATCCTTTTTATCTGCATCCTCGTACCGCACCTCAAAATGCCTTGTCAGCCACCAGGGAGCCCGGGCTATCAGATACCCCTTTGTGCCGGAAATAATCAGTTCTCCTTCTGTCTTCACACCTAATCCGGCTTTGGCAGTACCGGCGATTCCTTTTCCCGGATATTCAAATAAAACCTTTGTGAAAACATCTATTTTTTCTTCATTCCGCTGTACGGAAAAGCTTATCTTCTCATAATCACAGCCAAGAAGCTTCAAAACAGCAAAACAGCCGTAGGTGCCTAATTCCGTCAGGCTCCCACCGCATTCTTTGTCTGTCATTTCCCGTAAATTCCGGGCAGTGAGTTTTGTAAAGGCTGCTTCTACGTCCCGCACCTCTCCAATGCGCCCGTCCTCCGCCGTCTCCAGCAACGCCCGAAAACCGGGACAGTAGGCAGTTTTGATTGCTTCCATAAGAACCAGCCCTTTTTTCCCCGCAACTGCAAAAAGCTCTCTGGCCTCTTCTTCTTTTAATACCATCGGTTTTTCGCAAAGCACATGCTTTCCGTCCGCCAAAAGTTTTCTGATATAGTCTCCATGTGTGCCGGAAGGCGCAGCTATATATGCCGCATCCACCCGTTCCAGAAAGGTTTCCCATTTATTAACCGGGCAGTCTATCCCATGCTCTGCGGCAAACCGACCGGCACTTTCCAGCCTTGGATTATATACCGCAGTAATCTCCACATCCGAATTTTGCCATCCGTCCGTTGCAAAACGTTTGGCAATCCGGCCCGTTCCAATGATTCCCAGCCGAACGCTCATTTTCCTGTCTGCTCCTGTTTCTGTTCTAAATATCGTTCCGTTATCTCCGCTATGGCGAGTATTTCATCCTCTGTAAGAAGATATCCGTTTTTATCGATCCCATTAATTTTCGCGACAAATTCACTCATTTCATAACGCAGGCCGTCCCCCTGGAACTTTGGCTCATAGGTTTCTATTTCATTTGGATTTTCATAACGAATCTGATACTTTCTTGTCAGCCACCAGGGAGATTCTGCCAGAATATACCCCTGGGTTCCGGCAATAACAAGCTGTCCTTCCGTTTTCACTCCCACACCGCATTTTGCAGTGGCAAGTCCATGCTTGTATACCAGCTCTATTTTTGTATAAACATCAATTCCATTTTCATCATAAATGCTGTGGATGCTGATATCCTGATAATTTGTCCCATATAATTTAAAAATGGGCAAAAGTGTATATGCCGCATATTCCAGAAAAGCGCCGCCAAAAAAACGGTCTGTCCGTTCTCTGGAGCCAATATCCGCAAGTCTTGTGAAGCAGGCCTCAATGTCTCTAAGCTCTCCGATTTTTCCGCCTCTGGCAGTATTGATAAGCTGCTGGAAGCCCGGACAGTAAGCAGTTTTAATTCCCTCCAGAAGCACCACTCCATGTTCCCGGGCCAGAGAAAAAAGCTGCATCGTATCCTTTTTCTTTAATGCCACCGGATTCTCACACAGCACATGCTTTCCTGCGGCAATCGCCGCTTTTGCATACTCATAATGGGTTTCATTAGGGGATGCAATATATACAGCGTCCACTCCTTCCAAAAAAAGCTCATAATCATCATTGCAGACAGGAATCTCATATTTTTTTTCAAATCTGCTTCCGCTTTCCTTTTCCGGATTATAGGCGCTTACAATATTCATGCCTGATACATATTTTCCCTCTGCCACAAACCGAGGCGCTATGCGCCCCGTACCAATAATTCCTGTTCTGACAATTTTAAAGTGATTTTTCCGAAGCATGGTCGATGATATGTTTGGAGTTCTCTCCAGATATACAACCTTGCACAGGGTTTTAAGATAATCAAAGGTTCCCTCCCAGTCGCTGCCCACCGTAAAAATATCAATTCCGTATTTTTGAATGTCTTCCATTTTCTGGTCTATATGGTCCTCAATAATAATCTCATCCGCCAGACCGGTTTTACGCACATTATCCACCCGCTCCAGACAGGAATCGATTACATTTACCTTGCCTCTTGCTTCGTCAAAATGCTCTGTCGTTACACCTACAATGAGATAATCTCCCAGTGCCTTTGCCCTCTCCAATAATTTTATATGCCCCTGATGAAACAAATCAAAGGTTCCGTAAGTAATTACTTTTATCATATCTCTCCACCAATTTTTATCCTTATGCCGTCTTCTCCTCCTGCTTTTATATAATAAGGCACATTGGTTGCCGTTTCCGGCAATGTCGGACCTGCATCTGATACCTTATTGCGCATCAGTTCTCAATCCGGCTTCGCTCCCCACTACATCTCCCCTCCTGTCAAAAAACAAAATGGCAGTTCATGAGGTCCTGGCGTACCCAATTTGCGTTTCCGCTATTCTAACGCCGTTCTCTGTTTTTATTTATATCATAGAATTTTTCGCAGTCCATTTTCTGGTAAAGCCCTGCCCTGCAGCAGAACTCATCTGCAAAATTTTCTGAATGAACGATTTAACCAGGGACTGCTCTGCCGATGAAAATCTAATCCATCTCCCCGCAGTCTGACAAATTTTCCGCTGAACCTTCCTGGCCGGCTTTCATCTCATTTTCCAATTTTCCTCTTTTAAATGCATTTTTAGCTGCATTTACTTTTCTGTCCGCCTCATACCCGCAGCATGAACAACGGTACCTGTCTTTCTCACATACACCTATGGAGCCGCAACTGCTGCATTCTCTGCTGATGTCCTTGCCCAGCACATAAATCAGCCTGATATGATTTTCCTGGCATTTCAGCTCCAGCCTTTCCCTGATATAACCCCTTTTCCAAATAGTGCTGGAATAGTTGATTTTCCCGTAGCCCTTCCCGTATAAGTTCTTTCGGCAAAAGGCCTGGGGAAGCTTTGGAATATATATGACTCCCGGCTTTTCTTCCTTCAGCATCCGATTAATTTCCTGGTTTACATAGGTCTCCAGTTTTGCAGTAAGTCTTTCCTTCTGTTTCCGGTACTTCTTCCTTCCGGGATTATTTTCCTTTTCCCGGCTGTAGGTTCTCCGTCCGGCGCTTATAAACTCTGCCAGTTCTTTATGAAATTCTCCAAGGTCTGCTCCGTATATATGTCCGCTTTCTGTGGTAAGCATCTGCCATATGCCTATGGAGAGTCCGATTTCATTCTGATAATCCTTATGCATTCTGGCCTTTATCTCCATGGGAACGCAGATCTCAACCTCTCCGTCCTCCGGCCTGAGCTTGACATAAAGCTGTTTCTCATATTCGTTCTCATCTGTCAGCGGCACAAAGATCCGTTTTCTCTTTTCTTTGGTAGAAAAGAAGATCCCATGCTTCTCTCCGCTGCTTCCGTATCGGTATGCCTTTTTAGAAACAGCAAATCCGTCCGCCTTATCTGTATGCAGAGTGCTCATTTTCTTCCGGACCTGCCTGCACAGATACCGGTTCAGGTTTTCCACATCCACCACATTTATAATATTTTCATACTGTGGCTGCATGGCCTCCGGTATAGCCGGCTCCTTCCCGTTAAGAATGGCTTCAAAGCAGCCGCTGACCTTAACGGCAAAACGAAGGTAATGCCTGTCCTGGGCCGTAAACCTCGGATTTTCTCTTACAGCCTCCAGCACTCGTTTTTTTGTATGAGCCCACTGGGTTTTAATGTCTCCCAGCGCATCAAAAACAGCAAGATAAAAATATACGGACGGCAGCTCCAGTTCCATACGCAGACCGCTTTCTGTCATCTCGTTCTGTACCGTATAACCGGGATACAATTTCGGCAGCCCCTTAATGCCGCCATACCTCTGGTATACATAGTTTTTTACCCTGCCGTAATCCTCTGCTATCTCCAGAAGCTTCTGCATATCCTCCCGCGGAAGCGGAACCGCGCTATACTGATGTATCGTCTTGCATATTTTGTCAGTTGTCATTGTTTTCTCACCATATACGGCTGTCAATAAAGAGATAGCAGACTTGCCTGCCATAGATTATTAAAATCTGCGACAGAAGAAAAGGAAAATTTCAATTCTAAAAATATAGAAATATTCAAAAATTCTTTTCTTTTCTATATTTTATCGGCATAATTGTATCACAAATTAAGCAGAATTGCCAAATGTTTTTTTATCCAGCTGTGACCTGCTCCAATCCCCGCTGAATTTATTGGGAAGCGATAGGGCTAAAATACTGTTCCGCAGTATTTTCGGGGTCAGATTTATGGTCAAAATCCAGAAAAAAAGAAGGAGGAACTGTTATGGCCAGACATGGGGAAAATATAAGGAAAAGAAAGGACGGACGATGGGAGGGAAGATACCGGGATTATCATAAAGAAAAGGAAAAGTGTATCTATCGTTCTGTCTACGGCAGAAGTTATAAGGAAGTCAAAGAAAAGCTGGCCATTCAAAGAAATTTCAGTGGAAAACCACTGCAAAAAGAGTCTGGTCAGATTCCATTTCACGGCCTATGTATGGAAAATGGTATTCTGTTTACAGATATCACAGAGGAATGGCTGGAGATGGTCAGACAGACGAAGAAACCGTCAACCTACGTGAAGTACAGCGTGGTTTACCAGAATCATTTAAAAGGTACTTTCCGCGATGTTTTTTTATCTGAAATTACCGAAGCAGCCGTAACCGGGAAGCTTTCGGACTCTTTATCTGACAGCCTTTTAAAGAGTATTTATTGTGTATTGAATCAGAGCCTGAAATTTGCCTCCAGACGCTATGTTTTATCAGTGCCAATTCTGAAAAAGCCGGCATCCAGAATGCCAAACAAAACTGTGACGGCGCTTACCAGGAAGGAGCAGGCCAAGCTGTTCCCTGTTCTGTATCAGAATACAGATTCTTTTAAAATGGCTGTAATTTTATGCCTGTACACAGGACTCCGGTTAGGAGAACTATGTGCCCTGAGATGGTCGGATATTGACTGGGAAAACCAGATTCTGACCGTAAACCGGACCGTACAGCGGCTGCCTGTGAAAAATCAGAATAAAAAGACAGCCTTGCTCGAAACAGCTCCGAAAAGCAGCTATTCCAGACGTGAGATCCCATTGTCCGCTGCCGTTCTTAAAATACTCTCTCATTTCAGAAACAATAAGAAATATATCTTTGGCGGAGATACGTCCATGGACCCCAGAAAAATGCAGCGGCATTTTAAGAAAATCCTTAAAGAAGCCGGGCTGTCGGATAAGAATTTTCATATTCTCCGCCATACCTTTGCCACAAACTGCATTGAGGAAGGTACCGATGTTAAGAGCCTCAGTGAAATGCTGGGGCATTCTGATGTAGGAATCACTCTGAATCGCTATGTGCATCCGACCATGAATACCAAGCGGAAACACATTGATATTCTATCTACGTTTTATGGTCAGATTTATGGTTGGGCAGGCTAGAGAAAGTCCTGATACAGAGGATATCCGGCTTCTGTCGCAGATTTTAATAATCTTCGACAACTCCAATATCAGACTGCATCAGGTATCCTTCTCTTCTATACTTAAGACTATATTGTTCTGCCAAACATAAAAACAGCCTGGCTATATAAAAAACCAGGCTGTTTCGTCTGCTCTGAAAATGGTCCCCGTCTTTATTATATTTTATTCCTCCCGCTTTGCAGCTCTCCGGCCAGGGCGTAAATTTTTCAGGGAAATAAAAAATACAGGAAGGATCAATCCTCACATTTTTTAGTATAATATGGGCAGAACAGACTGCAGGGAAATATTTCTGTGTCCGGAAAAAATAAAATATTTTTGTAACGGGATCCCATTTTTCCGGATATATAGATGACAGTGCGAAGACAAATACATAACTGTAACAGGAGGTGAGTGCCCTGAAGGAGATAGAGAGAGCCTACACACAGCATGCCAGGGATGTCTACTGGTATCTTATGAGTCTGTCACATGACGAGGATCTGGCGGAGGAACTGACCCAGGAGACGTTCTTTCGTGCCATGCGGACCATGGACCGGTATGACGGAAGCTGCAAGCTGTCAGTCTGGCTCTGTCAGATCGCCAAGCATCTCTGGTATCAGTGGCTGGATAAGCGCTCCCGGTGGCAGCAGGTGGAGCTGACAGACGAAGTGCCCGGTCAGCAGTCACCGGAAAAGTCTACGCTGCTCTATATGGAAAAGACAGAGTTGTATCAGGC
Organism: uncultured Lachnospiraceae bacterium; assembly: GCA_910585465.1. GTDB lineage: Bacteria > Bacillota > Clostridia > Lachnospirales > Lachnospiraceae > Hominiventricola. The sequence goes on along the minus strand of CAJUEW010000003.1, from coordinate 157,808 downwards.
GATCCATATGCTGCCGGAGCCCATGCGGGAGCTGGTCCATCTGCGCCTGACCGGGGAGTTCACTTTTGCCGAGATCGGAAGGATTCTGGGAAAAAGTGAGAATTGGGCACGCACCACATTCTATCGGGCAAAACAGAAAATTATGGAGGAAATGGAGAGATCAAAATGAAGTGCTGCATTGTCAGAGACCTGCTTCCAGGCTATCTGGAAGAATTGACCAGCGAGGAGACAAATGAGGAAGTAAAGAAGCACCTGGAAGACTGCACGGCATGCAGGACGGTTTATAAGCAGATGTCGGCAGAGCTCCGGACAAAGGACCTGCCGGAGAAAAAAGAAATTGACTTCCTCAGAAAACTGAAAATGAGAATCCGGCAGAGATACATGTTCGGTGCTTTTCTGTTCTGCGCATTATTGATCAGTGTGGTGAGTTTTCTGAAAGCATACGATCTCCCGGTCTCTTATGACCCGGAGAGAATGACGGTTGAACTGTTTCAGGAAACCTATACTCCCAATGATTATGGTCTTATGGAATGGACCAGTGCATATGCTTTGGAACCGGAGGCGGCGGAGTCAGTGTCCGGAGGAAATTATGATACCAGGGACGGGATTCATCTGGTGCTGAAAGAAGGGAGAGGAAGCTTTGATTTCACATCCAGAGGAAGGACATTGAGACGGGACGGGGAGTCGGTTCGGGTGGTCTATTACTGTTATACAAGAAGTCTGTGGGAGCGTCTGTTTGATCCGGAAAACAACAGAGATACAAGTTCCTCCATCAGCACAGGAATGATTTATGAATCAAATTTTTTCAGGATATCTCCGGAAAATTATCAGCCAAAGCTGAGGGAAATCTATTATCTGCCCATGGGAAATATGAACCGGCTGGACCGGCTCTCGGACGAAGAATTTGACGCACAGAGGGAAAATGCTGTGCTGGTCTGGAGCGGAGTGATCTGAGCCGGAGCCATACGAAAAAGAGAGGAGATTTGAAAGTTATGTTGTATATTGTTTATTTAGTGAGTATCGTACTTTATATAATCTGTGGAATCAGCTGGGATCGGATCACCAGTTTTGCAGATGTCATCACTCTTGCATTTCTTGTGTTTCCATGTGTACTCATGCTGTTCTGTACCAGCTCCTTCCGGGCTTTTGGGAGAGCCTTTTTATTCGCCGTCGGGAAAAGAGACTGTTCCTTCCAACAATGCCGGGAAAGCGCCCAGTCGGTGAAAATGGTCATGCAGACGGCAGCGGTCTTTGGAGCCGTCTGCTTTCTGATCGGAATGGTCAACAGTATCCGCTCCCAGGACTGGTCCTCCATGGACAGCATCGGCTGGATCTGTCTGGATTCATCTGTGGCCATACTCTCTCTGTTCTATGCGCTGCTGATCTGCATGCTCCTGCTGCCGGTATATTTTATGCTGAAAAAGCATCTGTTCAGCCAAAGAACGGACACAGACAGGGGAAACTGACTTATTTATCCACCGGACTTCACCCCGGTAAACCCTGGTTCCATGGGAATTTTATATCCGGGTATTTTTAAAATACAGTATTTATGCAGATTAAGGGTAGTCCAAAGGAAAAAAAGAAACTATCCCAAAGCGGACCTTATGAGAACGAATCCCATAAGGTCCTGAACTTAGCTTTTTTATTCAGTTCTTTCCGATGTTCTCAGAAAAATTAATATGAATCGCTTTTTCCGGACAGGCTGCTACGCATTCCCCGCATCGGATACATTCTGCTGAATTAGGTGTTTTTACCGGGTCAACATCCATTTTACAAATCTTCGCACATTTTCCACAATTTACACATCGATCTTTATTGACTTCCAAATGATAGATACTGATTTTGTTCAACAGTCCATAAATGGCCCCCAATGGACACATAACCTTACAAAAAAAACGATAAATAAACACACAGCCAATGACAGTCAGTACAAGAACTGTCATTTTCAGGCTGAACAGGGCGCCTATCGTTTTTTGAAGTTCTGAATGTGCGCTTAACATTGGAATCCCGCCAAATAGTGTTCCCGAAGGGCAAATGTACTGACAAAATGCAGGTTTTCCCATACCCATATAGTTTGTGGAAACAACAGGAAGTAAAATGACAAATATAACCAATATCAAATATTTGACTGCCCGAAGCCTTTTCCAGATTTTCAGCTTCGGCGAAGGGATTTTATGTATGATTTCCTGAATCAGTCCAAACGGGCATAACCATCCACATATAAAGCGGCCAAACAGCACACCTATAGCCAATAAAAAGCCCACAACATAAAAGCTGAAATTAAAATTCATGGAACCGGACACCGCCTGCAGCGCTCCAATCGGACACGCAAAAGACGCTGCCGGACACGAATAGCAGTTCAAGCCTGGATTACAGAATTTTTTCCATGAACCTGTGTACAATTTCCCGCCATGAAAATTACCAATGTGTAAATTGGTAAAGCCAAACGCGGCTATTTGAATCAATTTTCTTTTTATACTATTCGTTAATTTCATACCTGCACCTTACCCCAGCCCGATACATTCAAGGCAGATATTAACTGCCTTGTTAAAAACGATTGAAACTTCTCCACGATAAATTCCATAAAATATAAACAGTACCGCAAAGATTCCAGTGATACATTGTGCTGTTATTTTTGCTTTTTTACTCATTCACATACTCCTCCACAAATGCTTTGTAAGCCACCACATCAGCTCCGACAACCGGCTCTCCTACTATATTTCCCTCCCGGTCTACAAAAAAGGTAGTCGGAAAGCCTACGACTCCGCTCATTAACTCTTTTAAATCATCAGAAGCAATCATGTTCACAAAGCTGACACCTGCTTTCTCTACAATCGCCTTTGCAAGTTCCAAATGCTCCGTATCTTCTTTTCCCTCAATATCTCCTACAATACCAACAATCTGAACATTTTCCGGCATCTCGCCGGACCACCCGGCCAGTTCAGGCATTTCCTCAATACAAGGACCGCAGAATGTTCCCCATACATTTACTACTGTCAATTCTGCTTCTGTAAAAATTTCATTTGTAATCAGGTTCCCAAATAAATCCTCTGAACGAAAATCAGGCATACGCTCTCCAAGATTTGTTTCGTAGCTCTCCAACTCTATTGGAATAAAAGATATATTTTCCTTTACTGTCTGCATATACTCTCTGCACTCCTGATATGCCTGCCATTCTTCTTCGTTCAGCTTTCCCTTATCCAGTTCCGGTATGGAAATAATATAGGTATATCCTTCATTTTCTCCAAACCATTCAGCAGGCGCATAATAGGTAAAATCTTCAGCCGTCCTGCCAGATGCGGTAAGCCTTTCGTATTCATCTGTTTCAACCAATGCAATCTCCAGCAACGCTCTGCTGACCTCCCATAATTCCTGCGTGTATTGATTCGATACCTCTTGTGTCCTTTCTTCCGGTGTCATATTCAGCAATTCATCAAACAATGCTTTATAGGTAGGACTATAATATGTTACAGTAAGTCTCCGATAGCCTTTTGTGTTTTCATTATATGGATCAATCTCTAAACCTTTATCCATATACTCCTGCGGGATTGCTAATGACAACCCTCTCTCTTTTACCTCTGTCACAATATTTCCCTCAGAATCAGTTACTGAAGTTTCCGTTTCATCAACTGACTTAATTCCTGTTTCTGTTTTTTCACCTGTTCCACATCCGGTCAGCATAACAGTAAACATTGTCAAAATTATAATCCACATTACTGCTTTTTTTACTTGTTTCGTCATAAATATCTCCTTTTCCTTCTGCCTGTATTGCAATCATTTCAACACAGCGTAATATTTTTTTGAAGCATTCATACTTTACCACATATTCCGCCCTTTTTTATAATATTAGTCCTGAGAACACATTACCTGTCCTGAAATTTCATTTTTCTATTCATTCAGGACATTTTTCATACGTTCATGACAACACGCAAATTCAAAAGAATCTATGATAATAAAAGGACATTTCTCTAAAATTTTCTTTTAGAAAAATGTCCTTATCATGCAAAGCTATATTTCAAAGCCTGCAATCCTTTTATATTCCATCTATATTTCTATCAGGTCCTTATAATATAAGATTCAAAGTCTGGCGGAATATTTCCTTGTCCACCAATGTATTCAATGTAATATTCGGGTATCCTTCCAATATATTTCTGATAATCTTCAATCCTCTTCCTTTATGTCCGCTCTTGTCAGATTTCTGCTCTATCATATGCCCAAAATCATGCCCCTTACGAATACTGTTTTTAATAGAATAGGAAACTCTGCCTCTTTGTGTGCGTATGTCTATTTCAATCCAATGCCCCGTTGCTTGCAGCGGGGTATCTGACCCTCGCGGCATTTGCCAAATGTCTGCTTCGCAGCCGCTTGGCTCATTGCCCGCTGGAATAAAAGCATCCCGCCCGTTCTCACATTCCTCAATGGAATTGTCAAGAAGAATACCCAATATTCTTGTCAAATCCACAAGCTCCATTCCATAACCGAATTCGTCCTGTTTTACCTGAACGGATAATTTCACCGCAATTCCCCTTTGGGATGCCTGCATACATTTCATATAAAGAAATGCCCGAAGCTCCTCTGACGGAATCTGACACAGTTTTGAAAATATAGTATTATGTTCTATTTCACCTTCAATCAATGGACATATCCTGTCCCTGTAAAAATCTTTCATTTCTATATCCGTACTCCGCTCTACATAAGCTGACATTGTAAGAAAAATGTTCTTTATATCATGCCGCAGGTCCTGAATATTCTCCAAATTCTGGTTTAAGGAACTGTAATACTCTTTTTCACTGTCCGCAAACTGCGCCGTATGCCTGTAGTCAGTAATTTTATATATCAGTACAATATATAGCATCTGCATAATAAGAAGCAATATATCCAAAATCGCCAATGCGTTCTGTAAGGTGTCACTTACTGTTCGTGTCAGCACAAACGGAATCGGAAGCAGCATAATCACTGCCATCGTCCCCATCTCCAGCCCTGCAATCCACCTTTTCATATTCGGATATTTCCTGTCAATCACCATGAGCGTCTGTATCCTGACTCCAGCTTTCTTTTTTAACACGAACGCTGCCGCCGCAAAAAAGAATACAAGCCCCATCTCAAACAAAACAAATGCCCCTCTGCCTATAATATGGAAAAAACGGTAGGCAGAAAAATTTATATCTTCAATGCTTTTATACAAAAACGCAGCAAACGACAAACCGATAAACAGCACATATTGCGCCATAAAGCTCCTGCCACCCTTACTGTTCTGCAATCCGGAAAATGACATAATCACAAGCCAGATTACAAGATAGATTACCCCATATCCAAATAAACCAAAGCTGGAATTAAAAAACCTTTGCGGAAACAGGAACGTTGTAAACATCAGCAAGAGCGACGGAAAATCAAATGTAACAATTCCACAAATAGAAATGACCAAAACAAGCATCAGTGCAAACATCACCGACATCAGACATTCTGCTTTGACACTCCCTACTGCCAAATAGTACAGACCTGCGGCGGCAGTAATACCAGCTACCATATATTTTAAACTGTTTCCCATTTTCCTGATAAGAAAAGCAATAAACAATATCATGGCAAAATATACACCATATTGCAGCACTTCCCCTATCCCTTCCAAAAACAGGTATTCAAGATCACCTGCCGGATATCCTGTTAGGTTTCCAACACAAAACATTGTTGTTATCCTCCTTCAAACAGTTCGTAATCTTTGAGCCAGATTGTTCCTCATAAACAACTGCACTGAATCTAACCATAAATACTCATCATGATTTTAAACAAACAAATGTTCAAATTTACGCATAGCGCCTTCAATCAGCACATCCTTCCATCTCACCAGAAGCATTCCCAAAGCTGTTGTAAGAAACGCTACTATAACATCCCCTAAAAATATACTGCCTATAAAATCATACTCTGCTCCTAAAAGTGCCAAAAGCCATCCCAATATAATTTGTATAGCATACAGGGTTAGCGCTGTCTGCCCCGCCAGACTGAAAGGCTTTAAAATCACCGGAATTTTTCTTTCAATCAGACACATTCCTCCCAAAACAATCAGTGAAACACCCATTCCTAATATCAGAGTAAATGTAGAACCATTCTGGGGAGCGGCCACACAGATCATATGCCATGATATGGGATAAACATTCTGCGGAAACGGCGCGTATTCATTGATTTCTGAATAATTCTGTGTTTCCATCATAATATTCATAACGGTTTCAGATAAATGAGGTAAAACATAAGCTGACAACAGCTTAATCACGACAACCATCAAAATTCCCGTAATAACATAGAGCATCTGCCTTTTTAAATTCTTCAAATCCTTCCTTCCAATTACCATTCCTGCTGTAAAAATGGGGAGTAATGCAGCGGCAGATAACGGCCCGCCTGCAATGTCCTGCAGCATAGCCGAGCCGCTGAATAAACTCATACCCATGATCATAACAACCGGACTTACAATGAATGAAATCCCGGAAACAATCATAAGCATTTTGTCTGAACAATTTTTCAGCAGAAGTCCCATAATAAATAATACTGCATATGCCGTAAGGACTACTGCAAACGGACCGTTGAGCATAATAAGAAAATACCCAAGAAAATCAATAAAAACAGAACGGGCAAGAATCCTTGTCCGGAATGTTTTCTCCTCAACACCTTTATCTGCGGCATTCCTGCTCATTACAGAATAAGAAATTCCTGAACATAAAATAAACAAGATCATAGTATTTCCCGAAACAATGTCTGCATTATATTAATTTAATGCAAAATGCTGTATGTACATTCCAATTACAGCAAAACCTCTGGCGGCATCAAGCGCCAGCAGCCTTTTTTTCTTTCGTTTTAATTCAGTCGTTTCCTCTCTTTGTTTCATAATCACTCTATCCTTTCTGAATCTTTTTGTTATCAAACAGACACATAGTAACATATGATATGATAAAAATGTCTGTTTCATCTCCAGACAGGATCATTTGTCACAAACTGTTTTCCAAAAGCGTAATTCATGACAATTCCAAGCAATTCATGACAGGCACCTATTTCCATATAAGATAAGTCTATTTAGGTCTTAAGTTTAGCTTTTTGTACTGTTATTTCTTCTGCTCTGTCATCCATCTTGGGACTTGACTTCAAAACCGTACAAAATGGTACTATTCTTTTGTTATTCACAACACAGCTTAATCAATTCCGTGAGTTCGGCACAGTCAATCCTCATTTGTGTCATAAAGCCCTATATCCAGATAACCTGTCAGAACCAACTTCACGCAGGCATGATATGATAAGCGCTAATATCACCAATGCTGTAATACAGTAATAAAACAGATTCTTACGCCATGAACACGGCAATTTTCCTTTCATATCCGGACTGCCCTTTTGATGGTAACGCTTTCCTCTGGTTTATTTCCAGATGATACGTTTTTCCATAACCCTTTCCTTCAATTTTTTGACTGCATCAGTCCCATCTTTTTTAACTCGCGGAAACATAAGGCGGCACAAAGAACAAACGCCATAACATCCGCTACCGGCCCAGCGGCAAGCACTCCCGTCAATGCCCAAAATCTGGAACAAATCAGCATGGCCGGAATATAGAACAGCAGCTGCTTCGATAATGCTGCAACAGCCGCCTTTACCGGCTGGCCAATCGCCTGAAAAAATACACCGGTAACCATCTGCAGTCCATTAAGGAAGGTAAGCATCAGGTAGACATGAAAACACTGCACTGCAAACTCCTCATATAAACTGGACTCTGTGCCAAATATACGGATAAGCTGTAAAGGAAAGCACTGAAAAACAATCCATGCTACCAGCGTAATCAGGCTGCAGACGCCTGCGCTCAGCAGGAATGTCTTTTTTACCCGGTCATATTTCTGCGCCCCATAATTAAATCCAATGATTGGCTGACTTCCACTGGCAACACCGATGCCTACAGAAAAGGCAATCATGCTCACCTTCATACATAAACCAAATGTAGTAATAGGGATGTCAGAGCCATAGACAGAAAGCGCGCCATACTTTGTAAGCAGATTATTGGAAATCATAGCAACCACGGTTGATGTAAGATTATTGAAGCAGCTTGCAAATCCCAGGCCCGCCATGCGTCCAACCATCCGCATATCCAGAGAAAATGAGGACTTTTTCAAACTGACCGTCTTGAACCGGAACAGGTACGCCACATTGCAGAGCAATCCCAGAAACTGACTTAAAACCGTTGCGATCGCTGCGCCTTCTACCCCCATCCAAAGATAAAAATAAAAATGGGATCAAGAATTGTATTTAAAACAGCGCCAATCATCATAGCGAACATAGCAAACTTTGGACTGCCATCTGTACGAATTGCAGAATTGATCACTGTCGCAATAATCGCACAGGGAAAACCAAGGGCAATGATATGTCCATACTTTAACGCATACGGCAAAATATTATCTGTTGCGCCAAAGAGATGGCATAACGGCTCCAAAAAAAGAAGCACGAAAACAACAAGAAAAATACTAATCACTGTAGAGGAAATAACGGCGTTCCCCACACCTTTCGCCGCCTTATCGGGATCGCCTTTTCCAAGATGCAGGCTGAAAAAAGCCGCAAGACCATCACCGAATAATGTAGCAACCGCAATGGCAATCGTAGCAATAGGAGCAATAATATTTGTAGCTCCGTTTCCAAGGAAACCAACTCCCTGCCCAATAAAAATCTGATCTACCATGTTATATAAGGAATTGATAACCAGAGAGATAACACTGGGAACCGCATACCTCGTCAAAAGTTTTCCAATCCGCTCTACTCCAAGTTGATTCTCTGCTGTTGTTTGTGTTTGTGCCATAACAAATCCTCCTTTAAAATTAAATAGAATTCTATCTATATGGGTAAATATAAATTATCTGGCATTTTCCGTCATTTTTAAAATTACTGATTCAAATACCTTCAAATCATGTTCAGGAATGCCGGAGAAGATACTGTGCATATAACCTAACACACGCTCTGTAATATCCGTTTTCATACTGTGAGTTTTCTCTGTCAGCACCAGCTTTTTATAGCGGCCATCTGCGGCAAGGCTTTCCCGGTGAAGATAGCCGCCCTTCTCCAGATTGTTAATCAGACTTGTAACGGAAGAACCTTTAATGTCCAGAAATTCCTCTAAATCTTTGGTAAAAACATCTCTCTTGTCAGTTTCAATAATCAGATAATGCAGGACAAGCGCCTGAATACTTGTCAACGGCATATCTGAAAAGTAACTGGCAAAGTACCGCCGCATAACCCGGTTTAGCTTATCGTACTTCTCCATTAACTTTATATCATCCATTGTGGTTTCCTCCCACGAAAATAAATAGAATTCTATATAACTTCTCTATCATACATTCATAAAATTTGATTGTCAAGTATAAGATTGTGAAATAAATGTGAATCGCCAGTGCTATTTCCTGCCATATATTATTCTTTTACCTACATGCAAAGCGGGAAAATCCCCATGGTTTTCCCCGCTGTTTTTGTTTTTTACAATATCTCCCCATTGCTTTGGATTACTCTTTTGTACCACTCAAAGGACAGCTTTTTCCTTCGCTCAAAAGTTCCATTGCCCTGATCATCGCAGTCTACATAGATAAAGCCATATCTTTTTGACATCTGGCCAGTAGAAGCGCTCACCAGATCAATACAGCCCCATGGGGTATATCCCATTACATCTACCCCATCCACATAGATTGCCTCCCCAATCTGTTCAATGTGTTTACGAAGGTACTCAATTCTGTAATTATCCCTAATACTCCCATCTTTTTCAATCTGATCCTTTGCGCCAAGTCCATTCTCAACAATGAAAATCGGTTTCTGATACCGCTCATACAGTTCATTCAGCGAGATTCTAAGTCCTATCGGGTCTATCTGCCAGCCCCATTCAGAAGTTTTAAGATACGGGTTTTTGTATGAGGTTGACATGTTTCCGCTGGTTGTTTCCATCTGATCGCCAGTGGTACTGAACACCGCAGACATATAATAGCTGATTGCCACATAATCTGCTGTTCCCAGCCGGAGTATTTCTCCATCTCCATCCTCTGTCCTTAACTTGATATTTTCCCGTTCCAATTCCCTCTGTTTGTAAGAGGGATAGTACCCTCTCATCATGACATCTCCAAAAAAGAGGGTCTGATCCTGGTATTTTATATTTCCCAGAACATCATAAGGCTTACAGCTGTACGGATAGCTGGGCGTATAGGCCAGCATACATCCCACCTGATAATCCGAATCCATTTCATGGGCAAGACGCACGACTCTGGCACTTGCAAGCATCTGGTGATAAGCCGCCTGTTCCAATGTCTGCCTGTCTGCACTGATCACCCCGGCAGACAACCACCCGGTAAACACAATGGTGTTAATTTCATTAAAGGTAATCCAATACTTTACTTTCCCTTTATATCGTTCAAACAATGTTTTGCAATACCGCTCAAAACATGAAATTGTCCGTCTGTCTGCCCAGGAATTCCATTTTTTTGTCAATTCAAGAGGTACTTCATAATGGGATAACGTAATGACCGGTTCAATATGATACTTCAAAAGTTCTTCGATCACCTGGTCATAAAATGCCAGCCCCTTTTCATTGGGCAGCGGATCATCCCCATTAGGGAATATTCTCGACCATGCAATAGACATCCGGTAACACTTAAATCCCATTTCTGCAAATAACGCAATATCTTCTTTATAGTGATGGTAAAAATCACTTCCTGTATGGTTTGGATAAAATGCTCCTTCAATCACATCAGGATATGCGTTTTCGGGAAAATCCCCCAGCGAGAAGGCACATATTTCTCCCGTTTTACCATCCGCTTTTCTGTATGTAAGATTCCTCAATTCCCCGGATTTTCCCCCAGCCAGGACATCAGCAGCACTTAATTTTTTACCGTCTGCGTCATATGCGCCCTCATACTGATTCGCCGCCGTTGCTCCTCCCCAGAGAAACTGATCGGGAAATGCTTTTGTTTTAATCATGGGAACACCTCCAATTTATTCGCCTAGTGCCGCTTCCTGTTCTTCCTTCAATGCCTGCTTGTCAGCCATTCTAAAAAACGGGAAATATAAAATCATGTTAGCCACAATGCAGACACAGACAATCAATGCTGTCAGGATGCCTCCTTCTAAAAATCCCGTAATCGGCCCCGGCATAATCCACGGTGCGCTTACTGTTGGGTTAAATGCGGATGAGAACCCAATTTTATATAACACATAGGCAATGATTCCTGTGATTGGTGTTGTCAGCGCCATAGGGATAAAGAAAATCGGGTTAAGCATCAGCGGAACACCAAAAACCATTGGCTCGTTAATATTAAAGATACTCGGAACAAGCGACAGTTTTGACATTGCTTTAAACCTTTCGGATTTCGCTGTCAGCATGTCAATCGCCAGACCAATTGTATTTCCATTTCCTCCCAGATTCATACAGATAAATACTGTCATAAGCGCCAGATAGGGAAGTTCTTCCCCTGCCATATAACTTTCCACATTTCCTGTAATTGCCGCAATCAATACCGGAGTATACATATTTACGATAGGGCTCGGATGAATGCCAAAGAACCACAACACATTGGTAAACGTATATAAAGCGATCAATACCCACGGAGAAGAGCCCACATTCATCACTGGTTTGGAAATAATCTCTGTCACAAAATCAAAAATATTTCCAAATGGCGTCAGGTAAAATAAGAATTTTACAACCAGAACGAAGGCAAATATAATGATAGCCACAAAGGCTGGTGATAAAGATTCAGACACCATTGGCGGCACGGAATCCGGCAGTTTGATGGTCAGCTTTTTTTTCACAAGCCAGATATACAAGGAACTGATCGCCAATGCCGTTACGATGGCAACAAATATGCCATTGCTTCCCAAATAATTAGCGGAAATTGCGCTTATTGCTCCATCTTTCCCCTCTATGCTCTGAGGCATCAGGCACAGGAACGCACCCGTAGATAAAATCGCTGCTGTCATTCCGGATTCTTTTTTAATGTTAGCATAAGAGTATGCCACCGAAATAACAATGTAGACAGCCAGCATACTCATCGTTGCCGACAAAATTTCCTGCGTTACCACATATAATCCCGTACTTTCCAAAAAGCTCTGCCAGGGCGCTATTGGAAGATTTACCAAAATCGCAAATAAGGATACGCCCAGGGTAATCGGCAAGGTCCGCATCATACCGCTGGACAGCCCGCCGATTAAATCGCTCTCATTCAGCTTCTGTGCAACCGGGCCGATAAATTTTTCCAGGAACCCCTGCAGCTTATCAAAAAACTTCACTTTTCTCACCTCTCATTTGTCTGCTCAAATCTTTTATAAACATCAATAAATTCTTCCGCTAAGATACGGAATCCCTCAGCGCTCATCAACTGATCTTCTGCATGCATCAAAAGCAGCGATGTCGGGGCCGGTTCCCCGGCCGCCTCCTTCTGAACCAGATCCCCATGGGCATGATGACCCTTTAAAAAAGATTCTTCCCCTTCTTTTAACAGTTCCTCAGAGCGGACAAAATTTCCCTGCTTTGCCTCCTGAATTGCCTCAATATACAGACTTCTTGCATTTCCCACAGATGTGATAATCTCAAATATCACCATTTCTAATCCTTCCATTACGCTCCAATAACTCCTTTCACAAAATCAAGCACTTTTTTCCCATCCATCGTTCCATATGCTGCCGTGTCAATCGCTTCTACCGGACAATTCACTAATTTCTTTACCTTGCCCAACTGGAACCGCACCTGGGGGCCAAGCAGCATGATGTCCGCATCCTTGCCTACCTCTGACGCCTCTGCAATCGGATGTGCCTCAATGACACATTCATAATTGTCTGCCTTTGCCGCCTCCTGCATCCTCTTTACCAGCATACTGGTTGACATTCCTGCCGCACATACTAAAACTATTTTTTTCATTTCGTTCTCCTTTCTTTTGGGACATTTTTTATTTGATAGTGCTATTATAATCTTTATTTTTTTGCTTTTCTTGTTAAAAACCACTTAAAAAATGTCGCTTTTTTAACCTTCCCCTTGATTTTGCCTTTTTTATTTTTTAGAATGTAAACAAACAGGGAGCATCTGCCTGACCATACCAGTATCCATCTAATCGAAAGGAGCTGTCATCTATGGAAACATCTGAACTGAAAACATACAAAAAAACAAGCCAGAACAGATCTTTTACCCTGACAGAAACAGAAAGCCCGGGAAACCATACCGACGAGTTACACTGGCATACCAGTATTGAACTTCTATATGTGCATCAGGGCACAGTTCGTCTGCAAATCGAACTGGAAACCTGCACTTTACATACATCTGATATTGTTTTTATTGATTCTGCCAGAAACCATGCTCTGATTTATACCCCAAACTCACAAACATTATCATTAAAAATCAGCGCTGTCTGGCTGCACTATATTATTCCTGATTTTTTTAAAGAAGATATTATTTTATGCTCGCCCGATATTCAGACCTATGAAGAACGTGAAAATGCGGAAGAACTCTGCCGAACATTACTCCTTCTGAAAGATATTTTCTACTCGGAAGGAATTTATTCAGATGTTGGCATCAACGGGTATATTTTTATTCTTTTATACAATTTAATATCCAATTTCAGGGGAACCAAAACGGCAGCCCCGCTCAAAAACAAATACGATACGATGCTCCATCAGACAATCCGCTATTTGCACCTGCATTATATGGACGAAATACACATGAAAGATATTGCGGATATGCTGGGGGTATCACCCCAGTATATTTCTAAACTGTTTCACAATTACTATTCCATGACTTTTAAACAATACCTTACAAAAATCCGTCTGGAACACGCCGTATATGACATGCTGCATACAACCAACAGCCTGCTTGATATTGCCCTCGACTGCGGTTTCAGCAGCCAACACGCATTTATCAATACTTTTAAAAAGAAGTACCAAATGTTACCTTCTAAATACAAAGAAAAGGTATTATCCGGTAAATTACAATAAAAAGCGGCAGGACAGGGAATAATTGCCCCTGCCTGCCGCTTTTTCACTCTGCTGCTATAAACACATATTTCCTAAATTCTTCATCTGGCATCTTTTTCAATTTATCAATCACATCTACTCTATTGACTATAGTCCACATTGCAAGATAATCGCTCAGGCAAAGTAAAACTTTGCTGCGAACTCAGAAAATCCGGAGAAATTTCCTAATAGAATAAAAGAACAGAGCCAATGCTCTGTAAAGTGTCTTACAAATTCATCGGCTCTGCGTCTAAAGCGGCTGGCTTTCAAACTACGATTAAATGCAATAGTATTAATTTATTTCTATCCTTTGACATTATAAATCAAGATATTATTACCCGGGTTGCTGACTGATACGAAGATGTTTCTTATAATCTACTTCATTTATTATCATCATCAAATCTAATGGCTTCTTAAGATAATAGTCTGCCTGAATAGATTGTGTGTGACTTCCCCAAACAGCTAATGCAAAATCAACCCCTGCACTTCTTGCACACATACCATCATATATGCTGTCACCCACATAAAGTATTTTATTATGGTCTTCTTCTGCCAATTTCATATACTTAAACAAAGGTGCCGGCATAGGTTTATGTTCGCTCGTATCATTAGCACAAATAACCGTACTAAAATATTGATAAACTTCAAATGGCACAAAATCTTTCTCATATTCTTCTCTTGTTTTTGAAGTAACAATTCCTATCCCATATCCTGATTCAGATAATGATGCTAACAACTCTGGAATCCCATTAAATACTTTTATTGTATCATTATATTTACGCATATTTTTATTCCATAAATCTAATGCAGATGGTATATCTTCTATATGAAACTTCTTCAACGCATCAGCTCCTGTAATCCCCAGTGCATAATTTAATTCTTCAATCGGTATATCCTCACCACATAAAGTCTTTAACGTCTCCTGCAAGGAATGTAAAACTGCATACTCCGTATCAATCAAGGTTCCATCAATATCAAAAACTATTTGCTTATATTTCATTTCCCGAACAGTCAAGTTTCTCTTTCCTCCAAAATTTATACTGCCAATTAACAATCTCCGGCATAATAACACACTATTCCCATATAATCTCTGGGATTAGAAAAACTCAAGGTTATCGGCAGACAATTTTTATTTTTTCGATACTGCTCCCACAATTTATTCTGCACTTCATATTGTCTGCTGATATTCACCTTGCTTCCGTCCGTACAATGCATGACTACATTATTTTTACACCCATTGACTACCTCCAAAAATTTTTTGAGATTCAAGATATTTAATTTTATCATTGCAGCTTCTCCTTCCCAAAACATTTGACTGTCCGGCAACTGTCACTATTTTTCTATTGCCTTATCGCCTTACAAGTATCATTATAGTGCAATGTCTTTCAATTAAATATCCTATTTACGCCATTATATATCACTATTCCGCCATTTCATTCGGTACTGTATGGGGGTACACCCTGCATATTCCCGAAACAATTTCCCAAAATAACTGCTGCTCCCCAGACCACACGCATGACTGATATAGGTAATCGGCTCATCCCCCTTTGCCAACATCTGGCATGCCATTTGCAGTCTGTAACTTCTCATATATTCTATCGGTGACATGTGCAGACAATCACGAAATACCCGGAAGCATTCACGTTCGCTCAAAAAAGCTGCTGCCGCAAGATCTGAAATCGGAATTTTGTCTGCATAATGTTCATGCACATATATCATCATTGATTTAATTTTATCATTCCGTTTGTCATACCCTCCTTTTTTATCCATCATTGCCTGTGACACCCCGAAAAGCGACAGCCAAATATCCGACAATGCTTCTCGAAGCCTGATTTCATATCCAAATTCCGTCTTTGATAAGCGAAAGGCTTTCTGAATACGCTCCAACACTTCTGCCTGCACCGGATTATCCGGATAAAGTGCAATTAATTCAAGTTGTGGAGCCATAATAATCGGTATGATATATTTCTGCTCTATCAAATTTCCTTGTTCTCCTGCGATGAATGATGGATCAAAAATATGCAGAAACTGAATATTATTCTCATCTTTCCTCTTTGATCTTGTCATGTGAAGCACGTTCGAATTGACCATGCCGCCGGAACCAGCAGGAAACACCATCTTTTCTTTTGGAGTACAATATTCTATTTCACCGCTTTTCATATAAAATAATTCTATTGCCCTGTGCCAATGCCAAGGAACAAATCCTCCTACATATCTATCCAACTCCGCACGGGAAGCAATATAAGGAAAATCATTTGAAAAATCAGGAAGCTTTTCCTGTTTATTTACAGAGTTGATTTCTATATTACGAATGATGTGCATTATGTTTCCTCCTTCATTATAAATAAATCTATTATAAACAGAAAGACATAATATAGCAACTTCACGGATATCATTGTGACGAAACAACTCATGGACTTGAAAGTCGCATACAATACCAATATCAGGGATTTTTAGAGTATTTTTCTAGTGACAATACTACCATGATTCCCGCACAGAACGAAAGACTGATTGCATGCACTGCCGATATTACTGTAGTATCCAACATCACAAGTATGCCTGCCAAGACAAACAATCCTCCCCATAAGTATCCCCTCACAGATTTCCCGCCCATTGACCGTCGTTCCATTCCAAACAAACCTAAACAATCAATCAATATTGACATGATAAGCTGTCCTGTCAAACCAAGTGCTACAATGCTTGTCATACTGATTTTTCCATAGGCAGAGTTATTAAATAGCGTTGTCAAAACGCCGATAGCCCCTCCCAAGTAGATCCAAACAGGCTGATGATACCAGAGTGACATTTTTTCCTTCTTTAAAACACACACGGTCAGCGCAAATAAAGAACCTACTGCATGGATAATTGCTGCTGCGACAAATATTCCATAACGTGCCGCCAAACCTCCGTTCATCATAATCATGACTGCTAGAACTGCGCCAGTCAACAGCGTTAATAACTGATACATTACAACTCACCTCCTGATAATCAGGATACCAGCTTTGGGTAAAAAAGGTATATGACATTTGTCATTGTGTTTTTTCACACAGTCAATTATAATGTCATCGAGGTGATGAATGTGAAAATGCTTCCGTTCCAAATGGAATATCTCGACTGGTTGGCATCATACGGGCTACAAAATATTCCGCAGAATGTCTGCCACTATTTACATTTTGAGCCGGGAGAAATCATCACGAGAGAAGGTGATTTGCTTTTATGGATGTTGATTGTAGTCAGCGGGCACTCTAAAGTATGTCGGACAGCCGCAAACGGAAAAAATCTCATTCTCTGCTTCTACATTTCCAACGGAACAGTAGGAGACATAGAACTGTTAGCCGGCAAAGAATACGCAACAGCGACCATGATTGCGATTTCCCCTTTTGAATGTATTGCGGTAGATTATCAGACCTGCATAAAAGAACTGAGAACAAACACTCTTTTCTTGCAGCGATTGGGATATGAACTGGCACAAAAGATGCTTCGTAATGATGAACGCTTACTTTCCTCTGCTCTTTGTACGGGAGAACAACGGCTCCGCTCCTATATTCTGGAAAACTCCAACCGGGATATGTTCACAGATGTTCTGACGGATGTTTCCTGTTCCATCGGTGTCAGTTATCGCCATTTGCTGCGTATGCTGAACCAGCTTTGCACGAACAAAATTCTGGAAAAGAGACAGAACGGATTTCACATTCTTGACCGCAAACATCTCATCCGGCTCTCATGCGATTCAAGCGGATAGTTTTCTGAGCCGGGATGTACTGACTTACTTTGACAGCAAAGCAGAAGAATTTCTTGTACTCCCCACTCCACTCCCCAAATAAAAAAACGCTCCCTGCCAAAAACAGGGAACTTCTTTTGCCGTCGTCCGGCAGAACATTTTATTTTATCTTTTCAAGATTGCCTGTTTGGATTACCTGAATATTTTCTGCTATTTTTTCAACAGGCCAATCCCACCATTTTACCTGTAACAATTTTGATATTGTATCTTCATCAAAGCGTTTTCGTATCTCTTTAGCGGGTATTCCTCCAACTATGGTATAGGGCGGCACATCTTTTGTTACTAAAGCCCTTGTACCAATAACAGCGCCGTCCCCAATGGTAACTCCTGCCATGATAACAGCCTCATACCCAATCCAAACATCATTTCCAACAATGATGTCACCCTTGTTATCCCATGCTTTTCTAATATCTTTTACATCTAATCCCCATTCTTCAAAAAAAATAGGAAATGGATAGGTTGATAAGGACGATAGTGCGTGGTTTGCGCTATTGAAAATAAATTTTGCCCCACAAGCTATGGAACAAAATTTTCCAATCAACAGTTTGTCCTGATTGACAGGGTACTGATATAATACATTATTTTTCTCAAAGTCCTTTGGTTCTCTGGCAAAATCGTTATATATTGTATAATCACCTACTACAATATTATGATTGGTGATAACATTTTTTAAATATACCGTTCTCGTATCCTTTGAACGCGGGTAAATTTTCTCTGGCATAATGATTCCTTTCTTATTTCTCCAATGAAAAAACAAATTTTCTGATATGTTTAAAGTGGTTATTTTCTACATAGTACACTGTATGTTCATTTGCGGAATAGACAAATGAAACTCGGCTCGCCCACACACCTTCTTGCCGGGCAGTATGAAGCAATTCAAACGCATTTGAAACAGAAAAATTATTTTTATTCTCTTCTAAACATTGCAAAGCCCTTTCGTAACGGTTATCACCCGGCACAATAGAGTCTTTTGTGCTTTCCGGTCTTATCAAAGAATAGTTTGTAATCAGAGAATATTTTTTGTGTTCTTTCCGATAACCAATTCCCGGTTCAATAATCAAGACACGTCCATGTATATCAGATAACATTGCCTGCATGGTAGCGTCTGGTGCATAGGTAATCTGCTTTGATTTGACAATTTGCAGCACATCATCAAAAGAAAGCTGTGCTTTGATAAATTGCTCCGTTAAGTCTGCAATCGTCATACAATCGGAGTTGCTCTGATATGCTCCGGCAGTATTTCCATGCACATATAATAGTGTTCCAACATTCCCATTCTGATTTACCCCATGATAGGAATGATAGGTTCCGTCCGGTCGCAAAATTCCAATATAAAAACGCTCTTTTTCTTCAAACACTTTATGCTTCCATACCGTAAGGTCAATGTCAAAATTAAAGCCGGTAATTACATCTTTTCCATGATAAACAAATCTTGTACACATTATAACTGCCTTTCATTTTTTTATTTTAAATCTTACAGCTATTCAGAAAGATATTCTATACACTACATGTCACCGAACCAATCTGTATAAAATAAGAGGCTGCACATGGCAGCCCCTTATCTTACTTTTGGTATATGATTTTCCGAACAGCATATAAAGACAAACCGTATTTTTCAGACAGACCATCCATAGAAGTACCGCTTTGGTATTCCTCTTTTATCCGTCTGTTCCGTTGCTCTAATTCTTCTCGATAGCCGGAAACTTCTCCCCAACGCTTTTGCTGCTCCCGCGGGATAGGAACATAAATATATCCGCCTTGAATATAATTCTGCAACTCTTTTACCAATGCGTCCGGAAGAATTACTTGCGCGTTTAGATATTTCATGCGGGCTTCCTCCTTGATATAATAGTCAAGCTGCAAAGCCAGCATTTTCTGCGACTATTTTACTCCATGCAACCGTCGCAATCTACTGACTTTGCATAGAGTAAAGCTTTGTTTCTTTTCTGGGTGTTGATACACATACAAATCACTTCTTTCCTGTCTGATATCAAAGACTGATACGCGCTTAGTATAGCATATTTTTAATTAATTCGCCATTTATTTTTAAAAAGACGGTACAGCCCTTGTAATTGGGACTATACCGCCTAATCGAGATCTACTTCCTTGTCACAGTAAACATTCGTGATGCAAAGTCTTTTTTCTATAAGCCAGGCTAATGGCTTATACCCTTTTCAGAATAAATTATAATGCCCTGGACAATCCGTTTTCAAAAATTATTTATCTTGAAGCGCCGCCTGTGCTGCAGCAAGTCTTGCGATCGGCACACGGTACGGTGAGCAGGATACATAGCTCAGCCCAACCTTATGGCAAAATTCCACAGAGGACGGATCTCCGCCGTGCTCACCGCAAATACCAAGCTTAATATCCGGTCTTGTGGAGCGTCCAAGCTCTGCAGCCATTTTCACCAGCTTGCCTACACCGGTCTGATCCAGACGCGCAAATGGATCGGACTCATAAATCTTAGCTTTGTAGTAGGAATCCAGGAACTTACCGGAATCGTCACGGGAGAAACCAAATGTCATCTGAGTAAGATCGTTGGTTCCAAAGGAGAAGAACTCTGCCTCCTTCGCAATCTCATCAGCAGTGAGAGCCGCACGCGGAATCTCGATCATAGTTCCAATATGATACTGGATATCGCTTCCTTTTTCTTTCTTAACCAGCTCTGCAGTCTCTTCCACAATCTGTTTTACAAATTTCAGCTCCTTGCGCTCGCCTACAAGAGGAATCATAATCTCCGGCACAATGTCAAAGCCCTCTTCTCTCTCTACCTCAATGGCTGCTTCCATGACGGCACGGGTCTGCATCTTGGCAATTTCCGGATAAGTAACTGCAAGACGGCATCCGCGGTGTCCCATCATTGGATTAAACTCATGGAGCTCATCGCATTTTGCTTTAACATCCTCTGTGGTCAGTCCCATCTCCTCTGCCAGAGCTTTGATATCCTCCTCCTCGGTCGGAACAAACTCATGAAGCGGCGGATCCAGATAACGGACAGTCATTGGTCTGCCCTTCAGAGCCTTATACATAGCTTTAAAGTCTTCCTTCTGGAATGGAAGCAGTTCCATCAGAGCCCCTTCTCTTGCTTCCTGATTATCAGAAAGAATCATCTTACGGATCTTCGGAATTCTTTCCGGATTAAAGAACATATGCTCAGTACGGCACAGACCGATGCCCTCTGCTCCAAGGCGCACCGCATTCTTGGTATCTTCCGGCGTGTCTGCATTGGTACGAACTCTCAGACGTCGGAACTTATCTGCCCACCCCATGATTCTCTGGAAGTTTCCGGTGATGGATGCTTCCTTGGTCAGAATATCTCCTTTGTAAATCTTGCCGGTTGTACCGTCCAGGGAAATATAGTCTCCCTCCGTAAAACGGTGCCCGCCAAGCTCAAACCATTTTTCTTCTTCAGAAATCTTAATCTCACCGCACCCGGACACGCAGCAAGTTCCCATACCGCGGGCAACAACCGCCGCATGGCTGGTCATACCTCCGCGGACAGTCAGAATACCTTCTGCCGCATGCATACCCTCGATATCCTCCGGAGAAGTCTCCAGACGAACAAGGATTACTCTCTCGCCGCTCTCATGAGCCGCTTTTGCTTCTTCAGCAGTAAAATATACTTTACCTGCGGCAGCTCCCGGAGATGCCGGAAGAGCCTGTCCAATCACTTCGCCCGCCTTCAGCGCGTCAGCGTCAAAGGTCGGATGCAGAAGCTGATCCAAGGATTTTGCTTCAATACGCAGCACTGCCTCCTCCTGGGTGATCATACCCTCGTCCACCATATCGCAGGCAATCTGAAGGGCAGCCGGAGCCGTTCTTTTACCGTTACGGGTCTGAAGGAAGTACAGCTTGCCTTCCTGAATTGTAAATTCCATATCCTGCATATCACGATAGTGGTTTTCAAGCTTATTGGCAATCTTCATAAATTGCTCATAGCATTCCGGAAGATCCTCTGCCAGCTTGCTAATCGGCTGTGGTGTACGCACGCCTGCAACCACGTCCTCACCCTGGGCGTTAATTAAGTACTCTCCGTAAATTCCCTTTTCACCTGTGGATGGATTACGGGTAAATGCAACACCGGTGCCGGAAGTGTCTCCCATATTGCCGAATACCATTGCCTGTACGTTAACAGCGGTTCCCCAGTCACCGGGAATATCGTTCATACGGCGGTATACGATTGCACGGGGATTGTCCCAGGAACGGAACACTGCCTTTACTGCTCCCATTAACTGCTCCTTGGGCTCCTGCGGGAAATCCTCCTGTTTTGCTTCTTTATAGACAGCCTTAAATCTTTCAATCAGTTCCTTTAAATCTTCAGCAGTCAGCTCTGTATCAAAATGAACGCCCTTTGCCTCTTTCACTTCATCAATAATTTTCTCAAAATAAGACTTCGGAACCTCCATAACAACATCTGAATACATCTGGATGAAACGGCGGTAGGAATCATAAGCAAATCTCGGATTACCGGTCTTCTTGGCAAACCCTTCTACGGACACATCATTCAGACCAAGATTCAGAATTGTATCCATCATACCAGGCATGGAAGCACGCGCGCCGGAACGTACAGATACCAGAAGCGGATCTTCCGTATCACCGAATTTCTTTCCCTGAAGTCCCTCAAGGAAAACGAGCGCAGCCATAATCTGTTCCTGAATCTCGTCGGAGATCCTCTCATCATTGTCATAATAATCCGTACAAGCCTCTGTGGTTACGGTAAATCCCTGCGGGATTGGTAAGCCAAGGTTTGTCATCTCTGCCAGGTTCGCCCCTTTTCCACCCAGCAGGTTTCTCATGCTGGCATCTCCTTCTTTAAAAAGATAAACCCATTTTGCCATTACATGCCCTCCTAAATAAAATAATATTAAACAAAAAAAGCGCATCGTGTAACCGTAGTCCCTCTCTGCGCACACAATTATCATACCATATTTTTGTAGAAAGTCAACAGGATTTTGTGCTATTTTCACAGTTTTTTGACGCTGTTCTGATATATTTTTAACAAAAAGAACAACTTCAGACAAACATGTACCTACAAAATGTAAAAACCGACAGGCATCCTGTCAAATTGTCTGCCTGCCGGTACATATTTAAAATTTTCCTTATTTAGCTACCACTTTTTTTAATTTTACAAAGCGCGGAAGAGAATTCTCCTTTTTCATCTCAATCTCTCCCTGAATCAGAGGAAGCGCATATTTTACGAACTCCTCGGATACATTGTTGCCTCTCTCGTTGATCCATTCCACCGGAACCTTTTTCTCAAAGTTAGCCACTTTGGAAAGCTCCAGCAGATCCGGCTCACACTTGTAGCCGTTCTCATCCCTGGTACACTTAAAGCCTACCATCTTATCGGTAACGCCCTTAATTGCCTCTTTCACTGCAGTCTGTCCCGCCATAAAAGACTCGTCGGAGTCTGTCTGGGATGCGCAGTGCTCTGCGCAGCGCTGCAGCAGGGAAAGCTCAATGGGGCGGACCTTTACGCCCGGGATGGCATTTTTAACCACGTCTCCAAGCTTTGCGGCAAGTCCTCCTAACTGTGCATGTCCAAATCCGTCGGTAGCAGAGGTCTCTGCCTCAGATACGAATTTACCGTCTGCATAGTGAATTCCTTCAGACACAGCCACAATCACATTCTGATTGGCATTCCAGATTTTCTTAACATCCTCCAGGAACTCTTCCATCTTGAAATCAACCTCCGGAAGATAAATCAAATCTGCCGGATATCCTGCCACACTGGCCAGAGAAGCCGCGCCCGCAAGCCATCCCGCATGACGTCCCATAATTTCAACAATGGTAACCTGTCCCTTGTCATATACATGAGAATCCTGATAAAGCTCTATCAGAGACGTTGCAATATATTTTGCGGCAGAAGCGAATCCCGGACAGTGATCCGTACCGAACAGGTCGTTGTCAATGGTCTTCGGAATACCCATAACGCGGCAGTCATAGCCAACCTTTTTCATGTACTTGGAAATCTTATTGCACGTATCCATAGAATCGTTTCCGCCATTGTAGAAGAAATAACGAACATCATATTTCTTAAAAATTTCAAGAATCTTCTTATAATCAGTCTCGTCCACATCCGGATCTGCAATTTTATAACGGCAGGAACCCAGCGCGGAGGAGGGAGTATACTTCATAATGGCAAGCTCCTGAGGATCTTCTTCATCCATAATATAAAGCTTATCATTCAGTACGCCAACAATGCCGTTGGCAGCACCATATACTTTTGTAATACAGTCAGAATCAAGCCCTGCCTTGATTGCTCCATAGCAGCTTGCATTGATTACTGAAGAAGGACCACCGGACTGCCCAATGATCATAGCTCCCTTTAATTCACTCATTCTTAAAGCCTCCTAAAATATTAATTTGATGAAATACATCATGCTATAAAATATTATAACATAGAAAAAACTTGTTTTTCAATGTTATTTCCATCTTTTGACAACTTTCGGGCCGCAATTATTTTTTTCTGTTTAAAATTAAAACTCAAATTTCTCTGCAAAGTAGGCATCCAGCTCTTCTACCTTTACACGCTCCTGCGCCATAGTATCACGGTCCCGAACCGTCACACAGCCATCTGTCTCAGACTCAAAATCATAAGTAACACAGAACGGAGTGCCAATTTCATCCAGACGGCGGTAACGCTTGCCGATATTTCCTCTGTCGTCAAACTCACAGTTATATTTTCCGGAAAGCTGCGCAAAAATTTTTTCTGCCCCCTCATTCAGCTTTTTGGACAACGGAAGCACGCCTATTTTCACCGGTGCCAGCGCAGGATGGAAACGGAGAACCGTACGCATATCTCCGCCCTCCAGTTCCTCCTCGTCATAAGCGGAACAAAGAAATGCCAAAACCACACGATCCGCCCCAAGAGACGGCTCGATCACATAAGGAACGTATTTTTCCTTTATCTCGTCATCAAAATAGCTCATATCCTCACCGGATACATTCTGGTGCTGGGTAAGGTCATAATCTGTACGATCCGCAATGCCCCACAGCTCACCCCACCCGAACGGGAACAGAAACTCAATATCCGTAGTTCCTTTGCTGTAGAAACAAAGCTCCTCAGGAGAATGATCACGCAGTCTCATCTCCTCCTCCTTAATTCCAAGGTTCAAAAGCCAGTCGCGGCAAAATCCCCTCCAATACTGGAACCATTCCAGATCCGTGCCCGGTTTGCAGAAGAATTCCAGTTCCATCTGCTCAAACTCACGGGTACGAAATGTGAAATTACCAGGCGTAATTTCGTTGCGGAACGATTTTCCAATCTGTCCGATGCCAAAGGGAACCTTTTTGCGGGAGGTTCTCTGTACATTTTTAAAATTGACAAAAATGCCCTGAGCAGTTTCCGGTCTTAGGTAGACGGTGTTTTTTGCATCCTCTGTAACTCCCTGGAAAGTTTTGAACATCAGGTTAAACTGGCGGATATCCGTGAAATCCTTTTTCCCGCAGCTTGGGCAGACAATATCATGCTCATCAATATACTTCTTCATCTCCTCCTGAGACCAGCCGTCTATGGAACCTTCGACGGTAATATCGTTTGCCTGCATATAATCCTCAATCAGCTTATCTGCACGGAAACGCTCTTTACATGCCTTGCAGTCCATCAGAGGATCGGAAAAACCGCCCAAATGTCCGGAAGCAACCCATGTCTGAGGGTTCATCAGAATCGCGCAGTCCACGCCCACATTATATGGATTCTCCTGAACAAACTTCTGCCACCATGCCTTTTTCACATTATTTTTTAATTCCACGCCTAAATTTCCATAATCCCAGGTATTCGCCAGCCCCCCATAGATCTCGGAACCAGGATACACAAATCCCCGGTTCTTAGCCAGAGCCACAATCTTTTCCATCGTTTTTTCCATGAAACAATCTCCTCACTTTAATTAATATAATTTCTCTGATCAGCTTCGTGTTTCCGCAAAGTGTAGTTTTTGAAGGTCAAAAGGCTTCCCGCAGCAAAACCTTTTGATCTGCACTTAATAAATAATATATGCATATTCCTCTTCTTTTTCAATCGGCATTACCTGAACCATACGATCAGAAATAACTTCCACATTATTGCTGACATATTTTACCGGACTTTGAAGCTGTACAATTTCTTCCTCCTTCAGAACTACAACAGAGTTGCTTTTTTTCTCTGTCACATCCGCGGCAGAATACTCCTCATACTGTGTATCCTTAAAAATCATATCAAACGAAAGTCCTTCATCCAGCGCCTGCTCAACTGTGCCGGAGAAACAGTAAACCTCATTATATTGCCCATATGTATCCGCGTCCTGAAAATCAATCAAAAGATACAGCGTGTCAGCTTCAATCTCTGCCTTCTGAATAGTTATTCGTTCTTCTCCGTAACTGCTGTTATATGCATCCACCTCTTTTTCAACCATAGACTGAAGCTCCTGACTGCTGTAATACTCTTTCTCAAAGCTTTCTACAATAGCCTGGGTAATCTTTCCATTATCCTGTATATAAATGGATGTTACGGACGGCTGGAAAGAAGAGCTGCAGCCGGCAGCCGTCAGCATAACCGCGAAAATGCAAATAACCGAAACCCATTTTTTCATTCAACTACCTCCTCGTTTATAGAATACATACTTTCATATGCAAAAGCGGCATAAATATCTTTACCAGAAAACATATCCTATCCAGTGTACACGTGGACATTATACACATTTTAGACACATGTTTCAAGTATTTCCAAGGATTTGAAACGCTGTTCCACATATCTTTCCCGCATCCATGTTACTACCCTTCCAAATTCCCCGCATACTTCCTCACTCAATGTAAATGTATAGAGCCTCTCTTCCGGCGATGCCGCCACATACTGGAGCGCGTACAAAGTGGATGCATTCAGGTTCCAGTCCGCAAACTGCTCAAAGGTCTGCGGACATTCCCCGCTGTAAACCATTGCCTTCAGTTCAAATATGTATCTTACCAGAATCCGCGGAAGAGCCGGCACAGACAAAGCCCTTAAGGACTGATAAACCAGCCTTAAAAAATCCATACAGTCTGCATTTTCCCTTGTATAATAATCCGCAAATTCCAGAAAATACTGCCCAAAACACGCTCCTTCAAAGTCCTGCATCAGTTCTCCGAAATGATTCCGGATACAGGCCTGAGAAATACTGTAGGAGGTTCTGCCCTCATAAATCTGAAATTCACCGAACGCAAACACATTTGCAGCCGCCATCAACGGATTGTTAAGCCTTCTGGCTCCTCTTGCAAATGCACGGATTTTTCCCAGCTCTTTTGTCAGCAGAACAATTAATTTGTCATATTCCCCTGCCGGTGCGGCAGACAAAACGATTCCTGTCACTGTACAGGCCCGGCTGCTCATGTCTTTCTTCTACCTCCCTGGCCTTCACCTCTTCATCCTTATAGGCCAGATAATCTCGTATATCCCCGGTGTGTGCAAATCGACTCCAGCTATCCATCTCCATGAACCTCCGTCTCTTCCTAATCGTATGTTCATAGAATCCCCGGAGCAGACCGGTCCTATACTTCTTTCTTGTCGTATCCAAAATTTCTCATAAGGAAATCGGAATCTCTCCAATCCTTTTTTACCTTCACCCAAAGTTTCAGATTCACTTTCGAGTCCAGCATTTTTTCAATCTCATAACGGGCTGCCGAACCTATTTTCTTCAGCATCCCGCCGCCTTTTCCGATAATAATGCCCTTATGGGAATCCCTCTCGCATACAATTGTAGCCTCGATATCCCATATACTCCCCTTAAAACGTTGTTTCATGGAATCCACAGATACTGCAACTCCATGGGGAATTTCCTCATCCAGAAGCTTCAGCGCTTTTTCCCGGATCAGCTCTGCGGCTATCTGGCGCACAGGCTGATCCGTCACAGTATCCTCATCATAAAACATAGGGCCATAGGGCAGATACTGGTAGATCACATCAATGAGTATATCCTTATTCAAACCCTTCAGCGCAGATACAGGTACAATTTCCGCAAAATCCAAAATTTTCCGGTAAGCGTCAATAAAGGCTAAAACCTCTTCCTTCTTCACGGTATCAATTTTATTGATAACAAGAATAACCGGAGTATGAATCCGCGAAAGCTGTTCTGCAATATGTCTCTCGCCTGCTCCGATAAACGTGGTCGGCTCCACCAGCCAGAGAACCACATCTACCTCCTTTAACGTGCGCTCTGCCACAGTTACCATATATTCGCCCAGCTTATTCTTTGCCTTATGGATACCCGGCGTATCCAGAAACACAATCTGTCCTTTTTCACTGGTATACACCGTCTGTATCCGGTTCCTTGTTGTCTGCGGCTTATTGGATGTAATTGCAATCTTCTGGCCGATGATTTGATTCATAAGTGTAGATTTTCCCACATTGGGCCGGCCTATCAATGTGGCAAAACCGGATCTCTTCTGTTCATTCATACTTTAATGGAACAGGCTGACCGTGCGGTCAAACAATTCCTTCTCCTTCTCTATCTTACTTTCATTTCCTATGGTGCAGAAGCTCTCCTCTGCTAAAAGCTCCCGAATGCCGGATGCCAGTTTACGGATATCGGCAGGACTAGCTTCCAGTACCTCATTCCGTATTTTCTGAAAATCTTCCAGGGTAGCATGAGTCAGCCATGCGGACATAGAACGGTTGCCGGACGCAGACGGAGTCAGCGGAGTATCCAGTTCGCTGATGGTTCCGATAATATACTTGGTCATATCCCGCTCACTGGCATCAAACTGTTCCACATATTCCGCGGTTTTTTCAAACACTTCATTAGTCTGCTTCAGGTTCGGATCCCGGTAGGACACCAGATAGCTGTCTCCATACACGCCGAAACCGCTCATACATCCATAAGCACCGCCTTTGACACGTATCTGAATCCAAAGATACTCATAGCTTAAAATTACCTTTAATATCCGATAGGCTCCGGTATAATGACTGATATGTCCGGCCCGGGCCACGTACTGAACTGCAGACGGGGTCTTGATTCCCTCTTTTTTTACATCTGCTTCCGGTTTTTCCTGCTCTCTTACTTTCTCCGGAGATTTCAGAGTATACAACGCCTTTTTCAAAGCCGGAATCTCTTTTTTCACTGCTTCCAGCCCATCCTGCTCTGATGTGCAGCTTACAATCAGATTTTCCGGACGCAGAACAGCTTCCATTACATAGGTCAGATTTCGGATCAGCTCCTCGGAGTGTTCTTCAAAATGCTTTTCCAGTTCTTCCACCACCCAGTAGAAAGCAATTCCGTTCATCTGGTCATTTATCCTGGCCGACGGGGAAAATTTGGACATCGCCCGCATAGCTGCCGCCGAATGACCTGCAGATGTGAGATACATCTGAAGCCTGGATTTTAGCCGGGCAATAATTTCATACAGCCGTTTTTTATCCGAAAGCTTTGTCCGGTTCAGAATCTCCCGCATCATGGCAAAGGCAAAATCTGTCTTTTCCCAGAGCACCTTAGCTTTTAGCTCAAACATGACACGAAACTTATCATGCTCCCTCATATTTCCGTATAGATTGATTACAGAAGTAATACCACCGGTATGACAGTTGATTTCATTGAACAGTTCTCCATAGCTGTAATTCTCGGTATCCACATATCCCAGTACATGCTTTAAAATCCCAAGATACGGAACCAAATGTTCCGGAAGCCCTCCCGCATCAAACAAAAGCCGGATATAACTGATCCCGCTGGTAAATATCTTCTGATGGAGAAGCACGGTTCCATCCACTTGAAGCTCCTCGTTATTAAGAGGGGCTGCTTCCTTTTTGATATCCTCCCGCCGCAGCATCGGAATCTTCTCCAGATCCTCCTGCGGTGATGGCTCATCCTGATATCTTTTCAATTCCATCGTGCTCTGCACCAGTCTTTTGCGGGCCGCTGCATCCAGGCCTGACTTATAAGTTTCCAGTTCCTTTTCCACACGCGCCTCCTCCTGCGCCTCCAGTCCCGGCACCGGACGAAGGATCAGTACAGCCGCATGAGAATTATCCAGAAGATATGTTTGTATCAGCCTTTCAAAGTATCCGCTTCCTGTAGCTACCCTTTCTTTCAGCTTAGCAAAATTGTCCAGAGCAATCAGATGCAGGAACGGCTGATTCTCATCATAGAGCCAGCTGTCAAACATCTGAAGCCCATACATCAGCCCTTTTGGATAATTGCCGAAATCCGCTTCCCGGTAACGGAATTCATAATAATTCAGCCCTGCCTGAAGTGCCTTTCTGTCAAATCCATTCTTTACAATATCTGTCAGAGTTTTGCGGACCGTATTTATAAATGCCTCCTTCTGCTCTTCCTCCGCATGCTTTGCAATAATGGAAAAATACGGCTGTGCTATCCCGTTTTCATAGCTGCTTAAAATATCCTTGCCAATTCCCGCATCCAGAAGTGCCTGCTTTAATGGCGCCCCGGGGGCAGACAGCAGAGCATACTCCAGCACCTGAAATGCCAGATACAGCTCCGCATCCAGTGATGTGCCAATGACCATATTATAGGAAAGATAAGCCTGACTCTGTGCAGACTCCTCCGCCGAAACAGGATAATCAATTACCCGCTCAACCATACTTTCAAATGGCTTCTGCATACGGACAGAAGAATCCACCGGCAGATAATCATAATGGCTTAAATATTGCTCATCCATCCAGGCCAGCTTTTCAGCCATATCCATATTTCCATATAAATAAATATAACTGTTGGAGGGATGATAGAACTTCCGATGGAATTCCAGAAATCCTTCATAGGACAATTCCGGAATATGCTTTGGATGGCCGCCGGATTCATAATAATAAGGGGTCTCTGGGTAGAGGGTAGTCATAATTTCCCGATCCAGCATATCCTCCGGTGAAGAGAATGCTCCCTTCATCTCATTGTAAACAACACCATTATAAATAACAGGATCATCTTCCGACTCCATTTCATAATGCCAGCCCTCCTGACGGAAAATTTTCTCCTCCTTATAAATATTCGGGTAGAACACCGCATCCAGGTACACATGCATTAAATTCTGAAAATCCTGAGCATTACAGCTTGCCACCGGATATACGGTCTTGTCAGGATATGTCATCGCATTCAGAAAAGTATTTAAGGAACCCTTCACCAGCTCCACAAACGGATCCTTTACCGGAAAATCCCTGGAACCGCAGAGCACTGAATGCTCCATAATATGCGGTACTCCGGTGCTGTCCGACGGTGGGGTACGAAACCCGATGCTGAAAACCTTATTCTCATCATCATTTGCAAGAAGGGCAATCCTTGCCCCGCTCTTCTTATGCTTTAACAGATATCCAACAGAATTCAGTTCCGGTATCTGTTCCTTTTGTATCAGCTCATAAGCTGTCAACTGTTCGATTGTCATCATTTCCTCCAAAGCTCTTTTTTAGTAGTATGAACACATTTGGATTTAGTATAACACATTTTTCCATTAAAAAAAAGGCATCGCCGAAGCAATACCTTTCTTTCACAACTTTCTTACAGATTCGTCTTGAAGAACTCCTCCATAGCTGCCACTGCGCTGTCCTCGTCCTCTCCTTCTACAGTTACTGTTACTGTATGTCCCTTTTTCACGCCCATGCTCATGATAGCCATCAGTCTCTTAGCATCAGCCTTTTTGGTTCCGTTGTCAATGGTAACAACACTCTTGCAGCCTGCTGCAGCCTTTGCCAGCATTCCTGCCGGTCTTGCGTGAATCCCAAGTTCGTCCTGAATGGTGTAAGTAAATGATTTCATAGTTATATTCTCCTTTTCATTTTTTATTAATATCCATTTTTTTATTTAGCATTCACGGATGCGTTTTCTAAGCTCCAGTGTATATCCGGGGGATACAGACAGCTCATCAATACCCATCTGAACAAATTTTGAAGTCAGCTCCATATCCGCTCCCAGCTCGCCACAGATACCGCACCATGCGCCATATTTGTGAGCATTCTCGATGGTCATCTGAATCAGACGCAGAATCGCTTCATGATGGGGATCAAAAAAGCTGTCCAAAGACTGATTCTGGCGGTCAATCGCTAATGTGTACTGGCTTAAATCATTGGTTCCGATACTGAAGAAATCCACATGCGGCGCCAGCAGATCGCTGATTACAGCCGCTGCAGGAGTCTCAATCATGATGCCAAGCTCTACCTCGCCTGTGGCCACATCCTCTCTGGCAAGCTCCAGCTTCACTTCCTCCACGATCTCCTTAATCCTCTCAATCTCCTTCACAGAAATAATCATCGGGAACATAATCCCCAGATTGCCAAAAGCAGAGGCCCGGAATAGTGCCCGAAGCTGCGTTTTGAAAACCTCTTCTCTCGTCAGACAGATACGGATTGCACGATAACCAAGAGCCGGATTGTCCTCCTTCGGAAGTTCAAAATAATCAATCTGCTTGTCTGCTCCAATATCCAGTGTACGGATAATAACCTTTTTCCCGTTCATGCGGGATACAACCTCTTTATATGCTTTAAACTGTACTTCCTCGCTTGGATAGTCATCGCAGCCCAGATATAAAAATTCACTTCTGAACAAGCCAATACCTTCCGAATCATTGTCCAGAACCGCATCCACATCGTTAATGCCTCCGATATTGGAATACAGATGGATGTGCTTTCCGCTCTGGGTTACGGTCTCTTTGCCCTT
Organism: uncultured Lachnospiraceae bacterium; assembly: GCA_910585465.1. GTDB lineage: Bacteria > Bacillota > Clostridia > Lachnospirales > Lachnospiraceae > Hominiventricola. Next base: position 125,435 of record CAJUEW010000003.1, on the reverse strand, counting down.
CATTTCCTGGAGAAGCGCTCTCTGCTCGTCTGCCTTACGTTTTTTCTCCACCATTTTTTTCATGGTTTCTTCGTCCGGATCCAGATAGATCAGACCGGCAAAGCCGTCTACCACAGCAGTTCTCCCATGATACTCCTGATCAATCTCAATATCCGTTGTCACAAGAGACGGAATATTCATAGTTCTTGCAAGAATTGCTGTATGGGAGTTTGCCGAACCCTTCTGGGTTACAATGGCCAGCAGCTTACTCTTATCAAACTGTACGGTCTCACTTGGGGCCAAATCCTCTGCCACGATAATCACAGGCTCCGGCATAGCCTCGGGACTTACCTGTGTTCCGTTCAAAATAGAAATCAGACGGTCGGAAATATCATGAATGTCAGCGGCCCGTCCTCTCATATAATCATCGTCCATGTTAAGGAACATGGCTGCAACCTGCTCACCGGTCATAAATACAGCATACTCTGCATTCATCTTCTCATTCTCAATAATACCGGTAATGGATTCATTATAATCCAGGTCATCCAGAAGCATCTGATGAACATCAAAAATCATCGCTTCCTCTTCTCCCACATCCTTCAGAGCTTTTTCATAAAGGCTCTTCAGCTGTCCCATCGCCTTTTCCTTAGCGGCCTCAAAACGGGCAAGCTCTGCGGCGGTATCTTCAATCTGCACCTTATTGACCGCTTTTTCTGCCTTCCGGTACACAAAAACGCTGCCGATTGCAACTCCTTTAAAAACACTCTTACCTTCTCTTACAATCATATCGTGCCTCCCAAATTATAGTTTTTCAACCTCACCTGTCTTAAAGACCCATTACCCCAACCGTGTTATTCCTGTATATTTTCATTGTCTTCCGTATCCGTTTCGGATACCTCTGATTCAATTGTCACAAAACCCTTGCCAACCTCCTCTACCGCAATGGAAAGCGGCTTTTTACCGCGGCTGCTCACATATGCCTCCTCTCCTGCAATCAATTGTCTTGCTCTTTTAGCCGTTGCAAGAACGATGGAATATCGACTGTTGACTACCGGTGTGTCACCTTCCTCCACTTCACTGTTGATGGTTTTCATTAAGTCTGTATAAGACGGATGTAACATACTTTATTCTCCTTCCGAAAAACTTCTCAATTCATCTCTGACCCTGTTAATAAGTTCCATATTATATTCAATTTTCCGGTGCTCGCTCTCGATGATAGAGTGGATCTCTGCCACGCAGACATCCAGTTCATCGTTCACCACCAGATAATCATACTCTTCAATCCCTTCGGATTCCTGCGCAGCCCTTGCCAGACGCTGTTCAATGATTTCCGGCGTCTCGGTTTTGCGGCCCAGCAGGCGTTCCTTCAGAGTCTGTGCATCCTTTGTTGTCACAAACAGCAGTACCGCCTCCGGAAAACGCTTCTTTATTTTGCGCGCTCCCTGAATTTCAATCTCCAGTATCACATCCCTGCCCCGGGCCAGCTGCTCCTCCACATAAGCCTTGGGGGTTCCATAATAATTATCCACATAACGAGCATATTCAATCAATGCGTCGTCAGCGATCATCTGTTCAAATTCTTCTTTGCTTTTGAAGAAGTATTCCTTTCCCTCTTCCTCTCCCGGTCTTGGCTTACGGGTAGTGGCAGATACAGACAGCGCGTACTGTTCGTATCTGCTAAGCAGTTCCTTCATAATAGTTCCTTTTCCGGCTCCTGAAAAACCGGATACCACAATCAATATTCCCTCTCTGCCCATCATTTACTCCCCGCAGCGATAAACCCGCCTTCTCTTTTTCAGCGTCGTCTTCCGCGCTGCTTCATCATTGTTATTCGATATTCTGAATCTGCTCCCGTACTTTTTCAATCTCAGTCTTCAAATCGATAGCACGGGTGGAAATTTCCAGATCACCGGCCTTGGATAAAGTAGTATTGGCCTCCCGGTTCATTTCCTGTGCAATAAAATCCAGCTTTCTTCCGATACTTCCCCCTGCCTCCAATGCAGCCCTGGTCGCCTCCACATGACTTTTCAGACGTACAAGCTCTTCATCCACACAGACCTTATCTGCAAAAATAATCACCTCTGCCGCAATCCGGCTCTCATCTATCTGAGCATCTCCAAGCAGCTCTCTGACCTTTGTCTCTATTTTCTGACGGTATTCCGCCACCGTCTGCGGGGAACGTTCTTCAATAAAAGCTATCAGCTTCAGCATTCCGTCCAGTTTGGATATAAGATCATTTTTCAGCGCCTCGCCCTCACGAATACGGGATTCCACAAATTTCTCACAGGCTCCGCGCACCGCCTTCTCCAGAATATTCCAGATTTCCTCCTCGTCCTCCTGATGCTCCCCTATCGTAAGAACCTCCGGACAGCGTGCCAGAACAGATACCTTCATATCGTTTTCTAATCCAAACTGTTCCCCCATCTGCCGGAAGTATTCAATATACTGGGCAGCAATTTCTGAATGGTAGGTCAGCACAGCGTTTGTCTCGCTCAGATCCTCATAAGTAATATACACATCCACTTTTCCGCGCTGGATATATTCTTTCAGAAGCGCGCGAATAGCTGAATCCAGAAAATTCAGTTTCTTCGGCATTTTCATGCTCACATCCAGATAACGGTGATTCACGGACTTCATCTCAACGGTAAGCTTCCTGTCGCCCTTTGACACCTCGCAGCGGCCGAAACCTGTCATACTCTTAATCATTGTTATCTTCCTCAAAGTCCCGGCAGCAAAATCTGCCGCCATAATTGGTTTTATTATAGTTGATTTTGGAAATATTGTCAATTATAATGGAACACAGCACTGATAAGCAAGGAGATCCAACTATGGCATTTGACGGAATTACCATCGCCTGTATGGCGTATGAACTAAATAAAAAATTAAGCGGCGGGCGCATTTCCAAGATTGCCCAGCCGGAGGCGGACGAGCTTCTTTTGACTATAAAATCCTCTCATGGAAGCTTCCGCCTCCTCCTCTGTGCAAGCGCAAGCCTTCCGCTGGTCTATCTTACCGGCACCAACAAAGCAAGCCCGCTGACTGCCCCGAATTTCTGTATGCTTTTAAGAAAGCATATCAGCGGTGGGCGCATTATCTCTATCACCCAGCCTTCTCTGGAACGTGTTCTGCGTTTTGAGATCGAGCATCTGGACGAGATGGGAGATCTGTGCCGGAAATATCTGACAGTGGAAATCATGGGTAAACACAGCAATATCATTTTCTGTACAGATACTGATATTATCATTGACAGTATTAAACATGTCTCCTCTCAGATAAGCACAGTCCGGGAAGTGCTTCCGGGACGGCAGTATTTTATACCGGATACCCAGGAAAAGTCTGATCCATGGACTGTTACAGAGGACTTGTTCATTTCCCGGATCTCAGGCAAGGCCGCAAAGCTTTCCAAAGCACTTTATACCTCCCTGACAGGCTTAAGCCCCATTGCCGCAGAGGAAATCTGCCATCAGGCTTCCCTGGATTCTGACAGACCAGCCGGTTCTTATGAACAGGAAGAACTGATTCACCTGTATCGTACTCTCCGCCGTTTTCTGGAACCAATCCGAACCGGAGAGTATACGCCTTCCATTTATTATGACGGGCACAGGCCAATAGAATTCTCCTGTCTGCCTCTCACTCTCTACAGTCATTGCCGGAGGGAGGCCTATGACTCTGTCTCGGAAATGCTGGAGTATTATTATGCAGAAAAAAATACACTTACCCGCATTCGACAGAAATCTATAGATCTAAGGAAAATCGTCCAGACCGCACTGGAACGTAATGTAAAAAAATACGATCTCCAGTCCAGGCAGCTAAAGGATACCAGTAAAAGGGAAACCTTCCGGATATATGGAGAGCTTATCAATACCTATGGATACAATGTGGAACAGGGAAGCAAAAGCTTTGAGGCCCTGAATTATTATACCGGTGAACTGATTACCATTCCTCTTGACCCCCAAATTCCGGTTCAGGAAAATGCAACGAAATATTTTGACAAATATGGAAAACTGAAAAGAACCTGGGAGGCCGTTACAAAGCTTCTGGAAGAAACGGGCATGGAAATTGAGCACCTGAAATCCATCCAGACCGCGCTGGATATTGCCCTTCAGGAGGAAGATCTTGTGCAGATTAAGGAGGAGCTGATACAATCCGGTTATATCCGAAAATGCGCCTCCGGTGCCAGGCATCCAAAGATCACCTCTAAGCCCTTTCATTATATTTCCGGCGACGGTTATCATATGTATGTGGGCAAAAATAATCTGCAGAATGATGATCTGACCTTCCGGATCGCCAAAGGCAATGACTGGTGGTTCCATGCCAAGGGCGCTCCCGGTTCCCATGTAATTGTCCAGACAAACGGAGATAAGCTTCCTGACCGCACCTTCGAGGAAGCCGCAAAACTGGCAGCTTATTATTCCAGCAACAGGGAAGCAGAAAAGGTCGAAATTGACTATGTGGAGAAAAAGCATGTGAAAAAGCCGGGCGGAGCCAGACCGGGATTCGTCGTATATTATACAAATTATTCTATGATGATTCATCCGGATATTTCAGAAATCCGGCAGCTATAAGCAAAAACAGGAGTTTCCTCCCGAAGCGAAACTCCTGTTTTTTATAATTCAATTTACAAACCTGATAAAATGATAGCTTTCCATGATCTGAATATATTTTACAATTCTCGGATACAGCGGCTCCACCTCTTCTCCGAAGGCTTCCCTCTGAAGGTCGGCCAGCTCCATAACCGTCCGCCTTCCGTCTATTAACAGCCATAGAAAGCTCCCGTATTTCTCCATATGCACCTTCGTATATTGCGGCCGCTTAAACAGCCTTTGAGCAATCCGGTTAAATACCCCTCTATTCTCCACTTCAAGAATAATCAGGCCATCTTCCCCCTTGCCCCAGGTAATTCCGGGAACCCGCTCCGGAATCAGATCCAGATAATTTTTCCGCTGCTTTTTCATCAGTTTTTACGTTTCTTCCATAAAGAGAATTTCAGCAGGCATAAAATCATAGCCCCCATCAAAAGCACCCCGCCGATATTTCCAAGACTGATGCTTCCGGACAGATCCATGGTAATTCCGGCAACTGCAAGGATTGCCAGAATAATACCTACAAGGCCTTCACCTGCAATCATACCTGCACAATACAGAGTGCCGTCAGTGGACTGAAGCTCCTTCGTTTTTTCATCCACACCCTTTCGTCCATCCATCAGAAGACGTACAACACCGCCAATCATAATACTAGCATTCAGATAAATGGGCAGATACAGACCAATGGCAAACGGCATAACCGGAATCCTTAAAATCTCCAAGCCAAGTGCCAGAAAAACTCCCACAAACACCAGATTCCACGGAAGCTTTCCGCCCATAATACCTTCCACAATCATCTTCATCAATGTGGCCTGCGGCGCCGGAACTTCAGCTCCGCCGTATCCCCAGGCTGCATTCAGAAGATACAGCACGCCGCCGATGGCAAGACCGGATGCCAAAACACCAATCAACTCCCCGATCTGTTGTCTCCTTGGAGTTGCTCCAAGCAGATAGCCGGTCTTTAAATCCTGCGAGGTATCGCCTGCAATAGCGGCTACAATACAGATAACAGAGCCTATTGCAATTGCTCCTGTCATACCGGTAATCCCGGTATCACCGGAAGCTTTGATAGCAAAGGTGGCAATCAGAAGCGTTGCAATCGCCATACCGGATACCGGATTATTGGAGCTTCCGATGAGTCCCACCATGCGGGAAGATACGGTTGCAAAAAAGAAACCGAAAACAACGATAATGACAGCCCCTAAAATATTGACCGGTATCGCCGGAACAAGCCAGATAATAAGTATCATAGCCGCAATACCTATCAGAACAGCGTTCATCGGAAGATCCTGAGCAGTTCTCGCAGTACTGGTATTTTTACCATCCTTCATGCTCCTCATGGAATCCCGGAAGGTAGTGATAATCAGCGGCAGAGACTTGATCAGAGAGATAATACCGCCGGTGGCAATTGCTCCCGCACCGATGTATTTTACATAAGTACTCCAAATAGCCGCTGCGCCGCCGCCCTCATAGAGCTGCGCAATGGTAACTCCGGCTTCCGCGGGATACATCCACATATCCGGTCCGAACAGACAAATAAGCGGAATAATTACCATCCATCCAACTAAAGAACCAACAAACATATAGGAAGCAATCCGGGGTCCTACAATATATCCCACACCGAGAAGCGCCGGATAAACCTCCATCCCAATCTCTCCCTTAAAAGAATGAAACGCAGCCGCAACATCTGCCGGAATAATCTTGATTCCGTCTACCAGGAATTTAAATACAGCAGCCAGTCCCATACCGCTGAAGACCGTAGAAGCATTGGAGCCTCCCTCCTCTCCTGCAAGAAGCACCTCCGCACATGCAGTACCCTCCGGATAAAGAAGCGTTGCATGTTCCTTTACAATCAGCGCATTTCGGAGCGGGATCATAAAAAGTACGCCAAGAATACCGCCGCACAGAGCAATCAGCGTGATCTCCACAAGACTCGGCATACCGCACAGGCCATCCTCTGCCCACAGGAACAGGGCAGGCATCGTAAAGATGGCACCTGCCGCCAGCGACTCCCCTGCAGAACCGATGGTCTGAACCATATTGCTCTCCAAAATGGAATTTTTCTTCATAATGACACGGATGACACCCATAGAGATAACGGCTGCCGGAATAGAGGCAGATACTGTCATACCGACACGCAGGCCCAGATAAGCATTGGCAGCACCGAATACAACTGCAAGAATGATTCCCATAATTATTGATGTCATTGTAAATTCCGGCGTAATTTTTTCCGCCGGAATATACGGTTTGAACTCTTTGTTTTCATTCATGTCTTTTTCCCCTTAATCTTTTGATATAATAATTATTATTATACCGGACAAAAGGACTTTTTACAAGTAATCATTTTACGAAATCATTGCACAAACGGCAATTCTGTGATAAAATACCTAAATATGGAGACGTATCGAAGTGGCCATAACGAGCTTGACTCGAAATCAAGTTGTCGGGCAACCGGCACGTGGGTTCGAATCCCACCGTCTCCGTTGGTTTCTGAGACCCGGAAATATCTGAATGAAAATTCAGCTTTTCCGGTTTTTTCTTACAATTTAACCTTCTGCCGTCTTATCCATATCCCGGATAGTCTGCAGTACGCGGCTGCCGTCGCTGGTTCTGAACGGAATGAGATCAACTACCACGCAAAGACCATTGACCAGAAATACGCATATGCCCGCCCGGGAAACGGCAGCAACAGGACAGCCTATCATCAATATACTTAGAGTCATTAAAAAAATATGAGCAAGAATTCCCGCCAGATGTGTCTTTATTTTCTGTGATGTCTTTGCTATATAAGAGAATCCGCATATATTCGTATAGATGCGCATATGCGGAAAGGCTGCCTCAAAAATTAACGCAATTTCTCCAATATTGGCATTATATGATTTTGCAAAAACAGCATGGGACATTTCATGCACAAAGGTACTTATTATAAGTACAATAAGAGCAAGAGCTAAAAAAGGCTTATCTATATTTACTGACAGCTTTAAATGCAGGCTCCACAAATAAAACAGTCCTATTAAAAACAGGAACGGTGAAATCAGCAGCAGTCCTCTTATAGCCGAACGTATCTGTTTATTTTTTATAATGATAATATTCTCCGGCTCTTTCCAGAGGACAAAACGTTTTTTCTTCTTATGTTCTTCCCCGGTAAAACCGATTTTCTCAAACATAGTTATCATCTGATCAATTTCAGCTTCAGGGAGGGAGCTGAAATCATGATAAATGTCCTGCAATCTGCTCGTCCCGTCCAGACGCAACAATAACTGACAGGCATTGTAACTGAGAATATATGATTTCGCATCATCATGATTGAAAACCAGAACCCTCCCGTCCTCCTTTTGAAAAAAGCTCAGATTTTTATTCCGAACAAGCAAACTACTATCCATACCGCCTCCATCCTGACAGCAAAGCCCTTAATTCCCTGCAAATGACTCAAATATTTTTCCAACCGCAAGCTGATCCAGAATCGTATCCTTATATCTGTCCGCTATTTTCCTTCTAAAATCGTCGTAAAACGGCAGCTTTTCCAAAATAACGTTGCTGTACTGTTTCACAATAACCTGTTCCGGATCTTGAAACAGGCTGTCTATGTATTCGCATAACTCCGGCGTGAAAAATGTACGAAGATATTCCACCACATCTCTGTGGGACTCCATCACACACCTTCCGGAAACATAGTAGTAGACAGCATTTAATTTGTCCCTTGTCTCCCTGCTGACATTTTCCGCCTTAGCTCTGCGGAACAGAATTTCCAGATACTGCTTTGCCTCTATAAAATTCTGTTGAAAAACATAGCACATAGATAACAGATATAGTTCAGAGCCTATCCCGTCGAAAGGCAGATCCAGCCTTGTATCCTGATGGTAATATGTCCGTAAGGAGTTTTCAAGTACACTTGCATTATACGCTTTTATCACCCCTGTCACATATTTCACATTGGACGCGTCGATCTCTTCCGGAGAAAGTAATAAAGAACTGACAAACATTCGGGTATTCTGCAGTCTGATATCATAATCACTGACCTCCGCAAATTCAGATAATCCGGGAATAATAATATAAAAGCTTGGAAAGCCTGTAAAAGAAACATTTCTAACCAGCACATCATGTTCACTCAGAAAGAAATTTATCCAGTTTTTTAAAATGGCAGCATTGCTGCAGTCGGAAACATCCGGAAGCTCGGTAAAAGGATAATCCGGATTTTCAGAGAAAATCTGGAAAGGATACTGGGCTAATCCTATTTTATAGCTGTTTATTATATTTGTTTCATCGTCAACATAATTATTGGAGAAATCCAGCCAGCTGCGCTTTCTCGAATAATCAAAAATATCCGTGCCCTGTGTCATCTCAGTAAAGCAGCGTTCCATCGCAATACCTATATTCGGATGACAGCCCATCTTTACTCCGAAGCGTCCGGTATTCTTTTCTATTACATGTAAGGCAACAACCGGATACTTCCCTCCAAACGAGCAGTCTTTTAAGCATATCTCAAAATCCGGGTTTGATTTTGCTTTCGTATACATATCATAAATAAGAGGATACTTTTTAATGTATTCCTCCGGAATGGTGGGCAGCGCAGGCTTTTCTGTAAAAATTCTTTTTTGTGCAATCCGCTCCGCTATCTCAGATAATCCCTGAACAAGCGCCTCCTCCGGTGTATTTCCGGCACACATTCCGTTGCTGCCATACATTGAAATACATGTGGAAAAAGGTAAATAAACTACTTTTTTGCTCTTTATACTATAAAAAGGCAAGGCAATATATTTTTCGCCTCCGTCAGCCGGACTGTCACTGGGGTTCATTTCCTTATAATTCTTCACTTTCTCTTCCGGCAAAGCATCCGACATATTCCTTTTCCTGAAATAGTAGTCTATAAAAGAGTCTCCATTGTCCACGATCTCTGATGCTGTAAACAATTTTTCGTCATTGGCAACATAATATGGTATCCCAGGCCTTTTTGTGCAGTGACTTAATACTCCGTTTTGAAATCTTTCAAAAAACTCAGCATACGCGCTTGCACGGGCATACTCCTCTGTCACTCCCTTCCCATTGGTTCCAATTGTTGTTCCTTTAATTGTGACCCGCAGAGAATATGTATCAACAGAGCTTTTATCACCCCATGCTTCTTCTGTGTCAATACCGCACTCTTGAAGAATCTTTAAAAGTCTGTCTACTGTTGCATCAGGACTGCTGTCTTTATAATGTAGTTCCTCATATACTGACATAATATTCACCTCAAATATAGAAAGACAGCCTCAATGAAAGGGGCAGAAAGCATACCATATGAGTCCTGTACCCCGCTTTCACTGAGACTATTTAAATTTTTACAATATTGCAGGCTCAGCTTTTTTATCGGCAAATTTGGTATAAAGGCGCTGGAAAACTATAACAAAAAAGTCAGAGCGCAAATTGTAAAGTAATCAATGAGCCTTCTGAGCGGCAGCAAGAGCTGCAAGTAAAAGAGCAGCAGGCAGCAGAGCCAGTGATTCTTCATAATTCTCATCAACTTCAATGCTCATTTTCGTATTCTCGATAGCGTTCAGTTCCTCGTCTGATAATAAAGCAATATTTCTTTTCATCATATTATAAATACCTCCTTTAAAATATGTAACTGTTTGTATTTCTTTTATAGAGAAGTGTCTTTTTTCCATTCCAGCGCCCATATTTGACACTCCCTTAAGCAAAATCCTCAAAAGCTTTCTCTTTCCTCTGCCCAGGCTCTTATATAATTTGAATGCTTACAACTGCATTTACATAAGAATCTGTTTTTATAAGATTTTCCAATGTTTTAACAAAATTATCTATTTCTTTTCTTTTTACAGTTTCAAGCAGCTCTGTACTTCCAATATAATCTTTACCAAGAACCAGTTCCACGGATTGAAGCGCCGCCCGGATAGTCTGTGGTATATCTATCAGACGGACTTTCTTTTCCTTCAGAGCGCCGGCATCCAGCGAAACACCAATCTTTTTTATTCTGCTGTCCAGTGTCACCCTCTGCATATGATTCCTTTGATAAAACACTTCTGCCCATGATCTCCAGTCCTCATCAATATTATCAGGAATCATGACTTCCAGTCTTTTCTCGTATTTTCTTACATCGTATACTTTCCCGCTGACCTCCACGGACTCTAAATGAAATAAAGCTTCCCCGGCGTTTCTTAGAAAATTTTCAAAATATCCTATGGCCAGGCTGGTGGACGGCAAAAGCTTTATTCTGCTTATCCTGCTCTCTTCCTCCATCTTTTCCATTAACTGATCACAGCATTTTTTTACATCCTTTTTATTTGAATAGCTCAGCACCGTAACTCCATATAAGTCCGAGGAAACCGTACATGATTTGTGAATCATGAAATAACTGCGCGCAGGAGAAAGAACGCCCGCATAAAGACCAAATTCCAGATACACATTATCTCTTGGAGCTGTTTTCTGAACACCGGATTCCCTCCTTACTACAATATCGTCCTTCCCTCCGATAAAAACAGCATAATCGAAGCCCATGGACTCTTTGACAAGGTTGTCATATGTATTCTGGTTTAATTTAAAAAAGTTATCATACCAAATTACACAGACATATTCGGGGCTCAGATTTTCTTTCACCTGCTCTGCGATTTTCCGGCTTTCCTTTGATGAGCCGATAAAAATTCTGGGTTTCAAATACATATTTATTTCCTCCAAAACCGGCAGACCCCGTGTCATTTCTCTTTTGTTTTAACAGGCTCCGGTAGTTTTTCACTATGGTAAATATTTGGAACAGCAGTTATACAATATGATATTTTCCGAAATCAAAGCTTGTATTTTTTCCTATATGTATCAGTTCCCCTGCCAGCAGCAAATAAATAATGTCCTGAGGCAGCTCTGGCAGCAATGCATAGCCTTTTATTCCTTTCATCAGCATTTTTTCCTTCTTTCTTGTGGAATAGCGGCGAACTGTTACCGTCTGGCACTCCTGATACACAAATTCCGGTAAATTATCTTTTTTTACATTATATATATCGCTCTCAATTCCTTCAAAACAGTCCAGCATGTAGATTCTGCGTCTGACAGCATTTACAATTGGCCATATCTGAAACTCCTGCAGAAACTCATTTTGATGCTTCAGCGCCAGAGGAGTGTCAAATATCATCATTTTCTCTCCCTGTTCCGCGTCAAACCTCATCTTCCGGAACATAATGTAGTCATGCAGAACATGCACGACCACCCTGTTCATATTGATGGAATCCCCTTCCAGAATATGCTGCCCTTCTATATTTTTGATCCCTACAACCCGGAACATGGCATGGTATTTTCCTATCCCGGTTTTTGCTCCCATTTCATAAAATGCCTGCACAAACTGGTAAAAATACACAATCGTTTTTCCAAATAGTATCAGATTAAAATCCAGCGTATCTCCGGATTTGAAATTTTCTCTATAATCAGCGCATTCCAAAACATAACCTATGCTTCCTCCTGTGGTGACAAACTCCGGTTTTTTCTCAAATTTGGAGTACATGGTTCTCTGTACAATGCACTCGGATTCAAAATCACAAATCTCGCACTGCCTGTCACGAATGCAGTTCATGCGGAGAAGCATCTCTCCCATACCTCCCCGGAGTGCGGATACTTTATCCGAAGGCAGCCTGGAATCCGTATGGAAGGCAACCGTAAAATGCAGCTTTACAAAACGGGCCTGCAATGCGCCATATAACTGTTTTTCCATGTTGCTCCTTTTTCTGTATTTTTCTGCTCATTGAAAATCCTGTAAAAGTTTAATACGTCAGCCGGCACGGAACCGCAATTGTATATGCGCCAACAACAATCTCTTCCGATATACGGCCTCCCTTAAGGGCAATCTTATCAACACAGGAACCATAAAATTCTTTTACCGGATGATCACGGAAAACGCTTCCGGCCTTCAGAAAAATAATTGGTTTTTTGAAAGGAGAATCCTCCCCATTTTCGGTAAAGCTGACCTTGGGATATTTTACAAATGCTTTATAGCTGCCGTCTGTCGGATCATTCCTCTGTGGAACAAAATTAGACAACGCAACGAATCCGTCGGGATTCTGCGGCGGCCGGAAACCGTCAAACAGCTTCGCTCCTCCTTCCATTCGGAAGCTCCCCTTTCCGATGGAACGCTGGGCTCCAATCCCGTACCGGAACATTTCCGAAAGAATCTGTTCCAAAATCTCCGCTGAAAATGAAGAACGAATAAAAATGTCAAAAGTTCCTTCTGCAAAATACTGCTCTGTCTGAAACAGAGCATCCTCTCCTTCTATATCCTCTGTTCTATCCGTATCACGGCTTACCTTACTCCTCCATCTCAGATCGAGCTTCAGTTCCGGCTCCTCTGCAAAATCATTGAAGGTAACCTCCTCTACTCCATTAATCAGTCTGTTAAAATCATCTAATGGTATAGTGGAAAACTTTTTTTGTTTTTTATACTTTAAAGCCTGCCTCGCCTGTTCCTCTGTGCATCCATTCATTCCAACAGGCATCGGCAGCCTGCCGGACGGAAACGCATTGGAAAAGATAATATCCGGACTTCCTTCTTTATATCGGCAAAGCAGTCTCTGCAGAGCAGCTTCTCCATATCCGAACAGATAGCTCCAGCAGAAAGCGCCAAAAAAGGTGTCGCTTTGAAGTGGGGAGCAGTAAGCCGATAAAGGCTTTATTGTGATCTTATATAAGTTCATAATCTCTTTTTTTCCGAAGCGCAGGCCTGCTCTACCTTCCTCCTGCCATCTCTGTAGCAATGGTATATTCAAACCTGACTTTTCCGGAGCCTCTTGAACCGTTTCCTCCCAGATAAGATGATTCCACCATTTTCAGTCCCTCTTTTACAAATGCAGTCATTTTTTCCGAATCATCACCTTCAAAGGCTCTTAAAATAATCTCAAAATCGAAGGACACACCGGATGGTACCCTTTCTATTGTCCTTGGCGAATCCGCCATTTCAGAGTCCCGGCGTATAATATTTTCTACCTTTCTTTCAAGGCAGCCTCCATTTTCAGACAGGAACGCGCGAAGCATAGCTCTGGATTCTTCTGAAAGCATGGCATCTCTGACCAGGATCCTGGTCGGTGCCGATAAAGCGCGTAAATTTTTATAGGCTCCGAAAATTATACAGATCATACAGTTTCTTCTTCCGCATCCGCATGGATCCCTTTCATCCGTGACAAATTTACCTGATTCCTTATTCCATCTTCTGCTGCCATACTTTTTTTCCAGCTCTGAACGCATCTTCCCCTTCAGACTGGAGCCTGGTATATACGGCTCCTTTGTAAGTGGGTTTTTAATCACTTCCTGACCGTTCCCTCCCGTCTCCGGTCCATTGGAGGATCCGCCTATGCATAAGCCTGTCATACAATGAATCTTACCGCTTATTGTAATAATCTGCTCTAATCTCATTCCCTGCCGTTCCCTCCGTCAGATATAATGCATATTTTATACTGAATTCCGCATAATAAAATTCTTTTTCAATCTGTCTATAGTTTGATGCCTTCTTATATAAATAACCAACGTAATTCTCAAGCCATCTGTTCTTTCTTATTATGTCGCTGTTTTCTGCCATATCGGCGGAAAGCATGGGCAGAAACATAAGCTTGTCCGGAGCTCCTGTATTCAGATAGTCCCTGTACATCCGGCTGTAATTTCCAAGCCTTTTGACCGCCGCAGAACCCACATTTCTGATTGCGGAAGCAAACCTTTCACCTATGCTTATCTGCTTTTCAAAGTCTTCCCAGGACATGGATTCACCTAGAAAATAAATTCCGCCCCCTCTGCCTTCATCAGGATAAATTGTCTCTTTTATTTTCCTCTGTACCTCCTCCAGCCTCTTCCCGCAGTTATCCGCCCGGGCAGAAATATGTCCGGGGCCGTCTGCTTTACAGATTGCGGCGGATAATGTGATATATGGATGAAATCCTGTAAATTCGCTGAATTTTTTATGAATTTCTATGGCCAGACCGGGCATCTCGCTCCACGGCCCTATCAAAAGCAGGCGATCCCTGCCTGAAAAAACACTATATATATTCTTACAGACTTTTTCCGTTATCGAATGAAGGTGCACATGAAAAAATAACTCCAGCATCCGGTATAATGTATTTATCCTTGAAATAGCATCTGCGTTCATTCTGCCTCTCTGCAATTCTTCCGAGAGCAGAGGATCCGGCATATCTACGGCCATTTTCAGGATTCCAAGCTTTTTACAGCCTCTGGACCTTCTGGCGGTCTCATGAAAAGCCTTTATTTCAGCAGAATACCCGGTATACCTCACCGGCCCATGATATGCCGCATGGTATATGGCGAAAGGCCTGTCATACATACCGCCTTCGGCAGCGCTGTCAGACACTATCGTCAGATAGTCCACCCTGTCTTCCTCCCTGTCCTCCAGATTCAGATAATATCCATCTAATAGCTCATACTGTCCTTTCCCCCTGCTGAATGAAAATTGCCGGATTTGGGGAAGCTTCCTTCCAATCTCTGTATCCATCTTACAATTTTCACACATGCTCTCCCCGGCATTTGCAAAAGCGCTTCCGCACGCCGTGCACATAGATTTATGAAATAAATCGTGACAGACAATAAACCTGTCCGGATTCCATCTTCCGTCTTCTGTTAAAACTGTTTTCAGAAACTGATTTTTCTTTCTCTCTATCCGGCTATAAAGTCTGGTAATTGTATCACTGTAATGAAGAATGCCTTCATCGGACACCTGTTCCCATACCAGTTCAAAAGAAAGGCTTCCGCTGAACTTCTTATATAAAAATTCAGCCGTGCTTTTCTCAGACTCTGCCAGTCTCTGTTCAGCATCTTCAGTAAAGGGAAGCAGAATATAAAATCTGCTGTTGAACAGCATAAGAATATTTGACATGGGCACCTTGAATTTATGAATCATAAGATGCGCTAAAGCGCTTATAACTGCATTCATATAGAAGGAACGGGAGCAAAGTCTTGCGGCTGATCCTTCCGCCCCTGTTCCGGAAACCGCGAAAACATAATTCTGCAGCCCTGAAAGCTGCCCTGCAGCTATTATATATGGAACATCCCTGTGAGCCGCTTTCACAAGAGCCGCTGTAATTGCCACAGCCGTCTTAATAGAATCATAAAGAGAAATATCTTCATTCCCGTTTCCGGCTGCCGGAATACCCCACAAATATTTTTTCATCAAAATATCCAGCACAATAAGAAATGAATCAAAATTCTCCGGGGAATTTGGAATAAGTAAATCCATTTCGCTGAAAAACTGAGCTCTTAGCTTACTAAAACCGCATGTTTTTACCTTATATCCGGGAACCGGAATCGTATTGTGTACAGACAGTTCCCCCGGGTTATAATACATCGCCCCCGGGCAGGAGCCATCCGGACTTAAATCAGAGAACACGCTGCGCAGAGGACTGACTGGCCTGCTGCCAGGCTCTTCACCCCCTAATGACAGCCTTCTCGCCCTTTGGATTATCTTCCAGTTCTCTTTCGGCATTGACGCTTCAAGGAGCACTTGCAGCTTCTCTGTATCCACATATCTTCCAAACAAATCCTGATAACGGAAAATAAATTTCTCTGCAGAAGTATTTGCGAATACTGCCAGCTCCGTCACTATCGTGCCAAGAATCGTTTCCCTGAATAATTCCATTTTCCCTCCTGATTCTCCACACGTCAAATTCTGTATCTTTTATATTATCGCATTTTTACCATTTTTCGACAATCTTCGTACCACATATCCGGTATGCTTCGCAGCACAAGAGGAAAAATTTTTCTTCAAAAACTGTCAATTTTTCAAAAGATAATCGTTTATATAATAGTAAGAAAAAATGGGGGAAAAGAATATGAATTGGTTTCAGGAAATTTCAGAAGATAAATGCCTGCATTCTGAATTTTTTACTTTTATGGATCAGTATGGATTATCCGGCTTAAGGCAGGCACTGCTTTTATATTCCGGCGCCCAGGAGGAATATATCTGCAAAACCAAAGTCTCCATATCCAAGCTGAAAATATCTGATATTTACTGTATAAAAATTAAAAAGCATAACATATCTGTCTATACAGAACAGCATACATACCAGAAATATGGAACGCTCAGCAGTGAATTAAGCCGTCTGGTACGTTACGGCTTCATCAGATGCAGCCAGAACTGCATCGTTTCATTAGAAAAAATAAAGACAATCCGAAATGATGAAATTATTTTAAAAAATAATATTCTTGTACATATGAGCAGAAATTATGCGCCAAAGGTTATTATTGCTTTTGCCCACAGCCACTGAGATACTTTTTTCTTTTTCAGCGCCAGTCCTTCATAATCTCAAGTATCTCTGACTCATAATCACCCAGAAGCTCCTCCTGGCGTCCGCCGTGGCGCAGGTTCGTCTCCACGCCCCACTCTCCATCATAAAATTCCCATATATGATAGGGGACTCCCCGGTATTCAAAGTCAATGCTTCCGCACCCATCCTCCTGGCAAATAGTATATTTCCATCCCCGTTCCTGAATAAATGCAAGCACTTTGCTTAAACGCAGCGTTTCTCCCATAGTCAACACCTCTTCCTTCTTTTTCATTTCCGGCTTTTGCGCATATTTCTGCCTGTATCTCTTCCTATCATATCTGAATTTTTTAATTAATCAACTTTTTTCTTAAAAAAACTTGCATTTTTTTTCACAGAATATATGATGAAACATGTAACACAATTACGAAAGGGATATGATTATGAATAAAAGAAATTATCAGAAAGAATTAGAGTATAAAATCCTGCAGCTTCCGGACAGCGGGCAGGCACCGTCTCTTCTCCTCCACTCCTGCTGTGCCCCATGCAGCAGCTATGTGCTGGAATATTTATCCCGTTATTTCCGAATCACAGTCTTTTATTACAATCCGAATATTTATCCGGAATCCGAATACTACACAAGAGCGGAAGAGCAGGCTCGTTTTATCCGGGCCTTCCCTGCCGGATATCCGGTAGCCTTTACAGAAGGAGCATACAACCCAAAGACTTTCTATGACTCTGTCAGGGGGATGGAGCGTCTCCCGGAAGGCAGTGAACGCTGTTTTGCCTGCTACCGGCTGAGACTCCGCGAGGCAGCCCGCATGGCTAAAGAAAAAGGCTGTGACTACTTTGCCACAACCCTTTCCATCAGTCCTTTGAAGAATGCGGAAAAGCTAAACGAAATCGGAGAGCAGCTGGCCGGGGAATATCAGGTAAGCTGGCTTCCCAATGATTTTAAAAAGAAAAACGGATATCAGCGTTCCATAGAGCTTTCAAAAGAATATGGCATGTACCGGCAGGATTACTGCGGATGCATCTATTCTTTTAAGGAACGGCACCCGGATAAAAAACAGGTTCTATAGCCGGCCCATTATCTGGCCGGCACAATTTCCAGCCAATATCCGTCCGGGTCCTGAATAAAATAGATACCCATGGATGGATTTTCAAAACAGATACATCCCATCTCTTTATGAAGCGCGTATGCTCCCTCATAGTCGTCAGTTCTAAATGCCAGGTGAAACTCGCAGTCTCCCAGGTTATAAGGACGATCCATATCCCGAAGCCAGGTCAGCTCCAGTTCAAAATCACTTTCCTCGTTCTTCAGATATACAATAATAAAGGAGCCGTCCTTAGCCTCTTTTCTGCGGCATTCCCTGAGTCCGAGAGCTTTTTCATAAAAGGCCTCTGACTTTTCAAGATCTGCCACATTATAATTTTCGTGAATCATCTGAAACTTCATCATTTTCTCCTTTCTCTCTTCCGTACTTATCTCCTGTTCGGCTCATATAAAATACCATATCCGCCGGAAGGGGCTGGGTAAATTCCATCTTTTCACCGGTGATAGGATGTCTGAACGAAAGCTTCCATGAATGCAGCGGCTGTCTGCCGATTGTATGATCTTCGGGACAATACAGAAAATCTCCCGGAAGAGGGTGCCCTAAATAGCTCATATGCACGCGAATCTGATGTGTGCGCCCGGTCTCCAGCATACACTGAACCAGCGTCCAGTCCTTCCCCCAGCTTAACGGCCTGTAATGAGTCACCGCCCGCTCCCCCCGTTCCATATCTACTACCCGTTCAATGGCGGAGCCTTCCTTCCGACCGATAGGCAGAGCTATTACTCCCGGGTGTTCTATCCGTCCTTTTACGATTGCCAGATAGACTCTGTGAATCTTCCGCTCACGCATCTGTCCATACAGAACGGCTGCGCTAAGCATGTGCTTTGCAAGAATCAAAAGTCCTGTCGTATTCCGATCCAGACGATTGATGCACCGGTAAGGAAAATACTCTCCTTTTTCTCTGCTGCTCCAGGCAACCGCATTTGCGAGGGTATTCTCATGATGGTTCATCGACGGGTGTACCGGCATATCTCCCGGTTTATTCACTACTATCAGATCCTTATCCTCATAGACAATATCGAAGGGCAGACAGACAGGAACTATCTTTTCTGAAGTCCTTTCCTCTGAAAGACAGATATCCAGCCGGGTCCCTGCTGCTACTACGTCCCTTGTATAGGCCCAATTTCCGTCCATCAGAATACCGTTTTCTGTATGTTTCAGATGTGCCAGCACCTGACGGGAATATCCCCTCTTTTTCAGATACTGCTCTATTGTAATTCCTGCCTCGCACTGATCCACCATGTATGTGAAGCGGCGCTCCATTAATCTACAAGTACCTTTTCAATTTCTGCAATATACATCATATGATAATCCTTTTGAGGATACCATTTCTCATCACACGTTTTATCAATAAAGCACGCAGGATCGTAATACTGCGCAAACAGCTTCCGGCAGAGCATAACCGTGCCTGCTTCCTGAAAATAAGGGGTTGCCCCGTCATAGGCAATCTGTAGCCCTGATCTGGCAATTTTATCCTCGTCTCTTCCCGAGACAGTTCCAAAATAACTGAGTGTTTTACGGTATTCTTCTCCCAGCACAGACAGAGAAAATGTATCAGAGGCATCAATAAATTCCTTTGTATACCGCTGGGGACGGATGAAAACATAAGCTACCGGCTTCCCCCACATAATACCGACGCCGCCCCATGAGGCCGTCATCGCATTGGTTTTACCGTCTTTTTCCGCTGCCACCAGCAGCCATTCCTTCCCAATCATCTGAAACGGGTTTTTCTGCAGCTCCTCTGGTTTAATCTGTCTCATAATTCCATTCTCCCTTCTTGAATTACCGGATCCGGTCCGGGAAACCCACCTTACGCTGTACCTTGCGAAGCGTCTTGGCCGCCACATAGCCCGCCTTTTCCGCATTTGCCTTAATAATGCTGTCAATGTATGTTTTATCCTTCGCAAGCTCTGCATACCGGCTCTGCAGAGGCCTTAAAACACTGACAACCGCCTCGCCGACCGCCAATTTAAACTCTCCATAGCCTCTGCCGTCAAATTCTCTCACAACCTCATCAGGCGTTTTTCCTGTACAGGCACTGTAAATATCTATCAGATTTTTAATACCCGGCTGTTCATCCCGATACAGAATCTGCGCCTCCGAATCCGTCACCGCACGCTTGCATTTGCGCATGATAACATCCGGATCATCCATTAAATAAATAGATGCATTGGGATTCTCATCGGATTTGGACATTTTCCTGGACGGCTCCTGAAGGCTCATGATTTTTGCGCCCACTTTGCCGATATAAGCCTCCGGAATTGTGAATACCTCTCCGTAAACACCGTTAAAACGCTGTGCAATGTCTCTGGTCAGCTCCAGATGCTGCATCTGGTCAATACCGACCGGAACCACATCCGCCTGATAGAGCAGAATATCCGCAGCCATCAGAACCGGATAGGTGAACAATCCTGCATTAATATTATCTGCATGCTTTGCCGACTTATCCTTGAACTGTGTCATACGGCTCAGCTCTCCCATATAGGTAAAGCAGTTCAGGATCCATGCCAGCTCCGCGTGACCGGATACATGGGACTGATAATACAGACAGTTTTTCTCCGGATCAATACCTGCCGCAATATAAATCAGCAGCAGACTGCGGGCGCGCTGGCGAAGCACAGCCGGGTCCTGGCGGATGGTAATAGAATGCATATCCACTACACTGTAAAAGCATTCGTATTCGTCACACAGAGATACCCAGTTTTTCATGGCCCCCAGATAATTGCCAAGCGTCAGGTTCCCGGTCGCCTGCATTCCGCTGAATAATACTTTCTTATCATTTATCATCTTTCCCGTCTCCTCTTATATATTTAATAAATGACATGCAATTTTAAAATAAATAATCAAACTGCACGCATCTACAATCGTAGAAATAAGCGGCGCAGCCATAATGGCAGGATCCAGCCTCAGAAGCTTTGCCGCGATCGGAAGCGTACAGCCGATGCCCTTAGCCATAATCACCGTAATATATAGACTCAGCACAACTGTCAGGCATACCATGCTCTTCCCCGGATACATCAGCATCAGACGCACAAAATTCAGCGCGGCAAGAATCAGACCGACTACCAGGGCCACCCTTACTTCCTTCCAGATAACCTTCAGTATATCCTTTGGCTCCACCTCTCCGATTGCCATACATCGGATAATCATCGTACTGGACTGACTCCCCGCATTTCCTCCTGTACCAGTCAGCATCGGAACAAAGCTGACCAAAAGCGGAAGGGTTGCAAAGGCTTCCTCATAGTGGGTCAGGATGCTTCCTGTGATCATAGAACTTAGCATCAGCACTGTCAGCCAGACAATCCGGTTCTTTGCCAGCTCCAGAATGCCCGTTTTCAGATAAGGCTTATCACTTGGAAGCATAGCCGCCATTTTCTCAAAGTCCTCTGTGGCCTCCTCTTCCATAACATCCACAATATCGTCAACGGTAACGATTCCCACTAAACGATCCTCATGATCCACAACCGGAAGGCAGAGCAGATCGTATTTATTGAACAGGTCAATAACCTCCTCCTGATCCTCCGTTGTCACGGTCTTGATGATATTGGTATCCATAATCTCCTGAATCTTTACCTCATATGGATTCATCAGCAGATCTTTAATTGTTACAACACCTTCCAGATGCCGCTGCCCGTCCATAACAAAACAGGTGTAAATAGTTTCCTTGTCTATGCCGTGGGCGCGGATATAGGAAAATGCCTGTTCTACATTCATATATTTTTTCAGACCGATATATTCGGCTGTCATAATGCTGCCCGCACTGTTGTCCGGATACTGCAGAAACTGATTAATCAGCTTTCTCGTTTCCGGAGCCGCCATACGCATAACTCTTTTGACGACCGTGGCCGGAAGCTCCTCCAGCATATCGACCGCATCATCCACGAACAAATCCTCTATAATCTTGTGAATCTCCGCATCGGTGATGCTGTTGATAATATGCTCCTGAATGTCCGGCTCCAGACATGCAAACACATCTGCCGCCAGCTCCTTAGGAAGCATACGGAAGATCAAAACCTTCTGATTGTCGTCCACCTCTTCCATAAATTCTGCAATATCGGCCTCATTCATCTCCGCTAACCGGGACCGGAGCAATCGGAATTTATGTTCCGCTACATATTGCAGTAATAATTCCAGATTATAATTTTCCACTGCATCTCTCCTCCATTTCCCAGAAAAGCCAAATAAAAAGCCTGATTCCAGGCACTTGATTCAGTTTCAATTTTATCTTTCTTCCTTGCCTTTGTCAACAAACTTTGCTATAGTTAGAATATCAAAACACAAACATATGATGGAGGTATCCTTATGGAAAAGATTACCAGCTTTACCATAGACCATATCAAACTGATTCCAGGTGTCTATGTATCAAGAAAAGATCTGGCAGGCGGCTCCCCGATCACCACCTTTGACCTTCGTATGACCAGCCCTAACGACGAGCCGGTTATGAATACGGCCGAGATGCATGCGATAGAACACCTGGGCGCTACCTTTCTTAGGAATCATCCGGTTTTCGGCTCCAAAACCATTTATTTCGGTCCAATGGGCTGCCGGACCGGGTTTTATCTGCTGCTTTCAGGAGATTACGAATCCGCCGACATTGTAAACCTGATGATCGAAATGTATGAATTTATCCGCGATTTTGAAGGTGAAATTCCCGGCGCCAGTCCCAGGGACTGCGGCAATTACCTGGATATGAACCTTAACATGGCCAAATGGCTGGCACGCAGATATCTGGATGAGGTGCTTTATGATATTTCCGCGGAAAGACTGGTATATCCGGAATAAAAACCAAGCCTGCATATCAATAACAAAACCCTGTGCAGTAATATACACAGGGTTTTGTTACTGGTTTTCTTTATAACCATGCCTTTACTTTCTCATAAATGCTCTTTGCATCCAATCCATATTTCTCAATCAGAGCCTTTGCCGGACCGGATTCGCCGAACGTATCCATCACACCGATACGCAGCATCTTTGTTGGAGCCTTCTCGGCCAGAACCTCAGCGACCGCTCCGCCAAGTCCGCCGATAATGGAATGCTCCTCCACAGTAACCACCTTGCCGGTCTTCTTTGCTGCCGCAATTACCAGCTCCTCATCCAGAGGCTTAATGGTATGAATATTAATCACCTGGGCAGAAATTCCGTCTGCCTCCAGCAGCTTCGCTGCCTCCAGGCTCTCGGAAACCTCAAGTCCGGTTGCAATAATCGTTACATCCTTTCCTTCTCTTAAGGTAATTCCCTTTCCAAGTTCAAATTTATAGTCTGCCGGATCATTGATAACCGGAACAGCCAGACGGCCGAATCTTAAATAAACCGGTCCAACGTAGTCAATAGCTGCCTTTACAGCCGCTTTTGCTTCCACGTCATCTGCCGGATTGATGACAACCATTCCCGGAATTGTTCTCATCAGGGCGATATCCTCGTTGCACTGATGGGACGCTCCGTCCTCTCCCACAGAGATGCCGGCATGAGTCGCGCCGATTTTTACATTCATATGCGGATATCCGATGGAGTTGCGGACCTGCTCAAAGGCTCTTCCCGCTGCAAACATGGCAAAGGTAGATGCAAAAGGAATCTTGCCTGCTGTGGAAAGACCTGCTGCCACCCCCATCATATTGCCCTCTGCAATACCGCAGTCAATATGTCTGTCCGGGAATGCCTTTTTAAATACGCCCGTCTTGGTAGCGCCTGCAAGGTCAGCGTCCAATACGACCAGATTCGGATACTCTGCTCCCAGTTCAGCTAAAGCATTGCCATAGCTCTCTCTTGTTGCTACCTTCTTTACTTCTGACATAATGCTTCACCTACTTTCTCTAAATCTGCCATTGCGACTGCATACTGCTCGTCATTGGGGGCTGCCCCGTGCCAGGACGCCTGATTCTCCATAAAGGAAACGCCCTTGCCTTTTACGGTTTTCGCAATAATTGCAACAGGCTGTCCCTTTACTGTCTTAGCCTCCTCAAACGCTGCCCTTAACTGATCCATATCATTGCCGTCCGCAACGTTAATCACATGGAAATTAAATGCCTCGAATTTTTTATCAATTGGATATGGAGAACATACATCCTCAATTTTGCCGTCGATCTGAAGCCCGTTATTGTCTACAATCACTACCAGGTTGTCCAGATGTCTGTGGCCGGCCAGCATGGAAGCTTCCCATACCTGTCCTTCCTGAATCTCGCCGTCGCCCAGCAGAGTGTAAACCTTATAGGACTTGTTGTCCAGCTTACCTGCAATAGCCATGCCTACAGCAGCAGAAATTCCCTGTCCCAGAGAACCGGAGGACATATCAATGCCTTTAATATGCTGCATGCACGGATGTCCCTGGAGATGGGAACCCACATGACGCAGAGTCACAAGATCCTCTACCGGAAAATATCCTCTGTGCGCCATAGCGCTGTAATATCCCGGCGCGGTATGTCCCTTGGACAAAACAAAACGGTCCCTGTCCGGATCCGCCGGATTCTGAGGATCAATATTCAGTTCCTCAAAATATAAATAAGTAAAGATGTCTGCTGCCGATAAAGACCCGCCGGGATGGCCTGCTTTTGCACTATGTACAGCAGTAACGATTCCTTTGCGGACTTCATTAGCCATTTTCTTTAATTCTAAAGTCTGCATGTTGCTCTCCCTTCCTTTACAAAAATGTACAATTTTATAGTACCACACTTTCCGTATTTTTCAAGAAAAATATGCCTCTTTTGACATGGGAGCCGGGTGCTCCAGGGCTTATAAAGAAATCCTCTCAAGATCCTCCGGTACAATCAGATTGCCGTGATAATACTGCCTTCCCTCCTCGGTATACAGTTTTTTTCGGGCCGCCAGATTTTTGTCCTCCGTATGATAGAGAAGCAGATTCCTAGCACCCAGCTCCTCTGCATGCTCGCATGCCTCTTTCACAGTTGCGTGATGCTTTTCATACGGCTTGTAGATTTCCCTGTCCCGATACAGACAGAAAGCCTCATGAAGCAGCCAGTCTGTTCCTTCCGCATATTTCCTCTCATGCTCCTGATAAGGCTCATCTCCCAAAAAGGTAAATCTTCTTCCGTTCTTCAGCCGCATCGTAAATCCGAACTGTTTTGCTTTTGTGGAACGAATATCAAAAAATTGAATCTCATATCCCAGAATGCTCCGGACTTCACCGTCCTCCACCGGACGGAAAAAAATCCGTTCTCCGATTAGCTTATAAAACTTTTCCTGCACGGTAAGCTTCGTGATGGTCAGAATCGTCTCTTTTAATTCTTTATGGCAGTAAATATTCAGATCTCCCTCATAATGACCCTTTTTCATTTTTGTGGCAATCATCCGTATCAGCCAGATCAGTCCCAGAAGATGATCCGTATGCTCATGACTCATAAAAATCTCATGAATGGCTTCCATTGGAATCTCTGCCCTTTCTAACTGAGTCATAATGCCGTTTCCCCCTCCGGAATCCACCAGAAAATATTTTTCCCCGGTTTTTATCGCAAAGCAGGTATTAAAGCACCTTGTAACCGTCGCATTTCCTGTGCCAAGCAAAATCAGTGTCTCATTACTCATCTGTATCTCTCCGTTATCTCTTACTTTACTGCGGCAACCAGACGGATTACCTGTTCCGCCGTTTTAACCATATTCTGTTTTGCGGTCTCGGGATCCATCGCCTCATCCAGGGTGACAATCCTGCGAAGGATCGGGAAGAATGCATCAATTCCATTCTCATTGCACTTTTCGGCTCCCTCTATAACCGCTCCCGCAAGAGCAATCACCTTCGCCCCATGCTTTTTCGCGAGCTTTGCGATCCCCACCGGAGCCTTTCCCATGGCAGTCTGATAGTCCAGGCGTCCTTCTCCGGTAAATACAAGCTCCGCTCCTTCCATGCTCTTCTCCATATCCACTGCATCCAGCACCAGTTCAATACCCGGCTTCAGATTTGCATTCAAATAGCTTAAAAAGGCAAAGCCCAGTCCTCCGGCTGCGCCTGCACCTTCTGTTTCGGCAAAATCAGTCCCGATACACGCCTTCGTCACAGCCGCATAGCCTGCCATATCTGCATCCAGTTCTTCCCGCATATCCTCCGTAACACCCTTTTGAGGGCCGTAAATATAGGTAGCTCCATTGGTTCCGCACAGCGGATTCGTCACGTCGCAGGCAATCTCAAACCGGCATTCCTTTAATTCCGGCAGCACCTTGTCTGTCCTGACAGAAGCAACCCTTTTCAGCGCGCCTCCTCCGATTCCGGACGGACAGCCCTCTGCATCCAGAAACTCATATCCCAATGCGGTGAGCATTCCGATTCCTCCGTCGTTGGTCGCGCTTCCTCCGATCCCGATGATAAAGCTGCGGCACCCTCTTTGAACTGCATCCCGAATCATTTCGCCCACACCGTAGGTGGTTGCATCCAGCGGACGCTTGTCCTTGCCCACAAGGATAATTCCGGCTGCTGAAGCCATCTCCATAATTGCGGTGCCCGTCTCTTTAATCATTCCATAGCCTGCCCGCACCGGCGTTTCCAGCGGGCCGTGCACGTCCACATAGACCATCTCACCTCCAAGGCCTTCCACCAGAGCCTCTGTCGTACCCTCACCGCCGTCTGCCAGAGGCTTCACAATGACCTCCGTCTCTGGAAGTACGTTCAAAATTCCTTCTTTAATCGCTCTTCCGGCCTCCATTGAAGTCAGACTCCCCTTCAGAGAATCAATCGCGATTACTACTTTCATATTTTCCCTCCATTTTTGTTGTGTTTAATCTGTGAGCGAAGAACTTTCCTAAATACTATAAAAATATACTCAACTATGGTCATTATACCATAGTCGAGTATAAAGTGACAGGTTAAATATTGAGTACAGATTTTTTCTATTTATTTACTACATTTACCGGATCTCCGTCGATAAATGCTTTTACATTTGCCACCGTGATATCCATAATTCTCTGGCGGGATGCCTGGGCTGCCCAGGAAATGTGAGGAGTGATCAGGCAGTTCTTTGCCTTCAGAAGCGGATTGTCTCCCTTGATCGGCTCTGTGGATACTACATCCAGACCTGCCGCATATACCTTTCCGCTGTTCAGCGCATCCGCAAGATCCTGTTCCACAACCAACTGTCCGCGGCTGTTGTTGATAAGAATTACACCGTCCTTCATCTTGGCAATGTTATCTTTATTGATGATTCCCTCAGTGGACGGGAACAGCGGACAATGCAGGAAAATCACATCGGATTTCGCTAAAAGCTCATCTAATTCCACATATTCAGCCAGCTGCTTCCCGGTTTCACTCTGGAATGCATCATAAGCAAGCACCTTCATATCCATTGCATTTAAGATTTTTGCGGTAGCCTGTCCGATACGTCCAAGACCGATGATTCCTGCCGTCTTTCCGTACAGCTCAATCATCGGATAATCCCAGTAGCACCAATCCTGATTGTTCTCCCATTTTCCTTCTTTTACTGTCTGATCGTGATATCCATAGTGGGAGCAGATTTCCAGCAGAAGCCCCACTGCATACTGTCCCACAATCTGAGTTCCGTAGGTGGGTACATTTACTACCGGGATCCCTTTCTCTTTTGCATAATTGTAATCAGCCACATTATAGCCGGTCGCAAGGAAAGCAATCAGTTTCAGATTCGGGCATTTATCAATGGTTTCTTTGCTAATAGGAGTTTTATTAGTGATAACAATCTCTGCATCCCCGATTCTCTCCGCAATAATCGGAGCGTCTACATAGGAGGTTCTGTCATAAACAGTCACCTCTCCAAGTGCCTCTAAGGCGCCCCAGCTTAAATCTCCAGGATTCTCTGTATATCCGTCTAATACTACGATTTTCATATTTTCATTCTCCTTTTTACAGCAGCTTTATGTGCGAAATATCCCTGCGCCATAAGGAGGAGCAGGGATATTCCCAAAAATTCATGGCAGTGAATTTTTCGCAAACAAGGTTTTACTTTTTTTGATTCAGTGTGCAGTTTAATATATTAAATCTGCGGATCTTCCGGATGAAGCATGGTTGCGATAACCTTATCCAGAACCTCGTCCTTCCAGATCTCTTTCCAGTCATCCCGCAGTACCAGTCTGTTGCCGAGACCGATTGCAACTTTGCACGCATCAGAAACAGGCGGTTTCCCCGGAATATAGCCAAGGAAGTTTGCGCTTAAATTATAGATGTGTCCGGTCAGGAAGGATACAGCCGCGTCACGGTTGATTCCTCTTCTCTCTGCTTCATCCACAGTCTCAGCCATTGCATACAGACAGGTTGCGCCAAGCAGCTCCACCAGAGTCGGCTCCAGGAAGGCAATCTGTTCGGAAGTCATAACATATGCATGCTCTGCTGCGTACATATCTCTTGCAGTCTCCTGCATCAGTGCGAATACCTGATCATCGCCGCAGATTTTACTCATAACGATGTCCTGTTTTCCGCCGTCGCCGCCGAAACGGTCCATACGCGCCTCTAATGTGTCCTGATCCAGGAAATAGGACGGATGGCACGGATGTGCAACACCGAAAGTACAGTCATCTCTTAAGGACAGCTCCTTTGCAACCGCTGCCGCCGGATCCAGAATCAGAAATCCGGTACCTGCCTTTAACTGTGGTACATAGATGGCAGACAATTTTTTGATCAGGGTATCCGGTACTGCAAAGATTACTACCTGTGCTTTCTCAAGTGCCTCCTCAATGGGGGTTACTTCAAGCCCTCTCTCATGAATGCTTTCAATTCCCTTAGGTGCATTCTCCACCAGCATCAGATCATATTTCTCTGTGTTCTTTGCAAGATTACGGCTGGTACGGGTTCCCATTTTTCCGCCTGCGCCAATAACTGCTACGCTGATTTTGCTCATGATTTATTACTTCCTTTCTTTCTATGTATTACATTTCCTTTACGGTCTTTGCGATATTTTCCGGAGACAGTCCATAGTGATCCGCCAGTTCCTTCGCAGGACCGGATTCTCCGAAGGTGGTAAGTCCCATGCGTTTTACAAGCTTCGGATCATTTTCCACTACCAGCTTGCTGATATATGCACCCATTCCTCCGTTTACATTGTGGTCTTCCACAGTAACAATTTTCTTTGCTTTTTTAATCGCTTCAATGACCTTGGACGGATCCTTTGGATTAATGATGTTGATATCGCCTACGGTTACTCCCACACCCTGCTCCTTTAAGAGCTCTGCTGCCTTCAGTACCCGGTCCAGAACAAATCCGCTGGACAGAAGAAGCACATCATCGCCGTACTCTTTTAAGATACGGATTCCGTCCATGCTGAATGGAACATCTTTTTCATATACATCTGCTTCTCTTCCGCTTCCTGCTCTTACATAGACAGGACCGTCAACCTCTGCCGCTGCTTTTACCGCATGATAGGTCTGCGGACCGTCTGCAGGTGTGAAAATGGTGAAGTTCGGAATATTGGAGAGAATTCCCAGATCCTCATAGAACTGGTGGGTAACTCCCTCGCGCTCTCCGCCGAGAAGTCCGGAGTTAATACCTACAAATTTTACATTTAATTCCGGATATGCCACGAAGGTACGCATCTGCTCACATGCACGCATAGTCATAAAGCCTGCATAGGTTCCTACGAACGGGGTGCATCCGGTTGCCGCAAGACCTGCTGCTGTCGCAACGGCTGCCTGCTCCGCGATTCCCACCTCTACGTACTGATCCGGATACAGCTCTGCAAATTTGGTTGCTCTCATTGCTTTAAGTGAGTCAGGAGATACGAACATAATCTTATCATTGTCCTGTGCCAGGTCGATAATAGCCTGGGCAAATGCCTCTCTTGTTCCTTTGAAATCTGCCATTACTGTGCACCTCCTAATAATTCTTTCTTTGCAGTCTCATACTGCTCGTCGGTCGGAACTCCTTTGTGCCATGCGTTGTCATTCTCCATGAAGGACAGACCTTTTCCTTTTACGCAGTCGCAGACGATTACACTTGGTTTTCCTTTTGCTGCCTTTGCGTTTGCGATGGCCGTCTTAATCGCGTCAATATCGTGTCCGTCGATTTCCTGTACGTCCCACTGGAATGCCGCGAATCTCTCAGCGATATTATTGGAACCCTGGGTATCCTCTACAGAACCGCCGCTCTGCCAGCCGTTTCTGTCGGCAAATACGATCAGATTGTCCAGTTTATGAGCTGCCGCTGTATTAATGCCTTCCCAGCAGATACCTTCCTGAAGCTCGCCGTCGCCAACGATAACGAATACATTGAAATCTTTCTTCATATGCTTTCCGCCCAGGGCCATACCGGCTCCGATAGCGATGCCGTTTCCAAGAGAACCGGATGTCATATCCACGCCTTTGGTTTTCTGCATCGTCGGATGCCCCTGAAATTTGCTGCCCAGCGCACGAAGCTTGAAGTCCTCTACCTTCTCACCGAAAAAGCCTTTTTCGGAAAGCGCCGCATACCAAATCGGGCATGCATGACCTTTGGAAAGGATAAAACGGTCTCTGTCCTCCCATTCCGGATTCTTCGGGTCCACTCTCATCTCGTCGAAATAGAGTGTGGTTACAATATCAGCAATGGATAATGCCGGACCCGGATGTCCGTCCTTTCCTTTGTAGACCATGTCTACGGCTACAAAGCGCAGATGATTTGCCATTTGTTTTAATTCTGTTGTGTTCATTTCTGACCTCCTGAGGATTTTATTTTTTACATGCCCGCAATACTTGGCAGCCATGTGATGATGGACGGAACAAATGTCATAAGCAGCAGTGTTACAATCTCAACTACCATATACGGAATAATGCGCTTACTGATTTGGCCGATGGAGCATCCGGCAATTCCGGTTGCCACGAACAGGTTTACGGCCATCGGCGGCGTAATCATACCGATAGATGTATTGATAATAATAATGATACCAAGTGCAATCGGAGACAGCCCGAGGGAAGTCGCGATTGGCAGAAGGATCGGAGTTACCAGAAGGATAATGGACTGTGTCTCCAGGAAACATCCCAGGAACAGCAGGATCAGATTGATCATAAGCAGCAGCGCTACTTTATTGCTGAACAGGCCAAGAACACTGGTAGCAATCAGGGTCGGTATATTCTGGTTCGTCATAAACCATGCGAACGGAGCAGAAAGGCTTACTACAAACAGTACCACCGCGGAGCTTACCGCTGATTTTTTAAAGATCTCATATACCTGGGCAACTGTCAGCTCTTTATATACAAAAACACTGATAATAAATGCATACACACATGCCACGGCAGCGGATTCGGTAGGAGTGAACAGTCCTCCGTAGATTCCTCCCAGGATGATGACCGGCATGAAAATTGCCAGCAGCGCCTCCTTAAAGGATACTAAAACCTGTTTCATGCTGATCTTGCCGGTCTCGGCACTGTCATATTTGCTGCACAGGAAGATGTTGGTTCCCACAAGCACGACTGCCAGAAGGATTCCCGGCACAACTCCAGCCAGAAACATAGTGCCTACCGATACGGATGCAGTTACCGCATAAGTAACCATCGGGATACTCGGCGGAATAACTACTCCCAGGGTTCCGCCGGAGGCTGCAACTGCCGCTGCCACATCCTTCGGATAGCCCTTTTCCTTCATACGCGGTACGGTAATACCGCCGATAGCTGCTACAGTAGCCGGATTGGAACCGGAAATAGCGCCGAAGAACGCGGAAGCTACGACTGTGATACAGGACAGACGTCCCGGAATTTTACGAAGCAGAATCTCGATAAAGTCAATCAGACGTTTGGAAATTCCACCTTTCTCCATAATGTTTCCGGCCAGAATGAAGAACGGGACAGCCATCAGGGTAAAGTTATCTGCCTGGGTAAACATTCGCTGTGCCACTGCCGGGAACAGGTTAAAATTCCCGCTTGCCGCGATTGCCACACATACTGCAATTCCAAGGCAGATAGCGATAGGCACTCCAAGAACCAGCATCAAAAATAAAATACCAAACAAAATTCCTATCATGCTTCCACCTCCTCGTCCTTTGCCGTAACCTTTTTAAACGTGAAATATGCATAGGATACTGCCATCAGCACCAGCCCGATGGGAATTGCAAGATAAATAATCCACATAGGCCAGTTAAGGCTGGGGGTAATCTGGCCACCTGCCATCTGCTTCTGTACAATCATGATACCGAAGTAAGATGCAACCAGGTTAAATGCGATAACCAGCACTGCGTCCAGTGCGCTGATAATATTCAATACCTTTTTCGGGAGGAACAGGTTCAGTGCTTCCACACAGAAGTGTTCCCCGTTCTGAGCGGCAACGCCGATTCCAAGGAAGATGATCCATATCATACAGTACCTTGCCAGCTCCTCCGCCCAGCTAATGACAAACAGATTCGTAAAACGGGCTACTGTTGCGATGAAGATAATCACACACATGATGACCATCAAAACCACCAGCAGAATTTCTTCCGCTTTTTTAAGCCCTGCAAAAAATTTTTCCATTTACTCTGTCCTTTCGTCTGCGGGTTTTTGTTTATTCGGTTCAGAAAGCTCTGTTTTATTTCAGAAGCTCATCCAATAATGCCTGATCTACCTTCAGACCGGATTTGGAAATAATATCATCGTAATTAATTGCAGACTTCCATACTTCCTTGTCTACTTCTGTTACAGTTACGCCTGCTTCCTCCATTGTCTTAATAGCGTCTGCATTGTAATTCTGGCTGTACTCTCTCTGATATGTTTTTGCTTCGTTTGCTGCTTTTGTCAGCGCATCCTTCTGTGTGTCGCTCAGACCATCATAAATACTCTGGCTGATCATCAGAACACATGGAGAATAGAACAGGTCGATCATGGAGCAGTATTTCTGAACTTCATATACTTTTGCAGATTCAATGATAGCGATCGGGTTTTCCTGTCCGTCTACCGTACCCTGCTGCAGTGCGGTGAAAATCTCACCCCATGCCATTGGAGTTGCGGTTGCGCCGAGAGCTTCATAGGTTGCAATATGTACGTTGTTTTCCATGGTACGAATCTTCATTCCGCTTAAATCCTCAGGAGTAACAACCTCTTTTGTATTGTTGGTTACATCGCGGAAGCCGTTCTCCCAGAAGCCAAGGCCGACAATGCCCTGAGTTCCAAGCTGTCCTAACAGGTTCTGTCCGATTTCACCGTCCAGCACTGCGTATGCATCCTCTGCGGTTTCAAACAGATAAGGAAGGTCAAGCGCCGCGAAGTCCGCCACAAAGTTCGGAATCGGGCCGGTGGATACCAGACACATTTCCTGTACACCCATACCTACATTCTCCATCATGTCTCTCTCGTTGCCGAGCTGGGAGTTCGGATAGATATCAAGAGTCATCTCACCTTCACTGTACTCCTCCAGAAGAGACTGCATTTCGATAAGGCCTTTTACATAATGTCCTTCCGGAGCAGTCGTAGTACCTACTTTAAAACGTACAGTTGCAGAATCTGCGCCCATCAAGGTGTCTGCGGATTCTTCAGTCTCTGCTGCTGAGGAATCTGCCGCCGGAGCTGCCGGAGCTGCTGCCTGGCTGCCTGCCGACTCCTCTTTTGCTCCTCCACATGCGGTTAACGACGCCACAAGGCTGAGCCCCAGTAAAACTGCTGTTAATTTTCTTTTCATCTTTCTCTCTCCTTTTTGTTTTTCTGAAACATTAATCATCTGATGTTTAATGTATATCATTTATTGTATGATTTGTCAATAGATTCTATAAACGTTGTTTTTTTCACAATCGTTTTTGTTAATCATAGACAAATTTTGTCCTGTAAAATTGTTAATTATTTCTAATAGTTTGAACAACCCTTTGACATCCCTCCATCTTTTGTAGTAAAATAAAAGGTAGTTTTTTGGAGGCTTTAACTCAGATGGACTTTAACAATTTATTTCAATCAAACAAAAGGGAATCTGCTGTTGACATCGTTGTCAACAATATTAAACAGCTTTTAATAGAGAGAAAGCTAAAGCCCGGTGATCGTCTTCCCAATGAGCTTGAAATTTCAGAAGGGATGGGAGTCAGCAGAGGTTCTGTCCGCGAAGCCATGAAGATTCTCTCCGCCTTTGGATTGATTGACATTCGAGTGGGAAACGGAACCTATGTCTGCGAGACACCGGGAAATTCGCTGATGGACTCCCTCCTTTTCAGCTTCTTTGTCTCTAATCCGGATATTGAAAACCTGTACGAATTTCGTCACATATTTGAGATTGATGTACTGGAGCTGGTTCTGAAGCATTATGACAGCAACGAGCCCGAACGGGCCGCCCTGAAGAAAAATCTGGAAGCTCTGGAAAAAATGATGAAGGAAGGCGCGTCCCCGGATCAGCTTAAGGAAAATGATATGGAATTCCATCGCCTGCTTGGAAGCTGCACAAAAAATCTTTTGATCGAACGAATATATAATTTTGTAATGGAATTTATGGAACCCTCCATAGCAATTACCCACCGCAAGCAGAAGGGAGAATTTGTCTATCAGGTACATAAACACATTCTGGATGTGATTGAAACCCGAAATTATGAATTGATTGACGAAGCAATTACAGACTCCGTGGACACCTGGTCTGTACTGCAGAATCTTCAGGACAAATAAAAAAAGGAAGTTCTGAAAAAGAGGCATCTGCCTCTTTTTTGCTTCCTTTTTCCCGTCGAATTCTTATTAAACTCAAAGACTCTGTTTTCTGTGCTCCAGAAAAATCTCATGAAACTGCGTCCCGCAGCGTTTCATTTCATCCAGAACCAGACGGATGGATTCCTCCTTTAAAAACCAGTTGTCCCGGCTCACGTCTTTTGTCACCACCGGGCAGACCAGAAGCTCTGTTTCCGGAAAACAGACCTGATAATACAGCTTTGCGCGTCTGGCGTGGTACGCCTGGCAGCAGAGGATCGCTTTTCGCACCGTAAGCCCTGCCCTGTCCGTCACTTCTCTGGAGCGCAGGGCATTTTCATAAGTAAAGGCAGCCTGGTCTTCCTTCCATACAGCCTCCTCAGGAACCCCCTCCGTTATCAGAATATGGCGGAAATATTCCCACTCAGTCTTAAATCCAGGCTCTCCGGTAAAGTGTCCCGTAAGCTTTCCATATTTTCCCGAAGGCAGAAGCACCGGGGCATATCCTTCCTTCCAAAGCCCGGCTGCTCTGCGGGCCAGAGCCCCCTGGTCTGACCCCGGAATGAAAATAATATCCGCCGGCTCTAACTGATCCTCCAGAAATATAAAATTTGTGTACTCATCTACAAAACTCATATTCTTAAAATACCGCTTTCCTCAATCGCCCGAACGGCTTTTTCAATCGTTTCCACCGGATATACAAGAGCAAATCGCACATAGCCCTCTCCCAGATCTCCGAATGCCGTACCCGGCACCGCGATAACTCCCGCCTGGTCCATCAGATCCATGGCAAACCTTTCGCTGCTCGTATAATTTTTCGGAATCGGCGCCCAGACAAACATGGTTCCCTGTCCGTCCGGAACCTCCCACCCAATCCTGCTCAGTCCCCGGCAGAGCGCCTGACACCGCTCTTCATAAAGCCTGCACTGCTCTGCCACACTTTCCTGAGGACCGGTCAGAGCTGCGATTGCAGCGTACTGAACCGGCAGAAAAATACCGTAGTCAATCTGGGAGCGGACCTTCTGAAAGTTCCGGATCACTTCTTCATTGCCCACAGCAAAAGAAATCCTCATCCCTGTCATATTATAGGATTTGGACAGAGAATAGAACTCCACTCCCACCTCCATAGCTCCCGGATAGGACAAAAAGGATTTGCCCTTCCTTCCGCCGTAGATCAGATCCGCATAGGCATTGTCATGGAGAAGAATCAGATGATGCCTTTTGGCAAAAGCAACAGCTCTCTCATAGAAGCTGTCATCCGCCGCTGAACAGACCGGGTTTGCAGGATAGGAAATAATCATATATTTTGCCGCCTCTGCATCCTCTTCTGGAATATCCTCAAAATCGGGGAGAAAATTATTTTTCTTATAAAGCGGATAGGACACACTTTTTGCCCCCATCAGTTCCGGCCCGATACCGAACACCGGATAGCCCGGATTCGGAACCAGAAGCGTATCGCCCGGATCGCAGAGTGCCAGAGCAATATGAGCCATTCCCTCCTGAGAACCATACATACTCATGATCTGGCCCGTTTTCAGTTCCACGCCGAACCTGTTTCGGTAAAAATCCTGCACAGCCTTTAACAGCTCTGGTTTATCCCTTAAAGCATATTTATAATTATCCGGATCTTTACATGCCTCCTGCATTGCCTCCATAATATGTAACGGAGGATGAAAGTCCGGCGTTCCCACCGAAAAATTATATACCGTCCGTCCTTCCTTTAAAAGCTCCTCTTTTTTTGTATTCAGCAGAGAAAAGATCCCCTCCTCAATGCTTTGGGATCTTTTTGAAAATATTATATCCATTATGCCTTACTCCTTTCCATATATTTTTTAATTGTATAAAAAAACAGGTAAAAGTCAAGTTTTGTCCTGCCGGGTCTTGCAAATAGGACTGCTTTCTGATACATTGATAGTACATACAATCAGAAAATATTTATAAGAATGTGAGGTTTTACAAATGTCTAATACATGTGACGAAACAAAATGCAACGGCGACTGCGCCTCCTGCGGCGGTGACGGCGTAACGGTAACCTTAACTCTGGATGATGATTCCACTCTTGAGTGTGCAATTGTCGGTATCTTCGATGCAGGCGCAAAGGAATATATTGCCCTGCTTCCGCTGGATGAGAACGGAGAAAACTCGGATGGAGAGGTTTTCCTGTACCGTTACCAGGTGGATGCTTCCGGCAATCCGCAGCTTGATAATATTGACAGCGACGAAGAGTATGCCCTTGCATCCGAAGCGTTTGATGAAATGCTGGATTCCATGGAATATGACGAACTGGTTGGCGAAGAAGAATTAAATTAATATCAGAGATTTAAAATACTCCCTTCCAAGCGGCAGGCCTTTTGTGATGCCTGCCCGGAAGGGAGCATTTTTTGTTTTCCTGCCAAAGCTTTTACCATACATTACTGAAAAACAGTTTCCTTTTGAATCGGAATCTGAATTTCCGTCACAAATTTACTGATATCATTAGTAAGGCCGTAGTCAATCATCGTA
Organism: uncultured Lachnospiraceae bacterium; assembly: GCA_910585465.1. Classification (GTDB taxonomy): domain Bacteria; phylum Bacillota; class Clostridia; order Lachnospirales; family Lachnospiraceae; genus Hominiventricola. The sequence goes on along the minus strand of CAJUEW010000003.1, from coordinate 88,529 downwards.
ATTTCTTTGGAAAATCCCGCCACTTTATATTTGTTTTCCTCTATGTAATCCATCAGTCTGTGGTAGTAACAGGGCGCCTGCTCATGGCCTCCCTGAAAGCGGAGCACCGCGCAGGTCTCCTCCGGAATGCTTATTGTGTCTCCTTTAAAGCAGTCCTCCTTATCCAGTATGATAAATACCATCTCATACGGCTGGAATCTCCGTTCCTTCAGGCCCTCTGCCGGAATACCCAGTCCGACCTTTCCAAGAAAGGTAACCGTATTCTCCTCTAACCGCTCCAGCTCCCGAATAGAATATTCCAAATCCAGATAACACCTGGGCAGCACTTTTTTCTTCACGGAAGCAAGCCTCCTTGCCGGCTTTTTCTCCACCGTAATGCTGTCCAGCCGGGCTGACGCGGCATCCTTCAGCTGGCTTAATCGATTCTCAATCTTTTTCTGAATAACCGCCAGCTCCTGCTGCCGCCTGACTGCCTCTTCCCTCTGTCTCTGCAAGAGCCTGCACATATGATCAATGTCCCGGTTCTCCAGAAACTGCATAATATTTTCCAGGGGCATATCCAGTGCACGCAGATAGCGGATTGTATTCAGACATTCAAACTGTCTGACGCTGTAGTATCGGTATCCGGTATCCGGATCCGTGTATTCCGGCTGCAAAAGCCCGATTTTCTCATAATGGCGGAGAGTTCCCGCACTGATATGAAACAGTCTGGATACCTCTCCAATCTGAAATAAATCATTTTTTTCCATTGCCCCGTCCCTCGTACAATACATATACAAGAGTATAGCATGCCATAATCCCGGATACAATAGGCGCAATCATTCCAAGGCGGCCCAAATCATCCGAATAAAATCTCCCAAACAGGTATACCATCGGAATCCGCAGGAAAAGTGCTCCCGCACTGCAGCTTACCATAGTCCATATTGTTTTCTGCCGTCCATTCAAGTATCCATTCAGGCAGAATACCATTGCAACCATAATATAATCATAGCTGCAGGAACGAAGAAACGGCACACCTGCCTCAGCCACGCCTGCATCCTGCGTAAATACCTGAAGCATGGACCGGGGACTGCACTGGGCCCATATCCAGAACAGAAAGGAAACAGCCAGCGCAAATCCCATTCCGTACCATAAGGACTTTCTTGCCCGCTCCGGCCTTCCGGCTCCCATATTCTGTGCAGTAAGCGCAGCCAGAGCGCTGGCCATGGAGGTGGCCGAAAGCATGGCAAACACATCATATTTGCTGCTGATTCCAACCACTGCGGCCGCATAAACACCGCAGCGGTTCATCACGGTCATAAGATACAGAAAAGAAATCCGAACCATCATTTCCTGAAAGGAAATGGGGATACCCACACAGGCAAGCCGTTTTACAATGCTTCTGTCCGGCCGGAAGCTTTTTAGCCTGAAATCAAAGATAAAATTTTTTTTCCTCAGATAAATGACAGCCGCCGTCATACTGACTGCCTGGGAAATCACCGTCGCAAATGCCGTGCCTCTTACTCCCAGGCCGCAATATTTTACAAAGACAAAATCCAGTATCATATTCAGCACACAGGCAATTCCCACAAAAATCATGGGCCGCACGGAGTCTCCGTATCCTCTTAAAATTGCACTGACAGCATTATAACCGCAGATAAAGATATTCCCCGCGGAGCAGACTGCCACATACTGCATTGTCAGTTCAAAGGATTCCTTGGGCGTCCCCAGAACTGTCAGAAGCTGTCTTTCAAACGCCAGCATCCATATGCTCAGTAAAAGGGCGGCCACAGCAAATACTGTCAGGGTTGTGCCAATTGTCCGCTTCACATTCCTGTAATCCCGGCCTCCCATATACTGCCCGATCAAAATAGTGCTTCCCAGCGTCAGACCTGTAATCAGGCTTGTGACAATCTGCGTCACCTGAGTTCCGGTAGAAACTGCCGCCACACTTTCGGCACTGCAGTATCTGCCCACAACAAGCAGATCTACTGCTCCGTACAGGGACTGCAGCACATTCGCTATAAGAAACGGAACCGCGAACATCAGCAGCGTCTTTCCAATACTTCCTTCGGTAAGGTTACTCTCTTTCATATTCCTGTCCATCCTCTTTTGCTGTAATAAATATGATCATAAACTCTATAACAGCTGCAGAGTCAAGAAGAACTCTTGTTCACCCGGACGCAGAGAAAGCTTCCGTTATTTTAATGTTTTTATCTGTCCGTAATCTCCGCATGGAATTCCTGAAGGGATTTCACAGGAAGCTTTCCGTCGCGCTTTGCAGAACGGATGCCCTCCACGGTTGCCTTCGCAGCCGCCATAGTCGTCATATACGGAATTTTGTTCTTAACCGCGGCTTTACGGATATAGCTGTCATCCACAGCCCCCTTCTTTCCGATCGGCGTGTTGACAATCAGCTGGATCCTGCCGTTGGTAATCTTGTCCAGAATATTTGGACGCCCTTCATTAATCTTACATACCTTCAGGGCCGGTATCCCCGCCGCCTCAATCATATCACAGGTCCTTCCGGTAGCCATGACAGAGAATCCGCAGTCATAAAAGCCCTTTGCTACCTCCACAACCTCTGCTTTATCCCGGTCATTCACTGAAATCAGCACGCAGCCTTCCGTCGGAATCCGGCTTTTGGTCGCTTCCTCCGCCTTATAGAAGGCATCTCCGAAATCTGCAGAAAGTCCAAGCACTTCGCCGGTGGAACGCATCTCAGGTCCAAGGACCGGATCGACCTCCGGGAACATATTGAACGGAAATACTGCCTCCTTCACACCATAGTGCGCGAATTTCTTCTCCCGAAGCTCCGGAACCGGACTGGTATGTCCGGTAAAGGGCATTGTAATAATATCCGTCGCAAGCTGCACCATATTGATGCCGCAGACCTTGGATACAAGCGGCACGGTTCTGGAAGCCCTGGGATTTGCTTCGATAACAAATACCTTTCCGTCCTCAATTGCATACTGCATATTCATAAGGCCCACCACATGCATCTCGCTGGCAATCCTTCTTGTATAATCTTTAATTGTCTCAATCTGCTTCTCTGTCAGCCCTTTAGGAGGAATAATACATGCAGAGTCGCCGGAATGAACGCCCGCAAGCTCAATATGCTCCATAACAGAAGGCACGAATACCTGTCTTCCGTCGCTGATGGCATCTGCCTCGCACTCAGTTGCATGATGCAGGAAACGGTCAATCAGAATCGGTCTGTCCGGCGTCACGCCTACCGCCTGCCGCATATAGAAGGTCAAATCCTCATCATCGTATACAACCTCCATGCCGCGGCCGCCCAGCACATAGGAGGGACGAACCATAACCGGATAGCCAATTCTGTGCGCCGCCTCCAGCGCTTCTTCTGTATTGACTGCCATACCTGCCTCCGGCATCGGAATCTCCAGCTTTGCCATCATCTCACGGAAAAGATCCCGATCCTCCGCCAGATCGATGGTCTCCGGCGTGGTTCCCAGAATGTTAACACCGTATTTTTTCAAATCTGCTGCCAGATTCAAAGGCGTCTGCCCGCCAAACTGCGCAATCACGCCCACCGGCTTTTCCTTCTCATATATAGCAAGTACGTCCTCCAGCGTCAAAGGCTCAAAATACAGCTTGTCGGAGGTGTCGTAGTCCGTGGAAACTGTCTCCGGGTTACAGTTTACGATGATCGTGGAAAAGCCCAGCTTACGGAGCGCCTTGGCCGCATGCACACAGCAGTAGTCAAACTCAATACCCTGCCCGATACGGTTCGGACCGCCGCCCAGAATCATAACCTTCGGACGATCCGTCTCCACCGGACTTTCATCCTTTATATGATAGCTGGAATAGTAATACGCACTGTCCTTTGTTCCGCTGACATGCACCCCTTCCCATGCCTCCACAATGCCGTTTTCCACTCTCGCATTCCGGATATCCTCCTCAGATATCCCCAGAATCTCACTTAAATATTTGTCGGAGAAGCCGTCCAGCTTTGCCTGCCTTAAATCCTGCGCGTCCGGAAGCCGTCCGGTATATTTTCCGATCAGGGCCTCTTCCTCCTCCACCAGTTCTTTCATCTGCTGGATAAAATAGGTCTTTACCCTGGTAAGACGATAGATCTCTTCTACCGATGCTCCCTTTCTGAGCGCCTCATACATAATAAAATGACGTTCGCTGCTTGGAGTCATCAGCATGGTGAGCAGTTCCTTTTTACTCTTTTTATCAAGACCGTCCACATGGCCCAGGCCATAGCGGCCCTTCTCCAGAGAGCGGATGGATTTCTGGAATGCCTCTTTATAGGTCTTTCCGATGCTCATAACCTCGCCCACTGCGCGCATCTGGGTTCCCAGCTTATCCTCAACGCCCTTAAATTTTTCAAATGCCCATCTGGCAAATTTAATTACCACATATTCTCCGTCCGGCACATACCGATCCAACGTCCCGTATTTCCCGCACGGAATCTCGTCCAGCGTCAGACCGCTTGCCAGCATGGCAGAAACCAACGCGATCGGAAAACCGGTGGCCTTACTTGCCAGAGCAGAAGAGCGGGAGGTACGCGGATTGATCTCAATCACCACAATGCGTCCGGAAACCGGGTCATGGGCAAACTGTACATTGGTGCCGCCGATAACCTCAATAGCATCCACAATCTTATATGCCTGCTCCTGCAGCTTCTTCTGAACCTCCTCGGAAATTGTCAGCATCGGCGCAGAGCAGAAGGAATCACCGGTGTGTACGCCTACCGGATCAATATTCTCGATAAAGCAGACAGTGATCATATTTCCTTTTGCATCACGTACTACCTCCAGCTCCAGCTCTTCCCAGCCCAGGATAGACTCCTCTACCAGCACCTGGCCTACCAGACTTGCCTGAAGACCCCTGGCACATACGGTCTTTAATTCCTCTTTATTATACACAAGGCCGCCGCCTGCTCCGCCCATCGTATAGGCCGGGCGCAGCACGACCGGATAACCAAGGCTGTCCGCAATATTCAAAGCTTCCTCTACCGAATAGGCAACATCGCTTCTTGCCATCTCAACACCTAATGCATTCATGGTATTTTTAAATTCAATACGGTCTTCCCCTCGTTCAATCGCATCCACCTGCACGCCGATGACCTTAACATTGTACTTATCCAGCACACCTGCCGTCTTTAACTCAGAGCACAGATTCAGGCCCGACTGCCCGCCCAGATTCGGCAGAAGCGCATCCGGACGTTCTTTTGCAATAATCTGCTCCAGTCTCTCTACATTCAGCGGCTCAATATAGGTAATATCTGCCGTATCCGGATCTGTCATAATCGTCGCCGGATTGGAGTTTACCAGTACAATCTCGTACCCCAGATTTCTGAGTGCCTTACATGCCTGTGTACCGGAATAATCAAATTCACATGCCTGTCCAATAATAATAGGCCCGGAACCGATAATCAGTACTTTGTGAATGTCTTCTCTTTTCATAAATCCACCTTGTTTATCCTTTCATTTTTCTTCTATACTATCTGTCAAATCCCGTCTATTCTATCATAATTCCTTTCCGACAACAACTACAGTCAGCCATATTTTACAAATGTAATCCTCTCTGTCAGTCCTGCAGCCCATCATATTTTCTTCTCTGCTCTACTCAAAACACAGATACTCCCCGTCTGCCAGAGCATAATACAGATTCCTTTTCTCCTTTATCACCGCCTGTCCGCTGGTAGTCTCTGTCACTGCCTTTATAATCTCCGGCGTTTCGGAGACCGGAACCAGCACGGTTAATCTTACTTTATCTGTATACTCAGAGTCCATGAGCGGAATCTGCCTCTGTCCAAACAAGTACTGAAGCTTTCCAACACCATTATAATCTGTACTGATTTCCAGCATGGTGCCCCAGCATTTTGTAATTACCCGGCTGTTTTTAAGCCCCTCCTGCACAGCCGCAGAATAGGCACGCACCAGCCCGCCGGTTCCGAGCAGAGTTCCGCCAAAATACCGGGTCACAACGACTGCCGTATCAGTAAGCCCTGCTCCGGCCAGTACATCCAGCATAGGCTTTCCTGCGGTCTGGGAAGGCTCACCGTCATCGCTGCAGCGCATAACCTCCTGCCTCTCTCCAAGAATATAGGCAGAACAGTTATGTCTTGCATCCCAGTATTTTTTCCGCATCGCTTCAATAAAGGCGAGTGCCTCCTCCTCCGTCTGTACCGGACAGACAGTCGCAATAAAACGGGATTTTTTCTCCACAATCTCACCGGTTCCGCCCTCATAGACGGTTTTGTACTGTTCTGCCATAGCCAGCCTCCCTTTCTCTTTGTATTCTCTCCATCTCCCCCGCCAGAGGATTCCGTCTCTCATCCGTCCCCTGCAGCTCCCTCAGAAACCGGGACGGCTTCAGCTCATGGCTGAACTGCTTTTTCGCATAGCAAATCGTCAGCTCTTTCTTTGCCCGCGTCATGGCAACATAAAACATCCTGCGCTCTTCCTCCAGATCCGCGTCCAGAACCGCTTTTTTATACGGAATAATTCCCTCTGCCGCGTCCAGGATAAATACCTTCTCATATTCCAGTCCTTTGCTGCTGTGCATTGTAGTAAGCTGCACAGCGTCCTGTACCTCCTGCTGCTGACGGCGCATCCGTTCCATCTCCTTCCCATAACGCTCTATGTAGTCAAACCATTCCTCATAGGTTCTGCATTCCCGGGCACTTTCCTGCAGCTCGTTGGCTACCTCAAGCAAATCATCCGGCCTCATCCGGCGAAATTCCGCATATTCTTTTATATAATCCTCATAACCGATCACATGCCGGATATAATTGACAGCCGCATATGGTCCCATTCTGCCCAGCACCTTTAGATCATACTGAAGCTTTTCAATCCTCTCACATACATAAGCTTTGTCCTCATAGTACATAAGCATATGCTCCCAGGAAATAATCTCATCCTCCAGGCACTCCCTGTTCAGATACCGTTTAGGACGGTTCAGAATCGGAAGCAGATCCTTTCTCAGTCCGGAACCCATTGCCAAACGGATATAGCAGAACAGATTTTTCGCAATCCAATGCTCAAACAAATTGGGCATCTGATCCCGTACCCGAAACGGCACATGAAATTCCAGCAGCTTCTGGATCAGAATACGGGGCTGGGTGTTTGTCCGGTAAATAACCGCCGTATCCGACCAGCGTTCCCCTTTCTCCTGATTTCTCTGCAGCTCCTTCATAATATAAAGACATTCCTGCTGCTGATCCGGAAATTCCAGCAGCTTAACGGGAGGCCCGTCTCCGCCTCTGGACAGGATTTCTTTCTCAAATCGCGCCTTATTCTTCTTTATGACCTTTCCTGCCGCATTCACAATCTGTATTGTGGAACGGAAATTATCATTTAACGTTACCTGTCCGGCTGCCGGATAATCCTTTTTAAAATTCAGCATAATCTCCGGCCTTGCACCGCGGAACCGATAAATAGACTGATCGTCATCCCCCACAATAAACAGATTGTTCTGCGGAGCTGCCAGAAGCTTCAGAATATCATACTGGAGCTGATTAATGTCCTGAAACTCATCTACCAGAATATAACGGAACTTTTTCTGCCATGCGGACAGAATGTCCGCTCTCTGAGACAGCAGTTCCCATGTATAAACGAGCATATCATCAAAGTCAATGAGTCTCGCCCGTTTTTTCTTTTCCTCATATTCCTCGTATATTTTCCGGAATATATCCTCCGAGCAGTTTTTTGAAAAATAATGCTCCGGGGAAATACGCTCATTCTTTATCAGACTGATTTCCCCTGAGATTCCGGTCAGAAATTCATTTTCATCGTCAATTTCCAGCTTCAGATACTCCACTGTCTCCTTCAGATACCGGCGTCTGACCTCCTCCCGGAGAATACTTCCGGCCGTAAACCCGTAGGACAGTTTCAAAATCCCGAAAAAAACCGCATGAAATGTCCCAAAGGATATAGTCGTATCATCCTGTCCCATTAAGCGCAGAAAACGTTCCTTCATCTCCCTGGCGGCCGCCTTCGTAAAGGTGATAACCAGAATAGAGGAAGGAGAAATTCCGCAGTCCTGTACCAGATACTGTACTCTTCTTGTCACAACGGTAGTCTTGCCCGAACCCGGGCCTGCAAGAACAAGCAGCGGTCCGTCCTTATGCCGGACCGCTTTTGCCTGTGATTTTGTATAAGAACTCATATAGATCAGCTTAATTTCTCAATTGCCCTTTTTATACGTGCAATCGTCTCTTCTTTTCCGATAATTTCCATGATTCCAGTTGCGCCGCATGGCGTCATCTGCTTTCCGGATACGGCTGTACGCAGAGGCCACATCACATATCCGTTTTTGTACCCCTTCTCAGACACGTAAGCACTCAGTGCCCCATACAGGGCATCATTGCTGTAATCCTCCTGTGCCTCCAGAAGCGGCAGAACATCCTGAAGAACTAAAAGAGAGCTTTCCGCATTTGTTTTCATCTTTTTGTGGGTGTACATAGCCGTATCGTACTCCGGCACTTCCTCAAAGAAATCAATCAGCTCCCGGATATCCGGAAAGATCTCAATACGGGTCTTTACCATCCTGCCAATCTTGGCAAAATCGTAATCCTTTGTAATAACCTCCTTCATAATCGGAAGCGCTTTCTCACAGAACTCCTCAAAGTCCATGGCTTTGATGTATTCACCATTCATCCATTTTAATTTACCATAGTCAAAGACAGCCGGAGATTTGCTCATATGACAGTAATCAAATTTCTCCACCAGTCTGTCAAGAGACATGATTTCCTCATTGTCCTCCGGAGACCACCCAAGCAGCGCCACAAAATTCACAACTGCTTCTGTCAGAAATCCCTGTTCAATCAAATCCTCATAAGAAGAATGGCCACAGCGCTTGCTTAATTTTTTATGGTTTTCATCGGTAATAAGCGGACAATGTACATAAACCGGCACCTCCCAGCCGAACGCCTCATAGAGACGGTTATACTTGGGAGAAGAGGACAGATATTCATTGCCGCGCACCACATGAGTAATGCCCATCAGGTGATCGTCCACCACATTGGCAAAATTATAGGTTGGATACCCGTCGGATTTTATCAGAATCATATCATCCAGTTCTGCGTTATCAACAGTAATGTCTCCGTAAATGGCATCGTGAAACGTAGTGGTTCCGGTCTGCGGATTGTTCTGCCGAATCACATAAGGTCTGCCCGCTGCCAGATTTGCCTCTACTTCCTCTCTGGAAAGGTTCAGACAATGCTTGTCATAGACTGTAATCTCCTTACCTGCAACCTCCTGCCTTAAGCCTTCCAGACGCTCTTTATCGCAGAAGCAGTAATATGCTTCTCCTCTCTCCACCAGCTTCTTCGCGTATTCCAGATAAATACCCGCTGACTGACGCTCACTTTGTACATAGGGACCCACGCCGCCGTCCTTGTCCGGCCCTTCGTCATGAATCAGCCCGGTTTTCTGAAGCGTGCGGTAGATGATATCCACAGCCCCCTCCACCAGACGTTCCTGATCCGTGTCCTCTATACGAAGCAGAAAATCCCCGCCCTCATGCTTTGCAATCAAATATGCATACAGCGCTGTTCTTAAGTTCCCGACATGCATTCGTCCGGTCGGGCTTGGCGCAAACCTTGTACGTACTTTTTCCATAATTTATTGTCTCCTCGTTCTGTCGGACTGGCTAAAAAGCGCAAAATACGCTGTCCTTTTTATTTGCTTTTCTGATTATATACGATTACCCAGGCTTTTACAAGCCTTTTAAACGGAATACCGAAAGGACAAAAAAACGCCGGGTTCTCCCGGCGCTCCTTTGTATGTTCCTTTAATCTTTTTCTGCGGAAACTCTCTGAATATGCATGGCAAGATATCCGATCTCCACTTCGTCCAGAGGCTTTTTCAGATAATGCTCCAGATGATCACAGACGATGGAGGCCATCCGGAATGAATCCGGGAACTTTGCGGACATATAATCATTCATATCCAGCTTCAGTTTTTCGCCCTTGACGGCACGGGCCGCCATATAACGCACATGATTCATCAGACGGTTATAGGATAGAGACATCACATCAATGCTCTCTCCGGTCTGCTCCTCCACAAGCTGGATACATTCCCGGACTGTCCGGGCAATCTGCATGGAAAGCGCTACGTTTTCATCCTCAATGGCAGAATGAATATGCAGTGCAATATATCCGATCTCATGCTCATCTATCTCTACCTGAAGTCGTTCCTTCAGAATCGGACGAATATATTCTGCCGTCTTGTATTCCATATGGAACAGCGCCTGAATATCGCTTGTCAGCGGATTACTGATCTGTTCCTGATTCTGTATCCGCTTTACCGCAAAAGCGATATGGTCTGCCATGGGGAAGAGAATACTCCAGTCAATTTTTCCGAATATCTTTTCTGCTTCCTTTAACACCTGCTCCGTGATCTCAAGAAAAACCGGGTCAATGCTTTTGATCAGCTCACTGGCGGCCCCCCGCTCCGTATACTCATGAAGAGAATATACGGTGCATCCATCAGGAGCCTCTATCCGCTCGCTGACCTTTTTTCCAAAGCCGATTCCTTTTCCTATCAAAAGATATTCCTGATTGTCGTCCATGCCGATAGCAATCAATGTGTTGTGGTTCAACGCCTTCTTAACTCTGAACATACTCCCTCTTCCCCTCAGACGCGTTCTTTATCCTTCGTAAGTATCTACTGCAAACAATGCTTCCCCTGCTTTAATTTTACCGCTTTTCAGCAGGCGGATCTTCTGATTCTCCGTAAGCTCTGTGCAGAGCACCGGAGATGCCAGAGACGGCGCATGACTCTTTAAAAATTCCACATCCAGCTTCATCAGCGGATCGCCCTTCTTCACCTGATCTCCGTCCTTCACCAGCACATCAAAGCCCTGTCCGTTCAGGTTCACCGTATCAATCCCCATATGCAGCAGCAGAGCAAGTCCGGATGCCGTCTGGAAACCAATGGCATGCTTTGTCTCGAATACAAAGCTGACCTCTCCGTCATCCGGCGCATATACCATTGCCTCCGACGGAGTTACAATCGCTCCGTCTCCCATCATACGGCCTGCAAACGCCTCATCCGGCGCTTCGGATAAATCTGCCGCCACACCGTTTACCGGACTGCTGATAATATCCGTCTTTACCACTTTTCCCGCCGGCTTTTCTTCCGCAGCCGATACTGTCTCTTCCTTTGTTTCTGATGCCGGAACATATTCTTCATCCGGGGCTGTCTCCAGATAATCCTCCAGATTGGACTTAATAACCGTAACGCGGGGTCCATAGATAACCTGTACGCCGTTTCCTTTATGCACGACTCCGGATGCTCCGGTGGATTTCAGCAGTCCATCGTCTACCAGCTCTGATTTATGCACCGTACAGCGAAGCCGCGTAGCACAGCAGTCCACATCAGAAATATTTTTCTTACCGCCGAGCCCCCGGCAGATAGATGCCGACAGCGCATCCTCCTCAGACAGAGCACCCTCCTGTGCTCCTGCAGTGCCTTTTTTACGGGCATCCACATCGCTTCTTCTGTAAAGCTTCACCTCTTCGCTGTCATCACGTCCCGGAGTCTTCAGATCCATCTTAACAATCAGGAAAGAAAACAGGAAATAATATACAATAAAATATCCGATGCCGACAACAACAATCCAGAGCCAGCTTGTCTTTGCATTGCCCTGCAGGATTCCGAACAGGAACAGGTCGATAAGCCCTCCTGAAAAGGTCATGCCCACGCCGACTCCGAATACATGCATCAGCATATACGCGAGCCCTGCAAATACACAGTGAACCGCATACAGAAGCGGAGCCACGAACAGGAAGGTAAACTCCAGCGGCTCGGTAATACCGGTCAGCATGGAGGTCAGGGCTGCGGAAAGCAGAAGCCCCGCCGCTGCTTCTTTTTTCTCCGGCTTTGCCACCTTATACATAGCCAATGCTGCTCCCGGAAGACCGAAAATCATAAGCGGAAACTTACCGGTCATAAATCTGGTGGCAGATACCGCAAAGTGCTCCACACTCGGGTCCGCAAGCTGTGCAAAGAAAATATTCTGCGCGCCCTCTACCAGACGGCCGCCTACCTCCATCGTACCGCCAAGAGCCGTCTGCCAGAACGGAAGATAAAACACATGGTGCAGTCCAAAGGGAATCAGCGCACGTTCCATCAGACCATATACCCAAGTTCCCGCATAGCCGGACTGCAGTACCACCCCGCCGATGGCATAGATGCCCTGCTGGATTACCGGCCAGATAAAGAACATCAGAATACCTACCACCGTATAGGCAAGACCGCTGACAATCGGCACAAACCTGGTTCCGCCAAAGAAAGACAGTACCTGAGGCAGTTCGATCTTGTAAAACCTATTGTGCAGGGCCGCAACGCCAAGTCCCACAATGATGCCTCCGAATACACCCATCTGCAGGGAAGTAATGCCCACAACAGAGGCTGTCGCACCTTCAAGCATGGCGTCCGCACCGCCGTGATTGGTAATCATTGCCCCAATGGATGCATGCATAATAAAGAAACCAATGGCAGCAGACAAAGCCGCCACTTCCTTTTCCTTCTTTGCCATACCAATGGCAACACCCATAGCAAAAATAATCGGAAGATTTGCAAATACAATATCTCCTGCCGCGCTCATAACCTGCAGGATTGCATTAAGCATTGTTCCGGGTCCCATAATCCCTATGAGACCATAGGTGGTCAGCATCGTCTCATTCGTAAACGAACCGCCCACGCCAAGTAACAGACCTGCCACAGGCAGGATTGCGATTGGAAGCATAAAAGATCTTCCCACTCGCTGCAGCACACCAAAAATCTTGTCCTTCATGACAATTCCTCCTGTTTTCCGGATGTTTGATACATACATTTTTTAGCTTACTATGCCCGCCCTAGACTTATTTTACACATAGAAAAAGACATTAATATGCATAAACATCCCTGAGTTTTATGCATAGTTAATGCCTGCCTTCCAGTTACATACTATACCATATATAAAAATTATCATTCTATGGGCCATTTGTCAAGAAATGTTTTTTTAATCTGTCCATTTCCTGTTGCCTGCCCTGAAAAAAGCTGCCATATTCTGAAGCATATACGCTCCGGTCCATGGCAGCCATGCAATAAGCAAAACGGTAAGCCGGGTTATGTCGTTGGACAATCATCTATCTAGACGTACTGTTGCCAGTACGCTCAAGCGACCTACCTGAAGCTGGCGGGCCACCATATGCTTCTGCTTGGTCTTGCTTCGGATGGGGTTTACATATGCCCCGTCTGTTACCAGCCGGGCGGTAGTCTCTTACACTGCCTTTCCACCCTTACCGGAGAAAACTCCGGCGGTTTATTTCTGTTGCACTGGCCTTGGAGTCACCTCCACCGGACGTTATCCGGCATCCTGCCCTGTGAAGCCCGGACTTTCCTCACCTGATTATTATCAGCCGCGATTGTCTGTTTTACTTACTGTGTTACCTATTCTAACCTACTTTTCTTCATTTGTCCACGACTGTTTCACTCGAGCTTCCGCATTTTTTATCACATGGATCAAAGAGTCCTTCTGACAGACCCCCTTTGATCCTCAGGGATTACATTTTGCGGAAACCCAGGCCGTTCAGGGATTTCAGAGAATCCGGATGTATCACATTGCTCAGGACGGCTAAAGCGGCAAACATTACAGCAGCGCCTGCAACGTCCACCAACGAATGCTGCCTTGTAAACAGGGTGGACAAAATAATAGCCGCCGCAAATATCCGGCCGGTGTAAATGCCCCACCCAGGCAGCCTGCTCCGCTGCAGCTCCAGCGTATACTGAAGCGTCATCGTCACATAGACATGCATACTGGGGAATACGCTCGTGGGCGTATCTATGGTTTGAACAAGCCTCATAAGCCATCCGCTTAATGTTTCCATATTGTAGGTTATTCCCTCCCGTAAATCAAGGCCCGTAGGCCACACATAGGAAATCACAAGAAAAACATTCATACCGGCAGTCAGCAAAAATACTGCCTTTCTATATTCTTCATCTCCCAGATTCCGGACTGCCAGACAGGCACAAATCAAAATATAGGGAAACCAGCTTAAATACGGATATATAAATACCGGTACATATGGTATCATTCTGTCCAGGCCGCAGGAGATCAGATGTATCTCCCGGGGCGGCCTTATTTCCAGATATCCGAATAATGCCATATAGCAGACAAACCATACTGCTATCGGCATTAAGTATCTTCGCTTGACTAAATCCTTTATCATTGTATTTATATTACTCCATCTCCATACTATATACGGAAAAAGCTTCCTCCTATAAATTCTCTTAAAATAGAGTTATTCGGCACCATATTGCTGTCAATACCCTGGAAATAGTTCAAAAACTTTAAAAGCCGCTTGGCCTCCAGATATTCCGGCTCATCCTGACGGATCCCGAACAGCAATGGTTCTGCATACTGTTTCAATACAGACAGCTCATAGATCAAAGCAGAATTAAAGATCACATCTGCATCCTTCTGATACGGGAAAATATTTTCATCCTCTCCCCGCCGTACCGAAGGCCACATAGAAATAGTTCTTTTGGCACTGGCGCCTCTTGTACGCGCGTCCCTTACCATCCGGCGGATCATCCTGCCGTCTGTGGTGGGAATCCGGTTATGTTCATCAATATTAAGCTGTGTTAATGCGCTCAGATAAATCTTAAACTTATTTTCCTTGGGCAATGTATAAGAAAGAGCGTCATTCAGACAGTGGATTCCCTCGATAACCAGCACATCATCCGCTCCAAGCTTCAAGGTATTCCCCTTATACTCCTTCTTCCCCGTCAGGAAATTAAAGGTAGGCATAGATACCTCTTCTCCGCACAGCAGAGCCTTCATCTGACTGTTAAACAGTTCAATGTCCATAGCCCCCAGACATTCAAAATTATAATTCCCGTCCTCGTCTTTGGGGGTATCCTCCCTCTCCACAAAATAGTTATCCACCCCTATCGGATGAGGCCTCAGACCATGGGCAAGAAGCTGAATAGATAAACGATGGGAAAAGGTCGTTTTCCCGGAGGAGGACGGGCCTGCAATCATAATCAGCTTTTTATCATGCTGAGAAGCTATCTGAGCTGCAATATTTCCCAGCTCCTTCTCCATAATAGCCTCCTGGGCCAGAATCATATTTCCTATATTTCCATTGGAAATCTGCTCATTCAAAGCACCCACCGTGGCCATCTCAAGTACTTCACTCCATCTTGTGGAATTTTTTAATTCAATAAAAAGCTTATGCTCCGGAGAAAACGGCCCGAATACCTCCGGTGTCTTTGCAGGCGGAAACTCCAGAACAAAGCCTTCATCGTAGGGAACCAGCTTAAAATATTTTAAATAACTGGTATTCGGCACCATATAGCCATAAAAATAATCCCGGAAGCCATCCAGGCTGTAAACGTTCACAGTAGAGCTTCTGCGGAATTTGAACAGCTTTGCCTTATCCGTCATCCCATGGCTGGAAAAGTATTCAACTGCTTCGTCCACGGGAATCGTTTCCTTTTTAATCGGAAGGGCCAGCCCCACAAGCTCTTCCATACGCTTCTGTACTTTCTGAAGAAAAGCATCATCCGGCACCGCATGCCTGCTTGTACAATAGTATCCATGGCTTACGGAAAAATGTACCTTGATACCGCTGGCAGCCTCCATTCCTGCCACATCAAAGGCCGCCTTTAAAAGCAGAAGCGTGGCGCTGCGCTTATATGTTCTGTAGCCGTCTGACTGTCCTGTGGTCAGAAACTCTACTTTAGCCCCATTCTTTACTTTCCGGAACAGCTCTCTCATTTTGCCGTTTTCCAGTACAAGGACGATCTCATGTGAGTAATTCTTCTGATATTTTTCTGCCAGCTCCAGATAAGTCATCCCATCCTGTATTTTAATTATAGTTCCCTCAACTTCTGCCTTCCCCATGTGGAATACTCCTTCCTATCCCTTAAAAACATGCCGTCCTTATAAAGTAACAATTTATATCACAATAAAAGGATGCTTTGCCGGAACACAGTCCATATGCACTCCTACCAGCACCTTTTCCAGATAATCCTTTACATCCTTCATAAATATATGTTCAATTCCATAATGCCCCGCATCAATAATACAAAGTCCCTGATCCACCGCATCAATCCCTGTATGATGGTCAATATCTCCGGTAATATATACGTCGCAGCCGAATTTCAGAACTTCCTTCAGTGTACTCTTCCCGGCGCCCGGACAGATTGCCGCCGAATGTACAGCAGTTTCCGGCGCTCCGAAAATTTTTACGTTTGGAATATCATATGCTTTTTTTACCAAACGGGCACATTCTGCAAGAGTCATAGACTCCGGAAGCACGCCAACCCTGCCGATGCCTTCTCCGTCCTTTATCTCCTCCAGAACGGTGCATTCCTGAAGATTTATAAGCCCCGCAGCCAGATCTGCCATTCCTCTCGCGTCATAATTTGTATGCATGGCATAATAAGAAATATCATTCTGAATCAGTGCAATCAGCCGCCTGCCGTTCATATCCTCATCTGTTATCCGTTTCATAGCCGAAAAAATCATCGGATGATGAGTAATCAGCATGTCCGTCTTCTGCTCCACCGCCATACGGACCACTTCGTCTGTGGCATCCAGCGCCAGAAGGATCGTCCTTACCTCCTTGTCCCGCCTGCCTGCAAGCAGACCCACATTATCCCAGTCACAGGCATATTCCGGAGAATATTCCCGCTCCAGCAACGTACAGATTTCACTGCATCTCATCCTGTTTTCTCTCCTCTTTTTTAATTAGATCATTGCTCTCAGCTTTAAAAGCTGTCCAAGCACGCGGGCAAGTCCCTCACTCTTCTCTGTCAGCTCCTTCATCCGCGCTGTATTTTCCTGTCCCTTTTCCCTTAAAACTTCCAAAATCCTTTTATATTTCTCATATTCTCCCTGGATATAGGCGAGCAGAATCTCCGGTGAGCTCTGCACACGGATATCCCCATAGCAGAGCATCTCGCTATTCAAAGGAACTGTCTGTCCGTGAACAGCTTTGATAACGGAATAATATTTTCCATCCTCCTTTACCATATCCTCTTCCACAATGCAGAAGCCATGACCGCAAATATATTTTCTCACCAGATAAATTTCTGACTGGGGCTGAAGAATCAGTTCCTTTATCGTATCCAGACAATGGGCTCCTTCCCTCAGAATCCGAACAGTCAGGGCTCCGCCCATGCCTGCAATCAGCACTGTATCCGCCTCTCCCGGCTTCAGCCCGTGAAGGCCGTCGGACAGGCGGGCATCAATATATGTATCCAGCCTGTAGGTATGGATATGTGCTCTGGCCCGTTCAAGGGGACCCTGGTTTACATCCATCGCAATGGCTGAAGGAATCTTCTTTTCCAGTATCAGTGCAATCGGAATGTATCCATGATCTGTTCCCACATCTGCCAGCCGATTCCCTTCTGTTACTTTGGAAGCCAGCAGACGCATTCTTTTCGACAACTGCATAGAAAAACCTTTCTTAATCCAGGAAGTCTTTCAGCTTACGGCTCCGGCTCGGATGACGAAGCTTTCTGAGCGCCTTTGCCTCAATCTGACGGATACGCTCACGGGTCACATTGAATTCCTTACCGACCTCCTCCAACGTACGTGCCCTTCCGTCGTCCAGTCCGAAACGGAGGCGGAGTACCTTCTGTTCTCTTTCTGTCAGTGTACCCAAAACCTCTACTAACTGCTCCTTCAGAAGGGTGAAGGCGGCTGCTTCTGCCGGCACCGGAACATTGTCGTCCTGAATAAAATCACCCAAATGGCTGTCTTCCTCTTCACCGATTGGAGTCTCCAGAGATACCGGCTCCTGAGAGATCTTCAGAATCTCCCGCACACGTTCTACCGGCATATTCATCTCCTCCGCAATTTCCTCCGGCTGGGGCTCTCTTCCAAGCTCCTGCAAAAGCTGTCTGGATACCCGGATCAGCTTATTGATCGTCTCCACCATATGCACCGGAATACGAATCGTACGTGCCTGATCCGCAATCGCTCTCGTAATTGCCTGACGGATCCACCAGGTTGCATACGTACTGAATTTGTAGCCTTTGCGGTAATCAAATTTTTCAACCGCTTTAATCAGACCCAGATTTCCTTCCTGAATGAGATCCAAAAACAGCATGCCGCGCCCCACATAACGTTTGGCAATACTGACAACCAGGCGAAGGTTTGCCTCTGCCAGACGTTTTTTCGCCTCCTCATCTCCCAGCTCCATTCTTTTTGCCAGCTCAATCTCTTCATCCGCATTTAACAGCGGAACCTTACCTATCTCTTTCAGATACATTCTGACCGGGTCTTCAATGCTCACGCCATCCGGAACAGAAAGGTCAATCTGCTCCACATCCACCTCATCCTCATCGGTCAGAATAATATTACTGTCATCGTCGTCATCTGTAATTCGGAGCACATCAATATTATTTTGCTCCAGAAAATCCAGGATTTTTTCAAACTGCTCCGCATCCAGTTCCATATCATGAAAGAAGTCGCTGATCTCCTGGTACTCCAGGACATTTTTCTTCTTTTTCGCCAGAGCAAGCAGTTCTTTTAACTTCTCACTGAATTTTACTACATTTTCTTCCATACTGGTTCTTCCTTCCATAATTGTTCATATTTTATCCTTAATCCAAAGAAATATGCAATTTCTCAATTTCCCGGCGTTTTTGCACGATTTTTTGAAGCTTTTCCATGTCTCCCGGCTCCATGTGCTCTGTCTGCCAGGCAATGCTGTTCTGCTTGACTCTTAAGATAGTTTCCTGTAATGCCTTTTCCTCCTCCCGGCCGGACAACGTAGGAATTGTATCACTGAACATAGCCGACACCTTTTTCTGTTCTTCTTCATCAGTAAAATACTGAAACAAGGATGCAGGGTTCAGCCGTCCGCCTTTCCACTGCTCCATCAGAAGCTCTGCCGCCTTCCGGCAGATAGGATCCGTAAATTCCTCCGGTTCCACATAACGTACAATATTCGCAAACAGTTTCTCGTCCGAACTCATCCACGCAATCAGAAGCCTCTGAGAACGCAGACTCCCATCCTCTGCTTTTTTTCTGCGCTGCTTCGCCAGGGGCGCCGGCTTATGAACCTTTTGGATATCTCCCAGCTTCTTTCCGGTCTGGCTGACCATTTTAAAAAGCTGATCATATGTAAGATGATATTTATCCGCCACTGCTTCTATATAATTATTGCGCTCAATCCCCGCCTCAAATTCCAGCAGCTTTCGGGACACTTCTCTGAAAAATGCCGTCTTGCTTTCCGGTTCCCTGAAATCATACTGGCGCTCCAGTATCCTAAGCTCAAAGAAAAAGCTGCTTTCTGCCTGTTCCATCCGTTTCTGGAATTCTTCCGCCCCCTCTGCTTTGATAAACTCGTCCGGGTCCTTATATGGCTCCATACGGAGAATCCGGGCAGTCAGACCTGCTTCCTTCAGGATCGGAATAGCCCTCATAGCGGCCCTTACTCCGGCCTCATCACTGTCATAGGTCAGGATTACCTCATTTGTATACCGCTTCAGAATCACAGACTGCTGCTGGGTAAATGCTGTTCCCAGTGATGCAACTGCCTGAGTAAATCCTGCCTGGTGCATGGCAATCACGTCCATATAGCCTTCACACAGAATCATATTGGGCTTCCGGCTCCTCCTTGCAAAATTTAATCCATATAGATTACGGCTTTTATCAAATACTCTCGTTTCCGGCGAATTAAGATACTTGGGCTTCCCGTCTCCCATGACGCGCCCTCCAAAACCGATCACCCGGCTGTTGGCATCCATAATAGGAAAAATTACCCGGTTCCAGAACTTGTCATACATTCCGCGTTTTTCATCTGCCTGCATCAGTCCGGATTCTTTTAGAAGCTGGTCCGAATATCCTTTACTCTTCAAATATTGGTACAGATCATTGCTGTATTTGCTGGCATAGCCAAGCCCGAAGCGTTTGATTGTATCAGCACTTAAGCTTCTGCCTGTCAGATAATCCCATCCCTGTTTTCCGGCAGGCTGGCGAAGCATATAATAATAATATTTTGCCGCCAGTCTGTTCAGCTCCAGTATCTGAGCCTTCAAATCTGCCTGCTGTTTAGCTTCTTCTGAATACTCCTGCCGGGGCAGCTCCACCCCGGCCCGGTCTGCCAGCGTTCTCATAGCCTCCGGAAAGGTCAGTCCTTCATAGTCCATAACAAATTTAAAGACATCCCCTCCGGCTCCGCAGCTAAAACAGTGATAGATCTGCCGGGGCTGGTTGACCGACATGGAGGGATTCCGATCATTATGGAACGGACATACGCCTACATAATTGCTGCCCTTTCGCTGCAGTCTTATATAGCCCGATATGACGTCCACAATGTCGCTCCTGGAACGGATTTCTTCCACAAGTTCCTGTGAATAATATTTCATATAACACCTGATTCCTGTTTGAATGCTACACTAATATCTCCAGGCGTCCGGGATAAAGAACTCCTGAAATTTTGCAATGGCATACTGATCCGTCATCCCGGATATATAGTCGCAGACGCTTCGCTCCTGTGTCTCTCCGGACTGCCACATGCGCTCTATGTATTCATTCGGGAGCAGCTCCGGATGTTCCATATAATAATAAAACAGCTCCCTTACGATATTTTCGGCCTTCTGTTCCTCTCCCTTGGCCTTGGGATTTGTATATACATTGTCAAACATATATTTGCGCATCCCTTTAAATGCAAACTCTACATCCTCCGACATTCGGATATCCGGTTTTCCCTGACTTTGTTCCACAATATCATGAATCAGAGTATTCAGTCGTTCTCTTGTAGAATGTCCGAGAATATCCGTATATACGCTTGGAAGCTCCTCTTCCCTGATAACGCCTCCTCTTATGGCATCGTCCACATCATGATTAATATAGGCAATTTTATCCGAATAGCGGACAATCTTTCCCTCCAGCGTCGCCGGCTTGCCTGACATCTGGTGATTCCTTATTCCGTCTCTGACCTCCCAGGTAAGATTCAGCCCCCTTCCGCCCTTTTCCAGCTTTTCCACAATCCGGACGCTCTGCTCATAATGGGTGAAGCCTTCACTGCATACACGGCTCAGAGCCCGTTCTCCGGCATGTCCAAAAGGAGTGTGTCCAAGATCATGTCCAAGTGCAGCCGCTTCTGTCAAATCCTCGTTAAGCCGGAGCGCCCGGGCGATTGTTCTGGCGTTCTGGGCCACCTCCAGAGTATGTGTCAGTCGGGTCCGGTAATGATCTCCTTTCGGGGTCAAAAATACCTGTGTCTTATGTTTCAGTCTCCGGAACGCCTTACAGTGCAGAATGCGGTCCCTGTCCCTCTGGTAAACCGGCCGGATATCACAAGGGGGCTCTTCTCTGTCTCTTCCCCTGGAATCCCGGCTCAGCGCCGCATAAGGACTCAAAAACTGCTGTTCCCATTCTTCTGCGCTTTCCCGAATCGTCATCCCATCCCCTCCTTCGACGACAGCTTTGAAAATCTCCTTCTATAATTAAATATACTGCGTAAAGTCTCAAAACCCTTCTTTATTTTTAAAAAAACATTTTTTTCCATCTCCAGGAATCCGGGGATACTTTTTTCTCCCTACCATATACCTTTTTATATAGGCAAATGTCTTTTCCTCCCCCTTCTCGTCCAGCATATGAAGAATATACTCAAGAAGCGCCCGTGTATCCTTATGAATCATATACGCATCTTTTCCTTTTTCATAATAAGCAAGGGGAGAATGCTGTGTATATGCCTTTCCTTCATACACCTTAGACGCCGCAATCCGGTCCATGATCATCTCATTTACATATTTTAAAGGCATCTTCATGCCGGCCATGCATTTTACAGGCTTAAGGCTGTAGTCAATCCAGTATTCGTAATGATGCTTGTTCCGCCCCTTATGATGAAGCCATGCGGAAGAATAGCCCTTTGCCTCTCTTTCCGCATTGTTCGGACTTTGAAAGCCCTGATAATACCTGCAGCCCTGCCAAAACTCGGAAGGAGAATATTTCGACAGGTCATGAGTCAGCCCCTGCCAATACATGCCTACTCTGAAGCAATGCTTTGCAACTATTATCTTATGTTCCGTGATTGTATAAAAATGTTTCCAAATATTAATCAGCCTCATTTTTTTTACCTGCCAGTATCATAATTGTCCTTGGAGGAACCACAGTCATCTTCTGATTCTCAAGAAGAGGCTCCTCTCCCTCCCGGTAAAATACATCTGTCTCCCGTCCGCTGTCTGCCGTCACATACCACTTCTGCCCGGAAGGAAGTGTGGGAAGTGCCAGCTCATGCTCAGTCATATGCATATTATATAGTACATAGCAGGTTTCGCCTCCCGTATAGCAGCCTGCGTACAGAATGCCTACCTGCCGGTTATAGCTTTCAAATTCCCCATACCATGCCTTTTCCCCATGATAGGATAAATCCGGCATCCCTTTGGACAGATAATCCCTCATTGTATATGCGTTCCTGCGCCCGAAGGCAGGACAGCTTTTCCGAAAAGCCACAGCCTCCCTTACAAATTGCTGCAGCCTCTGATCCGCTTTTTTTCTGCTCCACTGAATCCAGGCTGTCTCATTATCCTGGCAGTAGACATTATTATTACCGTTCTGGGAATTTCCCATCTCGTCTCCGCCGTAAATCACCGGCACCCCCTGGGAGAGTATTACCAGAAGGAAAGCATTGCGCACCTGTCTTCTGCGCAGACGCTCCAGCCCGCGGCTGGACGCAGGGCCCTCCTCCCCATAATTAGAACTGTAGTTATGACTGGCCCCATCCCGATTATCTTCCCCGTTCTCTTCATTATGCTTTACATCATAGGAAACCGCATCCAGCAGGGTAAAACCATTATGGTTGGCCATATAGTTCACTACTGCAGACTGTGGGGGATTGCTGCGCAGACACTCTGTAAGCTTCCAGAGCATGTCCTCGTCTCCCTTCAGAAAACGCCTGGCCTGTACCAGAAAGTTATCATTATATTCTGCCAGTTTTCTAAATCCCGGTATATAATCCTGCTCATAAATCTGATCCATCGGGAAAAATTCACTCAGTACCTTTGTTTCCGAAAGATGAGGATCTAAGGCCAGCGCTGTTAAAGGCGTCCCGCTGCTGTTCACATGCACCCCGTCAATATGATATTCTGACACCCAGTATCTGACACAGTCCAAAATCAGATTCGGATTGGTCCGCATTGGAAAATAAAATTCCAGAATCAGCTCAATGCCGTTTTTATGCAGGTCTCTGACAAGCTCCTTCATTTCCCGGACCGGATTCCCCGTTGCGCTGTAGGCGGCTTTCGGCGCAAAAAAGCATGCATCCCCATAGCCCCAGTAATTGATTTTTTTCATATTGCTCCGACAGATGGGCATATGTTTTTTAGAAGGTGCATCCTCCCCTGTTTCTTCAAACTCATAAACCGGCATCAGCTCCAGCTGAGTGATCCCCATCCTTTTCAAATACGGAATTTTCTCCCTGATACCGGCAAAAGTTCCCGGGTGCCGTACCTTTGAAGAGGGAGACATGGTAAAGCCTCTTGGATGAGTTACATACATCACACATTCCTCATAAGGAAGCTTAAGAGACCTGTCCCCCTGCCAGGAAAACTTTTCAAAGGATATACCCGCCCGGACTGCATGTACGCTTTCCCTGTTGGCGCCCCAGATCTCTCTGCCGCGGACAACCCTGGCATAAGGATCTAATGTCACAGTTTTGTCAATCCGATAATTATATTCATATTCATCTATGGGAAACTGATGAATCTGCATGGCGTAAATGTCACCGAACTGCATCTCCTCCGTAAAGGGAATCTCTGCCGCAATTTCCTGTGAACCCTTCGGATACAAAATTAAGCTGCATGTTTTTCCATCACGGACTACTACCGCAAAATTGATGTCTTTTCCATGCCTAGTCACTCCCAGAAAAGCCGGTTCTCCGGCTCTGATGCGATAATCCAACATATTATTTATCCTTTTCCCTTCAGTAATCGATACTTAACCCAATTATAATTATTATACCATCCGGATGTTTTATTGGCAATCAAATTATGCCTCTTCGATATTCCAGAGCAGTGCACCCCATTGTCTCCCGGAATATTTTTCCAAAATAACTGACGGAGCTGAATCCGCAGTCATATGCAATATCAGAAACAGATATGTCTGTTTCCTTCAGCTTTACAGCTGCCATTCGGATACGATATTCTGACAAGTAGGTAAACGGAGTCGTGTTCAGATGCTTTTTAAAAGAGCGCAGAGCTTCCCGCTCGCTGATATTGGCGGCATATGCAATGTCCTTCAGCAGAAGCTTATCCATATAATGCTCCTGTATATACAGCATCATATCTTTCAGCCGTTCTTCCCCCGTATTTTTAACAACCTTTTTCTGCTCCAGCTTTTCCTCTGCCTCCTGGCAGATAAGAAGCCATACAACGGACAGTTCATTCCGCACCAGAAGCTCATAGCCGTATGCCTGCTCATCCGCAGTATCCTGGGACCTTCTGATAAAATCAATGATTTTACGCTGCCGCACATCCGAAGGCCGGAACACCATAGCATCAATCTCCCGGCAGGACAGAAGCGGCTTCACATATTTTTGTTCAAAAACGCTCCGGTACTGGCCGGAAATCAAAGACGCATCAAATACTTGGTTCAGGGTAATTACCCTGTCCCCTTTTTCCGGCATCTGTAAATGCAGGACATTAGAATTAAGAAATACGGCTTCCCCTGCTTCCAGTATATATTCTCCCAGGTTTGTCGTAAGCTTCAGCTTTCCCTGGACGATATACATAACCTCCACATCCCGGTGCCAGTGCCATGGAATATATCCCCCCGGAAATTTTTCCGGCTCTACATAATAAGATGTATGAGGAAACGGCTTGGACGAATGGCCGAGAATTTCCTCCAGATTATCCTTTACCACGAGCTTGTCAACAAACATGCTGCATCCCCCTTATTATTATACCGCCAACTATATTTTGTAATTGGCGGTATTATTACAAATATTGGCGGAATTTATGTTTTTTCTCCGCAATATTTTCTATATAATCATATTATACAAAAAAGAAAAATAACTGTAAATCCTGGTACCAAATTTTTAAGAGAGGAGCCTTCTTATGAAAAATTATTCTGTAAAAATTAAGAACATTGCTGAACTGAGAAATTTCAGAAAGATGGTGAAAAAAAACCATCTGTACGGCCAGATTCGACAGAAGGATTTTACAGCGGATGTCCGTTCCGTTTTTGCCATTCTTATGGCACTTCCGCTGGACAGTGCATCCATCTTCCTTACAGACTGCCCGGAAAACAGAGCTGTGGAAATTGAAAATCAGTTCCGTACATTTGCATAAACCGAAAACGCTTTTTGCCCCAATCAATTTATGGAACTATTCTTATTTCCAAATGACTGTCCTCTTACTTTTCTGTAAGATAAACTTTCAAAGGCCGGCCTGCTGAGTTTTCAGCAGGCCAGCCTTTGAAAACTGCCGCTTATTAAGTGATTGTTACAGTTTGATCGTATCCACGACTGCCATTTTACTAATCTGCTTAATCGGAAATGCTGTATCTGTCGATTTTATTTCTATGGCTTCGGGAGCCCCGATAAATCCTCCTGCGTTTTCGTCTGCTCTAACGCTTTTCCCTGTTTTTTCCTTCCTTTTACCACTCTCCTGATCAGTACCGCAGCCCCTCCAATGATCACTGCCCATACTGCCAGAACCGGAAGAGAACCGATAAAACCAATCAAAAAGCCCCGGATGCCTCTGCCCACCATATACAGGCTGTTTCCAAAACGCTCCGAAATTTCCCCAAAGAAGGTTCTGTCTTTTACCTCAGCTACCCGCTCCACTTCCGTAATTTCCACATTCACAGTACTGTAGTCAATCTGGTTGTCCAGAAGTCTAAGCTGGCTTCCATAATTCTCCAGTTCATATCGGACGTCAGAAAGCTTACTCTCGATCGCCAGCAGATCCTCCATATTTTCTGCCTGCTCAAGAAGCTGTATCAGACGTTCCTGCTCAGTCTCCAGGGTTTTCTTTCGTCCCTCGGTATCCACATATTGGAGAGTCACATCTTCCACACTTTCACTTTTCTGTGTCACATTTCCAAGACCGCTGACTATGTCAATGAACTCATCCAGCCGCTGGGACGGCACACGGATTGTAAAATGCGCGTTTCTTGTACTGTCATAATAATAGCTGTTTCCGGAAACAGATGAGCTTTCCGTATATCCTCCTGTTTCCCGGACCTTTGCTGAAAGCCCCTCTAATACAGCATCAAATTCCTTTGTCTGCATGGACAGATAGACGGTCTTAATCAGCTTCCGTCCGGTCTGATCCACAGCCTCGATACCGCTGTCTGAAGTGATCGAACCGGCGCTCTTTTCGCTCTCATAAGTATCTGCCGACTCCGCTACAGTATCCTCCGCAATCTCCTCATAGGCATCCAGCTCATTTAAAGACCTTCCGCAGCCGACAGCCAGCAGCAATACTCCCAATATAACCGCCGCATATATCTTTTTCATATCTTCCTCCTATTCCTCAAAGCTGTCCTCCTCCAGCTCCATTGTTTCAGTAAATCCATCTCCAAAGGTAAATTCCGCACTAACCAGCTCCTGGTTCACCCTGGTGATCAACCGGTACTGCTGAGCATCATAATCGATATGATAATCCGTCAGATCAATCTCCTCATCCACTGCCATCCCCGCCTCCAGCGTTATCCACTTTTCCGGGACATTAAGCCTTTCAGGAATCACATACCATTCATCATCAAGCCGGACCTCAAGCATATAATGATTCAGATATTGAAGCTCTTCCTCCCCGGTATTGCCGATGGTCAGAATCAGAATAGGATTCTCCTCATCCAAAACCGGACAATTAACCAGGGTAGTCACATAATCCAGCACCTCAGGCACCTCCTGCTGCTCTGCCGGATAAACAGTCTGTCCGCAGTATTTCTTTTCCGGAACCGTCTCTAAGCCTGCCTCCTGCACAGAAGTCTCCTCCTCAGCATGTCCGGACGATCTGTCCTCTTCAGCAGCTTCCCCTTTCCGGTCTGAGGCCAGCTCTTCATTAAACTCAGGAACCGCCTCCTCCGAACGCTCCTCAAGGATCATTTCTGCCGATCCGGATGCTCCTTCAGCCTCCTGTACAGATTCTGTCTGTTCCGACAGGGGACGGATAATATAGTAAAACAGTCCGCCGCAAATGCAGAAAATCAGCAGACAGGCGGCCCACTGTCCGTATCGGGGAAAGAAATGCTTCTGAATTCTCTTTCTGGATGCGTCGGATGCATTCTCCAAAAGCGCTTCTATGGTTTTCTCAAATTCTTCGGAAAAATGATGTTTTCTGGCAATTTCCCGTTCCGGAGGAATAAAGCTTAAATCCTCCTCCAGACATTCATCCAGCGCCTCTGCCAAAAGACTTTCACGCTCCTTCAAAACCGATCATCCTCCTTCCGAATCATCTCCTGAAGCTTCTTTCGGGCACGGAAATAACGCACATTCACATTTTTAGCCGATATCCCCAGAATATCTCCAATCTGGTCATCTCCCATCTGATATATGTATTTGTATTCAAATATCACCCTGTAGCTGTCATCCAGTTCCAGAATACAGGATATCAAATGGTTATAGTTCTCCTTTGTCAGATACTGCTCCAGAATATCCGCCCCTCCTTTATCCTCTGACAGGTACTCTGAAAGCTCCTCCTCCGGCCTGGACTTTCTTAAAATATCTACTGCCTTGCTTCTCACAATTGTGGCAAGGAACTTCTTTGTCCGCGGACTGTGTACCTCCTCCACCTTATCCAGATGACGGGTCAGCGCAAAAAAGGCTTCCTGTACAGCATCCTCTGCCAGATGTTCATCCTGCAGCTTCTGGTTCGCCACATACCACATAAAATGTCGGTACTGACTATAAATCTCGGCAAATTTTTCCTGTTCCTCCGGATTGTCCAGAAGTGCCAGAAACAGAAACATAATTTATCCTCCCGGTAAATGCATTTACACCTGTATAAACGCATTTTTCTTTTATTTTACTACAATCCGGGAGGAAAATCTTCTTAATTCTTCTTAAAAGTTTCTTAATCCCTGTTTTCCAGTACAAATTCCACGCAGCCCATATATCCGGGCGCTACCTCATACTCGTCAAAACAAATAACTACGTGTCCGTCCGCATTCATATAAAAATCCTGGTTTTCGGCAATAGACCGGAAATTCCACTCCGGCACATCATCATAATCCAGCCAGTAAATAACATTTTCATCCTCTGCCATCCGCTTTCTCATCTGTGTCTTGACTTCTTCACTGATGGTCGTAATATAATTCTCCCCGTAAAACTCCTCCAATGTGGCACGTTCACCGGTTTTTTTATTGATTGTGTAATGGCGGCGACGTTCATAGCCGCTGCCTGCACCCTGATAAAGAATTAATTCCAGAGAGAACCACTCATCACTGTCTGTCAGAACATTGCTGTCGATATACAGGTCCTGATAGCCCTCTTCATACTCCTCCATACTCTTTTTAAATTCTTCTATCAGCTCATCTGTCGCCTTCTGTATATCAAAGTTAATCTCTTCCGCCGTCTGCTGCGCCTGCTGCAGCGTTTTCTCCGGAATTTTATCTCCGTTTTCTGTCTCTTCATTCGGTACGACCTCCGGCACCTTTACATTTGCCATATGCCGTTCTTCCTCCACCTGATATTCCCGGACAGTCACTATCCGGAAAAAATTTCCCAGAATCGGAAGCTGCTGCATGGCCGCTGCTGCCGTTCTGCTTGTATTAGGAAGAATCAAAAGAACTGCCAGTACGGCCGCCGCACTTCCCAGACGTTTCCAGATACGGACCTTCCGAATTTTTTTCTTATCCTTTTGTGCACGCGCAATAGATTCCTCCAGCTTTTCTCTCATATTTTCAGGCGCCTTAATATTCTCATATGCTTCTTTCCACTTTTTCATAGGGCGTACCTCCTGTCTCCATATAATTCTTTAATTTTCCAACTGCACGATACAGCCTGCTCTTTACAGTGTTTACATTCAGATCCAGAATCTTCGCGATGGTCTCCAGCTTTTCCTCCTCAAAATATTTAAGTACTACAATCCTGCGCTCCTTATCATCCAGCCTGTCCAGCGCCCTTTTCAAATCCACATCCTCTACCCGATCCGGTTCCCCCTTTTCAGGTATATCCTCAAGATTCACTGTCCTTCCCCGGTTTTTTTTCAGAAATCTGACTGCCTCATTCATCATGATTCTGCATATCCAGGTATCCGTATACTCTGTCTGCTTTAAGGAATCACTTTTCAGGATCGCTTTATAGGCCCCCTCCTGTACAATATCCATGGCATCCTGCTCCTGAAAGGTATAGCTGTATGCAATCCGATAATATTTTTCATAATTAGCTGTCAGGCATTCATGAACAAGAGCCTCCTTGTCTGCCAGTTTCATCTGTCTTTCCTCCTTTCCTGTATCCTTATATGACGGTTAGACCTTACAGAGGATAAAAAAGTTTCGTTATATAATAAAAAAGAGGACACGGCCGTATCCCCTTTTTTTCCAATATTCATAATTCTTCAAAGCTCATCACATACCGACTGCTGTATTTCTTAGCCGTATCCGGCGACAGCTCCGAGCTTTCATAGATTCCAATCGTCCAAAAGCCCGCCTCTCTGGCTGTCTTAAGCGCAAATGACGCATCCTCAATCACTGCGCATTCTGACGGCTCTGCGCCGAAGCGGCCTGCCGCCATAAAATACACCTCCGGACTTGTCTTCCCCGCCCCCGCCATTCCACAATCCAGCAGAAAATCAAAATAAGGCAGAATTTTGTTTCGTTCCAGCGCTTTCCTTCCCAGTTCTGCAGAGGATGCCGTCGCCACACACATCCTGACGCCTTTCTTTTTTAACTGTTCCAGATAAGAGGCCGCTCCCGGCTTCAGTTGAATATCCTCTGCATAATTTTTCTCAATCCTGCTGCACAGCTCCCGGCAGATTACTTCCACCGCCTTGGAAAGCCGGAATTCCTTCTTTAAAAATGCAGCCGCCTCCTGAATAGACATGGATGACATCCGGTCGTTCAAATCCTCCGGACCGGTCACCCCAAGCTCTGCCAGATAGTCCAGAGCAAGCTGGTTCCAATAAGGGATGGAATCCAGAAGTGTTCCATCCATATCAAATATTGCGTATTGAAAATTCATATCTTTTCCTCCTGCTTCATACACTCACAGCCAATGCTTATCCCGGTATTTATATACGAAGCTTTGTCCCCTTCTGATCCCTGCTTCCGGTCTTCAGCTTATGCAGCGCCACCTCTTTTTCTTTATAGATAATGCTCTGTTCCGTCCGGCTCTCAAGTAAATACACATTTTCCAGACTGTCCTTTTCTCCCAGTTTCATAAGGCGGATGCCGATAGCTGCCTTCCTTTTTTCCGGGATCTCATGGAGGGGAAGCCGAAGAAAATACCCTTCCCCTGACTGCATAACTATCTGCATATTCTCTCCCGCAAAGCCTGCATACAATACCTCGTCTTCCTCATTCAGCTTCGTGGCTGTGCTTGTCTTTGTACGCACATCATACTCCATACCGTTTACCACTTTGCCCATACCAAGGCGGGTTACAAAGAGCATGCGGGCCGACAGCAGAGCTTCCATACTGCAAAGGCAGACAATCCGCTCCTTCGAGCTGTCATAATTACTGTAATTATCAATCGGAAATGCTTTGTCACGGAATTTTCCGAACGGAAGCTCCAGCACCTTCGCCGTATGCATCTTGCCGCTGTCTGTAAAAATGCAGATGCGGTCTGTATTGCGGCAGCTTATCACATAACGGCTCTCTGTATCCGCGGCCTCCCTGTTCCTGTCATAAGTAGCCTCATCCACTGTACGGCAGTATCCAAACCGATCCATTAAAAATACCACCTGCATCTCCTCTGCTTTTTTCTCTACAAAAACTGCCTCTTTTGCATTTTCAACAACCGTTTTTCTCGGAACCGCATATGCCTTTCTGAATTTATCCAGCTCCCGCATAATGACCTTCGCCATCTCATCGTAGTTATTGAGAATTTCCGAATAACGGGCAATGTTTTTCATCGTTGTGTCATGTTCCTTCATCAGAGCCTCAAGCTCCAGCCCAATCAATTTGTAAAGACGCATCTCCAGAATCGCTGTCGCCTGCCGTTCCGTAAATCGAAACCGGGCCGCCTGCTTTTTCGAGCTTTCCGATTTAAAACGGATTCCCTCTGTTGTCCCGTTCATAAGACAGGCCTTTGCCATCTTTAAATCACGGCTTCCTCTGAGCACTTCGATAATCAGATCTATCACATCGCAGGCTTTGATCAGTCCTTCCTGAATTTCCTTCTTATCCAGCTCCTTATTCAAAAGGGTTCTGTATTTTCTCGTATTCAGCTCAAACTGAAAGTCGATCACATGATCAAAAATCTGGGTCAATCCCAAAGTCTCCGGCCTTCCGTCCGCAACTGCCAGCATATTGACTCCAAATGTATCCTCCAAGCGGGTTTTCTTATAGAGCATATTGGTAAGCCGCTCTGTATCTGCACCCTTTTTCAGCTCCAGCACAATCCGGATTCCTTCTTTGGATGACTGGTTTGTAATGTCTACAATATCAGTTGTCTTTTTCGTCTCTACCAGCATACTGATATCATTCAGGAACTTACCGATGTTTGCGCCAATCATTGTATAGGGAATCTCAGTAATAACGAGCTGTTCTTTGCCGCCCTTCAGCTTTTCCACCTCTACCTTGCCTCGAAGCTTGATCTTTCCGCTTCCGGTTTTATAGATGTCCGCCAGATCGTCTTTGTTAATCACAATGCCCCCGGTTGGAAAATCCGGCCCCGGCATAATCTGAAGCAGCTCCTCCACTGTCAGCTTTGGATTTTTCATATATGCCTTCATGGCATCAATGGTCTCTCCCAGATTGTGGGGAGGAATGCTTGTGGACATGCCGACTGCGATTCCTTCCGCGCCGTTAATTAGCAGGTGAGGAATTCTCGCCGGAAGAACCCCCGGCTCCTTCTCCGTCTCATCAAAGTTAGGTATAAAATCCACAATGTCTTTATCCAGATCTGCCAGAAGAGCCTCCTCGCTGACCTTCTGAAGCCTGGCCTCCGTATAGCGCATGGCTGCCGCTCCGTCCCCTTCAATGGAGCCGAAGTTCCCGTGTCCGTCCACAAGAGGCAGTCCCTTTTTAAAGTCCTGGCTCATAACAACCAGCGCTTCATAAATGGAGCTGTCACCGTGAGGATGGTATTTACCCATAGTATCGCCCACAATACGGGCACATTTCCTGTATGGACGGTCACTTCGGATGCCAAGCTCATGCATATCATACAGCGTCCGTCTCTGTACCGGCTTTAATCCGTCCCGCACATCCGGCAGGGCACGGGCCACAATTACACTCATGGCATAGTCAATATAGGACTTCTGCATGACATCCGAATATTCTGTTTTGATAATCATTTCTTCATTCATGCGCTCTCTCCTAGATATCCAGTTCCGCGTCTACCGCATTTTCATAAATAAACTGCCTCCTGGGAGGAACCTCCGTACCCATCAGCATCTCTGTCACAGAGGAAGCAAGTCTTGCGTCCTCAATTTCTACCAGCTTCAGTCTCCGGTGTTCCGGGTCCATAGTCGTCTCCCAAAGCTGCTCCGCGTCCATCTCTCCAAGCCCCTTGTAGCGCTGCAGGGTAAACGATCCCGTGTGCTTCTTACGGTACCTTTCCAGCGCCTTATCATCATAAAGATACTCTTCCTTTCCTCTGGACGGGATAGCTTTATACAGCGGAGGCATTGCAATATACACATGTCCTTCATAGATCAGCTCCGGCATAAAACGATAGAACAGCGTCAGAAGCAGCGTGCTGATGTGTGCTCCGTCCACGTCTGCATCCGCCATAATAATAATTTTGTTATAACGCAGCTTTGTAATGTCAAAATCATTGCCGTAACCCTCGGAAAATCCGCATCCAAAGGCATTGATCATGGTCTTAATCTCCGCATTGGCCAGAACCTTATCAATGCTGGCCTTCTCCACATTCAAAATCTTACCCCGTATAGGCAGAATCGCCTGATAAGCCCGGTTCCGGGCAGTTTTGGCAGATCCCCCCGCGGAATCGCCCTCCACAATAAAGATTTCACATTTGGAAGTATCCCGGCTCTCACAGTTTGCCAGTTTTCCGTTAGAGTCAAAGGAAAATTTTTGTCTGGTCAGAAGATTTGTCTTTGCCCGTTCCTCAGTCTTACGGATCTTTGCCGCTTTTTCCGCACAGCCGATAACGGATTTTAACGTTTCCAGATTCCGGTCAAAATACCGCTGGATCTCCTCCCCTGCCACCTTCGACGTGGCTTTGGAAGCATCCTGATTGTCCAGCTTGGTCTTTGTCTGTCCTTCAAACCGGGGAGCCGGATGCTTAATGGAAATAACCGCTGTCATGCCGTTCCGCACATCCGCTCCGGTAAAATTCGGATCCTTTTCCTTCAAAATACCCAGCTCTCTGGCATAAGCATTAATAACAGTGGTGAATATGGTCTTAAACCCGGTAATATGAGTTCCTCCCTCTGCATTGTAAATATTATTGCAGAAGCCGAGCACATTTTCGTGGAACTCGTTAATGTACTGGAATGCTCCCTCCACGGTAATTCCTTCACATTCACCTTTAAAATAAACCACATCATGAATTGCTTCCTGAGAATGGTTGATATCCTTGACAAAACCCACCAGGCCGTCCGGTTCGTGAAACACAATCCGCTCTGTCTCTGATGCCCGGCGATCCTCAAAAATAATGGTCAGCTCCGGATTCAGATACGCCGTTTCATGCATCCGGCTTTTTACCTCCTCTGCCTTAAACCGGGTCTTCTCAAAAATCTCCGGATCCGGCAGAAAATTAATCTTTGTACCGGTTTTTTTCGTTTTTCCGATAATCGGAAGCAGGCCGTCTGTCAGTTCCAGCGTAGGACTGCCCTGTTCATAATGATCATGATGAATAAATCCGTCCCTCGACACTTCAATATCCAGATAGGAAGACAATGCATTCACCACAGAGGAACCGACTCCGTGAAGACCTCCGCTGGTTTTATATACAGTATCATCAAATTTGCCGCCAGCATGCAATGTTGTAAATACAAGACGCTCAGCAGACATCCCCTTGGCATGCATCCCCACCGGGATTCCGCGGCCGTTGTCACTGACCGTACAGGAACCGTCCTTCTCCAGATATACTTCTATCTGACTGCAAAAGCCTGCCAGATGTTCATCCACAGAATTATCCACTATCTCATAAATCAGATGATTCAAGCCCTTCGTCGAAACACTGCCGATGTACATGCCGGGTCTTTTCCGAACCGCCTCCAGACCCTCCAGGACAGAAATACTGTCCGCATCATAGGTGTTATTGTTTATCATAAATTCTGCTCCTTTAACCTAAACCCTTATGCGCCATTTTGCGGCGTCCGAACATATATAGTAAAAACACAGGTTATAGTATACATAGTTTTGAAAAAAATAACAAGAGAAAAGAATTCTGTCTGCTTTCATGCAAAAAACGGCCCTCCGCGGTGTCCTGCCGCAGAAGGCCGTTTTTTTATTTCTTATACAACATCATTTCTTTTTACATATCCCGGCGCCTGCGGATCTGCAATCAGCTCCTTCATCTTTGTAACCTTTGCATTCTTGTCCACAACCTGTCCCTCAATATGTACATCCTCTCCAATCACTGCACTGGTGAGAATCACGCAGTTCTTTACAACTGCCCCTGGTTTTATGACACAGCCTCTTCCGATCACGGAGTTCTCAACCGTCCCTTCGATCACGCAGCCGTTAGCCAGAAACGAACTCTTTACCTTCGCAGAATCAAAATACTGGGTCGGGCAGGAATCATTGGTACGGGTATAGATGGGCCACGCTTCACTGAACAGACTTCTTGCTGTCTTAAGATCCACCAATGACATATTGGCATCATAGTAGCTCTTAAAATCTGTGATCGGTGCAAAAAATCCTTTATGGGCAACGCCGCGGATATCCAGCTCACCGCATTTTTCATTGACAATCATCCTCAGTGTATACATAGAGGAGACTTTCTGTGCTTCCTTCAGAAGATCAATGAATACCTCCTTCTTCATAATATAGGTATCCATAAAAATATTCCGGCTTTTGGCAGTACCGCTGTTCCGCTCAAAGGAAGAAACCCCTTTCTGACGGTTCAGATTTACGCAATAGCAGTTCTGATATGCTTCTTTTGCATTGTCCACAGAATGATACAGTACTGTTACATCTGCCTCGGACTCTATATGCGTCTTTAAAAGGGCACTGAAATCCTGTGTATAAACCATATAGCCGGGAGCAATCACCACATGGGTATTGGATGTCTTTTCAATATGCTCCAGGTTATCCAGATACGTTTTCACATCTGTATTATAATAATTATTTTCTCCGGAAGAGTCTGCAAACATCATATGTAAATATCCGCTCTTAGAGTTGATATTAAAGTGTCTTCCGGTTCCAATATGCTCTACTAACGACTGCGGTTTTCTTCTGATATATACCTGAATCCGGTCAATGCCGCTGTTCGACATATTGGAAATCGGAAAATCAACCACACGATATCTGCCGAGAAAGGAGAATGCAGGGATTGAACGATAAGTTTCCATCCCCTCCACCCAGATATGGTTCTCTGAAAAACTTATAATTCCTAATGCTCTTGCCATATGTTTCTACCCCTTTACATTTTTCGCTACCAGTTCAATATGCTCGCTGTCCGCACTGCCGACAACCGCCTGGCTACCAATCTTCACCCCGTCTGCAATCAGGGCGCGCTGTACCACTGCTCCCTCTTCCACCACTGCTCCCGGCATAAGAACGCTGTCAATCACTTTTGCACCTTGTCCAACCCTTGCCCCGGTAAACAGCACCGAATTCTTTACTTCACCCTCTACAACACAGCCCTGGGTGATAAATGCACGTTTTACATCTGCATCCTCAGAAATATACTGCGGAAGCGCCGGAATATCCTCCGTATAAATCTTCCAGGTACGGTCGTCCAAATCCAGACCGTTCTTCTTGTCCAAAAGATCCATATTCGCTTCCCAGAGAGAATCAATAGTTCCTACATCCTTCCAGTAACCTTTAAATTTATATGCAAACAGTCTCTTTTCATCATTCAAAAGCGCCGGAATAATATCCTTGCCGAAATCGTGGTTGGATTCTTCGTTCTTCATATCTGCAACCAGCATTTTGCGAAGCAGCTTCCAGTTAAAAATATAGATGCCCATGGATGCCAGATTGCTCTTCGGCTCAGCCGGCTTCTCCTCAAATTCCACGATACGCCCGGTCTCCGGATCCGTATTCATAATGCCGAAGCGGCTCGCTTCTTTCATAGGAACCTCAATTACCGCAATGGTTGCATCTGCATTATTATCTTTATGTGCCTGAAGCATCTTTGCGTAGTTCATTTTATAAATATGGTCTCCGGAAAGGATCAGCATATATTCCGGATCGTAATTATCCACAAAATCAATGTTCTGAGAGATTGCATCTGCAGTTCCTCTGTAAACATCCAGATTCGCATCCGCTTTTTCACGCGGAGGAAGAACAAACACGCCGCTGTCACGGGAATCCAGTCCCCACTGACTGCCCCCTGCCACATAACTGTTCAAAAGAACGGATTCATACTGGGTCAGCACGCCAACCACATCAATACCGCTGTTTGCACAGTTGCTTAAAGGAAAATCAATAATCCGATATTTCCCGCCATATGAAACAGCCGGTTTTGCAACTTTATTGGTAAGATCATGCAGCCGGGAACCGCGCCCGCCGGCTAAAATCATTGCCAACATATTATTTTGTTTCATAAGAAAGGTCCTCTCTTTCATTTATATAGAATAATTATACAATTATCTTAAAAAAAATGCAATTTTCACTTCTATTTTCGCAACTTTGCACAATTTTTCATTAAAAAACCAATATTTTACATACTTTATTTGTGCATTTTTACTATTACTTCTCATTCTTTAAAATATTATGCCTGTACCGGAAAAAGTATCCCGTCCCACAGCCGGATTTTTTCTGTTTTTTTCTGCAATAAAACAAGCTCTTTTCCAAAAAATCCTTTTTTACTTCTGAAAAGCAGACATCCGGAAGGCTTCCCGGGAAGCTGAAATCAAAGAATTTATCTCTTCATTACTGTATGCCGATATATATAGAAAGAGCATGAGAACAAATTCAAAAGGAAAGGCGGTTCGTATGATAAAGGTACAGATTTCAGAATCGGGCGGCAAAAACCCTATGTCCGGTGTACGAAGGAAAACAGCAAAAATACCGGCAGACAGCATGTGCAGGGCTTCAGAAACCGGCACCCAGACCGGACAGGAAAAAACACCTTCATTCCGAATTGACAGCTTTGAACGCACATCTTTTCATATGCCCACGGAACTGTCAGGCATAACAGGAGCAAAACTTCCGAAGGAAGATCTTAAAGAACTGTCCGGGGAACTAAAGACGGCGGAATTTCATCACTACTATATTAACTGGGAGGATACAGAGGCTTCTTTTTTAGAGAAAAGCGAAGTAAGTATAGATGATGCTCACTATCTGGACCGTAGAGTGAACAGAATCGCCGCCCTTTATGTCACCTCTAAAAACAGGATTGAAAAAGAATACGGGGAGGACGAAGAAAAGCTTGCTGAAAATATAAATCGATTAGATACTTTGTTTCAGAAGGCCAAACAGCGTCTGATAGATTCTTATGGAAGAACAGTAGGAAGCTTTTATGAAAATATGGGCAATAAAGGCATCAAAGACCGGATGTGCGAAAGTCTTGCCCTGGAAATCGACCGGAGACTGGACGATTATGAGGCTCTTGCCGAACGGATTCATCTTAGGGATCATCCATCTTATGGAAACCATTGCACAAGCAACGAAAACGATACCATACTGTTTCAGATCACTTTGGAGATACAGGAGCAAAACGGCACAGCCCCCGCAAGATCTTCGGAAGGAGAACAGGCCGAGTACAGCCTGAAGGATCTGCAGGCCGCCGGAGCTGGCGCAAAGCTTTCCGGACAGACAGGACTGCCGTCAGCCGACGATTATCATCTGGGGCTTGATATGGCCATCCGTTATATGAAATTATCCAGTGTGCTTCGGCATACAGGGGTCAGTCAGCATATGTCCTCCATCATTCTGGGAGCTTTTGAGGACTGCCTTGACCAACATTCAGGCAAAGCTCTGACACAGGAGGGTGATATCTCAAAGATTTTCAGATATACTATCAGCCAGTACGAAAAAACAGGAGATATCTCACTGGCAGTCAAAAAGGGAGCCGCCAAATATATCGGTATTGATTTTTTCCTTCTGTCTTTGGACGATAACCAAAGGATTCATATGGCAGAATCCACCCGTTATCAGTTTCATGTTAATAATTTTATGAGAAACCTTCAGGAAAATAGCAGCCAGGAAATCTGGTGGCTTTTTGAAGACCAGAATATAAGCGCCTTTCAGATGAAAGCATAAATCAGAAAAAAAGTACAGCCGCCCCACCCACAGGCGGCTGTACTTTTTTCTGTCCGTCAGTACTCTGACTTTTTTACATAGAAACCCTTTCCGCAATCTCTGCCATTTTGGCCGCGTTCAAGCGCGTATCACCCTTTACGCGGGAATAGGACAGATATCCGTTCATACGGTCAATTTTTGTCAGATTCTTGCTTCCGCATTTGGGGCAGACATCCATATCCAATTCCTGATGGCCGCAGTTATCACAGTAAGCAAGCGACAGGTTCACGCCCTCATAAAAACCTTTCTTCATAGCCCTGCGCACCAGGGTCCGGACTGCCTCTTTATTATAGCCCACCGGATAGCGTACATACTGAATCTTACCGCCGTTGCACAGCTCCCAGAAGCGGCCCTCGCTGTCCTGCTTTTCAATAGGACTCATATCCTCCGTTACATGGCAGTGGAAGCTGTTACTTACATACGGACGGTCAGAAACATTCTCCACAATCCCGTATTTTTTGCGGAACTGCTCAATCTGCAGACCGCAGAGGCTCTCTGCCGGAGTTCCATAAATAGCATAAAGGTTGCCGTCCTCCTCCTTAAATTGAGTTACTTTTTTATTAATATACTGCATAACTTCCAGTGCAAACTGTCCGTCCTCCCGGATGGATTTTCCGTTATATAACTCCTGCAGCTCATTCAGCGCCGTGATTCCAAAGGATGAGGTCATGGGCTTTAAAAGAGGTTTAATTTTATCATGGGGATTTAAGTGCCCTCCGTAAAAGCCGCCCTCGCAATAAGCCAGCGGATTCGTGGACGCACGCATTTCTCCCAGATAATCATAGGTACGAATATGCAGGTTCCGAATCATCTCCAGATAATAGTCCAGCACTTCATAGAAATCTCTGTTTTCAGAACGGGACTGTGCTAAAATCATCGGAAGATGCAGACTGACCGCACCCACATTGAAGCGGCCTACAAATACCGGCTTATCTTCATCGTCGGCAGGCTTCATGCCTCCTCTTTCATACCAGGGACTTAAAAAAGCACGGCAGCCCATAGGACTGATAACCCTTTTATACTTTTTATACATATCGGAAATGTAGCCTTCCCCGCTCATAGACAGCCAGTCCGGATACATAGTCCTTGACGAGCACTCAATCCCGGCTTCAAACACATCCTCGCAGCTGCCGCCTTCTCCATGGAGTGCTTCGTCATACAAAAAAACAATCTTCGGAAAAAGCACCGGCTTTTTATTTCCCGGCTTCCCCTGTCCTTCCTGATGAACCTGAAGAAGGGAAATATTACACATTTTCGCAAAACGTTCCTCGCCCAGCCCCATGGTTACCGTTACAAACGGATAATCTCCCCTGGAGGAGCCGACGGTATTCAGCTTATATTCAATGCCCTGCCAGCCCTGGTCAAAATCCCGGTGGACCTTATTCATCGCATAGACCTCTGCCTTCTCCTTTGCTCCCTCCCAGGACGGATCCGTATATGCCAAAAATTCATTATAATATTTTTTATAGCTCTTCTCCGCATAGGGAGCCAGCACCTTGTCCACCTCCGGCACGGTAAAGCCTCCATACTGCTGCGCCGCTGTGCTTAGAATAATATCTCCCATCACGTCAAAGGCCGTATCCAGTGTTTTCGGCTCATTATACCATACATTACCCATCTCAAAGCCGCCGGTCAGCACATTTCCGATATCGAACAGACAGCAGTTCATCGTATCCAGACGGGCCGACTGGTCATGAATATAAATATAACCATCCCTGCATGCCTGCAGCTCATTGCGGTTCATAAAAAACTTCCGGTACAGCTCCTTATTCAGCTCATTGAATATCAGGCTTCTCTTTGTGGCTACCAGCGCACTGTCCGTATTCGCATTGCTCTTATCCCCAATATAACGGATAGACTGGCTCTTTGTGTACACATCGTCCATCATATGCACAAAATCTTTTTTGTAATTCCGGTAATCCCGATAGCTTTTCGCCACTGCCGGATTCACCTGTTCCAATGCTCCCTCAACAATATTGTGCATATCCTGAATATCAATTCCTTCTTTTCCAAGTGACTCTGCCCTTTCCCGCGCAAACCTGCAGATATAGGCAGTTTCCTCGTCCGAAAATTTATACAAAATGCGGGCCGCAGATTTGTTCACTGCATTCACGATTTTTTCCACATTGAAATTCTCTCTTGTACCATCCTTTTTGATTACATACAACATCCATTCACCCCACTATATATTGTGTTTTTATTGTATATTTTTCCTAAATATTGATCAATAGTATATAACATACCGTCGTCTTCTGCAATAGGCAAACCAAAAAACATGGCCGCAAATTTTAAGAAAAGAGGCCTGCCTCTTGACAAGCCTCTCTCTGCCGTTTATTTCATAAACCGATCGATTGCCTCTGTCAGATCCGCAACCGCTTCCATATCTCCGCATTCCACTGCATCCACCAGGCAATGTTCGATATGATCCTTCAGGATCACCTTTCCCGTATTATTAATCGCAGATTTCACTGCCGAAAGCTGAACCAGAACTTCACTGCAGTCTCTTCCCTCTTCCACCATACGCCGGATGGATTCCAAATGTCCGATAGCGCGGGAAAGACGGTTGATCACTGCTTTTGTATTCGCATGCGTATGGGTATGGGTATGGGTGTGGCCATGGCTATGGTCATGAGTGTGCTCTCCCTTCTGCGGACAGGCATGCTCATGTGTATGCTCATAAACCGTCCCATCCGGAGCAATATGTGTATGTGTTCCTTCACCTGCCATTTACAGTTCCTCCTTTTGCTTCTCCGGCACCAGACATAAACAGACACCGGCAATACCCCAGACTGCTCCTCTACAGCTCGCAGTTCTTCACGGTTCTCGGGAACGGAACCACATCGCGGATATTACCCATACCTGTCAGATACATCACACAGCGTTCAAACCCAAGGCCGAATCCGGCATGGCGGGCAGAACCATATCTGCGCAAATCCAGATAAAAGCCATAATCCTCTTTTTTAAGTCCCAGCTCGTCCATGCGGGCGGACAGCTTTTCATAGTCATCCTCTCTCTGGCTTCCTCCGATAATCTCACCGATGCCCGGAACCAGACAGTCCATGGCTGCCACTGTCTTATGATCCTCATTCAGCTTCATATAAAAGGCTTTGATTTCCTTCGGATAATCCGTAACAAATACCGGACGCTTGAATACCTGCTCCGTAAGATAACGTTCATGCTCGGTCTGCAGATCGCATCCCCAGGATACCTTATAGTCAAAATGGCTGTTGTTCTTTTCCAGAATTTCAATGGCCTCTGTATAGGTCACACGGCCAAACTCAGAATTCAGTACATGGTTCAGCCGCTCCAAAAGTCCCTTATCCACAAAGGAGTTAAAGAAATTCATCTCCTCCGGTGCATTCTCCAGCACATAACGGATTACATATTTCAGCATATCCTCGGCAATCTGCATATCATCACTCAGATCCGCAAATGCCATTTCCGGCTCAATCATCCAGAACTCTGCCGCATGGCGGGTCGTATTGGAATTCTCAGCACGGAAGGTAGGTCCAAAGGTGTATATATTCCGGAATGCCATTGCATAAGTTTCGCCGTTCAGCTGTCCGCTGACTGTCAGATTCGTGGGCCTGCCGAAAAAATCCTGCGAAAAGTCCACCTCTCCGTCGTCTGTTTTCGGCACATGATTCAGATCCATAGTAGTTACCTGGAACATTTCCCCTGCACCCTCACAGTCGCTTCCGGTAATCAGCGGCGTGTGTACATATACGAACCCTCTCTCCTGAAAAAACCGATGAATAGCATAAGCTGTCAGAGAACGGACACGGAATACTGCCTGAAATGTATTGGTCCTCGGACGCAGATGCGTCATAGTGCGCAGATATTCCAGTGTATGACGCTTTTTCTGAAGCGGGTAGTCCGGCGCCGACGGGCCTTCCACAGTCACCTCCTCAGCCTGAATTTCAAAAGGCTGCTTTGCCTGAGGGGTTGCCACCAGCGTGCCGCGCACAATCACTGCAGCGCCTACGTTCAGCTTGCTGATCCGGGCAAAATTATCCATTGTATCGTGGTAGACGATCTGGAGCGTATCAAAAAATGTACCGTCATGCAGCACCAGGAATCCAAAGCTTTTGGAATCACGGACGCTTCTTACCCAGCCTCCCACTGTAATTTCTCTGTCAAGATATGCTTCTCTATTTTTATATAATTCCCGAATTGTTATCAGTTCCATCTTCAAAATCCCCTTATTTTCCTGTTTTTTCTCAAAGATATGGTTAGTATAGCACATTCTGTCAGTATTATCAAACTTTTAAACAGGACTCTCATTTTTGTACAATTCCTCCGGACGGGGAAGGTTTGTCTCCCAAAACCTTTGTTTGATAAACAGAAATTCCTCCAAATCCATCAGTACATGATACAAGACCGCCCGGCTTTCAAATTCCTCCCGCGTTTCAGGAAGCGCCTCTGTCTTCATCTGATCCATAACCTGCTGAAGCTTCTCAATCTGCTCATCCGGAATATTGTCCTCATGTACATACTGTTCCAGATATCTCAGATAACGGCCCACCATCCCTGCCTGTCTTGGCATCTCCTGAAGACTCCTGATTCGGTTTTTCAAAGTCTGAAGCATCGTACACTGCTGCATCCGCATCTCCATATATTCAATATAGTACAAATCCGCTTCTGACAGGGAATTATATGCCTGCTCGTAAGCGCGGTTCAGACCCAGGTGGAGATGCTCCTCCAGCCTGTCCAGATCAAGCCAGGCGTGTTCCACTTCCCGGTATCCTTCGAGTTCACAGGCAAGCTCCCGTAAGACCTGCTGCATACCATCCTCTATTCTCCGGATATCCTCCCGGATCTCTTTTAAATAGCTGGGCATTCTCCAGTTCATAATAAGCGCCGTCCCGGTACCAATCAGAACAAGCGACAGCTCGCTCAGCACAAAGCCCAGACTGTAATCCGGAGACATCAAATAATGGGTGCCCATAACTGCATTGACAGAGATCGTATTCTGCCAGTCAAAATAATAACAGCTCACCACCATCAGAAGAATATAGATCCCATAGTTTATCCACCCTAACCTTCCCGAAAAATGGAAGCATACAAAAATTAGCAGAATCGACAGCAGAAAGGACCAGAGTCTTTCAAGTGTAAGCTCAATGGTGTCCTTCCTCGTATTCTGCACAGTCAGAAGCGTAATAATTCCTGCGGAGGCTGCATACGCAAGCCCGAAAAACTGTGCAATCATAATTGCCACACAGCTCCCCACAGCAATTTTCAACGCTTTCAGCACCATCTTCTTTTGTGCGTGAACATCTGTGCCGTAATCCATATCCCTCCTGCTTTATCTGCCGCTGTACACCAGTCCCTGTTCTGCATCAACTGTTACAAACGTACCGGATTTCAGGATGCCCATTGCATTTCTGGCTGCCACAACAACCGGAATATCCAGAGCCATACCTACAATCGCCGCATGGGAATAACGATCTCCGGTCTCCGTGATAATGCCCGCTGCATCCTTAAGCTTACTCATCATCTCATTATTAGTCTGCTCCACAACCAGAATATCCCCTGCGTGGAAGGTCTGTTCTAAGTCCTCCATGCTGTGACAGACGCACACATTTCCGGAACCTTTCAGCTTATTGGTTCCTTTCCCGGAAATCAGCGTATTTCCCGCCACATGTACTTTAATCATATTGGTAGTTCCGGACATTCCCAACGGTACTCCCGCCGTGATAACCACCAGCTCTCCCCGGGCAAGCAGCCCTCTTTTTTCTGCCGCTTCCACCGCATGGTCAAACAGCTCGTCCGCCGTATCCTCTTCTCCCATAAGCACCGGCTTTACTCCCCAGATTAGGTTCATCTGCCTGCAGACACGTTCCTCCGTGGCGCAGCCGATAATCTGACAGCCTGGGCGGTATTTGGAGATCCTTCCCACTGTTTTTCCGGATTTCGTAACTGCCACAATAGCGGCCGCCTTTAAATCCATAGCTGTCGTACAGGTTGCATGAGAGATGGCGCTGGTCACATCCGGCCGTTCCGACATTCTGCGGGGCTTAAACTCCACTGCATAATTAATATCCTTCTCCGTGCGCTCCGCAATACGCGCCATGGTTTTTAAAGCCTCCACCGGATATGCTCCGGCTGCGGTTTCACCGGACAGCATAATGGCGCTGGTTCCCTGATAAATGGCATTTGCCACATCCGAGGTTTCCGCACGGGTCGGACGCGGGTTTTTCATCATGGAGTCCAGCATCTGGGTAGCAGTAATTACCGGCTTGCCCATCCGGA
Source organism: uncultured Lachnospiraceae bacterium (assembly GCA_910585465.1). GTDB lineage: Bacteria > Bacillota > Clostridia > Lachnospirales > Lachnospiraceae > Hominiventricola. Next base: position 43,811 of record CAJUEW010000003.1, on the reverse strand, counting down.
CAGCCAGACGAATCAGTTCCTTTTGAATGACCGGAACCTCCTCCAGCGGAATCTCCACTCCCATATCCCCGCGGGCAATCATAATACCGTCTGCCACACGCAAAATAGATTCACAGTTCTCCACGCCCTGCATATTCTCAATCTTCGCAATAATGTTAATCCCTTCGCCGTTTTTCTCATGCAGAATCTTGCGGATATCCAGAATATCCTCCGCGGTTCTCGTAAAAGACGCAGCGATAAAATCATATCCCTGCTCTGCCGCAAATACGATATCCTCATAATCCTTCTGACTGACAAACGGCATTTTCAGCTCCACACCAGGCACATTGACACCCTTATGGTTGGAAATAAATCCGCTGTTTTTTACCTGGCAGACAATATCCTTTCCGTCAATCCGCTGTACAACCATCCCAATGAGGCCATCGTCGATCAGGATAGGGTCCCCCGGGCACACATCCAGATATAATTCCTTGTACGTAATCATGACCTGCTCTGTATTTCCCAGGATTTCTTCCGGCGTCAGTGTATACGTCTGTCCTGCTTTCAGCTCCACTTTTCCGCCTTCCACGTCTCCGATACGAATCTCCGGTCCCTTTGTATCCAGAAGCGCTGCCACCGGCAAATCCAGCTCCTTACGGAGCTTTTTTACTGCATCCAGACGCGCCTTCTGTTCCTCATGAGTTCCATGGGAAAAATTCATCCGGGCCACTGACATTCCTTCCAGCATTAGCTGGCGAAGAATTTCCTCACTCTCGGTCGCCGGTCCAAGAGTACATACAATCTTTGTTCTTCTCATATCGTTATCCTCCCATTTTTTTCTTATCTTTTAATTTATCATCTGTCACCTGTGATTGCAACTAAAAAAGGGACTGATACACTCTGCAGCAGTCCCCTTTGTCTTCCTGTTCTATTCGTTCACGCTGTAATTCGGCGCTTCCTTTGTAATATGAATGTCATGCGGATGGCTTTCCTTCAGAGAAGCTGCTGAAATCTTTACAAATTTTGCCGTAGTTTTCAGAGTCTCAACATCCGGTGCTCCGCACAGTCCCATACCCGAACGCAGTCCGCCGAGCAGCTGAAAAATCGTATCCTCCACATATCCCTTGTATGCCACGCGGCCTTCCACGCCCTCCGGCACCAGCTTTTTCGCATCATTCTGGAAATAGCGGTCTTTGGAGCCGTTCTCCATGGCAGCAATGGAACCCATGCCCCGATAAACCTTATATTTTCTTCCCTGATATAGTTCAAAGGAACCCGGGCTTTCATCACAGCCTGCAAAAATACTTCCTATCATACAGACATCCGCTCCCGCCGCAAGCGCTTTTGTAATATCTCCGGAATATTTGATACCGCCGTCCGCGATCACCGGAATCCCATATTCCTTCGCCACCTCATAGCAGTTCATGATTGCGCTGATCTGAGGAACTCCTACTCCGGATACTACACGCGTCGTGCAGATAGAACCGGGACCGATACCGACCTTCACTGCATCCGCTCCCGCCTCAATCAAATCCTTTGCCGCCTCTCCGGTAGCAATATTGCCTGCGATCACCGGAATATCCGGATATGCTTCCTTCAGCATCTTCAGACAGCGAAGCACATTTGCAGAATGTCCATGAGAGGAATCCAGCACCAAAACATCCACATGTGCTTTCACCAGCGCCTCTGCACGCTCCAGCACATTTGCCGTAATGCCGATGCCTGCTCCGCACAGAAGTCTTCCCTGAGAGTCCTTCGCTGCCAGAGGATATTTAATCTGCTTTTCAATATCTTTAATGGTAATTAATCCCTTCAGATTAAAATCCTTGTCAACAATCGGGAGCTTTTCTTTTCTTGCCCTTCCAAGGATCGTCTTTGCCTCATCAAGCGTGATTCCCTCCGGCGCGGTCACCAGGTTCTCGGAGGTCATGGATTCTTTGATCTTTTTGGAAAAATCCGTCTCAAACTTCAGATCCCGGTTTGTAATGATCCCAACCAGCTTTTTACCCTCTGTAATAGGGACACCGGAAATGCGGTATTTGGCCATCAGCGCATCCGCGTCTGCAAGAGTATGTTCCGGGGATAAAGAAAACGGGTCCGTAATAACGCCATTCTCGGAACGTTTTACCTTGTCTACTTCTTCTGCCTGCGCTTCAATTGACATATTTTTGTGAATAATGCCAATACCGCCCTGTCTTGCCATCGCAATTGCCATCCGGTGTTCCGTGACTGTGTCCATTCCTGCGCTCATCATTGGAATATTAAGCCTGACTGTCTTGGTCAGATGTGTCTCCAGGCAGACCTGGTTGGGAATCACCTCTGAATAGGATGGCACCAGCAGCACATCATCAAATGTAATACTTTCACCGATAATTTTGCCCATATCTTTTCCTCTCTTTCTCTCTTGTCTATAGCTATTTATTAATCTTACTAATAATTACTCTATTATTTAGTAGAATATATAATAGATTATTCAATATTTTATCCAGTCTATCAAATAGCGGCCGTTATGTCAATGGATTTTTATATTCAATTATACAGAAAGGGCGCTGCAAATTGCAACGCCCTTCTCTCATTTTTTATCCGGAATTACATCATTCCCATTCCGCCGCCTGCCGGCATAGGGGGAACATCTTCTTTAATATTGGCAACACATGCCTCTGTGGTCAGGAATGTGGATGCAACACTTGTGGCATTCTGCAGCGCGCTTCTGGTAACCTTTGCCGGATCCAGAATACCTGCCTCCACCATGTTCACATACTCCTCTTTGTAAGCATCAAAGCCAATACCGCTTTCAGACTCGCGTACCTTACTGATAATAACAGCGCCTTCCAGACCTGCATTTGCCACAATATGGTACAGAGGAGCCTCTAATGCTTTCAATACGACCTTTGCTCCTGTCTTTTCATCGCCTTCCAGAGTCTCTACCAGCTTCTCAACCTCTTTGGATGCATGGATATATGCAGCGCCGCCGCCGCAGATAATCCCCTCTTCCACTGCTGCTCTTGTAGCTGCAAGCGCATCCTCCATACGAAGCTTTGCTTCCTTCATCTCTGTCTCGGTTGCTGCGCCTACGCGGATTACCGCCACGCCGCCGGCCAGCTTCGCATAACGCTCCTGTAATTTTTCTTTATCGAACTCAGACTTCGTAACCTCCATCTCAGCTTTGATTGTCTTGATTCTGTTTTCAATCTCTTCTTTACTTCCAAGACCGTCAACGATCACTGTATTTTCCTTCTGAACCTTTACGGATTTTGCGTGTCCGAGCATATCCAGAGTAGCATCCTTCAGTTCCAGACCCACTTCTTCGGAGATAACGGTACCGCCGGTCAGAATTGCAATATCCTGCAGCATTGCTTTTCTTCTGTCGCCATAGCCAGGAGCCTTTACACCTACAGCAGTAAAGGTTCCGCGCAGTTTATTCAGAACCAGAGTGGTCAGAGCCTCGCCCTCAATATCTTCGGCAATAATCAAAAGTTTCTTACCGGCCTGAACAAGCTGCTCCAGCACCGGAAGGATTTCCTGAATATTGCTGATTTTCTTGTCTGTAATCAAAATATAAGGATCTTCCAGAACTGCTTCCATCTTCTCTGTATCGGTGGCCATATATGCGGAAATATATCCGCGGTCAAACTGCATACCTTCCACTACATCCAGCTCTGTCTGCATGGTCTTGGACTCTTCAATCGTAATAACACCGTCATTGGCTACCTTTTCCATGGCATCCGCTACCATATTGCCTACTTCGTCATCGCCCGCGGAAATAGCTGCCACCCTTGCCATCTGATGCTTGCCTGTAACCTTGCTGCTCATAGCTGCGATGGCGGTCACTGCACACTCGGTTGCCTTCTTCATACCCTTTCTCAGAACAATCGGGTTAGCGCCTGCTGCCAGATTCTTCATACCCTCATTAATCATTGCCTGCGCGAGAACCGTAGCTGTCGTAGTACCGTCGCCTGCCACATCATTGGTCTTTGTAGCCACCTCTTTAACAAGCTGAGCGCCCATGTTCTCAAATGCGTCCTCCAGCTCAATCTCCTTTGCGATTGTCACGCCGTCATTGGTGATAAGCGGAACACCGAACTGTTTGTCAAGAACTACATTTCTTCCTTTTGGTCCAAGGGTTACGCTAACTGTATCCGCAAGCTTATTTACACCAGCCTCCAGTGCAACTCTGGCATCTACGCCATGTTTTAATTCTTTAGCCATGATTGATTTCCTCCTGTCTATCCTTCTTAAATTATTCTACAACTGCAAGAATGTCATTCTGTCTTACAATCACATACTCATCTTCGTCAAGCTTCACTTCATTGCCTGCATATTTGGAGTAGATCACCTGATCTCCAACCTTTACCTGCATGGTAACTTCCTTGCCGTCTACCATTCCTCCCGGTCCAACTGCCACAACCTCTGCAGTTACCGGCTTCTCCTGTGCTTTTGCGGTAAGAATAATTCCTGATTTGGTGGTCTCTTCTTTTTCACACTGCTTTAATACAACTCTGTCGCCTAAAGGTACTAACTTCATGATAATTCCTCCTGTCATAGTCCTGTTTTGCTTCTTATTAGCACTCACTCTAATCGAGTGCTAACCTTCAGTCAATATATTAGTATGGTCGGCTGAAAATGTCAATGGGAAATTTTCTAATTTTAGTATTTCTTTATAAATTTTACATCTGATTTATTGTTTCGGAGCTGTTCCAGCTCCTGAAATACACAGTCATTCACTACCTTGATATTCGTCCCCCGCATGCCGGAGGAACGGGATTCTATCACACCGGCGCTCTCAAACTTACGCAAAGCATTCACGATCACCGAACGGGTGATTCCCGCCTTGTCCGCAATTCTGCTGGCTACCAGCGTACACTCGTTTCCCTTCATTTCATCAAATACCAGAAGAATTGCTTCCAGCTCTGTTACGGAAAGTGTGCTGATAGCGGACTGTACAATCTGTTGTCTGCGGGCCTCCTCGGCATTCTCCTCATGTACGGAGCGCATCATCTCCAACCCCACAACGGTTGTTCCGTACTCGCTTAAAATAATATCGTCAATCTCATAATCATCCTCGTACTTATATAGAAACAGTGTACCCAATCTTTCTCCCGCTATATCTATAGGAGTTACTAAAGCCTGGTATTTTTTGATATTTTCCATTCCAAAGCCAAGAGTCTGCAGATTTACATTCTCCTTAGTGGACAGAATGCCCAGCAGACGTTCATTTAGGAGCAGATCAATCAAACTTCCGACTTTATCCACAAGCAATTCATGGATCTCCTCCACCCCTTCATAGCGTCCAATACCGAGTACCTTCCCCTTCTTGCTGATAACAAGCACATTAGACTGCAAAATATCTGATAAAACCTTGCAAATATCATTAAATACTACCTTACTGGAATTGTTGTTATGCAGAAGCTTGTTAATTTTCCGGGTTTTGTCTAATAATTGTACACTCATCTCTCCCTCTCCTATTTCCAGGATCATCACTTTTTGAATTTAATTAAAAACAAAGTGCCGCTACAAATACAGCCGCACTTTGCATATTATCATACAGAAAAACAAATTTCAATTAATTTTTTAAATTTTCAGTCACTGATCGGCCATACACAAAAATATACATGCAGCAGCAGAGTGTACGGCATCATTTCCTGGCTGCCTCCTCTTTTCCGGCCTCCGGCTTTTTCCATGATACATAATCGCACTCCGGATATCCCTCACAGCTGTAGAATTTCCGCCCTTTGGAGGAACGGCGGAGCACCACCTCTTTGCCGCATTTCGGACAGGGTACGCCGATCTTCTCCAGATAAGGCTTCGTATTCCTGCAGTCCGGAAACCCCGGGCAGGCCAGAAACTTTCCGTGAGGGCCGTACTTTACAACCATATTCCGCCCGCACTGTTCACAGACTTCATCTGTAACCTCATCCTCAATCTTAACCTTTTCCAGTTCTTCCTCAGCCGTCTTCACTGCCTCGTCCAGATCCGGATAGAAATTGCTGACCACCGTCTTCCAGCCCACCAGTCCGTCCTCCACCATGTCCAGAAGAGACTCTACGTTTGCTGTAAAATCAGATTCCACAATACTCGGAAACGCCTGCTTCATCATATGATTGACTACCTCGCCGATCTCGGTCAGATACAGGTTCCTGCCCTCCTTAGCCACATAACGGCGGGCAATAATTGTACTGATGGTGGGGGCATAAGTACTAGGCCTTCCGATCCCAAGCTCCTCCAGCACCTTCACAAGCGCCGCCTCCGTAAAATGAGCGGGAGGCTGTGTAAAATGCTGCTTTTCCTCCAGACTCTCCAAAGTCAGCACAGAATTTTTATCAACCGCCTTCACTAATGTATTGCTGCCGGTCTTCTCATCGTCATCCTGCACATAAACAGACATAAACCCGTCAAATACCACCGATGAGGCTGATACGGTAAAACGGTAGCCGCCTCCGTCAATCCGGACAGAGATCGTATGGTATTTTGCGTCTGCCATACAGCTTGCCGTAAAGCGTTTCCAGATCAACTGGTACAGTCGGAACTGATCTCTCGAAAGAGAATCCTTTATGGCTGCAGGTAGCCGCCGGATATCTGTAGGCCGGATGGCCTCATGGGCATCCTGTATTTTTTTATCCGACTCCTTCTTTACTGTCCCCTGATGCAGATATTTTTCTCCGTACGTATCCGTTATATAAGAAGCGGCCGCCTTTGCCGCCTCCTCTGAAATTCTGGTAGAATCCGTACGCAGATACGTAATCATACCAACCGTACCCTGGCCTTCAATATCGATTCCTTCATAAAGCTGCTGTGCCAGGCGCATTGTCTTGGAGGTGGAAAAATTCAACACCTTCGACGCTTCCTGCTGGAGTGTGCTTGTGGTAAACGGCAGAGGCGCCTTTTTGGCTCGTTCTCCGTTTTTCACATCCGCCACCGAGAATGAAACATCCTTTAAGGCCGAAAGCACCTGATTCATCTCTTCCTCAGAATGGATTTCCAGCTTTTTTTCCGTTGTTCCATAAAATTTTGCTGTCAAAGGCTTTTTCTCTCCCTTTACAGCAAACCGTGCATCCAAAGTCCAGTATTCCTCCGGTACAAATGCATTGATCTCCTCTTCCCGATCCGCAATAATCCGAAGCGCCACTGACTGTACACGTCCCGCGCTGAGCCCCCTCTTAACCTTTGCCCACAGAATCGGACTGATACGGTAGCCTACCATGCGATCCAGCATTCTGCGTGCCTGCTGGGCATCCACCAGATCCAGATTAATCTCCCGGGCATGTTTAATGGATTCCTTCACTGCGCTTTTAGTAATCTCATTGAATGTAATCCGATACATCTTCTTCGCATCCAGATTCAATGCCTTGGACAAATGCCAGGAGATCGCCTCTCCCTCCCGGTCCGGGTCAGTTGCCAGATAAACCTTATCTGCTTTTTTTGCCTCTTTTCTAAGCTTTGCCAGAATGTCCCCTTTTCCGCGGATTGTAATATATTTGGGTTCATAATCATGCTCCACATCAATTCCAAGCTGACTCTTAGGAAGATCACGTACATGGCCGTTGGAAGCCATAACCTCATAATTAGCACCCAGAAACTTTTTAATTGTCTTCACCTTTGCAGGCGACTCCACAATAACCAGATATTTTGCCATCGCTATTCCCCAAGTTTGTTCTCACATAATTATTTTTCTGAGCTTCCCGAATGTAGCCCTTCAGTTCCAGCCCAACAAGCAGAGACAGAACCTTTGCCGGGGAAAATCCGGTTCTTTGAACCAGCTCTTCTAAACTTACAGGCTGTAAACGTATCCAACTATACACGATATTTTCATCCTTTGCAAGTATATTTTTTACAAATTTCTGCCTGCTTTCCTTCATTTTTTCTGAAATTCCGAGAGCCTCCAGAAGGATCCCGGGATCGTCCGCAAGTCCCGCTCCCTGTCTGATGAGATTTAAACATCCCTTACTCAGCTCATCTCCCACTCTGCCCGGAACAGCAAATACATCCTTTCCCTGTTCCAGTGCAAAATCTGCTGTAATCAGCGATCCGCTTCTCTCTTTCGCCTCCACAACCAGCACCAGATCCGCAAGTCCGCTGATAATTCTGTTCCTGGCCGGAAAAAAAGCCGGCAGAGGCGGAGTGCCTGATTTCTGCTCCGACAAAACGCCTCCTCTGAGCACTATTTGCTCATACAGTCTCCGGTGTCCTGCCGGATAGCAGATATCCACTCCGCAGCCAAGCACTGCAAATGTATCTCCGTCTGCCTCCAATGCTCCCTCATGGGCCATGCCGTCTATTCCCCACGCCATACCGCTGATAATCTGAACTCCTGCAGACGCAAGCGCCCCGGCAAACCGCCTTGCAATTTCATTTCCATAGCTGCTGGAACGCCGCGCCCCTACGATTGCCACCGAGGGACGCTTCCTGTCCGGCAGACGGCCAAGCAGGTAAAGAACCGGCGGCATTCCTTTGTGTACCTTTAGCTTTTCCGGATAAAACGGGTCCTCCTGCCGGATATATTGTATGCATCCCGTATCCGGGCAAGTCCTTTTTCTTCTATTATTATATGTATCTCCCATGTCACTCCCCATTCCAAAATTTTCTGTCCACGGAACGGTAGCCAACTGCCTCCAGAAGATGAGGCTCCCTGATATGGGGAGCTCCCTCCAGATCCGCAATTGTCCGGGCCACCTTTATAATTCGATGGTATGCTCTGGCACTTAAATTCAGTCTTTCAAATGCATATTCCATTACCTTTCTTTCCTGGCTTCCCAGCGGACAAAACTGCCGGATAGCTGCTGTATGAAGCTCTGAATTGAAGCTCCACTTAAGCCCCCTGTATCTTTTTTCCTGTATTTTCCGGGCAGCCTCCACCCGGCTTCGGATTGCTGCAGAGCTTTCATTGTTTCCTTTTCCGGTCAGCTCCCGGTATTCTATTCTGGGAGTTTCCGCGCAAATATCTATTCGATCCAGCAAAGGACGTGAGATTCTGCGCAGATACCGGCTAATCTCTCCCGGCAGACAGCTGCACCGGGTCCGATCCGGATAGTAACCGCATTTGCATGGATTCATGGCTGCCACAAGCTGGAAATGCGCCGGAAAAACGTACCTTCCATTTGTCCGGCTGATGACAATCTGTCCTTCCTCCATAGGCTGGCGGAGTACCTCCAGAGCATTTCCGGAAAATTCCGGAAGCTCGTCCAGAAAAAGAATACCTCTTGTGGCCAGGCTGATTTCTCCCGGCATAATCTTCCGCCCTCCCCCTGCAAGCGCATTGGCAGACACTGTATGGTGAGGCGCGCGAAACGGTCTGGAGACTGCCAGTCCTTCGCCGTTTATTAAAAGACCGCAGGCACTGTATACTCTGGAAATTTCCAGACTTTCTTCCAAAGTAAGCCTTGGCAGAATCGTGGGCATCCTTCTGGCAATCATGCTCTTTCCGGCTCCCGGACTGCCAATCATCAGAAAGTTATGCATACCTGCAGCCGCAATCTCTGCTGCCCGCCGCACACCCTGCTGGCCGTTAATTTCCCGGAAATCCTCCTGATATAAAGGCTGACAGGCTTTCCACCCTGGTGCAGGCTCTGCTTTTACGGCATACCCTTCAGGATCCATAAGGCATGCCATCAATTCCTCCAGATTTTGAATTCCCACTACCGGAACCTCCGCAGCAGCCGCTCCCTCCCGGGCATTCTCCCTGGGAACAAGGCATAATCCGCACTTTAGTTTCCGGGCAAGCATAACAGTCTGAAGAACGCCGCTGACTGGACGAAGCTGCCCGTTCAGGCCAATCTCTCCCACCATCAGAATACCTTTCACTGCCTCCTGGGGAACAATTCCAAGGGCTGTCAGCAATGCCGCAGCCACCGGCAAATCATACCTGGTACCCTCTTTTCTAATATGGGCCGGCGACAGATTAACTGTCACTCTTCTGGCAGGAAAAGTAATCCCCGTATTGCGCAGAGCGGTGCGAACCCGCTCTGCTGCCTCTTTTACCTCCGGCGACAAATCTCCGACCATGCTGAACATTGGAAGCCCTTCACTGATATCTGCTTCCACTTCCACCGGATATGCTTCTATTCCAAGCACTGCCGCTGATAATATGGTACTGAACATCTTTTCCTCTCTATGGATTTATATTTGGAAAATTTTGCGAAATGCATTCCAGATTTTAGACGCTATATAGTATAGCATATTTTTTCCTGAAACTCAATCCCTGAAGTACTCTCTCAGCCGGTTCAGCGCATTTTTCTCAATACGGCTGATATAAGAACGGGAGATTCCCATCTTCCGGGCAATCTCCTTTTGTGTATATTCCCGCCCATAATACAGGCCATAACGCATAATAACTACCTGACGCTCCCTCTCTGACAAAACATTTTTCAGCAAATCATACATTTTCTTCGTATCATCCTTCAGTCCAATCTGTTCCATCGCCGTAGGTTCTCCGCTTTCGATGATATCCAAAAGCTGTATCTCATTTCCTTCTTTGTCCATGCCAATAGGCTCATAGTAAGAGGATTCCCGCTGCAGCTTCTTTTTCACCCTCATATACATAAGGATTTCATTTTCCACACATCTGGCTGCATAGGTTGCCAATTTGCTCGCCTTTTCATGATTAAATGTATCTACTGCCTTAATCAGCCCAACGGTACCGATAGAGATCAGTTCCTCCATGTCCTCCTCCGGAGACTGATATTTTTTCACAATATGTGCTACAAGCCGCAGATTATACTCAATTAAAATCTGACGTGCCTTTTCATCCCCCTCCTGTAACCTGCTTAAATAATATTTCTCTTCTTCCGCCGTAAGAGGTTTCGGAAAAGTCCTCAAAAAAAGACACCTCAGTGAAGATTTAATACATCTTATGTAAAAAATCCCACGAAAGTGCCTTTCCACTTTTTCTTATTCTTCCTGCCTTCTCAGAATATCCATCGGCTCCGGACACCGGCTTAAACGAATCCAGAGGGACTGCTTTGGATGTGGGGCGCTCTCCTGAGCATTTCCTTCCTCATCCCAAATACCTTCCACAGCCGCTTCCACATTCCTGCCGTCCGGCTTCATAATCTCAATGGTTTCTCCCACAGAGAACTTATTCCTCTGCTCTATCCGGCAGCGCCCTTCCCTGTCAGTCTCCCATGCTATTCCCAGATATGTGTACTCTTTCACATAAGTATTCGTATCATAAATCTGAGCCTTTTCATCCGGTTTCCCGTAAAAAAATCCCGTGGTAAACTGACGGTATGTGCAGTTGGATATCTGATCCAGATACCATGGCATATTTTTCTCATACAGGGCCGGAGACTCTGCATAATCATCCAGCGCCTTCCGGTAAGTGCGGGCAACCGTTGCCACATAGAGGGCTGTCTTCATCCGGCCTTCCACCTTCAGACTGTCCACTCCTGCGTCGATCAGATCCGGAAGATGCTGAATCATGCATAAATCCTTGGAGTTAAAAATATAGGTCCCTCGTTCGTTCTCATAAACCGGCATATATTCTCCGGGACGCGTTTCCTCCACCACAGAATATTTCCAGCGGCATGGATGTGTGCATGCCCCCTGATTCGCATCTCTTCCTGTAAAATAATTACTGAGCAGGCATCTGCCGGAGTAGGAAATGCACATGGCTCCGTGTACGAATGTCTCTATCTCCAGACTGTCCGGAATATGCTCCCGGATCTCTTTAATTTCCTTCAGAGAAAGCTCCCGTCCGGTCACTACTCTGGCAGCCCCCTGGCGATGCCAGAACAGAAATGTCCTGTAATTTACATTATTGGCCTGGGTGGATATATGGATATCCAGATCCGGGCAGACCTCCCGGGCAATCGTAAACATTCCCGGATCGGAGATAATCAGCGCATCCGGATTCTTGCCCTTCAATTCCTCAAAATACGCTTCGGCGCTGTCCAGATCCGCATTGTGAGCCAGAATATTGGCTGTCACATAGACCTTCACTCCATGCTCATGGGCAAATCGGATCCCCTCTTCCATCTCATCCATGGAAAAATTTTTTGCCTTTGCCCGGAGACCAAATGCCTCCCCGCCGATATATACCGCATCCGCTCCGAAGTTAACTGCAATCTTCAGTACCTCCAGGCTGCCCGCCGGGATTAAAAGCTCCGGATGTCTTTTCATACTTATCCCCTTTTCTATCCCTTTATGCTTACCGTCACTCCATCTCCAAGGGGAAGAATGGATGTGGTCAGCTCCTCACAATGAGTCAGCATATATAAATATTCACGCATCCGCCCATGGATCGTGCGGTTTCTGCGCTCCACCGCAAAACGGGATTCAATCACATCCCCATCCTGCAGCACATTATCAGATACCAGGATTCCTCCCGCAGGAAGCATTCTCAGAAGCTCCGGCAGATAATAAATATACTGCCCCTTTGCAGCATCCATAAATATAAAATCATAGGGACCTTCCAGCTCTTTCAGGAGCTCCATAGCATCTCCCTCCAAAAGAGTAATCCGGTCCTCCCTTCCTGCCCGTATAAAATTCTGTCTTGCAACCGGAATCCGTTTCTCATATTTTTCAATGGTGGTAATTCTGCATTCCTTCGGCGCATACTCGCTCATAAGAACAGCTGAAAATCCAACGGCAGTTCCCACCTCCAAAATCCGCCCGGGCCTTCCGGCCTTCACAAGAAACTTCAGAAAGCTCTGCGTCTCCTTTCGGATCACCGGCACATGCATCTCCAGCGCTTCTTTCTCAATCTCATCCAGAAGCATGGAATTGCCCGTATCCAGAGAATTGATAAAGGCAGTTATTCTCTCGTCTACTATCATTCCTCTTCCTCTGTCTCTTCCGCCTCGCCTGACATAATTTTCATCATCTCTTTCGGCGTCATAGAAGTATTCAGCATATAGCTTCCTCTCTTCAGCTTATCTTCATATTGAAACAGCTTAAGCTGAATATGGAAAATCTCCGCATTTTTCACAAGTCCTTTTCTCTCCATCAGCCGCGCCACACTCTTTGCTGCCATATCGCCATCCAGCGTCACGCTCACATCTTTTCCTGGTATTTCGTCCACAGCCACATCCGATACAACGCTGTAGCAGCATATATAGGAAAGCTCTCCCAGCCGATAGATGCCGGCTATGACTAAAATAAGAATAGCTGACCGCAGGATAAACAGTATCACTGACAGTATCGCTTTCTGCGCTTTCATTCTGTGTATCTCCCTATACCGCCTAGAGCATCAGTTCCACTGAATTTGTGATCCGGGCGTTAATCTCCTGGAGCATACGGCAGATTCTAAGCTCATGCTCCAGATATCGTGAAACAATCGGGTTTTTCCTGAATTCCCGATATTGATTTTCAAATTCCTCCATCTGCTCGTACAGATCCTCTGCACCGCTGTTCTGAAGCTCATAATTTTTCCAGCAAAATTCTTTGATCTCTTCTGCCAGGCCGGGTACATCCATTACCTGCTGCCCTGCCTCCCGAAAGCTTAGATATTCCGTGCTTTCCAAAATTGCAGCAACTAATTCTTCCACTTTTTTCTTGACTGTATCCATCGTCTCTCACTTCCGATCCTCAAACTGCATTTTATCTGTAACTATCCGATCCTGAAAAATAATATATTTTCCTTATTGAAAATCAGATTGCCATACTTGTATTATACTTCCATAATAATCGGCAGAATCATCGGATTCCGCTTTGTTTTTTTGCGGATATAATCCCCAAGGGCATCCTTCATAACATTCTTCATCTTACCCCAGTCTGTAATGTTACGGGACAGACATTTCTCCAAAGCATCATAAACTACGGCCCGCGCATGCTCCATCAGATCCTCCGATTCCCTTACATAGACAAATCCTCTGGATACGATATCCGGACCGGACAGCAGAATGCTGCTGCCCTTTTCCAGAGTCAGCACAATAATCATAATGCCATCCTCCGCCAGATGCTGACGATCACGCATAACAATATTTCCCACGTCTCCCACGCCAAGTCCGTCCACAAAAATGGCGCCTGTATGCACCTTATCCACAATCTTTGCAGAATCTGCATCCATCTCAATTACATCGCCGGACTGGAGGACAAAAATGTTTTCCTTTTCAATACCAAGCTGCTGCGCAATCTGAGCCTGGGCTTTCAGATGACGATACTCTCCATGTACCGGAATAGAATATTTCGGATGCACTAAAGAGTAGATCAGTTTGATCTCCTCCTGACAGGCATGCCCGGACACATGGGCATCCTGAAAAATTACATTGGCTCCTTTGGCAGACAGTTCATTGATGACCTTCGATACGGCTTTTTCATTCCCCGGTATGGGATTGGAACTGAAAATCACCGTATCTCCCGGCATAATATGCACTTTACGATGCAGATTCTGCGCCATCCGGGACAAGGCTGCCATAGACTCTCCCTGGCTTCCGGTCGTAATCAGAACCGTAGATTCCGGAGGATAATTATTCAGCTTCTCTATATCAATCAGCGTATTATCCGGGATCTTAATATATCCAAGTTCTGTAGCCGTCGTGATAACATTGACCATGCTCCGGCCTTCCACAACTACCTTTTTATTTGTTTTATATGCCGAATTAATAATCTGCTGCACCCGGTCCACATTGGATGCAAAGGTAGCTACGATAATACGGGAATTACAATGCTCCGTAAACAGGGCATCCATAGTACGTCCCACGGACTTCTCCGACATAGTAACACCCGGACGCTCCGCATTTGTGCTGTCACACATCAGCGCCAGCACGCCTTTTTTCCCAATCTCTCCAAAACGCTGGAGATCAATGCTGTCACCGTAAACTGGTGTATAATCCACCTTAAAATCCCCGGTATGCACAACAATGCCGGCCGGTGAATAAATAGCCAGCGCAGAAGCGTCCGCAATACTGTGATTTGTTTTGATAAATTCAATCCGGAACTGTCCCAGATTGATGGACTGTCCATGCTTTACCACCTTCCTTTTTGTGGTCTTAAGCATATTATGCTCCTTTAATTTCCCTTCAATCAGAGCAATGGTCAGCTTTGTGGCATAAACCGGCACATTGACATCCTTCAGAATATAGGGCAGTGCTCCGATATGATCCTCATGTCCATGTGTAATAACAAATCCCTTAACCTTGTTGATATTTTGCTTCAGATAAGTCACATCCGGAATCACAAGGTCAATGCCCAGCATATCATCCTCCGGAAATGAAAGCCCGCAGTCCACGACTATAATACTGTCTTCAAATTCAAAGGCAGTCATGTTCATTCCGATCTGTTCCAGTCCGCCCAACGGAATGATACGTAATTTTGAGTTGTTAACATTCTTCAAAAAAATAACCTCCTAAATATATTTCACGTTTACAATTTTATTTTTTCAGGCAATCCGTGCAGTATCCGTAGAGTTTTACATCATGATCCTGAATCTGAAATCCGGTCTTTTCCTCTATCCTCTTCTCGAAGTCTTCCAGCAGGTCTCCCTGAAAAGACATCACCCGGCCGCATTTAATACATATCAGATGATGATGGTGATGACTGTCCTCATCCTCATAGACATGTCCCAGCTCATAACGCACATAACCGTCATCCAGATAAATCCGATCCACAATCTTCAACTCCAGAAGCATCTGAATTGTCCTATATACTGTAGCAAGTCCGATTTCCGGATTGCTCACCCTTACCAAATCATAAATTTCCTCTGCAGTCAGATGGCTGTCCGGCTTCTGAGAAAGCACCGTCAGCACCGCGAGCCTCTGTGTCGTTACCTTCAGTCCCTTTTCACGAAGCAGCTTTTCAAATCCTTCCCTGTCTAACTGCATAAAACTTCCTCCTATTTTTCAATTTTTACATCTTCCAGAAGCTGGCCGAAAATAGTTAAAAGCGCATCCAGTTCCTGTTCATCCTCCACAATTTCGTAGAGGCTTTCTCCTTCTTCCTCTCCGGCAGTATCCTTCATAATCAGACATTCCCCGTCCTCCTCCTCTGAATCTGCCACAAGAAGATAATTCACTCCATTAATACGAGTCTGCTCCAATATAAAGAATTCGGCCGCATTCCCTTTTTCATCCCGAAAAGTCAGCATTTCCATTTATTCACTCCTGTTGCTCCTTGAATCCAGATATCCCTGCAAAATAAATACAGCAGCAATTTTATCCACATATTCCTTCCGGTTTTCCCTCCGAACCCCGATTTCCATCAGCGTACGGTTCGCTTCTACAGTTGTCAGCCGTTCATCCCACATAACAATAGGCAGACCTGTCCGCTTTTTTAGCATTTCTGCAAATTCCAGCGATTTCTCAGCCCTGTCCCCTATAGTATTATTCATATTTTTGGGAAAACCAAGCACAATCTCCTCAACCTCATATTCCCCGCACAGAACCTTAATTCTGGCAAGCGTCTGGCGGAGCTTGTTTTCCTGCGCTCTGCAAATGGTCTCCACTCCCTGAGCAGTCAAAAGAAGCGAATCACTGACTGCGACTCCAACGGTCTTGGAGCCGTAATCCAGTCCCATAATCCTCATATTCCGCTCAATCCTTTACCGTCTTCTCTACGTACACCCTCAAGAGTTCCTCCACCAGTTCATCACGCTCCACCTTCATAATCAGACTTCTGGCCCCTTTGTGGCTGGTGATGTAAGTTGGATCTCCCGACATAATATACCCCACAATCTGGTTTACCGGATCATAACCCTTCTCGGTCATAGCCTGATATACCAGACGAAGCACTTCCCCAACTTTTAATTCCTGGTCGGACTGAATCTTGAAATACTGTGTATTCTCCAATTTTTTCATAATTCCACGTCCTCAACTGTAGTATATCCATAGTTTACTATAATCTTCAACTAAATTCAATGGGTATTTTCCGACAGCCTTCGATCCGCGCACAGGGGATTTCTGACAGTCTATATAAACTGCGTCTCAGCGCTTCCGCAGACCGTCTCCTTATCCAGCATCCTTTCCGCCTTTACCCATATCAGCTTATTTGTCAGCGCTGTCTCCCCGGGTACCGCCACCCGCACATAATCTTTCGTATATCCCGCCTGATACAGCCTGCCGTCAAACGTATACGCTTCCTCCATCAGCACCTCCACTGTATTTCCAATCAGCTTTCTCCGGTATGCTGTACTGTTTTCCTCTGTCATTTTCAAAAGCACACTGCTCCGCCTTGTCTTGACCTCTTCGGGCACCTGCCCTTCCATCCTGTCCGCTTTTGTTCCTTTCCTCCTGGAATATTTGAACACATGGGTCTCATAAAAACAGATTTCCTTTAAAAATTCTACTGTTTTCTCAAATTCCTCTTCTGTCTCCCCGGGAAACCCTACAATGACATCCGTTGTCAGCGCGGGAATCTGAAATGCCTTTCTCAGCCTTGCGCAACAGTCACGAAATTCCTGTGTCCGGTATCTCCGGTTCATACGCTTCAGAGTCTCGTCACAGCCGCTCTGCAGAGACAGGTGAAAATGAGGGCAGAGCTTTTCCACCGCCGCAAGCCTTTGGACAAACACATCTGTCATAATCCTCGGTTCCAGTGAACCAAGCCGAATTCTCCTGATCCCGCTGATTCTGGCAGTCTCTTCAATTACAGTCAGCAGTGTTTCCTTCTCCGACACAAAATCTGTGCCATAGGAATCCAGATGAATGCCGGTCAGCACAATTTCCTGATACCCATTATCTGCCAGACGGTTCGCCTCCATAAGAATGTCCGACAGTCCGCGGCTTCTGACCCGCCCTCTTGTATAGGGAATGATACAATAGCTGCAGAACTGGTTGCACCCATCCTGAATTTTCACATATGCCCGGGTGTGCTCCGCGGCTTTGCTCAGGCTCAGCTTTTCATACTCCTTTTCATGGGTCATATCATGGAGCCTGCCCGGCGAATGTTCTTCCTCCCATGCCTTTAGTATTTCCGGCAGATTCACTTTTTCATTGTTTCCAATCAGAATATCCACAGTCTCATCCTGAAGAAGCTCCCGGCCCGCTGCCTGAACATAGCATCCGGCAGCCACTACAACCGCATCCGGATTTCTGTGCTTTGCCCGGTGCAGTATCTGCCTTGATTTCCGGTCTGCCATATTAGTGACACTGCATGTATTGACGATATAAATATCCGCCCTCTCCTCAAACGAAACAATCTCATATCCGGTCTGCTCCAAAATCTCCTTCATAGCCTCTGTTTCATAGAAATTTACTTTACATCCCAGATTGTGCAGGGCCACTTTTTTCATATTTTCCTCCTGTAACAATAATCCTGTTTTCTGCCAATAATTCTTGACTTTCTCCCCCCAAGTCTTTAATATGATAAATAGAATGAAATCAATTACGAGGAGGAACGTTCAATGAAAACCGTTCATATTTCTTTAAATTCTATTGATAAAGTAAAAGCATTCGTCAATGAAATCACCAAGTTTGACAACGATTTTGATCTGGTATCCGGTCGTTATGTCATTGATGCCAAATCTATTATGGGTATCTTCAGCCTGGACCTGTCCAAGCCAATTGAACTGAATATTCATTCCGAAAACAACGCGGAGGAAATCCTCAGTGTTCTTGCTCCGTATATTGTTGATTAATGCTTGGATGGACAAGGCTGCCGTACAAACGGCAGTCTTTTTTTGACGGTCTGTAAAGAGGAACGATCTATAAAATCTCAATTATTTCCTCTGATGCCAGCGCCTCCGATACCAGCTCACCGATTTTTTCTGAAAGAGCTTTTTCTGATTTCCGAATCAGATCCACCCGGGGTTTTGTCACCGGATGCTTTGCCACGAAGGTAGTGCAGCAGTCCTCATAAGGCAGAATGGAGGTCTCATAGGTATCAATCTTCTTCGCAATCGTCACAATGTCCTCTTTGTCAAAAGCAATCAGCGGACGGAACACCGGGAGCAGGCATACATCATTTGTTGCCGCAAGGCTTGGCACGGTCTGACTCGCCACCTGTCCGATGCTCTCTCCGGTAATCAGCGCCAGACATCCTGTATCCACTGCAAGCTGCTGGGCAATCCGCATCATATAACGGCGCATAATAATCGTCAGCTCATCCCGGGGACACTCATCATAAATATACATCTGAATATCCGTAAAATTGATCACATGCAGTCGAATGGAGCCTGCATATTCTGCCACCTTTTTCGCCAGATCCACGACCTTCTGTTTGGCACGCTCACTCGTATAGGGAGGAGCATGGAAGTAAACTGCGTCAATGCAGACTCCCCTCCTTGCCACCATATATCCTGCCACCGGACTGTCAATGCCGCCGGACAAAAGGAGCATGGAACGCCCGTTAGTGCCAAGGGGCATGCCCCCCGGACCGGGGATCACTTCCGAATAAATATAAATATTTCTGCGAAGCTCAATATGCAGCATAATATCCGGCTTATGCACATCTACCGTAAGATTCGGAAATGCGTTCAGAATCCTTCCTCCCAGCTCTGCATTAACCTCCATGGATTCCATGGGAAAATTCTTGTTCGCCCGGCGGGTATGAACCTTGAAGGTTTTTGTCTCCTTCCCATACATACGGCCCATATAGTTTACAACCTCCTGTGCCAGTGCCTCCACTCCCTGATCCTCTGCAATTACAACCGGGCATATTCCAACGATACCGAACACCCTCTGCAGGGCCCTGACTGTCTCCTCATAATCAAATGTGCCTTCCGCCTCCACATAGATACGTCCCTGTTCCTTTGTAATCCGGAACGCACCGTCTACGCCGCACAGTACCTGCTTCATTCTGGCTACCAGCGCGTCCTCAAAAACATAGCGGTTTTTGCCTTTTACACCAATTTCCCCGTATTTAATCAAAAAAGCCTGAAACATTTCTTCTCTCCTTCTACTCCTCTACCGACGCACGTACCGGCGCAGTACCGGCAAGAGCTCTGAAAGCGCCTCCAGACAGTAATCAATCTCTTCTTCTGCAGTTTCAAAGCTGAAGCTAAACCGAAGCGTACTTTCTAAAAGCTCCTTTTCCGCTCCGATGCTCTGAAGTGTACGGCTGACCGAAGGCTTATTGGAAGAGCATGCGGCGCCTGCAGACACATAGATGCCTTTTTCCTCCAGCGCATGCAGCAGCACCTCGCTGCGTATATCCCGAAAACTGACACTTACAATATGGGGCGCGCTGTCTCTTCCTGATTTTCCGTTTATTTTCGTTCCCTCCAGCCTCCGGATGCCTTCCACAAACCGTTCCTTCAGTACATAAAGACGCTCTGTCTCTTTGTCCAAGTTCCGGTAACAGGCCCTGGCCGCTTCCGCGATTCCGGCAATTCCAGGCACATTCTCAGTGCCGGAGCGCAGTCCCTTCTGCTGTCCGCCTCCGAACATCACAGGCCGTATTTTCACCTTTTCATTTACATAGAGCAGACCGCTCCCTTTGGGACCATGAATTTTATGCCCGCTGACTGACAGAAGATCAATCCCCTCCCTTTTCGGGTAAATCCGGTATTTTCCATACGCCTGAATCGCATCCACGTGAAACAGTGTTTCCGGATTGTTCTCTCTGACAATACGGGCAATCTCATCAACCGGCTGTACCGCCCCGATTTCATTGTTTACATACATTACCGATACAAGAATTGTCTCTTCGCAGAGTGCTTCCTTAAGTGCGTCCAGACAAATAATCCCATCTGTGTCCACAGGCAGATACGTCACCCGGAAGCCCTGTTCCTCCAGATATTTCATCGTATTCAGTACGGATGAATGCTCTATCCGGGAGGTAATCAAATGCTTTCCTGCCCTCCGGTTTGCCATGGCTGTTCCAATAATGGCTATATTATTTGATTCTGTGCCCCCTGACGTAAAATAAATTTCCTTTTCACTTACTTTCAGATTCCCGGCAAAAAACTTCTTCGCCTCTTTTACATATTTTTCCGCCTCTATGCCCTTTGCATGAAGAGAAGATGGATTGCCGTAGTCTTCTTTCATAACCTTCATTACCGTCTCCGCCACACATTCCATGCACCGGGTCGTGGCAGAATTGTCCAGATATGCCTGCATCCTTTTATTCCTCCAAACGGAACATGAGAACGGACAGGATGCAAAGCCCTGCTGTCTCTGTTCTTAAAATTCTTTTTCCCAGTGTAACAGGCTTCGCGCCTGCCTGTACGGCCTCAGCCACCTCTTCCTTGTCCAGTCCTCCTTCCGGACCGATAAAGATTCCCACAGACTGGCCTCTCCTGATACTGTCAAGTGTCTCCCTGGTTTTCTGCATGGGGCTGCTCTGTCCATCCTCCAAAAGCTCGTCCGCGCACTCATATGGGATCAGCCTTACATCCAGTTCTTCCGCCTGCTTAAGCGCCTGACCAAAATTCACCGCCGGCTTTACCTTTGGCACTACCGCGCGTCCGGACTGCTTGGCCGCGCTTTCAGCAATTGCCTGCCAGCGTTTTCGCTTGCTCTCTTCTTTCCTGGTATCCAGCTTTACAACACAGCGTCTGGAGGCTACCGGAACAATCTCCGCGGCCCCCAGCTCTACTGCCTTCTGAATGATCAGCTCCATCTTGTCTCCCTTAGGCAGACATTGAAATAAAACCAGCCGTGAGGGAAGCTCCGCGGCCACCTCCCTCTGTTCCTGAATCCCTGCCCGGACTGATTCCTCCGTAAGCTCTGTAATCCGGCACAGGTATTCATGTCCAAATCCGTCGCTGATCATTATTTTTTCCCCGGCCTTCATGCGCAGGACATTTCTGATATGCTTTACGTCTCCTCCCAGAATCTCCACATAGTCTGTGTGTACCTGGAACGGCTCTACAAAAAAATGATACATAACCTGACCTACTGATTTTTGCGGGCAGTAACCGATACCCATTCGCCCTGATAAGTGATTTCCAGCAGCTCCAGTCCTGCTGCCTTCACTGCATTTACAACTGTCTCTTCCTTGTCCTCGATAATACCTGAGGTAATATAGATGCCGCCCTTCTTCATCCGGCTTACAATAACCGGAGTCAGCGGCACCAGCACCTCTGCCAGAATATTGGCGCAAACCATGTGGTATTTCCCGCAGCCGATTTCCTTTTGCACATTATCGTCGTCAATTACATTTCCAAGTATCACGGAAAACTGCTCTTCCGTAATGCCGTTTGCTTCCATATTTTCCTTTGCCGCACTGACTGCGCACGGATCCAGATCCGTACCAAGAGCGTATTTTGCTCCCAGCTTAATGGCTGCAATAGAAAGGATTCCGCTTCCGGTTCCTACATCCAGCAGTACGGTTTCAGGTGTCACATATTTACGGATCTGCCGGATACAGAGCTGGGTTGTCTCATGCATTCCGGTTCCGAAGGCTGTGCCCGGATCAATCTGAATCAGAAGCTTTTCTCTGTCCTCAGGCTTAAGCTCCTCCCAGGAAGGCTTAATCAGAATATCATCCACATAGAACTGATGAAAATATTCCTTCCAGTTATTGATCCAGTCTTTATCCTCCGTCCGGGACGCTTCAATGGTTCCTGCACCCACATCCACTCCCCAGCTCCGGATCTCATCCAGGCCTTCCTGCACTGCTGCCAGGATTGCCCCATTATCCTGCTCCGGTTCCAGATAGAAGCTGATACGGGCAGTTCCGTCATCTGCAGGTCCTTCCGGAAGTATGTCCACGAACATACGGGATTTGTCGCTCTCAGACAGGGGCACTCTGTCCTCAATCTCGATTCCCTCAATACCGGCGTCCATCAGCATACTGCTGATAAAATCCTCAGCCTCAACCGTCGTTGTCAGCGTATATTTATTCCATCTCACCGTCTGTTCCTCCTCTTCTATGGAAACCGCATAATAATTCGATTTTTTATCATAGCACAAAAACAGAAGCATTTCAACATTCTCCGCATTATTTCATAAATATGCCCAATTTATTAATTTACTTTTATTTTCTGACGATATATAAATAAAAGCTTGTAAATCCTGACAGAGAAAGGAGATGATTTTATGTTAGGCATTAATGTTGCAGGAACGATCGGCGCCTACACAAATATGATGAAGCTGCAGATGAAATGGGAAAACAAAAAAGACAGCGGAGCCTGTACGAAAAAGGCCGATGAACAGACGGATCCCACTACACGTATGCTGGATGAACTGAAGGAACAGAATGAAAACAGAGACTACAGCATGGAAGCAATCAGAAATAAGCTGGCCAGCGGAAAGAAGCTGACCTCCGAAGAGCTGAAATATCTCCAGGAAAAGGATCCGGCTGCTTATCAGAAGGCAAAGGAGATTCAGGATGCACAGGAAGGATTTGAGCATGCACTGAAGAACTGCCGTACGAAAGAGGATGTCCAGCATGTGAAGCTTCTTCATCTGGGAGCTACCATGACAGCCGTGAATGCTGCCGACCATGATCCCAATATACCGGCTGGCCAGAAGCTGGCAATTATTCTTCAGGAAAATGCCAAAATGAAGGCTATTGAAAAGGTAGAAAAAGCCTTTGTAGAAAGCGGAGCATATGCTCAGCTTCCCAGCGAGGCCGAACTGAAGGAAAAGATAAAAGAGGAGCAGGAGGAACTGAAGGACAAAACAGAAGGAACCGGCGAAAAAGAAGCCTCCGAAACCAGGACAGAAAATGAAGCCTCCGAAGCCAGCGCGAAAGCAGAAAGCCAGGCCTATACAGATAATATTCCTGAAAATAAAGAATTGGGGAAAAATACAGAAGCAGTTAACAGAACCGGGAATTCTCAGACCTCCAAAATCCCGGCAACGCCGACAGAAAGCAATTCCATGGAAAAAACACAAAGAAGAATGCAGAAAGCCTCCCGCAGAAGGGCGCTGGACGCATATCAGACAACTGTTTCTGACAATCTGCCGGAAAGAAAAAAAGAAAGACTGCGCAAAAAAGCATAGACACCGGCCGGACCCTAAAAGGTCCGGCTGCTATATATTATCCTAACACCTTCTCCAATTCTTCAATCACAATCTTCAGCGCTCTGATACGCGCATATTTTTTATCCACTGATTCCAGAATATGCCATGGCGCATAAGTGGTGCTGGTTTTCTGAAGCATCTCATCCACAGCATTCTCATAGGCATCCCATTTTTCCCGGTTTCTCCAATCCTCGTCGGTAATTTTCCACTGCTTCTCCGGAGTGTTCTGGCGCAGCGTAAACCGCTCCAGTTGGGTATCCTTGTCAATCTGCACCCAAAACTTGATAATCACCGCTCCCCAGTCTGACAGCTCCTTCTCAAATTCATTAATTTCATTATAGGCGCGCTTCCAGTCGTTCTCACTGCAAAAGCCCTCCAGTCTCTCTACCATCACACGGCCATACCAGGTTCTGTCAAAAATTGCAATATGACCGGTTCTGGGAAGTCTGGTAAAAAACCTCCACAGATAATGTCTGGCTTTCTCATGCGGCTCCGGACTGGCAATCGGATGCACCTCATATCCTCTCGGATCCAGGGCCTCTGTGATTCTCCTGATATTTCCACCCTTTCCGGACGCATCCCAGCCTTCATAAGCGATAATAACCGGCACACGCTTTCTGTACAGGCGGTTATGCAGCCCTCTCAAATGATCCTGCAAACGCTTCAGCTCTTCCTTATATTCCTCATCTCCCACTGTCTTATCCGCCAGCGGAATTTCAGACAGCTTCGGAAGCTTTGTAAGCGGGAACACGTTCTGAAGAACGGGCACTGCCAGCGCCCTGTTCTGCATGGCAATCTCGATACCCTCTGTCAATATCTCCATTACCTGAAGCTCCGCCCATTTCCTGGAACCGGCATCAACCACATACCATGGAACTGACGGAGAATCCGTTGCATCCAGATAACGGTCAAAAACATCCAGGCATTTATCATAATGTTTATTCTGCCAGCGGTCATTATCATTGACACGCCATTTAGTGTCAATGTCTCCCTTCAGACTGCTGATCCGCTTCCGCTGTTCCTTTTCGCTGATATGCAGAAAAAATTTCATGACCAGATAACCATTGTCTGTAAGCTGCCGTTCAAAACGGCGGATGCTTGCAATCCGCATATCATAGGTTTCATCATCCATAAGCCCGCGAAGGCGGTTTCTTGTTACCTCATCCATCCAGCCGGAATCCATAAACACAAATTTGCCTGCTTCTGGAATTTCTGTAAAATACCGCCACAGAAACGGCTTTCTCCGATCCTCATCCTTTATTTTCTCCAGAGATGCCACCTTGAAAAATCTTGGATCAATATTCCGGATAACCTGTCCGATTGTGCTGCCCTTTCCGGAGGTTCCCCAGCCCTCCAAAAGCACCAGAACCGGAACCTTATGCTCCTTAATCTGCATCTGCTGGCCTGACAGCTTCTCCCTTGCCGCCTTCAGTCTGCTTTTCAGCTCTTCCTCCTCTGGTTTTTCTGCCAATATTCTGTTTTTCAACATGACCTTGTCCCTCCCGGATATATTTTAAATGGTTGTATTTATACAGATATAAAAGCAGGAAAATTTACAGTCTCCGTCCGCAGTCCTAAATCGGGCGGAGTATAAATCTCTCCAGTTCCTCCATGTCGTCTACTACAGCTACAGCTCCTGCCCTTTGCAGCTCTCCTTCCTCCGCAAAGCCCATGGAAAGCCCCAGACACGGAATCTCAAAGGCGGCAGCTCCCTCCACATCATGATGACGGTCTCCTACCATAAGAATCTTTCCCTTCTCTTCCCCGGAAAGCTCCATTCTTCTTAACAGTTCTTCGATAACATCCTTCTTCTTCGCTCTCGTCTCGTCCATTGTAGCCCCGCAGATATAATCAAAATATCCGTCAATCTTAAAATGTTCCAGAATCGTACACACAAAAGGCTCTGGCTTGGAGGACGCAATCGCAAGAGTTTTTCCGCCTTTTTTCAGATTTTCAAGCATCTGCGGAACCCCTTCTAAAAGTTCGTTCTGGTATATCCCCGTTACAGAAAAATACTCCCGGTAATAATCAACGCATTTTCTTGCCTTATCAGGTTCAAAACTATAAAGCTCCATAAAGGAATCCACCAGCGGCGGCCCGATAAACACCTCCAGCTTCTTTAAATCAGGCTCTTCAATTCCCATACAGGAAAGCGCATACTGCACACTCTTTGTAATCCCCTCTCTTGGGTCTGTCAATGTTCCGTCCAAATCAAAAAATATATACTGATACATAGTCTACTCCATTTCTTTTATTTCATTCTGAAATCGTTCCATAATATAATCATGCATTCTCTGAACAGCAGGCGCCAGTACATCAGAACGTACAGAAGCCAGCACAATGGTCCTTTTTTCTTCCACGTCCAGCGGATAAACATCCACCGGGAAATGAATATTCCGGATAACCAGCTCAGGTACCAGACACACTCCATATCCTCCCATAACAAGCGCAATGGCTGACATATCGTCCACAATGTAGCTTCCGCCTCCCCCCGGGAGTCCGTATTTATCCATAAGATTATTTACATCCGCGTCACACCCCTCCCTCTGGGTGACAAAATGCTGTTTTTTCAGTTCCCCAATGGTCATGCAGCCCGGCTGCTCCGTCCGGAAGCCCTTTGGAACCACACAGACAATCCGATCCTGATAGATTGGCTCATAGGCCAGATCTCCCACGCTGGAGACGGACAAAAAGCCAAGATCCACGACCCCGTCCTTCAGCCAGCGATGTACATCATCATAGGTTCCCTGATAAATGTCCAGTCTGACATCCGGATACTCCTGTTTAAAGTCCTTCAAAAGACTTGGCATCCATTCCACACAGGCACTGTTGAAAATCCCGATCCGTACTACCCCTTTTTGTATTCCATTAAACTGGGCAACTGCCTGCTGCAGATATTCATCACTGTTCAGCACATTTTTAATATAAGGAAACAACTCCTTTCCATAATTTGTAAGATAAACTCCCTGTCTGCTCCTTACAAACAGCGGAGAGCCAAGCTCAGTTTCCATAGAGGCAACTGCATGGCTGATTGCTGACGGGGTTAGCTGAAGAGCCTGTGCGGCCTTCTGAAAGCTCTCCTGCTCCACCACTGCCATAAACACCTGATAGGACAGTAATGTCATTTCTCTCTCCTTGAACTCTTTTCACCTGTAGAATGAAAATAATGAATTTTACTTATGTATAAAACTATAATAAAATAATACCATAAAGTCAACATCAGAAGTATTGCTTTTGTTGTATAAAATGTGTTTGCGATGAAAAACGGAAGGCATATGTATGCCTTCCGTTTTTCATGGATGCTTCATTTTTTTAATACATTCCCTTCCCTCTCCAATAATCCATTCATAAGCCATATCCAGCCCATTTTCTGAAAAGGGAAAATCCTTGCTTATTTTCTTATCATCCTCTGTATGTTTCAGGGCAAACGGCTCCGGCCACACAATTGTCCTAAGTACTGTCTCTTTCTCATCTCCGGCCCCTTCCTTCGGTGTCTCTTTCTTTCCAATCCAGAACCGGAGTCCCCGGTCCGAACCAGTAAATGCCTCTTTTTTGTAAAAAGGCAGATGAAACACATCGATCCGCTCCATCGAAAGCACCTCTCTTATAATACATAATTTTTCAGAGTAACCGTTACCCAGCCATCCTTGTAATTAAATCCTATCTCCAGTCCCACCGGTGTATAGAACATAATACTGTCCTTTTTATCCTTAAGGCACTCCAGAAGCTCTGAATCCGAAAGCCCGTCCACATATTCTACTTCTCCGTTCTGATAGCTGTTTCTGGAACGGAACTGATAAACCAGATATTCATCCACCTCCACCATATCGGAATGGGACATTTTCTCCCCTGTATCCATGCGGAATGTGGCCGCGCGAATCACTGTGGCAGTTTTCTTTCCTTCACTCAGACTATGACGGATTACAACACTTATTTTGTCTTCATCCATATAGGTTACATATCCATAGCTGAGAACGCCCGCATCATAATCCTGATAAACGTCCTTGTACTCACAGGCCATTTTTTCTATTTCCTGATTTACAGAATCCAGCTTTTTCTTCTCTTTGCCGGACAGCACCGGATAGGAGCAGTCATATTTATATGTAGCATTTGAATCGCTGGGGCGCAGGGACATGGATTCCCATACAACGTTATAGCTTAAATCCTGTGTTATGGAGTCTGTCAGCTCCTGATAATATTTATCATCCGGACTGGGCACATAAGGACCATAAGAATCATTATACCCGCTGAAATTATCAGGCAGCTCATAGCCGAAATAACCGCCGCTTTCATAGCTTGAGCCGGAATCCGGCGCTGTCTGGTTTTCCTTTTGTCCAAATACGGCCCATATGGAAAAAAGGGTCGCCGCCAGCATCAGGATGATAATCAGAACAGCAATCCCAATGAAAACACCAATCACCGTTTTCCCCACGGAAGTCCTTTTTTTATAGCGGCACTCCCTGCACGTATCCTCCTGCACCAGCGTGTCATGTTTTGGATATAATATAAATTCATCCTGTTCCTGCATAATCCATCTCCTGTTTATCCGGCATCCTAAAACCAGGGGCTTCTTTATTTACCCCTTATGATTCAGTTCCTTTTCCGGATCCCCGAATGATGTTTTTAATATACCATAAAAAAGTTTGCGTATCAACTGATATCTTATGAGCCTGCTATCGTCCCTCCATTTGGATAAAGTACCTGCCCTGTCATATAACTTGCGTCATCAGAAGCTAATAAAACAACTCTTTCAGGATTCATCCTCCCATATATAGGGTGTCAGCTGGTAAACGTAATAATTCAGCCAGTTTGTATACAGTGTATTCGCATGCGCCCTCCACATCAGCGCCGGACGCTGTGTATCATCGTCTTCAGGATAATATTCCTTCGGCACCTGAATCTTAAGGCCCTTGTCCTTATCCCTGTGATATTCCTTGGATAAGGTCACCCGGTCATATTCCGGATGTCCCATAACAAAAATCTTTTTGCCGCCCTCTGCCATACAGAGGAACACTCCCGCTTCCTCTGACTCTGCCATAATTTTCAGATCCGGACAGCCTGCTATCTCCTCCCGCAGAACTGTCGTATGCCTGGAATGGGGGGCTACAAAATAATCATCAAATCCCCTTACCAGAGGCTCCTTCCGGTTCAAAACCTTATGGGTATACAGACCAAACAGCTTTTCCGGAAGGAGCACCTTATTCAATCCATAATAATAGTAAAGCGCCGCCTGGGCCCCCCAGCATATATACAGCGTGGAAGTTACATGGGACTCACACCATGCAAAAATTTCTCTCAGCTCTGTCCAGTAATCTACTTCCTCAAATTCCATTTGCTCCACCGGCGCACCGGTAATAATCAGACCATCAAAACGCTTCTTGCGCACTTCCTCAAAGGTCTGATAAAATTTATTCAAATGGCTCTTATCTGTATTCCTGGATTCATGGTTCTGTACCGTAATAAATGTTACATCCACCTGCAGGGGCGTATTGGAAAAGCTGCGCAGAAGCTGCAGCTCTGTATCCTCCTTAAGAGGCATAAGATTCAAGATACCAACCTTTAATGGACGGATTTCCTGTCTTAACGCCCGGCTCTCATCCATGACAAAAATATTTTCTTTTTCCAATATTTCCTTTGCTGGTAAATCGTTCTGAATTCTGATTGGCATTATTCTCACCTGTTTCTATAAAATTTTAAAAAAGCATCATTCGTCAATATCCACAGTAACTGTCCAGTAGCTTTCTTTTGCATCGATTGCACTGACTATCCCGTCCTTTTTCCCCAGACGTTTTTTCGTATTGTTGGACATGGCAACGGCATCCTTAATTGTATAATAAAACATAACGCCCGCCATGGTGCTGGAGCTGTCTTCCTTCAGCTCCACATAGTCACCGACCTGTATTAGCCCAGCCCGCTCCATTCGGAATTCCATTTTTCTGACCATCGTATGCCACTCCCAAAAATTCTTCCAGACAGATTCCCTGTTCAGTTATCAGCTTGGCTGCCGGGATTCCCACATAACGCAGATGCCACGGCTCTGAAATAATTCCGGTAATTCCGGATTTTCCGGAAGGATAACGGATAATATAGCCATACTCCCAGGCATGCTCTTCCACCCAGTGATACTCCTTCGTATCCCGGATTCCTTCATCCAGCTTCCGGTAGCTGCCGGTCATAAAGTCCACGGTCAGACCAAGCTGATGCTCGCTGGTTCCCGGTATCGCCACTACCTTTCCGGCCTCCATGACCGCCTCCTTATGACTGTATCCCTCAGCCTCCAGCCGTGCAATTTTATTTTTAAACAGGTCTACCTGTTTCATATAAGTCCGATAGGAAGAGGTAATATTAATATGCATGCCCTCTTTTTTGGCATCCGCTATCATTTGCCTGATAGTCTGCGCTGCCCGCTCCTCCAGCTGATGTCCTCCTCCCACGCTGACAAGCTCCAGCTCCAGCTCATCCTTTAAAATATAATCTTTATTCAAAAGGCTTAAATAACCGTTGATAATTGCATCCTTTGTATTCTTTTTAAGAGAGCTTTCAATATCCTTCTTAATCTGCTCTGTGACAACAGCTCCTTTGCTTTTGGAACTGGTTTTTTTCGGTGTCTGCTGTTTTTGCGGGGGAGCTGCCGGGGGCACCGCTGCATTTGGATCTGCCGCTGCCTGTGCTTCCGCTGCCGCCTGCGCTGCTGCCGCCTCTGCCGCTGCCTGCGCTTCCGCCGCCGCCTGCGCTGCTGCCGCCTCTGCCGCTGCCTGTGCTTCCGCCGCCGCCTGCGCTGCTGCCGCCTCTGCCGCTGCCTGCGCTTCCGCCGCCGCCTGCGCTGCTGCCGCCTCTGCCGCTGCCTGTGCTTCCGCTGCCGCCTGCATCTCTGCTTCCGTCGCCTGCACCGGTATTTTATTTATAAAGAAAAACAGCATAGCTCCTGAAAACAGTATTGTCTGAATTACTCTTCTGTATTTTTTCATACAAACTCCTCTATCCCTTTGTCTGTGTTATCGTCCTGTCCAAATAATTAACAGCAGAGAATCCCTCCTCTGCCCCCAAAGCAGCACATATTGCAGATCATATTGGCAACACAGAGCTTACAGCAAATATCATTTCCCATAGCTGTCATTCCGCCGTAAGGAGCGCTCATCTGGTCATACCAGCCTCCGCTTCCCTGCAGCCGCTGCAGAAATATCCGGTATTCCATCTGATTTGGTTCCAGGGCAACGGCCCTCTTGGCATGCTCCAGGGCAACCACATTATTTCCCAGGCCGTTGTTGGCAACTGCGCTTAAATAATACCACTGTGCTGTCTTCTTATCGATACCAGACAATACATTCAAGGCCTCGTTGTACCGGCCCGCCCGTATATAATTCATCGCCGCATTCAGATAATTGATGTATTCGCTGCCCTGTCCGGCCGCGCTTCCCTGCTGATATCCGCCATAACTGCCAAAACCGCCGTAACCATTGGTACTGCCGTAATTTGTGCCGCCCTGCTCCTTTTCCTTCATAATCTGATCATAAGCAGCCTGCACCTGCTTGAATTTTTCCTCCGCCTGTGCCGCATCAGGATTATTCACATTTGCATCCGGATGGTATTTCCGGCTGAGTGTCCGGTATGCTTTCTTAATCTCTTCATCCGAGGCCCCATGCCTCAGCCCCAGAACCTCATATGGATCGGTCATCATGGCTTTTGTTCTGTTTCCTTTCTCTTACAGCGAATCTGCCCGTAACGGGTCCAGACCCCTGCATACAATATATTCCGCAGAATCTCTGCATCTTCCAGAATTGGTAAAGTCTCAAAGGCTCTGGATGCCTCTGCCATCATCATTTTCAGAATCTGCTGGCAATCCTGCTCAAATGTATCCTTTTTGTACAGTTCACGAAGGGGATTGTAGCATCCTTTCCTCAGGTCCTCCTCAATGTCCTCATAAGCGTCCATCAGATAAATGAACTTTCCAAAGAAAAACCCCATACGCCGAAGCCTTTCTTCCCATTCATCTGAATGGCACACGAACAATTCTGCCATAATTTCTCCGAAAAATCCAGCAGCTTTATCAATGTCACAGCAATTATCCCTCTCAAGCTTTCCAAGTTCTCCTAATAACTGCTCTATCCGCTCCCATTTGTCCTTATACTGTCTGCAAATGGCCTTCATCCTTCCGCCCAGAGCGCGGGCATAAAAAAATTTCACTGCTTTATGTTCATCCTGCCAGTCATCCAGACATTTATAATAAGTCAAAAGTACATTCATATCCGCTGCATAGTCAAAATATGGGTTTTCACGATAATGATGCCTGTGCACCGGATGCACAAGGCAGCGGCTGCATCCGGTAACTGTCTGCGGTTCATACAGTCCGGTCAGCAGAAGAGCCAGAAATGTCATATCAAAGCTGAGCGTCATCTGTCCCAGCCTCCCGTGGCGCTTTTTCAGGCTGCGGCACAAGCCGCAGTAGCTTGCACGGTAGATCTCATATTCCCGAATCTTAAGTTCCGGCTTATGTACCACAATGTATCCAAACATTCCTAGCTCCTTTTCTGAAACTCATGACGGCATTTGGGACATCGAACCATGATTTTGCCCTTCCCCTTTGGAATCCGGATCTTCTGCCTGCATTTCGGGCAGGTATAAATATGATGATATTTTCTCTCTTCCGCAAGCTTTCTCTGCTGGTCGAACCAATAACGAAATTTTGCCGTTGCATCCAGAAATCTTCTGTTCTCTGCATAGCGCGCCTGATAGTTCCTGGAAAACGTCCGGAAACAGACATAGAGCAGCAGAATCCATACAATCCAGTCAAGCATAACATTGTGAAACACCAGACTCAGTATTACACAGACCAGCGCGGCACCTTCCAAAAACTTTGAAAACGAATCCACGCCATATCTGCCCTGCATAAAACGGTAAAATCTTTCTTTCATAATTATAAAAAGCTCCTTAAAATAATAATAGATGTCTCTATTTTTATACTTATATATGAACCTATTGTAAACGAAAAATGTGAAAATATGATGAAAATTTTATGAAAATGTATACACTGAGGGCGCTGCCGCGCTGACAGCGCCCTCCCTATGGGGAAGCAGTTAAAAATGCCTTCACCTGCTCCAGCTTCTTCACCGCATCCTCACATCCCAGCTCATAGACCTCCTTCACCTTTTCCGGCCTTTTCTCCATCCGGCCGATTCCGGGATTACGGCTTGGACGGATAACCAGAATTTCTCCGGATTTTTCCAGACGGGCAATCTCCTCAATGGTCTCGTTATAGCAAAGATATCTTTGCTCCATAGCCTTGATAAATGCGGGATACTTCCGGTAGATTCTCCTGGCCAGCGCCATATTGGACGGCCTTTTCCGATAGCCCTCCGGGCGGGTAAGAATCACTACATTTTTTTCATATCCCATAGCACGAAATGCCTGCACCGGAATACTGTCGGCAACTCCTCCGTCCAGCAGCTTTCTTCCTTCAATCTCCACAATACGGGAAACAAGAGGCATGGAAGCAGATGCCTGTAGATAGTCCACATCATGCATATTATCCATATAAATATACTCAGCCTTCCCGGTTTCCACATTAGTACAGGTTACATAGAAATCAATCCCTGATTTTTCAAAAGCCTCGTGTTCAAAAACATCCAGTCTGTCCGGAAGCTCATGATAACAAAACTCCACCCCTACCAGATTTCCGGTGCGAAGAAGAGATCGGAAGCTCATAAATCTGGGATCTTTCATATATTTCATATAATAACGGATACTTCTTCCATGCTGCCCGGACACATAGGAACAGCCGTGAATCGCTCCCGCTGATACACCGATTACCCCGTCAACCTTAATTTCGTGTTCCAAAAACACATCCAGAACCCCCGCCGTATAGATGCCCCGCATGGCTCCGCCTTCCAGTACCAGTCCTGTTTTCATCCTCTTTCACCTCAGACTTTTAAATTTGGATATCTTCTTTTGAGGATGCCCTCCAGCTCTTCTCCGGGTTCAAAACAGATTACATAGGCGCCTTTTTCTGTTCCAACCTTCATAACACAACAGCATCTCCCTGTATGACCGGAGGAAAAATCTTTTGTAACCTTTCCAAGACGCGCCGCGTCCTCCCGCTGCCCCAAATGGAATCCAAGAACCTCCTTCATCTCGCACTGGAACTTTTTCTTTCTCCGTGTCTTATTATAAATGGCCGAAATCTCCAGAGTGCCATCCAGAAAAATCGTTTCATACTCTTTTTTCATGCCAAAGAATCCGCTTTTTGCTTCCACCGCGTATTCACTGTACGTATCGCTCATGCATTTTCTCCCTTTCATCATTCACAAAAACCCGGGACAGTTGAATATCCCGGGTAATATGTCTGTAAAACTACATAATCTCCTTAATCCAGCCCTCAGGAGCCTGAATGCGTCCCATCTGGATACCGGTCAGCGTATCATACAGCTTCTTTGTTACCGGTCCCATCTCTTCCATTCCGCTGGGCAGGCAGATTTCTGTCCCATGATCTACAATCCTGCCCACAGGAGAGATCACTGCAGCCGTTCCGCAAAGGCCGCATTCTGCAAAATCCTTCAGCTCATCTTTATGAACCGGACGCTCTTCCACTTCCATTCCTAGATAATCTCTGGCAACTGCCATCAGGGAACGCCTGGTAACAGAAGGAAGAATGCTGTCGGACTTCGGTGTCACAAACTTACCGTCCCTGGTGATAAACATAAAGTTTGCTCCCCCTGTTTCCTCCACATAGGTTCTGGTGCCTGGATCCAGATACATATTCTCATCAAATCCCTGATTGTGCGCATCCACAATGTTGTAGAGACTCATGGCATAATTAAGGCCGGCCTTGATATCACCGGTTCCATGGGGCGCCGCACGATCCACGTCCGATACACGGATGGTAATCGGCTTTGCACCGCCCTTGAAGTAGGGCCCCACCGGAGTGGTAAATACACGGAACTGATATTCCGTTGCCGGTTTTACTCCGATAACAGCATCAATGCCGAACATAAAAGGCCGGATATACAGCGTTGCTCCGCTTCCGTAAGGAGGAACATAGGCCGCATTTGCCTTTACGGTCTCCACCACAGCCTCCACAAACCGCTCCTCCGGGAATACCGGCATCTGCAGCCTTCTGGCAGAATCCGCCATCCGTTTTGCGTTCAGATCCGGACGGAAGGTTACAATTCTTCCATCCTCAGTTGTGTATGCCTTAATTCCCTCAAAGCAGGTCTGGGCATACTGCAGCACACAGGCACATTCGCTCATGGTGATGGAGGAATCACTGCTCATACATCCCTCATCCCATTCTCCGTTTTTATAGTTGGCAACATATCTCTTATCCGTCGGCATATACACAAAGCCAAGATTGCCCCAGTCGATATTCTTCTTTTCCATAACATCCGTATCCTTTCCAAAATGTGTACTCTAATAGTATCTGCGATGATTTTTCTCCGTTTATCATACGCCATTCAAAAAGGAGTGTCAAGATCATGTGGCCTGCCTTCCGGTTTCTCCCACTGGATTTATGCGATCCCTTTCCTGCAGACACAGATAACCGCATCCTTTCGTCCGTCAATTACATCTGCCGTGATAATAACCCTCTTCCTTCCTTCCATATCAGGAATCATATACATAATATTTTTCATAGCCTTTTCAATGACAGACCGAAGCCCTCTTGCTCCGGTGGATTTTTCAATAGAGATCTCCGCAATTCTCTTTAAGGCGCCCTCTTCAAACTCCAGATCCACCTGATCCATAGCAAGAAGCTCCTGATACTGCTTCACCAGTGCATTTTTAGGTTCCGTCAGTATCCGTATCAAATCATCAACAGATAAGGGCTGCAAAGTAGTTATAATAGGAAGTCTCCCAATCAGTTCCGGCATAAGACCATATTTCACCAAATCATTTTGCTGTATATCCGCTGAATCTAACATCCTGGCATCTTCCGCCCTTTCACTCCCGGCATCTGCCTGAAATCCTATGGATCTGTTGCCTGCTTCCTTATGCACAATTTTCTCCAGCCCGTCGAAGGCTCCGCCGCAAATAAATAAGATATCGGATGTATCAATGTTTATACACTCTCCCTGAGGGTGCTTACGGCCACCGCTTACAGGAACTCTTGCCACAGTTCCTTCCAGAATTTTTAACAGTGCCTGCTGAACGCCCTCCCCCGATACATCTCTTGTAATAGATATGTTTTCACCTTTCCTTGAAATTTTATCAATCTCATCAATATAAATAATTCCCTGTTCCGCCAGCTTGACATCAAAATCCGCATTTTCCAGCAATTTAAGCAAAATGTTTTCCACATCATCGCCCACATAGCCTGCCTGCGTCAGCGTAGTTGCATCGGCAATCGCAAAGGGCACGCCCAAAAATTTTGCCAGACTCTGTACAAGATATGTTTTTCCGGAACCCGTGGAACCGATCATAAGAATATTGCTTTTCTGAATTTCCACATTCGTATTTTTATTCTGCCCGATACGTTTGTAATGATTGTAGACTGCAACCGCCAGGGTTATCTTGGCATCGTCCTGACCAATCACATACTGATCCAGATGCTCCTTAATCTGACTTGGCGTGGCTGACTGCACATCCTGATAAGTATCCTCCTCCAAATTCAGTATGGCATATGCTTCCCTGATACATGAATCACATACATATCCGAATTTTCCTTTCAGCAACTGCTTTGCTTCTGATATCGAATTTCCGCAAAGGAAACATCTTCCTAGCTGTTTCACTGCCATGTGCCTGTTCTTCCTTTCTCCCTCATTTGTATAATAATCCCACATTTTTAACTATAAAATACTGATTTGGCCGCACCGGACGGATGCTTGACAATGCTCTGTCCCTATGCTACCGTTATTATAAATGTTTTTGTCGTAATTTGTAATATATTGTGGAAAATTGGTGCCAATTTGCGGAAAATCAACCTAAAAACACAGTAAAACAGGGGATTGATATATGATAAAAATTTCTATTTGTGACGATGATATTTATCAACAAGAGCAGATTTGCTCTCTGTTGCAGCAATATGAAGAGACGCACCCTGGTCTGGCCGCCAAAATAAGCGTTTTTTCCTCCGGTCCCGAATTACTGAACCAGGCAGAGAAAGAAAACGGATTTGATCTTTATATTCTGGATGTGATTATGCCGGAAATGAATGGCATTGAGCTGGGTCTGAAGCTTCGGCGTATAAACAGCGACGGTATCATTATCTATCTGACTACCTCCCGGGATTACGCAGTGGAATCCTATCTGGTCCAGACATTTTATTATCTTTTAAAGCCAGTTGATAAAACCGCCTTTTACACCGTACTGGACAGAGCAGTGTCAATGCTTGAAAAGCAGAGTGCGGCATCCATCGAGGTAAGAACCGCAAATGGGATACGAAGGCTTTCTTTCGATGAAATTATGTATGTGGAGCTGGCAAAAAGATTTGCAAAATACCACCTCACAGACGAAAAGGTGATAAACAGCATAACTCTGCGGAATTCCTTTCATACAGAGGTTGCGCCATTATTGAAGGACGATCGCTTTACTCTCTGTGGAACAAGCTTTGCGGTAAACCTGCATCATGTAGTTGCGGTGGAAAAGACAGATTTGATATTGAAGGGAGAACACCGGGTACCACTGTCCCGGTCAAAATATATACCTGTTAAAAAGCAGTGGGCAGACTACTGGTTAAGGAGAAGCAGTATATGAGCTTTACAGATGATTTATGCTTTGTTGTGCTGAGGACCTTGCTTATCACTACCGGTACAGTCGGAATGATGATGTCTACTACGGTTTTCAAATACAGTAAAAAACGCACTTTTTTAATTTTTGGTATTTATCTGCTGTGGGTGGCTGCGTCTACCTGGATCATTGTACGGTTCTGGGGCTTTCAGACACTGCTGTCCCTGTTTCTGCTGACGATCTCGGCCCCTGCCGTATATCTGACCTACCGTATGGCAAAAAGCCCTCCGTCCCAGGCAGTCTTCAACCATACGACTCAGATTGCCTTTTCTCTGGTTCTGACTGTACCTATGGGACTGCTGAAAGGGCTTTGGGAAGAGCAGTGGGGCTTTGATCTTTTATTCCGGGCACTGCTGTATACTGCAGTCATCGCACTGGAATGGCATTTTCTGCGCCCCACCTTTCTGCTGCTTACTGAAATTATTCAGAATGGCTGGTTGATTCTCTCCCTGATTCCGGTAGCGTTCACTGTGCTGCTTACCTTCGTCGGAGTCTACCCCTCCTATTACCTGATTGATCTTAAAAATTTATGGTATATACTTGCTATTACTCTTGTTATGTTAGTCGTCTACGGCGCAGTATTTCAAAGCCTCATACAGCAGTATCGTATCCGGATTTTAGGACATAATCTTGAGCTTCTGCGGCTCCAGGTTTCGGCTTTTTCTATGCAGAACGAACTCATTCAGGAATCGGAAGAACAGCTCCGCATTGAGCGGCATGATCTCCGTCACCGTTTTCAGACGCTGACCGAATTGATAGAGCAAGGAAAAACAGAAGAAGCCCTCGCCTATATCGGCTCCTCTAAAGCTCATCTGAATGAGCATAAAGCAACCCAGTGGTGTAAAAACTCTATCCTTAACGCCGTTTTTCTTTCCTACTTCCGTCAGGCAGAACAGATGCATATACAGGTAAGCGCAAATCTGGCCATTCCTGATAAGCTTCCGGTGGATGCCGCCGAATTATCCACTGTGTTCGCCAATGCGCTGGAAAATGCCATCCATGCATGTTCCAGACTTCCCCGGGAAGAACGCAGAATTATCTGCAGATGCATAAGCTGTCCCCAGCTTATGTTTGAGATATCCAATCCTTATACAGAAAAGGTCGTTTTTGACCGTCATGGTCTTCCCGTTGCCGCGGAAAACGGACATGGCATCGGCATCCGCTCTACTGCCGCCTTCTGTAAAAAGCACGGGGCTTTGTGCACCTATAAAACAGAAAACGGATGGTTTACAATACAGATCGTACTATAAAAAGCAGTACTTTAAAAGCAGCTTCCTGACGTCCCCGTCATTCCGCTGCTTTTTCTCTGCCCGTGTCAGCGAATCAGATACTGCTCTGCAATCCCCGTCATCTGCTCCCATTTATTCTCCATATCCTTTACCATGCAGAACTGGGTTCTGGCGCGATCCAGATTATGCTCCGGACGGTGAATTTTGAAATAATGATCTCCCTCCAGATAATCAGTCAGAAAACGAATACCGCATTCCAGCGTCATCAGTTTTGCTCCCATCGGAAGCATCCGAATCTCCGCCTCCGTCAAAGAGCCTCCGCATCCCTGGACATATCCCTTTGTATACAGGGCAAACAGCTCCATATCGCAGGATATCTTGGATAAGTCCTTCTCATCCTCCATACCGGTATTGGCTCCAAACCGAATGGAATCACCATAGTCATAGAGTGCAGAACCTGGCATGACTGTATCCAAATCAATGACACAGATTCCTTTTCCGGTTTCGTCGTCAATCATAATGTTGTTCAGCTTTGTATCATTATGAGTTACCCGAAGGGGAATCTCCCCCGATGCCAGCATATCGCATAGTATGTAACAGTCTTTTTCACGGTCCAGCACAAACTGAATTTCCTTCTGCACCTTTTCGGCCCGATGACATGTATTCTCCCTCACCGCACGCTTAAACTTATCCAGACGATCTGCCGTATTATGAAAATCAGGTATTGTCTCATGCAGACTTGCCGCAGGGAAGCTGGAAAGAAGCTTCTGAAAATGTCCGAATGCCACCGCGCTTTCATAGAAGTTCTCCGGATTTTCCACTGTATCATAGCTGGAGGCTCCTTCCACAAACCGGTACATCCGCCAGTAGGTTCCGTCATCCGCCTGATAGTATGGCCTGCCGTCCCGGCACGGAATCACATTCAGAGCCTCCCGCTCCGGATCTCCTCCGGCCTCCCGAATCCTTTCCTGCAGAAAACTTGTCACGTTCATCACATTTTCCATCAGTCCGCGGGGATCCTTAAATATTTCATGGTTCATTCTCTGGAGAATATATTTTTTCTGTTTCCTGGTCTCCTGCCTGCAGGTCACAAGATAAGTATCATTGATGTGCCCGCTTCCATGCGGAATAATGCTTTCTACTTCTTTGTCAATCGGAAAATGCTCCTTAATCCGAAGCAGCTCTTCTTTTTCCCTTCTCACAGGTGTGCCCCTCCTTACCCCCACAGCTTCTGCGGATACTCGCCTCTGTCCTTCATTGCCTGAATCGCCTTTACTACAACAGGCTTATCCTCCTTATAGGTTACGCCATACCATCGGTCGCGGGATTTCAGTACTGTTACCTCTGCCTTTCCTTCCTGAATCAGCTCATCCACCACAAAAGGAAGAAAATATTCACACTTCAGAGGATTTTGTAGGATACTTTCTCTGAGAAATTCTGCAAACCGGGCATTCAGTTCCGGCAGTATACTCTCTGAAAATCCCCACATATTCATGGATACAACTGCATCTGCAGGCAATTCCATCCAGGTTACGCCGCCATCCTCCGTGTAGGCCGGCCCGGCCCCGCGCCTTTCAATATGCGTACGCTCTGTAATCCTGGTCAGCCTGCCCCTTTCATCCGTCTCGCAGACTCCTCTTGCCACATGACCGTTTTCTGTCAGTGTATTCTCCAGCAAATACCCTGTCATTGTATACTGATATTTATCTTCATCCTCATGACTGGTAAGAAAATCATAGAGCATCCGGAATGCCTGAGAGCCATAATAGTCGTCTGCATTGATAACTGCAAATGGTCCGTGAAGCACAGGCAGACAGGAAAGAACCGCATGTCCGGTTCCCCATGGTTTCACTCTTCCTTCCGGAACCTTAAAGCCGTCCGGAAGATTGTGAAGCTCCTGGAATACATATTCCACCTGAATCTGCTTTTCTATCCGGTTCCCGATTCTCTCCCGGAAGTCCGCTTCGTTTTCCTTCTTGATAATAAAAACTACCTTCTCAAAGCCTGCCTTCACTGCATCATAGATGGAAAAGTCCATAATGATATGTCCTTCTGCATCCACCGGATCAATCTGCTTCAGTCCCCCGTAACGGCTCCCCATTCCTGCCGCCATAATTACCAGTACTGGTTTTTTCATATTATATGCCTCTATTCTTTTATATTTTTCCAGAAAATCTCTCCCGGCTTTAAGGTCACTGCCGTCGCATGCCCTTCTCCGTCGTACACATCTGTAACCTGCTTCTGTCCGCTGTTATTCAGAACCGCATACACTCCTGCCTCCGGATAGGCATGCACCTCGCAGAATGGGTTATCCGCATACCAGCGGTAGAGCCTTTCCTCCTCCACTGCAGCATAATAGAGAGCCCGCATGAGCAAACGGGTATTGGCGTAGCTGTAAGGAAGCCCTGCCAGATAAACTCCTCTTCCTTTGCCATAGGAGTGTGCCGCCGCATGAACCTCATGGTTGGAATATTCGATGATTTCCGTATCCGCTCCCAGAGCATAGATGTTTTTCATTCCTTCCCCGAAATCAAAATCCTCTGTCCTGTCCTGAATCAGATAATGTCCTGGCTGTGCCATAGTAAAATATTTATCTGTAGAAAGGGTAAAGCCCAGCTCCTTATCCACACCGAATACATCTGCAAGCTGAAAAAATCTTCCATTCTTATGAACGGCGGACGGTTCTCCCACACCTACCAGGCCTCCTCCTTTATATACCCATTGCCGAAGCAAGGTTATCACTCTCTCGTCCTCCCACCAG
Source organism: uncultured Lachnospiraceae bacterium (assembly GCA_910585465.1). GTDB lineage: Bacteria > Bacillota > Clostridia > Lachnospirales > Lachnospiraceae > Hominiventricola. The sequence continues at coordinate 2,346 of CAJUEW010000003.1, read as the reverse complement.
GAGCCGCCTGAAAACGCCGTACCCGCATCACCTGCATTGATGATCACATCCACATCCTCCGGAATACCATGCTCCAGAATCTCGTCAAAGCTCAAAAAGCATACATCCACGCTGGCACCGCTCAAGGCTTCCAGTATTCCAAAGTAGGAATATGCTTCTTTATACCAGAGCGCATGGGCCACCATATAGGGCTGCCAGGCGCGAAGTCCCCCCCAGCAGTTTAAGATTGCCGTTTTCAACCCGCAGTATGGTTTTTTCCCGTGAATCCTGTCATAAATCTCCCGAAACTCATCCGTAACCTGCTCAATATAATTCACAAAATCCGGGAATTTGTAAGCCAGACTCAGATATCCGCCATAGCCAATACGATCTAAGGGCTTTCTCATCAGCGCTCTTCTCGCCTTCAGCCAATTCTCTCTGGCCTCAATACATGGATCGTTGCCCTCACAGAAAGTATCCGGGAAAAAATAAGGAAGAAACCGTCCTTCTGTATACTTTACTCCCGGAATGTCGGAAATCAGGCGGAGCGTTACACCGTCTCCCACGCTTCCTACCACTGCATCCAATCCGATGCTTTTAAAATAGGGGCCGTATGGTTCTGTTCCAATCCAGTTATCCCCCAGAAACATCATAGCCTCTTTGCCGGACTCATGAACCAGCGCCACCAGCTCAGCCGCTTTTTTCGCCACAAACCGCTGAATAAAATCCACATAGTCCAGGTATGCTTTTGTAGGCACACGGAACGTGGAGTTATAATAGCCATTATCCACCAGATCCTCCGGACGCAGACGGTAGCCATATTCTGCCTCAAATTCCTGAAGTGCCTTTACGGACACAGTTCCTCCGTAGCCAAACCAGTCCACAAATTTTTCCTTTGCCTGACTGTTGAACACCAGCGTAAAATGATAAAAAAACGTGGTAAACCGCACCACATCCGTATCCGGGTTGTCTTTCAGCCACTGCACCAGATAGTCCTTTGCAAACTGGCCGGAGGCTGCCTGGCGGATATCAAATGGAATTTCATGAGGCTTGTCCCCCCAGCTATTCGTAATATGGTTATACATCTGTGTCGGGTCCCAGACAGCATATACAAGAAAGCTTACCGTATACTCATGGAACGGGACTGCCTGCAGAATGCATACTTTATGTTCCTTCTTATCCAGCTCCCAGCCGTCTGCAGTAACCGGTTCTCCCAGCGTCCGGTCCATAACCTCCCACCATTCCTTAGGATCATGGGTGTAATCCGGAATGACCTGTTCTTCGTAATACCCTTCCATAAACGGAATCGTAACTTTTCCGTCCACAGCCGTCCAGCGTCCGGACATAAGATAGAGCTGCTGACATTCCTCCATATGCTTTTGGGCAAATTCATTGTGCCCCCGTGACACAAAATATGTAGTATATATTTTTGCATTCAGTGCTTTCGTCCAGGCATCCAGCTTCGTTCCGTCACTGTCCCGCAGCGCATCAGCGCCCCAGCGCCTAAGAAGCTCCTCCGTCTCCTTCAGAAAGCCAGTTTCACTTGGCAGCGTCACCCTGCCTTTTGTTTTTGCCATAAGACCCTCCTGTCCTCCCTTTTAGGGTTATCCGTTTCCTTCAGTTTAAGTATAATCAGTTTTTCTCTGCCCTGCAATAGAAGAATATAAAAAGAGCCGCCGCTTAACTGCGGCAGCTCTTTTAAAATCTTGTTTCATGAAACTGACTGTTTATATTCAATAATTAGTCTGCTCCGTAAAGAGTTTTCAGCTTGTTCAGATAGCTGTATCTGGCTTTTGCTTCACCCTCATTCTTAGCAAACAGCTTAGCAGCTCTTTCCGGATTTGCGCGTTTCAGAGCATTGTAACGAACTTCTCCGTCAAGGAACGCCTGATAATCTCCGGTCGGCTCCTTGGAATCTAAGGAGAATGCATCCTTTCCTTCTGCTGCCAGAGCCGGATTGAATCTGAAGCAATGCCAGTAACCTGCCTCAACAGCTAAAGCTTCTTCTGTCTGAGCTTTGCTCATGCCCTTCTTAATACCATGATTAATACAAGGAGCATATGCAATAATCAGGGATGGTCCCGGATATGCCTCTGCCTCCGCAATTGCCTTTACACACTGATTAAAATCAGCACCCATGGAAATCTGCGCAACGTATACATAACCATAGCTCATGGCAATAGAAGCAAGATCCTTCTTCTTAACATCCTTACCGCCTGCAGCGAACTGGGCAACCGCACCTGTAGGAGTCGCCTTGGAGGACTGTCCGCCGGTATTGGAGTAAACCTCAGTATCAAATACCATAATATTGATATCCTTGCCGGAAGCAAGCACATGATCAACGCCGCCGAATCCGATATCGTAAGC
>CAJUEW010000002.1 GCA_910585465.1 uncultured Lachnospiraceae bacterium | reverse complement strand
GAGCGAGGATATGGCTCAATCATCTAATTTGATGATTTTGCAACAACCCCTTTTTATGCTGCAAAATAGCAGCAGAAGGCAGTTTTTTGTTTATACCAAAATCAACAGAAAGGGATTGATGATATGTTAGTAGAAATTATGAAAATCGGAAAAGAAGAAACAACAGTGGTGACAAGTCTTGATGTGGCAGAGACTTTTGAAAAAGAACACAAGCGTGTTTTACAGGATATAAGGGAATTGCAATGCAGTGAGGAATTTGGACAGCGCAATTTCGTGCTCTCCTCATACACCTCTGTGCAGAACAAAAACTTGCCTGTATATTACATGACAAGAGACGGTTTCGCTATTCTTGCTATGGGATATACAGGCGAAAAGGCTATGAAGTTTAAAGAGGCTTATATCCGGCAGTTTAATGCAATGGAAAAAGCACTTATTGGCAAGATGAAGGAGCGGGAAAAAGGTATTGCAGTACGGCATGCGCTTACAAATGCCCTGAAAGAATCCCAGGAAAATATGAGACTGCATGGCCACGCATATTCCACCTATACAAATGTGATCTACAAAGCTGTCTTTGGAAAGAATGCAAAGCAGCTCCGGGAGGAATATGGAATCGGAAAGAAGGAGGAGCTTCGGAATTGTTTCAGCAAAGAAGAATTAAAGGCTGTTCAGTCGGCGGAAATGCTGGTGGGCAGTCTTATTTGTTGTGGATGGGGTTATGATCAGATTAAAAATTTTATTATGGAGAATGTGTTTAAACAAATAGTGGCATAAATGTGACAGACAAATATACGGATACCTATCCTATGAGGATTTGCATCAGCATTAGTCAGGATGGGGTATACGTGGAGCAATAATTTTAGAGGGCGGAAAATCTGTCCTCTTTTTGTGCTGCAAAATGACAGCAGAAAGGAGAACCATATGAAAATCAGTGAAAAAGGACTCAGCATTATTAAACAGTTTGAAGGATGCCACCTTACGGCTTATCGGGATCCGCTAGGAATCCCAACCATTGGCTATGGCCATACGAAAGGCGTAAGGATGGGACAGACTATCACACAGGCCCAGGCAGACGCTTATCTTGCGCAGGATGTTGGAACAGCGGAAAAAGCGGTGTCTAAGTATGAAGGCGCATACTGCTGGAATGAAAATCAGTTCAGCGCTCTTGTCAGCTTTACATATAACTGCGGCGCTGGAAATCTAAACAAGCTTACGGCGAACGGTACAAGGACAATCGCGGTAATCTCTGCAAAGATTCTGACCTATAACAAGGCAGGGGGAGGCAGTGCTCTTCCAGGCCTCGTGAAGCGCAGAGCAGCCGAGAAAGCATTGTTTGATACTCCAATGGGAAGTAATCCCGCTGCTGGGCCCGGACTGGATAATGAGGCGGTAAGAAGCCTTCAGGAAGCCCTGAATGCGGATGGAATCACAGATAAGAACGGAAACGCGCTTGCGATTGACGGAATCAAAGGTCAGCGCACCGGAGAGGCCATCGCCAGAGTGCTTCTGAAATCCGGAGCATTTGATACGGGCAAAGGCAGGTACCGTACGGGAAGCACCGGTCAGGTTGTGAAGTGGGTTCAGATGCGGCTGAATACGGTGATTGGAAATGATATTATCGGACTGCTTGGAAAGCCTCTGGAAGCGGACGGAAAGCTGGGGGCTGATACCCGGCTGGCAATCGGACTGTTTCAGGAGACACACAATCTGACACAGGACTATATTGCCGGCGTCAAGACAATTACAGAGCTTTTAGCAGCTTAATCCTTACAGCCCTCGGAAGTGATCCGGGGGCTTTTTCCATAAAAGCATAATAAAGAGAGGAACATGAACGAATTAATTAAGGTAAATTGGGATGCAGAGCAGCCGTCAGTATCAGCAAGAGATTTACATGAAAGATTGGAAATAGGAACAAGGTTTAATGACTGGTTTCCAAGAATGGCGGAATATGGATTTATAGAAGGAAAAGACTTTTACTCAAAAATGAGTAAAACCTCCGAAGGCGGCAGACCTGCAGTTGACTATGAAGTCACAATAGATATGGCAAAGCAAATCTGTATGATTCTGCGCTTACTATGGAAATTAAGTTTCTGAAAAATATTTATTTAAATTAATATTGTCTTTTTCGATTTTTATATTAGGTTTTCCATTTGTTGCAAGCACTGGACAAAAAGGTATTTCAGGGTAAATTACATTATATATATTCTCGAACAAATCTACAGTAGCATCATAATAGTCTATACATTCATTTAAAACTTGAATAATGTCATATCTATCACTTTGATGCGTACAATCTGAATATCTGAATACATCACCATTAAAATATTCTATATCTATTTCTAAATCTTTGGAATAATTTGCCTTAATAACCCCGATAGGGGTTTCTGGATTACTTTGCTCAAAAAATTTACAATCAAAGCAAATTTTAACATTTTCATCTCTTAAATTAACTTGTTTATTTTGGAAATTAATATTAAAAACATAAGGTTTATATAATTCAGTAAAGCTAAGAGCATGGTTGTGTTTCATTGTGTTGCATAGCGTTCTCACTGTAAATGTTTTATTTAATCCTTTATTAATATAGGTGTTTGTAAAGTTATTAAACTTTTGTTCAAGAGGGTTATTGATATAATTTAAAAATTTCATCAATTTTTTAGCAGAGCATTCTTTTTCAGCTGAATTGACCCAATCATCCGTATTCCGTACTATGTCATGTTTATTATAGCATGAGTATGACCGTAAACTTCCCCCTGTATTAAATGCACTCCAAGCGCGGTAAAACATCCATGGAATTTGTAATAATAAATCAAATGAGTTATTCAAATCTACTATAGCATGACGTAAATGTATTGTTTTAACGAAATTTTTTTCAAAATCTGTACATGGGTTATCATCAATATATGATAACGAAATTGCTGCCATACTTATAGTATCAAGGGCATCTAAAAATTTTCTTATTGCAATTCTGCTATCAAAATTTGGAATTTCATGATAGAATTCCGGCGGATAAAGATTATCATAGTTTAATTTTTTCATTATGCGATCTCCTTTTTTCAGAATTATATCACAAATCACAAAAAGATTCCCAGTATAGTAGAATATTGATATTTATTTACTAGCTAAGAATAACATTTATAATTTTGTGAAAGGTTGCGGTCGTTGAACAGAGAATTCTCCAGTTTTAGGCGTGGAGAATGTCAAAGTTCTATTCTTTATTAACAGTTCCTACAGCTAAAGTCGTGGAGAATGTCAACACGCTGCGACTATTTTTAATAGGGGCTAAAACCGAACATTTTATAAATATGCGGATACCGGGGATATGGGGAAACGGGATCCCCATCAAGTTGCCAGGTAACTAAAATCACCAAAGTGAGTTTTGAGCGGCTCTGGCGAATCTTGCTCTTATTAACCCGAATTCGGTATAACTCTAGTTATCCCGGTAAGGCAAAGGGAAAGTATTTGCCTCTATGATAACGCCTGTATTAAGTCCTTTTATTTTGAAATAGCACAACAGGTTAATTTATAAGTGTGGACATTGTCCGCATTTTGTCCACGCTGTATAAAATATATCTTCCTTCATCTACATAACCCCCCTAATCACCCCAGTAATCTTCTCCTTCTTTAGATATACTGGTAATTCCAAATAATAACTGCAAAAAATCCTGCTTTTCATTCAAAATACGGATAATTCTCACAGTATTACCCTCAATTCTGTAAAAAACATAATTAGGCTTTATAACCAGGTAATGGTAATCCGTTGAATATTCTATCAGATTCTCCAAGCATGGACCTTCTCCGGGAAATAGTTCTAACTGTTTGGCGGTTGATGTAATCTTCTTAACACAGGCTTTTGCCTTGTCTTCACCAAATTGTTTAGCAACATAAGTTTTTATCCCCTGAAGATCTTCCAACGCTTTTGGTGCGTAAATCAGCTTCGGCATATTACAGTCCCAATGCAGCATCTACTTCATCCGTTGTTAACCAGCCTTTTTCTCTGGCAGACTGCTCTCCTTCTTCCAATTTTGTTAAAAGCTGAATAGTCGCTTTTAGTCGATCCAGTTCATTAACATCTACAATAGCGTATGCTCCCCGTCCATTCCGGGTTAGATACACTGGCTGGTTTGTTTTGACTTCTTTTAATACTTCTGTATAGTTTCTCAAATCTGATATTGGTTTAATATTTGGCATACAATCAACTCCTTCTATGTTTTTATTATATACAAACACTTTTAAAATAGCAACGTAAATATGCGTGTTAATTTACAGCTTTATTCTTCCTTAACAGTTCCTACAGCTAAAGTCGTGGAGAATGTCAACACGCTGCGGCTATTTTTAATAGGAGCCATACCTGCATGATGATAAATATGCGGATACCGGGGGTATGGGGAAACGGAATCCCCATCAAGCTGCCAGGTAACTAAAATCACAAAAGTGAGTTTTGAGCGGCTCTGGCGAATCTTGCTCTAGACGTTATCCTGCAAAGAAATAACAAGTGTCAAAAAAATATGGCGGAGCTGAAAATGCCGTGATATAATTTTTTTAACAAAACAAGCCATGGCTCCCTTGACTTTAGCTATAGGGAATGTCAAAAAGACAGAAAACCTAGGTGGGGCTACACGTACGGCCCGCCTATGGCAGTAGCTCCCATCAATAAAGTCCGGCAGGTGCTGGACTATGCGGTTCAGGAAATTCCGGCAGAAAAAATCATGATGGGGATTCCCAATTATGGATACGACTGGCCGCTGCCTTACGAGAGGGGAACGACAGTGGCGCGGCTGATTGGAAATGTGGAAGCGGTGGAGCTTGCGGCGGAAAACGGTGCTACGATTCAGTTTGACGAGACTGCCCAGAGTCCGTATTTTTTCTATGAAAGAGACGGAATTTCTCATGAGGTATGGTTTGAGGATGTCAGAAGTATGGAGGTAAAGCTTCGGACGGCTTCGGACTATGGTTTCCGGGGTGTGGGCTACTGGAATCTGATGCGGCCGTTTCGGGCTAACTGGCTTTTGCTCCGTGAAATGATGAGAGAAACATAAAAGATAAAAAGGAGAAAAAGATACGATGAACCAGGAAAGGCTGGAGGAACAACTGACCGGATACCCGGTCTGTGAATATGCATTTATCAACCCGGAGGACATTTCTTTTCTGGATCAGGTGCGCTATATATGCGAGAGCGAATGCCCGCAGTATGGGAAATCCTGGTCCTGTCCTCCGGCTGTGGGAACCGTGCAGGAATGCAGGAACAGATGCAGTAAATTTACAGGCGGTTTTTTGTTTACTACCATTGCAGAGGTGGATGATATCTCCAATATGAAGGCAACCCTTGCTACACGGATGGAGCATGAAAAAATTACTCAGGAAATCCGCAGTCTGTTTCTCAAACAATGCGTCAATATTCAGGTGCTTTCCACAGAGTCCTGTTCCATATGCGAAGAATGTGCTTATCCGGACGCTCCATGCCGTTATCCGGATAAAATGTTCCCCTGTATTGAAAGCTATGGAATTCTGGTGACGGAGCTGGCGGAAAAATATGGAATTAGTTTTATGAACGGCGGAAATATGGTGACCTGGTTCAGCCTGATCCTGTATCAGGAATAAAGCGTGGGATCGGCGTCAGGTATAAAACAGAAAGCGCTACATATATTATAATAAACGTCGGGGCGGGTGTACCATGAATCTGAAAGAACGGATGGCAGAAAAACTGAGGCTTCCTAAGGATCTGGTCATGGGGGCGGCGGTCCTGACCGTGACCGGCAGAAGCGAAGCGTATATTGAGAATTACAGGGGAATTATTGAGTATACAGAACAAAAAATCCGTCTGCAGACAAAAACCTGCCAGATGACATTGTGCGGGGAGCATCTGCATATTGATTACTATACAGAAGACGAGATGAAAATATCGGGTGAGATTGGAGAAATCCGTTATTGCTGACAAAGCTTTTGAAATTTTTTAAGGGTTATGTAGTGATACATCTGTCCGGTTATTCGCCGGAACGCTTTTTAAATCTGTGCAGCCGCCATGGGATCGTTCTGTGGGGACTTCGGTCCGTTGGAACGGAGTATGAAATGTGCATCAGTATCGGCGGTTTCCGCAAGCTGAGGCCGCTGGTACATAAGACAAAGACGAAGGTCGTGATTCTGGAAAGACACGGCCTTCCTTTTATTCTTTACAACTATCGCAGCCGGAAGCTGTTTGCAGTCGGAGCGGCAGGAGGGCTTGTGCTTCTCTATGTACTGTCCCTTTTCATCTGGAATATCCATGTGGAGGGCAATTACAGTCTAAGCGATCAGGTGGTGCTGGACTATCTGGAAAGCGAACGGATTGTGCATGGTATGGCGAAGAAAAATATTCATGGAGAAGAAATAGAGGCAAAGCTCAGAGAGCATTTTCCGGAGATTACCTGGACCTCAGCAGAGGTGAAGGGAACAAGGCTGATAATCCATGTACAGGAGAATGAGGATTCTGTACCGGAGAGCGTACCGGAAAATGAACCGGCAGATCTGGTTGCCTCAGAGTCAGGAACTGTTGTTTCTATGATAGTAAGGAGCGGAACCCCTCTGGTCACTGAAGGGATGGAGGTACAAAAAGGAGATCTGCTGGTTCAGAGCAGGGTAGAGATTTTGAATGACGGAGGGGAGGTTGCCAATGCCTATTATGTGCATTCGGATGCCGATATCCGAATCCGGAGAAGAGAACATTATCATGCATCCTTTCCAATGCAGTATGTAAAAAAAGTTTATACAGGAAAAAAACGGACGATGCTGTATCTGGTTCTTGGAAATAAAAGAATAGACCTTCGTCTTCTCCATAGAGGAGGCTATGGGCAGTCGGATTTTATTGCCAGTGAATTTCCGCTGAAGGTCACAGAGAATTTTTACCTTCCGGTGATTTTCGGAAAACAGACAGAGCAGGAATATATTCCTACTGATGCAGTATATACAAAGGAGGAGGCTGTTTCCCGCGCAAAAGAAGAATTATCCCTGTTTTTTGAAAAATTAAGAATAAAGGGACTTCAAATTATTGAAAATAATGTTAAAATAGAAATTACGGGAGACTTATGTAATGCTGACGGAGATTATCTTTTGGAAGAAACTGCCGTGCAGGAACAGACTCCGGAAATTATCATACCTGATCAGGAGGAAAAATCTGACGGGGAAGGGGAACAAAGCTAAGTGACATTGGAAGAAAATATTTTTGACATTCCGTCTGAGCATGAACAGAATGTATGCGGACAGTTTGACGTTTATTTGAAAAAAATTGAAAGAACTATTGGAGTGACTGTAGTTTCCCGGGACGGGAAACTGAAGCTGCTGGGCAGCCAGGAGCAGGTAAAATGTGCGGGACAGGTGCTTTTAGAGCTGGTAGAGCTGTCCAGGAGAGGAAACCAGATTACGGAACAGAATGTGGATTATGCATTGTCTCTTGCCATGGAGCACCAGAAGGGAGCGCTTCTGTCCATTGACGAGGACACGATCTGCCACACTATCAGCGGAAAATCCATCAAGCCGAAAACGCTGGGGCAGAAGCAGTATGTGGATGCTATCCGGAAAAACATGATTGTGTTCGGCATGGGGCCCGCGGGAACAGGCAAAACCTATCTGGCCATGGCTTTGGCCATTACCGCCTTCAAGGCCAACGAAGTAGAGAGGATTATTTTAACGCGTCCGGCCATTGAGGCGGGAGAGAAGCTGGGATTTCTGCCCGGAGATTTACAGAGCAAGATCGATCCGTATCTCCGGCCGCTTTATGATGCGCTGTACCAGATTATGGGAGCGGAAAGCTTTCAGAAAAATATGGAGAAGGGATTGATAGAGGTGGCTCCGCTTGCCTATATGCGCGGACGGACGCTGGACAATGCCTTTATCATTCTGGATGAAGCACAGAATACAACACAGGCACAGATGAAGATGTTTCTGACCCGTATCGGATTTGGTTCCAAGGTTGTAGTGACCGGGGATTCTACCCAGAAGGATCTGGCTATGGATGTAAAATCCGGTCTGGAGGTTGCTGAGAAGGTATTAAACAAAGTGGAAGGCATTTCCTTTTGCAAGCTGACCAGCAGAGATGTGGTGCGGCATCCTCTGGTGCAGAAAATCGTCACTGCATATGAGGAATATGATAAAAAGACTATGCATAGAAAGGAAACCAATGACGCTAAACGTAGAAAAGGAATACGGACTGGATTTAGGTCTTGACTATGAAAGTATTGCCAGACAGGTGATAGAACAGGTGCTGGAGAGGGAAGGCTGCCCGTATGAGACGGAGGTAAACCTCTTTCTGCTCTCCGATGAAGAGATACATGGGATCAATCTGGAATACAGAGGAATCGATGCTCCGACGGATGTACTGTCATTTCCTCAGATAGAATATGAAGCTCCGGCGGATTTTTCCTGGGCAGAATCACATGAGACGGACTGCTTTCATCCGGATACAGGAGAGCTGCTTTTAGGAGATATTATTGTATCGCTGGATAAGGTTGTGGAGCAGGCCGAGAAATATCGCCATGGCAGGAAGAGAGAATTCGCTTTTCTTATCGCACACAGTATGCTACACTTGTTGGGATATGATCATATGACGGAGGCGGAGGCGGCTGATATGGAAGCCAGACAATCCTCCGTTCTGGCCTGCCTGAATATCAACAGGTAGGAGCAGCAGATATATGAAAAAACGGAAGAACCGGGTTTTATTTATACTGATCATGATGTTGGCAGTAAGCTGCAGCCATTTCGATCAGGCTGACAGTCCTGCTGTGGAATCAGAGGAGCCAAAAGAAGAGGAAGAGACGGAAACGGAAGAGGAACCAGAGAAAGACGGCAGCGGTTATCTTTATCCGGTGATTGAAAAACATGAGGCAGAAGGCGGAAAGGTTCACAGTTATCTGACCGGTACAAAAGTGGATGCTTCTATTGGTAACCGCAGGCCTATAGCGGTTATGATACCGAATAACAGCACGGCGCAGCCTCAGTACGGTATCTCAAAGGCAGGCGTGATTTATGAGGCGTGCGTGGAAGGACGTATTACCCGTCTGATGGGAATTTTTGAAGATTTTGATGCTCTGGATTATATTGGACCGGTTCGTTCCAGCCGTGATTACTATGTATATACGGCGCTGGAATATGATGCACTCTATTGTCACTGGGGACTGGCGGTGCCATATGTGGCGGAACTTCTGAACAGTGACCGGGTAGACAATATCAGTCAGGCAAACAAGGGGGTGGACATACCGACCCCGATTGCCTTTGACCGTATTTCAAGACCGGGCTATGCCACCGAGTTTACAGGCTATCTGTTTATCGACAGACTGAAAAAGGGTGTGGAACAGAGAGGCTATTCATGGAATTATGGGGATACCTTTATTCCCAAATTTACCTTTGCGGCAGACGGTACAAGGGCAGATTATGCGGACATGCCGGATGCGGCGGAAATCTATCCCGGAAAGGGAGACAATAAAGGCGGATACGGCGGTATCAGGGCTTATTTTAAATACAATGAGACAGACAGGCTTTATTACCGTTTTCAGCACGGCGGAAAGCACATTGACGAACTGGACGGCAGACAGCTTGCAGTCAGCAATGTGGTGTTCCAGTATTGTCACGGTGAGGTGAGGGATGCCCATGATTATCTGGCGTTCGGCGTCCACGGAGAAGGAAACTGCCTTGTATTTACAAACGGCAAAATGATTAAAGGAACCTGGCAGCGGTGGGACGGCGACGATTCACCGGCAAAATACTACGATAATAACGGAAATGAAATTATTTTCAACCAGGGTAAAACCTGGGTCTGCAACATCTGGCAGGAATATGGGGAATTTGTTTCGGTGGATGCAAATCCGGTTGAATTTTAGCAGTGGAAAGCCCGGAAGGTCTGCGGCTTTCACTGGCCTGCCGGAAAAAATACATATGTTAGAGGATTGAAGAAAGCATGGAGAAAAAAAAACATAAGCAAAAATCCAATTATATTGTACAGGGGAGCATCCTGGCGGCAGCATCCATTCTGGTGCGTATCATCGGGCTGGTGTATCGGATTCCTGTCACAAGAATACTTGGACCGATTGGGAACAGCTATTATTCGGCAGCTTATGAGGTATATTCCATGATGCTGCTGATATCCTCCTTCAGCCTCCCTCTGGCAGTTTCCAAGCTGGTGTCGGCGCGTATGGCAAAGGGACAGGTCCGGGGGGCATATAAGATATTCCGCTGTACAGTTTTATTTGCCCTTGTATCGGGAGGAATCGGTTCTCTTCTGATCTTTTTCGGCGCTGACTTTTTCAGCAATGTACTGGTAAATACACCGGAGAGCAAGCTGGCTCTTCAGGTACTGGCGCCTACAATTCTGATTGTTGCCGTGATGGGCTGCATGAGGGGATACTTTCAGGGGCTGGGGTCCATGCTTCCTACGGCTGTGTCCCAGATTGCGGAGCAGATCATCAATGCTGCGGTCAGCATCGGAGCCGCATGGATGCTGTTTCGTTATGGTTCCAAAATCGATGCATTGTTGTCTACGAAAACAGCCGCCTACGCTTACGGCGCGGCGGGAAGCACGCTTGGCACCGGGCTGGGCGCTCTGGCCGGTTTTCTGCTTCTGGCATTTTTGATGCTGGCGTATAACTCGGTTATGAAGCGCAGACGTTCTAAAGATCGGTATGGAAGCAGTGAATCTACAATAGAAATTTATTATCTGCTGATTATGACGATTCTCCCGGTTATATTAAGTACGGCAGTTTACAATATCAGCGGAATTATTGACCAGGGAATTTTCAAGCATCTGATGGCCTATAAAAAATATGACAGTATGAAGATTGACGAGCTTTGGGGAATTTTCAGCGGGGAGTACAAGCTTTTGACTAATGTGCCGCTGGCGGTTGCTTCGGCCATGGCTTCCTCTACGATTCCGGCGCTGACCAGGGCAAGAGTGAACAAAAACCGAAAAGAGATGCGCCGCAAAACGGAAAATTCAATCCGTTTTGTTATGATTATCTGTATTCCGTGTGCAGTTGGGCTTTCTGTGCTGGCGGAACCGATTATTCAGCTTTTGTTTGGAGCAAAGGATCATATTCGGATATCCTCAAGCCTTCTTCAGATGGGAACTCTGTCCGTTGTGCTTTACGGAATGTCCACACTGACAAATGGCATTCTTCAGGGTATAGACAAGATGAAGCTTCCGGTTATCCATGCGGCAATCTCACTGGCGCTGCATACGGCTCTTCTGGTTTTTCTTATTTTAGGCGCGGATTTGAATATTTATGCGGTTGTCTGGTCAAACATTTTTTTTGCTTTTATGATGTGCGTGCTGAATTCCAGGGCGATTGCAAAATATATGAGGTATCGGCAGGAAATCATACGTACCTTTCTGATTCCACTGGCAGCGTCTGCTCTGATGGGGGCCTCTGCTTTTGGAGTACATAAAGGGCTTATGCTCCTGGTGAAAAATAATACGGCTGCAACTTTGGCAGCATGTGCTGTTGCAGTGCTCGTCTATGGAATTGCATTGCTGCTCCTGAAAGGATTAAAAGAAGAAGAATTGCTTGGATTTCCAAAAGGAAGGATATTGGTGTCAGTTGCAAAAAAATTACATCTGATGTAAGAATAAGCCTCTTTTTTCCAGTTCATACTATATGGAAAAAGGAGGTTTTATTATGTCTAAGAGAGTTTTGGGAATCTTTCTGTCTGTTTTTGCCCTGTTTATTATGGTTGCATTTACTTTTTGGTATTTTGGAAGGAATACCTCAGATCCGTCCGAAGAGCAGAGGGGAACAGAATTTGTAGAAATGCTTCCGACCGAGACCAGTCCGGAAAAGGTATCCTCTGCCGGCGGGCCTTTGGAGAGACAGATACCCGAAAAAAATACAGACGAGCTGACGGCTGATACAAATTTAGAGGCATATCAGTTTGTTTTGGTTAATAACGACAACTATGTGACCGTCTATCAGCTCCCTGAAAATGAAATCTATGAATATACGGATGTAATCATGGATGTTCTTCCTGCAGAACTGCAGGAAGAAATCCGGCAGGGAAAATATTTGCGGAATGAGGAAGAATTGTATAATTTTCTTGAAAATTATACAAGTTAGGATTGTGTTTGCTTCCAAGATGTTGTAAATTAGATATCGTATCGGACAGATATTGTCCGTTTTATGAGAGAATACGGATTGGTAAGAAAACATGACATTGAGAAGTACACTAAAGGATAAAAAAAGAATCGTAGTGAAGGTGGGAACCTCATCTCTGACCCATCCTAAGACCGGTCTTGTGGATCTGATTAAGATGGAAAGGCTTGTTCGGGAGCTGACAGATCTGCACAACCAGGGAAAGGAAGTAATTCTGGTAACCTCAGGAGCGATTGCAGTAGGACGAAAAACAATCGGAATGAAGGATCGTCCTTCAGAGCTGGCAGTAAAGCAGGCATGTGCGTCCATCGGACAGGCCCGCCTGATGATGATGTATCAGAAGCTTTTTATGGAATATAATCAGATTGCCTCTCAGATTCTGATGACAAAAAATACGCTGGTGAATGAGGGAAACCGGGAAAATGCAAGAAATACATTTGAGACATTGCTGTCCATGGGAGCTATCCCGATTGTCAATGAAAATGATACCATTTCCACATATGAGATTCAGTTTGGGGACAATGATACTCTTTCCGCAGTGGTATCCGCACTGGTACAGGCAGATCTGCTGATTTTACTTTCGGACATTGATGGTCTGTTCACGGACGATCCGAACAGGAATCCGGACGCAAAGTTTATTGAATATGTGAATCAGGTGGATGAACATTTTGAGAGGATGGCAAAAGGCGCTTCCAGCGATGTGGGAACCGGAGGTATGTCCACAAAAATTAATGCAGCCAGACTGGCTACCTCAGCAGGCGCGGACATGATTATAGCCAATGGCGCGGATATGGGTGTTATCCACCAGGTGATGGACGGGGAGAGAATCGGAACTTTGTTCAGGGCAAACCGGACAGACGATTTTTATTTGATTGACTATCTGGACGCTCCGAGGATATAATATTACCCAGGCAAATCTCAATACATTTCCTTTATGACAGAATTAGGAGGAACTATGGACGAGGCAAAGATTGCGAGAATCAATGAATTGGCGCATAAGTCGAAAGCAGAAGGACTGACGGAGGCAGAAAAAAAGGAGCAGGGACTTCTGCGGCAGGAATTTCTTGCCGCGGTGAGGAGGAATCTGAAAAGCCAGCTTGATCAGATTGATGTTCAGCAGCCGGATGGTTCGGTTATAAATTTGGGAGAAAAATATGGAAATAAACAGAAAAAAGGAAATTAGAGCAGAAGTAAAACGCCGCAGGTCAGAGGCAGATCCTAATCTGCTGCATACGGCCAGCATGCGGATTTTGGAGAGTTTTACCGGGCTGGAGGCATATCAGAAATCAGAAACGTTGCTGGCCTATGTGGATGCAAAAAGGGAAGTGGAGACAAGACTTTTAATGCAGCAGGCATGGAAGGACGGCAAAAAGGTTGCGGCTCCGCGGGTGGACGGCGACGGAATCATGCATTATTATTATCTGAGCAGCCTGGAGGATCTGGAACCGGGAAGCTTCGGCATTATGGAGCCGAAAAAAGAATGCCCCCTTTGTAAGACGGAGGAGGGACTTCTTCTGATGCCCGGGGTGGCTTTTGACGAAAAATGTCACAGGGTCGGCTACGGCGGAGGCTACTATGACCGTTATCTGGAAAAACATCCGGGACTGGTACATATTGCGCTGGCATTTGAATTTCAGGTGTTTGATTCTGTTCCGTTTGAATTTCACGATATTCTGCCGGAAATGATTGTCACGGATGAAAGAATTTTATTTCCGGAAGAGAAAAAAATAAAAACTCTGGAGGAAATCGGCATATGCGCCAGAGCCGCAGAGCCTGTGCTCCGGACTATGGATACGGGAAAAAAGAATGCTGCCCTCTTATATGCGGCAGAAACGCTTCTGCATATGAGCGGATACATTCTTTCTGAAAATAAAAAGGATGTGGCAAAGGCAGAGCAGAATGGGATGAATCCAGGGCTTGTGGATCGTCTGATGCTGAATGAGAGCCGTATAAAAGCTATGTCGGAGGGACTCCGCCAGGTGGCGGCTCTCCCGGATCCGGTGGGAGAGGTAGTGACCATGAAACAGCGCCCAAATGGTCTGATGATTGGCTGGAAAAAAGTTCCTCTTGGCGTAATCGGAATGATCTATGAGTCCCGTCCCAATGTGACTGCAGATGCGTTCGGACTCTGCTTCAAGGCAGGGAACGCAGTAATTCTAAAAGGAGGAAGCGATGCCCTGCATTCCAACCAGGCTATTGTAAAAGCAATCCGGACCTCCCTGCAGCATCAGGGAATCTCCCAGGATGCGGTTCAGCTCATTGAGGATACAAAAAGAGAAACGGTACGGGAGTTTATGAAGCTGAACAAATATGTGGATGTGCTGATTCCAAGAGGAGGAGCGGGCCTGATCCGCAGTGTGGTGGAGAACAGCCGGATTCCGGTCATTGAAACCGGCACCGGAAACTGCCATATTTTCGTAGACGAAAGCGCAGATTTTGATATGGCGGCCGATATTATTTTCAACGCAAAAACTCAGCGCATCGGCGTGTGCAATGCCTGTGAGTCCATTGTGGTTCATGAGAAAATCATAGATGCCTTTCTTCCAAAACTGAAGGAACGGCTGGACGAAAAAGAAGTAGAGATGCGCGGAGATGAGAAAGCTCTTCAGGCAGCAGAGGGGCTGATCCCGGCAGCAGAGGAGGACTGGGAAGCAGAGTATCTGGATTATATCCTTTCCGTAAAAACTGTGTCCGGCATTGACGAAGCCATTGCCCATATTAATAAGTATAATACAGGACATTCGGAGGCGATTGTGACTTCAGATTATGCAAATGCCCAAAGGTTTCTGAATGAGATTGATGCAGCCGCTGTTTATGTAAATGCATCCACCCGCTTTACAGACGGATTTGAATTTGGTTTTGGGGCAGAGATTGGAATCAGTACCCAGAAGCTTCATGCCAGAGGTCCTATGGGACTGGATGCCCTTACCTCCGGCAAATATATTATTTATGGAAACGGACAGGTTCGATGAGAGTGATTGCAGGTACGGCCCGCAGTATGCCGTTAAAGACAGTAAAAGGACTGGACACCAGGCCCACGACTGATAAAACAAAGGAAACTCTTTTTAATATTCTGCAGGGTGATATACCGGAATGCCGTTTTTTGGATTTGTTCAGCGGAAGCGGAGCAATTGCTGTGGAGGCGTTAAGCCGCGGCGCGGCTTATGCGGTATTAGTGGAGCAGAATCCGAAGGCGGCTGAGTGCATGAAGGAAAACCTGATTTTTACAAAGGTAGCGGATCGGGCAGAGATCCAGAAATGTGATGTACTGACAGCGCTGCACCGGATGGAGGGACAAAAGCCCTTTGATGTCATTTTCATGGATCCGCCCTATAATCAGGAGCTGGAGCGTCAGGCACTGGGCTATCTGGCCCACAGCAGTCTGGCCGATGAATATACGGTGATTGCGGTGGAGGCATCCCTAGAAACGGATTTTTCCTATCTGGAGGAGCTGGGCTTTCGCGCATATAAATATAAAAAATACAAAAATAGCCAGCATATATTTCTGCAGAAACTATGACTGGGAAAGGATAAGAGATGATTCGTGCAATTTATCCGGGAAGCTTTGATCCGGTGACTCTTGGACATCTGGATATTATCAAAAGAGCATCCAGGACAGTAGATGAACTGATCGTCGGGGTTTTGAATAACGGGGGAAAGCATCCACTGTTTACCATTGACGAGCGTGTGGATATGTTAAAGGAGGTAATTTATGACATTCCAAATGTAAAGATCATGTCGTTTTCTGGTCTGCTGGTGGATTTTGCAAGACAGACAGAGTCTACGGTTATTGTCAGAGGCCTTCGCGCGATCTCGGATTTTGATTATGAGCTTCAGATGGCCCAGACAAACCGAAAGATGAATCCGGAAGTGGATACGATGTTTTTGGCAACCAGCCTGGAATATGCGTATCTTAGCTCCACCACAGTCAAAGAGGTGGCCTTTTTTGACGGAGATATCCGTGAATTTGTACCGGATCAGGTAGTTGCGAGTGTGCAGAAGAAGGTGCAGGAGAAAAGGAATTGTTTATATAACCGGCAGTAAAGGGGGGATATTTGAATGGAATACAGACGTTTCAGAGATACAATTATTATGAGAGTTGATCCGGAAGAAGAGATTTGTACACAGATGATAGCTGTTGCCGATAAAGAAAATCTAATGCTGGCAGAGATCAATGGTCTGGGCGCGGTAAAAGAATTTACCACAGGTGTTTTTGACACACGGACAAAAGAGTATCATGCGAATTCGTTTCAGGGAACCTTTGAAATCGTCTCTCTGACAGGTACTCTGACCAGAAAGGATGGAGAGGTTTACCTTCACGCACATTTCAGCGCGGGGGATGAAAAGGGCAATGTATTTGGAGGGCACCTGAATCGTGCGGTGGTCAGCGCCACCGCAGAGCTTGTGATCCGCATGATTGACGGGGAGATGGGAAGAAAATTTGATGAGAAAATCGGATTGAATCTGTTTGAATTTTCTTCGTCCCATTAAACACAGGAACATTGGATTATACCTTGCGAAAATTGATCTGTTCAGTTATAATTACCATGACATACGAATGACAAAAAATGAATGAAATTTTGATAGGATAGAGTCAGTCAAAGGAGAATGGTGAGGATGGGCAACAGCCGTATTGAACAGATTATTGAAGAAATTGAAGACTACATTGATACTTGTAAAGGACCTCTTCTCGGTTCTGCTGATAAAATTATAGTGAATCGTGAACGGATGGAGGAACTGCTCCGGGAGCTTCGCATGAAGACGCCGGAAGAAATTAAACGCTATCAGAAGGTGCTGGCGAACAAGGACGCTATTCTGGCGGATGCGCAGCAAAAGGCCGAGGCGATAATTACCCAGGCAAATCTTCAGAACCAGGAGCTTGTCAATGAACATGAAATTATGCAGCAGGCCTATGAGCAGGCCAATCAGGTAATTGATATGGCATCGGGCCAGGCGCAGGAGATTCTGAATAATGCCACTAGGGATGCCAATGAGATCCGGCTTGGCGCAATTCATTACACAGATGAAATGCTTGCCAATCTGCAGGATATGGTGCAGAAGCTGGTGGATTCATCAAACAGCCGTTATGAGGCGATGATCAGCAATCTTCAGGATTTTTATAATGTAATTACCAGCAACCGTGCAGAGCTGCTGCCGCAGCCGGAAGCTGAACCAGAAGAAATACCAGAAGAGCAATGATGATTCTGCCTCTGAGCCATGTTTTGATGTGCAGCGGAGTACCGTCAAGGACACTCTGAGTCTGTGCACAGATGCATAGACCGCCGAAAGCAGCGCAGGTACATATAAAAGCTGTCCGCCAGGTTTGGGAGAGCGCCTCAAAGGCAGCGATCTGATTGATTCCGCAGCTAATCTCCATAACCGCGCTCAGTAAAGTGAGCATAATGCCGGACAGAGGGAGGAGCATCAGCAGCTGTACTGCTATGGTGAAAAGCATGATATATCCGCCAAGCCGGGTAATCGTAGTAAAGCCGTCCATAATACAGGCATCCAGCATCGGAAAATCCAGCCGATGCAGGGGTGCCTGTTTTTTTGAACTGTGACTGCCGGATACGGCAGGAAAATGATAAAAGGGCCGTGTTACCAGCCCATACAAGACAGGCAGCGAATAAAAAAGCAGCACCAGTTTCCAGGGAACTGCCGTATAGCCGATTTTGGACAGGCATACATAGTTCAGAAAAAAGGCCGGGCTTACATTGTTGCAGAAGCCAAGAAGATACTCTCCTTCTGCTGCGGAAATATGCTGCTCACGTACCAGGTCGGCAATTACCTTAGCGCCCATAGGGAAGCCGCACAGAAAGCCCAGAAGGACCGCGTAGCAGCCTTCCTCGGAGATACGGAAAATCCTCTGGAGAGGAGGTGCATAAAGACGGTTCAGATACTGGAACAGGCCTGTGCGGATCAGAAGATTGGAAAAGATCAGGAAGGGCAGAAGGGAAGGAAGCACCGATGTATACCATAGAGTCAGCCCAAGAGAGCATCCGGCGGAGATGACAGCAGGATGGGTGAATAACAGAAGTAAAAGGCCTACGGCAGCAAGAATGAAAAGTATCTTTTTCAAGGGGTCACCATATAATAAACTAATTCCCTACAGTTTATGGGGCAAGCGGTGAAATATGAATCCAATTCAGAAGATTGCATTTTACTTAACAGTAGTTTTACTTTTATGTTGTCTGATTCAGGGAGAAATATTCTGGATAGAGGACGCCGTACATAACCAGATACTGCCTGAGCAGGGGATTCGGAATGAACTTGAAGAATACCGGGATACTATGGAATTAATCTGGGAGGAACTGGTCTGGTTTCCGGTGCCTGAATCCAATACCAATGAATCTGCCACCGTCGCCTTTCAGAACACCTGGATGGCGGAGCGCAATTACGGGGGAAAAAGAGGCCATGAAGGAACCGATGTAATGGCAGGTATTGATAAATCAGGATATTATCCCATTGTCAGTATTACAGACGGAACGATTGAGCAGATTGGATGGCTGGAAAAGGGCGGCTGGCGTATCGGAGTGCGCTCCCCCCACGGAAACTATTATTATTATGCTCATCTGTCTTCCTATGCAAAGGAATGGAATCCCGGAGATGTTATACAGGCAGGGGAAGTCCTTGGCTATATGGGAGATACCGGATACGGGGCGGAAGGAACTACCGGGCAGTTCCCTGTACATCTGCATCTTGGAATCTATGTTCCCTTTGGGGCGGATCAGGAAATGGCGGTCAACCCTTACTGGATGCTGAAATATCTTGAAAATCAGAAATTAAGCTATTCTTATTAACACAATTCTGTGTTACAATACTGATTTAGATTAGAAAATAAATTTTTCACAGAAGAACAGATCCTCTGTAATCAGAATAAGGAGTACACTATGGAACTGCCGAAAGCTTTTATAGAAAATATGAAATGCATCCTTGGTCCGGAGCTGCCCGAATATCTGGAAAGCTACAAAAAACCGAGATTTACCGGACTTCGGATCAATACCTCCAAATTGTCCGTTCAGGAGTTTGAGCAGATCAATCCTTTTAAAAGTCTCAGAAAGGTGCCATGGGTATCCAACGGCTATTATTATACAGAGGAAGATGCGCCTACCCATCATCCTTATTACTATGCAGGACTTTACTATATCCAGGAGCCCAGCGCCATGACTCCGGCAGGCATACTTCCGGTGGAGGAGGGCGAGCGTGTTTTAGATTTGTGCGCGGCTCCCGGGGGCAAGGCGACTGAGCTGGCGGCAAAGCTGAATCATACCGGGCTGCTGGTTGCCAATGATGCCAGCGCCTCCAGGACAAAGGCCCTTCTTAAAAACCTGGAGGTATTTGGGATGCCGAATATTCTGGTTGCCAGTGAGATGGGCGACCGCCTGGATTCATATTTCCATGCCTATTTTGATAAGATTCTGATAGACGCTCCCTGCTCCGGGGAAGGCATGTTCAGAAAACAGCCACATATGATTTCCGCATGGGAGAAGCAGGGGCCGGAAGTGTTTTCCCGGATGCAGAGAGAAATTCTTAATCAGGCGGCAGAGCTTTTAAAACCGGGCGGAATGATGCTTTATTCCACCTGTACATTTTCAGAGCTGGAGAATGAGGGCAGCATTGATTATTTTCTGAAAAAGCATCCGGATTTTTATCTGGCGGACATCCCTGAATACGATGGTTTCTGCCCCGGCAGGCCCCGGCTGGTGGAAAGCAGCTTTCCTCTGGAGAAATGTGTTCGTCTGTTTCCCCATAAGATAGACGGGGAAGGACATTTTCTGGCCCTGCTTCAGAGAAACGGAGAAAAGACCCCGAATATTTCCGGGGAAAGGCGGAGGAATCCGAAGCTTCCGCCGGAGCTGGAGGAATTTTTGCAGGATGTGACCATGCATATGGACCGTTCTTTGATTCAGATAAAGGATACAAAGGTCTTTTTGATGCCGGAAGGAGTCGGCAGATATCCGGGACTGCGGTTTCTCCGTTCCGGATTGTATATGGGAGAGCTGTTGAAGAAAAGATTTGAACCGAGCCAGGCGTTTGCAATGGCGCTGAAAATGGAAGAGTATGCTTCGGTGATTAACCTGTCTGCCGGCGACAGACGGACTATCCGTTATCTGAAAGGGGAAACGATAGAGGTGGGGGACAAAGAAAGCGGTCGGTCGGCCGGGTGGCAGCTTGTCTGCGTGGACGGATATCCTCTTGGATGGGGAAAGCTGGTACAGGGGACTTTACGCAATAAATATTTCTCCGGATGGAGGATGAACCCATGATGCGTCTGGACAGGTTTCTCTGCGAGAGCGGATTCGGCACCCGCAGCGAGGTGAAAATGCTTTTAAAAAAAGGACTGGTCACTGTAAACGGGGAGAAAGCAAAACGGCCGGAGCAAAAAATTGATGAAAATGCAGACATGGTTTTCTGCTGCGGACAGAAGGCACAGTATGCTGCATTGATATATAAAATGCTTTATAAGCCCACAGGAGTCGTATCAGCCACAGAGGATCGGAGGGAGAAAACGGTTCTGGAGCTGCTGAATACAGAAGAATGCAGAGGGATATTTCCCGTGGGACGTCTGGACAAGGATACGGAAGGGCTGTTACTTCTTACCAATGACGGAGAACTGGCGCACCGGCTTCTGGCTCCAAAAAAGCATGTGGACAAGATCTATTATGCGGAGATTTCCGGGAAAGTGACGGAGGAGCATAGAATTCAATTTCTGAAGGGATTGGATATTGGAGAAAAGAAACCCACACTTCCTGCGCGGCTGGAAATTTTAGAGAGCAGAGAGCGCAGTAAAGTCCGGATTACGGTCCATGAGGGGAAATACCATCAGATAAAACGGATGTTCGATGCTGTAGGCTGCAAGGTAGTTTATCTGAAAAGGCTGTCTATGGGGACGCTTGTTCTGGACCCGTCTCTGAAGGCAGGAGAATACCGGAATTTGACGGAAGAAGAAATAAAGAGCTTAAAGGAGCTAAATTAATGAGACAGGAAACAACCTCCGGCCAGGCATACCGATCCGGAGAAGGATTTCTCCCCGTATGCCGCGCTGACATGGAAAAACTGCATATCGAACAGTTGGATTTTGTATATATTATCGGCGACGCGTATGTGGATCATCCATCCTTTGGACATGCCATTATCAGCCGGGTTCTGCAGGCACACGGCTATACGGTAGGTATTATTTCCCAGCCGGACTACCGGAACGCAGACAGTATTACTGTGCTCGGAGAGCCGAGGCTTGGTTTTTTAGTATCTGCCGGAAATATGGATTCTATGGTCAGCCACTATTCCGTGGCAAAAAATCGCAGAAGAACGGATGCTTATACGCCGGGCGGCCAGCCGGGAAAGCGTCCGGACCGGGCGACTGTTGTTTACTGCAACCTGATTCGGCAGAAATATAAAAAAACGCCAATTATCGCAGGCGGAATTGAGGCATCCCTGCGCCGCCTTGCACACTATGATTACTGGTCAGATTCTCTGCGCCGTTCGATTTTGCTGGAGAGCGGAGCGGATATGATATCCTATGGAATGGGAGAGCAGTCTGTGGTAGCTGTTGCGGAGGCGCTGGACGCGGGAATTCCTGTGCAGGAGCTTACTTATATTCCGGGGACGGTCTGTAAAGTGCGTTCTCTGTCGCAGATCAGCAACTATGTGCTTCTGCCGGATTATGTCTCAATGACAAAGGATAAGAAAAAATACGCGGAAAGCTTTTATATCCAGTACTGCAATACGGATCCGTTTTCCGGAAAAAGGCTGGCGGAGGGCTATTCCAAAGGCTGCTATGTAGTGCAGAATCCGGCAGCGGAGCCGTTAAGCCAGCAAGAAATGGATGAAATCTATGACCTGCCCTATATGCGGACATGGCATCCTATGTACGATGCAGCGGGCGGAATCCCGGCATTATCCGAGGTCAGATTCAGCCTGACAAGCTGCAGGGGCTGTTTTGGAGGCTGTTCCTTCTGCGCGCTCACCTTTCATCAGGGAAGGATTGTGCAGTCAAGAAGCCATGCATCCCTGCTTCGGGAAGCGAAGGTTATGACAGAGGAACCGGATTTTAAAGGGTATATCCATGATGTAGGAGGCCCTACCGCAAATTTCCGGGCTCCCGCATGTGAAAAACAGACGACAAAGGGAGCCTGTCCTCAGAAACAGTGCCTGTTCCCGGAGCCGTGCAGGAACCTGAAAGCAGACCATGGGGATTATCTTTCCCTGCTGCGAAAGCTGCGTGCCGTTCCAGGGGTGAAGAAGGTATTTATTCGTTCCGGTATCCGGTTCGACTATGTGCTGGCGGACAAAAACAGCCGTTTTCTGGAAGAACTGTGCCGGCATCATGTGAGCGGACAGCTTAAGGTAGCGCCGGAGCATGTATCGGATACTGTGCTGGCATGTCTTGGTAAGCCCCGGCATACGGTCTATGAAGAATTTTTCAGGCAGTACCGCCGGATGAACGAAAAGCTGGAAAAGAAGCAGTATCTGGTTCCTTACCTTATGTCCTCTCATCCGGGAAGTACCATGAAGGAGGCGGTGAAGCTGGCGGAATACTGCAGGGATTTGGGGTACATGCCGGAACAGGTACAGGATTTTTATCCCACGCCTTCCACTATATCCACCTGTATGTATTATACGGGTCTGGATCCGAGAACAATGATGCCTGTCTATGTGCCGAAAAGCTCTCATGAGAAGGAGCTGCAGCGGGCGCTGATTCAGTACAGGAATCCAAAGAACCGGGAACTTGTAAAGGAAGCGCTGGAAATGGCAGGAAGAACAGATCTGATAGGGTTTGGGCCAAAGTGCCTGCTCCGGCCGGACAGCTCCCGCAAAAATTTAAAGCAACCTTCCCGGCCCGGGCAGGTCCGGAAAAAGAAAACTATCCGGAATGTCCACCGGAAAAAATAGGAGAGACAGATGAGCGCAAAAGTTGAAAAAGGTACTTATGGATACCTGAATCGGAATAAAATCAGCGCGTGGAAAAAATCACTGCTGATGCTGTCCGTTCCCATTATTATTTTTCTTGCGGCCTGGATGATCAACAAAACCCGCAATAATGTCATGACAGTTGTGGCGATTGTAGGATGCCTTCCCGGCTGCAATCAGGTGGTGCGGGCAATTATGGCAAGCCGTTATCATTCGATTGATAAAAGTCTTTATGAGGAAACAGAAAAGGCCAGGGGAGATCGTCTTGTCCTCTATGAAAATGTATTTACATCCTATGAACAGACCTATTATGTGGACTGCGCGGTCATATCCGGAAGGGACATTGTCGGCTACTCCAGCGATGAAAAGATGGATGCCGGGAAGGCGGCAGAGCATATACGAGTTATTCTGAAAAACAATTCCTATAAACAAAACGTGAAGATATTTAAGGAGCGGAAGGCTTTTTTAGAGCGTGTCCGCACCCTTTCGGCAGGAGAGGAGGAGAAGGTTCCGTTCCGGGAGGACGAGCGCTGTCCTCACTTTACCAGGAATGAGGTCATCCGGTATCTTCTGATGTCAATTTCCCTCTAGGCGGTGTGGTATGAAGCAGATATGTGTTCATGAAAAGGAAGCAGATCAAAGACTGGACAAGCTTTTGTTCAGGTATCTGAAGGAAGCGCCCAAAAGCTTTGTATATAAGATGCTGCGGAAGAAAAATATTACATTGAACGGAAAAAAAGCGGACGGAAGCGAGCGGGTACAGGCAGGAGACCTGATCCGCATTTTTCTGTCCGATGAGACCTATGAAAAATTCTCCGGACGTCAGGGAGCCGGGGTGATATCCTATCCCACTGCCCGTCTCGATATTATCTATGAGGATGAGCACATTCTTCTGATTAATAAACCTGCCGGAATGCTGACCCAGAAGGCAGAGCCGGGAGATGTGTCACTGAATGAATACATGCTTGGATATTTGCAGCAGAGCGGTCAGTGGGATGAGGAAGCCTCTGCCGGAGGAGTGCGCCCGTCGGTCTGCAACCGTCTGGACCGCAATACAAGCGGAATTGTAATCTGCGGAAAATCTCTGGCAGGACTTCGGCAGATGGCAAAGGCCCTTAAAGATCGGAGTATGCATAAATATTATCAGTGCCTGGCAGGCGGAAGAATCAAGGAGGCCAGGAGCGTGGATGGATATCTGTGGAAAGATCCGTCCACAAATAAAGTACAGATATTAAAGGAGGCTTCTAAAGATGCACAGCCGATTGTGACAAAATATTGTCCCGTCCGGGTGTTTTCCGATTGCACGCTTCTGGAGGTCTGTCTGATTACAGGCCGTTCCCACCAGATCCGCGCTCATCTGGCGTCGGAGGGACATCCGATTATCGGAGATTATAAATATGGCTCCCGTAAGGTCAATGACTTTTATTACAGACAATACGGGCTTCAAAGCCAGCTTCTTCATTCCTGTCGTCTGGAGCTGCCGAAGCTGGAGCCGCCTCTTGCCGGCTTATCCGGAAAAATATTCACGGCAGAGCTTCCGGAGCTTATGAGAAAAATTATTGTAAAAGAATCAGAAAGGAAACTATAGAATCATTATGTCCACCTGGAATACGAGAGGACTCCGGGGTTCCACACTGGAGGATATGATTAACCGGACCAATGAAAAATACAGGGAAAAAGGGCTGGCGCTGATACAAAAGGTACCGACTCCTATTACTCCGATTAAAATTGATAAAGAGCATCATCACATTACACTGGCATATTTTGAACAGAAAAGTACGGTGGACTATATTGGCGCGGTACAGGGGATACCGGTTTGCTTTGACGCGAAGGAATGTGATGTAAAAACGTTTCCGGTCCACAATGTCCACGAGCATCAGGTGGAATTTATGAGGGATTTTGAGAAGCAGGGCGGAAAAGCATTTCTGATCATTCATTATACATCCGAACAAAGGTTTTATTATCTGCATATCCGGCAGCTTCTGTCCTTCTGGAACCGGGCAAAGGAGGGCGGAAGGAAAAGCTTCCGTATGGAGGAGCTGAATCCGGATTATTTTTTTGAATCCGCAAGAGGATATCTGGTGCCGTATTTGGAGCCGCTGAGCCGGGATCTGGAGTCGGAGGTTGACAATTAGATAAAGAGTGATATAATACAGATGTTGTCTTTTTCATGTTAGCACTCTACTGTGAAAAAGCGGAAAAGGAGCCAGAGAATGTACAAACAGATTTTACATACACCGGAGGGCGTCCGGGATATTTACAACGGAGAATGCCGGAGGAAAAATAAAGTGCAGGATACGCTTCACTCAGTTCTCCAGAGCTATGGGTACGACGATATTCAGACGCCGACCTTTGAATTTTTTGATGTGTTCAGCCGGGAGGTCGGTACCGTGCCGTCCAAGGAGCTTTATAAATTTTTTGACAGGGAAGGGTATACGCTGGTACTCAGACCGGATATTACCCCGTCCATTGCAAGGGCAGTTGCCAAATATTTTACAGAGGAGGATATGCCGGTCCGTCTCTGTTATGTGGCAAATACATTTATTAACCATTCTGATTTTCAGGGCCGCTTAAAAGAAAATACTCAGCTTGGGGCGGAGCTGATCGGCGACGGCAGCGTGGAAGCGGATGCGGAAATAATTGCGCTGGTAGTGGAATCTCTTTTAAAGATCGGACTGACCGAATTTCAGGTGGGAGTCGGACATGTGGACTTTTTTAAAAGTCTGCTGCGGGAGTCCCGGCTCTCGGAGGAGCTGGAACTGGAGCTTCGGGAATTGATTTCCAATAAAAATATTTATGGCGTAAGGGAGCTTTTAGAGCCTCTGCCTATTACTGTCGGCTTAAAAGAAGCCTTCGCAGCCATTCCGAAGCTGTTCGGCTCTGTGGATATTCTGGAAAAGGCGGATGCCTGCGCAGTAACGGAGGATGCGAAAAGGGCGCTGGAGCGTTTGAAAAGGATTTATGAGCTTCTGACCTGTTATGGGTATGAAAAATATATTACCTTTGATCTGGGCGTGGTCAGTAAATATAAATATTATACGGGAATTATTTTTCAGGCATATACCTATGGAACCGGGGATGCGGTTGCCAAAGGCGGACGTTATGATACGCTGATGGATCATTTTGGAAAGCCTGCTCCTGCAACCGGGTTTGCTTTTGTGGTAGACCGTCTGCTGAGCGCGCTGGCAAGGCAGAAAATCATACCGGATACAAAGATTCAGAAGGCCCTGATTGTTTACCGTGCTTCCCAGGCGGAAAAGGCTGTTGAAAGGGCGATGGAGCTTCGCAGACAGGGGATTGCGGCAGAAATGATGCCGGATCGGATCGGAAGAGATTATACGGCCTATGCAAAGAAGAATGACATCAGTGAGATTATTTATATAGAAGGGCAGGATTTGGTATGAGATACTTGACATTTGCCCTGGGAAAAGGGCGTCTGGCGAAAAAGACAATGGAGCTTTTTGAACAGATAGGAATCACCTGCGAAGAGATGAAGGATCCGGCTACCAGAAAGCTGATTTTTGTAAATGAAGCCTTGAAATTAAAATTTTTCCTGGCCAAAGGTCCGGATGTGCCCACCTATGTGGAATACGGAGCTGCGGATATCGGAATTGTGGGAAAGGACACGATTCTGGAGGAAGGACGGAGGATGTACGAGGTGCTGGACTTAGGGTACGGCAAATGCCGTATGTGCGTCTGCGGTCCGGAATCGGCAAGGGAGCTTTTAAAGCATCAGGAGCTTATCCGTGTGGCCACCAAATATCCGCATATTGCAAAGGACTATTTTTACAACCAGAAGCACCAGACTGTGGAGATTATCAAGCTGAATGGCTCTATTGAGCTGGCGCCCATTGTAGGTCTGTCAGAGGTGATTGTGGATATTGTGGAAACCGGATCTACCCTGAAGGAAAATGGTCTTCAGGTGCTGGAGGAGGTGTGCCCTTTGTCTGCCCGTATGGTAGTAAATCAGGTCAGCATGAAGATGGAGAACGAGAGAATCGGCAGAATTATCAGTGACTTAAAGTCCATATTGTAAGAAAAGCTTAAGGAGGCGGCATATGCGTATTGTCAGACTGAATGAGGCGTCCAGAAAGGATTTGCTGGATCGTTTATTGAAAAGAAGTCCCAATAACTATGATCAGTACAATGACACGGTGCTGGAAATTGTGAACCGGGTGCGTACAGAAGGAGATAAGGCTCTGTTCGAGTATACGAACCGGTTTGACTGTGAGGATATCCATGCTTCTAATATTCTGGTGACAGAGGAGGAGATACAGGCGGCCTATGGGCAGATCGACGAACGGCTTCTGGAGACAATCCGGAAGGCTCTGAAAAATATCCGGAATTACCATGAAAAGCAGCGGCGGTACAGCTGGTTCGATACTACGCAGGACGGGACGATGCTGGGTCAGAAGGTAACGCCGCTTGCGGCGGCAGGTGTTTATGTGCCGGGTGGTAAAGCAGTCTATCCGTCCTCTGTACTGATGAACATTGTACCTGCCCGTATTGCAGGCGTGGATAAAATTGTTATGGCAACCCCGTGCAGCCGCCGGGGTGCTGTAAATCCGGCCGTACTGGTGGCGGCGAAGGAAGCAGGGGCGGATGAGATCTATAAAATGGGCGGCGCTCAGGCCATTGCAGCTATGGCATTTGGGACAGAGAGCATTCCGAAGGTGGATAAAATTACCGGACCCGGAAACATTTTTGTGGCACTGGCCAAAAAGGCTGTTTCCGGCTTTGTGGGCATTGACTCCATTGCCGGGCCGAGCGAGATTCTGGTGCTGGCGGATGAGACGGCCAATCCAAGGTATGTGGCGGCGGATCTTTTATCTCAGGCAGAGCATGACGAGCTTGCCAGCGCAATTCTTGTAACTACCAGTGAGGAGCTTGCAGAAAGGGTGTCAGCCGAGGCGGACGGCTTTATAAAGAGTCTGTCCAGAAGAGAAATTATCCAAAAATCTCTGGATAATTACGGCTGCATTCTTCTGGCAGATTCCATGGAGGAGGCTGTTGAGACAGTGAATCTGATTGCCTCTGAGCATCTGGAAATCATGACAAATAATCCTTTTGAGGTTATGATGAAGGTGCGCAACGCGGGAGCGATTTTCCTTGGGGAGAACAGCAGCGAGCCTCTGGGAGATTATTTTGCAGGGCCCAACCATATTCTTCCCACCAATGGGACAGCAAGATTTTTCTCTCCGGTTTCCGTGGATGATTTTGTAAAAAAATCCAGTATTATCTACTATTCCCGGAAGGCGCTGGAAAAGGTGCACAAGGATATTGAATATTTTGCGGAAAATGAACAGTTGACGGCTCATGCCAATTCTATCCAGGTGCGTTTTGAATCAGAGGAGGCATAATATGAACAGGACAGCAGAGATCAGAAGGAATACAAAGGAGACCAGAATCTGTGTCACTCTGAATCTGGACGGAAGCGGAGAGAGCCGCCTGAATACAGGAATCGGTTTTTTTGACCATATGCTGGACGGGTTTGCGAGACATGGTCTGTTTGATCTGGAGGTCAGCGTGGACGGAGATCTGGAGGTGGACTGCCATCATACGATAGAGGATACAGGCATTGTACTTGGAAGGGCAATTAAAGAGGCCGCGGGGGATAAAAAGGGAATCCGCCGCTATGGAAGCGTTATTCTTCCCATGGATGAGACTTTGATGCTGTGTGCCGTGGATTTGTCCGGCAGGCCCTACTATGTATCCGATGCCGGCTTTACGGCTCCGAGCATCGGAGGAATGGATACGGAGATGGTGAAGGAATTTTTCTATGCCGTTTCTTATGCCTCAGAAATGAATTTGCATTTTAAGATGCTGTCCGGCAGCAATAACCACCACATTTGCGAGGCCATGTTCAAGGCGTTTGCAAAGGCGCTGGATGAAGCGGTCTCTTTTGACGGACGGATCAGGGATGTATTATCGACGAAAGGCAGTTTATAAAAATGAAGAAAAAACATTTGGTTCCGGTTATGCCTCTTAGAAACGGAAAAGTAAACGGGCAGGACGGAGTAAGACTGATAAAATTTTACAGTGACAACGGGGCCGACGCGGTTCTGATATTTGATTTGTCGGATTCTGACGAAGAGCACGACTGCAATATCGGCCTTATGAAGGAAATGAGCCGGGCAGCGGAGATTCCTATATATGCAGGAGGACATATCCGCCGGACGGAGGACGTTAAAAAAATTCTCTATGCAGGATGCGATAAGGCGATTCTGAACTTTGGGAGAGACAGCAATGTAGAGATGGCAGAGGAAGTATCCAGACGCTTCGGAAAGGAAAAAATCGGTTTTAGTATTTCCGACGAGTCCCAATTCAGCCGCACTCTGGAAAAACAGGGAAGTCTGATTCTCTGGTCAGGCTCCGACAGCAGCTGTCCCTACAGGGGAGAGCTTCCGGTTTTAAGCGTCAGCTCAGCAGCATCCGTGGATGCCATTATAGAGGTGCTGTCCAACAAATGGGCAGATGGAATTGCCAGCGCTTATTTTTCCACAGAGGTGGCGGACTTTATGGGACTGAAGCAGAGTGCGGCGGCCCGGGGGCTCTACATGAATGTGCTGGAGAGCAGCTTTGCATGGAAGGAGCTTAAAGAAAACAGGGATGGTCTGGTTCCGGTCATTGTGCAGGACTATAGGACCTCCGAGGTGCTGATGCTCGCTTACATGAATGAAGAGGCATTTAATACTACTCTTCAGACAGGAAAGATGACTTACTGGAGCAGAAGCCGGAACGAGCTCTGGACCAAGGGAATGTCCAGCGGGCATTTCCAGTATGTAAAGTCCCTGTCTATTGACTGCGATAATGACACGATTCTGGCAAAGGTAAGCCAGGTGGGCGCAGCCTGCCATACGGGTAACCGAACCTGCTTTTACCGGGATATGGTGAAAAAGGAGTATAATGAGACTAATCCTCTGAAGGTGTTTGAAACAGAATATGCAACAATCGCGGATCGGAAGCTTCACCCGAAGGAGGGCTCTTATACAAACTATCTGTTTGATAAAGGACTTGACAAAATTCTGAAAAAGGTCGGAGAGGAGGCTGCAGAAATTATTATTGCCGCCAAAAATCCGGATCCGGAGGAAATAAAATATGAAATGGCAGACTTTCTCTATCATGCCATGGTGCTGATGGTAGAACGGGGAGTGACCTGGGATGACATTATTAAGGAGGTAGCAAACAGATAGAGGCATGTTTCCGGCTGATGCATCATAAAATCTCTTAAATAAAATTTCTTGGAGTATTCCAAAAGAGGGAAAAGGAATGGGTGCATATCGGGAACAGCTGTTAAGAGAAACTTACGGAAGCAAAAATCTCCAGATCTACGGACAGAGGGAAGAAGAGCCTTCCGGAGCACTGTCCGTATTTAAGTTAAAGTTCACGATCTGTCTGTTTTTATTCGCAGGTTTTGCATATCTGAGCCTGACAGGAAGCAGCTTCTGCAATGTGACGGCAGATCAGATTGTGGAGGCGGTAACAAATGAAGATCTGTACATACAGCTTTCGGAGCTGGGATTTATGGAGCATCCATAAAAAAGCTTAGTCGTTTCCCGGCTTATGTGACAGGCAAAGGCATCGGCTTCGGTGCCTTTTTTCATTGTATTGTATAAAAATTACAGTCCGTCCGGGCAGAGTTTTTATATGGATTTATAAGGTTTTTCTAAAAAAATGTTGAAAAAAGAAGAAAGTGCGATTATAATAATTTAGTACCATTTTGGCAGACATGTGTCCGCCTAATAAAAACAATGGAGGAGAATGATTATGAAAAAGAAAATGATTTCTTTGATGCTCTGTACGGCCATGACGGCGGCTATGGTGGCAGGCTGCGGAAACAGCGGCAGTACGGCTGCGGATAACGGCGCTCCGTCTGAGTCCGGAGCTTCTGAAGATTCTGCAGAGGCAGCAGAGACCCCGGCAGGAGATAACGTGATTAAGGTCGGCGTATTTGAGCCGCAGACCGGTGAAAACGGCGGCGGTGGACTGCAGGAGGTATATGGTATCCGTTATGCAAATGAAGAGCGTCCGACCGTTACGGTTGGAGGAACTGAATATACGATTCAGCTTGTGGAGGCGGATAATAAATCCGATAAAACAGAGGCCGTTACCGCAGCTCAGAAGCTGGTATCGGAAGGCGTTGTCGGGGTGCTTGGATCTTACGGCTCAGGCGTATCCATTGCGGCAGGGGAGATCTTTAAGGAGGCGCAGATCCCGGCTATCGGATGTTCCTGTACAAATCCGCAGGTAACAGAAGGAAATGATTACTATTTCCGTGTTTGCTTCTTGGATCCGTTCCAGGGAACTGTTATGGCAAATTTTGCCAAAGAGGAAGGGGCGCAGAAAGCTGCAGTAATCACACAGCTTGGAGATGATTACTCTTCAGGTCTTGGCGCGTTTTTCAAAAATTCCTTTGCCTCCTTTGGCGAAGTGGTCGCAGAAGAACAGTTTCAGACCAACCAGACAGATTTCAAGGCAAGCCTGACAAATATCAAGAATGCAAATCCGGACGTTATTTTTGCTCCGTCCTCCATTGCAACTGCTCCGCTGATTATCAAACAGGCCCGTGAGCTTGGAATAACCTGTCCGATTATGGCCGGCGATACATGGGAGAATGCCACCATTATCGAGAACGTGGGCGAGTATACGCAGGATATCTATTTATCCACCTTCTTTGACGAGGACGGTGTGGATGAAGCCGGCGCAGCATTTATTGCCGGATTTAAGGAGTACTTAACCGCTAATGGACAAAGCGATATTATTCCGGCAGTA
Source organism: uncultured Lachnospiraceae bacterium (assembly GCA_910585465.1). GTDB lineage: Bacteria > Bacillota > Clostridia > Lachnospirales > Lachnospiraceae > Hominiventricola. The sequence continues at coordinate 333,500 of CAJUEW010000002.1, read as the reverse complement.
TCTGCTCTGGGATATGATGCATACAATACTCTGATTGACGCTATTGAGGCGGCTGATTCTGTAGAGACTGCAGCAATCCGGGACGCCATGACAACGATTCAGACCACTGGAGTCACAGGAGCCATTTCCTTTGATGAAAATGGCGATGCAAACAAAGACATGGCATTCATCAAGACAGTTGAAGATGGCGGATTTAAGTTCCTGAAGACGGTTACTGTAGAATAAGGACATTTTAACAGGGCAGGGAAGGACTTGCAATTCCCTGTCCTTATATTATCTTAGAAGGAAAAGGAAAACTCATGAGTTTAAGTGTATTTTTTCAGCATTGCCTGACCGGTATTTCTCTGGGAGGGGCATACGCGCTGATTGCCATCGGTTACACCATGGTGTATGGTATTTTACGTTTGATCAATTTTGCGCACGGCGATATCTTCATGGTAGCCGGTTACTTCATGATTTTTGCCACCGCAACCTTTGGCTGGCTGGCCGGTATCCCTATCATGCTGATCTGCACCGTAGTTCTGGGGGTAGTCATTGAGCGGGCAGCCTATAAACCAATCCGTACCGCGCCAAGAATGTCGGTTATGATATCTGCTATTGGCGTATCTTATCTGTTGCAGAATCTGACAACTTATTTATTTACCGCGCTTCCGAGACCTTATCCGGAGATTCCGGTTCTGAAAAGGATCTTCCAGATAGGCTCCGTATCTGCATCCCTGGTGACCTTTCTGACCCCTGTGCTTACAGTGGCCCTGGTCATTCTTCTGGTCTATATTACGAACCACACGAAGATAGGCATGGCCATGCGCGCGGTATCCAGGGATTTTGAAACCTCCCGCCTGATGGGAATCCGGATTAACCAGGTTATCAGTATTACTTTTGTAATCGGCTCCTTTCTGGCAGGCGTGGGTTCTCTTTTATATTTTACAGACCGTATGTCGGTCACTCCGTTCTCCGGAACCCTGCCGGGGCTTAAATGCTTTGTGGCAGCCGTAATCGGAGGAATTGGAAGCGTCCCAGGAGCAGTGGTGGGAGGATTTGTCATCGGCATATGCGAGACTTTTTTGATTGCCCTTGGTTATTCCACTTTCAGTGACGCTTTTACTTTTATTCTGTTGATTATTATGCTTCTGTTCAGACCGACGGGACTGTTCGGCGAAAAAATGATTGATAAGGTGTGATGAATATGAAAAAGACAACAAAATATATCTGTACTCTCATCGCAGCCGCAGCATTTATCCTCCTGTTGGTTTTCCTTGAGAGCAATAAAAATACATATGGCATGGCTGTGACGGTACTCCAGAAGGGCTTTATTCTGGCAGTGGTGGCAGTTTCCATGAATCTGCTGAATGGTTTTACCGGACTGTTTTCTCTGGGACAGGCAGGCTTTATGGCACTTGGCGCCTATACCTATGCCATTTTTACGATTCCGCTGGAATCCCGGGCTAGTGTATACTATATCTCCGGTATGAACCCGGTTCTTGCGGGGATTGAGCTTCCCATGCTGGCGGCCTTGCTTGCAGGGGGACTGGTGGCAGCTCTTTTTGCAGCGGTGATCGGATTCCCGGTGCTCAGGCTGAAAAGCGATTATCTTGCGATTGCGACCCTGGGATTTTCTGAGATTATCCGGGCGCTGATTGCAAGTCCCCAGATGGATACCATTACCAATGGCTCCTATGGACTGAAAAGCATTCCGGCTGCCAGCATTTATGTGGTGATCGGACTGTGTGTTATCAGCATCGGCATCATGGCGCTTCTCATTAACTCTTCTTACGGACGTGCGTTCAAGGCCATCCGTGAGGATGAGATTGCGGCTGAGGCTATGGGAATCAATCTTTTAAAGCATAAGGAACTGGCATTTGTTATCAGCTCTTTCTTTGCAGGCATCGGCGGCGGACTGCTGGCTATGTTCATGCGTTCCATTGATTCCAGTACCTTTAAGATTGCATTGACCTATGATATTCTTCTCATCGTGGTAATTGGCGGAATGGGAAGCATTACAGGAAGCGTGCTGTCCGCGCTTTTGGTGACTGCCAGTAAGGAATGGTGGCTCCGTTTCTTTGACGAACCGCTGACCATAGGCGGTGTAAGTATTCCGCTTTTCAGAAACGGCTTCCGTATGGTGATCTTCTCGGTTCTTCTGATGGTGGTGGTTTTGTTTTACCGCAGAGGAATCATGGGAACGAATGAATTTTCCTGGGAAGGGTTCTTTGGCCTGATACGGTCTGTTCCTCAGAGAATTGGTTCTCTGTTCCGCAGGAAGGAGGGCGCATCCAATGACTAAGACAATATTAAAAGCAGAGGACATTACAATGCAGTTCGGCGGCGTGGTGGCTGTAAACAACTTTTCCATGGAGGTTCATGAAGGAGAGATCGTGGCTCTGATCGGACCAAACGGCGCGGGAAAAACTACGGCGTTTAATGTAATTACCGGAGTCTATGCGCCCACAAACGGGGCTGTATATTTTAACGAAGAGATGGTGATCTCCAATTTTCCTCAGGGAAAGATGAAAAAGATGTATGCGGGGGAAAACCACGGAAAATACACAAAGAAGCTGGAAAAAACACCGGATCAGATTACAAGGCTCGGCGTGGCCAGAACCTTTCAGAATATCCGACTGTTCCGGAGTCTGACTGTGTTTGAAAATGTACTGATTGCCAAGCATATGCGTTCTAAGGCAAATGTATTCAGCGCCACCTTCCGTTTAAACGGAAAGGAAGAACAAAAGAACAAAAAAGAGACTATGGAGCTGCTGGAAATTGTGGGACTCTCGGATTTAAAGGACGAAATTGCAGGCTCTCTTCCCTACGGCAAGCAGCGTCATCTGGAGATTGCCCGTGCACTGGCCACAGATCCGAAGCTGCTTCTGCTGGATGAGCCTGCCGCGGGTATGAATCCTCAGGAGACAGATGAACTGACAGCATTTATTAAGCGTGTGAAGGAGCAGTTCGGTCTGACGGTCTTTATGATTGAACATCATATGGATTTGGTTATGGAAATATCCGACCGTATTTACGTGCTGGATTTCGGAAAGCCGATTGCGGCTGGCACGCCGGATGAGATTCAGAATAATAAGCGGGTAATTGAAGCATATTTGGGGGTGCCGGAAGATGAGTAATCATATACTGGAAGTAAAAGATTTAAGCGTATCCTACGGCGGTATCCGGGCAGTCAAAGGGATCAGCTTTGAGGTGTCTGAGGGCGAGGTGGTCACTCTGATTGGTGCCAACGGCGCGGGAAAAAGTTCCACGCTCCGTTCTATTGTGGGACTGGAAAGGCCTGCCGGAGGGAGCATTGTATTTGATGGCAGAGAGCTTACCCAGATGGGGACAGAGCAGCTTGTAACCTGCGGCATTACACTGGTGCCGGAAGGCCGCCGGGTATTCCCGAATCTGTCGGTTCTGGAAAATTTAAAGATTGGCGCTTATCAGAGAAAGGATTCTCTGGATACGGATATCCAGTGGATCTACGGCCTGTTCCCCCGTCTCCAAGAGCGTTCCTGGCAGATGGCCGGAACCTTATCCGGCGGGGAGCAGCAGATGCTGGCCATTGGCCGGGCGCTGATGAGCCGTCCAAAGCTGATTATGATGGATGAGCCGTCCCTTGGTCTGGCTCCGATTGTAGTGCAGGGCGTGTTTGATATTATCAGGGAGATCAACAAGCAGGGAGTTACGATTCTTTTAGTAGAGCAAAATGCAAATATGGCACTGAAGGCAGCGCATCGGGCTTACGTTATGGAGACCGGACAGATTACTTTGAGCGGCACCGGTAAGGAGCTGGCGGAAAATGAAGATGTGAAGGCGGCTTATCTGGGAAAAGCCAAGAAATAAACACAAATCAGTTCAAAATTTAACAAATGGATATGGATTGGAAGAAGAGAGGCCGCTGCAGCTTTGTCTGCAGCGGCCTTATCGTGCGGCGCTGTATATATGGGAAAGCTTTCTGGAATAATAAATTTTCTAATAAAATTTTCTATACCAATTTTTTCTTTTACATGATAAAATGAACTAACACATGAAGGGAGATTTTTTATGAAAATGAAAATAAAACTGCTGCTTATCATTATTTTGTTAGCAGCGGCATCCATGTATTATTATGTGACGATTCCTGCCGTTAATATCCATTCCAGCGGATTCTGGATGTTTATTATATCGCTGGTGATTGTGCTGACGCTTTTGCTCAGCATAAAATATATCCGGAGAGGGGATTCCTTCCGGGAAGTAAAGCCGCTGAAAATCGGATTTGTAACAGCCAGTCTGCTTCTGATTATTTATGTTATAGGCGGGGTCCTGTCATCTCCAATCGTAAATGCGAAAAAATATCATGAATTATTGCCTGTCCAGGAAGGAACCTTTACAGAGGATATTGCAGAGGTGAATTATAACGAAATTCCGCTTCTGGACAAAAGCTCGGCAACGCTTCTGGGCAACCGGAAGATGGGATCTCTGATTGATATGGTATCCCAGTTCGAGGTCAGCTCCCTGTATACACAGATCAACTATCAAGGCAAGCCTGTACGTGTAACCCCTCTTGTCTATGCCAGTCCGATTAAATGGCTGACCAATATGAAAGAGGGGATTCCGGCTTACATTATGATAGATATGACAACTCAGGATACGGAGTGTGTACGGCTTCCGGAGGGCGGCTATATCAAATATTCCCAGGCAGAATATTTTAACCGTAATATTTACAGACATCTCAGATTCCGTTATCCAACCTTTATCTTTGATCAGCTAAGCTTTGAGATTGATGAGGAGGGAACACCCTATTGGATCTGCCCGGTAAAGAAATTTAATATCGGCTTATTCGGAGGAGAGACCATCGGTAAAGTGGTGCTCTGCAACGCGGTTACCGGAGAAACCTTCTGTTATGATATTGCAGACTGTCCTCAGTGGGTGGATTCTGTCTATTCGGCAAACCTGCTGATTCAGCTTTATGACTACTATGGGGTATACATGAACGGATTTTTCAACAGTATACTGAGCCAGAAGGGATGCCTGCAGACGACGGACGGATACAATTATCTGGCTATGGAGGATGATGTATGGGTTTATACAGGCATCACTTCGGTCAGCGGCGATGAGTCTAATGTGGGCTTTGTTCTGATGAACCAGAGGACTATGGAAGCAAAGTATTATTCCTGTCCGGGTGCGGAGGAGTATTCGGCCATGAATTCTGCGGAGGGCCAGGTGCAGAACCTGGGATATCATTCCACATTCCCGCTGCTTCTCAATGTGGCAAATGAGCCGACTTATTTTATGGCTCTGAAAGATGATGCGGGGCTGGTGAAAAAATATGCCATGGTTAATATTAAAAAATATCAGAATGTGGCAATCGGCGATACAGTAGCGGAATGCGAGAAGGCTTATATCGGTCTTTTAAAAACCAACGGAATTTCCAGCGGGCCTGTGTCCGTAGGAGAAAAACAAACAGGGATTATTGAGACAATCGCGCCTGTTGTATCGGAAGGAAATTCTCATTATTATGTGGTATTAAACGGTAAGGATCTGATTTTTGATGTGCTGGTCAGTGAATTTCCTGGTATTATCCGTTATAAAGAAGGAGACCGGATTACAATAGAATATATTGCAGGAGAGAAAGTGCAGACCGTGACCGGATTACAGTAACAAAAGGAGCCATTAGAAGGAGTTTTATGCGTAAATTAGCTTTATCAGATGAGATTCTTATGACTGTTGAAAAACCTGCCCGTTATATCGGCGGAGAAGTCAATGCAGTTATAAAAGACAAAGAAAAAACAGATATTCGTTTTTGCATGTGTTTTCCGGATGTGTATGAGATTGGAATGTCCCATCTGGGGATTCAGATTTTATATGATATGTTTAACCGCAGAGAGGATATTTGGTGCGAACGTGTCTATTCTCCATGGACGGATTTGGACAAGATCATGAGGGAGAAAAATATCCCGCTGTTTGCACTGGAATCTCAGGATTCTGTGAAGGATTTTGATTTTCTGGGAATTACCATTCAGTATGAGATGTGCTATACCAATATTCTGCAGATTCTGGATCTGGCGCAGATCCCCCTGGAGGCATCAAAACGTACAAAGGAGCATCCGTTTGTTATAGGAGGAGGTCCCTGCGCTTATAATCCGGAGCCTCTGGCAGAGTTTTTTGATATGTTTTATATCGGGGAAGGAGAGACCCAGTATTTCCGGCTTATGGATTTATATAAAGAATGGCGGACAGGGGGAGCCTCCAGAGAAGCATTTTTAATGCAGGCGGCTCAGATACCCGGTATCTATGTGCCATCCCTGTACGATGTGGCTTATAAGGAGGACGGTACGATTGCATCGATGACTCCCAACTGTCCGGAGGCCCCCGAAAAGGTAAGAAAACAGCTTGTTCTGGATATGACGGATACCTTTTATCCGGAAAAGCCGGTGGTGCCGTTTATCAAGGCGACCCAGGATCGGGTAGTGCTGGAGATTCAAAGAGGCTGTATCCGCGGATGCCGTTTCTGCCAGGCAGGTATGCTGTACCGTCCGGCCAGAGAGCGGGATTTGGAAATGCTGAAGAAATATGCCTGTTCCATGCTGAAGAACACCGGGTATGAGGAAATTTCTTTAAGCTCCTTAAGCTCCAGTGATTATTCCTGTTTGGAAGAGCTGGTAAATTTTCTGATGGATGAATTTGGCTCAAAGGGGATCAATATTTCTCTGCCGTCTCTTCGTATTGACGCTTTTTCCCTGGATGTCATGGGCAAGGTGCAGGATGTGAGAAAAAGCAGTCTGACCTTTGCGCCGGAGGCAGGCTCCCAGAGGCTTCGTGACGTCATCAATAAAGGGCTTACGGAGGAAGTAATTTTAAACGGTGCCGGACAGGCATTTGAGGGAGGCTGGAGCCGGGTAAAGCTTTACTTTATGCTGGGGCTGCCCACGGAGACAGAGGAGGATATCAAGAGCATCGCATGGCTTGCGCAGAAAATTGCCGAGCGTTACTATGAGACCCCTAAGGAACAGCGAAACGGAAAATGTCAGATTGTGGTCAGCACCTCTTTCTTTGTGCCAAAGCCGTTCACTCCGTTTCAGTGGGCGCGGATGTGCACAAAGGAAGAATTTCTGCAGCGTGCTTATGTGGTAAATCATGAGATAAAAGAACAAAAAAACCGAAAAAGCATGAAATATAACTGGCATGAGGCGGACGTGACAGTGCTGGAAGGAATTCTGGCCAGGGGAGACAGGAAGGTAGGAGCCGTTGTCCGCAGAGCCTACGAAAAAGGATGCCTGTTTGATTCCTGGAGTGAATGGTTCTGCAATTCTTTCTGGATGGAGGCCTTTGAGGAGTGCGGAATTGATATGAATTTTTATACGACAAGGGAACGTGCTTTGGATGAAATATTTCCATGGGATTTCATTGACATCGGCGTGAGCCGCGCCTTTCTGGAGCGGGAGTGGAGCAGAGCGCATGAAGAGAAGGTGACAAAAAACTGCCGGCAGATCTGCTCCGGATGCGGAGCGGCCGTCTACGGAGGAGGTGTCTGCCATGAACACTAATATCAGGGTAAAATTCCGGAAATACGGATGTCTGAAATTTATCGGGCACCTGGATGTCATGAGGTATTTTCAGAAGGCCATCCGTAGGGCGGATATTGCTATATGTTACTCAGAGGGCTTCAGCCCCCATATGATTATGTCCTTTGCTGCTCCCCTTGGAGTGGGGCTGACCAGTGATGGAGAATATATGGATATCTCGGTAAAAAGCTCTCCTTCCTCTGCAGAGGCGGTAAAGAGGCTGAATGAGGTTATGGCAGAAGGCATTGATGTGGTAAGCTGGAGAGCGCTTCCCGAGAACAGTAAGAATGCCATGTCTATTGTGGCTGCTGCGGATTATGAAGTCCGTTTCCGGGAGGGCTGCGGACCCTTCAACGGCTGGCAGGAGAAGCTTGGAGAGTTTTTGGAGCTTTCCCAAATCTGTATTCTGAAAAAGACAAAAAAAGGGGTTCAGGAAACAGATATCCGTCCATGGCTCTATAATTATACAATAGAGGGTGACGTGATTTCCATGCAGGTATCTGCAGGAAGCGTACACAATTTAAAACCGGAGCTTTTGATAGGGTCCTTCGGTGATTGGGCGGGAGTAAAGATTCCGGTATCCGCTCTGCTGGTTCACCGGAAAGAAATTTATGCAGATCAGGGAACAGAGGAAAAACACAGTCTTATTTCTCTGGAGGCATTGGGAGAGGAAATTGGATAATACCAGAATTATTACTTATATAAAAGACGGCGTTCTGGCAGATGCGCTTTATGAGAACGGGCATCTGATGGAGCTGTCATTGATTCAGGAAGGAAAAGCCTCCCTTCTTGGAAACGTTTACGTGGGAAAAGTGAAAAATATTGTAAAAAATATTCAGGCTGCATTCGTGGAGATTTCGGACAGTATCCTCTGTTATCTGCCATTGGAGGAGGTAAAGGCTCCTATTTACACAAGACCCAAAAAGCAGCCCCATTTGGCGGAGGGGGACGAGCTTCTTGTCCAGGTGAGCCGGGAGGCAGTAAAGACAAAAGCTCCGTCGGTGACAACGAATATCAGCCTGACAGGAAAGTATCTGGTTCTGACTACGGGAAACGGTACGGTGGGTTATTCATCAAAGCTGGGAGCAGAGGAAAAAGAAAGGCTGCGCGGACTGGTTCAGGATTTTGAGCTTCCCCGGGCCGGTCTGATTGTGCGTACAAATGCGGCGCAGGCAGAGCCGGGAGAGCTGGAAAAGGAATATAAAAGGCTTCTTTGCCAGTACCGTTTTCTTACAGAGCAGGCGGTTCACCGGGCTGTGTTTTCCTGTGTGTTAAAAAGCCGCGCCGCTTATCTGACGTCAATTCTGGGAAGCCGGAGCGATTATTTAAAGGATATCCTGACAGACGACAGGGAACTGTATGAACAAATTCAGAGCTTTCTTATGGAGGAGATGCCTTCAGACGCAGAAAAGCTTCGGCTGTATGAGGACCGGATGCTGCCCTTAAAAGCACTATACCGTATGGAAAAGGCACTTTCGGAGGCCTTGTCCCAAAAAGTATGGCTGAAGTCAGGTGCCTATCTGATCATCGAACCAACAGAGGCGCTGACTGTTATTGATGTAAATACCGGAAAATATACCGGTGGAAAAACTAAACAGGATACGATCAGAAAGATTAATCAGGAAGCGGCAAAAGAAATTACGAGGCAGATAAGGATTCGGAACCTTTCCGGCATCATTCTGGTGGATTTTGTGGATATGGACGGGAAAGAGGATCCCCAAAAGCTTCTGGAGTTTATGAGAGAGCAGCTTAAAAAGGATCCTCTGAAGGCATCTGCCGTTGACATGACAGCGCTTGGTCTGATGGAGATCACCCGCAAAAAGCAGAAAAAGACACTTTTAGAACAGGCAAAGGAGTGCGGAATATGATTCGGGTACAGACTGTGAAGGAAAACGGCCATTATAAAAAATTTATCATCTGCGGACATGCAGACTATGCGGATGAAGGAGAGGATATTGTTTGCGCGGCAGTTTCGGCGCTTGTAATCAATACCGTCAATTCCATTGAAAAATTTACAGGGGATCCTTTTATCTGTGACTGCAGAGACGGGATGATACAGAATTGGGAGTTTACGTCCGGAGTTTCCCGCGGGACAGAACTTCTGATGGATTCTTTAATGCTTGGGCTTGCGAATATACAGGAATCTTATGGAGAGAAATATATTACCATTGAGCCCTGTACACATCAATATACAGATTGAAACATCTGAAAATATCGGATAAAACCTGCGCGGCTTATCATTTGATATTTTATCCGGACAACTAAAGGAGGAAACTGTGGAAGAGGCTGTAAAATAGGAATACCTCACTTATCAGAAAGAATAATACTTGACACAGCAAAAGGCTCATGTTATTCTGTTATAGATGCCGCATGGCGGGGTTATAAGTCTGCATAAATGCAGCACCAAAGCCAGCGAGTAAATATTAGGAGGTGCCATATGTACGCGATTATTGCAACAGGTGGTAAACAGTATAAAGTATCTGAAGGCGATGTTATCAAAGTTGAAAAATTAGGCGCAGAGGCTGGTTCTAATTTTGTATTTGATCAGGTTCTGGCAGTTTGTGATGACTCTCTTACCGTAGGTACTCCAGTAGTAGAGGGCGCTACTGTAGAAGCATCTGTAATCGGTGACGGAAAAGCGAAAAAGGTTATCGTTTACAAGTACAAGAGAAAAACTGGATATCATAAGAAAAATGGTCACAGACAGCAGTATACCGCTGTTAAGATTGAAAAAATCAACAAATAGTATATTGACTTACTTACAATGGATTCAGGGAGGTGTAGACCTATGTTAAATATGAACCTTCAGATGTTCGCACACAAAAAAGGTGTTGGTTCCACTAAGAACGGAAGAGATTCCGAGTCTAAAAGGCTTGGCGCCAAGAGAGCTGACGGTCAGTTTGTAAAAGCTGGAAATATCCTTTACAGACAGCGCGGAACCAAGATTCATCCAGGTGTGAATGTAGGACGGGGCGGAGACGATACTTTATTTGCATTAGTAGATGGCGTTGTCCGTTTTGAGAGAAAAGGAAGAGACAAAAAGCAGGTTTCTATTGTTCCAGTAGAAGGAAAATAATCAGCATCAATGAGGGCTTCAAGTCGGAAAGATTTGAAGCCCTTACTGTATTAAGGAGATTACACATGTTTGCAGACAGAGCAAAAATATGGATTCGTTCCGGAAAGGGAGGGGACGGCCATGTGAGCTTCCGCAGGGAGCTGTATGTACCGAATGGAGGCCCGGACGGAGGGGACGGCGGAAAGGGCGGTGATGTTATCTTTGAAGTGGATGAAGGCCTGAACACCCTGACTGATTACCGCCATAAACGTAAATATACGGCTCAGGACGGCCAGGAGGGCGGAAAAAGAAACTGCCATGGCAAAAATGGGCAGGATATTACGTTAAAGGTTCCGGAGGGAACCGTTATCAAAGACGCAGAGAGCGGCAGGGTAATTGCCGATATGTCTGCAAAAAACCGCCGTCAGGTAGTGTTAAAAGGGGGAAGAGGCGGCATTGGTAACCAGCATTTTGCCACGGCAACTATGCAGGTACCCAAATATGCGAAGCCGGGACAGCCGGCGCAGGAGCTGGAGGTATTGTTAGAGCTTAAAGTGATCGCGGATGTAGGACTGGTAGGATTTCCAAATGTGGGCAAATCCACGCTTTTGTCTAGAGTGACGAATGCGCAGCCTAAAATTGCCAATTATCATTTTACCACCTTAAGCCCGAATCTGGGGGTGGTGGATTTGGATGAAGGCGGATTTGTGATTGCAGATATTCCGGGGCTGATCGAGGGAGCCTCAGAGGGCGTGGGACTGGGGCTGGATTTTCTGCGCCATATTGAGCGAACCAAGATTATTATCCATATGGTGGATGCCGCATCTGTGGAAGGAAGGGACCCGATAGCTGATATTTATGCCATCAACAAAGAGCTGGAAGCGTATAATCCTGAGATAGCCGCCAGGCCGCAGGTAATCGCGGCCAATAAGATGGATGCTGTATGGGATCCGGCAGAGAACCCGGCGGAAAAAATACGTCAGGAATTTGAACCTAAAGGAATCAAAGTATTTCCGATCTCTGCAGTTACCGGACAAGGACTGAAGGAGCTGATGTACCATATCAAAGAAATTCTGGATACGATGGATGATAAACCGGTGATATTTGAACAGGAATTCTTTCCGGAAGATATGTTTATTCAGGAAAATCTGCCGTATACGGTAGAAAAGTCAGCGGAGGAAGCCAATACGTACATTGTGGAGGGTCCGCGTATTGAGAAGATGCTCGGATATACAAATCTGGATTCCGAGAAAGGCTTTGCTTTCTTTCAGCGTTTTTTAAAGGATACCGGTATTCTGGAGGAACTGGAGAAGGCGGGAATCCAGGAAGGGGATACGGTAAGAATGTACGGGCTTACCTTTGATTATTTCCGCTAGAAAACAGACATTATAATTACAATCATAATAGGTTAAAAGGGAAAAAGAATAATGACAAGTAAACAAAGAGCATATTTAAAAGGTCTGGCAATGACCATGGAGCCGATTTTCCAGATTGGCAAGAACAGTCTGACTCCGGAAAACACAGCTGCCATCGGGGAGGCTCTGGAGGCAAGAGAGCTGATTAAAATCCGTGTCCTTCAGAATTGTATGGATGATCCGAAGGAACTGGCAGAACTGGTGTCAGAACGAACCCGATCCCAGGTTGTGCAGGTGATTGGAAAGAAAATTGTATTGTATAAAGAGGGCAGGGATGACAAAAAAAAGATAGTCCTGCCGAAATAAGGACGGTTTTGTATGGAAAATACAAAGAAACGTATCGGCATCATGGGAGGAACCTTTGACCCGATCCATAATGCGCATCTTGCTCTGGCAAGACAGGCATATGAACAGTTTTCCCTGGACGGGATATGGATGCTTCCAAACGGAAATCCTCCCCATAAGCGGGATACCAGGCAGGCGGATATGAAATGCCGTCTTCGGATGATAGAGCTTGCAATCCAGGATATTCCTTATTTAAAGCTGTGTGAGGCGGAGCGTTCCAGCCGCGTATATCATTATACGTATGAAACGCTGCAGCAGCTGAAGGAGAATTATCCGGACACCGCATTTTATTTTATTATGGGGGCAGATTCCCTGTTTGAATTTGATAAATGGAGGGAACCGGATATTATCAGCCGGGAGTGTACCCTTCTGGCGGCAGCCAGAGACCATTGCCAGAAGGAACAGATTCAGGAACGGATACAGGAATTGAAAAGACGCTACGGCGCTGAAATCCTTATTCTGGATACTCCGAATATGGATATTGCTTCAGCAGATATCCGGGAATTGGTTGCCCGCGGGGAGGATATCTCCCGGATGGTGCCTGATGCTGTGGCAGAATATATCCGGCATCAAAGCTTATATAAAACCGGCAGTCCTGACAATAAGTAAAATTAACTTGGGCGGCCGCCTAGGAGGACGAGTAATGGACGCTATCTGTATCAAGGATTTAAAAAAGGATTTAAAAAAGGAGATGGACGAAAGCCGTTTCGAGCATACACTGGGTGTTATGTATACATGCGCTGCTCTTGCCATGCGTTATGGCTATGATTTGGAAAAGGCTATGCTGGCAGGACTGATGCATGATTGTGCCAAATGTATGCCAAATGCGAAAAAGCTGAAAATGGCGGAGAAAAACCATCTGGAAATCACCAGCCTGGAGCGTAAAAATCCATTTATGCTTCATGCCAAGCTGGGTGCCCTTCTGGCAAAAAAGAAATATGATATAGACGATGAGGAGATACTGGATGCCATTCGCTGGCATACAACAGGAAGACCGGATATGACGCTTCTGGATAAAATTGTCTATGTGGCAGACTACATTGAGCCAAAGCGCGATAAGGCGCCGAATCTGGCAGAGATCCGGCAGACAGCATTTATGGATCTGGATAAGGCGCTTCTTAAAATTCTGGAGGATACGCTTGGATATCTGGGAGCTTCCGCAGAGCATGTAGATTCCATGACAAAGATGACATATGATTTTTATGTAAAGTAAAAATGTAGAAATGATGAAGCAAAGGAGAACCATGTATGGTATTGAAAAATTCTAAAGAGATGGCAAATATCGCAATTACCGCACTGGAGGAAAAAAAGGCAAAGGACGTAAAGATTTTGGATATTTCCGATGTCTCTGTGCTTGCGGATTATTTTATTATTGCTTCCGGAAGCAATCACAATCAGGTGCAGGCCATGGCAGATGAAGTGCAGGAAAGACTGTCCAGGGCGGGCTACGAATCAAAGCAGGTGGAAGGTTATCAGACAGCCAACTGGATTCTGATGGACTATCAGGATTTGATTATCCATATTTTCGATGAGGAAAATCGTCTGTTTTATGATCTGGAACGAATCTGGAGAGACGGAAAGCTTGTGGAAAAGACAGATTTAGAGGGATAAGAAAATGAATAATCGAATACTTTCTGTGGAAAAAAAGACAAGCAACCGGTTTTTAAATATGTATGATTTACATTACGAAAATAAAGTTGGAGGCAGAGGACTTTATCATCTGGCATCCAGGGCAAAGGATATTGAAGGCCTGAAGATGAATACCCGGAAAAATAATCCCGACGGCGTAATTGTATACAGTATTTACGGGGAAAAGCACGATAGGATGGTTCTGGTGCGGCAGTACCGGTTTTCCATTGACGACTATGTGTACGAGCTTCCGGCAGGGCTGGTGGATGAAGGAGAAACCTATGCGCAGGCAGGAACCAGAGAACTGAAGGAAGAGACGGGACTGGATTTCAGTCCCCTGACCGTGGATGAGATGTATCATAAACCTTTTTTTACGACCATCGGTATGACTGATGAGTCCTGCGCGACGGTTTACGGATATGCCACAGGCTCTGTTTCCGGAGAAGGGCTGGAGGATAATGAGCAGTTGGAGGTCGTCCTTGCTGATCGTACGGAGGTAGCACGGATTTTGAAGGAAGAAAATGTGTCTATGAACTGTGGATATCTGATGATGCATTTTCTGCATCATACAGACGAGGATCCCTTTTATTTTCTGAAGCCCGGCCCTTTGCAGGGAGAATAACATCCGGATAACAGAAAAAATACAATATTTACTCGGCAGATTTTTCGGAAGCTTCAGAAGGAATTCTGCCGAGTAATTTTGCTTTTTATATAAAAATGTATGTTTACAACATCACGAAGTCATAACCGACAATGGAATGATTCAGCATCTCATGCATCTTAAAAGCTGCTGCATCTGTCGTATTTCCTGCTTTTGAGAACGAATGATAGCGTTCAGAATCGGTACAAGCTCCGGACAGATGCGGTATTGAAGCGCAAGCTCCGACATTTCCACAGCGCCCCTGTGGTGAGGAAGCATTTCCCGCATGAAGGTAGCATTGAGCTGATTCGTAGTACAGGCATTTTCCATTTCTGAAAACATGGTGTTCATAATCTGCTCTACCTGAGCCTGATAGCATCGCACATCCTGTCTGCAGTTGTCAAGCTTTCCGCAGGCGCATATGACCCGGCGCATATCCTCAATGCTTTTGGTCTGCTCATCCACAATCTGTATGGCCATATCCTGCAGAGGAACAAAGGTCGTATATTTCAGCAGATTACGGGACATTTCAATAGCCGCACGATGGTGAGGAATCATCTGTACGATAAAATTGTAGGATATGCTGTCGGAAAGCTCTGCATTTGTCATGTTCTGAATCATGGCATCCAGAATTTTATGGAAGGCTGAGACATAATCTTTTGCTACATTGCTGAGTCTGCATTCGCAGTTTCTGTTCATAGGGCCATCTCCTTTCCCACCAGTATATGAGAAAGGAGGAAGGAGTGTTACCGGTATTTTATAAGACGGTTTCAATCACATTTACAAAGGAGGAACTGAGACAGGAATTTCCTGTTTCAGTTCCTTTCTCTGTGTATAGGCATATAGCCTGCAGAGGATAGGCAGTATTTAGAAAAATAAAAAAAACTAAAAAATTTGAAGCATTTCACCTCTTTATTTTCGTTATAATATATGAACGGTTCAGAGGGGAGGCATAAAATATCGATACAGAAGAACGATTCAGGAACCTGCTTGCAACATATGAAAAGCTGGTTTATACATTGTGCTGCCGGATGGCGGGAAATCCATTCGATGCGCAGGATTTGACTCAGGAAACCTTCCTGTCTGCCTACCAGAAGCTGGACGACTTTGACGGAATGCACGAGCGCGCATGGATCTGCAGAATAGCGACAAACAAGTGTCTGGATTATCTGAAAAGCACGACGCGCAGGGCAGAGCCGTCAGAAGAAAAGACCTTTACAGAAATTCCGGATCAGAAAGCCAATCCGGAAATGGAATATTTGATAGGCGAGTCAAAAAAAGAAATATTGGCGCTCTGCAGACAGCTTTCTCCGCCTTATAATGAGATTGCGGAGGCGCATTTTTATGAAGAAAAGTCTGTAAGGGAAATTGCCGCAGAAAAAGGCCGGAACATCCGGACCGTACAGACGCAGGTATATCGTGCAAAAGCGCTTTTGAAAAGGAAGCTGAAAGGAGGCCGCATCCAATGAAAGAACAATCCGGTCATGTGACCGCAGAGAAGCTGAAGGCCTGGACGGAAGGCCGATTAAGCGCGGCAGAAGAACGGCAGATGCTGGAACATATAGGAGGCTGCAATTACTGCGCAGAGCAGATGGCACAGTTTCTGGAAGGAGATCCGGCAGAGCCTCCGGCATATTTACAGGAAGAGATAATGGAACGCAGCCGCCAGCCGGATGTACGTACAGCAAGGACCATTTATGAGACCTCTAAGCATATGCGCCTTCTGGTATACAGCCTGAAGGTCGGACTTGCGGTGGCATTTTCTTTGTTTCTGCTTTTCTTTATGCCGGAGCTGGAGAGGATGAAAGCATTATCCGGACAGAGCTTTACAGAAAGGTCCAGGCTTTCCATAACAGAAAAATTAGAGGAAAAAAGCAGCAGAGTGAACAGCTATTTTCAGGATATTACCGGCAGGCTGTTCCATATGGAGGAGGAATATAATGACTAAGAAAAAAAATGGATTTTTTACATTTATCTGTTCTCTGATACCCGGAGCAGGGGAGATGTATCTTGGATTTATGAAGGAGGGAGTGAGCATTATGAGCCTGACCTTTCTTCTGTTTGGATTTGCAGTATCTATAAATATAGAGCCTGTTTTATCTCTGCTTCCAATCATATGGTTTTACAGCTTTTTCAATGTGCACAATAAAGCATGTCTTTCCGACGAGGAGTTTTATGCGCTGGAGGATCACTATCTGTTTCATTTAGACCAGCTTATTTCCGACGGCCGGTTCAGCGGCAGGCAGAGAACTGTTTTCGGATGGATTCTGATTCTTCTGGGCATCTGCATTATCTGGAAATCGACAATTTCAGGGTTTCTTGCTGCACTTCGGATTTTTATCTCTTCAGAGGTTGCCAATATGATAGAACGTACAATATATATGGTTCCCCAATACTTGATTTCGCTCCTGCTGATTATGTGCGGTATCCGGCTGATTCAGAACAAGAAAAAAGAGCTGGATGAAAACTATTAAAAGTTATGATAAGAAAGCTTTTGACGCCGGAAATAGATACTGTTATGAATATTTGGCTGACTGCCAATATTTCAGCCCATAATTTCATTCCGGCAGAATATTGGAAGGACAATTATGATTTTGTAAAATCCGCAATTCAGGATGCAGAAGTATACGTCTATGAAGATGACGGTTTGCTCAAAGGCTTTGCCGGCTTGACAGATTGCTACATTGCAGGGCTGTTTGTGTCAGAGAGCTTTCAATCCTGCGGAATTGGATCAAGATTACTGTCATATATAAAATCGTTAAAACCATCGCTTTCGCTTGATGTCTATTCTGAAAATCAGCGTGCTGTCGCATTCTATAAAAAGCAGGGCTTTGTTGTGAATACAGAGCGAATGGACGAAAATACAGGTCATAGGGAACTGGAAATGATATGGCGTCAAAAATGCAATGAATGGACGCATTTAGAGGAAAAAAATAAAAATAGATGAAACTTTTTTGATACAAAAAACGTCTATTATAGTGAAAGGATAAAAAATAAAGACTTTATATGCAAAATGGAAAAAAGGGATTGAGGAAAATGATGTATGGTTTATTGGATGCTCTTCGCAGACAGCAGCTGGAGCAGTATGAGGAACAGGATATCTATGAACTGGATTACCGCAATCCGGCTGTCAAGGATTCGGAAGTGCTGCTTGTTAATCTGGCGGCAGAATATCTGGGACTTCAGAAAACGATTGAGCTGGCGCTGGCATGTCATGCCAAAATTGTATCGCTGATTCTGTGGGACCCGGAAAATGTAACTTCCATCCCAAGCGGCGGGCACTGGCCCAAATCCTATCGCGCTATCTCCCTGGAACAGGCAGTTATGGAGTTCCAGGCAAGGAATATGGATTTGTTTTATATGCGGAATCCCATGGATGAAGATGGAAACAGATTGATCCGGCTGGATTTCAGAAGTCTGTGTGCCTGAAAAAAATAATGGTCTTAAAAAGCTGATCCATATATTTGCCGTGGATCAGCTCTTTTTTAGCAGCCATATATTATATATAAAGCAATCAATAAAAAAATTTTAAACTTGTAACCTTTTCCCCGGAGAATTTATCTAATTGGTGTAAAACAAATTTGTTGACAACACAGGTTCCGGAACCGACAGGAAAGGCAAAATAATGAATAAGGAACAGTTCACGGCAGAGGTATTAAATGCAGAGAAGGGTCTATACCATATTGCAAAAGCTATTCTGAAAAATGATGAGGATTGCGCGGATGCTATGCAGAATGCAATTCTGTCTGGGTACAGTAAACTGAATACATTAAGAAAAGAAGCATTTTTCAGAACATGGATAACCAGAATTCTGATTAATGAGTGTTATCAAATGCTCCGAAATAAAAAAGAGCATATTCCCTACGAGGAATATATGGAAAATCAGACAGTAAATGAAAAAGAATATTCAGAACTGTATTTAGCTGTCCGGGAGCTGGCAGAGAATTACCGGCTTCCATTTGTTCTCCACTATGTGGAGGGATATTCGATCAAGGAGATCGGACGGATTTTGAAGCTTTCGGACAATACAGTAAAGGTAAGACTCCATCGCGCAAGAAATTTCATGCGGGAAAGACTGAAAGGGGAATATGGCTATGAAAAAGATTGACTGGAACCAGGAATTTCCGGATGTGCCCGATAAGGTGCACCGTTCAGTACTTGATGCTCTGGCCGGACTGGATGAACAGGAGATATCAAGGATGAAGAAAAAAACACCAAAAAAACGGATTCTTTTACTGGCAGCGGCAATGACGGCTCTGATCGGTATGACAGCGGCGGCGGCAGGCATATTCAGATGGAATGAGCGTGCGGAAAAAGTTTTTCAGGCAGATAAAGAAGCGCAGGAGCGGTTTAGTACAGAACAGACGGCGCAGAAAGTAGATCAAAGCATTACAGATCAGAAAATCACGATTACTGCAATCCAGACTATTCAGGATAAGAATCGGTTTTATGCACTTTTTGAAGTAAATGCAGAAGCTGCAGGAATAGAAATTACAGCGGATCATAATATGCAGTATACCCTTGATTTTAAGGGGAAGGAATCACCGTTTGCAGCTCTTGGATGGGGATTTGTATCGGAGGAAGAACAGGAAGTGTCCGGTGTCCGGTATTTTGAAATTTACGGAACAAAGATGGAGGACGCACCGGATAAGCTGGAGATGGATATTCAGTTTACAGCGCTTGAAGGTCCGGCTGAAAAGGCAATGACTGGGGCTGTCTTAGCAGAGGGAAACTGGGATTTTACTTTGGATATACATGAAAGCGAATCCTTTTACTATAAGCTTCAAAAGGAATATGAGATCGGCGGTTATCCGGTTCAGGTTGAAGCTGTGGAGTTTTCACCTATTTCTCTTACAATTTTTTTTGACGGGGACAGTATCCGTGCTATGGAGAAGGGAGAAAAGGTGAATTTGGACCAATTGGACTGCCTTCCGGCGCTGTATCCCACGGGAGTCCGCTATAAAGATGAAACAGAGATTACGGAGATTGGCAGCCCCATAGAGGAGGGCTACACCAATGAGGAAAGGACTGTTTATCAGGTTACTCTTGGGCTTACGAAAGCGGTGGATGCGGAAAAGGTGTCCGAACTTCTGATGGGGGAAGATGGAATTACCTTTTAAGAAATCTTAAGGTGACATTTTTTCTCACAGGCTCTATAATAAAAATGATTCAAAAAAGGCTGCAGCAAATTTTGCCGAATCGCTGCAACCTTTTTCTTTAAAATAGAATCTAAATATTTAAGATGCAAATCTGATGCAAAGTTAGTATATTCTATGGACAGTTGAAAAGGGAGACGAGAGAGAAAATGCTGAAAATACTGATTGCGGAAGACGAAGAACCAATTGCAAATTTGATTCGTATGAATTTAACAAAGGCCGGATATGTATGTAAGTGCGCTTTTGATGGGGAGGAAGCGGCAAATCTGATGGAGAGCGGGCATTATGATCTTCTGCTTTTAGATATTATGCTTCCGAAGATCAGCGGATATGAGCTGATGGAATATGCGAATGCACTGGAGCTTCCGGTTATCTTTATCACAGCCATGAGTACTACCGATCATAAGGTGGCCGGGCTTAGGATGGGCGCGGAGGATTATATTTCAAAGCCGTTTGAAATTGTGGAGCTTCTGGCAAGGGTGGAGACGGTATTGCGCCGCTATAATAAAATCGGAAAAAATATCCGGATACTGGATGTGGAGATTGATCTTTCCTCCAGAGTCGTACTTCAGAACGGAAAGCAGGTGCTTTTGACTCTGAAAGAATATGGTTTGCTTCTGTTTTTTGCACAGAATCCCAATATTGCCCTGTACCGGGAAGCCATCTATGAACAGGTATGGGAAAAGGAGTACATGGGAGACAGCCGGACCGTGGATCTTCATGTACAGCGTTTAAAGAAAAAATTAGGCTGGGAAAAGCATATTTGTGCTGTATATAAAATTGGATACCGGCTGGAGACATAAGCGATGAAATTTTTCTGGAAAATTTATTTTTCATTTACCATATTGCTTCTGTTGTCATTTGGACTTTTCGGCACATGGATGATTCAGCTTACCTTTGAGAAATCCTATCAGCAGGTATTGGAGGACGGAGAGCGGGAGAACCGGATGTTTCAGCTTTCCTTTGAAATGAATCTGAATGCTCTGGATGAGGTTTACAGGAATGAGGAAATTATTCCCATTACAGCGTCTTCCATTATAAGGAACCTGTCAGATTCCGGCGGTACTTACCGGATTTACAACAGCTCTCAGGAATTATTGTATGAGAGCAGAAAATATGACTCTTCAGATGATACGCTTCGGAATATGCTGGACGAGCAGACTCCGTGCGGACATCAGCTTCTAAGGCGCGGGGAAGACACCTATCTTATGTTTGCCTGCCGTTCTGCCGTGGATAAACATGTATATTATCTTGAAAATATCAAAAATATATCCAATATTTATACTGACAGAGAAAGCTATTATGACTGGTATATTACGGTAATGCTGATTCTGTCGGCAGTGACTACGGTTTTGGTATTTGTAGTAACCCATATGCTGACCAGATCAATCGCAGAGCTGTCCCAGACAACGAGACGTTTTACAAGAGGAGACTATGAGGTGCGGGCTTCGGAGGACGGAGGAGATGAAATTGCAGATCTGGCATGCGACTTTAATGATATGGCAGATACAATCTCGGAAAAGATGGAGGAGCTGACCATGCAGGCAAAACGCCAGGAGGACTTTACTGCATCCTTTGCCCATGAACTGAAGACGCCTCTGACTTCCATTATCGGATATGCGGATATGCTTCGTTCTGTGGATTGTACAAAAGAAGAGACTGTTGAAGCAGTCAACTATATTTTACAGCAGGGGAAAAGGCTGGAAAATCTATCCTTTAAGCTGCTGGAGCTGATTGTGGCAGATAAACAGAGCTATATGTTCCGCCCCTTCTCCATACAGGAGCTTATGGATACGGCAGTCCGTCTGACGGAGGTGAGACGGGAAGAAAAGAAAATTCATCTGATACAGGAGCTTCAAAAGGGGATTATAGAAGGAGAGAAGGATCTTCTTATCTCTGTATTTACTAATTTTCTGGATAATGCCGGAAAAGCGGTGGAGCAAGGGGGGACGATTTATATCAAAGGCAGAGAATATCCGGGAAATTACCTTCTCTGCATTTCGGATAACGGCTGCGGCATAGAGCAGCGGGACATTGCGCGCATTACAGAAGCTTTTTATATGGTAGATAAGTCCAGAGCGCGGAAGGAAGGCGGAGCAGGTCTTGGAATGGCACTTTGCAGCCGGATTTTGAAGCTACATAATGTCAGATGGAGAATCTTCAGCATTCCCGGAAAAGGAACATCGATTGTCATACAATTTTTTGGAATAGAGGAGAAAAACTGATGCAAACGTGGAACCGGCTTTTCTGGCTCTGTCTTATAGGAACTATTCTGCTGACTGCCGGAGTTATATTTCTGCCCAGATATCTCAGCCGGAGTCTGGATCTTAGAGAGCTGAACTGGGTGGAGGTGAGTGAACGGGATGATTTTTCTTTTCTGGAACCAAGCTCCGGCAGCGTACTGGAAAATGTACAGGTGTTTCGTAACCTGACTTATAATGGAGAAAATCTGACGTTAATTTCATCTATCGAAGAGCCTGTGCGGATGAATAATGAATTGCTGGAGCAGGTATACAATCAGGTAATGCTTGCATCAGAGCTGGAAATGCTTCCGTGGGTCAGCTTTAGAAGATATGAATACAGTGACAAGCCGGAGGAATCTGCTCCGGCTTCGTATCAATATTGGCCTGAGTATGCAAAATTTGCCAGATATTATAGTTTAACTTATGAATCAGAGGAAAATCCCCACAAGACAGAAATGCTGAACTTCTGGTATCTGCGTTTTTCTGATACGAAGACCTTTGATTATTATTTTATTGTCAGTGCAGTTTCTTATCAAATCTACTATGCAGAGCTTTACAATGCAGATACGGACCTTTATGCCAGACTGGCAAAAGCGGACAAAGTCTATAAAATAAAGGAATCGGATAGTGTGAAATACGACAGCGAGATTACAAACAGCATGGTTACAGTGGGTGAAGACTTATTTGCCGTAGGATGTATGGAGTATTATGACGCAGAAGGCTATGACTATATTGGCTCTCAGAATTTATATGATAAGCTTGGACTGGTTATCCTGTATTACGAAGGCAGGTCCGTTTATATTGAGCAGTCTGTTGCTGAAAATTCTCTTTTTCCTGCATATCAGGGAATCCGCGTCGGTTTTCAGGAGCTTGCTAATAGAGTTCGTTACCTGACAGAATAGTAAGTAGAAGGAGTATAAGGCTTATGCAAAGTACGGAGAGGAGAAGATACCGAATAAAGAGGAGAATAATCCGCAGGGTTATCTGTCGTCTTGCCGTGTATATAACTATGGTCATAATTTTGACAGCAGCGTGGAAGGTGGTTTCTGTTACAGTCAGACAGATGACCAGAGAATCCAGACAGGGACAGGAAACGCTTCAGGATCAGACAGAGAAATTCACATCAGAGGACAAATCCGGCCTGGCAAAGGTATCTGCCGGCGTAAAGGATATTCTCCTTGTAAATAAAGAACATCCTCTGGAGGATTCTTACAAGCCCAGGCTTCAGAAAATAAAAGAGTATGGTGTAAATGTGGATTCCAGCATTTATGAAGCCTTAATCCATATGCTGCACGCAGGAGAACAGGAAGGGCTCAGTTTTTGGGTCGCTTCCGGATATCGGAGCATGGAACGTCAGAGAGAGCTTCTGGACGAGGATATTGAGGAACTGGTACAAAGAGGATATTCCGTTTCAGAGGCGTATGAAGAGGTCATTAAAGAAACCATGCCTGTAGGCTGCAGCGAACATGCAACGGGGCTGGCTGTGGATATTGTAGCAAAGGATTATCAGATCCTGGATGAGAAGCAGGGCAGAACAGAGGAAATTAAATGGCTGCAGGAAAACTGCAGCCAATATGGATTTATTCTGCGTTACCCGAAAGGAAAAGAGGAGATTACGAAGGTTTCCTATGAGTCCTGGCATTTCCGTTATGTAGGCGTGGATGCGGCAAAGGAAATCATGAGCCAGGGCATCACACTGGAAGAATACCTGCAATTTCAGGCAGACTGATAAAAACTGGCAGTTCCCCTGTCCTGAGGTACTGGCCAAATGGCGTATGCAGACCGGACAAGCTTACGCCTGCCGGCTACAGGAACAGACGGAATACTCCAAATACCTTTCCAAGAATGGTCACTTCGTCAATAATGATTGGACTCATGGAATCATTTTCCGGCTGAAGACGATAGTGGCCGTTTTCTTTATAAAATGTCTTTACAGTAGCGGAATCATCCACCAGGGCAACTACAATATCTCCGTTCTCGGCAGAAGTCTGTTGTTGTACCAGAATCTGGTCGCCGTCGTAAATTCCGGCATTCATCATACTGTTCCCTTTAACCTTCAGCATAAAAGTATCGGCATTAGGTATATACTCTGCCGGAATAGGAAAGTAGGATTCAATATTTTCCGCAGCCAGAATAGGTTGTCCTGCCGCTACTGTGCCGACCATCGGTACATTCACTACCTCATGGCGCACCACATAAAAGCTGTCATCCATAATCTCAATAGCCCGGGGCTTAGTTGGATCTCTGCGTATATAACCGTTTTTTTCCAATGTTTCCAGATGGGAGTGCACAGAAGAGGTTGATTTTAAATGAACCGCTTCACAGATATCCCGGACCGTCGGCGGATACCCCTTATTTAAAATTTCGGATTTGATGAAATCCAGAATTTCCTGCTGTTTTGGTGTGATTTTTCCATATCCCATATGACTTCCTCCTTTTTGTCGAACATCCGTTTTTTCTATTATAGCACGAGTATGAAAAAAAAGCAAACAAATATTCGTTTAAGTTTCTGTAATTCAGCAAATCTTAAGAAATTTTAGGATTAACTTTAGATGAAAATGCTGTCAGATATGTTACTATAAATTAGGCGCTGATGTTATACGGAATGTAAAGGGCGCAGAGCTATCCAGGCATTGATTTCTGGTAAGTACAGATGAGAGGATTTTAGTTATGACAAGAGAGGAACGTGCCAGACAACGGGAACGAATTGCGAGAAAAGAGCGTATTCTGCGAAAGAAAAGAAGAAGACTTAGGAGGAAAATCCGAAACGCCTGTTATCTGACCATATTTACGGCAGTATTTTGCGTGGCAGCCGGACTTCTTATATCCTGCCTGAGATGGGCAGGAGTGCTTCCTGGTTCCCGATCCTATGAGATAGAGCCGCCCGTTATCCGAACGGAAACGGAAGTAAAAGAGAGGATAGAGGAGCTGGCTAAAAAGGATAGAGGATTTAAACAGATTCTGAAAGATTATGACGAATACCCGGAGGTTTATCTGGCGGCCCTTGCCAATAATCCGGAAATGTTAGATTATGTGAAGGGCTATCCAAAGCATGAAAAGCTGGACGCTGTACTGACTAAAAAGGATACATCTGCAAGCTACCCATTATTTTTACAATGGGATAAAAGATGGGGTTATGCTTCCTATGGTGATAAGAGCAGCATTGGTATTTCAGGCTGCGGTCCTACATGCCTTGCTATGGTCGCATATGCGCTGACGAAGGATTTATCTGTTACCCCTTTTGAGACGGCACAGTATTCAGAGATACAGGGATACTATGTGGAAGGAACCGGAACCTCCTGGGAATTGATGACAAAAGGGGCAGAAGCATTCGGCATCAAAGGAAACGAGGTTTCCCTGAGTGAAGACCAAATGAAACGGGAACTGGATGAAGGTCATCCGATTATCTGTGCCATGGGTCCCGGAGATTTTACCACGGCCGGACATTTTATCATGATTTACGGATATGATAAAAAGGGATTTTCCGTGAACGATCCGAACAGCAGAGGAAGAAGCAGTAAAAAATGGACTTATGAAGAACTGAGCGGACAGATTAAAAATCTGTGGGCTTATCAGTCCCGATAATTCAGATTCGTCTATTTTTCCCTTAATCGTATTACCTTGGCTGCTTTTCTTTTGTTATCCTCTGCCATTGCCGCATAATGCTTCCGGGTTGTATTTACATTTTTATGTCCCAGAATCTCAGCCACCAGATAAATATCCCCTGTTTCCTGATATAAGGAAGTCCCATAAGTGCTGCGCAGCTTATGGGGCGTAATTTTTTTGGCCGTTGCTGTGGAAGCATATTTTTTTACCAGCCGTTCCACGGAACGTACGGTAATCCTTGTATTTCTCTGAGAAATAAACAATGCATTTTCATGTCCCGGTTCCGGTTCCATGGTCAGGCGATCCTCCATATAATTCTGGAGCATCTCCTCGGTTTCTTCTCCAAAATATACAAGATCTTCATTTCCGCCTTTTCGGATAATCCGCATATTGCCGTTGTCAAAATCCAGATCCTGAAGATCCAGTCCCACCAGCTCCGTAACCCGGATTCCTGTTCCCAGCAGGGTTACAACAATGGCCAGATCCCGCAGCCTGGTTTTTGTATGCCACATTTTCTGCCTTTCAGACAGTTTATCACCTGATTCCATATTGTCAATAAGCCGGGCAACTTCATCTGGGTCCATACGAATAATATTTTTTTCCTTTACTCTTGGAACATCCACCACAGACGGGGCATTCTTCTGAATCATTTCCTTTTTGTGGAAATAACCAAAAAAAGTGTTCAAGGTCGCCAGCTTGCGGGCCTTGCCTTCCTCGTGATTTCTGAAGCTCTGGCCGTCCTTTTCATAATAAGTAAGAAAGGACAGATATTCTTCAATATCCACCGGCTGAAGGGCATCCAGGATGTACACCGGGAGTGTTCGGATATCTTTATCTTTAAAATAAGGATTTTCTGTTTTTAAAAAGTAAAAAAATGTGCTTAAGTCATAGGCATAATTGCGCCGCGTGTTGGTTGCCTTTTGAATTTCCATGGCTCTGAAAAAATCCGACGCAAAAGCCGGAAGCTCCTTCTGAAGTTCCCGGAGCTTCTGAATGTTTTTTAAATCCATTTGTTCATGATAGGACATTGGCATATGTAAAACCTCCTTAAAGACTGTTTTTTCCTGTAACACGTCGTAAAACTGCCATTTTGCGACGTGTTATAATTAACTATATTGTACTACTGTCTGTCCATTTTGGCAAGCCCATTGACGGGAAGGAAAGAAAATTGTTATACTAATGGACAGCATAAACGAAATTATTATATACAAGGAGAACATAAACTATGAAATCGTCCAATGACCTGCGCGCATCCCTGCGCGCCATCGATCATAAAGGTTATCCGGCTTATAAATCCCTGGCCGGAAGCTATCAGTTTGGAAGCTATGCGCTGTTTATTGACCATGTGCAGGGAGATCCGTTCGCATCCCCTTCCAGCCTTCATGTGGAAATTGCTCATAAAGCTGCCGGTTTTCCGGAAGCCTATTATAAAAAGGACTGTTCCCGTATTGCCCTTCAGGATTTTCTGACCAGACGCTTTGCTTCCCAGTTTGAGGATTACAATTTCAAGGCAAAGGGCTCCGGGAAAAGCGGTCTTTTATCTGTTACAAAATGCGGTCAGGAGGTTTTGGAACGAAGTGCCTGTCAGATAACAGATACAAAGATAACTGCCCGGTTTCATGTTGGTTTTCCTGCCTTTGGCCGTACAATCAATGCAGGGGAACTGGAAAAAATTTTGTTTGATTTTCTGCCCCGATGCGTGGAAAACAGCTTTTTCTACCGGAAGCTGGACAGTAAAAAAGTGGAGGCTGCAGTTTTTCTTGCCGAGGATCAGGAGGCGGTAAGAAAGCTTTTAAAAGAGGAAGGGCTTGCTGCTTTTGTGGCAAACGGCGCGGTTCTGCCAAGGAAAAGCGGTATTTCCGATCTTCCGATGAAGCACAGCATTCCTTTCCGCTCTCCTGCCACTATGGAAAAAACCTTTATTCTGCCTCATCATGGAGCCATCAGCGGAATGGCGGTTCCCCGGGGAATCACTTTGATTGTAGGCGGAGGATATCATGGAAAATCCACTCTTTTAGAAGCTCTTCAGACAGGTGTTTATAATCATATCCAGGGAGACGGACGGGAATTTGTGATTACAGATGACACGGCGGTTAAATTAAGAGCCGAGGACGGACGTTCGATAAAGAATGTGAATATTTCTCTTTTTATCAACGATCTTCCAAATAAAAAGGATACCTCCTGCTTTTCCACGCCGGATGCCAGCGGAAGTACCTCCCAGGCGGCCGGTGTGGTCGAAAATATGGAGGCAGAATCCCGTTTGTTTTTGATTGATGAAGATACTTCGGCCACAAATTTTATGGTACGGGATGACTTTATGCAGCAGGTGATTAGCCGGGAAAAGGAGCCGATTACTCCATTTCTGGAGCGGGCAAGAGATTTATATGAACAGGCCGGGATTTCTACCATATTGGTAGCCGGAAGCTCCGGAGCATTCTTTTATATTGCGGATAAAATCCTGCAGATGGACTGCTATTGTCCGGTAGACATTACAGAACAGGTAAAAGCGCTTTGCAAAGAGCATACCGCTCCCCGGACTCAGGCTCCCGGATTCCATGTTCCGGATTTTAAACGTACTCTTCTGCCCTTTAACCGGGAAAAAGGATACGGCGGCGGCCGCAGACAGGGAAGGGATAACCGCCATGAGCATATGAAGGTTAAGACATTTGGAAGGGACTCCTTCTCTTTAGACAAGGAAACCGTCGATCTGCGCTATGTGGAACAGCTTGCCGACTCTGAGCAGACAAATGCGCTAGCTCATCTCCTGCGCTATACTCTGGAGCAGACGGCAGACGGAAAACATACTGTCCGCGAAGCTGTCCGGATTCTTTTGGAGCTGCTGGATCAAAAGGGCTGGGAGCCATTTTGCAGCTCCTATATTCCATGCGGGCTTGCCAGACCGAGAAAGCAGGAAATTTTTGCCTGCCTGAACCGCTTCCGGGGTTAACCGGAAGCGGCAAATACAGGTGCTTTATTTCATCATTGTTCCCGATTTAACACTTCTGTCACCTTTTCAATCATCTCATCCTCCTTCAGCCGGAATTTAATCTCCACACGTCTGGAGGAGGCCATATCTACCTCTGTAGAATTTTCCTGATAAATGGGATTGCTGAAGGAACGTCCATTGACTGTCATCAGCTTCTGAAGCTGCCCAATCTGTCCTTCGGTCAGTCCGTTTGTTTCATCCATACAGAATTTTGCAACAGAGTTGGCCCGGTTATAAGAAAGCGTCATATTACTCTGATAATCTCCGTCCGTATCTGTATGGCCCTCAATAATAATTTCAGCAATATATGGCTGAAAATTATCCTGAAGAAGAACTCCCAGATACATAGGAATAATTTCTTTCAGCGTATTCTTGCTCTCTTCTGTAAGCGTTGCGCTGTTGTAGCGGAACAATACGTCAGAGGAGAAGGTAATAGAACCGGTCTGTGCGTCTACCTTCATGGTAGAATTGCTGAAACGGGTTTGCAGCTCTTTTATGATATCTGTCCGGATACCGATAATATCCTGAAGCTCGCTTTTCGTGGCATTCAGCTCTGCCCGCGCTTCATCGATTTCCAGATGTGCGGCGTCCAGCTCCTCCTGCGTCATGGTTGCCTTTGCGTAAGCCTCCTCCAGCTCCTTTAAAGAATTTCTAAGCTCTGCCTCTGAAGCCTCCAGCTCTGCTTTGGAATTTTCCAGATCCGCCTTTGACTCTTCCAGCTCTGTCTGTGTCAGATTCAACTGCACCTGGGCGACCTCCAGATCTGTCCGCTTTTGTTTATAGATAGCCAGCGTAATCGCTATAATCAGAATAAAGATTAAGAGAAGAGCTGCCATCATATCTGAATAGGACTGCCAATAACTTGGCTCTGCAAACACAGATTTGTCTTTTTGTCTATTTTTCATACATATTCCTCATTTGATGAAAGGTATAAAGTTCATTGCTCAGATCGTCGCATGTTTTAGAAAGCTTCTCTTCTATCTCACGCTGCTTTTCCAGTGTAAGGTTCACTGTGTCGTTCATTGTCCGGCTTGCGTTCAGAAGCAGACGGGTGCTTTCTTCCAGATGCTGGAAGTTCTGGGTGTAGACGCTCTGGGATTCACATGCCTGTTTCAGAGCCCTTCCAAGACTTTCAAAATCAGCGCTCATGGCATCTGCCATCCGATCCATAAACTGCTGTACAATCTGTTCCACTCCCCTGGTCTGCTCTCTGGCATTTCCCTTCATGATTTCGGATATGGATTTCAGGAGAGTTACCATATTTGCCTGATAGATCAGCATTGCATTTATATTCTCGTCCATGATATCCACGGACGGCGCTGCATACTCATAGAAAGCAGCCTGAAAATCCGAAAGCTTTTCATAGGCATCCGCCATAATGCTCCGGTATACAAAGGTAAATACCAGAGAAAAGAAAATACCGTAAACGGAGGTGTGGAATGCAACCTTCATGCCATCCAGCAGAGGCCCGATATTATCCGATATTGTAAAAATATCGTTGCCGGAAAAGGAGCTGAGGCCCAGAGTCAGTCCCAGAAAGGTACCGAGAATGCCAAGTCCTGTCAGAGTGCCGGAAACAGCGGAATTAAAGTAGGTACGTCCTGCCTGATTCAGCAGGTCTTCATTTATGTAGTCTTCCACCGGGCAGGTATTTTTAATAATTCCCTTTGAGGTGGTGTGGGCGGCAATCCAGTTCTGATATTTACCAAACTGTTCGTTCAGAATCGGACTGGGGAAAATATCCCGCTTATCGGCATATTCCGTCCACAGATTTTTACGGCTGAGTTCATGCTTACTCTTCATTTCCTGCCCGGCAAATGTCAGGGCATCGGTAACTCGGTTCAGCCGGGAAAAGCCGGAAAAGGATATAAGGAACAGAACTCCGATAATCAGCAGGAATCCTATATTGATCCACAGATTACTCATAGAAACCGTTTCCCCGGTAAATACACCGTTAATGTAAAGGATAAATCCAAACATCAGGACGTAAAGTACAGCAAGAATGTAATATAGTTTATTTTTCATGATAGACCTCCTTTGTGCATCATGCATTTACTTTAACATATTTCCATTGAACTAACAATGCGCATGAAAGAATCTTTATGAAATTTTAAATTTCGGACCGTTTTTTATTAAAATTGTATACAATTTTAAACTTTCTTAAGAATTTGCCTTGCATAATACTCCTGATTTCGATATAATTTATAACTGCATGATATTAAAGCAGTGCAGAATTAGAAACCTTTTACATATTGTTAAAATATCATCTTTAGGAGGCAAATGATAAATGAATATCGGAATTTTAAAGGATATTAAAAAAGGGGAGAATCGTGTGATTGCGACGCCCAGCGAGGTGGCAACGCTGGCCGCTGACGGATGTATAGTGAAAGTACAGAAAAGGACCGGTGAAAAAGCCGGCTTTGAAGATGCTGCCTACGAGGCCGCCGGCGCAGTTATGGTGGATTCCGCGGAGGAAATTTACGCCTCCTGTGATTTGGTGGCAAAGGTAAAGGAGTTTGAGCCGGTTGAATTTTCTCTGCTGAGAGAAGGACAGATTGTCTTTACCTGTATTCATCCTGCCGCCCATCCGGAAGAGGTGCAGGCATTGCTGGATCGGAAGGTAATTGCATTTACAGCAGAGGACTCTCACCGGTATGGTTCCCCCAACTGCGAAGCAGCCGGAAAGCAGGGCGCACTGTTCGGACTGGAGTCCATGCTGACTATTCACGGGGGCAAGGGAAAATTTGTAAGCGGTTTAGGCGGAGCGCCTGGTATGAAGGTGCTGATTCTCGGGGGAGGCATCGTCGGACAGGCCGCTCTCTCCGTCCTTCATGCCCTGGGCGCATGGTGTACGGTTCTGGATATTCATATCGGAACGCTGCGTTCCATCAGCAGACAGTACCATGAGCAGGTGAACACGATGATTTCCACTAAGGAAAATATCAAAAAGCTGCTTCCGGAGACAGATTTGGTATTAAACTGTGTAAAATGGCCCAAGGGCTGTACGGATTATCTGATTGACCGTTCTATGCTGAAGCTGATGGAGAAAGGCTCTGTTATCGTTGATATCAGCAATGACGAACAGGGAGCCATCGAATCCTTTCATGAAACGACACATGAGAATCCCCGTTATGTGGAAGAAGGCATTGTCCATTTCTGCGTAGGCAATATCCCGGGAGCCATTGCAAACTCCACTTCCATTGCCTATGCTGCATCCGTACTGCCCCACTTCCGCAGTCTTGCAAAAAACGGGGTAGCAGAGGCCTGTGTGCGCGACGGTTTTCTGAGGAGGAGCATGACCGCCTATAAAGGCTATCTGACTCATGAGGAAACCAGTGCTCTGCAGAATCGTCCGTGGATTCGTCCGGAAGAGATTCTTGGCATTGCAAACAGAGAGCTGGATCCGGCCCCGCCTGCTACCGTGACCCGTTCAGATAACTACATCCGGCTTTAAAGACAGGTGCAGTTACAGAGAAATCCGAAAATACCGGAGCCCTCTGAATGCAATATATTTTAACAAAGGAGGACTTTCATAAATGGAAGCAGAAATTATTAACATGGGCTTTATTTCTGTCATCCCGGCTATCATCGCTATCGTGCTTTCGTTCGTTACGAGAAATACGATTGTATCTCTGGTAGTGGCATGTATTACCGGAACCCTGCTGGCGGGAGAAGGCCTGCTTGGGTTCCCGATGCTCCTAAAAAACAGCCTTGGGACGACCAGCTTTTCCTGGGTTATGCTGCTGAATACTTTTATTGCTATTATTGTGGCATATTTCCAGAAGACAGGAGCAATTCAAAGCTTTTCGCAGATGATTCACGATAAGAATCTGAGCCGCCGGGGGGCGCAGCTTATGGCATGGGTGCTGGGGATCTTCGTATACTTCAGCGATTCCTTCAGCCCTTTGTTTGTAGGTACTACCATGAGAAGCATTACTGATAAGGCAAGGATTTCCCGGGAAAAGCTTGCCTATATTGCAGACTCCACCTCTGCTCCGGTCAGCGTGCTGGTACCGATTACCGGATGGGCGGCATATTTAAGCGGGCTGGCGGTGGGCATTGGCTGTATCGTTACTGAGGAGGATGGCTCCGCTCTCTTCCTGCGGGCAGTTCCGTTTAATTTCTATGCGATTCTGGCAGTTCTCATGGTGGGACTGGTTGGCTCCGGAATCATAAAAGATTTTGGTCCTATGGCAAAGGCAGAAAAACGTGCGCTGGAGGAAGGCAAGGTACTTCGTGACGGTGCGGTTCCGCTGATTGGTAAGGAACTGACAGAGATGAAGGCGCATGAAGGAATCCGGCCGCGTATCTTCTTAAATTTCCTGCTTCCGGTACTGATGATCATTACAATTGCACTGGGAACTTACATAACCCTGGGTTCCGCCAAGACCATGGAAGCATTTTTGTTTGTTATTATTTTTATGACGATCAGTATGCTGGCTCAGGGAATTCCCTTCCGGGAGATTATGGATACGCTGACGGACGGCATCAAAGGAGCGGTTCCCGCTGTTACTCTTCTGGCGCTGGCATACTCCATCAATGCTCTCAGCAAATCTATGGGAACCGCCAACTATATTGTATCCTTAAGTGAAGATTTCCTGACGCCTGCTCTTCTTCCTGCGATTATTTTCATTATATCCGCGATTATGGCATTTGCCACCGGCTCTTCCTGGGGAACCTTTGCAATCTGTATGCCGATTGCACTGCCGCTGGCGTTTGCGTTTACCGGAGACACGTTATCTACGTTGGTATATGCCTGTTTTGCGGCCGTAGCGGGAGGAGGCGTATTCGGCGATCACTGCTCTCCCCTTTCAGACACCACCGTACTGTCGTCAACCGGGGCGGCAGCTGATCATATTGATCATGTACAGACTCAGCTTCCCTATGCCCTTTGCTGTGGAGGACTGTCCATTGTGCTGTATTTGATTATCGGTTTTGTATTTATTTAATATTTAAGGAAAGTTTACAGATAATAAGATAAAATCTGCTGCAGAATGCAAGATTTCTTTTTGCATTCTGCAGCAGATTTTTTATATTATTTACTTATTAGTTACCTTTTTAACAGCCAGCGCACAATAGAATATAAATGCCAGAAACACTACTGCCGCTGTCATCCAGCATCCAAGAACCAGCGGACTTTCTCCCTGAAATTTGTCATAGTACCCTTTCAGGTAAATTACAGTAATGATGGCCGGAATACCATAAGACAAATAGGCCTTGATGCTTCCGGGAAAGGAAATACCGGCCCCGGCATTTGCCTCGTCCATAAAAGCGTCAAATCCCCAGCCGTTTTTTCTGGTACAGAACAGTACATATCCGAGGCTTCCAAGGGGAAGCAGGTTGTTGGAGACAATAAAGTCTTCCAAATCCATAATAGTACTGCCCTCCCCTAATGGCTGGATAAAGGATAATATATTATATCCTAATACTGCAGGCATGCTGAGCAGAATGATCAGCACGGCACTGACCAGCACACTTTTTTTTCTGGACCAATGAAACAGATCCATATCAAAGGCAATGATATTTTCAAAAACAGCAATGATTGTGGACAGCGCCGCAAAGGTCAGAAACAGAAAGAACAGGGAGCTCCAGATAAAACCGCTTTTCATCTGCGCAAAAATATTCGGCAGAGTAATAAATACAAGGCTTGGTCCGGAATCCGGCTCAATCCCGTAGGCAAAGCATGCGGGGATAACGATAAATCCGGCAGTCAGTGCCACAAAGGTATCAAGCACCGTGATGCTGACAGCTTCTCCGGTCAGGCTGTGGGATTGATCCAGATAGCTTCCGAATATCAGCATGGCGCCAACGCCCAAGGATAATGTGAAAAATGCCTGGCTTAACGCCGCAAACACTACATTTCCGATGCCGTTTTCCGTCATTTTCTGAAAGTCCGGAATTAAATAAAACCGGATGCCGCTGCCGGCACCGTCCAAAAATACAGAATGCAGCGCCAGTACTACCATAATAATAAGAAGTGCTGCCATCATTACTTTAGTAATCCGTTCCACACCGGACTTTAATCCAAGCATACAGACCGCAAAACCGAGGATACAGATGAGAACGGTCCAGAAAGCCATAGTAGGAAAATCTCCCAGCATATGAAAGAAGGCTCCGGTGACCGCTTCCGGGGAAGCTCCTGAAAAATCGCCCCGCAGGCTTCGGAAGCAGTAATACAGCATCCATCCGCCTACCATAGTATAGAACATCATAAGCAGATAACATCCAACGATACCGATATATTTCAGTCTGTGCCAGGAGGTCTTGGGAGGCTCCAGCTCTTCAAAGCAGGCGGCAACGCTTTTCCGGCTGCCGCGTCCCACCGCAAACTCACAGACCAGCACAGGGATTCCCAGAATCAGCAGGAATGCCAGATAAATCAGGATAAAAGCAGCTCCTCCATATTCCCCGCATATATAAGGAAATTTCCATACATTCCCGATGCCGATGGCGCATCCTGCAGATACCAGAATAAAACCAAGCCGGGAACTAAATTTTTCTCGTTTCATGTTAATTCCTCCGTCGTTTTTTATAGCTGTTCCATCCTGCCGGGGTTTACTGCGTTTCGTTTCCGCCTGCCGGCGATGACTGAACAGTTATCACAATATTTGATTATAAAGCGTCCGGGAAAGGATTGCAAATTCACTGTTTTCATATTAAAATAAGAAAAACTTATACTATGGAGAGGTTCATGAATATTAACCAGATAAAATATTTTATCTCTGTGGCGGAGTATAAAAGCTTTACCAAAGCTGCGAATCAGTATTATATTTCCCAGACAGCGATTACCCAGCAGATCCGGACTTTGGAGGAGCATATGGGGGTGCAGCTTATTGATCGGACCAAACGTCCGATTGCGCTGACACCTGCAGGAAATGTATTTTTAAATGAAGCAAAAGCAATTCTGGAGCGTATGAATACTGCGGTCAGCAAGGTGCGGGATGCGTCTACCGGGCTTGTGGGCACGCTCCGTATTGGATATACCAAAGGCTATGAGCGCAGCAATCTGTCTAATATTCTGCGCTTTTTTCATCTGGAATTTCCGAATATTCTGATTACGTGCTATCGGTGTGATACGGATATGCTGGCCGCAGGACTTTTTAACGATGACTATGACATTATTTTCACATGGGACAGTACCAATATTCTGCAGGAAAAGGGAATCGAATACAAGCTGATGGAGCTGGCTCCTCTGGTGGTAGCACTCTATGCAGGACATCCCTTTGCCCAGAGAAACTCTTTAAGCCGCAGAGAACTGAAGAATGAGACCATTCTCTATATGACGCCCTCCAGTACCGGAGAATCTTTTGGAGACAATCATTTTATTGAGCTTTACAAGCAGGCTGGCTATCAGCCTAATATTTTGTTTCGATCCAACGATATTGAAAGCATCCTTATGATGGTTGCCGCCGAAGAAGGTATTTCTATTCTGCCCTCCTATGTGACCAGTAAGCTGACAGACGCAGAAAATCTGGTGTTTGTTCCGCTGATTGGAGAAGGAGAATATGAGAAGATTATCTCTGTCTGGAAAAGTGAGGATAAAAGTCAGGCGCTGCAGCATTTTATACAGAGGATTTAAGCTGTATTTTTTTAATATAGAGATTTTATTTTTACGAAGATTTACGGAGCATAATAGTCTGACACAATTTGAATTGCAATTTCCTTGGCTTTTGAACTGGATACATCCACACCGTCTGTCCTCCCGAGATGTACACAAAAATACAGATTCCCTTCCCTGGTTTCTGCAAATCCTGTAAACCACGCATCAACAGTAATGCCTTCGGCTTTCCCCATTCCCGTTTTTCCATATATGGAAATATCCGTTCTGTCCTGCTCTGGTATCAGCATGACCTGTTTCAAATCATTTTTTGCTGCTTCTGAATAATCTGAATTCTCACCAAATATACGCTCCATTACCTCTGCCTGTTCTTTTGGAGAAATCAGCAAAGACGATTCTATCCAGAACCCTGTTAAAGCCCGGTTATTATTATTTGTATTCAGCCGTCCCTCCCAATCGGAAATATCACAATTACCATAATGGAGTCTGTTAAGCTCTTTTTGCATCAAATCCTGTCCAATATCGTCTGTCACCTGCCTGAAATACCATACGCAGGAAGTACGGAATGCTTCCCCGAAATCAATATCTCTATTCCAATTTTCATTCCAGAATACTTCTCCACTCCATGTCCGGGTGGAATCCTCTGGCATGATAATCCCATTTTCTAACGCAACCAGAGAAGAAATAATCTTAAAGGTGGAGCATGGTGAGCGCCTGGTTGATGCCCGTTCACTGCTATACATAGTATATCGCCTATTAGAAACATCATATACAACTGCTTCCCCATTTAACCCATTAAAATATCCTGACCAGTCCGCCTCAACTGTTTCCGGTTCTGGTTCTATGTTCACGGCAGTATCTTCTGTACCTGCTTCTGTGGAAACATTGTCCATTTCCTCATTCTTTGGTTCCTGTAGCAATTTTTGTTCCACATTTTCAAGAGAAATATCTTTTTTTTCACTATGGTTACTGGAACAGCCTCCCAAAATAAATACACCTACAAATATCCAGAATACTATTTTAAAATAATTGTTTTTTTTCATAGTGGCATCTGTTTCTCCTAATATTTATTCTGATTTTTATCAACTCTATTATACCGCAGTGCTTTTTTGGATGGAACAGGATTCAGGAGCTGGCGAAACTGTGGGAAAGCACATTGCCCAGCCAGCAGGAAATCGCTGCTGCCATGATTCGGGCGGTATAGTCTCTGCTTCCAGGCATCCGGCTCATACGGGTGCTCTATTTTAATCTACTGTCTGCCGGACCAATTCATCCGGAATGCCGATATCCGCAATTTCTATATTTCCTGCGCACCGCTTTCCGTCATTTTTATAAAGCCCGGGTTTTCCGCATGTAAAGGTTACGGTCCAGTCCGCACGAACCGCGGCGCCAAGGATTATTCCTGTATCCCCGTCTATTCCGGACGGAATATCACATGCAACGACAGGACGGCTGCTTTCGTTTATCTGCCGCACTGCTGTCAGAAAATCCCCGGATACAGGACGCTTCAGACCTACTCCAAACAGGGCGTCCACCAGGCAGGTACATCCGTTCAGCCAGTTTTTATCCGGTATAAACGGTTCCAGCCTTCCTCCCGCTGTAAGCAGCCTCTCTTCCATAGCTTTTGCATCCGCAGTCATTTTTTCCTTGTTTCCGATAAGAAATGTACGGACATCAAAGCCCTGGTTTATCAGAAGACGTGCCGCAGCGATGCCGTCTCCTCCGTTATTTCCGGGGCCGCAGAATACAGCCGCCCGGGGAACGGTGTCTTTTTCATGTTCTTCTGCTATTTTCTGCACTCTTCTGGAAACTGATAGTGCTGCGCGTTCCATCAGTTCCAGAGACAAAATGCCATATTCCTGAATGGCGATGCGGTCCAGCTCCTTCATTTGAGCGGTGGTTGCCAATAAATACATAACTACTTCTCTCCTTTCCCCAGTAACAATGCTTCCTGAACGGGAATTATATGGTTGTTTTAAATAATTGTATCATATTTCGGTTAAATTTCTATTTTTATTTATAAAAATAAAATTTTTGCTTGTATTTTTTGTTTAAAGTGCTATAATTTTGATTATGGAAGCATAGCTCAGCCGGGATGAGCGTTCGCCTCACACGCGAGAGGTCATGGGTTCGAGCCCCATTGCTTCCATTTTTTCCGCAGATCAATCTGCGTTCCGGGGCATTAGCGCAGTTGGGAGCGCGCCACATTCGCATTGTGGAGGTCGTGGGTTCAAGTCCCATATGCTCCATAAGTGGGAAAAGTCTTGAAATTAAAGGATTTTTCCCACTTTTTTATTCTTTGTTTTC
Organism: uncultured Lachnospiraceae bacterium; assembly: GCA_910585465.1. Classification (GTDB taxonomy): domain Bacteria; phylum Bacillota; class Clostridia; order Lachnospirales; family Lachnospiraceae; genus Hominiventricola. The sequence goes on along the minus strand of CAJUEW010000002.1, from coordinate 295,028 downwards.
CATCTGTTTTTTCTGCCGTTTCTGAGAATTTGTGTACTGCTTGTGTACTGCCGGGAAAGTCGGCGCGCTTCGCTTTTACCACGTAGTATTTACTGCTGTCCTGCTCCTTTGCCGGGCTGCAGATATAAAAAATCACAAAAAGAGGAAAACAGGAAAATTGTCCTAAAGGAGAATCAACATTATGGCATATATTAAAAAGAGAGGGAACAGCTATCTGATCCGGGTAAGTGTTGGCTATGATTCCTGCGGAAAGAAAATTACCCGATCTACCACATATAAGCCGGAATATACCACTGCCACCGGAAAAGCAAAAGCAGACTCTGTGATTGAGAAGGAGCTCAGGCGTTTTGCGGACGATTTTGAAAGATCTGTAAAATCCGGCGAAAATCTCCAGAGAGGGAATATGAAATTTGATATGCTTGTTACAAGGTATCTGGAGGAGTATGCCTTTATAAAGCTGTCACAGGCCACTGCCGAAGGCTATAAGGAGCATCTGGAAAAAAAGCTTGTACCTGCCTTTGGGCATGTAAAAATCAGCGACCTCTGCCGCCAGCAGCTGGAAATACAGAAGTTTTATAATGAGATGGCAAAGCCGGGAACAGATGGCTCTTGCGCGGCAGTGTCCACCATTCGGAGAAGCATGGCAGTATTTTCCAGTGTTATGCAGTGGGCAGTGGATATGCAGCTCATACCGTCCAATCCCCTGACGCACGTCAGGCCGCCCAGAAAAGTATATAAGGCAGAACCGGCAAAAAGCTTTACTCTTGAAGAACTGAACCGGTTTATTGCCGCGCTGGATATGCCTCAGACTGCCAGCTACCGGGCGCATACCTGCCGGAAGAAAAACGGCGGCAGCTATTACGTTTCAGAATATACGGAAGAACGCTATATTTCTGAACAGTTTAAATTATTTTATATTATGGCGGCTTTTTCCGGATGCAGGCGCGGAGAACTGATTGCTCTGGAATGGTCTGATATTAATTTTTCTGACCGTACGATCAGTATTTCCAAAAGTGCAAGCAAGACAGCCGCGGGCATTATTCTGAAGGAAACCAAAACTGTCAGCGGTGTCCGCGTTATCCATATGCCTGACTCTGTGATGGAGCTGGCAGAAAAATGGAAGCTGCGGCAGAAAAAGCTGCAGACTGAGCTTGGAGATTCCTGGATGGGTACGGACAATGTGTTCTGCCAGGCAGACGGCTCCCGGATGTATCCGGATACAGTCACCGCTAAATTCAAAAGCATTATCAGGAATTATAACGCACAGTGCCCTCTCTCAGAGAGACTTCCGGATATTTCTTTACACGGACTCCGGCATACAGTTGCCAGTGTCCTGATTAATCAGCATACGGATATTGCAACCGTATCAAAAAGACTTGGACACAGCCGCACATCCGTTACTTTGGATATCTATACTCATGCGGTGCAGAAGGCCGATAAGGCAGCGGCGGAGCTGCTGGACAATATTGCAAAATCGGCCGGGGTCCAGCAGCTGTAAAACAGGATAAAAAGGATTTTAAATTTTTTAATCGTATTTGCAGTATTTTATTTACATAATATTTTTATGTTATTAAAATTCCTTTTTTTCCATTAGTTTAACAGAAATTGTATAGGAAATGAATACAATCAGAGCAGAAAGCACTATACAAATTCCGCATACAGCGAATGGCTGCTCCGGCAGATTTCTATCCAGCGCTTTTATTTCCGAAAGACCGATGTTCATTTTGGAAAGAATAAATACTGCCAGGGCGGCTGTTCCCAGAATTCCAAAAGAAATCAATCTTCCCTTTTCCGGGCCGAATTTCAGAAAAAGCGGCAAGGAGATACTGAGGAATATAAACACTGTCATCAAAAAGACAGGTGCTGTACAGAGCATTTCCTGCAGGCTGTCCTCTGAAGCGCCTGAACGGAAGAACAGCCAGTTGATTCCTATGGAAAAAATCCATGCTCCTGTGGTCAGCATAACAGTCAGCAAATATTTTTCCGATACATAAATTCTGCGGGTTACAGGCAGAGCCATGAGAAAGCCCATACCATTATCATACTCATCGTAGCTTATGGTGCTTAAAGTGAAATAGGCAACTACAAAGGTAATATAGCTGGTGGTAAAAGTGGTATATTCTTCTGAACCTGCAATGAGAATTGCTATGGCGATCACCAGTATGGTAAAAAAGTACCTTCCCTGGTTTTTGAATAATTTCCAATCCTTAATCAATAATGCGGTCATACGGCTTCCCCCTTAATCATCATAGTAATCACTTCATCAATGGTTCCTTTTTCCATGGCAATACCTGGTGTATTTTCTTCATAGAACTGCTTCTGCCCGGTCAGGCAGCTATAACCAAAGGATTCTTTTTTTCGTTTCAGCAGATAGGTCTTATCCAGCGTTTCATACTGTTCTTCTGTTACCTTCAGAAGTCCGTATTCGCTGAGCAATATGTCGATCTCTTCATGCATAACAATCTGTCCCTGGTCGATCAGATAAAAATCATCACACAGCCCTTCCAGATCGCTGGAAATATGGGAGCTGATCAGGATGGAGCGATTTCCCGGAAGCATATATTCCCGGAGCATATCCAGAATCTCCTCCCGCGCCAGCACATCCAGGCCTGAGGTGGGTTCGTCCAGAATCAAAAGCTCTGCTTTATGGGACATGGCAGTCAGCATCTTCAGCTTTGCTTTCATGCCTGTAGAAAAATCTTTGATTTTTTTATTTAACGGAAGTCCGAACTGTTCGCATTTTCTCAGAAAGTATTCCTTCTGAAAGTCTTTGTACAGATGAGACAGAACAGGGATAATGTCCTTCACATACAGATAACCGCTGAATCCTGAGTCCGGCAGCACAAATCCTATTTTCTCACGATCCCGGACTGTAAGCTGATTTGTTGGTTTCTGAAATAGTTCAAGCTGTCCGTTGTCCGGATAAACTAATCCCAGGATAATTTTGAATGTAGTGCTTTTGCCGGCCCCGTTTGTCCCGATAAGACCGGTTACGCAGCCTTTTGGCACGTCCAAAGAACAGTTTAACTGAAAATGCGGATATTTTTTTTCTATGTTATTTAATTTGATCAGCATTATGATTCCTCCAATATAATATAGAATAAGTCTGTGATTTCCTGATTGTTCATTCCGCAGCTTCTGCCTTTTCTGATAGCGCTTTCCAATTCTGCCTCCACCTCTCTTCTCTTCTCCTCCAATAGCTGTTCCTGGTTTGCGCTGGAGACAAAGCTTCCTTTTCCATGCACGGTATTAATAAAGCCCTCCTGCTCCAGTGCATCATAAGATTTTTTGACAGTCAGGGCGCTGATCCGGAGCTCCTTTGCCAGGGCGCGGACGGATGGAAGGATTTTTCCCTCTTCTAATTCTCCATGCATAATTTGGTTTTTTATCTGCCCAGAGATTTGTTCATAGATGGGCTGCATGGAGGAATGATTGATAATCAGCTTCATAGTATTCCTCCTTGATGCAAACAGTATATAACAGGTAATAACTGTTGTCAACTGTTATATACTGTTTTTTGCAAAAAAACTGCCTTATAGGACATCCTCCGTCAGGAAGATACTTTTACATAAGGCAGTGTTTTGGTTTTTCAGTTTATTTTCAGGAGTCCGGATGTACTTTTCTCCGGTCAGTTTTTATACAGTATTTTTCCTTTCAGATATGCATACGTCTCCGTACTTCTTCCCTTAGCCTGCTTCGCCGGATAATGGTAATCAGCGCCGCGTCAATGATTGCACAGCATGTGAGTACAATCGCGGACCAGGTAATTCCGGGGGGCGTCTGACGGAAACGGTCAATCAACAGCTCCAGAGCGACTGTAAAGAGCGCCGTTTCCCCCAGTATCAGAGCTGAGCTGGCCAGAATGGAAGTGTGTGCCTGCCGGACACAGACAGCAAAGATAAGAATCAGTCCGGTGGCGGCGGCGATGGCAGGAAGCGCAAGCAGACGATACCAGCCATTTCCGGGATGGAGCCAGGAAATAATTCCAAAGTACATAGCAATTCCGGTTCCGTCCAGCAAAATACTGAGATATGCATTCATGCGGTAGAAAAATACCGGAAGGCAGAGGATCCAGAGAAGAACACAGCCTCCTATGACATACATGGACCAGGAACTGCCCTGAAACACAAATATATTCAGAAGTCCGCATACGGCAGCCGTTACTGCCAGTACGATACTGATTAAAAGAGTGACATCACTTTTCTGTACCGGAGACGCGTATCCTTTTCTGGTAGGAAACGGTGTCGGCGATATATGGTCGGTTTCCTGATTGGGATTATAGACTTTTGTATTGCATAAAGGGCATACGGAACAGGTTTTATCCAGTTCCACCCCGCAGTTTACACAGTAGGACATAAGGCTGCCTCCATTTTCCGGTTTGTTTCAATTTTTACATGGATTCCGTCCTGCACCAGCTTTCGGAAGAATAAACGCTCCACGTCTGCCTCTACAATACTGCTGGCAAAGCTGATGCTTAATACATTGCCATAGCTGGCAATGGCACAGTTGGTACGGGCTGAAAAGGGCTGCCCCATCAGAACATCAAACCGTTCCACGTGCTCTTTCATCTCATCCGGCGTATCCACCACCCCCAGGTTTGTAAGTCCTGCGCTGGAGTGTTTATCCTGGACCCGTTTATAAAACTGTCTTACCACAAAGTCCTTAAAGAATAACGGAACCACACGTATCAGGGGATTTTTTGTCACTGCGGCGTTTGTAGTAATATCTGCGTTCAGAAATTTATCGTTGATATAGTAGCGCATATAATGATGGACCTGTATCAGTATATCCTCGAACGTATAGTCTCCCATCCGGGGATCAATGGCCGGATATACCATGGTGATAAAATTTCTCAGAGTCTTTGACGGAAAAAACCTCCTCAGGTTTACCGGCATGGCAAGAGATACCGGAAGCTCCCGGAACACATGATCCGACTGCTGCTTCTGCATCAGGGCATAAAGAAGAACCGCATTCAGATATTCGGTCACGGATACTCTGAAACGTCTGGTCACGGACAATACCTGATCCACAGGAAGAATTCCGGCAATAATATTTAAAGTATAAAAAGGCTCTTTTGTTCCTCTGATCCGATAGGTTTTTTCCCTGCTTCTGGGAGGGCGTACTTTGGAATTGGCATAACGAAAATAGGCATCCTCCAGTTCCTCCGGATCGGGCTCCTCATAGATATTCAGGACACCGTGTCCGTCCGGTATTTCATGGCCCTTCAGACGCAGATAGACTGCCGTTATGGTCCGGAGCAGATAAAGGGCTCCTCCGCCGTCCGACAGGGAATGAAATACTTCCAGCGAGATGCGTCTTTGATAATAATAGAGCCGAATCAGATGCCGGCTGCTGGTCTGAAAGGACATAGGCATACAGGGATTAACAATATCCGGCTCCACGAAGGGGCCGGGCCGGTCGTTAGGCTCCAGATACCGCCAGAACACACCCTTGCGCATCGTTACCTTAAAGGTCGGAAACCGGGGCAGAGTCATATCCAGCGCCTGCTGCAGGACAGCCGGATCAACAATTTCCTTTAAAATGACGGAAAGGCGGTACACAGAAGAAAAGTTTCTCCGCTGAAGGGTCGGGTAGACAATTGCTGACAAATCCAGCCTGTACCAGAGATTCCGGGAATGATTTGCTTTTTTCATAATTACTCCGTTTTTATATTAGTTTACCACGATTTTCTTGGGTTAGAAACAAAAATATGTTAAAATATAAATATCGAAAAAAGAGAGGCAAAAAACATATGACAGATAATCAGAAACACAACCAGAATCTGATGAAAGCCATTAAGCGGATGCACGCTTTAGTGGAAAATAGTGATATCGAAAAGCAGCGTGCGTCCAAGGACAGTCTGGGAAATCTGCTGGTACGCAGCAATGATATGAGCTATGAGGATGTGGAAATAGATGGTATTCATGCAGAGTGGGTGAGCGTCAGGCGCAACCATATGAAAAAATATATTCTGCTCTACTGCCACGGCGGCGGATACAATACAGGGAGCTTAAAATATGCCCGCAGTATTACAAACAAGCTGGCATCCTCCACCTCCATGGACGTATTAAGCTTTGACTACCGTCTGGCTCCGGAGCATCCTTATCCGGCTGCACTGGAGGATGCCATGAAAATATGGGATTATCTGATGCATTTAGGGTACGGCGCAAGAGATATTATCGTTGTCGGAGATTCTGCAGGCGGTAATCTTGCTCTTGTCCTGGCTTTAAAATTAAAAGAACAGAAGCGTATCCTTCCAAGAGGAATGGTTCTGTTCTCTCCATGGACCGATTTGACAAGAAGCGGCAAATCCCATAAAACCAAATATCAGATTGATCCCATACTTACAGAAGAATATCTGACCCGGGCAATTCTGGATTATGCCGCGGGTGAGGATCTTCAGAATCCTCTGATTTCTCCGCTGTATGGTGATTTTGACGGTTTTCCGCCTGTGCTGATTCAGGCGGGCTCCAATGAAATTCTGCTCTCCGACTCCAAAAACCTTCACAAGCAGATGGTCCTTCATCATGTGGGTACCAGAATCACTGTTTATCAGGGAATGTGGCATGTATTTCAGATGTCTCCTTTTAAAACCGCCTATGAGGCTATGGATCAGGCAGCAGAGTTTATTTTCGATATCTGCCGCTGACTACTGCTCCAGATACTGGATACCGGCTCCGAGCAGTCCGCTTCCAAGATGAATGCTTAAAGCCGCCCCGATATTGGCCCGGTACAGCTTATGATAATCCGGAAAAAGCTCCGTAAGCTTTTTCTCCAGCTCCTCCCGCTCTTCAGAAGCTCCCCCGTCTGCCACGACCAGATTGTAGGGACGGCCTTCCTTTTTGCAGTCGTTTACAAGCTGAAGCAGTCTTTTTTCCACTGCCTTATGGGTGCGGACCTTTGCGGCCGCATAGATTTCCCCCTCTTCATCAAAGGACATAATGGGTTTAATATCCAGAAGGGCACCTGCAAAAGCGGTTGCTTTGCCGATCCGCCCGCCTTTTTTCAGATACTCCAGAGTATCAATGGCGAAAAATACCTTTGTATCTGCAATCAACTGTTCGATTTTTCTTTTCAGATCATCAAATCCCATACCTTCTGCCACATATTCGGCAGCCTGCAGGGCGATAACGCCGATGCCGATACTGCCCTGTCTGGAATCGTAGACTTCCACTTCCAGCCTATCCAGCTCCTCCGCTGCCAGACGAACATGATTTACTGTACTGGATAAGCCTCCGGACAAAAGGATAGTTGCCGCCTTCGTATATCCTCTTTTCTGAATCTCGGCAAAGGTATCTTCCACATCTGCTCCGCTGGGGGTGCTGGACTTTAAAGTCTGTGTTTTCTGCCTTCTGTAAATGTCTTCTGTACAGATATCAATTCCGTCCCGGTATTCTCCATCCGGACAGATAATCTGCATAGGCAGAATAAATATATGATATTTCTTTGCCAGCTCCGGCGGTACGTCCGCACAGGAGTCTGTAATGATTGCGATTTTCTCTGTTAATGACATAGAGCCTCCTTGTTCCTTTGTGTTAAAAAATAGAATTTCAATTTCGCGCAGTTAATTTTATTACAGTTTTTTTGACTAAATATTAACAGAAGGAATTTTTCCGCATTTTCTTGACTTTTTCTGACATCCGTATTAGGCTATAGATATCTGTAAATAAGAAAAGATAGAGGCGCGGCCACTACCAGTAGCTTTATCCATAGAGGGACAGGCATCCCGGATAAGGTGAACAGATTGTCCGCCGAAGTAAAGCTCCTGCCTGAAGGTGCTTTGCTGGGGTTCAGCAGAATATGCTGTACACTGTCACAGATATGTGGAGCGCTATCGTTTATGAAAGAATGAAATGGAGTCATGGGCGTTGTGCGTGCCATGGCTTTTTCTTTTGGATTTTACAGAAATAATTTCATTAGGTGGGAAAATGTTATGTATGCAACTTTCTGGTCTCTGGTGCCGCCCCTTGTGGCGATTGTCCTGGCGCTGATTACCAAAGAGGTTTACAGCTCCTTGTTTGTCGGTATTGTGACAGCGGCTCTGTTCTGTACAGGTTTTCATGTGGTAACAGCCTACACAACTATGTTCAATGAAGGCTTTATTGCTTCCCTGGCTGACAGCTCCCATGTGGGAATTTTAATCTTTCTTGTCATTCTTGGCACAATTGTCGTATTAATGAACAAAGCGGGCGGTTCCGCTGCCTACGGAAAGTGGGCGGAAGAAAAAATTAAATCGAGAAAAGGAACTCTGCTGGCAACCTTTGCGCTGGGCGTGCTGATTTTTGTGGACGATTATTTTAACTGTCTGACAGTGGGAAGCGTTATGCGGCCGGTTACTGACAAGCACAATGTATCCCGGGCAAAGCTGGCCTATTTAATAGACGCAACTGCAGCTCCGGTCTGCATGATTGCTCCTATTTCTTCCTGGGCTGCTGCAGTGGCCGGAGTGGTGGAAGGCGAGGACGGACTGTCTCTGTTTATCCGTGCAATTCCGTATAATCTGTACTCTCTGCTTACCATCGCAACGATTATCATTATCACAGTGTTTGATATTGATTTCGGACTGATGAAAAAGCATGAGGACAATGCGAAAAACGGCGATTTATTTACTTCCGGCACAAAAGTGGCGGATGACGGCTCCTTTGATGCTGTTTCAGAAAAAGGAAAAGTGATTGATCTGGCCCTTCCGGTGGTAGTACTGATTGGCTGCTGTATCGCAGGCATGATTTATACCGGCGGTTTCTTCGAAGGTGAAAGCTTTGTGAATGCATTTGCGAACTGCGACGCTCCTCTTGGACTTTCCATGGGTTCCGCAGCGGCGCTGCTCGTCACAATTCTTTTCTACATATGCCGCAGGGTGCTGTCCTTTAAAGACTGCATGGCTGCATTTCCGGAAGGCTTCAAAGCCATGATCAGCCCAATTTTGATTCTGTCCTTTGCATGGACCTTATCCAGTCTGACAGGAAAGCTGGGCGCTGCGGAATATGTCAGCGGTATTTTTGAAGGAAGCGCGGCCGGGCTTACAGGCATGCTTCCGGCGATTGTATTTCTGGTAGCGATTTTCCTGGCATTTTCTACGGGTACTTCATGGGGAACCTTCGGCATCCTGCTTCCGATTGTGGTTGGAATTAATCTTCCCGGAAATCTTCTGATTATCACCATTGCGGCCTGTCTGGCAGGCGCTGTATGCGGAGATCACTGTTCTCCTATTTCTGATACCACAATCATGGCTTCCGCCGGCGCGCAGTGTGATCACATCAATCACGTATCTACCCAGCTTCCCTATGCAATGCTGGTTGCGGCCGTATCCTTTGCGGGCTATTGCATTGCCGGATTTATTCGGAATCCATGGGTGATACTGGCTATCTCCCTGGCCTTGCTCTGCCTGGTACTGTTCGGTATAAAGAAATTTTTTTCTGCGGCTGATTAAAGCAGACAAAAGCCCATGTTTCTTCTAAAAATAGAGACATGGGCTTTTATCCGTTATACATACAATCTTCTATAAATCCTCATATTCACTCCGGTACAGTATAAGACTTCCTTTTTCCCGGGTTTTAGCAAGATCAATGACCCGCTGATTTGCGCTTCCCCGATATGGAAGCGTCAGATCCCGCTGTTCCAGCAGAAACGGGCCGTCCACAAGGATATCTGCCAGCTGCAGAAGCCGCTGAACTCCCGAAGCCTTCATCTTCTGTAGCTCATCTAAAAGAAATCCGGTATAAACCATCAGATTTTTTCCCTGTTTTTTCACGGCCTCTCCGATAGGGACCAGAGCTTCTGCCTGCATAAATGGTTCTCCCCCGGAAAATGTAACACCCGATATGAGAGGATTGCCGGAAATCTGTGCAAGGATTTCTTTCATATCTGCATCCCTTCCCCCTGAAAAATCATGGGTCTGAGGATTGTGGCAGCCAAAGCAGCCGTGGGGGCAGCCCTGGGTAAAAATCACATACCGGATTCCGGGGCCATCCACAATGGATTCCGGAACAATGTCCGCAATACGGAGCGGTTTCCTGTCTGTCTGGAAATTCATACTTGCACTCATCAGGACAGGCTGTGTTTTACACGGTCTCTCTCTTCCGCGCGCTTTGCATTATTAAAGCGGTCGGTAGTTCCCACCAGATATCCGGTAATGCGGCGGATGCGGTCGAATTTTATATTCTCTCCTACCTGTCCGTTCTGTACTGTTAATTTTCCTGCCATCGTCATTTCCTCCTGGGATTTAAATAATATTTTTAATGGTTTGGATCCAAATATACCGGAATATCCGGATATTTTTTACGAAGCTTATTCAAAAGCTCCAGGGATACAGGTTCTCCCTCCCGCCTTCCGCACCTTGGACATACATCGTCAATGACTCCCGTGTAGCCGCAGACCGGGTCCCGGTCTACCGGATGGTTGACAGAGCCATAGCCGATGCCGCTCTCTTTCATACAGCGGATAATGGCCTCAAATGCTTCCGGATTTTTTGCCGTATCTCCGTCCAGTTCCACATAGCTGATATGTCCGGCATTGGTCAGCGCATGGTACGGAGCCTCTATCCTGATTTTCTCAAAGGCGCCGATTGGGTAATAAACCGGCACGTGAAAGGAATTGGTATAATATTCTCTGTCCGTGACTCCCGGAATTTTACCGAAACGCTTCCGGTCAATTTTTACAAAACGTCCGGACAATCCTTCTGCGGGAGTTGCCAGCAGTGTAAAGTTAAGACCCGTTTCCTCGGATTTTTTATCCATGTAGTCTCTCATGTGAGAGATGATCTCATAACCCAGCTTTCTGCTCTCCTCGCTCTCTCCGTGATGCTTTCCGGTCAGAGCCGTCAGTGTCTCCGCAAGACCGATAAAGCCTACGCTTAAGGTTCCGTTTTTCAAAATCTCCCCTACCGAATCATGAATACTGAGTTTATCTGAGTCAATCCAGATTCCCTGGCCCATCAGAAACGGATAGTTTTTCACTGTCTTTTTCTTCTGAATCTCAAAACGATGCAGAAGCTGTCTGCAGCAAAGCTCCAGGCGCCTGTCCAGACTCTGATAAAACAGCTCCAGATTCCCCTGTGCCTGAATGCCTAGCCTTGGAAGGTTGACAGAAGTAAAGCTTAGGTTTCCTCTTCCGCATGTTACCTCCTTCCCCGGATCATAGTGATTCCCCATCACCCTGGTGCGGCAGCCCATATAGGCAACCTCGGTATTGTAGTCTCCCTCTCTGTAATACCGGAGATTAAACGGCGCATCAATAAAGCTGAAATTCGGAAACAGCCGCTTTGCCGATACTTTAATGGCCATCCGGAACAGGTCGTAGTTCGGGTCTCCCGGAAGATAGTTGATCCCTTCCTTTACCTTAAAGATCTGCACCGGGAAAATAGCGGTCTCTCCGTTGCCAAGACCGATATCTGTCACCTTAAGAAGGTTTTTTACCGTCATACGCGCTTCCGGGGATGTACAGGTTCCATAATTGATGGAGCTGAACGGTACCTGGGCGCCGGCTCTGGAATTCATGGTATTCAAATTATGTATCAGAGATTCCATAGCCTGGTAGGTTGCCATATCGGTCTGCTTCATGGCAATATGAATAGAAGTCTTATGACACCTGCGGATGTCCTTCTCTTCTGCTTTTACCCCAAGCCACCGACTGCTGTTTTCTGTAAACCATCTGACAAAATGCTCTTCATAGGCATCAATATTTCCCATATTAATACGTTCCGGAAGGGCGCCCTTTAATGCCTGGCGGAATTCGTCGTCCAGTATCGTTTCACAGTTGTATTCCAGCCAGAAATATCGCTGAACCGCATCATAATATTCCTTACGGAAGGTACATGCTACGCCGTCTGCCATGGCATAGTCAAAATTCGGTACAGACTGGCCGCCGTGCATTTCATTTTGGTTTGCCTGGATGGCAATACAGGCAAGCGCCGCATAGCTTGCTATAGATTTTGGCTTCCGGATATACCCATGTCCTGTGGAAAATCCGCCCTCGAACAATTTGATAAGATCAATCTGGCAGCAGGTTTCTGTGAGCATATAGAAATCCTTATCATGGATATGAATATCTCCGTTCATATGCGCTGATGCGATATCCTTTGGAAGGATATAATTGTCTACAAAATAATTGGCCCCCTCGGAGCCGTATTTCAGCATAGTTCCCATGGAGGTGTCGGCATCAATATTCGCATTTTCACGCTTGATATCCGCATCCTCCGCACTGGTAAAGGTTAATTCCCTGTAAATGTTTACCAAATCAGCCTCCGACTTGCGGACCTTTGTATGCTCAGCACGATATAGGATATATGCTTTTGCCGTCTTGGCAAAGCCGTTTTGAATCAGCTTTTCCTCCACTAAATCCTGGATCTGTTCCACATTGGGAATTTCTCCCTCCGGAATTGCCTCTACCACTGCATTTACCAGCTTCTTAAACTGGTACGGCGCAATTGCCTCCACCTGCGCCGCGTCGTTGGCTTTACGGATGGCATCCCTTATTTTTTTCACGTCAAACGGCACCGGTGTCCCATTGCGTTTTTTTATCATCTCCGGGCAAGCGATGACATTTTCCTTCATTCTGTTCCCTCCAAGTCCATATCTGGTATGATTGCTTTTATATTTGCACTAAATATAGTATCACTTATCAGAGAAAGATGCAAGAGCATTTGAGGATAAAGAAAATATTTTCTATAATGTCTCTGCAAATAAATCCTTATATCCTTCTCCGTAGATCTCACTGGCGCTTGTGATGATCATAAATGCCGCCGGATCCTCTTCCTTGACAATCTCTTCCACACGGGGAGCGAGCTGTTTGCGGACCACACAGAAAATAACCTGCTTTTCCTGTCCTGTCCAGCCGCCCTTTCCGTGCAGATAAGTAATGCCTACCTCCAGACTTTCCAGAATTTTTCTGCCTACCTCAAGAGGCTTTCCGGTAATGATATAAACCATTCTGGCCTCATCCTGGCCATAGAGAATATAGTCCAGCGCTCTTCCGCTGATCAGTACTGCTATCAGAGCATACAGAGCAATATTCAGATCCCGGAAAATAAAGCCTGAAACCGCAACAATACTCATATCCGTGCACTGAAATAAGAAGCCTGTCTTCAGATATTTGTATTTCTGCCGGATAATCTTAATGATAATGTCCATTCCTCCGGTGGTGGCTCCGGTTTTAAACACAAGGCCAATGCCGCAGGCAATCAGCACGCCGCCAGCCAGCGCTGCCAGAAGAGGGTCCTCTGTCAATGCTTTCTGTCCGGACAGAAGGTTGGTAAAAAAGGAAGTCAGTGCTATTGCGTAGGCGGTTTTTATGATGAACCGCCAGCCGAATTTCCATATGCCCAGCAGCACAATCGGAACGTTCAGCAGGAAGTAAAGAGTTCCTGTCTCAATTCCGCTTAGCCGGTTTAAAATAACAGAGATTCCCGTCACTCCGCCGGGAGCCAGATTGTTCGGATCCAGAAACAGGCTGATACCCGCAGCATAAATAAATGCTGCGAATGCAATAATAAGCATATCCCGGATTGTGCGTAACCATGTTTTTTTCATTCTCTTCTCCCTTTCCGGCATTGTTACTTAATTTACCAGACGGCCCATATAATAAAATCCCCGGCATTCATCCAAATGAACATTCACCAGACAGCCGATCAGAGACACATCTCCCCGGAAATGCACCACATGATTGTTGCTCAGCCGTCCGGTCAGATATCCTTCCATCTGGCTGTCCGGCTCTTCCACCAGCACCTGCTGGTCAGTCCCTGTGAAACGTTCTGCCATCCTTCTGGAAATATCCTGCACTTCTTTTAATAACCGGTCAAAACGATCCTTAACTACGTTTTCCGGTATCTGATTGTCCATCCCGGCAGCCAGGGTTCCGGTTCTTTTGCTGTATATAAAAGTAAAGGCACTGTCATAACGAACCTTACGCACCACCTCCAGCGTCTCCTGGAAATCCTCTTCTGTCTCACCAGGAAAACCGACGATGATATCTGTAGTCAGAGCAATATCCGGGATGGCTGTACGGACTTTTTCTGTCAGCTCCAGGTATTGCTCTTTTGTATATTTCCGGTTCATAATCTTTAAAAGCCGGGTGCTTCCGGACTGCAGAGGAAGGTGCAGATGCCTGCAAATCTTCTGTGATTCTGCCATAACCTGAATCAGTTCATCAGATAAATCCTTTGGATGGGAGGTCATAAACCGGATGCGTTCAATTCCTTTTATTTTCTCAGCCATACGCAGAAGCTCTGCAAAAGCAATGGGGTTTTCCAGATTTTTTCCGTAGGAGTTTACATTCTGTCCCAGAAGCATTACTTCCTTTACACCATTATCCGCCAGCTCCTTTATCTCCCGGAGAATGTCCCCTGGTTCCCGGCTTCTTTCCCGCCCTCTTACATAAGGAACAATACAGTAGCTGCAGAAATTATTGCAGCCGAACATAATGTTGACGCCGGATTTAAATGGGTATTTGCGTTCAACCGGAAGCTCCTCCACAATCTTGTCAGTATCCTTCCAGACATCAATCACCATACGGTCTGCTTCAAAGGCTTCTGTAAGAAGCTCCGCGAACTTGAAAATATTGTGGGTTCCGAAAATCAAATCCACAAAACGGTAGCTTTTCTGAAGCTTTTCCACTACTTCGGTTTCCTGCATCATACAGCCGCAGAGGGCAATTTTCATATGAGGATTTTTTTTCTTATATCCATGCAGCACACCCAGACGGCCGTATACCCGGAGATTTGCGTTTTCCCGGATCGTACATGTATTGTAGATAACAAAGTCCGCATCCTCGTTTTTTGTTTCCACATAGCCTATTTCACGCAGGATGCCGGAGAGCTTCTCGGAGTCCCGGGCATTCATCTGACACCCGAACGTTATGACAGCCGAAGTCAGCGGCCTTCCAAGCTTTTCCGATTCTTTCTGTACATAGCTCCTGGCTTTTTTTATAAAATAATATTGCCGCATCGGTTCGTCGGCAGGCGCGGGTTTATTTAAATCTATCGTGTCCAGTCTATACATTTTTAAACGTTCCTCCATGATAAAATCGTCTTATCACTATATCATAAAACAAAGGGAAAATCAATTTTGACCGTCCTGTGGCTGACAGAGTCTGTAAATAAAAAACGTCCGCGGCAATAAAAAATCCCCTAAAACACCATTTCTGTGCAATAGGGGATTAAAAAATATACAATTTACAGCAGAGCTTTCATACTACCAGGTTTTTTCCAGTGCTGTATGGTAATCTACCTGGTAAGGATTGTCGTCCCTTGCTTTCAGATCCTCATAAACAGCCCGGCGCTCACTGCTGCTCTCTTCCGCCCAGTATTCATAGCCAAGCATATAGCTCTCGATCAGGGCATCCCAGGATTCAAAAAGCGGCTGCATAGTCTGCGCGATTTCTAAAGATTTGTCCAGAGCTTCTTCCTCGGTATAATATCCGGCCAGATAATAAAAGCTCATCAGATTCATGGCACGGCAATAGTCCCATCCGTCAATAGCATGCTCTCCATATTGTTCATAAATTGCATAGTTGTCCGCATATCCCTGTGCCTCTTCCGAACTTACACTGAAATTCTCCAGTATATAAGAAACCCGTTCCTCTGCAGAAACTTGTCCGATTCCGCTTTCCTCCAGGGCTTTCATATTATCTGCAAAGCCGGTGCGGTGTCCTTCTGTCAGAATCCAGTCCAGCGTCTCGTCTGCGGACGCGCGGTCTGTTACGCTCCACCACTCTTCCAGCGACTGCTTATTTACGGTCATGCTGTCATCATTGGCAGGAGTTCCTGCAAAGCGGTTGTAATCACCGCCGTTGATCTCTGTCAGAATTGCATAGGATGCATTGAACCATTTCACGGTATCGGTCAGCTCCACAGTAGTCCGATCCTCGGCCTCTGTGATCTCTTCATGGAATTTAGAGCAGGATGCTTTAAAAGAGCTGATCATTTTGTCATTGATTTTCTGGGCTACATATCCTATGGAATAGTATGCATAGTCTGTCTCTCCGTAGACAAGACATGCCTGTGCGGACTGGCCTCCCATTGAAATATTACAGGTCAAAGCCTCCACATTCGACATTCCCGGGACATCAAATTCTTCTACCGGCTCTGCATCCTTTGCCTGGTAATTACTCTCCATATAAGATTTCAGAGAGTCCATGCTGTCCACCTGATACAGGCCTGTTTTCGGGAATGACAGTAAAAGAACTGCTTCGCTTCCGTTCTCTTCCCCTGCCGCCAGAAAGGTATCAGCTCCCAGATCCTCGGTAATCCAAGACTGCTTCAGATATAAGGAGGTTACCCCGTCCGGAGTGGAAAATTCCTTCATTTCCTTTAACCAGTCCTCAGTTGACTTTTTGGAGCCTCCGCCGCATCCTTGCAGCATCATGGCAGCAAGCATAAGAATCAGAAAGGCTGTACCCCATACTTTTCTGCATCTTTTCGTTTTCATACCCTTATTTCCTTTCATAAATAGTAAAATATCATAGTGCGCATAAAAAATTTCTGTATATTTCATACGCACCATGGGTATTCTATCACAAAAATGAGAATTTAACAATTCTAAATATTTTATTGTTTTATATATGCCGCCATAACATTCTCCAATGCTTCAAGCGTTTCCAGCACATCTTTTTCATTGGCATTTTCCCCCATATGTCCGATGCGGATCACCTGTCCGGTCAGCACATCAAAGCTTCCGGCAATCATGATATGATGTTCTTTTTTCATGGCCTCCAGAATTTCAGAGGCATTGATACCCTCCGGAACCCGGATCACTGTAACTGTATTGGAATAACCATTTTCCAAATACAGAGAAAGCCCCATATGCCGTACCCTCTGTCTGGTCAGCTTGCCAAGCCTTGCATGGCGTTCATAGCGGCCGGTGTCCGCCTTTACATTTTCCAAAGCAGTCCGCAGTCCGTAGATATCACTGATGGGCATCGTATAGGGAAACCACTGATTATTATAATAATCCTTAAAAACGAGAAGATTCGCGTAGAAGGAGGCAATCGGCGTCAGCCGGCGCTCCATAGCTTCTTTTGCAGCCTCGCTGATTGTAACAAAGGCCAGCCCCGGAGGTGCGGAGAGCGCCTTTTGGGAGCCTCCGCATACAAGATCCAGCTTACCTGCATCCACATCGAGCGGTTCTCCGAACATAGCAGACACAGAATCCACTACGCTTAATATGCCGTATTTGTGGAGCTCCTGCCCCATCTCCTCCACCGGATTTAAAACCCCGCTGGGCGTATCGCAGTGAACAAAGGAAGCGTATTTAAAATCATGTTTTTTCTTCAGAAAGGCGCGAAATTCATCCATATCAACAGCCTTCGTATAAGGGGCCGTATAAAAGGTAACCTTTGCGCCGTACATGGCGGCAAAATCTGCAAAGCCCTTTCCATAGACTCCATTGTCTATCACAAGAACAGAGTCTCCGGGTTCCGTAAGGGAAGCACATGCAGCCTCCAGTCCCAGAATCCCTTCTCCGTCCAGAATCAGCGTTTCATTTTTTGTTTTCAGAAGCTCACTGATCAATTCACATGTTTTTTTATAATAATCATAAAATTCCGGATCCAGGTCCGGGTTTGTGCAGACCCGGCTTCTCGCCATCCGGACATTTTCGCGGACCTGTGTGGGTCCGGGGGTCATAAGCTTATACATTTTGATTCCTCCTCTCCTGTTATGCTTTCCGGACCGCTCTTCTTATTGCTTCCGCCGCCGGAAGAACGAGAATGGCTGCAACACCAATCTGAACCAGATTGCCCGGAATGGACATTACAGGCGTAATCCAGTTGCCGTAGATGATACCCTCCGCAATATAGTAGCCTGCGATTTTAATCACACATGCGGCTGCGATTGACAGCGCATTCCAGACAAAGCCCTGGTGCTTCTCTGTAATTGCTCCTGCTGTGAAACCCATCAGGCCGGCAGTCACAAAAGTAAACGGCGCCCAGAGCACCCATCCTCCCATCAGGTCAAACAGCGCCATGCCGAAGGCTCCGGCTAAGGCCCCGGTCCGTTTTCCGTAAATAATTGCTGCCAGGAACAGGGGCACATTTCCCAAATGTACCAAGCCTCCGTTGGAAGCAATCGGCAGCCGGATATTGATAAATCCGGTTGCAAGAAATGTCAGTGCAATACAGACTCCGGTAACCGCTATCTCGGAGACGGAAAGATTATTTTTATTTACCGCTGCTTCTTTTGTACCCATGATATGAGACCTCCTCGTTTTTAAATTACGGATATACTACCCCACATCTGGATTGATTGAAATATCCAGTTTTGTTATTTTTAAGCAATCCAGTTTTAAGGGATTTACGAATTGTAAAAAATTTTTTTTGATATAAGTGCAATCTGACCAAATGAATAATTTGCCGTATTTTACAATTAGTGAAAGCTCACAAAAAAGGCTTCTGATTTCCCGCGATCTGTCAAATGAAATTTTTTCTGTTTATGTTATAATATAGTAGCGTCGGATCTGTTTACCTAATACTCTGTCAGGCCGGCGCTCCATACAAAATATAAACTACAGAGGGACTACTATGGGAATTATTTTCAACGAAAAAAACAAAACAATTACCTTGCACACAAAGAATTCATCCTACCAGATGAAAATCGGAAATCTGGATTACCTGCTTCATCTGTATTATGGGCCGGGCATCTGTGACGCGGACATGAGTTATCAGATTATGCAGTATGACCGCGGTTTTTCGGGGAATCCATATGAATCCAGAAATGCCAGAACCTTTTCCCTGGATGCGCAGCCCCAGGAATTCAGCACACAGCAGCAGGGAGATTTCCGGACTGCCAGCATTGAAATAGTAAACAGCGACGGCAGCTATTCTTTCAATGGAAAAACTGCTGATTTTAAAATTTTAAAGGGAAAATATCAACTGGATACGCTTCCATGCGTGTTTGCCTGCAAAGAGGATACGGTGGATACTCTGGAGCTTACTTTATGTGACAAAGTAAGTAATGTGAAGGTGGTTCTCCTGTACAGCGTGTTTGAAGAGGCAGATATCATCACTCGTGCGGTTAAGGTTATCAACCGCGGGGAAGCTTCTGTCCATATCAGAAAAATTATGTCCGTCTGCCTTGACTTCCTAAATGGAAAAAATTTTGATCTGGTCAGTCTTCCGGGCCGCTACGGGCAGGAGCGTCAGGTGGAACGCCAGCATATGACTCATCATATCCATACGATCGGCAGTGTCCGCGGCTCCTCAAGCCATCAGCAAAATCCATTCGTGATTCTGTGTGACAAAGATACAACGGAAGACTATGGTAAATGCTATGGATTTTCTCTGATGTACAGCGGCAATTTTCTGGCAGAGGCTGAACTTGACCAGTATGATCAGCTCCGTCTTGTGATGGGAATCCATCCAAAACAGTTTGATTATGAAGTAAAGCCTCAGGAGGTATTTGAGGGGCCGGAGGTTGTAATGGCTTTTACGGAGCATGGCTTTACGGGACTTTCCCATCTGTATCATGATTTTTATCGATCAAATCTGTGCAAAAGCAAGTTTGTAAAAGATGTGAGACGGCCGGTTTTAATCAATAGCTGGGAAGCTGCTTTTATGGATTTTGACGACGTAAAGCTGGTGGAAATTGCCAGAGCGGCAAAAAAAATGGGAGTTGATCTTCTTGTTATGGATGACGGCTGGTTCGGAAAACGGGATGATGACAACAGCAGTCTGGGCGACTGGTATGTGAATGAAAATAAGATTAAATGCGGTCTGCATCAGTTAGTGGAGCAGATTCATAAGCTGGGAATGAAATTCGGCATCTGGTTTGAGCCGGAAATGGTTTCTGAGGACAGCGATCTTTACCGTGCCCATCCGGAATGGACCATGCAGATTCCGGGCCGCCCTGCAGTGCGCAGCCGCAATCAGATGGTTCTTGACATGAGCCGCAGGGATGTGCAGGATTATCTGATCGGAAAAATAAATACGGTTCTCGACAGCGCCGACATTTTCTATGTAAAATGGGATATTAACCGTTCCCTTACCGATATCTGGTCCAATGAGCTGCCTGCAGAAAAGCAGGGCGAGGTCTATCATCGTTATATTCTTGGCCTGTACCGGGTCATGGACGGAATTATCAAAACCCATCCGGATATTTTGTTCGAGGGCTGCAGCGGAGGAGGCGGGCGCTATGATCCGGCTATGCTGCATTACTATCCCCAGTATTGGGTGAGCGACAACAACCATCCCGTTGACCGGCTGAAGCTTCATTACGGGACATCCTTTGTATATCCGGTTTCTACTATGGGCGCCCATATTTCTGACAGCGGCAGGCTGGTTCCGCTGAAGACAAAGGCAGTGGTTGCTATGTGCGGTACGTTCGGCTATGAACTGGATGCCACCCGTCTTTCGGTGGAGGATCAGGAGCTGTGCAGGGAACAAAGCGAGCTGTTCCGTAAATATTATCATATTATTTTTGACGGAGATTATTACCGGCTCACCAATCCGTTTGAACCAGGCAACATGACTGCATGGCAGCATGTAACAAAGGATAAAAACGAATCTCTTTTGAGTGTGGTGGTGACAAATCTTACCTGCAATGGGCCTCAGGAATATATCCGTGCCAAAGGGCTGGAGGCGGATGCCATGTACACTGTCAACGGAGGAGAAACGGCTTATTCCGGTTCCGCCCTGATGAATGCGGGCCTGCCTGTGAACCGGGAGGTTCCTGAGTATACGGCATTCCAGTTTTATTTCCAGAAAAAGCAATAAAGATTTTATTCCTGCCAGATACGGCAATAAGGGGCATTCTGCCCCTTATTGCGTAAAAATTAAAAAGTTCGGTTATGCTGCTAAAGCAGGTGCAGATTGCTGATCTGCCAGATTCTGTCCTTCAGACTTTGCCATTGTGACAGTGCTGGTAGTGCCGCCGGAAATATAAGCTTTACCGCATTCCGGACAAATATCGGTGTGAAGAGTCACGCTCTGGCTGACTACCTTTCGGTCCTCGCGCTCTGCCTTGGCCCTTTCCCGGACCACATGCTCCATCTCGTGGCCTCGTACCTTCAAAGCTGCCTGATCAGGCTTGATGCCTGCAGGAGTTTTAAAGGAAACTCCCATATCATCTGAACGGTCTTTGTATTTACGCTCCTCGCATGTCTCACATTTGCCGTCCTCTTCCGTCTGTCCGGTTCCGGCGGTTCCCTGCACCTGGGAAGCATCGGAATCAGCATATTGGATACGCATTCTCACAGCCATCTCCGAAGCATCCGTTCCCGGCCAGAGGAGCTGTCCGGTATTCATACGGCCCTGAACAGCCGTCTCCTCCTGTCCGCTCTCCAAAGCATATGACTCAGACAGGCCGGAGCCCACATACTGGATACGCATCCTTACAGCCGTTTCCGCAGCGTGAAACTCCGGTTTTCTGAAGGAACCCGGTCTCCAGGATTCTGTTCCGCTGCTGCTTACGGCAGCAACCGGCCGCACAGGCAGAACCGGACATTCAGGATTTGCGGCTCTCTGCCCTGTTTCCACTCCGACCATTTTTGGAGTCGGCGGCTCTGTACGGACTCTGTGGAAGGGGCTGGCATATGGACTGCTGTAATACAAGCCTGCACTGGAAATACTATTAAGCAAGAAAATCCCCCCTTAATATATGTATTGTTAAATTTATCATATCAGATTTTCCGGAAATAGCAAGAATAACTTTATCCGGAGTTTTCAGTCAGTCCAGGATTCCGGTTCTGTTCAGTACCTCTGTCACCTTACTTACCGGAATAATTTCCAGCCTGCTTTTCACTTCGTCGGCAACCTCATCCAAATCCTCCTCATTTTCCTTCGGAATAAACACTTTGGATATTCCTGCTCTCTGGGCAGCCATCAGTTTCTCCGGAAGGCCGCCGATAGGCATAACATTGCCTCTTAAAGACACCTCGCCTGTCATGGCATATTCCGGGCTGACCGTTTGTCCTGTCACCAGGGAAGCGATGGCAGTAGTCAGGGTAATACCTGCGGACGGTCCGTCCTTCGGCACCGCACCTGCAGGAACATGGATATGCAGATCGTTTTCTTTGAACTGCTCTGCCTGCTCCGGATACATGGATTTTACAAGACTTACCGCTATCTGTACAGACTCCTTCATCACATCTCCCAGCTGGCCCGTAATGATAGTATTTCCGCCTCCTTTGGTAAACAAAGCTTCGATAAAAAGGATGTCCCCTCCTGCCTGCGTCCACGCAAGGCCGGTTACAATTCCCGGCTTTTTCTCCTCCAGAATATGGTCATGACGGATTGGTTTTCGATCCAGAAATTCCTTAAGTCTTTTCGGACTTACAGTCACTGATTTCTGCTCTTGTTTTACCAGCTTCACGGCAGCCGCGCGGCAGAGTGCATCCATTCTTTTTTTCAGTCCTCTGACACCCGCCTCCATCGTATAATCCGAGATGATCATACGAATTGCCTCATCTGACACCTTCAGATTGGAGGCTTTGATTCCCGCTCCTTTCATAGCCTTCGGCAGAAGGTGCCGCTTCGCAATCTGAAATTTTTCCGAAGCGGTATATCCTGGAAATTCAATCACCTCCATGCGGTTTAAAAGAGGCTCCGGAATGGTATCCACGGAGTTTGCCGTGCAGACAAACAGCACATTTGACAGATCATATGGCACATTCATATAATGGTCGGTAAAGGTACTGTTCTGTTCCGGATCCAGTACCTCTAACAGAGCGCTGGAGGGATCTCCTCCGTAATCTCTGACCAGTTTGTCAACCTCATCCAGAACCATAACCGGATTAGAAGCATTGCTCCGTTTGATTCCTTCCATAATCCGTCCGGGCATAGCGCCCACATAAGTCCGTCTGTGGCCCCGGATCTCTGCCTCGTCCCGGATGCCTCCTAAGCTTACCCGTACGTACTGCCGGTTCAGGGCTCGGGCAATGCTTTGGCCGATGCTCGTCTTGCCTGTGCCGGGAGCGCCGACAAAAAGCAGAATAGAACCTGCCTGCTGCCGGTTCAGGGCCATCACGGCAATTTGCTGAATGATCCTTTGCTTTGCTTTTTTCAGTCCATAATGATCCTCATCCAGTATATTTTCTGCTTTCTTCAGATCAATTTCTGATAGTTCTTCCTTTTTCCAGGACAGACTTGTCACAAAATCCAGATAATCATAGAGCAGCCCGTATTCATGACTGTTCTTTCCTTCCTGCTTCATCCGGTTCAGCACCTTCCCGGCCTCTGCCCTGGCAGCCTCGTTTAATTCCAGCTTCTGAAGCTTCTGCTCGAATTTCCGGATATCAGAGACATCCTCCGGATGCAGCTCATCTAATTGCTGCTGCAAAAATTCCATCTGTTTTTTAATGGCATTTTCCCTGTATATTTTTTCATGGGATGCGGCCTGGGCATTTTCCGATTCGCTGATAAGCTTGGATATCTCTATAAATTCATAGAAAATTTTTTCCATCCGCTCTGTCCGTTCAGACAGGGTGTCAGAAGCCAGAACCGCATATTTTTCTTCATTTGGAACCTTCATCAGATAGGACATGGTTGACACCATCTCGCTGATATTTTTCCACTGCATAATATAGCCTTTTGCCATGATACCCCACTGGGTTCCCTGAATATACCGGAGAAGGGATGCGCGCATTTCGCGGAACCGTTTGGACAGCTCCTGTTCGTCCATGTCCTCTGTGTCCGGACGCTCTGAGGTTTCTACCTGAATACTGCTGTCTGCAACTTCAACAGCCTCAATATTTACCCTGTTCAGGGCGCGTACCCCCACATTCCCGTCCTTATCAATATCTTCAACCACACCGGAAACTCCAATCGGGTAGAAATCCTCCGGCGTCATATCCTCTTTTTTCTTGTCTTCCTTCAGCATCAGAAAAACAATCTCTTCTCCGGATTCCGTATCCCGTCCGGCGGCCTCCCGGAAATAATCGCCCTGAAAGTAAAACTTTACTCCTGGTACCACAATAATATTATAAAATGGCATAATAATCATATGCGCACCTCCCCATACAATAAGCTTACAGTTAAGTAAAACAGGAAGCGGACTTATACTGCAAGTAAATCTGCCAGTTTTTGTTAGCACTTTAGACTGATGAGTGCTAATGTATTTTTAAAAAAATATGCTTCCAAAGAAGCATACCAGAATAGCTGTGTTTAGTTAATTATAGTAGAAAAATGTAATATGTCAACTGTTTTTATATTTTTTTAATACTTTTTGCGATCAGTGCCCGGACCTTTTTTCCGTATCCTGACGTAAGGTCTGAGAAAAAAAGCCAGTCCGGAAGCTTTCCGGACTGGTTATAGGACAGATTCCTTTTTATTGTTTCTTTTTATTGTTTCAAGACCATGCCAAATCAATAATAAATCCGGTTCTCAAATTCAATCAGAAACTGCCCATGTTCCGCGTGAAGCTTTGTAACACCACAGTTTTTATGCACCGGTCCGCTCCAGAATCTGGAGAGCGGAAGATTTTGAAGCCCGGACAGAATCCCGCGGATGGCCGCGCCGTGGGATGCCATCAGGATGGTCAGATTTTCATTTTCCGGATTCTCCATAATACTGCGTACAAAAGCGGCAGTCCGTTCCCTGAGATGCGAAAGACTTTCCCCGTTTGGCGGCGTGACATAATTTTCAGGGTCATCGAAAAATTTACGGAAGCCCGGCTTTGGAATATTGTAGTGTTCCGGAAGATAAGTCAATCCTTCATAATCCCCGAAGCTGATTTCCAAAAGCCCGTTGGTCGGTATGATTTCAATAGGGCGGCTGCCCCGGATCAGCTCTGCGGTTTTATATGCCCGGATCAGAGGACTGGTGTAAATGCGGTCAAAGTGTATATCCTTAAGTCCCTCTGCGGTCTTTTCTGCCAGCTCAATTCCATAGGCATTCAAAGGGATATCTGTGATTCCCTGAAGTCTCTTTAATTTGTTCCAGTCAGTTTCTCCATGCCGTATCAAATAGATATCCATTGCTTTTTTACTCCTTATTCTGCCAGTAATATGTCGTGGTTGATTGTTCGGTAAAATTCGGTGTCGAAGGTTTCCCCGGCTACTCCGCATCCAAGCAGCCACATTGTCTTTGTCACGGTTGCTTCCAGAGTCATATCGAAGGCTTCCACGACCGGAAATCGTTCCTTAATAGCCTTTCCTACCTGATAGATCTCCATATCGCTGCCTTCATGAGTCACCTGGGTTGCCATAATTACCTTTTTACCTTTCTGAAACCACTGTTTAATGGCAGACTGAAAACTCTGCTCTCCATAGGAAGGAAGCCCTCCCACGCCGAAGGATTCAATAATTACCGCATCACACCGGGAGGACATTAGATTCAGAATTTCTCCGTCCATACCCGGAATCAGCTTTAAAAGGAATACTCTCGCATTCATTCCATGATAAAACCGGACTCTTTCACGGATCTGGTTTCTGTCATCAATATAGAAAATAATTCTTTTATCCTGTATCACTGCAATATCAGGATAATTAATGCTTGAAAAGGCGTTGTAGCTTTTGGAGCGCTCCTTTTTTGCCCGGGTTCCTGCAATCACCTTTCCTCCGAATACAATATTTACCCCATGGGCCCGGTCATCTGAGACAAAACGGAGACTGTCCCGCAGATTCAGCCTTGCATCGGTAATTTCCAGATTAATCGGTTTTTGTGCCCCGGTAATCACCACAGGCTTTAAATTGTTCTGGATCAGATAGGACAGCGCCGCTGCCGTATATGCCATTGTATCCGTTCCATGACATATTACAAAGCCGTCGTATCGGTCATAATTCTCTTCTATCAGCCCCGCCAGGGTCAGCCAGTGCTCCTGACACACATTCGTGCTGTCCAGGCTGAACGGCTGGACAGAGTCCACCTGACAGAAGCCTTCCGTCTCCGGCACATATTCCAGTAATTCCTCTGACGTAATCCGGGGTTCCAGCCCGTCAGATGTATGTCTGGAAGCAATTGTTCCTCCTGTTGCAATCAATAGTATATGCTTCATTTTCTCCAACCTATCTGCTGTTTTTGCATTCCGGATAGGGAACCTGCTCCTGGCTTGAAGCGGTTGCCTTTGTAAGCTGCAGTACAACTTCGCTGAAATAACGGGGGCTGATTTCAGAAAGTGTATACTGATTCTCATGCTTTATTTTGTCATAGACATAGCTGCCTCTTTTTACAGTGCCTGCCTTGTAAAACTGTACGCCGTAAACGGTCACCTCTTCATTTTCATCTCCTACATAGCAGCCTGAAAATTCAAGCTCCACGCCGACCTCTGCGTCCTCTCTGTAAAAAGTATCATATACTCCCCCATCCTGTACGCTTCCCCGGTACCAGCCCTGGCCCTGGAGCTTACCTGATAAAGACAAGCCATTTAACAGCTTGCCCCCAAAGCGGGTAAGCTCCCTCTGACTTTTTTCCTCCTCTGTGATCAGGTAAATGGGACGTTCAAGCTGTTCAACAGGCTGAACCACTTCATAGTCCTCCAGCTGTTCCTTCCAGGTCTGAAGACTTTCTTTGTCAAGCTCAATGGGATGAACCAGACCGATAGCACCGGATTCCGGAAATTCATACTCCTCCTCGTCCATTGTGTTAAAGCTTCCGTCCTCCATATAACGGAAGGTATCCTTTAACTTACCATTCTCATAGAATCCCCAGATTAAGCCCATGGCAAACTGATGCATAACCGGATTTTTCACAAACAGTTCCTTCCATTTCTCCACCTTCCACAGTCGTTCCGCACTCAGAGCCTGCTCTAACCGGAGCTTTTGGTTGGATACAACCGTCTTTAACTGTTTTTTCAAAAGCTTAAAAGCATCATTTTCAGCCTTTGCTTTTTCAGCCTCGTCCCGTTTTCCCGGCGCAGGCAGGTTTTTAAGCTTTTTATTATTTTCATCATATATTTCCAGCTCCAGCGCCGGGGTAAGAAGCACCCTGAAGCTTCTCGTTCCATAATCAAAGATACGTTCCATCCGCTCGTCAAAGCCCAGGTTTGGTACAATGCGATCCTCCAGCTCTGCTTTTGTAATACCCAGCTGCTCCGCTGCGTAGGAGAGCGCATCTCCTGCCGCTGCCTTCACCTGACGGAATTTAAACTTCCGGGAAATCTGATCCACTAAAAGCAGTGCCGTGGCACTTCCGTTCAATGCCAGTGCCCTGACCGCTTCCGCAGCCATAGCGCCGCGGGATGCTTTAGGCCACTCCTGAATCTGTGCATACAGCGCCGGGACAATCTCCTCGCCGCCGTGGACGGACGCTGTATAGAGCACCCATTTTTTCTTTGCCTCAGCTCCGGACTCCAGCCATTTTCCAAAAAGCAGGCTCACATACGAAGCCAGTTCCCCACGGTTTAATTCGGCTGCCAGCTTTACGCCGTCCGCGCTTACTCCGGGAATATCCATATCTGCATAGGACACCAGAAACGCTGCCAGATAATCCTCGGAAGCTAATGTGCCGTCCAGCTTATGTACCTCTGAAAACGTATTTCCTTTCTCGTACACCCATGCCAGCTTCCGTTTTTTGCCTCCTTTTAAAATTTCCTTTACAAGCTGCTCTGAGGTTCGTTCTGTCTCCCTTTCTGTCTCCTTGTCTTCCATTCCAAGACAGTCTTGCAGCAGTTCTTTTATTTTTTTGTTTTTTTCTGAGGCAAGGGCGGCCTCCAGCTCTGTCCGGTAGGAATCGGCCCCCCATGTTTCTAATACCAGCACCGCCATCGCCCGTTCCTGAGATTTTTTAGAGGCCAGCAGATTTTTTATATCCGGCTCCCACTCTTTATGGCTTTTATAAATGGTTTCTAATGCCTCTTTCACCTGTTTGGAGCTGTCTGCCGCACAGGAGAGAAGCACATCCTTATATTCCTGTCCAAAGCTGTTCAATATCTGGATACAGAGCAGCCGGACTGTAACAGAGCCTTCTTTTGCAAGAGCTGTCAGATCCTTTTCCCAATCCTTTTTTTTGAGGGGGAGTACCTTCATACATTCATTCAGAAATGCGGCTTTTTCTCTTTCCTGGTAAATGCTGTCATACATTCCGGAAAGGGATTCTACCTGAAAACGTACAGGAAGCGCCTCGTCCTCAAAAAGCCGGAGAATTTCTGTAATCTCTTTTTCCTCTATTTGATGATAGTTTCCGCAATTTTTCCAATAACTGAAAAAGTACCTTGCTCTCATGCACAGGCCCTCCAGAACTATGGCCCTTCTGTACATTTGCCGCTCCCCGTCATTCTTTTTCAGTTTATGGATTGTTTGACATGAATCTGTGTCGTAATCCCAGATATCTCTCCATTCTTTTACAAACGGATACAGAATATCAAGCTCTGCTTCGCCCAGCAAATACTGCTTTACCTCTGCCCTTCCTTTATTATAACGGGCGCTCAGCTTTTCCGCTGTTTTTACCTGGAATTCTCCCGCATAGGAAACACTCATCTCCTGATAAAGCTTTTGATTCTCCTGCTTTATTAAATCCATCAGATACTGATACAATTCTATAGAAGTCCTGGATGCTGTATGATGAATGACATCAGGGCAGTGTTTGATGGCGTGTTTTATGGGACCGGTTACCTTATTCTCCATACACCAGATGATATAATCTTCCTTCGGAATAGAAAGCCGATCTTCCAAAGCCCTGATATGCGGGTAGAACCAGGATTTGCCTCCGGCGGTCAGGCAGGTGTTCAGTGTGGTCTTGCGGTTCAGCTCTGCGTCCATGGCCGCGGTCAGGCAGAGAAAGGAGGAAAACAGGTCGGAATGTTCAACTGACAAAAAAGCTGCGCCTGCCAGCAGAATGGTCAGATATTCTGACACTTCTTTTCCTTGTAGTATAGTGATTATCTCCGGAGGAACAGAAGCACCCGGCGCAGCCTCCCGTACATAGGACTGAAGCTTTTCCAACTCTTCGTCGGAGGGCTTTCCGTTTGTGAACAGATTTGGGATACTTTCAATCAGATCGTTTTCCATAAAATGTATGGTATCCTGCACTTCATTTTCGGGTTCTTTCCCGTTGGGAAGCAGCCTGCCCAGAAGAGAGGACCCGGACCTTTGTGCCTTGGTATAATACAGGCTGATTCCTGCCAGCATAATTTTGGCATTGTTATATTTATGCCTGCACAGCTTCATAGCCCCCCGCAGTATTTCCGGATTTTTCTGCTCTATATTGGTGAGTGCATGCTGTAATGAATAGTTGTTCCATACGATTCTCTCCGCGCGGATGGCAGTGGCCTGCTCTCTGGTTAAATATTCCAGCTTTGAGTTCAGATTCCAGCCCCAGGGAAGCAGTACATAGTAAGCAGTGGAACCTCCCACGGCGGCAGCGAAGCGCACAAATCTTCCAATCTCTTCTTTCCGCCCCCGTTTTGTACAATGATCTATATAATCGATACATTTTGCCGTATTCTCTTTTTCCAGCTCTGAAAAGTCCTGAGGCTCTGCTTTTTCAAGAAGCTCCCGGTTTTCCGGCTGTGTCACATCCAGATACTGCTCTGCCAGACCGAAGTTCGTTTCCGACAGCTTCATTGCATCCAGAGTATTCAAAAGTCTTTGATAATTACGTTCTTCATTCAGGTTCATTGTATGTTCTCCTTATAGTATTGTCTACACTTGTCCGTTTCCGACAGACAGATTTTCTGATTCTTCTCTGTCCCTCATGGAGAGAAGCGCCGTATGGCAGGACAGCCTTTCCCTGCATGCCAGCAGATAGGTATCCAGTCTGCAAAGAGTCTTAAGCACCGGCTCCGGTGAGAATTCTATCTGATGTCTCATCTCACTGAAAAGTCCGGCAATACAGGTAAAATCTGCTCCTGCCTGATGCAGCCCCAGTCGTTCTCCGTCCTCCGCAAGCTCCTGCAGCTGGGCAATCATCTCGTCCTGTACAGAATGAATGCCGCTGACAAACAGATCAAAAAGCTGACAGGAGGCTTCCCTGCAGTATTGCTTCATCGTATTCAGTATCTCTGCTGAAGGAAGCTTTGTTTCCGGATTTTTATTTCCGGCAGATATTTTATCCTCTGTATTTTCTTTTTTTTCCGGTTCCTGCACCGTTGCTTCTGCATTTTTCAGAAAAAATTCTATAGGAAACAGACAAAGCCTTCCTTCCTCATCCATATACACAGAGCCGAAAACTAAAATAGAGCTCACAGACCGTTTCCTAAGCCTTAGTTCCAGCCGCTCCAGAAGATTGATTGTCAGCCGTTCTTCCTTTGTATATTTCATGGAAATAAGAAGCTTTCTTCCCATACGGTCATAAAGGCTCCAGGTAAAACGCTGCTGCACAGCATCAAAGGAGGTTTCTCCCCAGCACACCGCGCCAACCAGCGCCAGTCTTTCCTGTTTTCTGGCAGTCCTGTCCATATGTCCTCCAAAATATTCCGCAAGCAGAGCCTCATAGTCCCATACAGTCATTTGCCGGATTTCTTCTTTATCCATGCTTTTTGTCCCGGTAACCTCTGCTTTGCTCTCCTGGCTTGCAGAAAGCCGGCCTCCCAAGGCTGCTTTAGCATTTAACAGATCAAACTCCAGATTCTGCATTTGTTCCCGGCTGCAGTTTAAACCCCATGGAGCCAGTGCTTTTTCCGAATTAGAAGGAGGTCTTCTGCGGATTCCTTCGTAAAATACCGGACGGGCATCCGTCCAGGTATACCATTTTTTCTGCCGGGTTTCCAGAAAATAATAGATTTCACCTTCGTATCCGGTCTTGCTTGAGAAGGTACGCCCGCCCATACTTACAAGATGCAGCCGCCCGGAAGGCTCATAAGCGTCCCGGAAGGCTCCGGCCATCGCCTGAAGCGTCTCCGGGCTGTCTGCCTGACTGATTTTTTCGGCTTTCCGGTAGAGGACCAGAAGCTTTCTGAACAATTCCTCATTCCGGAACGCTGCAGAACGGGAGAAATACTGCTGATAATAGGCTGCAGCCTCCCTCAGCCCGTTTTCCAGCACCGGAAGTCCTGCCCGGTGCGTAATAACCGCCAGCCGTTCCAGACTGTCTGATACCTCCCGGGACTGTCTGGACAGTCCAATGCACATCTGATGAGTAATTTCTTCACATACATTTTCACAGGCGCGTTTTACGAGTCCCATATCCCAGGAGACGTCCGTTGTCTGCAGAGCCTCCAGCTCCTTTAAAGTGATTTTTCCTTTTATAATCTGATAGGCAAGAACTGCCTGCGCCTTATGACTGCACAGCTCCTTGCTGTGGCAGGAACAGGTGGAATATTCAAAAGGCTCCAGAAGCTTTACAAATGCTTTTTCCCACGGCAGTTCCACTGTCACAATGGAACTTTCCTCCACAGGCGGAAGCTCCCCTGCCCGCATATGAGTGAGAAACTGTTTATATCCTCTGCTTTTGCAGGCGCGTTTTAAACGGTCTGCAGGGATTTGAAGCAGTTCCTTTAATTTTCCGGAGGATTTTTTGCTGTCCGGTTCCGGATCGGCTTTATTCTCCCGGACTTCTTCTGTATCTGAATTTTTGTCCGATTCACTTGAAAGCTCTCTTTTCAGCCATAAAATTGCGGTAATCATATGCCTGCAGACACTGCGGGACGGGCAGGTGCAGGAGCTTTCTCCTAACGGTGCACGGATCACACAGGTTTCTTCTTTTAAAGCCACCTGTGCCTCCTGTTCCTGCCAGGTCAGAGCCGGAGTCTCCTGCTCCAGATCCTTATAGGCGCGTTTTACAGTTCCTTTATTGCAAAGGCCGATTAGATAATCATCGTCAGCCTGCTGTATTAATGACTTTAATTTTTCCATTTTTTCTTTTCCGTTTTTATATAAGGCTCCTTTTTGTCAGCCGTTCATAAGCTTCCCCATAAAATCTCCGAGGGCTTCTGGCGTCATGGCTCCCACATGGGCGCCCAGATCTGCCAGACGCTGAGCGGTATGCCTGTCATAAACCGGATTTGCTTCCATATCAAGAGCCGTCAGGCAGATAAGCTTTGCCCCGCTCTCGATGATGCCCCGGCTGGTGCTTAACAGCGCCTGAGTGCTTCCGCCTTCGCAGAGATCGGAGACCAGAACTACCATAGTTTTGTGAGGATTATCAATAAGTGTCTCACAATACTGCAAAGCGCCTGTAATATAGGTTCCTCCGCCGAGCTGGATACTCATCAGCGTTGCCACAGGGTCCTCCAGATGGGCGCTTAAATCCACTACCTGGGTATCAAAAATAACCAGTCTGGTATCCAACATCGGAAGTCTGGCAAAGATTCCTGCCATAACGGCGCTGTGGATTACCGAATCCAGCATAGAACCGCTCTCGTCCACTGCGATCACCACCCGCCACTGACTGTAACGCATAGTGCGGCTGTTAAAATACACCTGCTCCAACATCAGTCTTTGATTTTCTGTATCATAATGCTTCAGATTTTTTCGGATCGTTTTTTGGATATCCAGATTCCTGATAGAAGGGACCGGACTGCTCGCATTCCGGTCGATTCTGCCCAGCAGGGAACGGCGGATGTCATGATTGAGCTTCTCGGCGATCTCCCCGGCTACTTTTTTAACAATCCGGCGGGCTGCGTCCAGTACCTCCCCTTTCATCAGATGTTTTAACTGCAGAATGGTTTTTAAAAGCTCCTGATTAGGCTCCAGCTTTTCCAGCACCTCTTTATCGGTCAGAAGCTCCGTCATTCCGTAAGTATCCAGAGCATGGCGCTCCAGAATCTCCACGGTCTCTTTTGGAAACAGCTTCCGGATCCGGGTAATCCAGGTGGCGGCAGTCAGCCGGCTTGCCTCTGTTCCGCCCTGCCGCCTTACATCCTCTCCCTGTTCTCTGTGATAGAGAAAATCCAGAGCTTCTTCCAGATCCATACAGGAAATGCCGTTTCCAAAGTCTGCTCCTTCTGTAAAATCCAGTTGATTTTTTGCATAGCCTCCAAGAATCAGCCGCCATCGGTTTAATTGACTGGTACTCACATCTGCATCTCCTCTGTCTGCTGTACGGCATAGGCGTTCAGCAGTTCTCCATACTCATATTCCAGCGGGGTTACGATTCGTCCCCTTAAAAATTTTTGTTTTTTTACCCCATGAAACGCCGCCGCTTTTTCTGCAATCCGGTCTGTCTCCAACGGCGTAAAATATCCAAATGCCTGACGAAGCTCCGGCAGAAGCTTTAAAAACGCTTCTGCTGAAAGCTTTTCAAGCAGTCCGTCAATCATTGTCAGAAAGCTTTCCTGCACAAACACAAAATCCCTGGCTGTATAAAACAGTCCTCTTAAAAATACCGCGCTTTTCATCTGCATATCATCGGTTCCTTTAAGATATCCCTCTGCGGCCCTTTGAATCCGGCTGTCATACTCCCGGTCATAACCATACAGAAGGCCAAGAACAGCGCCCTCCAGTCCAGGCTGTATATTCTCCTTATCCAGCAGACGTTCAAAGGCTTCTAAAAGTACCGGCTGAAAATGTACAAATTTTTTCTTTCCGGTAATCTGGTAGAGAGCCAGGCAGCTTTCCATACAGGCCAGCTGCTGTTCATCCTTTATCTGTGACATGGACGGAAGAAGCTGTACGATTTTCTGAAAACAAATGCTGAGTAAATCCTCCAGCTCCAATACATCCTCCACCTGATACAGTTCCTGCAGTTCGTACAGCATACGCAGGTGGGAAAAGCCTTCAGTAAGGGAGAAAAAGTCTCCATCGTCGGCCAGAACTTCTCTTGCATGGACTCCCATTCCTGTCTGCTCCTCCAGAAAGCCCATAAGGAAGCCCTGGGTCATCAGTCTGGCTGCTTCCTTACTGCTCCTGCTTTTGGCAAACTGTCTCGTAAGCTGTGTCCGGGAGGCTTCCTCCACGGTTCCTCCCGACATGGATACATCCACCAGTGCCGCCAGAACCTGGCCGGAGAACCGATAAGTCCACACTTCACGAATACGGCTTTTGTCCCTCCGGTTTATAAGGTCGGCGCCTTTTCTGCGCTGTCCGAAGCCGGTTCCTAAAAAGTCCGTCTGATAAAGAAAACGGCTCATTGCCAGATGCTTTTTTTTCGTAAACAGCTCCAGAGTCACCTCCTGCTGTGCCGCTGCCTGTATTTTAAAGCCAAGCCTTTGGCACTGCTTTTCAAAATCCGAAAGCAGAGGAGGTCTGGATGCATCTGCCGAAAGGCTTCCCACCTGTTTTCCGGTGTTTAATTCCTGTAAAATCCGCAGAGGCATATCTGTGGAAGGGCTGCATTCGCCCTTTACAAAAGAAGAAAGGGCCGCATCCTGAAGCTCATATAACCCCGGCTCCTTCTTGCCCCGGAGGACTGCCAGTCCTTTTGCCATGGAAAAGGCGCAGATCACATCGTAAGAGGAGAGGCTTTCCTTCTTCTTTCTCGCCCGGCGTCCCGCGCTTACCAGCTGATGGAGTACTGCTTCTTTATAAGCCTCTGCCGGAGCTGTCTGTCCGTTATCAGAAAGCCTTTCCCACACTTTCTGATAAAAGCCCGGCGACTGCATACCGCTGGCATACCCGTTTAAGGCATCTGTCGCCTCCATGGAATAAGCCAATGGGAATACTCCCTGATCCTTGTCTGCCAGTCCGTGGAGTTTTACCGGTTTTCCCTTAAAAACAAGGGTTCCCGCCTCTTCCTTTTCCTGCTGGTTTTGTTTCGGGGCTTTACAGTCATTTGCCGTTAAAGAAAGCAGTTCTGTCAGGCCATAGGTATGAAAGCCTCCGGTTACTGCCAGAATCCGTTTGTATTTCCGGGACTCCTCTGCGATCTGCTGCGCCATATACCGTTCCCGTAAAAGGCATCCGTCCGCTTCCAGATCCTCCTTCGGTGTATGCATTCTGGTAAGCCCGCAGTAGGTAAGCATCTGTTTTACAAAATCCGACGTTTCCTGAAAAAGCCCGTTGATTTCAAAATATTTTTCCCACAGCTCTTCAAAGCTGCGGAGTCCTGTTTTTTCACAGAGCAGCCGAAGATAACGGCTGCGGCTCAGGAGATAGTCGTCATTGTAGGTCTGTTTTTCCCCTTCTGTCCGAATGCCCTTATGCTCTGCCGTACCAAGAAGAATTTCTCCGTAGGGCAGGTCAATAAAACGGGCAGGAATATTCCTTGTCTTTGCCTCCCGGAGCGCTGCCAGCTCCGGCGAACAGTCCAGAAACGGATAATAACATTTATAATCTTCTTTTTCCCCGCTTAACAGTCCCCTGCTGTCCTTATAAAAATAATAAAGGGCAATCGGAGCCTTTGTGTCCTCATGAGCCAATACAGGTATTATTTCCTGAGCATTCTGAGGCCCTTCGATTAAAATACAGTCCGGCTGATAGGATTCGACTGCTTTTTTCAGATGATATGCACAGACCGGGCTGTGATGCCTTACCGGAAAATACAGAATCGGCTGTGTCAGGTCGTAAGGATTTACCGAAGGTATTTCCGGGCCTCGTAATAGCTGTTCCATAGCTGTCCCTCTTTTCCTCCTTTATCCCGTACAACAGTCTGGAAATAGCTGCGCAGCTTTTCCATATCATCCTTATTTTCCTTCTGCACCGCGCCTACCAGGTTCTGTACCAGACATCCCAGATCCATCCTGGACTCACCATAATAATAGGCGGTCATCATTGTCTGATAATAAACAGATACTGCCTCCGCTGTGCTCATAACTGCCGAGGGCCGATCAATTCGGTGTCCCATGGAAGATACTCCCTCTCTCAGCTCATGGTAGGTAGACGCCAGAAGCTCCGCCACATCCTCGTCCACAGGCATATCGATCTGATTTTCCTGCGCCAGCGCTTCTACTTCATTGATGATAATCTGTTTTTCCAGCGCCACATCCCGGACCGGCATGACAGTTTCAAAGTTGAACCGGCGCTTCAGGGCGCTGCTCATCTCATTGACTCCTTTATCTCTGGTGTTTGCCGTTCCGATTACATTGAAGCCTGCTTTTGCAAACAAAAGTCCGTTTTCTGAAAGCTCCGGCACATTCAGAACCTTATCGCTCAGCACACTGATCAGGCTGTCCTGAATCTCTGCCGGAGTACGGGTAATTTCCTCAAACCTGGTCAGGATTCCCTGCTCCATGCCCACATAGAGGGGAGAAGGCACAAGCGCTTCACGAACCGGTCCTTTTGCCAGCAGCAGAGCATAATTCCAGCTATATTTAATCATATCCTCCGTAGTTCCCGCAGTTCCCTGCACAGTGTTCGTGCTGGTACCGCTGATAGCCGCAGACAAAAGCTCTGACAGCATGGTTTTGGCTGTTCCCGGCTCGCCCACCAGCATCAGCCCTCTGTTGCCTGCCAGCGTAATAATACACCGTTCCACCAGCGCGTCGTTTCCCAGATATTTTTTCCGGACAGATATTTCTTCTCCATTCCATTGAATCGGCTCCCGGCTGCCCAGAATAAAGGTTCTTACTGCCCTGGGCGACAGCTTCCAGTTCAGGGGCTTCCTTCCGGTGTCCAGCGCCTGCAGCGCTTCCAGTTCTTTTTGGAAGCGTATCTCCACAGGCGGCTTGATTTCACTATGATGTTCCATGATATGTATCCTCCTTCCGGCTTGTCTTGAGTTTTGTTTTATTATGAAAGGCAAAAGGTTTTGCCGCAGAAGCCAGCATGGGCAGGCTGCGCAGACTCAAATCCGGTTTATCCATTATTTACAGTATATCATATAAATCTATGAGGGAAAAGAGCGAGGATGCCGCTTACGCCGCATCCTCTTATTAATCACTCTTATTTACCTGCCATCTGACGCTCCTGCGCCTCGATCATTTTTTTCACCATATAGCCCCCCACAGAGCCATTCTGCCTGGAGGTCAGGTCACCATTGTAACCGTCCGTCAGAGGCACGCCGATCTCGCTTGCCACCTCATACTTGAAACGCTCCAGTGCACTCTTTGCTTCCGGTACTGCTGCTTTGTTTGTAGAATTAGACATAATAAACTCCTCCTTACTGCAAAGCAATTATTTGATTCTGTTTGGTTTGCTCTGCAATTTGTTGTTGTTTGTTACGACGTTAGTATGTGCAGTTTCAGATGCGATACACTGTTAATTGTTTCATTCTTCGCTATCTTTTTACAAAATTTTATGCTTTCTTCTTTAGCCGATAAAAATATTTTACAGGCTTAAGCTGTCTCCTCCCTGAACCAGATATCCGGACAGACGTTCTGCAAGCGGCTGATGTTTTGGCTGACTTAAATCCGGGTCCTCCTTAAGAAGCTGTCCTGCCGCCTCGTTTGCCTGCTTCAGCATGCCGGCATCCTGGAACACATCTCCCAGTCTGAATTCCAGTATCCCGCTCTGGCGGATGCCGAATAAATCTCCGGGACCTCTAAGCTTTAAGTCCTCTCCCGCAATGTAAAAGCCGTCGTTGGACTGATTCAGCACCTCCAGTCGTTTCCTGGTTTCTCTGCTTTTGCTGCTGCTCATAAAAATACAATAGGACTGTGCTTTTCCGCGGCCAACGCGGCCTCTTAGCTGGTGAAGCTGGGCAAGCCCAAACCGCTCTGCATTTTCCACCATCATAACCGTAGCGTTTGGGACATTGATGCCTACCTCAATAACCGTTGTGGATACCAGAATCTGAATCTGTCCCCGGACAAAGCATTCCATAATTTCATTTTTCTCTTTTGGCCGCATCTTTCCGTGAAGACAGGCAATTTTTAGATTCGGCAGAATTTTTTGAAGTCTCACTGTATAATCGGTGACATTTTCAAGCTCCGTCTCATCGCTTTCCTCCACCATAGGACAGATAATGTAGATCTGACGTCCTGCGGCGGCCTCCTTTTCCATAAAGCGATAGGCGCTTGGACGGTAGGACTCGTCCACCACGCAGTTTTTTATAGGAAGGCGGTGGGCGGGCAGTTCGTCCACCACTGAAATGTCCAAATCTCCATAGATGATCATTGCAAGAGTGCGGGGAATCGGCGTGGCGCTCATAACCAGAACATGAGGATGACTCCCTTTTCCGGAATGTTGGCCTTTATTGGACAGTATTTCTCTTTGACGCACGCCGAAACGATGCTGCTCATCCGTTACAACCAGTCCCAGTTTCCAGTAAACGACTCCCTCCTGAATCAGCGCATGGGTCCCAATGATGATCTGTACTGTTCCGCATTCTATTTTTTCATAAACAAGCCTTTTTTCCTTCGCAGTCATGGAACCGGTGAGAAGAATCGGCCGCAGAGGAATCTGATGCTCCGAAAGCAGTCTGGCAACGGCCTGGTAGTGCTGCTTTGCCAATACTTCGGTAGGGGCCATCAAAGCACCCTGATAGCCGTTACAGCCTGCCATAATCAGCGCCAGAACAGCCAGTATTGTCTTACCGGAGCCCACGTCCCCCTGAATCAGCCGGTTCATCATATGGTCTCCTGTCATATCCGCCACAATTTCTCCCCATACTTTCTTCTGGGCGCCGGTCAGCTCATAGGGAAGAGCTTCTATCAATTCCGCGGTTTCCTCCGTTTCTGTCATAGGGGCCTCGTTCCAGAGCCTTTCCTGCCTTTCCTTCATTCTGGAAAGTCCCAGGATAAACAGCAGAAATTCATCGAATACCAGACGTTCTCTCGCCGTACGCATCTGATTTTCATCGTCGGGGAAATGGATCTGCCGAAGGGCCTCCCATTCCGGCTTCAGATGATAACGGGCCAGTATATCTTCCGGGAGATAGTCCGGCACATATACCTGTCCATTGTCCAATACCTGCCTTATGGCTTTTATAACCATCTTCCCGGTCAGGCCTGAAGTCAGCGGATATTTTGGCTGCATAATATGAAGCAGTCTGTCATAATCTGCCAGGGAATAGTGCTCCGGCTGTTCCATCCGGTACTGATTTCCCCGGATATTTATAATTCCCCGGAAAACATACTGCCCTCCTTTCTGAAAATAGTTCCGGAGAAACGGCATATTAAACCAGGTTCCCTGGATGGTTTCCTCTCCTACCTGTATCTGCATAGTAAATATTTGATATTTTTTGATTCTTTTTACTGCAGAGACAGACAGCACATATCCCTGCACAGCATATTTTTGCCCGCTTTCTGTCTGCCCTAATTCCACCGGTTCCAGATAGGTTTCATATGCCCGGGGATAATATTGAAGCAGTTCTCCGATTGTGCGTATGCCGGCTTTTGCAAAAGGAACTGCGGTTTTTTCTCCGATTCCCTTTAATTTGATAATAGAATCCTGAAGCTCCATGGATAGCTGTCCTCCCGTTTTATCCTTTCCCTTTCTCTATAATTTTCCGGTAAAACCGCAAAACGGCGCGTTTGCGCCGTTTTGTCTGTAATTTTATTCTACTCTACTGAAATCACATAATAATAAATAGGCTGCCCGCCGTAATGCACTTCCACCTCTGCATTCGGATACTGTCCGGCAAGCTTATTTCCAAGGGCCTGTGCGTCGTCTTCGGATACCTCTTCCCCATAATAGATACCTATAATTTCCGAATCTTCCTCCACCAGCTCTGTCATCATAGCCATGGCGGTCTTTGCAATTTCTTTTCCTACTGACAGAATACCGCTGTCGCCGATGCCCATATAATCGCCCTGGTGAATTTCCTTTTCATCAATCCTTGTATCACGTACCGCATAGGTTATCTGTCCGGTTTTTACGTTCTGGATCTCTTCCATCATGCGCGTCCGGTTTTCCTCCGCATTCTCCTCCGGAATATAGTTTACCATGGCTGTAATTCCCTGGGGAATTGTTTTGGTCGGAATAACAATAATTTTTTTGCCCTCTGCCAGATAGCTGGCCTGGTTTGCAGCCAGAACAATATTTTTATTGTTTGGAAGAATAAAAACCGTGTCCGCATTGACCTGGTCCACTGCCTTCAGCATATCCTCGGTGCTTGGATTCATCGTCTGCCCGCCCTCAATCAGATAGTCAACGCCAAGTCCTCTGAAAATTTCGTCAATACCTTCGCCGATGGATACGGAAATAAATCCTATGGCTTTACGTGTTTTATTTTTCTCCTCTTCCTGCTTCGTCTCTTCTTCTGCCTTCTGCGCTTCCGCAATTCTGGAGGCATCCTTAATCAGCTTTTCTTCATGCTCCAGACGCATATTGTCAATTTTCATGTGGGATAAGGAACCATACGTAAGTGCCCTCTGGATGGCCAGACCGGGATCATTCGTATGTACGTGCACCTTAACGATATCATCGTCGGACACGACTACGATAGAATCTCCGATAGACTCTAGAAAAGCCTTAAATTCCAGCTCTGTGTTTTCATCATATGCTTTCTCGCGCATGATAAGAAATTCTGTACAGTAGCCAAACCGGATATCTGCTTTTGTCTGCTCGCTAATCTGAACGGAGGATTCCTTTTTCGGAGCCTCAAAGGAATAATC
Source organism: uncultured Lachnospiraceae bacterium (assembly GCA_910585465.1). GTDB lineage: Bacteria > Bacillota > Clostridia > Lachnospirales > Lachnospiraceae > Hominiventricola. Next base: position 254,857 of record CAJUEW010000002.1, on the reverse strand, counting down.
AATCTCTTTTCCGATCAGCGCATCATAAGCGCCTTTCATAACCTCCACAAGTCCCTGTCCGCCGGAATCCACAACACCGGCTTCCTTTAAGACCGGAAGCATGTCCGGAGTTCTGGAAAGCACAGCCTCCGCTTCCTCAATCACCAGGCGGCAGAACTCTTCCACATCTTCCACCGTCTCCGCAAGCTCTGCAGCCTTGAGCGCGGCTCCCTTAGCAACTGTCAGAATGGTGCCCTCCTTCGGCTTCATAACTGCCTTATAGGCAGTCTCCACTGCCTTCTGCATGGCGTTGGCAAGGTCGATGACATCCAATTCTTCATAATCCTTGATTCCCTTTGTAAGACCTCTCAGAAGCTGAGAGAGGATAACGCCGGAATTGCCTCTTGCTCCTCTTAAAGAACCGGAGGAGATGCATTTTGCCAGTGTCTCCATATTCAGCTCCTTCAGATTGCCCACTTCTCCTGCCGCTGCCGTAATGGTCAGCGTCATATTTGTACCTGTGTCTCCATCCGGTACGGGAAATACATTCAGTTCATTAATCCACTCTTTCTTGGATTCAAGATTTTTTGCACCGCCCAGAAACATCTTTGCGACGATCTGAGCATCAATTGTCTTAATCACAATGAAGATCCTCCCTCGTTAATCTATCACTCTTACACCTTCCACAAAGATGTCAATTTTACCGATTTTCATTCCGGTAAACTCTTCTACCTGATACTTGACGGAATCAATCAGATTCTCGGAAACAACAGGAATATTTACTCCGTAAGCCACAATGACGTGGAATGCCAGATAAATCTCGTTATCCTCAATCGCAACCTCAATGCCGCGTTTGATACTGTCTTTTTTTAAAAGCTTCATAAGGCCGTCACGCATATCTAAGGATGCCATGCCGACAATTCCGCTGCATCCAATCGCAACAGAACCAGCATAAGTGGCAACCACATCTGCATCAATGATAATGCTTCCAAGCTCTGTATTAATCTGTCCCTGCATATGAATACCTCCCGGTTATGATACATAATTATTAACTATTATACCCGATATCAAGCAAAAATGAAATAAATTTTTATTTTTTTCATTCCGCTGTATTTTTATATAAATAAATGGTAACATGTTTCTTTCCTGCCGCATAGAATAGAAAATAGAAATGAAGTAATGCAAAAATAAAGGAGGGCGGCCGGCTATGAAGAAAACCGTCGGTTTTATCATGTTCTGGATCGGCATCGGAATTTTTATTACTCTGTTCCTGCCGGAAGAAAACCTGTTCCTCCGTATTTTCCTGTCTGCCGTCCTTATTCTCTGCGGCTATCAGTGCTTTTCCAACTGTTAACATCTGCGGCAGGAAAAAGAAAAGGGCTGTCACATTGACAACCCTCTCATGCATCTCCATTCATATGACAGCCGATTAAGCTCTTTCAACTTTACCGGATTTTAAGCAAGAAGTGCATACATACATTTTCTTTGCTCCGCCGTTCACCTTCACTTTTACGGATTTCACATTGGATCTCCACATTTTGCTGGATTTTCTATTGGAATGACTCACATTATTTCCAAAGTGAACACTTTTGTCACAAATTGCACATTTAGCCATCATTGCACCTCCTTAGATATATTTGAATCCATGAGGACTCACAACTTTTATTATTCTAACAGATACAGGTGAAATTTGCAAGCAAATTTTTACTTTTTTTTCAGGCTTTTTTAAAACAATCCATAAGGAGCATCAGCAATATTGCGGATTACCGTAAACATAAGCAGAACTGTCAGAAAGATGAGCATACCGGCGCTCTCCCACCTTTTCCATACCACGGTGTCCCCTTCTATATAACCCTTTACAGCCTTTCCCAGAAGCCATGCAAGAAAGGGACTGAAAATGAAAAGGACAGGATGGCTGTAAAAGGCGAGCAAAAGGTTTCCTTCAGCCATAGCCATCAGCATATGCGTAACGCCGCAGCCCGGACATTTTACATGAAAAACATACCGGAACAGGCAGGGTATGCCTGTTCCGGTATGTTGTACGAATCCGTAATATCCTGCCAGAATAAAGATTCCCAGACAAACATTTAATGTCCGCCTTCCCTTCATTCCCATTATGCCAGCTTGTTCAGTTCATTCTGGATCAATGCAAGCGCAATAATTCCGCCGAAAAGATACAGAATCAGATAAAGGATGCCCCCGTTAGAAGCAGCCATGCCCCTGCTCGTTTTTGCCTGATCCAGCTTCTCACCACACTTATATGCCCAATAGAATCCATAGATGCCGCAGGTAACTAATGTAAATACAAGAGCCATTACTCCGGATGTCCCGCCTTCTCCTGCCGCCGCGTTTGTTTCGTCAGTCAGGCATACCAGCCAGTAAAGCTCATAGATACCACAGGTAATCAATGAAAAAATAATACACAAGGCAATGTTTCTCTGTTTGATCATAACATATCCTCCTTCGTACCTTTTATAAAGTATATTAATATTTCCGGACTAATATACCACTTTTATAAGTAATATGCAATACTATTTTTCACCAAATACCTGCTTTTTAAGCTTAATTCCTGTGGGAGTGGACGCAAGGCCGCCCAGGGCGGTTTCTTTCAGTGCGCAGGGAAGCATATCTCCAACCTGGCGCATAGCCGCCACGCATTCATCCACCGGAATCTTGCTCTCAATGCCTGCAAGGGCCATTTCCGCAGATGTGAATGCAATGGCAATGCCTGATACATTCCGTTTGATACATGGAATTTCCACCAGGCCTGCTACCGGATCACACACCAGTCCCAGTTGATTTTTAATCGCTATGGCACAGGCCTGCGCCGCCTGCGCCGGGGTTCCTCCCGAAAGCTCTACCAGCGCCGCCGCCGCCATAGCGGAGGCGGATCCGCACTCCGCCTGGCAGCCTCCCTGGGCGCCTGCAATAGAAGCTTTTTCTGCAATCACCATACCAATTGCTCCCGCTGTAAACAGAGACATAACGGCTGAGCGTTCATCGCATCTTCCTTCCTCCAGCATAGAGACTACCGTACCCGGAAGAATTCCGCAGGAGCCTGCAGTGGGCGATGCCACAATTTTACCCATGGCGGCGTTATATTCTGAGACTGCGATAGCACGCGCCATTGCATGGTTCAAAAATTTTCCGGTCAGTCCTCCTGTTTCGGCATAAGCTTCCATTTTAGCGGCATCCCCGCCGGTCAGTCCGGAAGCAGATCGTAAATCAGGATTTTTTCCCTCGTGTACAGCATCCATCATTACATGAAGATTTCTCTCCATATGCGCATATAGTTCCTCCTCAGAAGTCTCCATTTGTTCTGCCTGATCAGCCAGAGCCAGGGCTGATATGGTAGTATGCGCCTGTTCTGCTGCAAAACAGAGCGCCTCTATGGAATGATATTCCAGCATCTGTCTGTTCCTCCTTAAATTGCGCGGATAAGCACAACATTAATAATATTGGGCAGAATCCGGAGGCTCTGAATCAAATTGTCCGATACATCGCCGTCCACTTCGATTGTCATAACTGCCTCCCCGCCCTTTTTGGGGCGGGACAGGCGGAAATTGCCGATATTGGTTCCGGAATATGCCATAAAGTTTGTAACTGCCGCAATGGTTCCCGGCTTGTCATAATGAAGCACGAGCAGGGTGTTATACTGCCCGGTAAAGGATACGGACATCCCGTTAATCTCTGAAACGAGAATGTTGCCGCCGCCGATACTGGCTCCCTGGATAACACAGCCGGCACCGTTCTCGCCTTCCAGGCTGATACGGGCCGTATTCGGATGGGCTCCCGGAATATCCTCTTCCGTAAAGGAGAACGAAAGTCCTTCCTCCTGCGCAAGCTCCAGAGAACGGCGGATACGTTCATCATCAGAATGCATTCCCATAATTCCTGCTATCAGCGCCTTATCCGTACCATGTCCCCGATATGTATGGGCAAAGGAGCCGGAAAGCTGAATCTCTGCTTTTACTGCCCGCTCTCCGAGGATTTTCCATGCTACGCGTCCCAGCCGTACTGCCCCGGCCGTATGTGAACTGGACGGCCCGATCATAACAGGACCGATAATATCAAATACGTTCATATATTCCCATCCCCTGCTTTTCTCTTACTTTTTAATCCATTTCTCATAGATTGTGTTTACGATCACACCGATGGCATTGTCTCCTGATACATTGCAGGCAGTTCCAAAGGAATCCTGAGTAATATACAGCGCGACCATAATTGCGCAGATCGGCCCGTTCGGATCTCCTGCCTCCGCGCCGAATACCATATACAGGAACGGAAGCGCCGTCATAATAGAGCCTCCCGGAGCTCCCGGTGAAGCAACCATAGCAATTCCAAGGGTCATAATAAACGGTATGACTGTGGCAAGGCTGATCGGAAGCTGATTCATGAGACAGACGGCAGTCGCACAGGCCGTAATAGTAATCATAGATCCTGCCATATGTATATTGGCGCACAGCGGCACCACAAAGTTGCGGATCTGCTCGGACACCCCGTCATTTTTCGCGCATTCCAGATTAACCGGAATGGTGGCAGCGGAAGACTGGGTTCCCAATGCCGTAGTATAACCCGGAATCTGGTTTTTAATAAGGATGAGAGGATTCTTTTTACTTACAGTGCCTGCAATGACGAACTGAATCACAATGCAGATCAGATGCATAGCGATGACAACCAGAAATACTTTCCAGAGAATACTTAAAATGGCAAAGGTTTTCCCTGATTTTGTCATATCTGTAAAGGTACCGCATATATAAAGCGGCAGTAACGGAATAATGACCGTATGCAGCACTTTGTCAATAATGCCTGAGAAATCCTTCATGCCATTGTACAGGCTGTTGCCAATTTCCCTGCCCCGCATATTGGACAGGCACAGTCCGAGAACAAATGCCAGCGCAACCGCAGAAAGCGTGTCCAAAAGCGGCTGAAGCTGAATACTGAAATAAGAGCTCAGAGAATTATCAGCCGTGGCGGCGATCTGTTCCATTGCCTCCGGACTCATAAAGCTTGGGAACAGGCTTTCTGCCACCAGATAAGAACAGGAACCCGCAATCAGGGTGGAACCGTAAGCAAGACAGACAGTAATGATAAGCAGTCTGCCTGCGCCCTGACTAAGATCTGCTATTCCCATAGTAACATAGGCAACAATCATCAGAGGAATAATAAATTTTAAAAATGTGCTGAACAAACCTGATGCGGTGACAATTACCCGGCAGAATCCTTCCGGAAGAAACTGACCGATTAAAATACCAAGAATGATTGCGATGATAAGCTTCGGCACAAGGCCCAGTTTTTTCTTTTCCATAGTATTTTTCTCCATACCTTTTTGTAGTGCGACTCCCTCGATCCCCCCTCGGAGCTTTGCATATTTCCGGCGCCGTTTGAAACTTGCGCAGTCCGTCTGAGACGTAAAAAATCGCTATAAGTGTATTTCTGTGAAATACACTTATAGCATAACGTCTTTCTATTATAAAAGCAAGATCTTTACATGAAAAAGATGAATTTTTTTTAATTAAAAGGCATTTAAGAGTTTAAAATATCATCTACCGCCTTATCCACTTCCGGATCTGATTTGCCGCCGGATCTGCCGGAGGTAAATTTATTTACAAAATCAGGTACCATATCCAGCACCTTCGTCACTGCATCCTGATTTTTTACATTGACCAGACGGATGTCGCCGTCTTTAATCACAAGCACTGCACTTGGAGAAATCTTACCTCCCAGTCCTCCTGCCCCGTTGTTCTTACTGTCGCTGGAGCTTGCGCCTGCGCCGACTCCGAAAGAAACATCCACCAGAGGAAGAATAATGGTGTCTCCCACCGTAATAGCGTCTCCTACCACTGTTTTGCTGGAAATAAAATGGTCCATTCCCTTAAAAAGAGAAGAAACGGTTGAATCAAAACTATTATTATTTTTTTCGCTCATAAGAACCTCCTATAATTGTTTCCACTGTTCATACATATGACGAATATCCTGATTGAAGTAAATTCTCCACAGAATACAGACAAGCACATAAAACCGTACCTTTCCTCTCATCAGAATATCGCCTTCCCAAATTTCCTGCTCAAAATCCGGCGCTAATTCAAGCCTGTCCGGATACCAGGCATACAACATACTCATACCGCCAAGGCATATTCCGGTTATGGAAGGGTCCTGAAATCCGAAGGTGACTTTTCCCTGGATTTTTTTGGGTCTGGATTTCTTCCACAAATACTGTACTTCTTTAAAAACGGCTCCCCGGGCGCGTCTGTGCTCCTCAAGTTTCCAGAACTCTAAAAGTGCGTCTTTCCGCTGCAGCAGACGGCGAATGGTATCTCCCGCTTCCGTAATTTTTTCCCTTATTTTCATTATTTTATCACAAATACCTTTGCTTGCATAGACGAGCTTTCGGAAAAACGTCTGAAGCTTTTTCAGGGGAGAAGGCCTGTGCCGCTGCTTTTTTGCTCTTCTTTGCTGCCCGGCTCTTTCGTTCTGCCCTGGAGGCCGGACAGGCTGTTCAGGCTCTGACCGGAAGCGGTCCGATAAATCCTCCGGCAAATTGTACGGATCCTGCTCTTTTACTTCCTCCTCCGGCTCCGGAACATGTTCCGGAGCTGCCGAGACCGGGGGATTTTCAGGTACTGTGTTCTTTTTTAAACGCCTGCGTTTTTGTTTTTTCGGTTTTTTCTCCTCAAAGGGCTTTTTGATCGGGAAACCGAACAGCCGTATCTGAAGCTCCTTTTTCCATCCGTCCTTTCCGTCCAGGGAAAAATGTATGGTAACAATCCGGAACAGCCAGCCTGCATCCGCAGATATCCGGAATGCATCCTGCTTTTGAATCCGTATCCGGTATGCTGCTGCCACAAACAGAACTGAGTACAGAACCAGCAGCAGAATACCCAATATGATAAGAAAAATGATTCCCAATATTTTTAAAATTAACAATATGATATGCAGCATACGATTTCCCCGTATTTCCTAATCATTTATGAAGTCTTCTTCTTTAAAATAAGATCGGATATCAAAGCTCCCTGTTTTCCTGTAGATTTCCCGGATAATTTCCTCAGTCAGCCGGACGGCCTCCTGCTTTCCCTCTGCCACGCCGATGATATCCGTGCACTGAAGCCTTGTAAACAAAGGCTGCAAAAGCATCCCATTATGGAAAATATCCAGAAGGTTTTGCTGTGCCGAAGCGGGAGTAATATAATATACACCTGCCATTATTTTTCCGGATGCCGCATTTTTCCGGATTCTCCAGATGTTCTGGGCCGCATTCGGACCCAGATACAGATTCCGATACCATCTCATATCCTACCTCTTTTTAAAAAGAGGCTGTCGTCGCCAACAACCTCTTCCTTTATTTATGATTTCCCCAAAGATTACTCTTTTTCATCTCGATATATTCATTGTATGCTTTCTCCAGAATCTGCTTTTCATTGGGAAATTTCAATAAATGATATGCCTCATGAAATTTATAGTATCCGGAGTCCATAAAGTATTCCTCACGCTGTGGCTTGCTGTAATAACTGTCTGACATCATCAGATACCAATGTACATCTTTCTCCACCACATCTTCAGGGACGTTAAAGGTGTACTGGCTCTTACCAATGTATTTCACAATTGTTGCACCAACTCCTGTTTCTTCCCTGACTTCCCGGATTGCTGTCTCGGGAAATTCCTCGCCAGGTTCTACAGTTCCTTTCGGCAACACCCAGCCCTCGTACTTATTTTTGTAATTTTTGTACAAAAGCAGAATCTTCCCCCGGAATATTACCACACCGCCGCAGCTCGTTGCTTCTATCATTGCAATGCCTCCCGTCGTTTGGTGTGTCTCATAGACTAGGTATAGCATACCATCTTTTTTACCAGTTGACAAGGCTAACCTCAAAATGCGCAGCTGGATGCAGACAAGTGGACAAAGCACATGGAAAGACCCTTTTTTTCTTATTTCCCCAGCATTTCCATAGGCTCCTGACGAAGATTATATATAATTCCCGCTCCTGCGATGACACTGCCTGCAAGCAGAATCCCAAGCATGGTCTCCGCTGCGGCGGCTGCCGGATAGAAATCCTCTCCCTCTTCTTGTATTTCCGTAATGATTACAGACGTACTGTTTCCGAAGGAGGTATCATAATAGCTGTTTTCTCCGGTATTTCCGGAAATTTCTCCTGACAGGAACGCGCCGGCAAGGCAGCCGCTTATACTTCCCGCCAAAAGGAGCAGAAGGATGCCTGAAAACAGGGACCAGAAGCTTTGCCGCCTGGTAAATCCGAGACAACGTTCAACAGCAGTCCGTTCCTTTTGCTTCAGTATAAAAAGCCAGGTAAAATATCCAAGCACAAGCAGGACCATAACCGTTCCCATAACAACCAGAAGCCGGGCAATATTTTTCATATTTTCGATGCCTGCCCGAAGCCTCGTGTAGCCTTTGTCATAAAATGTGATCTCTATATCGTCAATTCCAAGCTTTTCCCACTTCTTCATATATTCCTCAATGGTTCCGTTCTCAATCTGAAAGGAGGTGGTATAGCCTTTCATGGGGCCATAATCTATAATATTGTTTTCATCGCTGTTCCGGATGGAACCGCGCGGAACAACGATTTCCTGATATCCCATACCATAATCATCTCCGGTTCCATTCATGCCTCCGTAAATGCCTACGATTTCATAGGTATTGGTTTCAAACGGCTGATAAATTTCTCCTTCTGCATTTAACAATGATCCAATTTTCACTGACGATGAAGAAAATACCCATCCGGTACTTTTTTTATAGTTGGACATTATTAAGGGCAGCGTCACCCTATCCCCAAGCACCAGCCCATTGTTGTTAGCAAACTGCTCTGACACAAGGCACACATTGCTTCCCTGAGCGTATTCCTCCTCCGTAAATTCCCGTCCGGAGCTGATATAGACATCTCCCCGGTAAAATGCCATCATCAGATAAATATTCTCTGTGGCTGAAACCGGAAAAATATGTCTCAGATATTCCATACAGGCAAGCTGGTTCATCCATCTTTTTCCTGTTTCTGTTTCATAAAAGCCTTCGGTCACTTCATCGTAAAAATATTCTTCTCCAACCGTATTTTCCATTGGGTTTCCGTCAGTATCCGTCTGTGTTGACACCAGATCGCCGGAAGGCCTGTATTCCTGCACGTAGTCGTCGGAAAATGCCTTCTCACTTTCGTGTCCCGGCCATAATGACAGATTCATAACATAAGTTTTTCCTTTATACAGTGTTTCCGGCTTCGGATTCCGGTGATCACAGAAGGTAATCTTCACATGCTCCATCAGGCCCGGGCCATACAAAACTTTTGTCACCTCCATCTGAACCGGATGATCCGGAACCACGTCCTCCAAAGGCGTGGCCTCTATAATATACCCCATACTCATTCCTAAGCCGTACATCTCATATTCAGGACAGTAAGCACCGTAGCAAACCCTCCTCTCAGGGCCGGACAGATAGTCCGCCCCTTCAAAATCCAGGACAGATTCCGGAATATATTCATGATACATCGGACGTCTGTAGAGCCGGTACTCCTTTGTCTCCGCATTCCAGTCCTGAAGCTCCTGCACAGAGGATGCCTTTTGCTCCACAGTTCCGATGGTCATAAAAGTATCCTCATATTTCGCGATATTCCGGTTATTAATCACCCAGAAACCTCTGCCGAGGCTGCACATACCGGAGGCAAGAAAAAGCAGGAGAAGAAACAAAAGAGTTTTTTCCTTCATCCGCCAGAGCTGGCGGATACTGTTTTTGATCATCATAGTTCTCCTCCTAACGCAGCTGTTCCATATGGCCGTCTCTCATTCGGAATATGTGGTCGGTTTCCTCTGCCACACTCTGATTGTGCGTAATGACAATTACCGTATATCCATCCTCATGTGCAAGATTTTTAAGAAGCTCCACAATTTTTTTTTCATTTTCTGAGTCCAGATTTCCGGTCGGCTCATCCGCCAGAAGAATCTCTCCTCCTGTTGCCACCGCGCGGGCAATGGCTACCCGTTGCTGCTCTCCTCCGCTCATCATCTTAGGGAACTGTCTGTAAATTCGTTCCTCCAGTCCTACCCTCTGCAGAAGCTTCTGCGCTCTTATACGGGCTTCCTTTTTGGAAATTTTTTTAAATTCCATGGGAAGCATCACATTTTCCAGCGCGGTCAAAAGCGGGAACAGATGAAAGGACTGATAGACCACCGATGCCTGATTGAGCCGGTAGGCATCCCGATCCAGCTCATTTAACGGCTGCCCGTCCACATAAATTGTTCCTTCTGACGGAACATCCAGTCCTGCCAGAAGAGATAAAAATGTACTTTTGCCGCTTCCGGATTCCCCGATAATCGCATAAAAGCAGCCTTTTTCAAAGGCGCAGCTTACATTTTGCACTGCATCCACTTTCTGATATTTTGTCTGGTAACTGTAAAATACATTTTCCGCACGTAATATTTCCATACATATTCTCCTCTTCTCTAATCAGCCCGGAACAAAGCTTCCATCACGCTTACATTCAACAGCTTCCAAAGTGCCAGACTGTTGCCCAGCATATAGCAGATACCGACCAGACATCCTGTCAGAACCGAGCTTGCTCCATAATTCCCCTGAAGAAGCACAGACAGCATACTTCCTACAGAAACGCCTGTGATAACCAGAACCAACTGCTCTGTAAAAAACACCCGAAAGCATTGCGGACGGTTTAATCCTATGGAACGAAGAAGTGCCATTTCATTTTTCCGGCTTTGCAGCAAAAGCAAAGTAATCAGGTAGCCCACACAGACAATTAAAAACAGAAGAAACGGAAAAAAGGCCCGTACCGTATCGATCATCTGACGCAGATGATTGGCGGAACTTATAAATGCAGAATCATTGACACTCAATGCCTTTCCGTCGTAGGAAGATTCGGTAGATGTAGGGGACACTCCGGAAAGCCCCAGATCTTTCATTTCCTGCTTAAATTCATTTAGTTCCAGGGAATTTGCCACTGTAAACGAGGCAGAATCTGCATAGAATGGAATTCCTTTTCTATAAAAAGAGTCACGGACTGTCTGAAAAGGCACCAAAATATCCGGAACATACCCTGTATCCTTTGTATTCAGCATGTCGGCATAACCTGCTATCTCATAGGTAACAGTTTCCAAAGGATCCATAAACAATTCCAGATTGCTGATTCCTCCCCGATAATAGTGATACTGATCCAGGACGATCCGATCCCCCAGTTTCCATCCTTTTTTTTCAAAAAGCTGTCTGGAAACTACACATTTGGCCTCTGTCCCCTCAAAGACGGAGCTGTCCTCCCCCATATTCCAAATTACCTCCAGAGGTTCTCTCCCATTTACCACTTCAATAGTGTTAATTCCCATCATAAACAGATTCAGATGCGTCCAGTCGCCCGGAAGCACCTTCTCAAATCCCGATTTCAGCTGTACTGACAGCTTCAAATCTTTCACATACTCCGAGTCCTGAAGTCCCTGCACTACTTTATCTTTAATATCCAGCCCTGCCTGATAAGTCCCGTTTATGTTAGATAAGTAAGCGTTAATCGGAATGGCGTCAGGGAGGGACAGAAGCTGTTCCTGGTTGTTTGTAATGTTTGCCATGTAGGTGTGCAGAAGCATCACCACAAGCACATCCATCAGAATGGTCAGAATACTTTTTACTTTATGCCGTCCGATTTTTATATCACTGATCCGCTCGCTTGTCCAAAGCATATAGATGGCGGCAGCTCCGCACAGTAGAACCAGAAGCCCTATCCATATGTAAAAGGTAACCGGATTTTTATACCAGCTCTGCGATTCCACGGCGGATATCAGTTCCGGCGTATTTCCTCCGTTCTGGGACAGAAGATAGCGGATGCCGGACCATGCCAGATAGACAATCCCGCAGGCGCTTGCCCCCAGAAGAACCTTCACCTTCCACATTTGTCTTTTTTCTTCTTTCAGCCTTTCTGATTGTGTGATGGTATCAGACACAATCTGCTCGGCTTCTTCCCTGTCGATCTGCTTTTGGGCAGTCCGTTCGCTCTGCATCAGCTCTAAAATACTTACATCCAGACATTCAGCCAAGGGCTCCAAAAGCTTGATGTCCGGAAAACCAATTCCGTTCTCCCATTTTGAGACTGCTTTATCCGATACATGAAGCAGGTCGGCAAGCTGTTTCTGGGTCAGCTTTTTTTCCTTTCTGGATTCTCTTATAAATTTTCCGAATTTGACGTTATCCATATCATTCCCCCTGCCATTCCTGCAGTGCCGGGCGGATATCAGCCTTTGGCGCTGTTCTGAGGATTATTATGTATGAATTGTAGCATACAGATAAGAAAAGAGGCAATCTACGAAAAGTAGAATGCCTCTTTTCTTATCTGTTTTTCACCTCATCCGGAATGGAAAACTCTGTAGCCTCGTTATAATGGAAGCAGGTCATTTTAATTTTTACTTTTGAAATATTTACAGACATGCCTTCCTCCTGTCCTTCTGTGGATTTTGCCATATGGGCCATTAGCATGGCCGCAGCCTTTGTTATATCCGCTTCATATTGCACCGGATAAAGGCTTTCCTCATCAATCCAAAGCTCAAAAGGAATCTCTCCCAAATCCTCCAGTACAGCCTCTATCTGGCTGAGATCAATTCCGGCATAACCAAGGGCATACAGAGCGCCGGAGGAATGCAGGATTTCCTTCCTATTATCACCAGTGATAACTCCCTTATATTTATAAGCATTTATACCGTCAATCTGTTCCGTTCCCATTTCCTCAAAGCTGTTTTTGGCGTTCAGATAAGCAGCCATACTACTTCCCGCATCATACGGCCCGGCCGTCTCTGCATCAACGGACTTTGACTGCCAGCCGGAACCGTCGTACCAAAACACAGTAACGGCTCCGTTCTCATCAGCCTCTGTATAAATGTTCCGGGTAATGCTTCCGGCTTCTCCCATATTCAGTGTCAGATCCATCTTTATACGCACGGGAGCCGGTTTATAAAAGCAGGACATATCTATGACAGCAGCGCTTTCCACAGACTGCTTCGCTCCGCTTATGCCGATCTCCACAGCCATATCTGCCGCCAGCCGGGCATCCATACTGTCGGCTGATGCAATATTCTCTCTTGCGGCGGCAAGGGGATCTACCTTTTCCTGCTCTTCCGGATTTTCTTTTTTTTCTGCATCTGCCTCTGTATTTGTATTGTCTTCCGTTTCACTGCCGGCCGTCTCTTTTCCGCATGCGGCAAGAGACAGGAGCAGAACTGCGGTGAGTATCAAAGCTCCAAAATGTTTTTTCTTTCTCATAAGCTTCTCCTTTTTACGATTCTGAATAATACGCGTCAAATATTTTTTTCGCAATGGGCACGGCATACTCGCTGCCTGAACCAGCCCCCTCTACAATGACACAGACCGCCAGTCCGGGCTTGTCACCGTTTACATATCCGGTGAACCATGCATGACTTTTATTTTTATTACTGCTGAATTCGGCTGTTCCGGTCTTGCCCGCTGCTTCATAAATTTCACTTTGAAGGGCGGATGCCGTCCCATCCTCCACAACCGCACGCATATATTCCTGCAGGATACCTGCCTCTGATGCTGTCATCAGGCTTCCATACTCAATGATCGGATACTCTTCCACTACTATAGTACCTGTATAGTTTTCCGTCCGCTCCAGGAAGCGGGGGGTCATTAGTATTCCGTCATTGGCGATCGCAGACATGAGCATTGCCATATGCATTGGTGTCACCAGTGTATCTCCCTGTCCAATGGCTGTCATCATCCGGATTGCCTCCGTATCGGAGGATTTTAATTTATATGAGCTTCTGCTGTACGGAAAGGAGATCGGGAGCTCTGAATCAAATAAAAGCTGTTCTGTCAGATTTTTAAACGAGCTCACATTCAGCTTTCTTCCCATATCTGCAAATGCGCTGTTGCAGGATTTGGCATAGGCTTTTTTCAAATCCAGCTCTCCATGCCTGTTTCCATGATAGCAGCTGATTGAAGAATTTCCTACATAAACCTTCCCCTCACAGACGAAGGAATAGTCCTCTGCCTGCATCTGATGCTCCCTTAAATACTGAAGAAGGGTAAGTGTCTTAAAGGTGGAGCCGGGCGGATACAGCCCCTGCATGGCGCGGTTCAGAAGTACACTTTCCTTGGAAGTGGAAAACTCCGTCCATCGGGAGACAATTTCTTCAGGGTTATAATCTGGTTCGGATACCAGCGCCCGGACATTTCCGGTGGACGGTTCCATAACAATTACCGCGCCCTTTTGGGTGCCCAATGCATCATGGGCCGCAGTCTGCAGTTTTACATCCAGCGTTGTGATCAGACTGTCCCCGATATTTTTCTGCTCCTTTAGCTCATTGATGAATTTTTCCGCAAAATAGGCGTTGGAGGTCAGAAGCTGAAAATTTCCCAGCTCCTCAATACCGGTCCTGCCGTATTCAGAATATCCCAGCACGTGGGAAAATGTGCACCCAAAGGGATACATTCTTTTTTCTTTTCCGTCCTTTCCCACCTTTGTGTAAGCCAGAAGCTGGCCGTCAGAAGCCAGGATGCTACCCCGAATCACTCTGTTTTCAAAGGCATCCAGTCTGGCGTTATACGGGTTGTTGATCGTGTCCCGGCTCTGGGTTACCTGAAAGAAAACCAGATAGCCGATCATCAATACAAATATTCCGGTGAATATAAGCATAATATGATTGTATTCCCGGTTACCTGTTCTTTTTTTCTGCTTTTTCTTCTTTTTCGACTTTTTCTTTCCTTCTGTCTTTGTCATTTTCTGCCACCTCATCGCTGCGCTTTAAATACATTCCCTGTATAATTGCCCATATGACAAACATGCTGAGCAGAGAGCTTCCTCCATAGCTGATAAACGGAAGCGTTACTCCGGTGGAAGGAATAAACTTGATCACTCCTCCGATGGACAGGAACACCTGAAAAATCACCAGTGTCCCAAGCCCTACTGCCACCAGCTTATAATAGACATCCTTCAGGCATATGGCAATATTTAATATCATATAAAAACAGCACATATATACAAAAATCAGAAAAATAGAGAACAGAATTCCCAATTCCTCTGTTATGGCTGAAAAAATAAAGTCCTCTTCCACCACCGGGATTTTATAGGGCATTCCGTGTCCCAGCCCAAGGCCAAACCAGCTCCCGGTTCCGATGGCAAATAATGACTGGGTAATCTGATATCCTTCATTTTCGATCACGGAAAACGGATCATTCCATGCCAGAACCCGGGCCTGCACATGGGCAAACAGCTTCCATGCGATCCATGCGGCTCCGCTTCCGGCCAAAAGCCCGGCCAGAAAATAAAGAGGCTGTTTCGTGGCTGCATACAGCATAACCAGATAGGTAACGAAAAAAATCAGCGCTCCTCCCAAATCCTTTGACAGAACCAGCACCAGCACATGGGCCGCCGCCGCACAGGTCGTGATTATTACGCGGGGAAAGTCCTGTGCTTCATGAAGCATACCGGCCACAAAAAATACGAACAGTATTTTTACAAACTCTGAAGGCTGGAAGGATATTCCGTGTACCGTAATCGCAAGCTTCGCCCCAAAGCTAAGCTGCCCTGCAATTAATACGGCCAGCAGTAATCCCAAACCTGCTCCCCCATACAGCCAGTACAGCTTCCGGAGCTTTCCCGATTTGCGTATCACCCATGGAATCAAAAACGTAATTCCTGTTGCCAGCACGGCTACCTCAAACTGCCTTGCTGCCTTGTCAAAGGACAGGCGGGACAGCATTAGAAGTCCGATGCTTAAAAGCAATATAAGATTATGGCTCAAGAGCCGGTCTGATTTTGGATAAATCAGGTGATGGAGTACGAGAAATACCAGAAATAAAATCATCTGTGCCCCGTAAAAGTAGACAATTTTCTCATTCTTTGTATTCAGATACAGAATCAGATTGCCCATAAAATGCAGAAAGAAAAACAAAATATTCTGCTGCCAAAGGAAAGCCCTCTTTTCATCCTCCGGCTTCTGCACAAGCTGAAATCCTACCAGTGTGTATAATGCCAAAAATAAAATCATGGCATACTTGGATAATTCGGTAATCAGATTTACCATATTTATTCGATACCCCGTTTAAAATGTCCTCTTGTAAAATCTGCCGGGGGCCTGCCGCCCTCCATCCAGCTATCCAGCACTGCAAAAGTCTCCTGCCGGTTTTCAGTTGTAAACATGATCCGGTATGCTCCGGCACACAAAGTCTCAAGTTCATCCTGCCGATCCAGAAGCCAAAGCGGCTGGCTGTTAAAAATAATGTTGTAGCAGTCTCTGCAATAGTTTTTCACCGGGAACAGCTTCTCATACCGATCCTTTAGCATCCGCTGGCCGGACTTCTTTCTGCACTGATTCAGTGTTTTATAAAGGCATCCCGCGGTTATCATCATCGGATATCTTCCGTAAATAATTTGAATGCTGTCTCTTGCAGAGATTTCTTTTAATTCCCTGCTGTTCAGCTCTAAAGGATTAGTCTGCATAAAGCTTCCCCTTTTCCTCCAGAATTCCCGGCTTTTTTGATTGAACAGATACATATTATGATCCAGAAGCCATACCTTATTCCAACGGATCTCCTGAAGAAATTCGTATTCCTCCAGATTTCTAAGCACATATCCGTCTGCCGGAAGGGAGGCCCAGTTGTACTTATAATTCCTGTAGCGATCAGCCGTTTTGGCGCGGAAAACAGCCGGAAGCATTATATAAGCCTCCAGCCCTTTATTATGAAGCTGGTTAACTGCCTCCGAAAGCTGTTCCTCCAGGCTTTCCGCATCCACATAAACTGCCCGGAGAGGAGATTTTGTTCTCTGCTTCAGACGCTCTGCATTGTCCAGCACTGCATGAAGCTGTTCTGAAGTTTCCACCGAAATATGAAGTCCCACGGTCTGGGTGAATGGTTGACAGGACGGTTTCTCCATGGCTTTAGTCCCTTTATTCCGAAGCTCCTTTTCAGCCGTTCTGCAAAAGGAGCCTGTAATTTCCGTCCGAAGCTGTTCCAGTGCTTCTCTTCTGAGGTTGTTCAGCTCCTGTACCGGAACAAACAGAGGCCCCTCTGTCTGAATCTGCAAATCCTTCCATACAAACGGAGTATTCCCGGTTTTACATAGCTGCTTTTTTAGCTGATCCGGCTCCATGGGGGCGCTTCGGGGAAGCTGAGGACACCCGCCGTATACGGTCAAACGGCAGGACAAGCTTGTAAGCTCCAGCTTCATAGGCTGTCCGGCCCGGGCATACAGGCAGCCGGTTATGGATATCTTCTTCTCTGTATCCACGTACTGCTTTTTCAGGAAGGAAATTAACGTCTCGTATGATTTCTTTTCATTATCCGATGGCTTTAGCTTGTTAAGCGCCATCATATTTCTTCCATTATGCTGTTCATAGTATCCCCGGGAGAAGCCGTCCCGATTAAAAAGAAGAAAAAGCTCTTTTTTATCTTCCTCAGATACACAGTATCCGTCTGCTCCATGCTCCAGATACCAGTCCGCATATTTCCGGTAAATACGCACCACTCCGGCTGTGTATTCCGGACGCTTCATCCGTCCCTCAATCTTCAGAGAATATACTCCTGCCTCAGCAATCTGAGGAAGCAGATCCACTGCGCACATATCCTTCGGACTTAACAGAGCATTCTCTCCTTTTCCGGAAATTACTTTCCCATCCGCAAGAGCATCATATGACAGGCGGCAGGGCTGGGCACACCGTCCCCGGTTACCGCTCCTTCCTCCCAGAATACTGCTGAACAGACATTGCCCGGAATAACAGTAGCAAAGCGCTCCATGTACAAAGCACTCAATCTCCATTCCTGTTTCCTGGTGAATTTTTTCTATTTCTGCCAGGGACAATTCCCTTGCCAGCACCACTCTTTGTACACCGGCCTCCTTTAAAAATCTTACTCCTCCGGATCCGCACACCGTCATCTGAGTGCTGGCATGAATCGGAAGCTTCGGAAACCACTCCTGTACGGCGCTCATGACTCCTATATCCTGAATGATAACCGCATCCAGTCCATGTTCATAGCATGGCTGCAGATATCCATATAACTGCTGTGTAAGTTCCCGGTCCTTCAGAAGGGTGTTCACAGTCAGATAAAGCTTTACTCCATATAAATGTGCGTAATCGATTGCATCCAGAAGCAGACTGCCCTTTGGATTATCAGCATAGGCGCGGGCGCCAAAAAGGCTTCCTCCCATATAGACAGCGTCTGCGCCCGCATGAATGGCTGCCTTCAGACTTTCAAAAGAACCGGCCGGAGCCAATATCTCCAATTTTTTTCTATCCATCGTTTTCACCCCGCTGTCTGTAAATACAAGACAGGCCAGCTCTTTTTTTAGGCTGGCCTGTTATTTTCCGTATGATCTATTTCTACAGCCTCTGTTCCGGTTTCACAATCCTTCGGTTCAATGCGGACTGTGCCAGACGGCTTTTTTGCTTCTGCTCCTGATGAAGTCTGTTTTCCAGCTCCTGTATTTGCTTCTGAAACTTCTCCAGTTCCATCCTTGCGTCAATCAGATCATGTTTAAGACCGTAGATTTCTTTATCCTTACGTTCTGTCTCCTGCTCCAGCTGCTCCTTTGCATCACTCGTCTTAAAATATGCATCGGCAAGGTTCATATTTTTCAGAAGCTGCTTCTCATCTATAGAAAGTCGTTGATAGTTTTCCATTTGGGAGATTTCTTCCTCCATCTCATTGAGATAGGAAGCCACCTTATGTAAATATGCAGTACTCTCGTAGCCGCTGATTGTATATATCTTTCCATTAATCAGTACTTCCGCTGAATTTTTTTTCTCCATAAAATCCTTTCTGCCCAGGGACTGTTCCCTATGGAATCCGCCAAAAAGTTGTCTGCTTATAACAAGCACGCCACGTATCCTTTTTTACCGTTTTCCTTATTGCTTTCGTGAATATTATATAACGGCTCACTCCGGAAAAGCAATCCCCAAATGTCTGTATGCCTGTTTCGTTGCCATTCTTCCCCGGGAGGTGCGGTTTAAAAATCCGTTTTGAATCAAATATGGTTCATAGACCTCCTCCAAAGTGCCGGAATCCTCTCCCAGCGCAGCGGCCAGCGTATCCAGTCCCACCGGGCCTCCGGAAAACTTCTCAACAATCGTCCGAAGAATCAAACGATCTGACTGATCCAATCCATAACGGTCTACCTCCAGAAGATCCAGAGCAAAAGCCGCCACCTCCTCGGTAATTCTGCCGTCATATTTTACCTGGGCAAAATCCCGGACACGCTTTAGCAGGCGGTTGGCCAGACGGGGGGTTCCCCGGGAGCGTTTTGCCAGCTCTTTTGCTCCGTTTTCGTCAATTTCCACCTTCAGAACTTCGGCAGAGCGGCGGACAATCGTCGTCAGCTCCTGTACTGTATAATATTCCAGATGATGAACGACTCCAAAACGATCCCGGAGAGGAGCCGTTAAAAGTCCGGCCCGGGTAGTTGCTCCTACCAGAGTAAATTTAGGCAGATCCAGCCGGATACTTCTGGCGGAAGCCCCCTTGCCAATCATAATATCAATGGCATAGTCCTCCATTGCCGGATACAGTACCTCTTCCACCTGGCGGTTCAGCCGGTGAATCTCGTCCAGGAAAAGCACGTCGCCTTCCTGAAGATTATTCAGAATTGCCGCCATCTCTCCCGGCTTCTCAATGGCCGGTCCGCTTGTCACTTTCATATGGGTTCCCATCTCATTGGCAATAATTCCTGCCAAAGTTGTCTTGCCCAGACCGGGAGGTCCGTAGAACAGCACATGATCCAGCGCCTCCCTGCGTGATTTTGCCGCCTCAATATATATTTTCAGATTTGCTTTTGCCTTTTCCTGGCCAATATATTCGGCCAGACTCTGCGGTCTTAAGCTCCCCTCGATCCGGATATCTTCTTCTGCCGCATCTGTTGCAATGATTCGCCGGTTATTCATACTTAAACCTCTGTTCTGTCTTTCTCCATATTCATATCTGTCAGAAGGTCATCCTCTTCAGTGCTTCCTTCAAAATATCTTCTGTGTTCATACTTTCCGCAGATTTTACAGAGCGTACTGCCTTGAGAGCCTCCGTGCTCCCGTAGCCAAGCGCTATCAATGCCTGCACGGCATCCTGTATCACATCGTCTCCGGCTGCAACGGACATTTCAGGAGCGTTCCCTGCAGACGCCAGTTTTTTCTCAAATGCCTCTTCCAGATCCAGCTTGTCCTTCAACTCCAAAATAATCTTCTGTGCCGTTTTTGCTCCGATACCCGGAGTCTTTGATATCCGTTTTGCATCGTCTGCAAGAACCGCAAATCTTAAATCGTCAGCTCCCAGAGCCGACAGGATAGAAAGTCCGGCCCGGGGACCGACTCCGTTTACACTAATCAGCATCCGGAACATCTGCAGGTCGTCTCTGGTCAGAAATCCAAACAGCGTTACAGCATCCTCCCTCACCTGCATATAGGTATATAATTTGAGATTTTGCCCGATTCCCTCCAGCATTGACAAAAGCTGTTCAGGAACCAACACTTCATATCCGACCCCATTTACATCCAGGATAACGCTCCCTTCCGTCACATCCGCTATTTTGCCCTTTAAAAATGCAATCATAGATTTTTATATCCTTTATCTGTTATCCGTATTCTTTCTGAATCATACCACGGCTCTTTCAAAACTACAATCATATGTTCAGAAACTATTTTTCAAATGCCTCTACAGTTACTTTATTCGGCATACAAACAATCATTTCATGGGCCCTGCTGACAGGTACCATATGTACACAAAGCTTATCCGGACAGTCTGCATAAACCATAGCTGCTTTTCCGGCCCTGATTTCCAGACGGTTCGTTTCGTTAATATCAATTATCTGATTTTCGTCCAGTTCATATCTTCCATATTCTTCTCCGTCTACTGTCACCAGAACATAATGCCCTTTTGACTGATTCCAGTACATCAAAAGTCCCAATATGCAGGCAACGGCAACAATGCCTGATGCCAGTATCCAGTCATTTTTTTTCATGATCCTCTATCACTCCCAATATAGTCCTGCCTATCATACCATGTATTTTCAATTACTGCAAACAGATTACTTGACTGATTTTCGACATTCACATACAATAAACGTATGAAAAAAACAAATTATATTTTTATTCTTCTGTTTCTGAGCATTTTTTTTGTCGGATGCAGCCGAAAAAAACAGGAGTATATCTCAATTACAGATTTTAAACTGAATACGGTTGTCTATGTGGCGCTTTATGAACCTCAGAAGGAAGGCCTGCTGGAGGAGTGCATGAAGCTCTGTGACAGGTATGAACGTATTTTTAGCCGTACCATTCCCGAGAGTGAGCTTTACCGGCTGAACGAAACAAAAGAAATGGACGTAAGCGATGAACTGCTGGAGCTGATTCAGATGGGAATTGATTACGGAGAAAAAACGGACGGGGTTTTTGATATCACCATTGCCCCTCTGGCAGCTCTCTGGAATTTTACCGGAGACGAGCATCAGGTACCTGCGCAGGAGGCGCTTGATAAAGCGCTGAAGACTGTGGACTACCAAAATGTTCTTGTTGACGGCAGTCATGTCACCTTAAAAAATCATGCTTCTATAGATCTGGGTGCCCTTGCGAAAGGATATATTGCAGATCGAATGAAAGAATATCTGATATCCGAGGGCGTGAAGTCTGCCATTATTAATCTGGGAGGAAATGTACTCTGCATCGGGGGTAAGCCGGACGGCACCGCCTTCCAGGTTGCCATCCAGAAACCTTTTTCCAATCGCAATGATGTGCTGGAAACTACAGAAGTCATTAATCAGGCCGTTGTATCCTCCGGTATCTATGAACGGGGCTTCGAGGAAGATGGTGTCTGGTATCACCATATTCTGAATCCCTTTACCGGACAGCCAAACACCACCGACCTGACCGGCGTAACCATTCAGTGCGGTCGGTCTGTGGACGGCGATGCTCTCAGCACTATCAGCATGTCGCTTGGAAGCAAGGAAGCGGAAAAATTTTTAAGCCAGTATTCTGAAGTACAGGCGTGGCTTGTGCAGAAAAACGGAGAGGTTATAAAAATTAACTAGGTATCAGTATATCCGTCATTTTTTCCTTTGGAACGACTTACGCATGGCCGGGCTGTTCACGATTTCCGGAGAGATTTCTGAGCTGTTCAACTTCCTCAAGAAGTCTGGAGCCGCCCTGCCTGGACTCGTCCGCGAGCTGAGAATTCTGCTGGATTACCTGTTCCATACGGCTGCTGGAATCGCGGATCGCCCGAACTGTATCGTTTTGCAGGGCTGCGGCCTCAACAATCGTATTGGTCAGAGAATTGGCCTGTTTTGATTTGTCCATGGCAATATGTATGACATTCCGCGCCTGGGTGGAAAGAACTGTGCCGGACTTTATAATTTCAATGGTCTGTCCAATCATCTGCGCAGTCTGCTGTGCGGACAAAGCACTTTTACCTGCAAGATTGCGCACCTCATCTGCAACAACAGAAAATCCTTTTCCGGCAACACCTGCTCTGGCCGCTTCCACCGCTGCATTCAGAGCAAGAATGTTCGTCTGGAAGGAAATATCGTCTATAGCCTTAACAACATTTTGTATCTCAGCGGACATTTTGTTCATCTGCTTCATAACATCCGCCAGCTGTTCAAAGGAATCTACTCCCTGTGCAAGCTTCTCACCGGCTTCCGATGCCGTATTCCCTGCAAGTATTGCAGTTTGATGATCTGCCTCCATCTGCTTTGCAAGCATGTCAAGCCCCTGTGTCAGCTGTTCAATGGCCTGGGCCTGCTCTGACGCGCCGTCTGCCAGCCTGTCGGCGGTAGTCAGGTTGCCCCCGGACAACTCATGCAGCTTATAGGCAATACTGTCCATCTGTTCCGAAACCGCCTGCTGACGGGAAAGCAGGTTTCGAGTCTCATTCATTTTTTCACGAATACTGTCCAGCATACCGTTAATTCCGTCCGACAGCATGCAAAATTCGGGGCTGGTGTGGATATCTACCTTGGTATCCAGATTACCCTGCTCGATCTCCCGCAGCTTTGAGGCTATTTCCTGGACAGGCAGAACGATCTGTCGTTTCAGAAGCAGATCAATTACGACTACCATGACCATCACCACAAGGATGTCACTGAGCAGCAGCAAAATAAGCTGTGTATTTCGGGAGGACATCACTGAGGAACGGTCTTTGTAGGCAATAATTACATAGTCGTTTACAAGACAGCCCGACATCCGGTAGGATTTTCCGTTCATCTGGTCGTTCCATGACGAACCTGCCGCCGCTGAAGCGCTTTTCTTCAGGCCAAGCTCCTTCAAAGTCTTTCCGATAAAACTGCTGTCAGGATGCCATGCAATGGTATTGTCTGTCTGGCTGAGTGCAAAAACACCTTGATTTTTTTCAAGAAAATTGCTGAGAACCACGCCGATTTCATTATCTTTCAATGTGTTCTCCAGACGGGTAGGCTGCAGACCCACCTGCACAACACCGGGCTTGTCGCGTCTGCTCACGCCGATATACTGAAACAGTATGCCCTTTGCGCCGTTTGGCTGCGGCTCCTGAGCAATTTCCAATGTATTGTTTTTAATAATTTCCACAAAAGGCCGGGCCTGATCGGAACTGCCCAGATCGAAACCGATATAATCAGGCTCGGTTCCCCAGCGGATAATCCCCTGCTCATCGGTTACGTTAAGCTCATCCACATCAAGAAGAGTCATGACATCCTTTAAACGCGATGCAGATTCCAGGATTCCGGGATCCTCTTCAATCATTACTGCAAAGGCCCGCGCGCGAATCAGATATTCGTCTGCCGTACTTTCTTTCAACTGTTCAATCTTCTTGTCATTCTCCAGCAGCAGATTTTCCGTACTATTCAATAAACTGCCCAAATCCTTTTCCGCGTTCTGATAGGCGACAAAAGTCTGGAAGCAAAACACTACAATAAGGGTAATTGCCATTGCAGCTGTGATAATACACCCGACCGCTTTTATAAACTTTTTCTGCATATTTGTTTCCTCTCTTAGTGGGGATATAATATATATATGAATAGGAAGGGGAGAATAATTCTTGCACAAAAATACCATTATCTGCATTTTCTGCAGATGATGGCATTTTTGCAGTCAGAAACCCGTTCGGTATGAAATGGGCTTATTTTATGATTTTCCTCGGACAAGCCTCCTTACATTTACCGCATCCGGTGCATTTTTCATAATCCACATGGGCTACGTTTCCCTCCACGGTAATTGCGCCTGCTTCGCAGGTCTTTACGCACTTCATACAACCGATGCATCCGGCTTTACATGCCTTTGTGACATCTTTACCTTTATCCCTGGAGTTGCATTGTACATAAGAAACTCCCTCAACAGGCACAAGTTCAATCAGCTTCTTTGGACACGCGGCCACACATTTACCGCATGCCTTACATGCGTCGGTATCCACGACAGCGATGCCATTTACAATATGAATTGCGTCAAAGGGACATTCCTTTACACAGGATCCATAGCCAAGACATCCGAATGAACATACTTTGTCTCCGCCGTTCTGCATCATATTGACAAAACGGCAGTCCTCTGCACCTGTATATTCATAGTTCTTCGGCGCAATATCACACGTTCCGGCACATTTTACAAATGCAACCTTTCGTACGCCTTCATCGGCTTCCACGCCCATGATAGCTGCAATCTTTGTGCCTACAGAAGCGCCGCCCACCGGACAGCCGTTTACCGGGGCCTCGCCCTTGGCAATCGCCGCTGCCAGGCCGTCGCAGCCTGCATATCCGCAGCCGCCGCAGTTATTGCCCGGAAGACATTCCCGGACAGCCACTTCCTTTTCATCTACTTCTACTGCAAACTTTTCACCGGCTGCCCCAAGGAACAGTCCAATGAAGATGCCCACACCGCCTACAATAACTGTGGCGATGATAATTCCTGTTATACTCATCGTCCTACCTCCTTAGATAATACCCGAGAATCCGCAAAATGCAATTGCCATCAGACCTGCAGTTACCAGTACAATTGGAGACCCCTTCAGGGCCGGGGATATATCATTGTATTCCAGTTTCTCACGAATACCTGCCAGCAGAATGATGGAGATTGTAAAGCCGCATGCGACTGCAAAGCCATTCACGGTACTGGTCAGGATATTATATTCTTTTGTTGCATTGGTCAAAGCCACGCCGAGTACGGCGCAGTTGGTTGTAATCAAAGGAAGATATACGCCCAGCGCCTGATAAAGAGACGGAATGCTTTTCTTTAAAAACATCTCCACAAACTGTACCAGACAGGCAATTACAAGAATAAATACAATTGTCTGCAGATAGGTCATATGAAGCGGTATCAGAAGAAGCTTATCAATGGTGCTGGTAACAAAAGATGCCAGAGTGATAACAAAGATAACCGCCCCGCCCATGCCGGCAGCCGTTTCTACCTTCTTGGATACACCAAGAAACGGGCAGATTCCAAGGAACTGGCTTAATACAACATTATTTACCAAGGCAGAGCCAATGGCAATCATCAATAATTCTTTCATTTGTCTCTACCCCCTATTCCTTTGCATTTCCGCACTTTGCAGCACAGGAAGCGCAGTCTGCATTGCATCCGCTCTGAATTTTGGACACATCCTTGCCCTTATTGGCCAGATTTATTTTTACTTTATTCTGCAGGCCTGTCAGCAATGCCAGAACAAAGAATGCACCGGGAGCCATAACAAAGATAGAGATGGGTTCATAGGATGCCGGAAGAATATGTGCGCCGAAAATCTTCCCTGAGCCAATCAGTTCACGGACAATTCCGATACTGGTCAGGCCAACCGTAAAGCCAAGCCCCATGCCGATACCGTCGAACAGAGACGGCATTACCGGATTTTTGGAAGCATATGCCTCGGCACGGCCCAGAATAATACAGTTAACGACAATCAACGGAATATACAGCCCAAGGCTGGCATTCAGGCTCGGTATATAGGCCTGAAGCAGAAACTGTACAATCGTTACAAAGGATGCAACGACGACGATAAATGCCGGAACACGTACGTCATCCGGAATAATTTTCCGAAGCATCGAGATCATCATATTGGATAAAGCAAGGATCACCATAGTTGTAAGTCCCATTCCAAGCCCGTTTACGGCGCTTGTGGTAACTGCCAAGGTCGGACACATACCGAGCATCATAACAAATGTCGGATTTTCCTTTACTATACCATTATATAAACGTTCACCTGCTGAATTCATAAATGTACGCCCCCTTTACTCTGCATAATATCCAGCCAGACAGAGTGCTGCATTGACTGCGCCGGTAACTGCCTTCGTGGTAATGGTTGCACTGCTGACCGCATCAATTTCATTATCCGCAGTTTTTCCGGATTTGGTGTACATGATCTCGTCTGCCTGAATACCTGCGAACTGTGCTTTCCATGTATCTGTATCTGCATTCATGCCAAGTCCGGCCGTCTCGCTGATGGACAGGAAAGAGATGCCCAGCATAGTCATATCATTTTGTACGCCCACTGTCATCTGGATATCTCCGCCGTAGCCCTCCGGAGTGGTAATATTGAATACATGACCAATCACATTGCCGGATGCATCGCATGCCTCTGCAACCTCATTGATCTCCTGAACGCCGTAGCCCTTTTCGGCCATAAAGGCAGCCGCTTCTGTGGTATCATCAATTACCGTGAAGGTCTCTGCTCCCGGAAAAACCTCCGCATATGCGTTTGCCTTCGCAAGCGCCTCCTGCTCTGCAATGGGAGCTGCCGTCAGCTCATGGACAAATCCGAGGAGCAGACCGGATACCAGCGTGATTGCGGTCAAAATCAGAGTGTTTCTGATAATCTTATTCATTACTATTTACCTCCTTCTGCTTTTGTCTTACCAAATGCCACAGGAATGGTAACCTTCTCAATCAGCGGAACTAACAGATTGGAGAAGATAATCGCATAGGACACACCCTCTGCAGATGCGCCGAAGCAACGAAAGATACCGGTCAGAATGCCAAGTATCACGCCGTATGCAATCTGGCCTGCAGGAGTAATCGGACTGGTTACATAATCGGTTGACATAAACCATGCGCCCAGCATTAATCCGCCGCCGGCAAGCTGTGCCACCAGATAATTTCCGTCAAATCCATGTCCGCCGAACAGCAGAATAAATACTGCAAAGGTAACAATATAGGTTCCCGGAATTTTCAAATCGATGACACCCTTCAGAAGCAGGTATGCCGCGCCAATCAGAATCGCGATGACCGAGGTCTCACCGATCGTACCTGCCGTACTGCCGACAATCATCTGAAATACATCCACGCTCTCCCCCGCTCTCAGAGCTGCCAGAGGCGTTGCGCCGGTAAAGGTATCATAGGCAAAATTCGTCATTCTTCCGGCAAAAGAAATCAAAAGGAAACATCTTGCTCCAAGGGCAGGATTCATGAAATTCTGTCCCAATCCTCCGAAAAGCTGTTTTACAATCAAAATTGCAAACACGCCGCCAAGCACTGCCATCCACCAGGTTGCGCTGACCGGAAGATTCAGTGCCAGCAGAAGTCCCGTGACAACCGCACTGAAATCACGGACAGTAATCGGTTTATGCATCAGCTTTTCATATATGTACTCTGTTGCAACACAGGTTGCAATCGTAACCAAAATCAGAAGCAGTGCTTTTATTCCAAAGTGGTATACTCCATATGCAGAAGCCGGTAGCAAAGCAATCGCCACATCCTGCATAATGTTCGTGCTGGTTACTTTATCTCTGATATGCGGTGATGAAGATACATTTCTCAAATCACTCACACGACTCACCTCTTTCTCTTTTTTCAATTATTTCTTACGGTTAGCCATAACCATACGTCTTACGTTCTTGATCACCTGAGCCAGCGGTCTCTTTGCCGGACAGACATAACTGCAGCAGCCGCATTCCACACATTCCATGCCGTGCCATTTCTGGAAAGATTCCAAATCAAATTTCTCTGCAAACTGGGATAACCTTGCCGGAACAAGTCCTTCATCGCAGGCAGCTACACAGCGACCGCAGTTAATACATGCCGTAGTCTGCTCTTCCGATACCGCATCCTTTAAGAGACAGGTAATCGCAGATGTGGTTTTTGTAGTCGGCACTTCAATATCAAACATGGCAAATCCCATCATGGGACCGCCGGAAATCACTTTTTTCTCTGTACCCTTGAAGCCGCCTGCCGCCTCAATCAGTTCCGCCACATTAGTTCCCATCCTGCATTCAAAGTTGGAGGGAGACGCAACCGCTTCTCCGGAAATGGTCACAACTCTGGAAGTCAGAGGCTTTCCTAAAATAACCGCGTCATAGATAGAGGTAATTGTATCACAGTTGTCTACCACACATCCTAAATCTGCAGGCAGCATAGAGGAATTCAAATCCCGGCCGGTTACGGCATGGATCAGCATACGCTCTGCTCCTTGGGGATATTTTGTCTTTAATACTTTTACTTCAATGCGGCTTTCATTTTCACATTGTTTCTGCATGACTGTAATCGCCTCAGGCTTATTGTCCTCAATACAAATACAGCCCTTCGCATTATCAAACAGCTCCAGTACCACTTTCAGTCCGCCCACGACCTTTTCCGGGCGTTCCATCATAATCCGGTAATCGCTGGTCAGATACGGTTCACACTCTGCACAGTTTACCAGTACATAATCAATTTTCTCCGGCTCCTTTGGGGAAAGCTTTACATGAGTAGGAAATCCTGCGCCTCCCATACCCACAACGCCGGATTCTTTGATGACGCCGATAATATCTTCTCTTGTCATCTCGTCAAAAGGTTTGATTGGAAGCCCCTCCGCTTCCTCATACAATCCGTCATTTTCAATCACAATAGAATTGACTTTTGCTCCCGTCGATACAAAGTGCGGCTCGATTGCCTTCACTGTACCGGACACGGAGGCATACACCGGCGAAGATACGAATCCGCTTGCTTCCGCAATTTTCTGTCCTGCCAGAACACGATCCCCCTTTGCGACAACCGGTGCTGCCGGCGCGCCGATATGCTGGGAAAGCGGATAGATTAAGTCCCCCTTCGGCAGATAAGGAACAATCGGCTTATCTTTTGATAAATCTTTGCCGTCATAAGGATGTACCCCGCCCTTAAAAGTTAAAGTAGCCATAAGAATCCCTCTTTCTTATAATATTCCGGAGTAACCCGGATAATTTTGGGGATTACAGTCCATGATACAACTTGTGAAAAAATGGACAATCCCTTTATACTAACAGAGGACATACGAAGCTGCTCCGCATGTCCTCCTGTTAATCATATAAACTTTTACTCTTCTGTTTCCTCCATAACCCCTTCTGCCGAGAAATCCAGAACCTTTATGCTCAGACTGATTTTTTTGTCTTCTCCGTTAAAGTCCACAACCTTTGCAGTAATTACCTGGCCGACCCTCAGAACATCTGCCGGTTTCTCCACATGCTCTCTGGAAATCTGGGATACATGAAGAAGCGCATCCACACCCGGTTCCAGTTCCACAAAGGCACCAAAATCCGTCATACGTGCAACGGTGCCTTCCACCACATTACCGACTGCATATTTTTCTCCTGCAGTAAGCCATGGGTTGGCATCATCAAATTTTAAGCTCAGGGCAATCTTTGTTTCCTTAATCTCTTTAATCAGGACATTCAGAGTGTCCCCGACTTTAAACATTTTCTTCGGATGATCCACACGGCCCCAGGACATCTCTGAAATATGAAGTAGTCCGTCTGCTCCTCCCAGATCCACAAAGGCGCCAAAATCCGTAACGTTTTTGACAACTCCTTCTACAATATCTCCCTCATGGATTCTCTCAAATAATGCTTTCTGCATTTCCGCTTTCTTTGCAACCAGGAGCTGTCTTCTGTCTCCGATAATTCTTCTTCTCTTCGGATTAAATTCTGTAATTATAAATTCAATCTCCTGATCCGCATATTTGCCAAGATTTTTCTCATAAGTATCAGAAACCAGACTTGCCGGAATAAAAATTCTGGTCTCGTCCACAATAACACTTAATCCGCCGTCCAGAACCTGTGCAACCTTTGCAGTCAGCACCTCTTTATTCTCAAAAGCCTCCTCCAGTCTTTTGCTGCCTCTCTCTGCAGCAACTCTTCTGTAGGACAACTGCACCTGTCCTTCTCCGTCGTTTACTTTCAGAACTTTCACTTCCATCGTATCACCTACGGAAACCATAGTGGTCAAGTCTGCATTCGCGGTATTCGTATATTCATTTCTGGATACGATACCGTCGGACTTATAACCTATATTTAAGATGATCTCATCTTCTTTGACATCAATGACCGTGCCCTCTACGACTTCTCCTGTTCTAATAGTTTTTAATGAATCTTCCAGCATTTGTTCAAAACTTAATTCAGACATCTTGTTTGAACCTCCTCAATAATTTTCTTTGGGGTGGAAGCCCCTGCTGTAATACCTACAAGCCCAGTAGATCGTAATACTTCTAAATCCAGGTCACCAATGGTCTGTATATAGTAAGTATTCTCGCACTCGTTTCTACAAATCTCAAATAGCTTCTGCGTATTTGAACTGTGGCTACCGCCAATCACAATCATGGCATCTACTTCTCCTGCAATCTGACGTGCTTCTGTCTGCCGCTCTTCCGTCGCATTGCAAATTGTATTTACAACAATCTTATCATACCTCTTTTTATCAAGAATTTCAACTAAATCTTTAAATTTCTTGTAGTTAAATGTCGTCTGGGAAACAATGCATAATGGAACCGTTTCTGTAGTGCAAAGTTCCTCCGCCTGTTCTGCAGATTCGATTACATATGCCTTTGTGCGGCACCACCCTTTGATTCCTTCCACCTCCGGATGCTTGTCATTCCCTATAATAATAATCTCTTTTCCGGCTGCACTTTCCTTTTCCACAATTTTGTGAATTTTTTTCACAAACGGACAGGTCGCATCCACGCAGATAAGTCCTTTTTGGCGGATCAGTTCATAAATTTCCCTTCCGACTCCGTGGGAACGGATAATAATGGTTCCTTTTTCCACTTTTTCCAGTTCTTCCCGGCTGTTCAAAACCTCCACGCCCTTCTCTTTAAGATCCTCCACCACAACTTCATTGTGAATAATCGGTCCATAAGTATAGATTGGACGGACTCCCTTCTCTGCCTGTTCATATACTGTATCCACCGCCCGCTGAACGCCAAAGCAGAAGCCTGCGCTTTTTGCCACTTTTACCTGCATAAAGAAATAATCCTTTCTACCACCTCATCTGCTGTCATATCCGAGGAATCCAGAAGAACCGCATCCTCCGCCTGTCTGAGAGGAGCAAATTCACGGTTCATATCCCGTTTGTCCCGCTCTACGATATCCTGTTCGATTTCGTCCAGACTCCGCTCCTCCCCTTTCCCCTTAAGCTCCAGAAAACGGCGCTCTGCCCGGGTTCGGCTGCCGGCAGTCAGGTAAATTTTTACGTCCGCATCCGGAAGCACATAGGTTCCGATATCCCGTCCATCCATAACTACATCTGCTTTTGCAGCCAGCCTTCTTTGCAGCTCCACCAGCTTCAGTCTTACTTCCGGCACGGCCGAAGAGACGGATGCCATATTGCCCACCTCCTCTGTACGCAGATAGGCATTCACATTTTCACCGTTTAAAAGCACTACCTGTTCTCCGTTCTGGTATTCGATGGAGATATCTGCGTATCTGCACGCTTCTGCGATTGCCGCTTTATCCTGGGGATCCACCTGATTGTGAATCAGATACAGAGCCATTGCACGGTACATGGCGCCTGTATCCACATAAATATAATTCAATTCCTTCGCAATTCTTTTTGCAACTGTACTTTTTCCCGCGCCGGCCGGTCCGTCAATTGCAATATTATAGCTACGATTCATTCTGACCTCCCACATTTACAGCAGCTGCCACAGCAGAAGACCATGCAATCTGCAGATTAAAGCCTCCTGTCACTGCGTCCAGATCCAGCACTTCTCCTATAAAATATAATCCCGGAACCTTTTTGGACTCCATTGTTGCCGGATTGATTTCTTTGACCGACACGCCGCCTTTTGTAATGATAGCTTCATTATAACCTCTAAGACCTGTAATGGTCAATTCCAGTTGTTTCATACAATGCAGAAAATGCTGCCGTTCTTCTTTTGTAACCTCGCTGATTTTTTTATCTGGTGTGATTCTGCTTAAAGCAAGCATGACCGGAACAAGTTTTGAAGGGAAAAAAACCGGAAGTACATTTTTAAACCGTTTGTTTTTTGCCGCTGCAAATTCCCGGAGAATTCTGTTATCAAGCTGCTCCTCTGAAAGCGCCGGTTTTAAATCCAGAATCATCCTCAGTTCTTTTTCCTGGATTTTTCCGGCGCAGACGCTGCTGGCAGACAGAATCAGCGGGCCGCTCACCCCAAAATGTGTAAACAGCATTTCCCCGAAGTCTTCATATAGTACCCTTTTTTCATCAAAAATACGAATGGAAACATTTTTCAGCGCCAGCCCCTGAAGCTCTTTTACATAGGATTCCCGAATATTGAACGGGACAAGGGAGGGACAGGTTTTTATTATCTTTAAACCGAATTTTTCCGCAAAATGGTAGCCGTCACCTGTAGAACCCGTGCTGCCATAAGAGATTCCTCCTGTTGCCACAAACACCGCGTCTGCCCATACAGGAGAATGATCGGCAGGCTCTATGCAGAAACGTCCTCCTGACTTATACAAATGTTTCACTTCTGTATTCAGGTGAATCTGCACGCCGGCCTTTTTCATAGCCCTTTTTAATGTATCCAGAACGTCTGCCGACCGATCGGACTGAGGAAATACCCGGCCTCCCCGTTCTGTTTTCAGCGCTAAGCCCTCCTGTTCAAAAAAGTCTATCGTATCCTGATTTGTAAAGCCATAAAATGCACTGTATAAAAATTTAGGATTACTCCTTACTGCGGCAAAAAGCTCCTCCATATCACAGGCATTGGTCAGATTACAGCGCCCTTTTCCCGTAATATAGAGCTTTTTCCCAAGCTTCTCATTTTTCTCATATACATGTACCTCCAGTCCCCGTCTGGCAGCGAAAACCGAAGCCATCATGCCGGCGGCCCCGCCGCCGATAATTGCAAGTTTTGTCATATCATTCTCCGTGTATGAAAAAGGACTGCCGCAAAGCGGCAGCCCTTTTATAATTCTTTATTAAACCGGATATGCCCCATTCTCTGTATCTGCAACCGTTGCATCTATCTTGGTCTTCTGGGCTTCTCTGTATTTAAAGAAATCCATAGCAACCTGCGGGAACAGCGCATAGGATAAAACGTCCTCGTCCTGCTCTTTATACTGAGCCATCTCAGCTTCCAGGGACGGAAGCTCGTTGCCTACCAGATCAGCCGGACGGCAGGTAATGATTTCCTCATCCCCGATACATTTTTTCTGTACCTCCGGATTAAACGGTTTTACGGTCTTACCATAACGGCCGGACAGAACAGCCTTGGTTTCCTTTGTCACCATTTTGTAACGCTCACCCATCAATACGTTGAATACAGCCTGTGTACCCACAATCTGGGAGGACGGAGTAACCAGCGGGCACTCACCGAGGTCTTTACGCACGCGCGGAACCTCCTCCAGTACCTCGTAGTATTTATCCTCTGCGTGCTGTTCCTTTAACTGGGAGGTCAGGTTGGACAGCATTCCTCCCGGCACCTGATACAGCAGAGTTTTAATGTTAACACCCATGTTTTTCGGATTTAAAAGACCGCTCTCCAGCGCCTCATCACGCATAGGTCTGAAATAATCGGCAATCTCGGCCAGAAGATTCTGATCGTATCCGGTGTCATAGGGAGTGCCCTTGAAGGTCTCCACCATAACCTCTGTTGCAGGCTGTGAAGTGCCCAGCGCAAACGGAGACATTGCACAGTCAATCACATCCACACCGGCCTCCACTGCTTTCATGTAAGTCATGGAAGCAACGCCGGAGGTATAATGAGTATGAAGCTGAATCGGGATCTTAACCGTCTCCTTCAGTGCGGTAACCAGCTCTGTAGCGGCATATGGAAGCAAAAGCCCTGCCATATCCTTGATACAGATGGAGTCGGCTCCCATTTCTTCAATCTCTCTTGCCATACGGGTCCAGTATTCCAATGTATAGGCATCCCCCAGCGTATAGGAGAGGGCTATCTGCGCATGTCCCTTTTCTTTGTTGGAAGCCTTTACTGCTGTCTCAAGGTTACGGAGATCATTCAGACAGTCAAAAATACGGATAATATCGATGCCGTTTGCAATTGACTTCTGTACAAAATATTCCACTACATCATCACCATACGGACGGTAGCCGAGGATGTTCTGTCCGCGGAACAGCATCTGAAGTTTTGTATTTTTTGCTTTTGCTTTAATTTTTCTAAGTCTCTCCCATGGATCCTCCTTCAGAAACCGAAGGGACGCATCAAAGGTTGCGCCTCCCCAGCATTCCAGGGAATGATAGCCAACCTGATCCAGTTTTTCAACAATCGGAAGCATCTGCTCTGTACTCATACGGGTCGCAATCAGGGACTGATGGGCATCACGCAGAATGGTTTCTGTAATTTTAATCGGCTTTTTAGCGATTTCAGTCATTTTTTATTCCTCCTACACTTTTTAGAATACACCGAAGATAGCCATAAAGGTACCGGCTGCCACAGCAGTACCAATTACACCTGCCACATTCGGACCCATTGCATGCATCAGAAGGAAGTTGGTCGGGTCTGCCTCAGCTCCAACCTTCTGGGATACACGGGCCGCCATCGGCACTGCAGATACTCCTGCGGAGCCAATCAGCGGATTTACTTTTCCTCCGGTTACTTTGCACATTAGCTTGCCGAACAGAACGCCCGCAGCAGTACCGAATGAGAACGCAACCAGACCTAAAATTACAATTTTAATCGTGTCCCAGTTCAGGAATGCCTCCGCGCTGGTTGTTGCGCCAACGGATGTACCGAGCAGGATAACAACGATGTACATAAGCGCATTGGAGGCAGTCTCTGTAAGCTGACGGACAACACCACTCTCTCTGAACAGATTTCCAAGCATCAGCATACCAACCAGCGGAGCTGTGGTCGGAAGGATCATGGATACGATAATGGTAACAATGATTGGAAACAGAATCTTCTCCAGCTTGGATACCGGACGAAGCTGTGCCATTTTAATTTTTCTTTCCTCTTCCGTTGTCAGCAGCTTCATAATAGGCGGCTGAATAATCGGAACGAGAGACATATAGGAGTATGCCGCAACGGCGATAGGTCCCATAATGGCCGTCTGCTGCAGCTTACCTGCCAGGAAGATAGAGGTAGGGCCGTCTGCTCCGCCGATAATAGAGATTGCCGCTGCCGCCTTGTCACTGAATCCAAGCGCCATAGCGCCCAGATAGGCTGCAAAAATACCGAACTGTGCTGCCGCGCCAAGCAGGAAGCTTTTCGGATTCGCAATCAGAGGACCGAAGTCAGTCATCGCACCAACACCCATAAAAATCAGGGATGGGAGGATCGCCCATTCATCCATTAAATAAAAGTAATGAAGAAGACCGCCAACGCCATTGGGAGAATCTTCAATACTAAGCATAATATCCGGATAGATATTAACCAAAAGCATACCAAAAGAAATCGGAACCAGAAGAAGAGGCTCATATTCTTTTGCGATAGCCAGATAAAGGAATACACATGCAACGACAATCATAATATAATTGCCCCACGTCAGATTAAAGAACGCGGTCTGATGCACGAGGTTTCCCAAAGTCTCAGCAATGTAACTCATGTTGTAACCTCCAATGATTTATTCATGTATCAGTCTACGCGGCAATTAGTTCATGGTAGCTAATACATCACCGGATTCTACTGCATCACCAACGGATACATTAATGCCTGCAACGGTTCCGTCTTCCGGAGCAACGACCGGAATCTCCATCTTCATTGCCTCAAGAATAACAATTGGGTCGCCGCTCTTCACAGCCTGACCAACGCTTGCCTCCACCTTGAATACCTTTCCGGGTACGGAAGCAGTTACTTCAACAGATCCTGCGCTGGCTGATGCAGGAGCAGGAGCTTCTGCTGCGGGAGCTGCCTTCGGAGCCGCCTTTGGAGCTGCCGTGCGGACCGGCGCGCTTCCTGTACCGCCCTCTTCAACAGTTACATCATATACAGTTCCATTTACAGTAATGGTATAATTTTTCATTTCAATATTCCTCCTAATTGATTAAGCTCTTTTCCATTTTGCTGAATCTGCACGCTTGATGGAACGGACAACAAAACCGTCGGCTGAGGTTCCGCGGTAAGCACAGATCGCAGCCGTAATTGCCGCTACCAGTTCTCCATCGTCTGCCAGTTCCTCTGCCTCAGGGGCTGCCGCTGCCTTTGCAGCAGGTTTCACCGGAGCCGATGCTATCTTAATTGCCTCTTCCTTCTTCTTTCCGCTAAACTTCTCCTGAATAGCCGGAATGAAATTAAAGCAATAAATAACCAGACTGATGAAAATCAGTACAATAAATACAGTTCCCATACCGAGAATGGTGTTCATGGCTGCCTTCTGAAGAATCTCCCCAATCGTATATTCCGGATTCAGGGCAACAGACTCAGCCACACTCTTCTTATTAAAAACGATAGATAACTGTGCCGGACGTGTCTCAAAGGTCAGATTCACATTCAACGTAATTTCATCCCCTTTTATAACAGGGTCATCATAGCTGTCAGTTGAAACATATGCACCCAGCTCATCTGCAGAACCCTCATAGCCTGCAAACGCAGTCGTAAAGGCCTCTGCCGTGAAAGGAAGCCCGTAGGAGTTAAGCACCATCTCCGCGTCTTCGGCATCCATAGATGCATACTCTGCAACCTCATCCTCCGACATAATCTCCCAGTTGCTGATCAGGAAATCCGCCACAGAATGAAGGTAGTTTTCATCATACTCAATCTCTTCATCTACAACAGCGCTTCCGCAGGCAGTCAGCCCAAGCACAGCTACGGATAAAGTCAGTACTGCAAGGATTTTTCTTAAATTCTGTCTCATATGATTCACCTCGCTTTAAACGGTACCATGCTTTTTATTTGGACGGTCTTCTCTCTTGGTAAATAACATCTCAAATGCGCCGATAACATATTTTCTCGTATCCTGTGCATCAATAACAGTGTCTACATAGCCTCTTTTCGCCGCGGAGGCCACATTATTCTGCAATTCTGCATAAGCTGCCGCCTTTTCTTTCAATTCCTTTGCGTCAGCTCCTGCATACATAATTTTGGCTGCAAGCTTTGCATCCATCATGCCAATCTCAGCATGCGGCCACGCGTATACGAAATCAGCGCCCAGCCCTTTGCTGTTCATAGTTACATAAGCGCTTCCGTATGCTTTGCCGGTCACTACGTTGACCTTGGGTACTGATGCGTTTGCAAATGCATAAGTAAGGGCTGCCGCTGCTTTGGCGATTTTCTTTTCCGTACATTTGGATGCCTTGAAGCCGGCAGCATTTGTAAGAGTAAGTACCGGAATATTGAAAGCATCGCAGAATTCTACGAATTTTGCCGCCTTATCACATCCCCTTGCAGACAACTCTGCTTTAAACTCTTCCGCTTTATTACCTTCCTCATCGTATAAAACAGTTCTGTTTGCCACTGCGCCTACGGTGGTTCCGTTCAGCCTGATAAAGCCGGTAACCATATCTTTTGCATACATTGCTTTTGTTTCAAAAAAGATGCCGGAATCAGAGATCATGGAAAGCGCAATGGCCGGATCTGCTGCGGAAGCTTCAATGTCTGCACACGTCCGGTTCAGATCGTCGTCACAGTCCATATACGACAGGTCGTCTTCATTGTTTGCCGGAAGCAAAGATACCAGCTCGCGGATCTGTGCAATCAGCTCCATCTCTTCTGCCACAACATCAATAATACCTGACTCTTCACTCTGGAAAACGGCAGACGCAGTGTCGCATTTGGAAACCTCATTTCCTTCCAGCGCATTTGGAGAATTGACAAATAATTTTGCTTTTTTGCTCTCCATAAAAGTAAAATCAGACATTGCAGATGCAACTGCCATTCCGCCGCCGCAGTTGCCAAATACTGCTGTAATCTGCGGAACAACTCCTGATGCCATTGTCTGTTTCAGATACAGCTCCCCAAATGCATTCAGCGCGTCGGAAGCCTCCTGAAGTCTGAGTCCCGCGCAGTCTACCAGTCCGATAACCGGCGCTCCCATCTTCATTGCCATATCATAAATTCTGACAATCTTTTTTGCATGCATTTCGCCCATAGAACCGCCTAACACAGAAGCGTCCTGGCTGTAAACATACACAAGACTGCCGTTGATAACACCATATCCGGTAATTACACCGTCAGATGGCGTGTCTGTGTTGTTCATATTGAAATCCGTCGCACGGGCAGTGACTGCTGCGCCGATTTCAACAAAACTGTTCTCGTCAAGCAGCGCTGTAATCCTGCCGCTTGCCAAGGTCTGTGCTGTATTACTCATTTTTAGCCCTCCATTATATTTAATAAAAAAGTAAAACCAAGTTCTGCCGAGTCTAATTGTAACAACTCAATATGTTTTTTTCAAGTCATTTTTAAAAATATATCCACCGTCTGACATTTTTTTCACATATTAAGCAGAATCTTTGCACACATATACTGTTTGTGGTATGATAATCCTAATTAGAAAAGGAGTAAAAGCATGTCAAAAACAGAATATGGAAAAGCACGTAAAAAGGCGCAGAAGGTTTACCGCAGCCAGCTGCTTCGGGGAACCTACCCCTACCTGCAGGCGCTGGATGATATTGTCTCTTTTGCGGAAATTGTATCCGAGACAGAGTTAGGTCTTATTGAGATTCCTCTGGACGCTGTGGTCGGCACTAAGACTGCCGGGAGAAAGCAGGCATTTGCAAGTAATTTCATGCCTCTTCTGGAGGACAGCACAGAATTTGCCTACAAATGGATCAGTCTGTATCAGGCGCATATCAGCGAAGGCATCCGCGATCCGATTATTGCAGTGGAGTTTATGAACCGTTTTTATGTGGTGGAGGGGAATAAAAGAGTCAGTGTTCTGAAATATGTGGATGCGGTCAGCGTTCAGGCATATGTTACGCGGCTGCTGCCCCAGAAAAGCGATTCCAGGGAGAATCGAATTTACTATGAATTTCTGGATTTCTATAAATTGTCAGAGGTAAACTACCTTAATTTCAGTCAGGAAGGCTGCTACCTCAAAATTCTGAATCTGATCGGAAAAACACCGGAGGAAGCCTGGACAGAAGATGAAAAGATGAATTTCCGTTCCGCATATATTCATTTTCTTGATATATTTAACGAAAAGGGCGGACATAAGCTTCCAATTACCCCGGGTGACGCATTTTTGACATATCTGGAAATATATGGTTATAAAGACATTTTAGAAAAATCTTATAAGGAGCTTCGGGAGGAAATACCTGCTATATGGAAGGACTTTGAAATCTATCCGGCCAAACGCAGTGTAGAACTGGTTATGGCGCCGCAGGAGAAATCCGAGGAGAAAACACTGATGACCCGGCTTCTTCCTCCCTCCTCTCCCGTTAAGATTGCTTTTGTCCACGACCGTTCTCCGGAGGATTCCAGCTGGACCTACGGGCATGAACTGGGCAGGCATTATCTGGACAATGCCTTTGCCGGGCGTATCATTACCTCCTCCTATATTACGAACGGAAATCCGGAGGAAGGCAGCGAGGACATCCGTAAAGCCATTGAAGAGGGCAATACTATTATCTTTACCACCAGTCCGAAGCTTTTGAATGCAAGTGTGAAAGCTGCCCTTAAATATCCCTCCGCACGGATTCTGAACTGCTCTTTGAACTCCTGCTTCGGACATCTGCGCACTTATTATGGAAGAATGTACGAGGCTAAATTTCTGACAGGGATTCTGGCAGGAATTCTAAGTCCCGGATCAACCATTGGCTACGTGGCTGATTACCCGATCTATGGTTCTACTGCCAGCATCAACGCATTTGCCCTGGGTGTTCGTATGGTGAATCCTAACGCAAAAATCCGTCTGGAATGGACTTGTATCAAGGACAACCATATTTATGAAGATTTTGACGCACAGCATATCTCCTATGTATCCGGCCAGGATCTGCTGACGCCATACCGGGAATCCAGACAATTCGGGCTTTTTGATGTCCGGAATGGAAATATTAAGAATGTGGCGATGCCGGTCTGGCACTGGGGAAAATTTTATGAGCGTATTGTCAGAAGTATTCTGAACGGAGCATGGAAAAAAGGGATTGATCAGAGCAAAGATAAATCCATTAATTATTTCTGGGGACTCTCTTCCGGGATGATTGATCTTATCTGTTCCAATCATGTGCCTTCTGGCACGCAGCAGCTTGCAGAACTTGTCAAAAGGGAAATAAGCTCCGGTCAGTTTCATCCCTTTTCCGGCGAGATTCATTCCCAGGACGGAGCCCTGCGCAATCCAAAGGACACTGTCATGCCGGAGCAGCAAATCGGATCAATGGACTGGCTTGTAGATAATGTGGAGGGCATGTTCCCGCCATATGACGTTATGACCGATGAGGCCAAACGGATTGTAAAGCTTCAGGGTGTCGGAAAATATCAGGAGCAAAAAGAACGATAATGAAAATACTGGTACTTGCGGATACGGAATCTTTGTACCTGTGGGATTATTTTGAAAAAAGCAAGCTGGAGGGAATTGATTTGATTCTCTCCTGCGGAGATCTGCATCCTCACTACCTGTCCTTTCTGGCAACCTTTTTCCAGGGACCGGTGCTGTATGTACATGGAAACCATGATGACTGTTACGAAAAAACGCCTCCGGAAGGGTGTGTCTGCATTGACGGAAGGCTGTATGAATATGAAGGAGTGCGCATTCTGGGGCTGGGCGGTTCCATGCGTTATAAACAGGGACTTCACCAGTATACTCAGAGGGAAATGAACTGGCGGATACGAAAGCTCTTCTTCCGTATCCGGCGGAAAAAAGGATTTGATATTCTGCTGACCCATTCTCCCGCCTATCGCATTAACGACGGGGAGGATCTTCCTCATACGGGCTTTAAAGGATTCCGGTATTTAATGGAAAGGTATGCTCCCCGTTACTTCGTCCATGGCCATATGCATCTGTCTTACGGACGCAGCATCAAACGGCAGGATGTCTATCAGAATACTACCATTGTCAATGCCTATGAACGGTATATTATTGAGCTGTAGTAATAAATTGCAGGCCAACGCCGCATCATCCCCGGTCCGTCTTTTATGCGGACCGGGGATGATGCGGCAAATACTTTATTCTTCTGCTTTCAGATAATATTGTACGGCCTCATACTGTCCCAGACCAAACGGAACAGGAAGTCCCGCGCTCATAAGAAGCTGTCCGGAAAAGCTTCTGTCCATACCCTCAATTTTGTAAAATTTATTCGGATCCAATCCTTTCAGCCTCACATATTTCTGAGGAGCATTCGCTTCTTTATCTGTCAGAACCACGCTGAACAGCGCACATTTTCTGTCCGGGGATACATGCTCCCATGCGGTCAGATACAGATCTTCATACGGATTAGTCAAACGGTAATAATCTCCATCTGCAATCAAAGGATAATATTTTTTATAACGGCTCGTCTGTTCTCTGCATTCTGCCTTCTCGTCCGCGGTAAGCTTCGTGGCATCCAGCTCGTATCCAAAGATACCGTCCATGGCTACGACTCCTCTGGTATGCAGCGGAACCGTTCTGCCTGTCTGATGATTGGGGCAGACTGACACATGTGATTCCATAGTCTGGATTGGATATGCAAAGGAGGTGCCGTACTGAATTTTCAGTCTGGCCGCCGCATCCGTATTATCACTGCACCAAATCTGCGGATGGTAATAAAGCATACCTGGATCATAGCGTCCGCCGCCGCCGCTGCAGCCCACAAACAATACATCAGGATGGGTCAGCACAATACGGTCAAGTACATAGTACAGACCAAGCATATACCGGTGATAAATTTCTCCCTGTTTATCTGCTTCCTCAATGGAGGACCATGCATCGGTGATATTCCTGTTCATGTCCCATTTAATATAAGACACCTTCACTGTATCCAATATCCGGTTCATAAAGCCGATGATATAGTCACAGACATCTTTTCTGGAGAGATCCAGCACAAGCTGATAACGCCCTCTCGATACCGGACGGTGAGGCATCTGAAGGCACCAGTCCGGATGCTCCCGGTACAGATTACTGTTCTCCGAAATCATCTCCGGCTCCACCCACAGGCCAAACTGAAGTCCCAGTCCGCAAATCTGCTCTGCCAGACCATCCAGCCCGTGGCTGAGTTTATCCGTATTGACCTCCCAGTCTCCCAGGCCTGAACTGTCGTCATCTCTTTTTCCAAACCATCCGTCATCCAGAACGAACAGCTCTGCTCCCATATCCAATGCAGCTCTTGCAATATTCAGAAGCTTTTCCTCATCAAAGGTAAAATAAGCCGCTTCCCAGCTGTTAATTACAATCTGCCTGGGAAGCTTCGCATAAGGACTTCTGCACAGATTATTCCGGTAAATATGATGATACAGATGAGACAGATGGGTAAGCCCTCTGCCGGAATATGCCATCACAACCTCCGGTGCCTGAAAGCTTTCTCCCGCCTTTAACTGCCAGGAAAAATACTTGGTATGGAGGCCCATTGTCAGTCTTGTCTGGGCATACTGGTCCTTTTCCACCTCACACAGAAAATTACCGCTGTAAACAAGAGAAAAGCCATAGCAGCGTCCAAAATCCTCTGTTGTATCCCGGCTGCATAGAATCATAAAGGGGTTGTGCTGATGGCTGGACGCGCCCCTGCAGCTTCCTATAGACTGAACTCCGCAGGAGAGAGGAACCCGGTGGAGCTCCCTCTCCATAGTATGTCTTCCGTCAAAATGAATCAGATCGTAATCCGAATCCATAAAGTCCATGGTAACGGACATAATCCGGTTCAGATAGACCGTATGATTGCCCTGGTTCACAACCCGGACCGTGCGGGTGATAATATCCTTTTCTTCAAACACACTGTAATACAAAATCACATTCAGACTGGTTGCCGTATCTTCCAGACGAATCTCCAGTGTATCTACAGTATCTTCCTCTGTAGTCCACAAAGAAGGCATGCCCTTCAATTCATATTTTCCGGAATGAATGCAGTAGTCTGCTACTTTTCCTGAAAAGGCAAAGCTTCCGTCGCTGTTTTTCACCTCAATGCTGCAGATTCGGTAATCACAGATTCCGTCACTGGAAAATTCCTGAGGAAGCACATCCAGAGAAAAGGTACGGTCATTTCCTACTTCATTGGGATTGGGAGAAAAGCCTCTGTCCTGAAGCTGTATCAGATAATCCAGATTTTCATCCTCCAGCCGATCTCCATAATACATATGGAGCAGATAACCGTATTCATTCCTCCTCATAATATAAGAACTGCTCTTTGTTTGCAGGGAAAAGGTCTGTGACTCTTCCGAAAATCTGATAGACATAGACTTAAGCCTCCATATAATGTGTTTGTATTTATTTTACCGCGCCGTTTACGACACCATTTAAAATCTGTTTCTGGCAGACAATGTAGAAAATCAAAATCGGCAGTAATGCCAGCAGATAGGATGCAAATGCCAGATTGTAATTTGTACCGAACTGGGTCTGGAATGCCAGCTGTGCCAGCGGCAGGGTAGTCAGTCCGCTTCCGGACATAATAACAAGCGGCGTCATTACGTCATTCCATACGCTCAGCGCGGTAATAACTGCCACTGTCGCATGCATCGGTTTCATAATCGGAAAGATAATGCTCCAGTAGGTTTTCCAGGTGCTTGCCCCGTCTACCCGCGCTGCCTCCTCCAGGGCAATCGGAATATTCGTCAAATACCCGGAATACAGCATCAGATTCATCGGCATATAGAATACTACGTAGCAGATGATAACACCCACAATATTTGCGATTCCCATCTGTGCAGTCTGTTTTACAAGAGGCATCATCAGAATTGCAAAAGGTACAAACATACCGCTTACAATATACAGATACACCAGATTATACCATTTATTTTTTGCCTTGTTTCTTCCCACCGCGTAACCGATCATGGAATGCAGTACAAGGGATAACACAACTGTAATACCTGTAATCATAACGCTGTTAAACAGGGAGCGCCAGAAATCCGTTACACGCATTGCCTCTGCAAAGTTTGCCAGACTCCAGCTCTTGGGCAGGGAAAGGATTCCTGAAATACTGTTGGTCATCTCCGACGGCTGCTTAAATGCAATCACAATCGTCATATACAGCGGAAAAATAACGGTAATCAATCCGGCAATCAACAGAATGGTAATAGGCCAATTCACTTTCTCTTTTATTTTTTCGTTCATTATAACTGTTCCTCCTTTTTACCGGTAAATGTAAGCTGAGCCACAGAGAACGCTACAATAATGACAAAGAACAGAACTGCGTTCGCGCTCTGGAAGCCAAACTGTCCGCCCGACATACCATTGTTGTAGATCAGGAAGGAAATGGATTCTGTACTCTGAGCCGGTCCTCCCTTTGTCAATGCCATAATCTGATCAAATACCATTAAAAAGTTTTTCACTGACAATACCATGTTGATACTGAAAAATGGAATAATCAGCGGGAAGGTCAGATGTTTGAACTGTGCCCACCCGGTTGCTCCGTCGATGGAGCCTGCTTCATATACATCCTCCGGTACTGTCTGGAGACCGGAAATATAGATGATGGTATTCATGGCAATGGCCTGCCATGCGCATACAATCACAATCGCCACCCATGCCCATGTGGTGCTGGCAAGAATACTGGATGTATGAAAGAGCGCCGGAACAATATAGGTAA
Source organism: uncultured Lachnospiraceae bacterium (assembly GCA_910585465.1). GTDB lineage: Bacteria > Bacillota > Clostridia > Lachnospirales > Lachnospiraceae > Hominiventricola. The sequence goes on along the minus strand of CAJUEW010000002.1, from coordinate 210,181 downwards.
AGAAATAGTTAAAAATATAGCCCACAACCAGAGCACCCAGAATATTCGGAACAAAATACAGGCCTCTGAGTGTACTTTTGAATTTAATCTTGCTGTTTAGTCCCAGCGCAAGGACGAGACTGATTACATTCGTAACGATGGTGGCTGCAATGGCCATTTTAATAGTAAACAGATAGGATTTGCCCACGCGCGCATCCTGAAACAGGTCAATATAATTTCTGAGCCCTACATAATTATAGGAGCCATAGCCTCTGAAGTTTGTAAAGCTGTAGATGACGCCCTTGATAAGCGGCAGCGTGTTAAAAGCAAAAAACAATATGAGAACAGGGATCGTCATCAATAAAAAGGTTCTCTGTCTGTCATTGGCATTTTTCATTTCTTCCGTCTCCTTTCCCTCTACTGATTTCCATTTTGTTTGTTGTAATTTTCTACCATCTGGATAATATCACGGTTATATCGGGCCCAGTCGGTATCGAATTTGGCAAGGAACGCATCCACATCCTGCTCAATTAAGAAGGTCTGAATCTGTGCATCGACCGCCATCTCGGACGGATAATAATGATCCTGATAATCTGTCATATTTCCGGATGCAATGTAGTCTTTCATGCCGTCCAGGTTTGGAGCCAGATGAAAGCTTCCGGTTTTGCATGGAACTGCATTCTGATCGTCCAGATATGCCTGCACATTCTCGTCCGCAAGCAGGAAATCCAGAACCTCGTAGGCAGCCTCTTTATTCTCACATTCGGCAGTTACGCAGAACTGAAGATCCACACCGGAATTCAGTGTGTTGCCGTCCGGGTTTTCGCTTCCCGGCATTACAAAGGAGTCAATATCCATATCCGGATTTACAGACTTAATCTGAGGAACCGCATAGCTTCCGATCGTGTACATTGCAGATTCTCCATTAGCAAAGGCAGTACATGCGTCGTTATAGCCATAGGCAAACGGACCGTCCTCCCCATACTGAAGAAGCTGCAGCATTTTCTCTGCGGTTTCCCGGTATTCATTTGTAAATGTGGTATTTCCGGCATTTACCTGCTGGCATACATTGGAGGGCGACAAATCCACTGCAAGCGCGTTCCACGGAGCCAGACAGGTCCATGTATCCTTAAATCCAAAATAGAACGGCAGAATGCCCTCTGACTGGATTGTATCACAAAGCTGCATCAGCTCATCCCAGGTTTCCGGAATTTCCCAGCCATGCTCCTTAAACATTTCACGGTTATACAGAATACCGGCTGCATTTGCCACATATGGAACACCGTATGTACCTTCTGTCGGAACAAATTCAAGACCCTCCAGAATATCAACATATCCCGAATTAATTTCTGTCAGACCCGGATAGTCGGATACATCTGCCAAAATGTCCGAATCAATAAAATAAGAATAATTGATATCTCCGCCGATTCCAATAATATCCGGATAATCTTCGCGGACAAATCTGGTCTTTAAGATCGTCATTGCATCATTGGGTGATTCAATTGTCAGATGAATGTTGTCATGTGTGCTGTTAAACTTCTCTTCCAATTGTTCAAACACATCCACTGCCTCAGGCTTGTAATGAACCAGCTCAATTTCGATTTTCCCGCTGTTCTGCTGACTGCCGCCGCAGCCAGTCAGCAGAACAGAGACCGGCATCATACCTGCCAGGAAAAGGCTAAACATTTTTTCCCTCTTTCTCATCCTTTTTTGCTCCTTTTGCAATCTTTTTTGTTTACTTTTCGTTTTTTTGTACAAAAGCAATATACCGAAATACTTCTTTTGTGCAAAACTTAAAAATTTAGGATAAAAGCTTCCACATTGGCCAATGCAGGAAATGAATTTGGGTATATTTTATAAATTATACCTAATTTCTATTAAAATTATAACAATTTGAATGTATCTGGTAAATACCAATCTGTAGATATGAATATACCATAATGCTAGATATATACAAATTGTGCATAATGTGATAAAATTTTGGTATATTGGAAGAAAGGATATTTGAAAATGAAAAGCAAAGATTTTATATTTAAGATTTTCTCCAATGAACGTTATATGGATGTTACCTTATATCAGTATGGATGGGAACAGTGCAGTCCGAGTCATTCTTACGGACCTGCTGCCCGGAACCACTATCTGTTTCACTATATTATCAATGGCAGGGGTATTCTGTATTCTACCGATAAACAGGATAACACACACATCTATCATTTAGAACGAAACCAGGCCTTCTTAATTTGTCCGAACCAGATCAACACCTATATAGCTGACAAAGATGATCCCTGGGAATATACATGGCTTGAATTTGACGGCCTTCGGGCCAAGGAATTTCTGGACGCGGCAGGCCTTGATATTTCTTCCCCCATTTACCGGGGGAATGACCGTACTCTGCGGGATCAGATGAAGGAAGAAATGCTCACCATTGTACACCAGAAAAACCGCTCTTCTATGTACCAGATTGGGCATCTCTATCTGTTTTTAGATCTGCTGGTGCAGTCATCCTTCAACCACCGGGAGATTACCGGCGGAAAGCTGAAGGATTTCTACATCCGGGAAGCCGTTTCCTTTATCGAACAGAATTACAGCCATTCCGCTGTCACTATTGAGGATATTGCCACCTTCTGTAATCTGAACCGAAGCTATCTGGGTAAAATTTTCCGGGAAGCCTTAAACCAGACACCTCAGCAGTTTCTGATTTCTTATCGGATGAACCGGGCGGCAGAGCTGTTAAAATTCTCTGAGCTGAGTGTGGGGGAGATCGGGAAAATGGTCGGCTACCCAAACCAGCTTCACTTCTCCAGAGCCTTCAAAAATGTCTATGGGCAGTCGCCAAGCTACTGGAGAAAGGAATACCAGAGCTAAAGTACGGAGCTGTCCGGAATCCACCGGCGGACAATCTGCTCCAGACACCATTCATAATCAATCATGAGGGAGTCGTCCTCTATGTAGATAGGAAACAAGTCAAATATCTCTCCATTCAAATAGTAGATGACGGTTCCCACCAGTTCCCCCTTCTGTACAGGAGCCGGAAGCACATCCGGCTTCAGCACATCCATCTGAAAGGTATCCCCCTCCTTCAGCAAAACCTGCTCCGTCTGCACGTCTGCAGAGGCCCTGACCGATGCCGTCTGACCGTCCAGAATACGGACAGGCTCCAGCTCCAGCTTCTCTTCCCCCACGGTTTCTTTATGGAAATTTTCAATGCCGTAGCTCATCAGCTTTTTTGTGTCAGACCATTTCCAGCTTCTGTTGTTGGGCCATCCGCAGGCAAGCACAACTGCTATCAGTCGTTTTCCCTCCCGCTCCAGGGCTCCCACATAACAATAGCCTGCCCCGTTGGTGAATCCTGTTTTTCCTGTTAATGCGCCTTCCATCATATTTAAAAAGGCATTCTTGTTATTTACAGTAAAGCTTCTGCTTCCATCCAGACTGGAAAAAGACCAGGAGGCTTCTCTTGTGATAGAGAGAAATTCTTCATTTTGCATACAGCAGCGCATAATACGGGCCAGATCTCCTGCCGTAATCGAATGCTTTCCATATTCATCCTCTGCGTCCAGTCCGTTTGGCGTAATAAAATAGGTGTGATAGCATCCCAGATCCCGGGCCTTTTGATTCATCATCGAAGCAAAGCCTTCCACACTTCCTCCCACATGCTCCGCAATTGCCACTGCCGAATCGTTGTGGGATTCCAGCATCAGAGAGTAACACAGATCCTTCAGACGGTACGTTTCCCCCTCCTGCAGATTCAGCCGGACCTTGGGCATGGAGGCCGCATAAGCGGACACCTGCACCGTTCCTTCCAAATCCGCATTTTCCAGTGTTACAAGGAGTGTCATAATTTTTGTGGTACTTGCCATAGGCATCTGTTCGCTTCCGTTTTTTTCAAAAAGAATACGCCCGGTATCAGCATCCATCAATACCGCTGATCGGGCGTATAAATCCTCAGGTTCTCCTTCCGCCTGCACGGGAAGCCCCAGAAGCAGCACAGACAGGAAAATCCCCAGATAAGCTTTTACATTCTTTTTCATAGATTACCTGCACTCTGTCCTTTGTTCAATATATGCAGAGTTTGGCATTTTACTACAGATTCAGCTTCAGTTGAATCTCCTCCGCCGCCTGGGTCCTCATCTCCTCCACCAGCTCCGGCCGGATAGCCGGAAGCTCCTGAGCTGACCGTACGCCAAAATTGCGAAGAAATTCTTCTGTTGTTCCAAACAGAATGGGACGTCCCGGCGCATCCAGTCTTCCGGCTTCGCCTACCAGCCCGTATTCCACAAGACGGTTCAGGGCATGATCCGAGTTCACTCCCCTGATTTTTTCCACCTCCTGTCTTGTAACAGGCTGTTTATATGCGATAATCGACAGCACCTCAAGCTGTACATCGGTGAGCGCATATTTTTTGGGCTGCTTTGCCACCTTTATTAATGCCTCATAATATTCTCTTCTTGTGGCAAGCTGAAAGGAATCCTCCAGTTCAATAATTTCCATACCGCCGTTCTGGCTGTTGTAACGATCCATCATCTGATGGACAAGCTTTCGGGTGGTCTCCTTGTCATGTCCGATTGCCACTGCGATTTTTTCCACACTCACCGCGTCTCCCATGGCAAAAAGCACGGCTTCTATAGTTGCTTCTATTTTTTCCAATTCCAAATCTGCATCCTCATTTCAGTAAACACGCTACATCTGCGCCGTAATCAGCATATCGTCAAAGGGCTGTTCCTGCCGAACGGATAGTTCGCCTGTCTTCATAAGCTCCAGAACTGCCAGAAAAGTGACAATCATCTGAACTTTACTTTTATGCCCCCTCATAAGCGCCGAAAACCGGAAGGAAGGGTTTTCCGCCGCATATGCTCTGACCAGTTCTATTTTCTCATCCAGACTGGCCTCCTCCTGCTCAATGGTACCGAATCTGCTTCTGATTGGATCAATTTTATCTGTCTGGCGGCGCATAATGGATTGAAAAATGGAATTCAGCCTTGTAAGAGTCAAATCACCTACAAGCTCCTCCAGATTTACCGGAGCCTCGTATGCGGCTACCTCCTCCGGAATCGTCGGAATTTTATACAGCGCCCTTCCGGACATGGAGAGACGGTCTCTAAGCTCGTAAGACATATATTTGTACATCTTGTATTCCAGAAGCTTCTGTACCAGCTCTTCACGGGGATCCATCTCCTCCCCTTCTTCATTCACCTCTGCCGGAAGAAGCATTTTGGCTTTAATCTCCAGCAAGGTAGCTGCCATGACCAGAAATTCACTCATCACATTCAGATCCCGGGATTCCATAGACTTCAGGTATTCCATATACTGTGCCGTAATCTCCACAATCGGAATATCAAATATATTAAATTTATTAATGTCAATTAGATGGAGCAGAAGGTCCAAGGGTCCCTCAAAGCTCTCAAGCTTTACTGATAATGCCATTCTTTATGAACCTGTTCCTTTTACCACAATACAGATTAACTGGGGAGGGTTAAAGATCCGTACGGGAACCGTATGCTCTCCAAGTCCCGGACTGACCGCCATATATTTTCCGTTCTCCTCGAACAGTCCCCTGTCGTATTTGGGAAATAATTTTGCCTGAGGGGTAATCAATCCTCCGATACCCGGGATCCGCACAATTCCTCCATGAAGATGTCCTGACAAAGTTAAATCGGCTCCCCACTGTGCGTAGGTCTTAAAATAGACCGGATTATGCGCCAGAAGGATATGAAACACAGAGTCCTCAGGTGTTCCGAACCTTTGGCAAAGATCCTTTGTATCATATGGAAGCATACAGAATTTATGATAATATTCCAGCGGCATCTCATATCCATAGATGTTCACGGTCATGGAGCCAAATTTCATCGTATATTTTTCGTTTTCCAATATTTGTACTCCCAGACCGCGAAGCCGTCCGGCATAATTCTCATACTGTTTTCCATAAATCTCCGGCTTCTGCCGCATCTTGGATTCATGGTTTCCATTGGAAGCAAGCACCGGAGTCTTTCTTTCGCACAGTCCTTCAAAAAGAACAATCGTATTCTCCATGGAAGCATGCTCTCCCCGGGTCAGCATATCGCCGGCACAGAGAATCACATCTCCGGAGAGCCGATCAATGGCGTCCAAAAGCTGCTTCTGATTTGCTCCCCACAGCCGATTGTGCAAATCCGACAGCATCACAATGCGCAGAGGACGTTCCTTTGTTTTCAGTTTATCTGTTTGTATTTCATAGGTTCTGATTTCCATAACTGTCATCATAACACAGATGCCGGTTTCTCCGCAATTCTTTTACAGCAAAAACATATGAAATGCCTTCTGCAGATAATCCCCATAGCCTGCACGTTCTACTGCTTCAGACGTCAGAATCTCCGAAACTCCGATTTCCTTCTCGTTCAGCGAATAGACCACCCGTCCGACAACGGTTCCTTTCTGTACAGGTGCTTCTAATGTCTCCGGAAGCTCCAGTCCCCGTTTTACATCAGATAAATTGCTGCCGTCCGTAGCTACATAGGAAAATTCACCTGCGTATTCCAGAGAAACGCTGTCTTTCACGCCGCCGGCCACCGGAAGCGTCGGAAGCGCTACCCGGTTCTCGTCCCGATACAGACTGCAGCAGGCAAAACCGCTGTTCAGAAGCGTAATTGCATCCTGGAACCGGCTTTTACTGTCTGCCCCTCCCATGATGACCGCCACCAGTTCAATATCGTCCTTCTTGGCGCTGGCGGATACACAGAAGCCTGCCACACTTGTATATCCTGTCTTCAGCCCGGTTGCATATTCATATTGCTTAATCAGCTTGTTTGTGTTTGTAAGGCCAAATTCAAAGCTTCCCTTTGCGGTTGTATGAATAATATTCTCCATCCAGATTGTACAATACTCATGAATCTGCGGATGATTTTTTAAAAGCTCTCTGGACATCAGCGCCACATCTCTGGCTGTTGTCAGATGATTGTCATCATCCAGCCCGCAGCAGTTTACAAAGTGGGTGTTTGTCATCCCAAGCTCAGCAGCCCGGGCATTCATCTGTTTGACAAAATCCCCCTCACTGCCGCAAATATGTTCCGCCATTGCCACGCAGGCATCATTGGCACTGGCCACCGCAATACATTTTATCATTGTTTCCACAGTCTGCTGTTCAAACGGCTCCAGATAAACCTGAGAACCTCCCATGGACGCTGCATGCTCCGACACGGTCACTGTATCAGAAAGTGCAATCTTCCCGTCTTCAATAGCCTCCAGAATCAGCAGCATTGTCATAATCTTTGTTACACTTGCGGGATGAATTTTCTCATCCGCCGCCTTTCCCATCAGAATAGTCCCGGTGGACACCTCCATCAGAAGCGCGTGGGGCGCCGCCACCTCTGCCGCCACCTGATTCTCAGAACCAGTCTGCTCTCCGGGAAGCTCCTGTGTTTTCTCCGTTTGCTGTATTTCTTCTGCCTCTGCCATCACAGGATGAAGGGCGAGCATCAGTATAAGCATCCATATACACCGTTTTTTCAGAATATCACCTCAGTATCCCTTTGTATATGTGTAGCAGCAAATACGGAAATTATGCCTAAATTCTATGGTTTTTCCAGCCACTCGGAAGAAAGGAACGCTGTTCTTGCCTTTATAAAATTTTCCAGAGAATCCACGCATTCTCCGAAGGAGTCACCTGTATGTATAATGGAATTGCGGCTGTATATTTCCTCGATATCCCATCTTGTAAAATTCATTCTGGCGGAATCGGCAAGTCTGGCTTTCCACTCCTGAAGCTTTGTATCTGTCAGCTCCGTCAGAACCGGAAGATAATGCTCCTGATATTCCTGCTTCAATATCTGCTGGAATTTCGGGTTTTCATATACTTCCTCATACCAGATATGCCAGTTTGCGTAAAACTCTTCTGGTGAAAAGCCGGTATCATAATGCCCGAATGCCATATCATAATCCCACATGGGACCAAAATAGAACAGAGCATCCCCCTGGTTTTTATACAGGAACTGACTCGTCCACAGGTCCGTGTTCATGCAGATCTCGTCCACCAGATATTTATGTACAAAGGATTCCATGTCCACCAGCCTTTCCAGTGGCAGCCCCTTATCCGGCTCCGTCCAGTCCTGCGCATACATGGCATTCTCCGCCTGCTGGAACTTTTCCTGAATATAGGCCACCTGTTCTCTGGACGCACAGGAGGGTTCCTTAATAACAAGGGACCAGTCCTGCGCTGTTCGGAATCCGACAGCCTCTTCCCCTTCATATCTTCCGTGATATTCCAGCTCCAGAAGGTAGCCTCCGGTGATATCTTTCGGATTGTTCGGAATTTCATACCCCTTTGCCATTGTGTCCTCATCTGATATTTCCGCAAAAGGCTCATAAGCGTCCAGTGCTCCGGCATTGAGCATATCTGTTTCCTGCTCCAAATCTCTAAGCTCCAGACGATTCTCTCCGATACTGATTCCTTCGCACAGCAGATAAACACCCATATATTCTCCGTTTACATACAGATCTATATGCTCTCCATATGGTTCATATAGTTTTGTCGTCCGGCCTGCAAGCTCCATGGCAGTTTTATTATACATCAGGGAAATATCCCCGTACTCTGCCAAAAGCACATAGTCTCTGGATGCTCCAAGGCCTGCCAGAGACACAGCTTTTTCAAGCTTTATACGGAACGGGCTTTTGGGCTGAAGCCTTGTTGCATTGCCTCTTATTTTTACTTTTGACAGATCCCCGGCATATTCCAGTGTATGATCCGGTCCGACAAAGCAAAGAACCCCTTTTTCCTTGTTTTCTTTGTTTTCTTTTAGAAAATCCATGCTTCCGGATTCTGTTTCCAGATATGCAAATGGAATCTCCGAGCCGAAAAGGATCCGGATCTCCGTCTCTCCTTCGCCTTCCGCCAAAAGCCTTCTCTTTCCTTCCTCCAAAATCAGAAACCCATCCTGAAAACAAGCCTCCTGTCCGCGGAACAAAGACGGCAGAAACAGCCACCTCTGACCGTCCTTTTCCCAACTGTCAATCCAAAGCGAAGCATCTCCTTCAAATTTTGCATACAGGGAAATTCCCTCTGATCCGTCCTTTTTCACCGTATAAAGGATACATTCCTGAATGACTGCCTTTTTCCATCCGGTATCCGCCTCTGTATGGGCATACATCAAAAGTCCCAGCGATAAAATCAGAATAACGGAAGCAGCCCCTATCTGCACCATCCGTCTATACACAGTATTCCCCCCGGAAAAAGCCGAAGAATTCTGCTTCTCCGGCTTTTTATTTCATCTTTATTAGTCCAGCTTCATTGTCCTGTTCAAATATTCGGCGCATGCAAGGTCCCCAAGAACATTGACACAGGTAGCTCCCATATCGCAAAGAGTATTTACACTGATATAAATCCCCATAACTCCTGCCGGGAGTCCTGCGATTGCCGCCAGCGCCGCAAAGGAAGCAATCGCGCCGCCCGGAACACCCGGCGTTCCGATGGAAAGCAGTACATTGGACAGAAGTACAACCGCCATCAGGCTGATGCCTGCATCCACATTGCACGCATTGGCGAAAAATGTAATCATAAAGGACATCAGAATCGATACTGCGTCCATATTGATTGTGGCCCCAAGGGGAAGCACAATAGAAGTAATTTTATTAGAGATACCAAGCTCTTCCTCTGCGCACTTTTTGCTGAGAGGAATTGTCGCAGAGCTGGAGCAGGTGCCGAATGCATTCAAGGCTGCCGGCATAATGGCACGAAAAAAGCGGATCGGACTCCCGCCTTTTAATTTTATGATGCCGCCGTATACAAGAAATGCAAACACAAAAAAGGCGATATACAGCGCTGCCAGCGCCTGAATCAGCGAAATAACAGTATCTATTCCGTTGGCTGCCACAACCGGCGCAATCGTACAGAGAACCCCAAGGGGAGTAAACTGCATGACCACTGTGATAATCTTCATAAAAATTTCATTCAGGGAAACAATCACATCCACTGCCGGTTTTGCTTTTTCACCTACTGCCAGCGCCGTAATGCCTACAATCACTGCAAAAACCAGTACCTGAAGCATATTTCCCTCAGCAAATGCCAGCACCGGATTGGACGGGATCAGATTCTTTACCGTATCCAGCATACTTACAAACTGAGTTGCCGTCACATCTGCCTCTGCCATTTCAATGACAACGCCTTTTCCAAGACCGATAATTCTCGGTACAATCAGACCTACAAAGGAGGCAATGGCTGTGGTCGCGGTAAAATAAACCAGTGCTTTGCCGCCGATTTTTCCTGTGGTGCTTACACTTCCCACACTGCAGATGCCGTCCACAATGGAGCAGAATACCATTGGATAGATCACCATACAGAGCGCGTGCATATAAATACTTCCGAACAGATCGGCCACATTCAGCATCCAGTCAGCCCTTCCGGGTGCAAAAATACCAATCAGCACACCGATAATCAGACCCAGGAAAATCTTCATTGTGATACTCATTTTTTTCTTTTGTGTACTCATATCATAACCTCTCTCTATCCCAGAGCCGTACAGCTTTTTATTATAAAATCATCAGGCAGGAAATCAGAATTCCAAGAATACATCCGGCGCCTACCTGCAGAGGAGTATGTCCTACAAATTCCTTCAGGCTTGCCTCCCAGAACTCATACATTTTATCATTTTTTCTGAATGCCTCCACAAATCCCTCTGTTCGGAAAAATTCAATCATCTCGTTCAAAATCTTTCCCTGCTTTCCCGTCTCCATACGGACACCCATGGCATCATGCATCACAATAATCGCCAGCATACAGGTAACTGCAAATTCAAAGGTTTCAAAACCATAGATAAGACCGGCTGCCGTTGCCATGGCGCTTACCGTCGCCGAATGCCCGCTTGGCATGCCTCCGTCGCCTACCATGCGTTCCCAGCGCATTTCATGATGGACCAGAACATAGATCACTGTTTTCAGTACTTGTGCTACTGCCCATCCGCAAATGCCGCATACCAGTACTTTATTATTCAAAAGTCCTGTTAAAATTTTCCCCATTTTTCCTACTCCCGCAAAGTAATCTCAGAGTTTCCTATAGAGTAAGAAATGCCTTGACTTTACAGTCAAGGCATCACTGCACAATCTTAATTATATTTACGCTTTCTAGCTGCTTCGGATTTTTTCTTACGCTTTACGCTTGGCTTTTCATAATGCTCTCTTTTACGGATCTCCTGCTGAATTCCAGCCTTCGCGCAGTTTCTTTTGAAACGACGTAATGCGCTATCCAAAGTTTCGTTTTCTTTAACGATTACATTTGACATAGTATCACACCTAACCTCCCTCCAGTTGTGTATTGTGCCAAATACAACTGTCTGGGTATTTTATTGCACTTCCATAATTATATGAGGAATAATGTGTTTTGTCAACAGTTTTTTTACAGACTGTTTAAATTATTTATTTCCTTTTAATCATTTTTTGTCGCAAAGAAAATTTATCAGGCAATCCTTATTGAATCTGACTTTCTACAACTTCCGCAGCCTTTGCAACAGCCTCGTCCACGCCTGCAGGATTTTTACCTCCTGCCTGAGCCATATTCGGACGTCCGCCTCCGCCTCCGCCTACGATAGATGCAATCACCTTAATCAGATTTCCCGCATGAACGCCTGCTTTCATAGCGCCGTCTGTTGCGGTAGCCATTAAGTTTACCTTTCCATCATTTACAGAAGCCAGTACGACAACTCCTTCTCCCAGCTTTTCCTTCAGCTGATCTCCCAGCTCCCTCAGGCCGTTCATATCTACGCCCTCTACCTTTGCGGCCAGAGTCTTCACACCTTTAATCTCTTTTACCTGATTCATGACATCCCCGAGGGCGTCTCTGGCAGCCTTGCTTTTAAGCGACTCATTTTCACTTTGCAGCGCTTTGAGCTCTGCCATTAAATGCTCCAGCTTTTCTGTCACGGCTCCGGGAGTTACCTTCAGAAGTCTTGCCGCCTCTGCAAGTCTCTCCTCCTGCTCCCTGTAGTATGCAAATACTCCTTCGCCTGTCAGCGCTTCAATACGCCGGACACCCGCCGCAATGCCGGACTCGGATACAATCTTAAAGGCGGTAATGACACCTGTATGTGCCACATGAGTACCGCCGCAAAGCTCTTTGGAAAAATCTCCCATGGAAACGACACGCACATTCTCGGAATATTTCTCGCCGAACAGAGCCATAGCTCCGGTCTTCTTTGCTTCCTCAATATTCATAATCTCAGTGCTTACCGGAAGAGCAGCCTGAATTTGTTCATTGACAAGCCTTTCCACCTGCTGAAGCTCCTCTGCCGTCATCTGCTGGAAATGAGCAAAATCAAAACGCAGCCGATCCGGAGTCACAAGAGACCCTTTTTGCTCCACATGATTGCCGAGCACAAGCTTCAGCGCCTTTTGGAGAAGATGCGTGGCACTGTGATTCCTGCCGGTTGCCGTACGTCCCGGCGCATCCACGCTTAAGGTTACAGTATCCCCTGTTTTAAGCATACCCTTTGTCATTCTTCCCACATGGCCGATCTTGCCTCCAAGCAGTTTAATAGTATCCTCCACTATAAATTCCGCGTCTCCTAAGGTAATCACGCCTTTATCGCCCTGCTGGCCGCCCATAGTTGCATAAAACGGTGTTTTTTCCACAAAAACCGTACCGGTCTGTCCGTCGGTCAGCGCTTCCGCAAGCTCTGTATCCGTCGTAAGAACTGTCACTCTGGAAGTATCGGTCAGATGATCATAGCCTACAAACTCAGTTGTTACAGAAGCGTCAATATCATCGTACACAGTAGCGTCCGCTCCCATATAGTTGGTCACCTCGCGGGCAGAGCGCGCCTTGCTTCTCTGAGCCTCCATACATACCCTGAAACCGTCTTCATCGATGCCATAGCCCTTTTCTTCCAGAATCTCCTTTGTCAGATCCAGCGGAAATCCATAGGTATCATACAGCTTAAACGCATCTGCGCCGGACAGCGCCGTCTGTCCTGCAGCCTTCATGGCAAGTTCCAGCTCTGATAAAATGCTAAGACCCTGATCAATAGTTTTATTAAACTTGTCCTCCTCCTGCGTAAGAACCTTAAAAATAAACTCCTTTTTCTCATCCAGCTCCGGATAACCGTCCTTGGAACCTTCAATAACTGTTTCGGAAAGTCTTGCAAGAAATCGGTCTTTTATACCAAGCAGACGTCCATGACGCGCCGCGCGGCGGATCAGACGCCTGAGCACATAGCCGCGTCCTTCGTTGGTCGGCATAATTCCGTCGGAAATCATAAATGTGGCAGAACGAATATGGTCCGTAATCAGACGGATAGATACATCTTTGTTATCATCCTTCTTATATTCACAGCCTGCAAATTCGCATACCTTGTCACGCAGGGCACGCACCGTATCCACATCAAAAATGGAATCCACATCCTGTACAACAGATGCCAGACGCTCCAGTCCCATGCCGGTGTCAATATTTTTCTGAGTCAGTTCTGTATAATTGTTATTACCGTCATTATCAAACTGAGTAAATACGTTGTTCCAGATTTCCATGTAACGGTCACAGTCGCAGCCAACGGTACAATCCGGCTTTCCGCAGCCGTACTTTTCCCCCCGGTCATAATATATCTCAGAGCATGGACCGCACGGGCCTGCGCCATGCTCCCAGAAATTATCTTCTTTTCCAAAGCGGAAAATACGCTCTGCCGGGATGCCGATCTCTTTATTCCAGATATTAAATGCCTCATCATCCTCCAGATAGACAGACGGATACAGGCGTTCAGGATCCAGCCCCACTACTTCCGTCAGAAATTCCCATGACCAGCGAATCGCATCCTGTTTAAAATAATCTCCAAAGGAGAAATTTCCGAGCATTTCAAAAAACGTACCATGACGCGCAGTCTTACCTACATTCTCTATATCACCGGTACGGATACATTTCTGACAGGTTGTCACTCTTTTTCTCGGCGGAATCTCCGCTCCGGTAAAGTATGGCTTAAGAGGCGCCATACCTGAATTAATCAATAACAAGCTCTTATCGTTGTGCGGAACGAGAGAAAAACTATTCATCTTCAAATGTCCCTTGCTCTCAAAAAATTCAAGAAACATTTTGCGAAGCTCATTAACGCCGTATTCTTTCACTTTTTTTTCCTCCTGGTCTAACTTTTGCCATGCTGTTAATCATAACACACGATTATCCCAACCGCAACAATTTCCAGACAAAAAACTTAAGAAAGTCTTTTTCATCTCTTAACACAAATGTAACCATTTCCTATAGAATTTATGATATCATAATACCGATTATTGAGAGGATTGAATATAGAAAGAGGATGCAATAAATGAAAGTGAAAAAAATATCTGTGATATTATCCCTTGCCGTCATAATTTCTTTGTCCGGATGCAGCAACACTGCATCCGTGAACGCTCCGTCGGCAGAACAGATCCAGCCTGAGGAGGAACCGGAACCTACAGAAGAGGAGCTGGCTGCCATCCGCAGAGCAGATACTGTTGTTCCTCTGCTGGAAGAGGCGCAGGAGCTGGCGCTTGGCTACTTTTATGAGGAGGCTCTTTCATGTCTTTCAAAGGTTCCCGAGGAATTTGCCCAGGACGAGGAGGTAACAGCAGCGGTTGCCCGATATACAGAAGCAAAAGACTCTTTCGTCCCTTATGACCAGCCTGTACGCCATATTTTCTTTCACTCCCTGATTGTGGATACGTCCCTTGCCTTTGACGGGGACTATATGGAAAACGGCTATAATTACTGGATGACTACCGTGGACGAATTCAAGGCCATGCTTGAGGAGCTGTATGCCAATCAATACATACTGATTGATATCCATGATCTGTGCGAGGAAACAACAGATGAAAACGGCAATACCGTGCTGACAGCCAGACAGCCCCTTGTTCCGGAAGGAAAAATTCCCTTGGTGCTTTCTGTAGACGATCTCAGCTATTATGATTACATGAAAAATGACGGTTTTCCGATAAAGCTCCTGCTGGATGAGAACGGAGACGTGAAAAATCTTTACAGAGACCAAAATGGGCTGGAAAGTATCGGCGACTATGATGTGGTTCCGATTCTGGATACCTTTGTAAAGGAGCATCCTGATTTTTCCCTGAGAGGAGTTAAAGGTATTATTGCGGCCACCGGTTATGAAGGCACTCTTGGCTATCGTGTGAACGATATGGAAAGCCCTACCCTGGAGGAGGACCGTGAGGCAGTCCGCACTGTGGCCGGCCGCATGAAGGAAACCGGCTGGCAGTTTGCCTCCCACGGCTACGGACACAAGCATACTGCAGAGATTTCCAACAAAGCCCTGGTTGATGATACCGTCAGATGGAAGGAAGAGATCGCAAGCCTGGTGGGAGACACTGATATCTACGTTTTTCCTTATGGAGAGGAGATTGATTATCCAAGCGACAAGCTGACCTACCTTCAGTCCGAAGGCTTCCGCTACTTCTGCGGGGTCTGGGCCGGAAAGGCATTTGTTTCAGTCAAGGATACTTATGTCCGCCAGACCCGATGCAATCTGGACGGCTTTACAATGAAAACCAGACCGGAGGCCGTCTCCGATTTACTGGATGTATCAAAGGTACTGGATCCTGACAGGCCGGAGCTGAAATAGTTAAAATCACCCGGATGACGAGTTTTTTCTCATCCGGGTACTGTCTGCCTATTTTTCGATCCGGTCATCAATCAAATCGTCTCCGTCTGCCGCTGCTGTGGCCAGCTTATTACACCGCTCATTCTGCGGATGGCCGTTATGTCCCCTGACCCATATAAATTTCACCTGATGAGGCTCCTTTGCTTTCAAAAGCCGCTTCCACAGATCCGGGTTTTTCACCGGCTGTTTCTGACTGTTCCTCCAGTTTTTTTTAAGCCAGGAATCAATCCAATGCTGGTTGAACGCATCGACCAGATATTTGGAATCGGAATAAAGCTCTACTTCACAGGGCCGGTTCAGTGCTTCCAGTCCTACAATTGCCGCCATCAGCTCCATCCGGTTATTGGTTGTTCTTTTATAGCCCTGGGAAAATTCACGGATATGCTCTTCACCTCTGGAATCCGTATAAGATAATATGGTTCCGTATCCTCCCGGACCGTCCGGATTGCCTCTGGCCGCTCCGTCTGTATAAATTTTCACTAACATATTTCCCACTCCTGTCCCGGATATTCAATTCCGTGATAATATTTCAGCAGTCCGCTCATGGCCGGCTGTTTTTGTACACTTTTACATATCTGGTACTCTTCCCACAAGTGCATGGGGAATACGGCACCTGTCTCTGTCTTCTCCAGAAAATATTTCATTCCCCAGTAGCAGGCATCTCCAAGCCGCGGATCTAACGGCACAAAAGCCACATCCAGGTATTCCCCCTCCAGCTTATGGATTTCTTTTTTATAATTTGCCGCCATATTATTGTTCCAGGCTTTCTCTTCCCCGTCCCAGTGCCACCAGTTCAGATCACCGGCATGATAGATTCGTTTTCCTTCCGTTTCTGCCACGAAAGCCACTCCCATATCTGTGGAGCGGAGAGTGCGCACATGAAGATTTCCAAAGTGATATTGTTCTCCTGCCTTTACACTGTGTACCCAGTCCGGACGGTCCGACGGACGGAAGCGAATATCCTTTGACAGAATATATTCCGCATTCGGATACTTGTCCTTTAAATTTAAAATTTCTCTTTTAAAATGATCCTGATGACTATGGCTGTTCAGAAAATATACTTTTTTACATTCCGGTATATCGGGGAGCCTCCCTTCTCCATAATAGTCAAAAATTAATATGCTTTTTTCCAGCTCCACGGCAAAGCTGCTGTGAAAAATAAAGGTTATTTTCATAAACGGTTTCTCCTGCCTTTTTATCTGTCTTGAACATTGTAGCAGAATTTTCCGGATTTGCATACAGCTCCGCTGTATTTCTCATTCCAGAGGCTTTAAAATATAAAAGCAGGACGCCGCTGTCCGCAGCCTCCCGCTTTCCGTCTTTTAGGCTTTTTAAATAATAATACATACCAGCCCGCCATTGGAATCATTGACAATTTTCTGCATCGTATCCTGCAGCTTGACCTGGCTTTCTTCTCCAATCTGATACAGCTTACTCCGGATACCGTCCTCTACCAGCTCTTCTATCGTCTTTCCGAAAATATTAATCTGCCAGATACCTTCCTCCTGCTTTCTGCCGTCCTGAATATACTGAATCAAATCCTTTGCCTGCTCCTCGCTGCCTACAATCGGGGCAATTTCAGTCTCAATATTGGCACGGATCATATGCACGGACGGAGACAGGGAACGAAGCTTCACTCCATATTTCCCTCCCTGATGAATCAGCACCGGGTCTTCCATCGTAATCTCTTCCTTTTCAGGCAGAACCATCCCATAGCCCTTCTGACGGACTGCGTCCATGGCTTTGATCACCTTTCCATATTCCTTCTGCATGGCAGACAGTTCCCGAAGCTGCTCCATCAGATCATATTCATCCTGAAGCTCCATGCCTGTCAGATCGCTGAGCATCTGATAATAACAGCTTTCTTCCATATCAATGGAATAAATGGCAGTTCCTGTATCCAGCGCAACCCGATCCAGCTTCATACGGCTGACGGACGGACCCTCGCATGTGGTATCCGCAAGCCCGATATCCCGGAGCACATGAAATTCCTCCATCATCTGCCGGACTTTGGCAATGATCTCCTGTTTGACCGGATGGTTGACAGGAAGCATTTCTACCCAGCGCGGCATATGATATTCCACTTCTGTCAGCGGAAATTCCAGAAGCACCTGCTCCAGAATCATCGTAATGTCTTCTTTTTTAAGCTGCTCACAGTTGACCGGAAGAACCGGTATCTGGTATTTGTGATACATTTCCTCTGCCTGACTGCGGACAGGATCGCTGTAGGGTTTTGTAGTGTTCAGCAGAATCACAAAGGGCTTTCCAAGTTTCTTCAGCTCCTCAATGGTACGCTCTTCGGCTGCACGGT
Source organism: uncultured Lachnospiraceae bacterium (assembly GCA_910585465.1). GTDB lineage: Bacteria > Bacillota > Clostridia > Lachnospirales > Lachnospiraceae > Hominiventricola. The sequence continues at coordinate 192,298 of CAJUEW010000002.1, read as the reverse complement.
AATTTTCCGCCGGAATATCTCCAAAGCTTCCGTCACAGGTTACTACTATTCCAATGGTGGAATGATCATGAATTACCTTATGAGTCCCCAGCTCTGCCGCTTTGGTAAAAGGAACCTCCTCCGTAAACCATGGCGTCTTTACCATCCGCTCCGTATCATTTTCCAGATGTCCTGCCGCCCCTTCCACCATATACCCCACACAGTCAATCAGACGGATTTTTACAGGGATCTCTCCCCCCACATTGATTTCCACTGCTTCCTTTGGGACAAACTTTGGCTCAGTTGTCATAATTGTTTTTCCTGCGGCAGACTGGGGCAGTTCATCCGTTGCCCGCTCCCGTTCATGAATATTTTCCATATTCGGGAGCACCAGAAGATCCATAAACCGTTTGATGAAAGTGGATTTTCCGGTCCGCACCGGTCCAACCACGCCTATGTAGATCTCTCCTCCGGTTCGTTCTTTAATATCATTGTATAGATGAAATTCTTTCTGATTCTGAATTGTATCCATAAAAATACCCCTCCCATGTTTGTTCTAATATATGGGAAGGGATATCTTTTTATTCTTATAAACTTTTCTTCTTCTGTGATACTGCCACACTGACGGCACGGTCTCTTAAGGCAGCATCCCTTCCATCGTTGCACGGATGGCGCGGATAAATTCTCCGGAGTTTAAAACTGTCACATTGTTAAGCTCTGTAATCAGGGCCAGATCTTTAGTCATTTTTCCGGACTCGATGGTCTGAACGGATGCTTTTTCCAGAATATCCGCAAAACGAACCAGCTCCGCCAGTCCGTCCAGCTCACCGCGCTTCCTAAGAGCCCCGCTCCATGCAAAGATCGTAGCCATAGAGTTGGTGGAGGTCTCCTCTCCCTTTAAATGTTTATAGTAATGTTTCTGAACCGTACCATGGGCGGCTTCATATTCATAGTATCCGTGAGGAGATACTAAAACAGAAGTCATCATGGCAAGGGAACCGAAGGCTGTTGCCACAAGATCGCTCATAACGTCGCCGTCGTAATTTTTGCAGGCCCAGATAAATCCTCCCTCTGATTTTACTACCCGGGCAATTGCATCATCGATCAAGGTATAAAAGTATGTAAGCCCTGCAGCCTCAAATGCTGCCTTATAATCCTGCTCATAGATTTCCTGAAAAATATCCTTAAAGCGGTGATCATATTTTTTTGAAATCGTATCCTTGGCTGCAAACCACACATCCTGTCTGGTATCCAGAGCATACTGAAAGCAGCTCTTTGCGAAGCTCTCAATAGAAGCGTCCAGATTATGCATGCCCTGTACAATTCCGGCACCGTTAAACTGATGAACCAGCTCTGTCTTCTGCTCTCCGTTCTCTGCTGTGTAAACCAGCTCTACCTTGCCTGGTCCCGGAATGATCATTTCGGATGCTTTATAGACATCTCCATAAGCATGGCGCGCCAGAGTAATCGGTTTTTTCCAGGTTTTAACATAAGGTTCAATTCCCTTTACAATGATTGGAGCGCGGAATACAGTTCCGTCCAGAATCGCCCGGATCGTACCGTTAGGGCTTTTCCACATTTCCTTTAAGCCGTATTCCTCCACTCTTGCCGCATTCGGTGTAATTGTCGCGCATTTTACTGCCACACCATATTTTTTCGTTGCCTCCGCAGAGTCAAAGGTAACCTGATCCTTCGTTCTCTCCCGGTTTTCCAGACCCAAATCATAATACTCTGTCTTCAAGTCTATAAATGGGAGCAGAAGCTCCTCCTTAATCATCTGCCAGAGAATCCGGGTCATTTCATCTCCGTCCATTTCCACCAGCGGAGTAGTCATCTTAATCTTTTCCATCATATTCCTCCTGTATTATAATATACGCTCCAGCCCCTGCAGCTGAATGTTTTCGACTGTGCGCTTCACATGCTGCTTTGCAAGTTCCTCTGCCTGATCTGCGTCTTTTGACTTAATAGCCTTAAAAATAGCGCGGTGCTCTTCTGTGGATTTTACCAAACGGCTCTGAGAAGTAATTGCCGCCTTTCTTACCTTTTTTACATAATCATGAAAATCCGACAGCACATGATTCAGTATCCGGCTGCCGCTTGCGCTGTATAGCTGTTCATGAAAGAGGCTGTCCAGCTCGCACAGCTTTTCATAATTTTTCTTCTGTGTATGATATTCCATCAGACAAAGCGTCTCCTCCAGCCCGTCCAGCTGCTCCTGAGTAATCTTTTCCGTAGCCCAGCGGGCGCACAGCCCCTCCAGCATAGGACGAATTACATAAATATCCTGTACATCCTTTGGCGTAATTCTATTTACATAGGCTCCCCGGTTCGGAATGATGTTCACCAGACCCTCCAGCTCAAGCTGACGTAATGCCTCCCGTACCGGAGTCCGGCTGACACCCAGCTCCGCACCGATCGCCGCTTCCTTAAGCTCCGTATTCTGTTCGTAGCGTCCGCCTAAAATATCTTCTCTGATGCTTGCATACACCCTTCCGCGAAGTGAATACTTCTCCCCCATCTTCACTATGCCTCCTGCACAATCTGCACTCCTGTTCTTTCACATGCGTCCTGGATCACCTTAAGAAGCTCTGTATCCGTAAGCACTGTTATCCGGCCGCTTTCATATTCATTATCAACCCACGCCTTTACCATATGTACCAGCTCTGAATTTTTATCTACCATATGCTCCCCCTTCAGTCGGAAATAAGTATTGATCCAGTGGGCGATTCCCGCCAGTCCGGAGGTGCTGGACACGGCCACCAGAGCCGGACGGTTTAAAAATTTCTCCGTATCAAAAATATTGTAAATCTCCTCGTTCTTTAAAAGGCCGTCCGCATGGATGCCTGCTCTTGTTACGTTAAAATTTTTGCCTACAAACGGGGTCCGGGGCGGAATCCGGTATCCGATTTCTTTTTCATAATATTCTGTCAGTTCTGTAATCACGGTAGTATCCATTCCGTCCAGCGTACCGCGAAGCTGGGCATATTCAAATACCATAGCCTCCAGGGGAGTATTGCCTGTCCGCTCTCCGATGCCGAACAGGGAGCAGTTTACTCCGGAAGCCCCGTAAAGCCATGCTGTGGTGGAATTGCTGACAGCTTTATAAAAATCATTGTGCCCATGCCACTCAATCAAATCGGACGGAAACCCTGCATGTACCTGAATCCCATAGATAATGCCGGGAACCGAACGCGGAATTACGGCTCCCGGATAATTAACCCCATATCCCATAGTATCGCAGCAGCGCACTTTAATCGGAATATTATAGTGATCCATCATCTTTTTTAATTCCAGGCAGAACGGAATCACATAGCCATAAATATCTGCTCTTGTAATATCCTCCAGATGACATCTGGGACTGATGCCAATCTCCAGACAGTCCCGTACAATGTTCAGATAATGCTGCATTGCTTCCCGTCTGGTTTTCTTCATTTTATAGAAAATATGATAATCAGAGCAGCTTACAAGAATTCCGGTCTCCTTCATCCCCAGCTCTTTGACAAGCTGAAAGTCATCCTTATTGGCACGTATCCAGCTTGTCACCTCCGGAAACTTATATCCCTTCTCCATACACTTGCAGACTGCATCTCTGTCCTTTTTACTGTACAGAAAAAATTCGGACTGACGAATCAGACCGTTATGCCCTCCCAGCTTATGCAGATAATCATAAATAGTAACAATCTGATCTGTTGAGTAGGGTGCCCGGGACTGCTGTCCGTCACGGAAAGTCGTATCCGTAATCCATATTTCCTCCGGCATATGGTGAGGAACAATACGGTCGTTAAATGCAATCTTCGGAATCTCTGTGTAAGGGAACAGATTCCGGAAGGTATTCGGATGATCTACATCCACCAGCGGATACATATGCTCTTCCAACTGCAGCAAATTCGTATGTCTGTCAAAATGAACCGCTCTGTTGTTATCCATAAATTTTCTCCTTAGTTTGTATCATTGTATACAATTTTATTTCGTATACATTTTAACATGTTTTAAAAGGATGTCAAGCTACGGGATTCTTGATCTTCAGTTTCTTTTATCATCCTTTTTCAGCCCCCTGTAGACCGGATTCCCCGTATTGCCTGAAAGCTTCCGTATAAGTCCAAAAGGCCGTATCCAAGGTTCCGGTTCGGATAAGTAAATGTAGGCGGTCTTCTGGCTCCTCTGATAAGAAACCTCTGCACTGTTACACTGTCCATTGTCGGAACATTACCCTGAACGATTCCCCACTCCATCAGAAGCGCACATGCTCCTGCCCCCAGGGAGGCGGAAGCACTGGTTCCGGTCAGGGAGCTGCTTCTTCCGAACCGGTCAATTGTGGCTACTGCAACTGCGGGAGCGGCGATATCCGGCTTTAAATGGCTGTTTCTTGTGTATCCTCTTCCGGAATCCAGCCAAAGTCCGTCCGAACAGCCCTCATATCCGGCTGTCGTCAGTACCCGGTAAGCATTGCCTGGTTCCGTGATTGTCGTATCCGGATCCGGCCGCAGAAAATACGTATCATCACTGATAAATCCGGTTACCGGAAGCCAGATATGAAAGCTGTTCTCATATTTTCCGGAAGAATAGATCCGAAGCTTCCAGACACCCGGCGTAGGCCGCTGAAAGGAAAAAAGCAGTCTCTCATCCCCGGAAATTACCTCCGTCAATTCATACTGAATATCCAGTATTGTATTTTCAAATACAAAATCATATCTTTGCCGTTCCAATATTCTGGGAAATATTTTGGGAATCTGTTCTCCTGAAGGAGAGGTCACCTCTGCCGAAAACATTCCCGGGGCATTCCCCCACAAATTCAGCTGGAAGCCCTCTTCATGATCCCCTACATGCAGCTCTACATCCAGATATCCGGGATTTTCCGGAACAACGCCAAAAAAATGATGGGCCTTATTCCCTTCATTGCCCCCGGCGACTACCACAGCTCTTCCCGCCCTTCTGGTAAAATCATCCAGATACATTCCAAGAGCTGTAGAACCTGTATGCCCGCCTGCATTACTTCCAAGAGCCAGACATATGACAAGGGGACGGTTCTCCTTTGTTGCCAGCATATCCAGATAACGGATCCCCAGCATAATATCAGATTCCTGATATGCCACGCTGTCCAGAGGGATTTGCTGAAGCTGCCGGATAAATGGCTTTGCCTGCTTCAGCTTCACAAAAGCAATCGAGGACTCAGGAGCCGCCCCGATAAAGTTCTCACTTTCCATTACAGAGCCCGCCGCTATGGCAGCTACCTTTGTCCCATGTCCCTCCGGGTCCGCTCCGGGAAGCTCTGTTTTACCAGATTCCAGCAATTCATCGATTTCCGTCCCTGAATATTCGCTTCCATATAAAAATCCTTTCGGGGGTATCCCACTTTGATCGGTCTGATCCCACAGACCAATGACTCTTGTCTTCCCGTCCTCCTTTCGGAATACAGGATTTTCCAGAGATATTCCGGAATCCAGAAATCCCAGAATCACTCCGTTTCCCCGAAGCTGAAGCGCGGGCTGGTTTTGAATCGGGAGAATTCTTGTACATTCCAGGCTTTCGGTGTTCATCTGCGTATGGCAGGAGGGTACTGCATAATCCCCGATAGGAATTCCCTCAGGATTTCGCAAAACCTCTGTCCGATTTACGTAAAACACACTGAAATTCCGGTTAATAAACTGGGCGCACACTCCAAAAGGCAGTTCCTCCGGGGCTTCCGGCACTACATCAATTTTCCATATATAGTCCATAAAATCATTGGACATAATTGCTTCCCTGCAGGTCATACTGTGGCTCCTTAGAAGGTTTCTTTGTATGGATATGAAAAAAGAAAGAATCATGTGCATGATTCCTTCTTTAAATAGAGCATATAAAACAGCCTTATCTGTCATTTTTCCATTTGCTGAAGCGTTTTGTCCAGACTCTCCTGATATTCTGTATTTTCCGGTTCCAGCTCTGCCGCTTTTTGCTTTGCTGCAGCAGCTTCCTTATAACGTCCCATTGCATGCAAGGTTATTCCCAGACTGTTATAATATTCCGCGTTATCCGGTTCCAGCTCGATCGCCTTCTCAGTCTCTTTAAGTGCTTCCTCATAACGTTTCACCACATGCAACGTTACACTTAAACTTTCATGATATTCTGCATTTTGGGATTCCAGCTCGATCGCTTTTTGCTTTGCTGCAGCAGCTTCCTCATAATGCTTCATTACATGCAGGGTCCGCCCCAGACTGTCATAATATTCCGCGTTATCCGGTTCCAGTTCGATCGCTTTCTCAGTCTCTCTGAGCGCCTCCTCGTAACACTCCATTCTATGTAAGGTTGCACTTAGATTATCATGATAGGCCGGATTATTGGGCTCCAGCTCCACTGCCTTCTTTTTTGCCGCCGCCGCCTCTTCATAGCGCTTCATCATATGCAGGGTCCGCCCCAGGCTGTTATAATATTTTGCGTTATCCGGTTCCAGCCCGATTGCTTTCTCTGTCTCTTTAAGAGCATCCTCATAACGCTCCATTTCATGCAGGGTTACACTTAAACTGTCATAATATTTTGCGTTATCCGGTTCCAGCTCGATTGCCTTCTCAGTCTCCCTGAGCGCCTCCTCATAATACCCCATACCATGCAATGCTGCGCTTAGATTATCGTGATAGACCGGATTATTTGGTTCCAGCTCCACTGCCTTCTTATTTTCCGCCGCCGCCTCTTCATAACGCTTCATGCTATGTAAGGTAACTCCCATACTATTATGATATACCGCATTTTCCGGATTTGCTTTCACAAGCTTTTTTCTGAGCTCCAAAGATTTTTCATATTCCCCCGCATTATGCAGCCTTACCGCTTCTCTGTGCATGCGCTGCATCTCCGCCGGATCCGTGATCTGCTGAATCGCCTGGTCAAGCTCCGAATCCTCCGAGCTTTTGTCCTCATAATTGTCCTCATCCAGGGCTGCTTTCTTTCCGCTGGAGGATTTTTCAGTAAATTCATCGATCGCATTGGAAAGTGCCTGAAATCGTTTCTGAGCATCCCTGAGGAACTCTTCGTTTGTAGGCAGCTTATAATCAAAGGCAGCTCCCAGCAGATACAAAACCTCATCAAATCCATTGTGCCGGATCAGATACCCGTTTGAATTCTGAAGAAATTCCAAAACCTTTCCGCCCACTTTATCGGTCCGGTAAATCATCCAATAAGGGCAGGCCCATTCATTACTCAGGAATCTTTTACTGTTATCCACCAGAAAATCCATCAGGCTGTTGTCATTGCCCGCATATCCGATAAATACCGGATGGTATTCCGTAAAAATGATGCCCAGCGCCCTTTTCCAGTTTTCATGCAGTGTCTCCAATTCATCCGCCCTGTTTTTCGGATCGAAAAGCAGGTCATGATGTATTTTGATAATCGTCGGCCGGTTGATCTGTTTTGATATATAGTGCGCCAAAGCTTCATGTCCTATAATAAGCGGTATGGCCTGGGCATAATAATTTACTGCGTCCTCGGTCAGATGATCAAAATTGGTTGTAATTACAACATTGTGAATAGTACGGGAAAGAAGATGGGAAAGCATCACATACCCTACGCTTGGTTTGGCGTGCTCCATCAGCTTTTCCAGATAATTGTATCCGTCAAGCGGATGCCTTTTGAAACGTTCCTCATAATACTGGCTGTAAAAGCTGTATTTATTTTCCTCAGTGATATGGAGCCTCTTTTTCCAGCTTAAATAATTTTTCTCATTTCTTTCCAGCAGTTCTTTGTCCCATATATTGACAAGCTCCTGTCCGGATTTGATCCCGGACGATTTTGATGCCCCGGCTCCCAGAACAAAGCAAAATTTTCTGGGATGAAAACCGCTTGAAGCTTCCTTCATCTCCTTAAGAAAGCCGCTTAAGGACAGTTCTTCATAGCTCATACTCTGATTCCCTCTTTCTCTGTAACAACGTATTTTTTTATATTCTTCCATTTTCTTCCATTATACTGCAATTATTCTGTTTGTACAATGTGCCTTTGTTTGACAGATTAAAAATACGACAGATAAGCTCCTTTTCGTACAAAAAAGCATCCGTTTTTACAGATGCTTTCTTCTTGTCTTTATTTTTTTTAGCAGCCAGGAAATAAAAAAGCTTATACACAGAACGGTCATGCATGCGGCTGTAACCAGAAACGCGTATCCGGTGAAATTTTTATAATCCTTTCTGAATACTCTGTTCAGGAACGGAATTCCTAATACAATAATAAAATACCAAAAGACCGGCGGAGCATACCTGCAGAAAAGACCGTTTTCCTCTGTGCCGGACAGCCTGTGAGATACCGTATCTGCCAGCCGGAAAATAACAAACAGAGCTGCAAAATAGATCGTTGTTCCAATCACTGTATGAAGCCTTTCCGGCGTCAGCCATTCATTGCAGATGCCTGTATCCCGAAGGGCTTCCGGAATATAAAGTGACAGCACAATCCGGATACCATTGACCAGGACTGTAAACTGGTAGGAAATAAACAGACTGAATACAGTCCAGGCAGCTCCCCTTTTCCATGTTCTCATGCGATGAACAAAAGAACAAACAAGCATCAGCATACAAATCATCAAAAACCGGATGCCTGCGCAGGAAGGAGCAATAATAAACCGAAGGGAACCGCTGACATAACCAATACCAGGTTCATATACAAAGGCAATTCCGCTCAGATTTTTGACCCACCGGGCTGTGGGAGCCAGAAGCCATATCAGCTCATCGCTACCTGCTCTGCCGAAATGATACTTTAGTTCAAAGGCGGCAAAAAAAACGGCAAAATAAAATATTCCGTACTTCCTGATTTTCATAGGCCTTTTTCTCTCATTTTCTCTCTGCCGGACCGGATGCCGGACAATATCATCCACGCCGTCAGCAGCATCAGAATCAGAATCACATCCGATGGCTCCGAACCAATCTGATAGCCTCCCACGGCAAGATTGGACACCCCTGCAGGCAGAGGTGACGGCTGCTCCACATCTTTCCCTCCTCCGTCCGGATTACGAACCGTATCAAGTACCGCCACAAAGGATGTATACGGCGTTATCATGCTGTAATCAAGCCCGATGGAGGTAACCTCCTTCTTTACATTCTCATTATCCCTGCCGAATCCATAATCTGTAAGCATTTCCACCCTTCTTCTGGCCCACAGATAGCGGATTGCCCCGTTATCCTCTGACGGCTCCGACCCGGATACCTGAATTTCCTTTGTATAGTTCTGATTCCGGGTTTTTCCTGATATCTGAATCTCTCCCGACGGTTCTCCCTTCCACTTCCCGAATATAACCACTGGTCTTTGTGCAAAAAGTGCGGATACTTTTGAGGGCTCCACATCATATACAGAGAAACCGTCAAACTCCACCTGGATATCTGTCAGAATCGGAGCTTCTATGTAGGTTCGGAAGCGTTTTGCCGCCTCCTCGGCTTCCGAGGACTCTGTAACCACAAAGGTCTCTCCCATACCCACATTGGCAATTCCTTCCATTAAATAACGGTTTACAGATGTTCCGATACCGAAAGAAAAGAAGCTTGCAGTCTCAAGATTCTCATTGATCCGGTCAAAAATCTCTTCCTCGTCCGAAATATAACCGTCCGTGATGATAACCACATTTCGGGAAACACCTTCCTTTACAGGGGCATTTAAGGCATCCTCAAGGGCAGCGGCCAGTTCGGTACCTCCGCCTCCCTCCTGTTGATCAATCAGTTCCATGGCGCACTCAATATTTACATCTGAGGCTTCCACTGATTCAAGAGCCATCTCTGACACAATATCTGAAAACAAAATTACATTAAAGCTGTCCTCCCTGCGTAGATTTGTAACAAGCTTCCGGATAAGCTCTCTGGCTGTATCAAGAGGATATCCATTCATGGAACCGGATACGTCCAGCACAAAAATATATTCACGCGGAGGAAGCTCTTCCGGCTGATACCGCTCTGGCGGCTGCACCATCAGCTGGAAAAAATTTTCGTTTTCACCGGTATAAAGCATAAGTCCGGAGTTTATCTCATCCCCTGCCAGCTTATAATCCAGAATAAAATCCCTGTCTCCTGCAAATTCCTTTGAATCGGACAACGTAATCTGTGCCCCGGTATTCTCCTTCCAGTTCACCTCAACCTCATGAGAGCTGCATTCCAGACTGGTAATGGGAATTCCCACAGAAAGATTCACCTTGATATCATAGGCTCCGTCAGACACACTGCCTTCCTTAAAATACGGACTGGCCATCCACTCCCCATTTCCGGTATTTTCTTCCTCTTCCAGACCGGTATAACGGGGACCGACCACTGTAGGAAATACGAACTGGTATACGCCTTCTGCCGGTAGTATCATCTCTGTATAATGCAGCTCTATCTCAACCACGTCTCCGGGCATAATATTGGCCACATCCATAGTAAACACATTAGGCCTTTGCTCTTCCAAAAGAGAAGAGCTTTTTCCTTCGCTTTTTGCCTGTTCAAATTCCTGCTTTGCTTCTTCCCGTTCCCTGATTTGGGCAATGACTGTCTGTTCCCCTATTTTCATAGTCATTCCATGAATGGTCACCTTAGTGGAAGCAGGGAACACATAGCTGGCATTGACAGGACACTCCCCTTCATTGGCATAGATCTGAGTGACATAGGTCTCGGAAATCATACCATTAATATTTGTTGTCACCTCAGTTTTTTTCAGAGGAAGCTGGTCAACAGACGGATCCGGGCTTTCTACAAAAAAATAGGGCGCAAGTGTTCTGTCCTCAGTCTCTTTCTCCTCCTGCGCACAAACCGAAGGACAATATACAGCAGAAATCAATAATACGGATAATACATACAGCCAGTTCTTTTTTCCTTTCATGACACACCTCTTTTGCTTTTTAATACAAATATTTCAGAGTTATCCTTTTGTATCAATCTACAATACGGATGCGTCAGAAGCACGTCAGAAAAACATCAGAAATGCATCATTTTTGCAGGAATCCAAAGCTTTTTCAGACCCCCTATCTTCCGAAAAGCTCAGCAGCCTTCTTCATATTTTCCATAACCGGCACCTCAAAGGGGCATCTCTGCTCACAGGCTTTGCAACCCGCACATTCCCGCGCTGTATGCTCTAAAGCAGCATAATGCTCACGCACAGTTTCCGGAACCTCGCCCTGGGCAAGAGACAGGTTCAAAAATTTAGTAACCGATGCCACATCAATGCCCTGCGGACACGGCGCGCAGTGTCCGCAGTACATACAATGTCCCTTCCAGCTAATTTTCGGAAGTGCGGCGAATGCCGCCGCATAGTCCTTCTCACTGTCCGGAGCATTTTCATAGGCAATACTGATTTTCAGCTCCTCCAACGTTCTGGCTCCGGTCATCACAGAAGCAACCGCCGGACGGGTCAGAGCGTAATGAATACACTGATAAGGAGTCAGTGCCTTTCCTGCCGGGGACAGCTTTTCACTTAATAAGTCTCCTCCTCCGAATGCTTTCATAACGGTAATTCCCACGCCCATTCGCTGGCAGGTCTCATAGAGAGCCTGGCGCTTCGGATCCATATTAACCAGCGGCTTTTCATAATTTTTCTCAGCCCACAGTTCTTCCACATCCTCACTGGCAGGCTGCAGATCATAGCATGGATTTACGCTGAACATCAGCACATCTACCAGACCGCTGTTCACGGCCGCCAGCGCCGCCTCCGGATTATGGCTGGACATGCCGATACATCCGACAGCTCCTGAGCTTTTCAGCTCCAGCGCATATTTCATTACATCGCCGTTTACCACCTGCTCCCAGTCAGAGAGAGAATCCACATAGTGAATCATGCCGATTTCCACATGATCTGTCTCCAGCCTCTTTAACTGGTCCTGAAAGCCTTCCTTTACTTCCTTCAGGTCACGGGTTCTTTTATACTGTCCGTTTTTCCAGATCGTGCACAGATGTGCCTGCAGCACAAATTGATCCCGGCATTCTCTCATGGCCTTTCCAAGATAGGAACGCATATCCGGATTCGGCGCATATAAATCAATACAGTTTATACCGCTCTCCTTCATCAAATCAATAAAAGCCTTCACCTGATCCCAGGATTTTTCCACAAAGCCTTCACAGCCCATACCGATCTCACTGACCTTCAGACCTGTACGCCCCAGCTCCCGATATCTCATCAATTTTTATGCCTCCTTTTTTTCAAACTCTGCCGCCACTTCCTTCATAAGCCGGCAGACTTCCAGATGCTGAGGACAGATCTCTTCACATGCTTTACACTCCACACAGTCGGATGCCTTTCCTGCATTTTGAGTATGTACCATATAGTAGAAGTCTGCATTCCAGTCTTTAAAATTCTTTTTAGCGTTCATACACGCAAACAGATCCGGAATCGGGATATGCTTCGGACATCCGTCTGTACAATATCTGCAGGCTGTACATGGAATCAGATTCTGCGCCCTGAAAATGGCACGCACCTTGTTGACTGCTTCAAGTTCCTTTTCCGATAAAGGCCTGAATTCTTTCATATAGCTGATATTATCCTGAAGCTGCTCCATATTGCTCATACCTGAGAGCACCATCATGATCCCATCGAAGCCGGCGGCAAAACGAATCGCGTAGCTGGCATAACTGCCTCCCTCCAGAGCATCCAGCTCCTTCTTTGCCTCCTCCGGCAGATTCACCAGACTTCCGCCTTTTACCGGCTCCATAACAATAACCGGCTTATGATGTTTTCTGCATACTTCATAGCAAAGACGACTCTGTATACCTGCATCCTCATAGTCCACATAGTTAAATTGAATCTGCACCACCTCAATCTCCGGATGCTCTGTCAGAATCATATCCAGTACATCAGCCTTATCGTGGAAGGAGATACCCACATGACGCACTTTGCCCTCTGCTTTTAATTCCTGTGCAATCTCATAAGCACGGCAACTCTTGTATTTCTTATAAACCTCCGCATTCTGTGCATGCATCAGATAATAATCAAAATAATCTACTCCGCATGCCTCCAGCTGACTTTCAAAAAACGGACGGATTTCCTCCTCCTTATTAAAAAAATTTGTAGTCAGCTTGTTGGTCAGCAGGTAGCTTTCACGGGGATACCGTTTTGTCAGACACTCTCTCAGAGCCGTCTCACTCTTTCCGTCCAGATACCCGTGGGCTGTGTCAAAATAGTGAAAGCCCTCCTCCAGAAAGGTATCCACCATCTGAGAAAACTCCCTGTAATCAACCTCATTCCCATTCATCGGAAGACGCATGCATCCAAAACCAAAATTCCTCATTTCTGTTCTCCTTTCAGTATTCTGATAATTCTCAAAGATTATTTTTTTATTATACAGGTTAAACTTTACTTTAAGTCAATACCTTTTGAATCCAGATAACAAAAAAGGACTCTGACAGAGTCCCGGGCTGCCTGTTTTTCCGGCCGGATAGCCGGAAAAATAATGGCAGTCTATTTTTTAATTTACATATCCCGATTCTAAAATCCGGATATAATGATTTGCTTCTCTAAGAACATGATCTGCAAGCAACGGCAGAATAATGGAACGAATCTTGCAATTCAGAATGCCCTCTGTACCTGCCGCCTTAAAAGCACAGTACCGCTTTGTCTCATCCAGAGAACGCTTTGTTAATCCCTCGGACGCTCTGCAGTCCTGCATCCTGGCCAGCTCCAGAAGCTCTCTGTAATCATCCGCAAATCCATCTGCGGTCTGAATCAGTCTTTTTTCGCCCGGATCCAGCAGTCCTCGGATAAACATGGCATGCTCCATCATAATCTGGTTCCAGAACACTTCTCCTCCATACAGATTCTGCTGCGTCACCTGACGATTTTCAAGAAGCTTTTTCACCGCATCCCGATACAGGATTGCTTCCCTCATAATGTGCTCTATCAGAAGCGGATAATTTGTATTAAAAAGCTTCCCTTTTCCAACCATATCCAAAATTCCCTGTTTAAAATCAATCAGCCCGTCAAGCAGCCATACTGCATGCTCGTTAAGCCTTCGGATTTTCCGGAGTGTCTCCTGGCTCACTTCTTCCACGCATTCCATTTTCAGGTTTCTTTCCAGTTCGGAGAGTCTGCTGTCAATGGAAATACCGCTTAGATTCTGCGTTCTCTGTTCTGCAGGAACTGTAAATTTCGTCACCAGCTCACAGGATGATACCACTTCCTTACGGACCAGCCCTTCACTGATCTCCAGCACATCTCTTAACAGATTTTCAAAATGCTCCCGATACCAGCCGGCTGTCCGGATCCATGCTTCATTCTTTCCCGGAAACCCCGCTTCTAAAAACAAAGAATGCTCTTTCATGATCCTTGCAAAAAATAAGTGTGTTTCTATTGATAACACTGCATATAGATCCATCGTTGCTCATACCTTTATATATTAAAATTTAATATACTATATGTGTGTGAAGAGGATGAGTAACTTTAAAACAAAAAAAGATAGCACTCTTATCTGATCAGATTGTTCATACAGGCTCCTCATAGTTCCGGTACAGCCGATCGGATAACAGTCCTCCCGATTCCAGAACTTTTTTATATTTTTTTATCTCCTCTGCGGCAATCTCTGCGGCATGCTCCATACGCTTCTCTAAAAACCAATTACTTTCCTTACATATCGGATGTATTCTTCCGTCTACAATCAGGCCTCCAAGACTCTTATCCTGCCCTGTGATTCTGGAAAGTACTTTTAAAAACGCTCTTTTCACAGGATTGGCGCATACAAAAAATGCAATGACCAGCCGGAATAAACAAATACAGATTCCTATCTGCTTTGGAGTTACGCTTCGGAACATCTCGGATATCTGCTCTCTTGTATGCTTCCTGCTGAGCAGATGATGCACAGGAATATCATGCAAAGGATTTTTTCCATCCAGCTCCATCAAATAACGGTCGAACTCTGTCTCAATTTCCAGATGCCCAAGCTCCCGTTCCTCCATATAGTAATTTACATAGGGATGACACTCGCTGTCCAGAATAAAATGACATAAAAATCCATACAAATATGCCCTGAGTACCTGATCTCTTTTTTTATGGTAGCTTAATCTCCCTCTATTAAAAAAATCAGCCGCAATCTCCTTATGCATATGGACACCCTGCTGATTAATCCTGTTCTTTCCAATCGGATAATAATAAAATAACAGATCCGGTCCATGCAGCCCAAGCAGGAATGCATCCTTTCCTTTTCGGATGTCCTCTTTTTCCTCTTTTGAAAGCTTTGCATAAACCTTCTTCCCAAACACGTAATGTGCATAGGTAGCCGGCATTTTCACGTCCTCCTTTCTTTTTCGGTTTTAGTATAGCACAACCGGACGCTTCTGCATATGATGAAGTGTAAATAGTTTTTGGAGGTTTTCTTCATGGGTGACTTAAGTTCAAGAGGATGCGGCTGCTGTGACAACGGCTGCGGCAACAACAATGGAATCTTTGGCGGGAGTGGATGCGGATGCTTGATTCTGATACTTCTTCTCTTCTCCTGCTGCGGCAACGGCAGCGGAATCTTCGGCGGCAACGGCTGCGGATGCGGATGTGACAATGGCTGTGGAAATGACAGCTGTCTGTGGATCATCCTGCTCCTGCTTTTCTGCGGCAACGGCTTCGGCGGCAACGGCTGCGGATGCGGATGTAACAATGGTTGCGGATGCAACAACGGCTGCGGATGCTAATATCCGTCCGGGCTGTCAGTTCTTCTGACAGCCCTCATCCTTTCTGTACGCAGATAGCTCACATGAAACTTCCGGTGCCGGAGATCGCATGATTTCTGGTAACCGTTCATATATTGAAGAAAGACGCAGGGAGTAATCTGTCATGACACCATTCGACGAAGCAATTCTTCCAAAAGAGCTTCAGATGCTAAAAGCCTTCCTGCCCTTTCTTCCTGCCAATATGCAGAAAATGGTTGCTATCTATATCAAATGGTTGGAGCTTCGTTATACGATTGAATATTTTAACCACAATACACCTCTCCAGCAGTCTCCGGACATGGGAAACCTGATAAAATGTATAAAAGGGCTTCTTCCGCCGGAGGAACAGTCTCAAATAGAACAGTTTACAGACATCTTTGAAAATATGGATATGTATCGGGATATGTTCGAGGGCTTTTCATCAGCCTTCACACCCAATCAGAAGGAGGAACATACATGAACGTACCAGAATGGTTCCAGGATCCCCGTATTAAGGATATCGCTCCTGCCAAGCTGTCTTTGCTTCTGAAGCTTGCTGAGCAGATAGAGGGAAAAAACCAAAAGCAGGCCATGCCGATTCTGTTCGGCGCCATGGCTTCTGCCAACCGCCAGAATCTGCAGTTTACAAAAGAAGAGTTTGAGCTTATTTTTGAGATTATGAAGGAAGGAAAGAGTGACGAGGAAAAACAGCAGATGGATGCAACGCTCGCCAAAGCCCAGCAGCTTATGCGCAATCCCAAGTCAAAAATCAAATAGGGGGATTTTTTATCCCCCTTACATGCCATAGGTTTATGTCCTTTCCTGCAGATAGGATTTCAAAAAAGCATACATTTCCTGCTCTGTGGGCGGACAGCCCTTCAAACTGTGCCGGAAGTTTTTTGTACAGTTCCCTATGCCCAGTTCCCCGGTTTTCCCGCGATAGCCCTGCCCGATACAGATTTTCTCCGGAAAATCCTTCAGAAGTCCTTCCTTATCCAGTAAATCCAGAGCAGGCAGCAAATATCCATAACAGGCACTGCAGGATTCCACCTCGGAGGTCAGCTCGGAAAGCTTTACGGCACGCCCGGCAATGGGGGAAGAAAGTGTTTTCTCTGGTGTATTCAGCATACGGATATGTGCCTGAGACAAATCTTTGCTCCCTGCTCCTAATGCTTCCGCCATGCCAATATACGGAACTTCATTTGTATCATAGTGAAGCAGTTCGCACACATAAGAATCCAAAAGCACCGGATCCGCTGCTGCCATCAGCCGATCCATCCGGGTTGGATTCCCGCCGTCTTCAAAATCCAAATCCCCGCAGATGCTGTCTGCCAGAATAAAATTCTGAGGAATACCAAGGGCAAGATGAGCAATTGGTTTGTGCAGTCCCAGCTTATGGAACCTGCGTTTCTCAAAATTAGGCAGCAGGCCCTTCATATTTTTAAGAGCACAGGTAATACGAGTCTGGCAGTGTCCTTTCATCACAGGTATATTGATCATAAAGTCTACTTCCCGGGCACAGCGGCAGATATGAAGCTTCATTCCGCCGCAGTCCAGTTCCACAGACGGCTCCTTCTGTGCATCTATAAGCTTCACTCCATACTGCTCTGCCAGTCTTTGATAACCGCAGACCTCAAATGCCTCCCCGGTTCTGCCGCCAACCCAGGAGCCCTCCATAATTGTCAGATTCCAAAATCCATGCTCCTGCAAGTAAGCAATCACTCCTTCCGTCACCTCCGGGTGAGTCGTCGCTCCCTGAGAAGCCAAAACCGCAGACACCAGATTAGGCTTTATGCCAATCCTCTTCTTACGATCTCCAATCATTCCCGCCAAATCTGCTTCTTCTAAAAGCTGTTTTGTCAGCTTCTCATATTCAGTTCCATGGATCACTAATATTTCATTCCTCTTCATTTTTACACAGTAAACTCCTTTGCCGCCCATCCTTCGGCAATATATGCCCCCGGCGGAATATGTTTTATTTCTCTTATTTTATTCTTTTCTTTTATTCTTTTGTATGAGCATTAATATACTGCAGCTTTGTCTTAGAATAAAGAATCCTCTGGCTGTGATACAGTCCGTAGTATCCGGACTCCAGATAGCTGATTCCCACCGACAACAGAAAAAACGGCATACACTCAAAGCCAAACAGTTCAAAGCTTAAAAGCAGGGAAGAAATCGGACAATTCGTCACTCCGCAGAATACGGATGTCATCCCGCAGGCTGCCGCCAGAGAAGGGAATAAGCCGGTTATCCGGCCAAACAGACATCCAAATGTGGCTCCCACAAACAACGTAGGCACAATTTCTCCGCCCCGGAATCCGCATCCAAGCGTCACAGCTGTAAACACAATTTTCAGAAGAAATGCCGCGGCTATTACCTCCCCTTTCACCGCAAGCTCGATCACGTCCATACCCGCGCCCAGATAAGCATCCGTGCCAAGCAGCTTTGTCATCAAAATAATCAGAAAGGCCCCTGAAGCAATTCTTATCCATTTATTCGGAATCCATTTTTTATACAGATGCTCCGTAACATGAAGCACCTCGCAAAACAAGATGCTGACAGCCGCACAGCAAAATGCAAGCAGAATCGTTAGCACCGCATTCTTCCAGTCCAGCTCTGTTACAGACGGAAAAGGAAAATGTTCTCCCCGGATTCCAACCAGCTCTGCAGTCTGCTTTGCCGCCAGCGCTGCCACAGAACAGGGAACCAGCGCCGCATACTGCATCATTCCCACACTGATTACCTCCATAGCAAATACTGTTGCGGTCAGGGGGGTTCCGAACAATGCGGAAAAGCCTGCACTCATACCGCACATAATCATAATCTTATGGTCATATTCATCAAATTTCATCCATTTTCCAAATGTTCCTCCGATACTGCCACCGAGCTGAAGAGCAGCTCCCTCCCTTCCGGCGGAACCGCCGAAGGCATGGGTCAGCACTGTGGATATCACAATCAAAGGAGCCATCCTAAGCGGAATATAAGCATTGGACTGAATTCCCTCCAGCACCCGGTTTGTCCCCGTTTGATAGGGATCCATCCGGTACATGGCCACAATTGCCAGACCCGCCGCCGGGAGCAGATACAGCATCCATGGATGACTGACGCGAAATCCGGACACAACCGTAATACTGCGCCCGAATAGCCCTCCCACTATTCCCACAGCTACTCCGGTAATTCCTGACAGAGTCAGCCACCGCACCAGAAGGCAGATACGTTTGACACATATCTCTGCATATTTTTTCATAATTTTTCCTCAATAAATCAAAAGCCCTTCCTTAACGAAATCTTAACATATCTGACCGGAAAAAGGGGATGCCCCAGAAGTGACACCCCTTTCTTTTCCCGCAATTTTCTTCTGTTTTACATTTCTGCTGCTCTCGCTGCAACCTCTTTTTCCTGTACATCGGACGGAGCCTGCTCATAACGGGCAAATTCATAAGAATATACACCGCTTCCGCCGGTCATAGAACGCAGATCCGTATTGTATCCGAAAATTTCCATCATCGGAACATCTGCCACGACCTCTGTCTTGCCCGTGCCGGCCGGATTCATGCCAAGCACACGGCCCCTTCTCTTATTCAGATCCCCCATAACGTCGCCGGTATACCGATCCGGAACTAAAACAGTCACTGTGGCGATCGGCTCAAGAAGAATCGGAGATGCCTCCATAAAGCCTTTTTTGAATGCCTGAACAGCAGCCGTCTTAAATGCCATCTCGGAGGAATCAACCGGATGATAGGAGCCGTCATAAAGGACCGCCTTCACTCCCACTACCGGATAGCCGGCCAGAGGACCTTTCACTACCGATTCCTGGATCCCCTTCTCCACTGCCGGAAAATAATTTTTCGGAACAGCGCCGCCCACGACCATCTGATCAAATATATACGGAGTCTCCAGGTCACCGGACGGCTCAAAGGTCATTTTTACATGACCATACTGTCCGTGCCCGCCGGATTGTTTTTTATATTTATATTCCACATCCGATTTCTTCCGGAGAGTTTCGCGGAATGCCACCTTCGGTTTTTCCAGCTCCACATCCACCTTATACTTTTCCGCAAGAATACTTACAATAACGGACAAATGCTGATCTCCCATACCATAGAGGAGGGACTGGCGGTTCTCGGCATCATTTACCGCTTTAATCGTCAGATCTTCATCCATCATCTTTGCCAGCGCCTGGGAAATCTTATCTTCATCCCCTTTATTCTTGGCTTTATAAGCCATATATGTATATGGTTTGGAAATCTCAGTTCTGCCAAACAGCACCGGAGCTGCCTTTGTGGACAGGGTATCACCGGTTTTGCAGCCTGCTTTTCCAATCGCTCCGATATCTCCTGCATGAAGCTCGGAAACCTCAATCGGCTTGTTTCCTCTTACCACATAGAGCTTGTTCAGCTTCTCTTCTGTCTCGGAGGAGGTATTAAACAGCACGTCGTCTGACTTGATAACGCCGGAGCATACTTTAATCAGAGAATATTTTCCAATAAACGGATCCGCGATTGTCTTAAATACATATGCAGATTTTGCTTTGGAGAAATTATAATCTGCCTGGAAAATCTCATTGGTCTTAGTGCTGATGCCTGCGCATTCCTTTTTATCCGGCGACGGAAGCAGTTCCACAATATCATTCAGCATATTATGAATGTTGCGAAGCTCTATGCTCGAACCCATGGAAACCGGAATAATACTTCCGTCGTTTACATTCATCTTCATTGCCGCCCGGATCTCACTGACTGAAAATTCATCTCCTGCAAAGTAGCGCTCCATAAATTCTTCACTGGTCTCTGCCACTGCGTCCATCATCGCTTCCCGGTAAATATCCAGGTTCGGACGGCTGTAATCCGGAATCTCACATTCTTCTCTCTCACCGATACCGGTAAAGCGGCGGCCTGCCATCTTCATAACATTGATATAACCGACAAATTTTTCATTTTCCCGAATCGGCTGATAAAACGGTGCGATTTTTTTACCGTACATCTCTGTCAGCTTCTCCACAACCTCACGGAAGGAAGCATGATCCACATCCATTTCAGATACAAAAAACATACGCGGAAGCTTGTATTTTTCACACAGTTCCCAGGCTTTCTCGGTTCCCACCTCAACTCCGGCTTTACCTGATACTACGATGACCGCTGCATCTGCTGCGGCTGCCGCTTCCTCTACCTCGCCTACAAAATCAAAATAGCCGGGTGTATCCAGGATATTAATCTTTGTGTCTTTCCAGATAATCGGTACAACTGAAGTATTGATGGAAAATTTACGTTTAATCTCTTCCTTATCATAGTCACTGATGGTCGTTCCATCGGTAACTTTACCAATACGTCCGGTCAGACCGGATACATATGCCATAGCTTCGACCAGACTGGTCTTACCGCTTCCCCCATGTCCCAAAAAAACCACATTGCGGATACTGTCAGTTGTGTAAACGTTCATAGTAATCTCCTCCAATACATTTAGTCATCCTGCACCTCTGAATTGCAGCACGTTTACATAGGGAATACCATTGTATCAACCCCTTATGTCAGAATTATACTAAAATCCTTGCCGTCTGGCAAGGATTTTAGAGGAATTGCCTAATTTTATTTGTCAGTTATTTTACTTCACTACAAAATTTACCACTCTGTTCGGTACATAAATTTCTTTTACAAAGGTTTTGCCTTCTGTCAGGGAAGCGATTCTGGAATCCGCCTTTGCAATGGCAAATACCTCCTCCTTCTCCGCGTTCGTCGGAATTACTACAGTACCCCGCAGTTTGCCGTTAATCTGCACACCGATTTCAGTCTGTGCGTCGATCGTCTTACTCTCATCATATTCCGGCCAGGATGCCAGAGAAAGGAATCCTTCCCCTCCGGTCCCCTCCCAGATTTCCTCGCACAGATGCGGAGCAAATGGACAGAGCAGCTTTGCAAAGATCTGTACCTGTTCCCTGCTGACCTTTCCAAGATTGTAGATATCATTTGTCAGCGTCATCAAAGCTGCAATCGCTGTATTGAATTTCATATCCTCAATATCGGAGGATACCTTTTTAATGGTTTTATGAAACGGGGTTTCCAGCTTTTTGGTATCCGCATCCCCGGAAATAATATCCGTAAATCCGGACACACGCTCCAGAAAACGTTTGCAGCCCTTTACTGCATTTTCATTCCAAGGAGTTGCCGCTCCGTAATCACCCATGAACAATACATAAGTGCGCAGCGTATCCGCTCCGTAGTCTTCCACAATATCCAGCGGATCTACCACATTTCCTTTGGATTTGCTCATTTTATCGCCGTCCGGCCCGAGGATCAGTCCCTGAATGGAACGCTTTGCATATGGCTCGGACGTATTCACCACACCGATATCATACAGAAAATGATGCCAGAAGCGGGAATAAATCACATGTCTTGTTACATGCTCCATACCGCCGTTATACCAGTCTACCGGCATCCAATATTTCAGCTTCTCCGGATCTGCCAGCGCCGTATCATTGTGGGGATCCACATATCTTAAAAAGTACCAGGAGGAGCCTGCCCACTGGGGCATCGTGTCCGTCTCGCGGCGTGCTTTTTTCCCGCATTTCGGACAGGTACAGTTCACAAAGGATTCGATCTTTGCCAGCGGCGATTCCCCCTCCGCGCCCGGCTCAAAGTTTTCTACCTTCGGCAGCCGGAGCGGAAGCTCCTCATACGGAACCGGAACCACGCCGCAGTCCTCACAGTGCACAATCGGAATCGGTTCCCCCCAGTATCTCTGACGGTTAAATGCCCAGTCCTTCATCTTAAACTGCACGCCTGCATGTCCGATACCGGTTTTCCCGATTTCCTCCAGCATCCTTGCGATGGAATCCTTCTTATTCGTATATCCGTTCAGAAAGCCGGAATTTACCATCTCTCCGTCTCCGGTGTAAGCTTCCTTTAAAATATCTCCGCCCTTAATAACTTCGATAATCTCCACACCGAATTTTTTCGCAAAATCATAGTCCCGCTGATCGTGAGCCGGTACTGCCATAATAGCGCCGGTACCGTACCCCATCATTACATAATCTGCAATAAATACCGGAATTTTCCTGCCGTTAACCGGATTTACGGCCAGGAGGCCGTCAATTCTGACACCTGTTTTATCCTTTACAAGCTGAGTACGCTCAAACTCTGTTTTCTTGGCGCACTCTGTGCGGTAAGCCTGAATAGCATCCATATTGCCGATTCGGTCCGCGTATTTGTCAATCAGAGGGTGCTCGGGAGCAATTACCATGAACGTAACGCCAAACAGGGTATCCGGCCTGGTAGTATAAATCTCCAGTTTTTCATCTAAGCCGTCCAGAGTGAAATTTACAAACGCTCCGGTGGATTTACCAATCCAGTTCATCTGCTGCTGTTTTACATTCGCCGGATAATCCACATGCTCCAGACCATCCAGAAGCTTGTCTGCATACTCGGTAATTCTTAAATACCAGACATCCTTGGATTTCTGGATCACATCACTGTGGCAAATATCGCATTTACCCCCCTGGCTGTCCTCATTGGACAGAACCACTTTGCAGGACGGACAGTAATTGACAAGTGCCTTACTTCTGAATACCAGTCCCTTTTCAAACATTTTCAGAAAAATCCACTGAGTCCATTTATAATAATCTTCATCCGTCGTATCAATGACCCGATCCCAGTCAAAGGAAAATCCGACCCTTTTCAGCTGATTGGTGAATTTTTCAATATTATTGTCCGTGATCGTGCGGGGATGAGTTCCTGTTTTGATTGCATAATTCTCTGTCGGAAGCCCGAATGCATCAAATCCTATTGGAAACAGTACATTGTACCCTTCCATTCTTCTTTTTCTGGAAATAACCTCCAGACTTGAATATGCCTTAATATGTCCTACATGCATACCGGCTCCGCTCGGATACGGGAACTCCACCAATCCATAGAATTTCGGCTTTTTACTGCCGTCAACAGCCTTGAAGATGCCCGCATCTTCCCATTTCTGCTGCCATTTTCCTTCTATTTTCCGGAAATTATGCTTCATTTTATATATCCTCCTGTTTTATTCCAACCCATGTATATAAAGGGCAAAATATCTTTTACCCTTAACAGCATGGTATTAGTGTAATATACTCGCCTTTGTTTGTCAAATTTTTTGTCCGGCGCAGGCATACGCCAAAACCTGTTATTATGAAGTTCAGAAGACTCTTGGTAAAAAACGGGAAGACAAAATACAGAGGCTTAAACAAAAGCGTATTCAAGTTGCATAGCAGTTTAAACCATGCTATACTTATGAAATTAACGTGCTAAAGGAGATCTACCATGAAAATTGGTTTTATCGGACTGGGCCTTATGGGCGGTTCCATCGCCAAAGCCGTCCGTTATTTTTACCCGGATACAGAAATTATCGCCGCCTCGCGCACAAAAACAGCAGTCGCTCAGGCCGTGGCTGACGGAGTAGTTAACCGGATTCCGGATAAAGTGAATGAGGACTTCCGGGACTGCGATTACATATTTTTATGCGCTCCGGTATCCACCAATGCAAAATATCTGGAACAGCTAAAGCCTGTCATTACTCCCACATGTATTATCACAGACGTTGGAAGCACCAAATGCGATATTCATGCAAAGGTAACGGAGCTTGGCATGGAAGCCAACTTTATCGGAGGGCATCCTATGGCCGGGGCCGAGAAAACCGGATATGCCAATTCCAAACGAATTTTAATTGAAAATGCCTACTATGTGATTACTCCCACTTCCGCGGTTTCAAAAGAGGCCGTGGAAAAATACCGGGATTTTGTAGCAGGATTAAAAGCTCTTCCGCTGGTTCTGGATTACCGGACCCATGATTATGTAACTGCCGGCATCAGCCACCTGCCTCATATCATTGCCTCCTCCCTTGTAAATCTGGTCAGAGATTCGGACACAGAGGACGGC
Organism: uncultured Lachnospiraceae bacterium; assembly: GCA_910585465.1. Classification (GTDB taxonomy): domain Bacteria; phylum Bacillota; class Clostridia; order Lachnospirales; family Lachnospiraceae; genus Hominiventricola. Next base: position 167,850 of record CAJUEW010000002.1, on the reverse strand, counting down.
ATCATGAAAATGGTAGCTGCCGGGGGTTTTAAGGATATTACAAGGATTGCCTCCTCCTCACCGGAAATGTGGGAACAAATCTGCATGACAAACCGGAAGAATATTTCTTCTGTATTGAATCACTATATTAGTTCCCTGGAAAAAATCAGGCATCAGCTTGACCACGGCGAGGCCGGCGCCATCCGGGGCCTGTTCGAGACCTCCCGGGATTACCGGAACAGCCTTCCGTCCAAAGGAAGCGGCCCTATCCAGCGAATCTTTGAAATTTACTGCGATATGGTGGATGAAACCGGGGGAATCGCAACACTGGCAACAATTCTGGCAAGTAATCAGATTAATCTGAAAAATATCGGTATCGTGCACAGCCGGGAATTTATTGAGGCTGTTTTGCGCATTGAATTTTACGACGAACCATCCATGAAAAAGGCCGCCGATATTTTAAGAAAATACCGCTATATCATCTATGAGCGTTAGGAGTCCGTTATGAAATTTTCAAGAGCAAACACATGCAAAGGTACTGTCATAATTCCGGGAGATAAAAGTATTTCCCATCGTTCCGTTATGCTCGGAGCAATCTCCGAGGGAACCACAAAGGTTACTAATTTCCTTCAGGGAGCAGACTGTCTGTCCACGATTGACTGCTTCCGCAGGCTGGGAATTCAGATTGAAAATCACGCAGAGGAAACTCTTATTCACGGCAGAGGCCTGTATGGCCTGACTGCTCCCGTGTCCCGGCTGGATGTGGGCAACAGCGGAACTACCGCGCGGCTGATCTCCGGTATTCTGGCAGGTCAGAATTTTACTTCAGAATTAACGGGAGATTCGTCCATTCAGTCCCGTCCCATGAAGCGGATTATTGATCCGCTCTCTCTCATGGGAGCACAGCTGAAAAGTTTGAACGGCAACGGCTGTGTACCGCTTCATATTCAAGGCTCACTGCTCCATGGTATCCGCTATGTCTCCAAAGTAGCTTCTGCTCAGGTCAAATCCTGTATCCTGCTGGCAGGGCTCTATACAGACAGTCCCACCAGTGTGACGGAGCCCTGTCTGTCCCGAAACCATTCCGAGATTATGCTGAAGCATTTTGGCGCAGAACTCACAAGCGAGGACACCACTGTTACCATTCTGCCGGGGTCAAGGCTCACTGCCCGGGAAATCAAAGTACCGGGGGATATTTCCTCCGCCGCTTATTTTATCGCCGCAGGACTTATCATTCCCGGCGCGGAAATCCTCATTCAGAATGTGGGCATCAATCCGACCCGGGACGGCATCCTGCGGGTCTGCCGGGACATGGGCGCTGACATTACCCTTTTAAACAGAAGCAGCGAAAGCGGTGAGCCCGCAGCTGATCTGCTTGTCCGTCACAGCACCCTTCGCGGAATCACTGTGGAGGGAGACATGATTCCGACATTAATCGATGAACTTCCGGTGGTGGCTGCTCTGGCCTGCTTCGCAGAGGGGACGACTGTTATTAAGGACGCGCAGGAATTAAAGGTGAAGGAATCCAACCGCATTCAGGTAATGGTTGAAAATCTGTCTGCTATGGGCGCTCATATTACGGCCACCGAGGACGGTATGATCATTGAAGGCGGCTATCCGCTCCATGGAACCGTTATTGACAGCAGGCTGGATCACCGAATCGCCATGACCTTTGCTGTCGCGGCTTTGGCTTCGGACGGGGAAACAGAAATCCTGGGAGCTGACTGCGTGAAGATCAGCTATCCAAGATTTTATGAGGATTTAAAAGATTTAATCAAATAATATGAAAGGCAGTATGTATACGAACGGAGAATTTTTATGATTTTAGCATGTCAGAATATCAGTAAATCATTCGGAGAGCATATTGTATTAAAAAATGCCTCTTTCCATATAGAGGATCGGGAAAAAGCCGCCATTGTGGGAATTAATGGGGCCGGCAAATCCACTCTTCTGAAAATTATTATGAACGAAATTCCCTCTGATGAAGGCCATACTGTTGTTACCCGCGGAAAGACCATCGGTTATCTTGCCCAGCATCAGGAGATGACCAGCGGCAATACCATATTTGATGAACTTCTGACTATCAAGCAGGATGTATTGGATCTGGAAACCCGTATACGCCAGATTGAGCTTTCCATGAAGCATAAAGAAGGGAACGAGCTTCAGGAGCTTATGGACAGCTATACAAGACTCAGCCATGAATTTGAACAAAAAAACGGTTATGCATGGAAAAGTGAAATTACCGGAGTTTTAAAAGGGCTGGGCTTTGATCAGGAGGATTTCGGAAAAAAGGTTGACACTTTATCCGGAGGCCAGAAAACCCGTGTCTCCCTTGGCAAGCTTCTGCTTTCCGGCCCGGATATTATTATGTTGGATGAGCCTACCAACCATCTGGATATGAACTCCATTACCTGGCTGGAAACCTTCCTTATGAATTATCAGGGAGCCGTCATCATCGTATCCCATGACCGGTATTTTCTAAACAGGGTTGTTACAAAGATTATAGAAATCGATCAGGGAAATGTGACGTCCTTCAGCGGAAATTATACAGACTATGCCCAGAAAAAAACAATGCTCCGGGAAGCCCGGATGCAGGCTTATCTGAATCAGCAGAAGGAAATCCGACATCAGGAGGAGGTCATCGCCAAATTAAAATCCTTCAACCGGGAAAAGTCCATCCGCCGGGCCGAGAGCCGGGAAAAAATGCTGGAAAAAATGGATGTGCTGGAAAAGCCGACGGAAGTCCGCGCCGACATGCGCATCAGCTTGGAACCGCACATTGTCAGCGGCAGCGACGTTCTGACTGTGGAGGGTCTGTCCAAAGCCTTTCCGACCCAGACGCTGTTTACGGATTTAAGTTTTGAAATTAAAAGAGGAGAACGGGTTGCGCTGATCGGAAGCAACGGAACCGGAAAAACCACTATTTTAAAAATACTGAACAATGTCCTTCCTGCAGATTCCGGAAAATTCCGTCTTGGCTCCAATGTACAAATTGGCTATTATGACCAGGAGCACCATGTCCTTCATATGGAAAAGACAATCTTTGAAGAAATATCCGATGCCTATCCGGACCTGACAAATACAAAAATCCGCAATGTACTGGCCGCTTTTCTGTTCACCAACGATGATGTATTTAAACATATCGGCGATTTAAGCGGCGGGGAACGGGGACGTGTCTCCCTGGCAAAGCTTATGCTCTCGGAAGCTAATTTTCTGATTCTGGACGAGCCTACCAACCATCTGGACATTGTTTCAAAGGAGATTTTGGAAAATGCGCTGAACCTGTACACCGGCACAGTATTGTTTGTATCCCACGACCGCTATTTTATCAATACAACAGCCACCCGGATTCTGGAGCTGTCCGGTCAGTCCTTAACCAATTATATCGGAAATTACGATTATTATCTGGAAAAAAAAGAGACCATGACAAACTTTACCCCATCCTCTCCTGACGCCTCAGGTTCTGCTGCCCGGGAGCCGTCCGGGGCAAAGCTGGACTGGAAACAGCAGAAGGAACAGCAGGCCCAGATCCGTAAAAAACAAAATCATTTAAAACGTACAGAGACACGTATCGAGGAACTGGAAACACGGGATAAGGAAATAGACGAGCTGCTTGCCAAAGAAGAAGTTTTCACGGATGCCTCTGAAGTTATCCGGTTATCCAAAGAAAAAGAAGCTCTCCAGAAAGAGCTGGAAAGCCTCTACGAGGAATGGGAACAGCTTTCCCTCTCTGAAGAGCCATAATACCGTCAAAACTGTACTGGTTCCGATTCCTCAAGCAGCGGTCTCATCTGATATTCCGGAAACTGTTCCAGCAGCTCATCCAGACAGAGCACCGTCTGGCGCACCACATCGTGTGCCAGCATCACCACTCTTTTCCTTCCCTGAGCGCTGGAAACAGCATTTCGGATAAGTGTCTGCGGTTCCCTCTTCCCCACTGCATCCTCCAGGCTTGCATTCCAGTCATAATAAATATAGCCCTGCTCTGTCATTGCCTCAATGATTTCCTGATAAACATCTTTATTATAATTATTCATGCTTCCTCCCGGAAAACGGAATAATCTGGCGTCCGCGCCGGTAATCTCCTTTACTGTATCATATGCTTTCTGAAAATCTCTCAGATAGCTGTCCGCATCCTTGTAAAGCGTCTCATATTCATGACAGTTGCAGTGAATTCCAATCGTATGGCCTTCCTCCACAATCCGCTTTGCAATATCCGGATGCTTTCTTACATTTTCTCCTATCACAAAAAAGGTGGCTTTTATTCCCCGCTCCTTCAGAATGTCCAGAATCAAAGCTGTGTTCTCCTCGGACGGCCCGTCGTCAAAGGTCAGATACATGGTCTTAGGATGAAAAAACAGATCGATCCCAGATGCAATCCCTTCCGCAATCTGAGCCTGATACTCCGGTTCTGCCAGTCTGCTGCATTCTGCACGGTTGGATAAAAATCCGGTTTCCACCAGACATGACGGCATGGCACATTCCCGGATTACATAAAGACCTTCCTCCTTTATAATTTCCCGTCCGGAGGCTCCGGTATTTTCAACCGTATATTTATGTATCAGCTTTGCAAGCCTTCCGCTGGCCTCACCCTCATTCTGGCTGCTGTATAAAAGCTCAATCCCCTTTGCCTCAGACGCTTCATCGGCATTTTGATGGATACTTACATAAATGTCTGCCTGGTTCCCATTCGCTATATTCACCCTCTCCTCCAACGTAAGCGCCTGATCCGAATCCCGGGTAAGCATCACCTGATATCCAAGCGTCTGAAGCTTTTCTTTTACTGCAAAGGCAATCTGAAGATTAATATCCTTTTCCACTATCCCTTTTCTGGAGCATCCTCCGTCTGCGCCTCCGTGCCCCGGATCGAGCACTACCAGTGTATCTGCCGGATTTTTCACAAATACCCCCGGTATATCCTCCGGAAAAATCATCCCCTCTTTCACAGGCATCACCCTGGCCGCCGTATGTTCCAGGCACTCTTCTTCCCTGGAAACCAAATTTATCATCTGCACTTCTTCATCTGATGCCGCTGGCCGGAATACTCTTTGGTCTTTTGCATACTCTCCTATAATAATTCCCAGAGCAACCGCCAGAAAAAGAGCTGCCGCGTATCTGCCTGCTTTACCTTCCTTCCCTCTTTTCCAGACTCTCCGGCTGTGACAATAAGCGCCCATATGCTCTATATACATTTCCGGCGTATACAATTCTGTTTTTTTCATATGTATTCTGCTCCTTTTCCAAAGCAGTCCATATAAAAGTATCCCGGACTGCCTGGTCTCCTCTTTTCTCCAAGCATATCCGGGAGCAACATCAAAATATCATAATTTTTGCATCAATGTGGCATCATATTTATATCAAATCCAAAATGCAGAAAAGCTGTGGCACCGTCAGATCATTTTTAAAAAAAGCTCATTAATTCCTTCATAAAATCCAACCGTGACAATCGTATTCCCCTCCTCTATACCAGGAAAACAATATTTTTCAAAATCAGGAGTAGTTTCAAGAAGAGGATTGGAGGAATCATAATCCGTCAGCCCTGTAAGTCCCAGGTAGTCGCTCCATAATTCCACCATCTTTTTCGGCTCCATCTCCGACCAGGTACTTTCTGTACGTACATAAAATCCGTAGATTCTGCCTGTGACTGCGTCAATATAAGCATCGATCAGCCGATTTGTTTTGTCTGCGTTCTGCTGGCTGGTAGAAAGACTCACCTTCCACACTGACATATTATTCTGAGGCTCCAGCACATCAATCGCCGAATAAAGCACTGCGCTGTAAGAAGCAGGTTCCACTTCTCTTACCTTGTCAGGCAGAACTCCCCGCTCTCTTAATATGTTGATTTCCTGGTTGCAGATTTGAAAAATTTCCTTATCTGTAATTTCTCTTCCGGAAGGTCCCTGGCGGTTCATCACAAACGCATAGGTACCCATCAGTTCTCCATAATCCACGTCCGAAGACTCCGGGCGAGCCATGGCATTCAATTCATTTTCCTGAAGAGCCTGATGCTCCAGACACTTTGACAGCAAAAAAAGCTTTTCATTGCTGCTTAATGTATAACGGTAGCCCTCATTTGCGCTGTCCGATTCCTCCACAATAATCTGGTTTAAAGTAGCTTTATCCTTATACCGGGCAATCTGCTCCGGACCCAGAACCGATGCCAGAACTACTGCCGGCAAAAGCACAGCCATAGATATCGATATCATTTTTTTCTGCTCCATTACCTTTCGCCTTTCCCAAAGGGTATCCGGAAGCTGAAGCAGCTTCCCTTCCCAGGTGTACTTTCTATCATAAGCGTACTTCTGTGAAGCTTCAGAAGCTCCGCGCAGAGCGCCAGACCCAGCCCTGCGCCGTTGCGGCTTCTGGATCTGGATTTATCTACCATGTAAAATGCCTCTGTAATTTTATGGCATTCCTCCTCAGGTATTCCCACTCCGTAATCCTTCACCGAGAAAAGATAGCCTTCCTCTGTTTTCCTTCCCAAAACCTCTACCATGTCTCCGGGCTCGGACGCTTTGCAGGCATTATCCGCCAGATTCAAAAGCACAGTTTTCAAAAGATCGATCTCAGCCGGAATCCGTCCCGGTTCATATTGAAATACAAAATGAATATCCTCTTGGGCTTCATAAATATCCTTCAGATATCCGAACAGCAGGCTCACGTCTGCATCCTGGAGCTCCAGACCATACCGTTTACTGACGATGATATCCAGAAGCCTCAAAGACATGGCCTCCAGGCGCTTCCCTTCCGTGTAAATATAATTTGCCGAAAGAAAATGCTTTTCTTCATCCAGCTTTCTGGAACGCAGCAAATCCGCATAGCCTATAATAGAAGTAAGCGGCGTTTTCAGTTCATGGGAAAATGCCGCGATAAAATCCTCTCTGGCACGCACTTCCTCCTCCAGCTTATGAATATTTTCTTCCAGTACTCCTGCCATATGATTAAAATCCTGGGTCAGCTGACCCATCTCATCAAGACTTACCTGTTCCGCCCGGTAGCTGTAATCACCTGCCGTCATCTTTCTCGTTGCCTGCGTCAAAAGCCTTATGGGCTTTGTCAGCCAGGAAGATATAAAATACATAAATACAGAGCTGAACACCAGAATCAAGAGCGTCATATTCCGATACACGGCAAATCCTCTGGAGCGTTCCCCATATACCTCCGTTACATCTCTCATAGTCTCAAGGTACAAAATACGATTCCGGGAATTCAGCATGGTTCCTGTCTGGATAAAGTAATGGTCATCCTCGCAGGTAACCTGATAGGCCCGTGTCTGCTCCTCTACCGCGCGGAGCAACGCTGTATCCTCCACAAACCCCTCACTGGCATACAGAACGGTCCTGTCCTCATCCGAAAGTCTCAGAAGCCTGCCTGTTCCCTGTCCGCCTTTCTCCAGATTGGAGCCAATCTCTTCAATGACAGAATTTTGAAGGATATCATACTTGGATGGAATATTCAGCGCCGCTGTCTCAAAGGCAAACTGCAGAATACTGCTTTCATCCATTGCCTGTGTGATTTCACGCTCCATGGAGGCTTTAAATACATCATTAATAAAAAAATATCCGCCAACGCCAAATGCCGCAGCCATTGTGACAATGCAGCAAAACAATATTTTATAGGAAAATTTCATAAAATGTCTCCTGTCAGATTTCCAGGCGGTAGCCTACCTTATACACTGCTACCAGATTTTTTTCCCATCCCATCTTCCGCCTCAGTCTCTGTACATGAAGCTCCAAAGTACGGCTGTCTGACAAATACTCATCCTTCCAGACCTTCTCATACAGATTCTCTTTAAATAAAGCCACGTTTTTGTTCTGAATAAAGAGCACCAGCAGCCCATATTCTTTGTTAGTAAGCACCACCGGCTTTCCTGCCCTGGTCACCTTGCGGGCCTCCAGATCCACAGTCACATCTCCGGCCTTTAAAATACTTTCCGTTTTGTGAAATCTGCGCAGCACTACCTCCACTCTGGCCGCCAGTTCCAGCATATCAAAAGGCTTGACCAGATAATCCTCCGCACCCAGCTTCAGCCCCTTCACCTTATCCCGCACATCGCTTTTTGCAGTGATAAAAATAACAGGTACCTTGAGGGGCCTGATATAATCCATAATATCAAATCCATCCGCCCCCGGAAGCATAATGTCCAGGAGAATCAGATCAAAATCTTCTTTTTCAATAAGATCGATGGCCGCAAGACCGTCCTGTACGCTTTTACAGTAATAGCCTGCTGCCGACAGATTCATATCGATCAAATCGCAAATTGGCTTCTCATCATCTACTATCAAAATTCTAATCATACTTCCGCCTGCCATCCCCAGTATTCTCTTATTTTCCGTACAAGCTCCTCCATAGTATCCTCTTCTGTACATTGATAATATTTTTCAAACTCTGTATCAATGTCAAATCCGGCTGTCCTCTGATAATAAATCGCACAGCTGCTTTCCACTCCGGACTCTCCGGACGAATCTTCCTGCGTATATCTGGCCAGCACCACCAGATCTTTCATGCCGTCGCCGTCCAGATCCTTTCCGCTGATTCCCTTCAGAGAATACAGACTGTCATAGTCTCCCATGGGCTGGAAGCTCCAGACAATATTTCCCTGTTCATTCACCAGATAAATCATAAAAATATCATATACGGAGATACTGACTGTTCCGGGAACTACCTTCAGCCTTCCCAGCTTTTCAAATTTTCGTGTATAGCACTGCTCCTCAATTACCGAAAATCCATTCAAAAGCAGCTCATCCAACGTTGTGGCTGTGTATAAAAATTCTGTGGACTCCCCGTCGCGCACAAAAGAAATCATGCAGTTGGCGCTCTTATTCATACCAAACCGGTTAATCTTGTCCGATATACGCCAGTCCCGGTAAAAGGTGCCTTCCTTCTGAAAAAGCACATCTCCTACTTTATACGGAATACCTGCATCATTCCCTGTACTGTTCACACACCTGGTAAGCAGAATAATATCCGTCAGTCCGTCCCTGTTTACATCTGTAAAGGAAACTGCCGCAATCCCTCTTACAGGCTGAAGCATCTGCCCGCGCATCAGGTTATTGGTTTCCAGTTCGTTACACTTGTACAAAATATCCCCCTGCGCATCGGCAACAAAGAAAGCCAGTCTGTGCCACGTTTTTTCTATGGCCGGAATAAAGGTCAGCTCCTCCTCCGAGAGGGACTCAAATACTACAGGAAAAACCTGTTCCTCCAGAATCCTGTAACCATTCTCCTCCACATCCTCCTGCCGTTCAATAGACTGAAAATGCGACTGATATTCCTGATACTGCTCCAGTATCCGCTCATCTGCATCGGCAGCTTTTGACTGAATTGGCAGAAGCATCATGCATACCGCCAGAAAAAAAACGCAGAACCGCTTCTGAATGCCCGACGCTTTCCATTTTTCTTTCCTGTTATTATTCCTCAACCCCTTTTTCACCGTCCTCCCTTTCCAAAAGCTTATAGGTCAGCAGAAGGTACAGAAGCTGATCCGGGTCCTCCAAATCAATATGGACAAGCTCTTTCATATGCGCCATCCGGTACAGGAAGGTACTTCTGTGTATAAATAGAGCCTTTGCCGCTTTTACCGCATTCATCTGGCAGGTAATGTAAGTGTGAAGCGTAACATAATACTCTGTTTTATGTTCTGCATCATAATTTCTGAGCGTCAGCACGGCCCGGCTGCAGACAGCCTCCGGCTCCAGCTTCTCTGTACATTTCCCCATCAGATAGTCCAGAGCAATATCCTCAAACCGGTTTACCCAGCGGAGGGGATAATGTCTTAATCCTTGCTCTAAAGCAATTCTGGACTGAAGATAATACTGCTTTAACGACTGCAGACCTGCAAATTCATAGCTGATTCCGGCTTTCAGATAGCTGTCCCTTAAAAACCCGGCCACTGTCTTCAATGCCTCCTCAAGCGGCTTCCCGTAATAATAAAGATTTACATAGACCACAATATTCTCATCCAGCAAAAACGCACAGCTTCCTTTCATCAGACTCTCAATCCGGTTACAGATAAAACGAACCACAGTCAGATTCTGACGATCTATTGTGGATACATGAATATTCATGCAGAAATAAGTATGAGCCTCCTTCCAGTGAAAGCTTTCAAATCTGTGCTCCAGAGAGGATGCATCTATATTTTCGTCCGTCAGAATGTTGGACAGAAGACGATCCAGCGTATAACTGATATCAGACTGCAGCACGGTATATTTTTCCAGCATCTGCTGAACATATTTTGCCAGATGCAGAAGCAAATATTCATCATAAACTTTCAGTTTTCTTGCTGCCTCAACAATAATTACCCGATAGGTATTTCTGTTTTTATCATAAATATCTACAAACAGATTATTTTTCTGAGTTACCGGATCCTGATAATACTGCACCTCTGATGCCGCCCTGGAATGCTCCTCATCTGTATATACGGTTACCTGATTGTGCTGCAGAATATCCTGAAATTCCGGCATCGTATCCATCAAAGTACTGTAATCAATGATAAACCCTTCCGTCGTGCTGACCATAATTGGATTGTGAAAAATCCGGTGTGACGCATCCAGAAGCGTTTTCAGGGTCCTCTCAGAAAACGCCAGGTTCTGCATTCTTTCATCCCATGCATCATATGTATCAAAAATCCTCTGTACAGCATTAAACAGCCCTTCCGGATTGCTGCTCTCCGGAAAAAAACAGACTCCCTGCAGCGGCTTCTGGGGAGAAAAGAGCTCTGTGCCCACAACCAGAATCAGATTATCTCCATGATGGGCCAGCAAAAGCTCTGTTACATCAGCTTCCCGTGCAATATATACTTTATTTTTTTTTAAATCTGTACCATTCTGGTAAAAAAGCGGACGCTTTAGATTCATTTCCTCTGACATATTCCCCAACTGACAGTCCGGATAGTTCTGACGCAGACGATCTGCCAGAATCTGCATGCTGATTCTCATGATGTCACCTCTTTCGCCGTACTCTTTTTTTCATCCTCATAAAAGCATAAATGCTTCGTCCCTTCCGGCACGGCTGTCCTTTATACACATTGTACGAAAAACCGTATTTTCTGTCAACTGAATGCAAAAAAGAAGCCCTGTACATTAAAAAGTACAGAGCTTCCGTAATATTTACAATATCAGCTTATGCAAACTTTCTCATAGCCGCTTCCACCACATGTCCAACCAGAACAGAAGTAGTCACACTTCCAACACCGCCCGGAACCGGAGTAATTGCATCCACAATCGGCTCCACCGCAGCATAATCCACATCACCGCAAAGCTTGCCTTCCTCGTTTACATTGATACCTACATCAATCACTGTCTGTCCTGCAGATACATACTCAGCACCAACAACACCTGCGCGTCCTGCCGCTACAATCAGGATTTCTGCCTCTCTTGCAACTGACGGCATATCAATGGTTCTGGTATGGCATATAGTAACCGTTGCATTCTTCTTGATCAGCATCATTGCAGCAGGTTTTCCTACAACGAGAGAGCGGCCAATAACCACCGCCTTCTTGCCGGTGCAGTCAATCCCGTAATGATCCAGAATCTCCATACATGCCTGAGGAGTACACGGAGGGAAGCCTACCTTCTTTCCTGTGAATACACCTCCAAGGGATGCATCCGTCTGGCAGTCCACATCCTTCTCAGCAGCAAGCGCGTTCTCAACAACGGTCTGATTAATATGCTTCGGAAGAGGCCGGAACATCAGCACTCCATGAATATTGTCATCATTATTTACCTCATCCACTACCTTCAGAAGCTCTTCCTGAGTCACATCCGCCGGAAGCAGATATTTTTTATATTCTACTCCGAGCGTTTCGCAGCGTTTGGTTGCTCCTCTTTCATAGGAGAGGTCATCCGGTCTTTCGCCTACACGGATAATTCCGAGAGTCGGCTTGATTCCCTTTGCATTCAGGGTTGCCACATCTGCCTTGATTCTTTCATTCAGTGCGGCAGTTACTTCTTTTCCTAACAGCTGTTTTGCCATATTTGTTGCTCTCCTCCTCTATCTGAGTCTTCCATTGACTGCGGCAAAAATCTCATCTGCCTTTTTGCTGTAATCTGCGATCATTTTATCCGCTTTTTCATTCAGGGACGCTGCATATTCTTTATCAGCCATTGATTTCGTATTGATGAACACGTTCAGGGAAGCACCCAGAAGCGCTGCCTTACAGAAGGTCACGCCCACACCTGCGTCAGAGATCGCCAGAGCAGAGCCTTTTGCTGCAAACTCCTCAATAACATCAATCGCCTCACAGCATTTTTCCATAATTTCCATGGGAACCGCACAGGCATCCTTCAATACAACTGCCATTACACGTGCTTTCTCTGCCTTTTCCTCTTCTGTCTCCTTCGGCATGCCATATGCTTTTGCAAGCGGCTCGAATGCTTCCGCATCAGCCTCTACCAGACGAAGGAAATCAGCCTGAAGAGCAGTTGCTTTCTCTTTCAGAGCAACGATATCAGCCTCCACGTCTGCATATTTTTTCTTTCCTACCGTCAGGCTTCCAACCATATTGCCAAGCGCCATACCAACAGCGCCGACCAGTGCGGATGCGCCGCCGCCGCCCGGAACCGGAGCCTTTGATGCCAGAACATCTACAAATTCTTCACAAGTACCTTTTGTGAATCCCATATATTACCTCCATGCATGACAGCGAGCAGGGAACACCATTGTTCCCTGCCTGCCCCTATATCATTACTATTTCTCTTCTCTTAGAACAGTCCCGTAATCTTACCGGTCTCGTCCACATCAATTCTTTCAGCAGCCGGAACCTTCGGAAGACCTGGCATCGTCATAATCTCGCCTGTCAGTGCAACGATAAAGCCTGCTCCCGCGGAGATCTTCAGATTACGCACGGTTACCTCAAATCCGGTCGGAGCGCCAAGCTTGGTCTGATCATCTGTTAAGCTGTACTGAGTCTTAGCAACACAGATCGGGCAGTTGCTGAATCCTAAAGCCTCCAGTTCTTTTGCCTGTTTCTGAGCATTTGCAGTCAGAACAACCTTGCTTCCGCCGTAAATCTTCTGAACAATTGCATTCAGCTTATCTTCAATAGAGGTGCCTTCCAGCTCATAGGAATAAGTGAAATCATTCGGCAGCTCACACAGACGAATCACTTCTTCTGCCAGCTTCACGCCGCCTTCTCCGCCTTTAGCCCATACTTCGGACAAAGCAACATTAACGCCCAGCTCTTTACATTTTGCCTCTACCAGATCAAGCTCTGCCTTGGTATCGGTCGGGAATGCATTAATTGCAACCACACATGGAAGCTTGTATACATTTGTGATATTGCTTACATGCTTTAACAGGTTCGGAAGACCTTTTTCAAGCGCTTCCAGATTTTCGTTATTCAAATCAGCCTTTGCAACGCCGCCGTTGTATTTCAGAGCGCGTACAGTAGCTACAATAACAACTGCGTTTGGCTTCAGACCAGCCATACGGCATTTGATATCCAGGAATTTCTCTGCGCCGAGGTCAGCACCGAAGCCTGCCTCTGTGATAGTGTAATCAGATAATTTCAGAGCCATCTTAGTAGCGGTTACAGAGTTGCATCCATGAGCGATATTAGCGAACGGTCCGCCGTGAACGATTGCCGGCACGCCTTCCAGAGTCTGAACCAGGTTCGGTTTCAGAGCATCCTTCAAAAGCGCTGCCATAGCGCCCTCTGCATGCAGATCACCTGCGGTAACCGGCTTCTGCTCAGCTACCTTGCCATATGTATAGCCGATGATAATTCTTGCAAGTCTCTTCTTCAGATCTGTAATGTCGCTTGCCAGACACAGAACTGCCATAATCTCGGATGCCACTGTGATATCATAGCCGTCCTCTCTGGGCATTCCGTTGGTCTTTCCGCCGAGTCCGTCCACTACGTTACGAAGCTGACGGTCATTCATATCCACACATCTTCTCCAGGTAATCTTTCTCGGGTCAATGTTCAGCGCATTGCCCTGGAAGATATGGTTGTCAATCATTGCTGCCAGAAGGTTGTTTGCTGCGCCGATTGCATGGAAATCACCGGTAAAGTGAAGATTGATATCCTCCATAGGAACTACCTGTGCATATCCGCCGCCTGCTGCTCCGCCTTTTACACCGAATACAGGTCCAAGGGACGGCTCACGAAGTGCTACCATAACCTTCTTGCCGAGCTTCTGCATACCATCTGCAAGACCTACAGTAGTAGTAGTCTTTCCTTCTCCTGCCGGAGTCGGGTTGATAGCCGTTACCAAAATCAGTTTCCCGTTCGGAGCGTCAGACTCTTTTAATAAATTGTAGTCAATTTTTGCTTTGTACTTTCCGTACTGCTCCAGATACTTGTCATCGATACCTGCTTTGGCTGCGATCTCGGTAATCGGCCTCATCTCACATTCCTGTGCGATCTCAATGTCAGATTTGAATCCCATAAGAATTACTCCTTTCTCTCCCCTCGGGTAATCTCCCCCTAAGGCTTCGCGCTTTGCGCATTTGTTTATTTTTTAACAAAGGAATATTATTCCTTTGAACATAACTGTATTATATATCATTGACAAATTTTTGACATCATACATATTGTATCATGTCCTGATTATGCACACAGATTTTTTACGGTTGTAATAGACAGGTCTCCTGCCACTACCATATCCTCTGCATGAAATCCAAACTGAAAATTATCACTGTACAGAATCTGAGCCGAAGGCGGAAATTCTTCATCCCCTTCCCAGAAAATAAAACGCATATAATAACCGTTAATCAGCTCGAACTCGTACGCCGTATCCCCCATGGGTATTCTGGCCGCTCCGGGAATTTTCTCCATGGCCTCAGAAAAAGCCTTCAGCTTATATCCGAAGCCGTAAGTCAGCCGTTTTATACATCTTCCCGTAAAGGGCTGAATATACAGCTCCCCGTAAGTCGGCACCTCACGGAAAGTTATAAACCTTCCGGTGCCCTGTACATACTGTCCCTCCAGCAAATACCGCAGAAGGAAGGTTTTTGCCGGCAGACTGTCTGTCAGAACGTCCTTATGGCTGCTCCTTTTATCCAGCGTACGGACATCAAATTCAGGATAATCCACCTCATACAAATGTCCCATAAAACGGAGCTGAAACTTCTGTGCTATTGCATCATACAATATGTTCAATCTTTGTGCCGCTTCCTCCGGATTCAAGGTCTGATATTTTTCCAGATAATGTTCAAAGGGCACTTCTTCCTTGTGGTTTTCTATTTCCATCTATACAACCTCCTGTGTCACACTTGGGAAAAGTGCAGTATTCGTGTGAGGCAGGAAGCATGCTGCTACAAATTCATCCATATAGCTTGGATCGGTACTCAGCTCCATATAGGTCATATTGTGGGCAAGATCATATACCTTCTCCTCAGCCTGTCTGGATAATACCATGTTATAGGCTCCGGTCAAAGAGGAGTTGCCGATATAATGAAATTTTTCAAGTTCAATATCCGGGAACATGCCGATAACGACCGCATTGCGCATATTAATACCGCTTCCGATTCCCCCGGCAACATATACATTCTCAATCATGGACACATCAAAGTCCAGAGAACGGATCATCGTGCAGACAGCAGAGAAGATAGCACCCTTCGCGCGGATGAAATTATCAATATCCACTTCATTAATGACAACATCCTTATGTCCGGCTGCGTCTTCCTGAAACGCAAGCACATAGCTTCCGATTCCATACTGATCATGACGCACTCTCCTGCCTTCCCGGATAAACTTTCCTTTTGGACTGATAATACCGCAGCGGAACAGCTCTGCAATTACATCAATAATACCGGAACCGCATAAGCCTACCGGCTTCTGCCCTTCGCTTCCTACAATGGTGAATGTGGGCTCCATAGTCTCTGCGTCAATGGTACATGCCTCGATGGCTCCGTCTGTGGCCCGCATGCCGCAGCTAATATCTCCGCCCTCAAAGGCCGGTCCTGCAGAACATGCACAGCTCATCATAAAGTCAGAATTACCGAATACAATCTCTCCGTTTGTACCAAGATCAATAAACAGGTTGAACTCCGGCTTATTCCAGATCATGCTGACCAGTGTTCCGGCCGTAATATCGCCTCCCACATAGCTTCCGATATTCGGAGCAATGACAATCCTTGCATCCGGGTGTACATGAATACCCAGATCATAAGCATTCAGATTATCTGTCTCAAAAAATGCCGGAATATACGGCTCCATACGGAGCGGATCCGCATTGACACCTGCAAACAGGTGGTTCATAGTCGTATTGGATGCCACACACATATGATAAATTCTGCTTCCGTGAATCTTTGCCGCGCGGCACATATTGTCAATCATCGGATTAATCGTCTCTTCAATAATGGCTTTTTGAAGCTTCCTCTCTCCGCCTTCTTTTCTGGATTCGATAATACGGTTAATCACATCCGCACCGTAACGAATCTGTCCGTTTCCGGCAGATGCCTTTGCCAAAAGCTCTCCTGTCTCCATATCCAGAATAACTGCCGATACGGTTGTGGTGCCAATATCGATGGCCAGACCACATATTCTTTTATCCTCGGCCGGCAGTACATCATATACCAGTACGCCATGTCCGTTTTTCTTTAATACTGCATTAATGTGGAACTGATTGTCACGGAGTACATCCGGAAGCTTTTTCAGCACCTGATAGGTCAGTTTTACCTTTTCCACATTTGCGGCTGCCTGAATGGCCCAGATCAGCCTTTCATTATCCGGCATTGTATCCTCCAGAGTCGGCTCCTCCATCGCCAGCTCTACAGTGGAAAAATCATTTTCAAATGCAATTCCGGATTCCTCTACATCTTTTTTTGCTCTATCAAAAATAGCAATCTCTTCTTTTGAGCTTAAATCCGCCACCTTCATTCTGCTCTTATAAGCAGATGCAATATCCGGCACCAGAACCTCCACATCTCCTGTAATGGTACTGACACAGGACAGCCTCCATCCTTCAGCGAACTCCTTCTCTGAGATATGCCGTGTTTTTTCTGTATCCAATTCACCACTGATAAATTTTACTCTACATTTACCGCAGGAACCGTTGCCTGAACAAGGTGCATCAATGGCTACATTCGCTTTCCGCGCCACCTCCAACAGATTCTCTCCGGCAGTGACCGCAACAACTGTTGCAGTACCGTCTTCAAATTTAAATGTTACGTTCGGCATAATTTCTTCTCCCATATGTTACAAAACTCCTGAGCTTCCGCAAAATGTAATTCATAAAGGTTAAAAGATCCCCGCAGAAAGCATAGAGAAAAAATGCATACGAATCCCTTCTGGAAAACATGTTGTCCGATAGGAATTTTGTACAGCTTGTCTATGCTGCTTTTGACAGCAAGAGCTTTTGACCTTCATAATAAAAAATGGGAAAACTCAAGTTACGATACTGTCTTGTAAGAAAAACAAAATAATAACCTCCATATAGCACAATACTGCCAGTGAAACACCGGCAGTATTGTATAGCACTTACCTGGTTCTAAGATTAGATCTCCAGATAGGAATCTGCATATAAAGTATTGTTTTTGATAATATCACAGGATTTGATCGTCTCCATCAGACGCAGATCGTTCGGGTTTACGATTGCGGAAGTCAGACCGCACTGCATACACATAGCAACCATCGCGGAATCCATAATCGGACGGATATGCTTCGGCATACCGTTGGAATTGTTGGAAAGTCCGCCTGTAGAGTTCAGTTCCATGTCAGAAATCATCTTGATACACTCAAGAATCTGCATCTGCTTATCCTGCATACCTTTGATAACAAGGAATAACGGATCAAACCACAGATCGGTCGGCTCCATACCATGCTCCATACCTCTCTCCAGCATGGTCTGGCAGTACATCATACGCTCGTCATTATCTTTTGCAATTCCTTCACCGTTGCAAAGAGCAATAACAATGGCATCATTCGCTGCTGCAAGGTCGATGTATTCAATTCTTCCTGCTGCATCTGCGGAGTTTACAATCGGTTTTCCTTTGGAACGATTGTAAACAGAGATACCTGCTTCAATTGCTGCTTTGTTGGCGGTATCGAGAGCCAGAGGAACATTGTCAAACTCGCTCTGAAGCAGCTGAACTGCCCATTTCATCAGTTCCGGTCCGTCATTCTCAGCCGGTCCGATATTTACGTCAAGATAAACAGCACCAGCATCCAGCTGCTGTTTTGCACGCTGAATAATCGGTTCCGGATCTCTTGTTGTGAAAGCCTTATTCACAGCCGGAGCTGTTGTTGATAATCTTTCACCAATTGTTACAAATTTTGCCATTGTAGTGTTCTCCTTTTATATTCTTTTTTCATCTGTCCGGCATGCAGACAGATGTTTGGTTTTTAGATCTGACCGCTTGCCTGCATATCCTTTAAGAATTTAACAAGCTGTACAGCCTCGTTCGGAGCAACAATTACTTCCCATCCCGGAAGCTTTGCTTCGATGTCACCCTTCAATACGGCAACTTTACCCGGAATAATGAGCTTTCTGCTCTTAACCTTCGGCTCCACGTTCTCAATGATGAACTTGGATACAGAGGTGGAGGACAGCTTACCAGCAGCCCATGCAGTAAGTACGGAAAGTCCGCCCGCGTCGCTGATAACCAGATTACAAGGTACACCGGATCTCTCCAGCTCACCGGACACTACGAAATATGTAAGTGCAAAGTCAACGGTTGTCAGAACAACGGAGTTCTCATCAGCACCGTTCAGCGGGTAGATGCCCGGCTCAACCTTCATTGGCTTCTGCGGGTCAGTATATACATTCTGTCTTAAACCATACAGAGGAAGCGCCCTTGCATAGTTCATGGTATCCATAACAATAATGGAACCATACTTTAAAATAAACATGGAAGCCAGTGCAATCTGCATAGCCTCATCGTCAGGAGCTACTGCAGACAGATTTACGATGGACGGATATCCGCAGGTTCTGTCCGGATTCTTGTCCAGACATGCACGTCTTACCTGTACAGTCATAGCAAAGGTATCCTTGATATTTGCTCCGGTAGTATCCAGTACCAGCTCCTTGTAACCAAGCTTCTCAATTGCCGCGGTAGTATCATAAAGCTCATTGATGTCTGCTCCGGTTACGCCGAGAACAACGCCTGCTGCTTTTGCGACCTCTACCATTTCCGCATAGTTGGAAGCGTCAGCGCCGTTCAGAATCGGTTTCTCTGCCTTACATACCTCCAAAGCTGCCTTAGCTGCCTCCACATCCTTACATGCCAGAATAATTACTTTGCCGGATCCGGTTACTTTTTTTACTGCCTCTGCATATGCGGCAGCATCTCCAGTATACTCCACATAGACCATCTCTGCATGCATTCTCTCGCCGATACGATCATAATCTACTTTGTTAGCCTCGGCAACAGCAGCTGCAACATCCATATCAGGAGTCAGACGCACAGCAAATCTGGATTTGCTTACGAACGTCTTTTCATGTCTTGCAAGTACGGTCTCGCCTCCAAGGGTGCACTCGGCTTCGCCGGCACCAACCTTGATGGACTTCATCGGCGGAGCAGTTGCCTCGGATAAGGTTGCTATAGCCTCCTCAGACATATGCGGACACTTGGAAAGTTCCATTGCGCCCTGAGCCACTTTCATGGAGAATGCCATACAGGTTGGGCTTCCGCACTCTTTACAGTTTGTTTTTGGTGTTAATTTAAAGATATCTAAGCCTTTTAATGCCATTGTATTTTCCTCCTCCCTCGATTACATCAGTTCTTTGATCATTTTAGAAATGGTAGCAACGGAAGTCGGATGTTTCAAAATGACTGCGTTGGAACCAGATGCTAATACAGAAGCTGCGGTAGAAACTTCCATACCGATGCCACGAGCCTCTACAGGCCCCCATTCCGGCATGTCCTCTTCAGAAGCCATAGATTCCTTCACATTCCATGCTTCATCCGCAACCGGGGTGATGATCGGCATCTGTAACTGTGTATCGTTCTGGCCGAGAGCCGCAGCTTTTACACGGTCCATGGTAGAGACTACATACTCAAAACCATAGCCTACTGCAGCGGTACCAACATGCATTACTACGCTGGACGGAGCTACTCCCAGCTGGGAAATCAATACGTTAAGCTGTTTTGCAAGGTTAATGTCAACTGCAGACTCAGCTCCAACCTTCTGGTTATAAGCAAGACCTGCGGCTGCGCCGATACCTTTATAATTTTCTTCCTTTGCTGCCAGGATAATTACATTTTTACCCTGTGCAGCCTCTGCTGCTTTTGTCAGAAGCTCAGAATCCTTTGTTACATTTTTGCAGCCGGCAATAACAAGAGGTACGTCGATGGCGTCAACGACTTCTTTTACTACTGCTATACAGTCCTCGGTAGATTTGTTCTCACCGTTCGGATCTGCTCCTTCCAGCTTCAGGCATACAAAATCCGCACCCGGCATTGCTGCTGCTTTCTTCGCAATATCAGCCATAGTCGTACATCCTTCATAATATGCCTTTACACCGGCAGGCTCATTTCCCAGACCAAGGTCAGAAATCATAACACCGACTTTTGGTGAATTTTCAATCGGAGCATCAAACGTATAGAACGGTAAAACATTCTCGCCGCCGATTTTGATTGCTTTCTCGCCACAGCCAACTTCAACTGTGTTGATGGAAGCATTGAATTTTCCTGATTTTCCATTGAATGGCATTGGTATATCCTCCTTAAAAATATGTATATCACAATTATAACATAAAAACCTTATTTATAAAAGCCTTTCATGCATTCCAAAAGGGCAACCCTGCATTCGCAGGGTGCCCTAATGGGGTATCGGTTCCTGTATCACGGAACCAGATAATATCCGCCAGTTACATCATCGGCTCCAGGCCAAGCGCCGGATGTCCTTTTTCTGTCAGGAACTCAAGCAGCTTCTCCGGTTCGGTGGTGATGGTTTCATCGCCGACCATATCGGTAAAGTTCTCGATTCCGTACAGTTCCTGTGCAGTCTTGTTCAGTCTCTCTGCCACAGTATCCTTCAAATCCTTCGGCATCCATACGATACGCTCGATTCCGCCTTCTGCCTTCATGAACTTCTTGGAAGCGATGAAGTGTTTTCCATGTCCCATAAAGCCTGGAGTCTGAACTCCGCCGCCGGTCATGGAAGCCAGCTCTGAGAAGGTCATTCCAAGAGGAGTCTGGCCTGCATACTCACGGTTCGTAATAACGACACCGTTAGAGCACGGCTCAATACCACAAATACACTCGAAGCATCCGCAGGAGGTCATCGGATCTTCCATAATGGAGTACAGGGTTACATGCTCCAGTGCGCCTCTGGAGAACTTCTGTACTGCTTCATCTACATCCTCATAACGTCCCAGGTTTTCATCAATTACTCTTTCCTTTGTGATTACCTGGCACGGTCCTTCCGGATCAAGCTCATTAGTAGCCTTTGCATCCAGCCATGATACGGCACCGCAAAGTCCAAGTCTCTCCGGAGTAACCACGCATACATGGCTCGGGGAGAATGCCTGGCACATGATACAGCTGTAATATACCGGTACAGACTCATCAGTCAGGGATACAAGACGCTCATCACGGCGGTCATAAGCCGGAATTGCCATTTCATGGCGAAGCTTTGTACACTCATCTGCATCTGTAATGATGGTAACTGCACATTTGTCAACAACTGCATCAAATTCATTCTTGATGTTCGCATACAATACTTCTGCAAGATCTTTTGCACGGAAGCCTGCCTCATAGGAAGCCTTGCTGACACGGATACGGATCATATCACGCTGTCCGGTGTGCATTACGCCTTCAATACAGTTGATGTAGCTGTGGAATTTACGCTCAAATACCGGCTCGAAGTCCGTCTGCATATTCTTTCCTGCCACATTTACAATGTAAGCAATCTGCTGCTTGCTTCCCACTTCCATAGTGTCAAAATCCGGTCCAATCAGCTCAAACTTGTGATCCTCAATCTCGGTCAGCTCTTTTGTGCATACCAGCTCGAAGCAGTCTTTTCTGGAACCGTCAAACTCTACCTGCATATCACCTTTACGGATAATCTCACCCTCAAAAGCAGATGCAAAGGATACCGGAATATCGATCTTTGTGATCTTAATCTTGATATCGCGCGCTTCAAGAGAGGTTGCATTGAATTTGGATACATCTTCCTGTACAATTAAGCTCTTCGGTACGCGGAAAATATTCTCAGTCTCATTGGTTACTACCGGGAATCCAAGTGCGATAGCGCCTGCTCCACATGCTACGATTACATCATCCAGCGGTTTGAATGCATTGACAAATGCCGGCACACGCTCGAAGGTGTATTTCATCAGATTGCCTGCATCACCAGGAGTAACATTACCAAAGATTAATGCCGCACGCAGTGCAACAGATACAACATGGATAACAGAAGTTACATCTTTTCCGAGGGGTACGATACGAACAGAATAGCCCATATTCAGGCCTGCCTCTGTACACTGGTCGATCACTCCGCCTACAAGCGTTACAAGAATACCCTGTGCCTGATAGCTCTTTACAAGCTCCACTGCCTCTTCTTTACTTGGAGCGCTTCCAAGGACAACTGCCACGCCCGGAATATCTCCGGTTACCAGCGGCACACCCAGCTCACGGATAATTGCATCCGGAAGATGTCCGTAAAGAGGCTCGCTGTATGGCTCCGCGCCATTTAAATATTTTAATGCTTCAATAAATTCTGCACACAGAGCAGTTGCAACACCGCTCATAAATGCGTCATTCAGTCTTTTCTCTCTGGTCATCAGAGTTTTTACAACACCAAGCGCCTCTTTTAATTCTCCAAGATTGGTCACCTTAGTACCAGTTACGGAGTAGTAGCAGGGCAGGCTGTAAGCAGTTCCCGGGAAAGATACTGCCTGGTCTGCGCCATGCTCTGCGATGGCTTTGTCAATCGCAGCCTCTGTCAGTCCATAGACTGCGTCGTTGCCGCCAAATACTCTATCAAATAATGTCACGGTATATACCTCCAAATCTTAATTCGATTGATCAAGGATCTCCTTTATCTTCCGGATCTCCTCTGTTGCGGATTCGCTGAAATCATAGGGAGATTTTCCCTGGCGGTCCGCATCTATTACTTCCGTATTGTAATGAATAAATCCCAGTAAATCTTCTGCCGGAATCTTGGAACGTATAAATTCCTCATCCTCGATACTGCGCACCTTATTAGCCACAACGCGTACCTGCCGGATTCCAAGATCTTCAGCCAGACGCTTTACGTTTTTATAAGTCTGAACGCTTCTGGCGCCGGGCTCAATGACAACAATGAACTGTTCCATAGATTCACATGTTCCGCGTCCCAGGTGCTCCAGTCCGGCTTCCATATCCATAATCACCACATCATTGCTCCGAAGAATCAGATGACTGATAATCCGTCTCAGCATTACATGCTCCGGACAGACACATCCGCCTCCGCCGGTTTCCACCGTACCCAGCAGCAGAAGCTTTACTCCGTTGCAGGTTTTGCTGTAGGTGTCCGGAATATCATCTACCTTTGGATTCAGCTTATAGATCTGGTTATCCTCACCGGCTCCGGTACGTTCCTCCACCAGCTTTCTCATCTTGCTGATTGGAATAATGGAATCCAGTACATCTTCCGGAAATCCAAGAGCCAGGCCCAGATTGGCATCCGGGTCCACATCAGCGGCCAGGACCGTACGTCCCTCCTCTGCATATAATCTTGCCAGCGTTGCTGCAAAAGTTGTTTTTCCAACTCCGCCCTTTCCGGTAATTGCTATCTTCAATGTTGTCACCCTCCGGTCAAAAATTTTACTTTCTCGTTTTATTTAGATACCAATAGCAGTTCTCTTTTCTTCAATACGGTCAATCATAGCATCAACAAGCTTCTCGATATCGGTCTCTACAGTATATGCTGCCTCAACCCAGTCACGAACGCCACTGGTCAGCCACTGACCCATCTGATCGGAACCAGATACATATGGATCCACGCCAAGGAAGGTATCAATACCGGTAGATACTACATAGTTACCAATAGATACTGCCTTCTCAGACATCCACTCCGGAGCGCATCCTACAACCGGAAGCTGAGAAATGTTCAGTCCGGAATCCTTAGCCAGCTCAGCTACCAGAATCATCATACGGCTGATATCCACACAGGAACCCATATGTAATACAGGAGGAATGTCTGCCAGTTCGCAAACCCTCTTCAGACCCGCACCGCAGAGATCCTTGGCTCTCTTATCCATCAGGCCGGCTTTCGCTGCTGCCTGAGCAGAACATCCGGATGCAACGATTACGATATCATTTGCAATCAGTTTCTTCATCAGCTCAATATGCGCCTGGTCCGGACGAATCTTCGGATTGTTACATCCAACCATTGCAACCGCACCACGGATAACACCGGAAGTGATACACTCGATCAGAGGCTTGGTAGTTCCAAGTTCATCTACCTGAGAGTTGGTAACGCCGTCCAGAGTCTTTACAATAGCTTCCACAGAATAGCCAACGGTTGCTTTCTGCTTCATATCCGGAATATATACCAGCTCCGGTTTACGGTTCTTAAAGTTATCACATGCAAGCTTTACAATCTGTTTTGCTTTCTCTGCCGCGGTTCCCACCGTGAAACGGATGTACTCGGAATCCGGCATCTGAGCAACCGGTGAGGTGGTGATAAACTTGGTATGGAAGCATTTACTCAGAGGCCCAAGTGCCGGGAAAATACACTGAACGTCCACAACAATTGCCTCACAGGCACCGGTCAGAACTACATTTTCCTGCTGCAGGAAGTTACCGGCCATCGGAATACCGCGACGCATAGCCACTTCGTTGGAGGTACAGCATACGCCGGATACGGTAATGCCCTTTGCTCCGATTGATTTTGCATATGCAATCATTTCCGGATCATCTGCATATTCGCAAACCATCTCAGACAGTGACGGATCATGACCATGAACAACAATATTAACGTTCTCAGCATTCATAACGCCAAGGTTTGCCTCGGTATCAAGAGGCTTCGGAGTTCCAAACAGAACATCGGAGAACTCGGTACCGCACATGGAACCGCCCCAGCCATCGCAAAGACCGGTACGTAAGGACTGGCGAACCAGTGCCTCCGGCTTGGAAGAACATCCCATATGAGTCATATGTAATGCACAGGATACCTCACGGTCAATGGCACGGGGAAGAATTTCCGCATTCTTCCACAGCTCCTGGGTATGCTGCGGAGCACGCTCTGTCCAGCGCTGGAAACCGAACGGTTTACCATACTCTAAAAGAGCCATCTCAGCTATTTCATGAGCCAGATCATAGATATCTTTTCCATCGGTCTCTACGCCCCACTCTTTTGCAATACGGATCAGCTTCTCAGCATCTTTTACTTTATATGCCCCATCCGGAGCAGCTGCATACAGGGTATGGCAGATTTCACGGCCATGATCGGAGTGAGTTGCTGCTCCGCCTGCAGTAAATTTCAGATAGTTACGTCCTACGATACCATGAGCATCACATCCGCAGATACCTCTCGGTGCCTTGGGAGTGATACGGCACGGACCCATGGCACAGATACGGCAGCAAATACCCTGCTCACCGAATTTACAATGTGGTGTCTGGTTTTTAACACGAAGCTGCCATGCGTCAGCGCCAACCTTGGCACCTGTTTCCAGTAGTCTGTTAGTAGCGGCTTCAAACTCTTCTACTGTTGTTAATTTAAAGTCTCCCATATAAATCTCCTTTTTTGCAGTCCGGGCATCTACAGCTCTAGACTGTCAATAATCTTGTATAACGCCAGTCTGACAGGATTGTCTGACGGAAGCTCGGTCGTCGGAGTACCGGCGCTGTCAAACTCATATACCCCCTCATCCTGGGGTACTACTCCAAGAAGTGTCAGTTCCTGCTTCTGAATTTCCTCCTGAATGCCATCATTCAGGAAGCCTCCAGGCGCACGATTCACAATCAGTCCAACCTTTTTCGGCTTCAGTCCGCATTCCGGAATCAGGCGTGCAATTCTTCCGACTGCCTGAACCCCTCTGCGGGAACAGTCGCTTACCAGAATCACAATATCCACATTGGGAAGAATACCCCGGCTGATATGTTCCATACCGGCCTCGTTATCCACTACAATATAGTTGTAGCCCTGTGAGTGTCTGGCAACCTGGGTTGACAAAAGCCCATTGACAAAACAATAGCAGCCCTTGCCCTGCGTATGCCCCATTACCAGCAGATCATAGTCATCCTCTTCCACCAATGCGGAATCAAACTTAAACTCTGCATAATCCTGTTTGGACATTCCTACCGGAATCGGACTCTTATCGGACAATTCTGCTTTTGCAATCTCCTCGCGGATATCGCCTAAGGTCATATCCACCTCCACGCCAAGCACCTCGTTCAGGTTGGAATTGGCATCCGCGTCAACCGCCAGAATCGGTCCTTTCTTTTTGTCTACTAAATACTGTATCAGCATGCCGGTCAGTGTGGTCTTGCCCACTCCGCCTTTGCCTGCTACTGCAATTGTCTGCGGCATATTGTCATCTCCTAAAATTTCTACTTAAATTATCAAATACAAAAAACAAACCTGCAGCCACAATCTTAAAGCTGTCACCACACAGGCGCTGTTCCGGACGGCTCCCTGGCTCTTGACGCTTTTTCTCTTTTCATCGCAACTCACCTCCATTCCATAGTAATCTTATTACTGTAACCTGCAATTAATCCTCAATGCAGTTGATCTTTACAACCGCATTCGCAAGATCCACCATGGAAATGGCGCCTTCCACTGTAATCTCACTGCCCATGATGTCACGAATACGGATAACCGTCCCCTCCACATCAATACGGCTTGCATTTTTAATCAGGACGCTTTCGCTCTCCTGTTTTTTCCCATATACAGTTGCAAGACACATACTTAATTCCTCCTACTGTACAAGCGAAAGTGCAATTGACAATCTCATATTGCCTTTTTCAAAATCTTCCACACCCTTTTCAATCTGAACGGCTGCATCGTCCTTACCCTGCTCTCTTAAATGCTTTGCAATAGCAGCCAGCTCCTGGGCATGATGTTTATTGTGATCCAGCATATATGCCAGAACTGCAGTATCCTCATCCTTCGGATGGTCACAATGGTCATGACCGCATTCACAATGATTATGTTCATGGTTGTGCTCATGCTCATGACCGTCCTCATGGCTGTGTGCATGGGTATGAGTCAGCTTTCCATGTGCATGTTCATGAGAATGTTCGTGCCCACCGCAGCCACATCCACAATGGCTGTGTTCTTCGTTGGTTACGTGCATCTACCTACCTCCTTCTTCATAACAAAACTAACACCAAAACAAACTGGTATGTTATTTTTTTGTCATTTTTATTAGTATTATACCCCATAGGGGGATATTTAGCAAGTAAATTTCTGTATATTTTCAATAAAAAAGTGTCTTTGCCATGCTTTTCGTTTTGAGGAATTTCCTAAATAAAGGAAAAAGTGACCGAAAGCTGTTTTTATACTTTCGGTCACTTGAAATTTTAAAACAATGCAGAGTTTTATAACCTTAACTTAACTGATACTGCCCTTGCAGCAACCCCTTAAGTCATTAAATCTCAGCCTGCTTAAGAAGATCCGGTACTTTTGACTCCCAGCCCAATGCCATAATATGTACACCCTGGCAATACGGCTTGCATTCTTTGATGATACGCGCGGCAATCTCCACACCAGTAATACCTGCTTTGGTTTTTTCCTTGTCCTTTTTAAGCTCATCAATCATTTCCTGAGGAACATGAATACCGGCAACATTATCATTCATGAATTTTGCCATTCCTGCTGATTTTGGAATTACGATTCCAAGCTGGACCGGTTTGCCAAACTGTTTTGCCTTTTCCATAAATTTAATAAACTTCTCCGGCTCATAAACCGCCTGTGTCTGGAAATAGTCTGCGCCTGCACGAACCTTCCGCTCCATTTTTGCAAGCTGTGCGTCAATAGAGTCACTGCAAGGAGATACAACTGCTCCTTTGGCAAATTTAGGAGGCTCTCCAACCAGCTTATTTCCGCCCAAGTCTTCACCTTCCTCCAGCTTTTTCACTGCATGAATCAAAGAAACGGAATCCAAATCAAAAACAGGCTTTGCCTGCGGGTGATCGCCCATCTTTGTATGATCTCCCGTTAAAAGCAGCAGATTTTCAATCCCCAGCATAGCAGCGCTCAAAAGATCCGACTGCAGTGCTATACGGTTTCTGTCACGACAGGTCAACTGGTAGATAGGTGTCAGCCCTTTGTCCTTCAGAGCTTTGCACGTTGCCAGAGAACCAAGACGCATAACGGAGGACTGATTATCTGTCACGTTAACCGCCGTAATACCGCTCAAATAAGTTTTCGCTTCTTCCAGCAAATGTTCAATATGAATTCCTTTTGGCGGGCCCACCTCTGCCGAAACCACAAATTCACCACGTTCAAATAACTCAGTAATTTTCATTATACATTGCTCCTAATCATTATAAATTTTAACAGTCTCCCTATTTAGACACTTCATCATCTGTTGCGTAATTACGTACCTGCGTCGGGCACTTCAACGCATCCAGATGTCCTATTTTCTCAAGCCGTCTGTAAATACGCTCCCAGCCGCATTCCATATTGCTGTCTACTTCACATTTGCCGTTTTTAGAGCCGCCGCACTGTCCGTTGACCAGACTTTTGGAACAGGCAGTAATCGGGCAGATTCCACCGGTTAAATTCAGGTAGCATTCGCCGCATTGACCGCAATCGTACTCCAGCGGAGTTACACCCTGGAATCCCGGTAATCTGCAGGTATCGCAGCCTGCACATACCATTTTATCCTCCAGATATTCGGCAATGGTCTGCACTCCGACACCGCAGGAAAATACCAGTACCATATCAGCAGCCTCGATCTCGCCCATATGTTTCTGGAGACGCAGCTTCATATTTTCCGGATTGCATATGTAGTCTGTTGTAATAACTCCGGTCACCTTTCCGGAGGCTCCCAGTTCCTTCTGGAGCTCTGCGGCTTCCTTTTCCGGAAAAGAGACTTCCTTGCATCCCTGGCAGTTAATGATAAAAACCTTTTTCCCGCCTACCAGTGATACGATAGTTTCCTTTGCTTTTAATTGGGTAATTAACATATCACTTCATCTCCCTTACTGCAGTTTTTCCGGCTTTGATTTTGGTGACTAACGGAATCTTAGAGGAACAGATATACTCACAGCACCTGCACTCAATACAATCCATGATTTTTTTATCCTTCACGCCCTGCCAGTTCTTCTCATCCGCATATTTTGCGAAATACAGCGGAGAAAGTTCCATCGGACATACATCCACACAGCGTCCGCATTTGATACATGGCTGTTCTTCTGTATGATCTGTATCAACCACAATGATTCCATTGGAGCCCTTCATGATTGGTACATTCACATCGGAAAGGACAAAGCCCATCATCGGACCGCCTGCCTTAATTGTAATATCATCGCCTGTTACGCCGCCGCAGAAATCGATCAGTTCTTTGGTGTTGGTACCGATCTTCACAATATAATTGCCCGGATTCTTCAGCTTTTCACCGGTTACGGTTACAACACGTTCAACTAACGGCATACCTTTCTGAATTGCATCGGCAATCGCTTTTGTGGTGCTGATGTTGCTTACAACACAGCCTACATCTGCAGGCAGGCCGCCGCTCGGCACTTGCCGTTTCATTACCCGCTTAATCAGCATCTTCTCAGCGCCCTGCGGATATTTTGTCTTAGCTACCACAACCTCTATATTGCCGCAGTCGGCAGTCTTCTCTTTCATAAGCTCAATGGCATCCGGCTTATTATCCTCAATTACAATAATACCCTTTTCCGCGCCTACTGTTTTGATAATCGCCTTAAGGCCAAAGACTACATCATCCGCGAACTCCAGGAGCACTCTGTGGTCTGCCGTCAGAAGAGGCTCGCATTCGCAGCCGTTCAGTAAAATTGTATCTACCGGTTTGGCAGGTTTCAGTTTTACAGACGTCGGGAAACCGGCGCCGCCCATGCCTACGATTCCGGACTCGCGGACAATATCGATAATCTCGTCCGGCGTCAGACTGTCAAGATCTTTATGAGGCTTAACAGATTCATGCAGAGTATTTTTTCCGTCCGAACGGATGACAACGGACATACATTCGCCTCTTGTGGCATGCCCGTGCGGTTCAATGGCAATTACAGTTCCGCTGACACTGGAATGTATCGGACTGCTTATAAAGGCTGCCGCCTCTCCGATTTTCTGTCCGACTTTCACAGTATCTCCCACCTGTACAACAGGATTGGCCGGAGCGCCTGCATGCATCGACAGAGGAATAACCACCACTTCCGGATCCGGGAATTTCTTCAATGTAAGATGTTCGGTAAACTCTTTACGCTCTGAAGGATGAACGCCTCCGTAGTAACCCTCCAGTCTGTTTTCGCGGATTGATTTTACATAATTATTAACAAACTTGAAGTCAACCTTTGAGTAATCCCGCACCTGAACCGGCTGTTCCAAAAACTCTGAAATACGACCCTGTTTTTCCAGCCTTTTGTATATTTTTTCCCAGGCACAGTCTTTATTGCTGTCCACCTCGCATTTTCCGTTCTTTGCGCCTCCGCATTGTCCGTTGACCAGACTCTTCGAGCAGTCAACGATAGGACAGACTCCTCCGGTTACGTTCAAATAACATTGCGCGCAGGCATCACAGCTTTTCTTTGTCAGCGCCATACCGTGATGTCCCGTATAGTTGAGTGAATCAGCCGCCGCATATACGGGTACCTTTGCCAGATCCGCAACGGTCTGAATTCCCAAGCCGCAGGAAATTACAAAAACATGCTCTGTACCTTCCGGAATCATGTCCTGTAATTTTTTTTCAGTCTGGGTTTTGTTGCACAAAAAATCAACCTTTGCACTACCTGTGACTGTCTTTCCGTGTTCGGCAGCGATTTTCTCAAATTCGCCGCAATCTGGTTCGTCAATGGTCTCAAATTCCTTGAAGCACTTGTTACAAGCAACGACGAACAAATTGTCCACACCGGACAACAATGGCACCAGTTCGTCGCACCCTTTCAGCTTATACTTGGTATAGTTCTCCAATTGCTCACCTTCCTTATAAAATTGATTTACAAACCGTATCCTTATCTGTTTTTTGTTATTTTTCAACCTCCGCATTCTGAAGAAAAATAATCATAAGCAAATAACCTGGTTCTGCAATTAATACGTGTTTAAGTATAACATATATTAGTTAATTTATCTAGTCTAAACGTATATTTTTGCAAAAAAATATACATTATTCCAATTCTTTCATATCCGGTCTTTGACAATATTATAAAATATTAACACCAGATCTGGGTTATGTAGAAAAAACAGCCGGAACGGCTGATTTTGTATCAGTCTGTTCCGGCTATTTCTAATTCGTTCATGCTTTTTGCATTCATTTTAATAACGTTTGATTTTTTTCGACGGCGTTTTGTCAAATTCCGTCTCCCGCACCTTCAAACGATAAACGCGCTTATATGTGGGCGCCGTCTGATTATAAGCGTCAATTATTTTCTGAAGCTCTGTCTGCGGATCCGTCAGTCCCTGCTTTTGTGCATACTCCATATCCGGGAAAATTTCCGCCTCAATAACTCCCTCCTTTTCCCGTACCAGTATTTCCTGAACCAGACGGCTCTCCCCGATTTTATTCTCCAGCTCCTCAGGAGATACATTTTCTCCGTTCTTCGTGATGATCAGATTTTTCTTCCGCCCGGTCAAATATACAAAATTCTCTTCATCCACATAACCCAGATCACCGGTACGAAGCCATCCGTCCGTCAAAGCCTCCTCTGTCTCTTCAGGCATCTGGTAATACCCCTTCATCACACTGCTGCCCCGGACCCACAGCTCCTGATCCACTACCTTTGCCTCGCAGTTGGGCATCAGCTGCCCCACAGAGCCTTTCCGGATATTCCAGCTTACGGTCGTGCTGATAACCGGCGCGCATTCGGTCATGCCGTAGCCCTGAAGAATCGTAATTCCGTATTCTCCAAATAAATCCAGCATGGCAGGAGGCAGATAAGCGCCTCCGCTGCAGATCGTATGGAACTGCTCTCCGAACACCTCTTTTTTCACAATCTCGGGCGGCAGGCCTTTCGCATCCTCCAGCTTTTTCGCCATAGTCTCAATCATCAGCGGCACCATCAAAATGACATTCGGACGAAACAGCTTAATATTTTTCGCCATACGAATCAATGAATCATTGATGCAGATCACACTGCCCAGAGAAATTCCCTTCAGAATATCCATACTAAGACAGTATGCATGATGAATCGGAAGCACAGACATAAGCACCGTCCGCGGAGGGAATTTCATGTCCAGACAGGTGGCATTCTCTGCCAGATTGCGGTGGGTCAGCATCACTCCTTTGCTCTTTCCCGTTGTTCCCGACGTAAACATAATAGTAGCCAATGCATCAGGATCCGGCAGATAACCGCAGCTTCCCTCATGCTCTCTCAGAAGCTGTACAAGGGACAGACTCTCGCTGTCGCTTGCTTCCTTCTGCATGGATATTAAATATTTCAGCTTCGGACAGCGCTGCTTCACAATCGCCGCCACATCTTTGCGGACTTCATCAATTACCAATACCGTTGCATCCGCGCGATCCACCAGCTCGCACATCTCCTCTGCCGGAAGGGATACGTCCAGCGGCACCGCGACGCTTCCGCTGTTCACAGTCCCCAGGTATGCCATAATCCAGAAGTAGGAGGTCATCCCCGTAACAGCCACATGGCTCCCCTGCTCTCCCAGAGCCTGAAGAACACAGGAAAAGCTCTCGCTGTCACGCTTCAGGTCCGTGTAAGATTTTGTCTCTATTATGTCTTTTTTTATTTTATACCGTATGGCATCCACAGCTCCATAGCTTTTCTCCGCCTGTACGATAATTTCACGAATAGTACTGTTCATAGCCCCACCTCTTCTTATTCCGCAGACAGTTTTGTCATATAATCCACAGCTTCCTGCACGGTACGGATTGCAGAAACCTCCTGCTGATCAATTTCCACGTCAAACTCATCCTCCAGTTCGCCCAGCATACTCATAAAATCAAAGGAGGTAAATCCCAAATCTTCCATAAAACGGGACTCCGGACGGATATCCCCGGGCTCCACTTCCACATAGTTGCAAATAATATCTGCCATTTTTTCAAACATACTGCTGTTCCTCCGAATTTCAAAATCTTATATAAGCTTTATAATATCCCCGACTGTCATATTCGGATTTTCCGCGCCCTTAAACATGATTTTACAGAGATAATAATAAAGATACTCCAGTTTTTCCCTGGACACAGCCTTTACCTGATGTTCAAAGCTGAAATCCAGCCCGTTGTCCTCCGGCCGGTGCATAACGGTCAGATACATAGCCTGAGTTGTTGCCCCGTTTGGATACCATTTTGTTTTATAATGGATGTCTCCCAGCTTCTCCAGCCCTTTTTCCTTCATGGTCAGCGGCTGATAAGTAAGTGACATGGGCTCATAGGTCTGCCCGTCCGGATGAGGATATTTCTTTCCCCGGTAAGCAAAATAGGATACCGGATCATAATTTGCATGACGGAAATACTCATTCTGCAGATCACGTATCTCATAAATGCCTTCCAGAAAGGTTTTATTTTCCGGAATAATGGTTCTGAATGGAAAAGAATGGATTCTGGTTCCGCCTGATTTCTTCTCCTTCAAGGTTGCCCGTCTGGCAATCGCTGTATTGATGGATACATCTGCATTGCCGTTCATTTTCTGGTAATAAGTACGAAGTCCCATCAGCAGGAGGCATACAAGAGATACATGATATTTTTCGCAGAAGTCCAGCAGTCTTTTTGTCGGTTCCTCCTCCAGATGAAAAATATCCAGTGCAGAGTCCACAGAATCAGATACATTGATCGCCGCCCTTGCATCCGGATTGCCGCTTCTTTTCCTCTCTTCATCCAATGCGCCTGTTCCGTCAATCCCATTATAAATCGGCTCCGGAGTTTCATCTATCAGCCTTTGGAAATACTCTGCATCCCGATCCTTTGCCTTGCTGCCGGCCTCATATGCCAGATCCTTCTGAAGCTGTTCAATATAGGACGCCATCTCCTTAGGGTACGGAATCCCCTCATACATGGCATTACAGTAAAGCTCAATGATATCTTTCAGAAAGCAGATCAGGGACTGGGCATCCATCGTCCGGTGATCCACCAGAAGATAGACTCCCTGAAAGCCATCGGGCATCTTTATCATAACAATCCGGTTCATGGGAGAGTCCTGCGGCTTGAACGGCACTGTGGTCCATTCCCTCATAGTCTGTTCAGCTTCCTCCATTGTCCTGTCCGAAAAATCGACAAACTCAATATCCCGCTCCTCTCTGGCCTCCACATACTGGTACCAGGTTCCTTCTTTGTCTGCGGCAAAACGAAGTCTCATGGACTCACAGCGTTCATATGCCTTATAGATTGATTCCTTCAGAACCTTCCAGTCCAGCTCTGATTCAATAGTCAGGCTCGTTCCGATATTCAGAACCTCTTTCTTCGGGCAGAAATTCTGGTAGAAAAAATGGAATTTCTGGGCAGCCGTCAGCGGATATACCGGATATCCTTTTCTCTTTTTCATCATTTGATAATTCCTCCGATAAATTCATTCAGTGCATTTTCATAGGCCGCCGTGTCCTTGTAATAGCTTTCCGCGTGAGCAGCCCCCTTTACAATCAGCATCCTCTTTTCCGATGCACAGTTTTCATAGATTTCCCTGCACATGCTGCAGGGGACAAATGTATCCGCGTCTCCGTGGATCAGAAGAATGGGAACCTTTGCCTTTCTCACTTCTCTTGACGCATTACATTCGTCCAGAGTGTAGCCTGCCTTTCTCTTATTCACCAGACTGGCAATCTGAATCATCGGAAAGGCAGGCAAATGGTACATGGAATGGAGCACGTGGGTAAATACTTCTTTTGCAGATGTAAAACCGCAGTCAGAAATGATACCCCTGACCTGCCCGGGAAGCTTAAGTCCGCTGGTCATTAAAACCGTAGCCCCTCCCATGGAGGTTCCATGAAGAAGTATCTGTGTCTCCTCTCCGGTTCTGTGTATCAGCCATTCTATCCAGTTCAGCGCATCCATCCGGTCCAGACATCCAAAACCAATATATTCTCCCTCACTGTCCCCATGGGCGCGCTCATCCACAAGCAGCATACTGTATCCTCTTTTCATGTAATAGCCGGACAACCCAATATAATCGCTCATGCCCCTGCTGGTATACCCGTGAAAACAGATAACTGTCTTTTTCTGGTCTCCCACCGGAAACCAGGTGGCGTGAAGTCTCAGCCCGTCCCCGGAGCGCAGATACACATCCTCGTGGGGCTGCGCCATCATATATTCCTTTCGTTCTTCTATCAGCGGCATATACTGGTTCCAGTCTGTACCGGCCATCTTCATCGTACGTTCTACCTTTGCCTTGCCTCTTTTCATAGTTCTGCGGTAGAAGTAGGCAGATCCTCCTGCTTCGGCAACCGTCAGAAGTCCCGCAAAGACTGCAACTGCTCTTGTTCCTTTTTTCATATTCTGCTCTGTTCCCGCCTTTCTTATTATCTCCGGCTACTGTGCCCTTTTGCGTTCCACCAGCTCTTTAAAGCGCAGCGCCTTATCAATATCGCCCTCCACCTTCAGCTTCTGGACTGTAAATGCCAGCACCGGATCCAGCTTTCCTTCTGCCAGCTCTTTTAAAGTAGCCGCGCTGCAGGTAAACATAGCGTCTCTGTCAAAATATTCATATGGCTCCACATTCAGCTTTCCGTCTTTCACCTCTACATAAAAAATGCCGGAAGCTTCCCCTGTAATATTGAACTGATAGGCAAGATGCTCTGTGATATCGCTCACATCCGCATTCATAAACTCACCCTTTATCTGCGAAAAAAATTCTGCATAAGTCATTCCCTTTTTCCTCCGTCTTATATCATTCATAATTCAGTAAATCGACCAGTGGTCGATTGATTACTTAACAAGAATACCACCTTTCCGACCATTGGTCAATTATGCTTTTCAGACAAAAAATTCTCTGCTTTTTCTTATTTTCTGTAAACATTTCAGTTGTTATGCTGGTTTTGACTGTGCTATACTAAAAATAATTATTTTATTTTTTCAAAAGAAAGGGCGGCCAAAATGCCAAACAGGACAAAATATGACAAGATTCTGGACGCGCTCCAGGAATTATTGAAAAAAAAGAATATACAGACTATCTCAGTAAGTGAGATTGCACAGACTGCCGGAATCGGCAAAGGAAGTATTTATTATTATTTTCCTTCCAAGGATGCCATTCTGGAAGCATTGGTAAAACGGGATTATAAAAAGCCGCTGGAAACCGCCAAGAACCTGGCACAGCAGACAGATATGTCTCCCTTCACACGCATGGCCATGATTTTTCAGGCGTGCCGGAACTCCTCCTTGGAATTTCATATCCGCAAAAATATATCCACACCTGTCACAGCTCCGGAAGAAGCCTTTATCCATCAAAAATATATGAGTCACTTAATTTCCGAACTGAAACCGGCGCTGACTGATATCATCAGACAGGGAATAGAAAACAGGGAGATTCATTTTGACCGTCCTGCCGCGCTTGCCGAAATTGTACTGATTGTACTGGCAATAAAGCTGGACAACACGCTGGTGCCGTCCGCTTCGGAGGAGACAGAGGAGACAATTATGGGGCTGATTTCTCTTCTGGAAAAGGGAACGGAAAATCCGGCAGGATCTCTGAATTTCCTGCGGGCTTTCTGACAAAAGCAGCAGATCCTCATTGTTTTCTGCCTAAATACGCTGCCAGCTGGTACGCCTCATCGATCCACCCATAATAAAGCCCGGAACCGGACACTTCCGCAAAGATATCATTCAATGCCTTTTTCAGTTCCGGCTCATCCTCGGCAATACAGCCTACAATTCCTTCAGACGTATATGCAAGGCCTTCCGGCGCCGCCGCCAGATCGTCGTTTTCTTTTATAATCCTCTCTGCATCCGCGGACCGGACCGCAATACCGTCTGCCATTTTGCTGCGGAGCATCGGAAGTCCGTCGGATATTGTTGTGATAACTTCCATATAGGATTCCGGAAGCTGCTCCATAACAAGCTGAGCCTGAAGAGTCCCGTTCTGCGCTGCC
This sequence comes from uncultured Lachnospiraceae bacterium, assembly GCA_910585465.1. Lineage (GTDB taxonomy): Bacteria > Bacillota > Clostridia > Lachnospirales > Lachnospiraceae > Hominiventricola. Next base: position 130,838 of record CAJUEW010000002.1, on the reverse strand, counting down.
ACAGTTTTTCCCGCAAAGGAATTCAAATCAGGAAATTCCTCCAGACGTTCCTTTAAAACCAGAATCACCTGTTCTCCTTCATCATAATAGGGATCCGTATATTCCACTTCAGCGGAACGCTCCTCTTTTGCAATCAGTCCCATAAGTCCTACGTCCACTCTTTTTTCGCTGACAGCCTCCAGACATTCTTCAAACCCCATGGCCTGAATCTCCAGCTCTACCTCCAGCTTCTCTGCCAGGTATCTTGCCAGCTCCATATCTGCGCCCACATACATACTCTGCCCTTCCCTGGATGGATCCTCAAACTCAAACGGCGCATAATCCGGTGATGTGCAGACCACCAGCTTTTTCGTTTCCTTGATTCCCTTCAGCCCGTTCCTTTTTACAACCTCTATCTTTTCATTCTGCGGTTTTGGTTCTTTCTGTGTGTCGGAGCTTTGTATTCCGCATGCAGTTATTCCCAATATCATAATGCCTGTCAGTAATGTTATAAATCTTTTCATTGCAGTTCTCCTTACTATATTTAATCGGACAGCAGCCTTATGGTATCGTATTATATCACAGTATTTCTATAAAAGCACTTTTTTTATTAGTTCTGAACTTAATTTACGGAACAATAAAAAGAGAGGCTTCACATGAAAAATCCCATGGAAGCCTCTTTTTACATTTTTATTCTAATCCTCTTATTTAAAATGGGCCTTTATTAAAACTTGCCTTCCTTTGCCGCTTCCTCGATGGAGACAGCAACGGCAACAGTCATACCAACCATTGGGTTGTTACCGGCACCGATCAGTCCCATCATCTCCACATGAGCCGGAACAGAGGAGGAACCAGCGAACTGTGCGTCCGAGTGCATACGTCCGAGGGTATCCGTCATACCATAGGAAGCCGGGCCTGCTGCCATATTGTCCGGATGAAGCGTACGTCCGGTGCCGCCGCCGGATGCAACGGAGAAGTACTTCTTGCCTGCTTCGTTTCTTTCCTTTTTATATGTACCTGCAACCGGATGCTGGAAACGGGTGGGGTTCGTGGAATTACCGGTAATGGAAACATCCACGCTCTCTTTCCACATGATTGCAACGCCTTCCGGAACACTGTTGGCACCGTAGCAGTTTACCTTTGCGCGAAGCCCCTCAGAGTAAGATTTGCGGGAAACCTCTTTTACTTCGTTCGTATACGGATCGTACTCTGTCTCAACAAAAGTAAATCCGTTAATACGGGAAATAATCTGTGCCGCATCTTTTCCAAGACCATTCAGGATAACCCGGAGCGGTTTCTGGCGCACCTTATTTGCTTTCTCTGCAATACCGATAGCTCCCTCTGCAGCGGCAAAGGACTCATGACCTGCCAGAAACGCAAAGCACTCGGTTTCTTCTTCCAGAAGCATTTTTCCGAGATTGCCGTGTCCAAGACCTACTTTACGGGTATCCGCAACTGAACCGGGAATACAGAACGCCTGAAGTCCCTCACCGATTGCGGCAGCAGCGTCAGCAGCTTTTCTGCAGCCTTTTTTGATCGCAATCGCTGCTCCTACCGTATAAGCCCAGCAGGCATTCTCAAAACAGATCGGCTGAATTGCCTTTACCTGAGCATATACATCCAGACCTGCATCCTTGGTGATTTTCTCTGCTTCTTCGATAGAAGCAATCCCATAGCTGTTTAATACAGCGTTAATTTTATCAATACGTCTTTCATATGATTCAAACAATGCCATTTTCGTCTACCTCCTCGAATTACTCTTTACGTGGATCAATGATTTTAACCGCATCTGCTACACGACCGTACTGGCCTTTTGCTTTTTCCCATGCAGTATTCGGGTCATCACCCTTTTTGATAAAGTCAGTCATCTTTCCAAGAGATACGAACTGGTATCCGATAATCATATCATCCGCATCCAGTGCAATACCGGTAACATAGCCTTCCGCCATCTCCAGATAACGGGGTCCCTTCGCCAGAGTGCCGTACATAGTGCCAACCTGAGAGCGAAGTCCCTTTCCAAGATCCTCCAGACCGGCGCCTACCGGAAGCCCATCCTCAGAGAATGCGGACTGAGAACGGCCATATACGATCTGTAAAAATAATTCTCTCATAGCGGTATTGATTGCGTCGCATACGAGGTCAGTATTCAGAGCTTCCATAACAGTTAATCCTGGAAGAATCTCAGAAGCCATAGCTGCAGAATGGGTCATTCCTGAACATCCGATGGTTTCAACCAGCGCTTCCTGGATGATACCCTCCTTAACATTCAAAGACAGCTTACATGCACCCTGCTGAGGAGCACACCAGCCAATTCCGTGTGTAAAACCGGAGATGTCTTTGACTTCTTTTGCCTGTACCCATTTTGCTTCTTCCGGAATCGGAGCAGCGCCGTGATGAACGCCCTGAGCTACCGGACACATTTCTTCTACTTCACGTGAATAAATCATTTGTTTGAAACTCCTTTCAAATTATCATATTAGGCCATAAAAGAACCTCATATATACACTTATTTTCTCATAAATTGATTCGTTAGTCCAGCAATTTTTTCCGATTCATGAAAAAACTGTCGAAAACATTTCTGCCGTCCACTCACTTTTCCGGAAAGCAAAGACAGTCAAACGAAGTCTCCGCCTTGAATAAATCTCCGTCCAGTGTCAGCCGAAAACTGCCTCCGCACGCTTCGGTAAAGCTTTTCGCTATGGCAAGCCCCAGTCCGTTGCCCTCTGTACTCCTGCTTTTATCTCCTCTCGTAAAACGCTCCATAATTTCCTCCGGGCCAAAATCCATTTCATAATCTGAAGTGTTTTTTATAGAAGTTACGATTTTTGCTCCTGTCGTTTGAACCTCAATATATACCCGGCTTCCTGCCATGGAATATTTTAAAGTATTTTCAATCAAATTCTGATAAACCCGGTAGAGCTTTTTTCCATCGCCCATAAACGGCAGCTCCCTCTCATCCATTTTGATGCGGAAAACAAGTCCCGACGCAGCAATTCGATCCTGCATATCGGCCACCGTCTGCCGAATCAGACGGGCCATATCCAGGCGCTCCATATTCATGTCCTGTCCGCCGCTGGTTGCCCTTGCCATATCAAACACATCCTGTACCATTTCCTTCAGCTTTTCTGCTTTCCGCGAAAGCAGCCGCACATAATCCTGAGCCTCTTCAGAAAGTCCTTCTGTCTGCTTCAGCAGATCAATGCATCCAATCATAGAGGTCAGCGGCGTTTTCAGATCATGGGATACATTAGTAATTAAATCCACCTTCATATGCTCACTCTGAAGCTGCTTTTCCATACTCTCTTTTCTGTTTTTCTGAATAAAAAGCAGTTCCTCCTCCGCGGGGCGGAACAGAGAATAAGGGGGCAGCCTCGGTACTTCCTGTATAAAAGAGCCCTCTGCCATATGCCGGATTTTCTCTAAAACAATTCCCAGATGCCTGGCGGTAAACATTTCTATAAGAAAACGAAGTAAAAAAGACACAGCCATCACCAGAAAAAGGAGAAAAGCCATATCCTCCAGACCAGAATAAGCACCTGCATAGCACAAAAATATGGACATAGCTGCAAACTGAATAAAAGCCAGCAGTTTCTGCCCCCGGTTCCAGCGTTTTATGGCCTCCCTTTTTCTGACGTTCTCTATCCGGCAGCAAGTCCAGCGCTCCCGCAGTTTTTTTATTTTCCTGCCTGTAAAATCAAGCAGGCGGTATAAAAAAAGAGATTTTGCCAGACCTTCCTTCAGCAGATGTCTTGTAACGGACATCTGAAGATACACAACAGGGACAATCGGCAGCAGAACCACCAGAAAAATCAGCACTGCTCCCAACAAAACCATTTCCGCATCATTCAGCAGGTCTAAAATATCTCCCACAGCTGTATAATAAATCTGCCATATACTTTTCCGTCTCAGAAACAGGAGGATTAAAAAAACAAGCAGCGGCAGATCCGGGCATTTTCTGTCCATGAACTGAATCGGAACTGCACATTTTTTGTTATTATCCAAAGTCAGATTCAGATGTGCCAGCCCGGCAAGCGCTACCGTTCCAACCCCAAAGCTGTAAGCCCAGACAGTGAGATCCGAGCTGTATTCCGCATAGGCGCAAATCACCAGCACTAATCCCAGACATATAATCGTCACATAAAAACTCCATGTCGGATTCATATCCTCAGTTCCGTATCTAAATTTTCTCCATCTTGTACCCAATGCCCCACACCACCTTTAAATATTCCGGGTTTTTCGCGTCAATTTCGATCTTCTCACGAATGCGCCGGATATGCACCATAACCGTATTTTCCACCGCATAGGCATCCTCATTCCAGACCTGGGAATAAATTTCCTCCGCCGAAAATACCTGTCCCATATGCTTCATTAAAAACTCCGTAATTCTGTATTCCGTCGCAGTCAGTTTTACCTTCTCCCCATTCACAAAAAGCTCCTTTCCGTTTATATCCAGCATAAGACTGCCCGTCCGGAGCCGGTGTTCCTCCTGCTCCTGCTTTTTCACATCTCCAAGCGTCATATATCTTCGGAGCTGAGAGTGAATACGTGCCATCAGCTCTGCAGTCTGAAAGGGCTTTGCCACATAGTCGTCCGCTCCCATGGAAAGTCCCAGCACCTTGTCGCTCTCTTCTGTCTTTGCCGAGAGTAAAATTACAGGAATGTTCCGCTTCCGCCTGATTTCCATCAGGGTAGAAAGCCCGTCCAGTCTGGGCATCATTACATCCATTAAAAGCAGATGAATCCTATGGGCCACCAGAAGCTCCAGCGCTTCCATACCATTAAAGGCTGTAAATACCCGGTACCCCTCCAGCTCCAGCAGACGGCTCAGCACCTTTACAATCTCTCTGTCGTCATCCACTACCAGGATCGTATGTATCTCTTCCATAAAATCTGTCCCCCTCTCTGTTTGTCTAATATTATCATAACAGAGAAATCTGTCGTTTGTGCGAGATAAAGCTTACAATTTTCTTACAGTTCTGTCGAAGGCCAGTCAGGGATATTCCCTTCCATAATGGCATGAAACATCCGCTCCTTTGCCCCCGGATGATCCTTTTGAATCTGAAGGAGCAGTTTTTTGGCATATTCTCTTTTTGTGGTTCCATCCACAGGGCAGGAGCTTTTCATAACAGGAATTTTATACTGACTGCAGAACCCCCGTATCTGGGTCTCCTCTGCCAGCATCATAGGACGCAGCACCGTAAGTCCTTTATCCTCAAACCGGGTCACCGGGGGAAATGCATAAAATTGTCCCTGAAATATCAATGAAAGCAGCATAGTCTCCACATAATCATCCTTGTGATGTCCATAGGCAATTTTATTGCAGCCGAGCCGAAGAGCTTCCCGCACCAATGCGCCCTTCCGCATTTTTGCGCATAAAGAACAGGGATTCTGCTCCCTTCTCTCTTCCATAACAATTTGCCCGATCTGTGTATGTACTATAGAAATTGAAACTCCTATCTTTCTGCAGAAATTGTGAATGCCCGAAAAATCCGTATTTTTAAAGCCCAGATCCACACTGACTCCGTAGATATCAAAAGATTTCGGATAAAACCGGGACAGCTCTTTAAGGGCGTACAAAAGAGCCATACTGTCCTTGCCCCCGGATATTCCCACTGCAATCCGGTCATGCTCCTCAATCATATGATATTTTTCCACTGCCTGCCGTACCAGGCTTAAAAGCTTCTGAAGCTTCATCCTTATAATCCCTTTCGTTTAAACAGAAAGGGGCTGCTGCAAAATCCGGATGTCCCGCCATACGAACCTCGCCTGGCAGAGATGCCCGCATCTTGCAGCAGCCCCTTCTCTTTGTATTTTACATTTCCAGATACTCCAGAATTTCCTCCTGCGGATGAAATCCGGTTATAGTCTGAAAGATTTTCTCCCCGTTCATCACAAGCATGGTAGGCACATGCGTTACGCCGAACCGTTCGGCAAGCCGCGGGTCTTCATCAATGTTAACCTTGCAGAATTTTACATCACATGCTTCATCTGCCGCCTGTTCCAGAACCGGAAGCTGTGCTTTACAGGGGCCGCACCAGTCCGCATAGAATTCTACGAGCACCGGGCCGCCTGCCTCTGTCACTTCAGTCTGAAAATTGTCTCCGGTAATCTTTCTGATTTCCATTGGCACTCTCCTTTCTGAGTTACACAGTAGAAGTGTGCCCAATCAGAAGTCAGGATAATCTGGGAGATGTGTCCATTACAGTCAGGCTTTCACAGCCTGTTTTATTTTTGCGTATATACCCGGATTACAGATGCCACCTCCCGGATCATGGACATTTCTCCAAATATCATAAGCGCGTCATGCAGATGTCGGTTTTCAACCTGATCCGTGATTACAACCAGCTCTGCCACACCATCCACTGCCGGCTTTTGGATTACCTGATTAATACTTACGTTGTTATTTCCAAGCACGCCGGCCACACCGGCCAGAATGCCGGTTCTGTCTTCCACAATCAGACGCAGAAAATATTTATGCCTGGATTCGCCGGCTGATTTCATAGGAAGCTTTTTATAACAGCTGCACCCGATTCTGCCGCAGCAGTCATACTGCATATTGCGGGCCACAGTAATCAAATCCCCCACAACCGCACTGGCAGTAGGAAATTCACCGGCTCCCTTTCCCTGGAACATGGCGTCGTCCACCGCGTCTCCATGTATAAACACTGCATTGAAGGAGTCATTGACACCGGCCAGCGGATGACTGGATGGAATCATCATTGGAAATACTCCTACCTCCATCTCATTGTCCGTATTTCGCGCCACGCCCAGAAGCTTCAGCGTATAGCCGAATTCCCCCGCATACTGGATATCCTTTGCTGTAATTTTTGTAATGCCTTTGATGTCCACATCCCGGAAGGTCACGCGGGAATGAAACGCAATCGACGCAAGAATGGCCATCTTCCGGCCCGCGTCCAGACCTTCTATATCCGCCGTCGGATCTGCCTCTGCAAATCCAAGCTCCTGGGCTTTTTTTAATGCTTCGGCAAAATCCATACCTTCTTTGGTCATCTTGGTCAGAATATAATTTGTGGTACCGTTTACAATTCCCATCACTTCCGTAATATCATTACCTGCCAGACATTCCTTAAGAGGCCGGATAATAGGGATTCCGCCGGCTACTGCCGCCTCGAACTGCAAATCACAGTGGTTCTGCTCCGCCGCGTCCATCAGCTCTTCTCCGCACTCTGCCATCAAATCCTTATTTGCGGTCACTACATGCTTTCCTGCCTTCAGCGCCTGCAAAATATAAGTACGGGCCGGTTCAATGCCTCCCATCAGTTCAATGACAATCTGGATCTCCGGATCATTTACAATCTGCTCCCAACTGTCTGTCAGCGCCCCGTCCGGAACTCCTTCTCTCTTTTTTGACAAATCTCTTACTAAGATTTTGCTGATTTCCAGTTCTGCCTGAATTTTAAAGGGCATCTCGTCCTTTCTTTTCTCCAGCAGCCTGAATACGCCTCCTCCTACTGTTCCCATGCCCAGCAGCGCTGCTTTGATTTTCTTATATTTACGCATGATTCTCTCCAAACAATATGCTTTCTACAATAACGGCCGCATCTCTGATACATGCCTCGCAGCTATGCATCGGCTTTTTGTCTCCGGCCCCTTTTAATTCCCGGCACACAGTGGAGCCGCATTTTTCCTGAAAGCTTCTGACCATCTCTTTGGACAGCTTATAGGTCCTTCCCTTTGTTCCCGGAGCTTCCAGCTTTCCGTCGCTGTTCTTCAGTCCGGCCAGCACAACGGCACCGGACAGAGCACCGCAGGTTGCCTCCATACAGCCCATCCCTGCTCCAAAGCCTTCTGTCATGCGAAATACTGTCTCTTCCTCCAGTCCCAGAAGATCACAATATGTACAGGCAACTGCCTGTGCACAGTTAAATCCCTTGTTATGTCGTTTAATTGTATCCTCAATCCTGCTTTCCATTTGTTTCTCCTCCATGTATTATGTTTTAGAGTCCTGCCGTCCGATTGGTCAGATATTTGCCCGAATCAGCTTCGGCCGGTATCCATGAGTTTCCAGTTCCCGGATGATCCGTTCTTTATGCTCTGTGCCAAAGGCCTCCATCGTAATTTTCAGCTCCACAGCCGCATTCCGGTTTGTACTTACAAACTGATTGTGATCCAGACGAATGACATTTCCCTGCTGTCCTGCAATAATAGATGCCACATTTACCAGCTCGCCCGGTTTATCCGGCAGAAGCACAGATACGGAGAAAATACGGTCTCTCTGAATCAAGCCGTGCTGCACCACAGAGGACATGGTAATAATATCCATATTACCTCCGCTTAAAATGCAGACCACCTTTTTATTTCTGACATTCAGATGCTTCAGCGCCGCCACGCTCAGAAGGCCGGAATTTTCCACAATCAGCTTGTGATTTTCCACCATATCCAAAAATGCTACAATCAGCTCGTCATCCGGAACGGAGATAATCTGATCAATGTTTTTCTGGATATACGGAAAGATATCCTTTCCCGGCTGGCGTACTGCCGTACCATCCGCAATCGTATTGCTGTGCTCCAGGCAGATGACCTCACCCTTTGCCACAGACTGCTCCATACAGTTGGCCCCTTCAGGCTCCACGCCGATCACCTTAATTTTCGGATTCAGCTGTTTTGCCAGTGTTGCCACGCCGGCTGCCAAACCTCCTCCCCCAATCGGAACAAGTATATAATCTACCAGCGGAAGCTCTTTAAAAATCTCCATGGAAATGGTTCCCTGTCCGGTCGCCACATCCAGATCGTCAAAGGGATGAATAAATGTATAACCATGCTCCTTTGACAGCTCATAGGCGTGAGCGCACGCTTCGTCATAGTCATTTCCATGCAGCACAACCTCCGCACCGTATGCCTTCGTACGGTTTACTTTAATCAAAGGAGTGGTTGTGGGCATGCAGATCACTGCTTTGCATCCGTATTCCTTTGCCGCATAGGCCACCCCCTGGGCATGATTGCCTGCGGATGCGGTAATCAGACCTTTCCCTCTTTCCTCCTCCGTCAGCGTACTGATTTTATAATAAGCCCCCCGGATTTTAAACGCCCCTGTTTTCTGCATATTCTCAGGCTTTAAATATACTTTGTTTCCGGACTGTTCGCTGAAATACTGGCTGAACATCAGTCTGGTCTGTATCGTCACCTTGCCTACAATCTCGCAGGCCTCCTCAAATTTTTCTAGAGTCATCATCTTTTTTGTATCTCCTTTTGTTGTATTCTTCTGTCAGCTGCCGGAACCGGTCAGGAACAAGGCGTTTACAAATGTGTCTGCGTCAAATTTCTGTAAATCATCAATATGCTCCCCCACACCAATATATTTTACCGGAACATTCAGCTCCGACTGAATCGCTACGGCAATGCCGCCCTTGGCGGTTCCATCCAGCTTTGTCAGTATAATTCCGGTAAGATTTGCTGCCTCCCCGAACTGTCTTGCCTGCTCCAGAGCATTCTGTCCGGTGGTCCCATCCAGCACTACCATTGTTTCCCGATAGGCATCGGGATATTCCCGCTCAATAATACGGTTGATTTTGCGAAGCTCCTCCATCAGATTTCTTTTATTATGAAGTCTTCCCGCTGTATCTATCAGAAGCACGTCTGCCTTTCTTGCCTTTGCGGCACACACGGCATCGTAGACTACGGAAGCCGGATCGGCGCCTTCGCTTCCGCCGATGATCTCCACACCGGCGCGGTTCGCCCACTCGGTAAGCTGTTCTCCTGCGGCTGCCCGGAAAGTATCCGCTGCTGCCAGAATAACCCTGCGTCCCTGATCCTTCAGCTTTCCTGCCAGCTTTCCCACGGAGGTCGTCTTGCCCACTCCATTGACACCGATAACCAGAACCACTGAGGTGCAGTGTTCAAACTCATAAGCAGTCTCTTCTACCCGCATCTGTTCTTTAATGCTGTTAATCAGAAGCTCCTTGCATTCCTCAGGCTTCCTGATATGCTGTTCCTTTACCTTTTTCTTCAAATTCTCAATAATCGAAGTCGTTGCATTGATTCCGATATCGCCCATAATGAGGATTTCCTCAATTTCATCGTAAAAATCTTCATCAATATCTGAGAATCCGTTAAAAATCGCATCCATGCCGGATACAATATTATTTCTCGTCTTGGTCAGCCCCTCTGCCAGACGCCTGAAAAACCCTTTCTTTTCCTCCGCCATAAATAATCCCTCCTATTTATCCAGATCATTCTCTATCAGATTTACTGATACTAAAGCTGACACACCCTTTTCCTGCATGGTGATACCATACAGCCGATCCGCCGCATTCATTGTGCCCCTTCTGTGAGTGATAACGATGAACTGCGTATATTTTGTCAGCTTATGTAAATATTTTGCAAAACGCACTACGTTAGAATCATCCAGCGCCGCCTCAATTTCATCCAGCAGACAAAACGGAGACGGCTTCAGGTTTTGAATCGCGAACAAAAGCGAAATGGCTGTCAGGGCTTTTTCGCCGCCTGAAAGCTGCATCATATTCTGCAGCTTCTTGCCCGGAGGCTGGGAGATGATACGGATGCCTGTCTCCAGCACATCATCCTCATCTATCAGCTCCAGCGTCCCCTTTCCTCCGCCGAACAGCTCTTTAAACGCTTTGTCAAATTCTTTTTGAATTAATGCAAATTGTTCACGGAACTGTCTTTTCATACCACTGTCCAGTTCAGAAATAATCTGCTTTAATGCTCCCTCTGCTTCCAGAAGATCCTTCCTCTGTCCATCCATAAAGAAATATCTCTCTGATACCTCCTTATAATCTTCAATGGCATTGACATTTACATTACCAAGCCCCTTTATCTCTTCCTTCACCGCACTGCAGCTTTTCTTCAGCTCCTGGAGATTCTGATATTCTTTTTTTCTGAGCGGCAGTGCCCCATTATAAGTCAGTTCATATTCTGCCCACATATGGTTCATCAGCCCTTCGGAAACTTCCTCCAGTTTTTCCTTTTGACTGTTCAGCCGGAAAAGCTCTTTATCCAGCTCATTTATACGGTCAGATAACTCCTCCCGTCTGGCAAAAAAACTTTTATGGGATGCGGACTGCTCTTCTTTTTTCTTCTGAAGAGACACTGTTTCCTTTTCCAGCCCTTCAATGGCTTCTGTCATCTGATTCATCTCAGCCTGAAGAATACCAATGCCGTTTTCCCGGCTTTTCGTATCCTCTTCTGCCTGGTTCATATTGTGCCAAAGCTCCTTCTTCTCCTTTTGAAGCTTTTCAAGCTCTCCCTCAATACGCGTGAGATTGGAAGTGGCAAATTCTGTTTTCTGAAGGATAGATGCCGTATCCAGATGATACTCCTCCAACGCCCTGGAAGCTTCCGCTTCCTTTTGGCGCTCCTCCTCCAGACGCTTCTGGTAGGTTTCCACCGCAAAGGTGTACGCCCTCTCCATCTCTTCAGATTCCTTTAATTCCTGCTGGTTTCCCTTTTTTATCTCCTGAAGCTCCAGTCTCTGACGCTCCAGCTCCAGGCTTTCCTTCCCGAATTGCTCCAAATCTGTTTCTGCCGCCCGTTTCTGCTCCCTTAGCTGCTCCACACTCATCCGGACCGTGTTCTCACGCACCCGGATTTCCTGAAGCCCGGCCCCGCTTTCATCCAGCTTTGTATAGCAGCTGCCACGCTCATTCTGTATTTCCGCCAGTTCTTTCTGAAGGTGTTCCAGGGCTTCCCTGCACTGCCTGACCTTTTCCTTCCCTTCTTCAATCTCACGGTTTCTGCTTAAAAGGCTGCTGCTGTTTTTAAATAATCCTCCGGTCATAGAGCCCCCGGGATTCATGGACTCTCCCTCCAGTGTCACAATACGCAGACTGTAATGGTACTTTCTCTGTAAAGCAATGGCATGATCTATCTGATCCACTACAACGGTTCTTCCCAGCAACTGCTCCATGACTTTCCGGTAACGTTCCTCTGTCTGTATCAAGGTATGCGCAAGCCCAATGACTCCCGCCTCCTTCAATACCTGAACCTGGTGAAACTGCTGGGGATTCTTTACCGCGGTCAAGGGCAGAAAGGTTACTCTTCCGAAACGATTCTGCTTTAAAAATGTAATCAGATGTTTGGCAGTTTCTTCATCCTCCGTAACTACATTCTGAATGCTGCCTCCCAGAGCAGTCTCCACCGCAGTCTCATATTTTTTCTCAGTCTGAATTAAATCAGCCACCACGCCGCAGATACCGTCCACCTTTTCCTTCTGCTCCATAACTCTTCGGATGCTTCCGCCATAGCCGTCATAGCGCTCGGCCAGGTTCTGGAGGGATTCCAGACGGGATGACTCCCTGTGATAGGCCGTCTGCCCTTCCTCCAGACGCTTTCTGCAGACTGTAATCTGCTGCTGCAGCTCAGAAATTCTCTTTTCAAGCGTCTCCCTGGCCTTTGTTTTTTCCTGAAGCTCCTGCTGAACTTCATAAAGCTGTGCTTCCCTTTGCTTCAGCAACTCATCCTGACCCATCTCCGCGCTTTTCATATGAATCAGCTTCTGATTTACTTCCGCCTTGCGAATCTGAAGCTGTTCTGCCATGGCATCATAACGCTGAAGCTTTCCTTTAATAGAAGAACGCTGGTTTAAAAGAGCAATAATTTCATTTTTGCTGTTCTCCACATTAGTCTGGCTGTCCGCAATGCGCTGCTGAATGTCTGTCAGAGCTTCTTCTGCCTCTTTCTGCACCTTCCGCGCCTGGGACAGATGCATATCCAGTTCTCTTTTTTCCTCAAAAACAGATGTCCTTTCTTCCTCCCGCTGTTTCTGTTCTTTCTCAATGCTTTCCGCCCGTTCCCGGTAATGCCGGCTGCTTTCCGATGCCGAACGAACCTGCTCTTTCAAAACCTCAATCCGGCCTTTTATCTGCTGCTTTTGAATACGCACTTCGGAAGCCTTTTCCCTGGCCATATCAATCTGCCGTTCAATCGCCTCCAGTTCCTTCTCAATCCGTTCATATTCCAGCTTGGTATCCCCAAAAGCTTTTTCAGTCTCCTCCATATCTTCTCTGGTAATCTTCTGTACATCCAGAAGCTTTTGGAGCTGTGCTTTGATCTGTTCCATCTCCATAAGGAAAATATGGATTTCGTACTCTTTTAGAGTTTCCCTTTTTTTCAGATATTCTTTCGCTTTTTCTGCCTGACGCTCCAAAGGTCCCAACTGTTTCTCCAGCTCAGTCAAAATATCATTGACACGCAGCAGATTTTGTTTTTCATCCTCCAGCTTCTTTTCAGCAATCTTTTTTCTTTTCTTGAATTTTACAATTCCGGTTGCCTCGTCGAACAGTTCCCGTGCTTCCTCCGGCCTTGTGCTTAGAATCCGGTCTATCTGCCCCTGGCCGATAATTGAGTAGCCTTCTTTCCCGATACCGGTATCATAAAACAATTCCTGTACGTCCTTCAGACGGCAGGCAGTCCCATTTAAAAGATATTCACTTTCCCCCGAACGATATAACCTTCTGGCAACGGTTACCTCTTCATATGCCACCGGAAGCTGATGATCCCCATTGTCCAGGGTAATAGCCACATAGGCATAGCTCAAAGGCTTCCGGTTCTCCGTACCCGAAAAAATAACATCCTGCATAGTGCCGCCCCGGAGCTGTTTTACCCGCTGTTCTCCCAGCACCCAGCGCACGGCATCTGCAACATTGCTCTTGCCGGAACCATTCGGTCCTACAATTCCTGTAATTCCGTTATGGAACTCAAATACAATCTTGTTTGCGAAGGACTTAAATCCTTGTACCTCTATACTCTTTAAATACATGCATATGTTCCTGTTCTATATAGGTCTCGTAAGCGCATGATATGCCGCCGCCTGCTCTGCCGCCTTCTTCGTACGCCCGCTTCCCTCGCCGATTACGCTTTCGCCAAGCATAGCCTGTACTACAAAAAGCTTTTGATGATCCGGACCCTCCTCCCGGATCAGTTTATAATGCAGCTTCTCCTCATGATGTGCCTGTATCCGTTCCTGTAAAATGGTTTTACTATCAAAAAAGAGCTTCTTATGCTCCAGATCATTTAAAATAAACCTCTGTATGAATTCTTTTGCGCTAGTAAAACCACCATCCAGATAGATTGCTCCAATTAACGCTTCACAGGCATCGGAGGTAATGGAAGGACGTTCTCTTCCCCCGCTGGATTCCTCTCCTTTACCGAGCAGAATGTACTTTCCAAGCGATATATTCGCAGCACAAAAGGCCAGTGTCTGTTCGCAGACAATACTTGCGCGGGTTTTTGTGGCATCTCCCTCCGGCATCTGCGGATACCGTTCGTATAAAAACTCGCTGGTTGCCAATTCAAGCACCGCATCTCCCAAAAATTCCAGACGCTCATTACACTGCAGTCTCCCCATATGCCGCTCGTTGGCGTAGGAGCTATGGCACATGGCCCGCTTCAATAGATCGGTATTTTTAAACTGATAACCTATTTTTTCTTCCAATTCCCTCAGAAGAACTGTCTCTTCCATAAAATATTCTCCGTTCATACGAAAAGCCCCTTTTGTTAAAGGGGCCTCTTCTATTTGTCTAGTTTAATGCATTTTTAATCTGCTCAACAGCATCCCCGACTGATACGATCTTCTCCGCATCTTCATTCGCAATCTCAATGTCAAATTCCTCTTCAATACCCATAATAATCTGAAATACATCCAGGGAATCTGCTCCCAGATCGTCCACAAATGTGGTTTCCGCTGTAATCTCGTTGGCGTCCACATTCAATACTTCTGCAATGATCTCCTGTAATTTCTCAAATTCCATGATCTCCATTCCTTTCTATTTTTCTTCAGCCTGAATTCCGGCTTTGATTTTTTCGTTCATCCGCTGCTCGGTGAAGGTTACACACTGAAGGATGGAATTACAGATTTCCGCCGACTTGGAACTTCCGTGAGTTTTAATAACCAGTCCCTTTAATCCCAGCAGAGGCGCCCCGCCATACTGACTGGTATCGAAACGCTTCAGCGTCTGCTTCAGAGCCGGTTTTACCAGAAGAGCCCCTATTTTGCTGCGCAGGCTTGTCAGCATACCCTTCTTCACCATGGATATCAGTGTTTTGCCCACTCCTTCATAAAGCTTCAGAATAATATTCCCCGCGAAGGCTTCGCAGACAATCACATCTGCATATCCGGACGGGATATCACGCGCTTCAATGCTCCCGATAAAATTAATTTCTTTACATTCCTTCAGCAGCGGGAATGTTTCTTTGACCAGTGCATTGCCCTTCTCCTCCTCGGCACCGATGTTCACAATTGCAACCTTCGGGTTGGAAATCCCCATTACATGTTCCATATAAATCGAACCCATTTTTGCAAACTGAACCAGATGGGAAGATCTGGCATCCACATTGGCTCCGCAGTCAATCAGCAGAGAAGCTCCTTTTTCCGTCGGTAAAAGAGGTGCAAGAGGAGGTCTCTCCACACCTTTGATTCTTCCCACAATCAACTGTCCTCCTACCAGAACAGCTCCCGTACTGCCGGCCCCTACAAATGCATCTGCCTCTCCGTTCTTCACCATCTTCATGGCTACTACAATGGATGAGTCTTTTTTTGTACGTATTGCCTGAACCGGAGGTTCCGCCATTTGAATGATTTCTGCGGCATTCACCACCTCGATTCTGGAAGAATCATACTGATACTTCTGCAGCTCCGCCCTAACCGCCTTCTCCTGTCCGACCAGGAATACCTTCAGATCATCCCGTCTGCCCGCCGCTTCCACGGCTCCTTTTACTATTTCCAGCGGCGCATGGTCTCCGCCCATAGCATCTACTGCAACTTTTATCAGTTCCTGCATTCCTCTTCCTCCTTGTTGTCTATATCATAATACGAAAACAGATTCTTGAAGTCAATACTTTAAAGAAAAAAAGAGACAGAATCTGTATTCTGTCCCTTCAGTCCTGTTATTTACCACCGTGCAACGACTGTCTGTCCTGCCTTTGCCTCCATTCCGGTGCTGTACTCAATCTTTGATGCCGCCCCGTCCTCCGTCACAATCTGCATAACCTCCATACAATACCCTTTGGCTTCCATGCTTTCACGGTCAAAGCGGATCAGCTCGGTTCCTGCCTTTACCTCATCGCCGGATTTTACAAAAGACTCAAACCCTTCTCCCTTCAGACTGACCGTATCCACACCAATATGAATAAGAATCTCAATGCCGCCTTTCAGCTCCATACCCACTGCATGATTGCTCTTATCCATTGTGGCAGTTATCTTTCCGTCTGCCGGAGCCACAACCATATTTCCAACAGGGCAGATAACGATTCCATTTCCAAGCGCACAGGATGAAAATACTGCATCGCTGGCCTCAGACATCGGAATTACTTTTCCGTCCGCTGCGGCCGTCATTTCATGTAACTCCTGTTTTTCTTTTTTCTTAAAAAAATTAAACATCACAATTCCTCCTGCTCTTTAACATAACAGAATAGCAGATATCTGTCTATTCATAATCTTCCTTAATTATATGGATAATCGTCATTTCAACGGCTACTCGGTCTCTCTTCCCGGTGTCCGGAGATTAAATTTTAAAATGCAGAACTTAAAAACAGAGTAATACAGTATCCCGAATATCAAGCCTATTGGCCACAGAATTATAGGATTTTCTGCCATCGGAGCATTTAAGGACAGGAAGTAATCCATCAGACCGGCGCTGAAATTAAAGCCTATCCGAAACGGAAGCGCCGCACAGATAAATCCCGAGATGCCGGTCAAAAATGCATGCACAAAGAAAAGTCCAGGCGCAAGAAACATAAAAGAAAATTCCATCGGTTCCGTCACCCCGGTCAATACCGAACAAACAGCAGCGGACATTAAAAGCCCACCTGCCATCTTCCGGTTTTCGCTGTACGCGGTCTGGTACATGGCAAGCGCCGCTCCCGGCATTCCAAATATCATAACCGGAAAAAATCCGGTCATATACTGTCCGGTCTGCCCGTAGACCCCTGTTCCGCTCCAGAAATTATTCAGATCCGAAATTCCCGCCAAATCAAACCAGAAAACGGAATTCAATGCATGATGCAGACCTGTAGGTATCATCAGCCGGTTCAGAAACATATAAATACCCGCGCCTACAGAACCGGTTTCTAAAAGTGAAGTCCCCAGGTATACGGAAAATTTATATAAATGAGGCCAGACGAACAAAAGTACCAGTGAAAAAACTGCCGCATATCCCGCTGCCGCCACAAGCACAAATCTGCGGCCGGAAAGGTATGACAGGCTTCCCGAAAACCGGATGCCCCGATATTGATTGCTGCAATATGCACCCAGCACCCCGCAGATAATACCAATAAGCTGATTATCAATCTGCTCAAAGGAGGACGGATCAATTCTCTCTCCCGTCAGTACGGCAACACTGTCCATGGACAACAGATGCTGAATCATCAGCCATCCTACTACGCTGGCAATCACTGCCGTCCCGTCCTGATCGTCAGCCATACTTGCAGCAACTCCGATTGCAAATAACAGACTCATATTATTAATCAGCGCAGAACCCGCCTGTATCATTAACTGTGCAGCCGCATTGTTATCTCCGGATCCTGCCGGATCGATCCAGTATCCAAGTCCTATCAAAAGACCTGCTACCGGAAGGCAGGCAACCGGCAGCATCAGTGCCTTTCCAAGACGATATGCGTATTTCATCCTTTGCTCTCCTCTGTTTCTCAACGAAAAGCTTTCTGTTTATCATAACAAATGTGCCAAATCCTGTCAATAAATGACGCCTCCGCCCAACTCAAAGAAAGCCCCGGATACCCGGAGCTCTCTTTGAATATATGTTATGGATAGTGGATTGGCTTATATCAGTTTTTTAAATTCGTCTGCCACAAATTGTACTTTGGGTCCGATCACTACCTGTACAGACGTTTTACTTGGGCGAATCACGCCGCTCACGCCTGCAGATTTGATTTTCTTCTCATCTACCGCTGTATAATCCTTAATTTCCAGACGAAGCCTGGTGATACAGTTATCGACGCTTGCTATATTTGCTTTGCCTCCAAGGCCCTCCAGAATAATGGAAGCCATTTGGGTAAAGTCATTGTTTGCCAGTTCAATCCTGGTCTCATCCTCATCGTCGTCCTCACGGCCGGGAGTCTTCAGATCAAATGCTGTAATCGCAAAACGGAATACCAGATAGAATACTACTGCAGCCGCAACCCCCAGCGGGATAATAAGGAAGGTTCCGCTTGCTGCCGGAAGCTGGGAACTGAATACCAAATCCGTCAGACCGGCAGAGAATGAAAATCCTGCACGGAAGCCAAGAACTACTGATACTGCCGCAAAAATTCCATAGAGGACTGCATAAATAAGGTAAAGCACCGGAGCGAGGAACATAAATGCAAACTCGAACGGCTCAGTAACACCACAGATAAATGCACAGAGCGCCGCTGCGCCCAACAGAGAAGCTGTTGCTTTTCTTCTCTCAGGCTTCGCACAATGTACGATTGCCAGTGCTGCCGCAGGAAGACCGAACATCATAGACGGGAAAAAGCCTGCCATATACATACCGGCACTTCCGCCTGCTCCATTTAAAAGTTCGCCTGCCCAATAGGTTCCCAGGTCATTAATCCCTGCCGCGTCAAACCAGAATACTGAGTTCAGTGCGTGATGCAGGCCAAACGGGATCAGCAGACGGTTCAGGAATGTATAGATTCCTACGCCAACCGCACCAAGACCGACGATGCTTTCGCCCACAGTTACCAGTACCGTATAGACAATAGGCCATACAAAGAACAAGACTGCCGCAACAATAATCGAAACAACTGCGGTTACAATTGCCACACAGCGTTTGCCGGAAAAGAACGAAAGTGCATCCGGAAGTCTTGTACTTTTAAACTTATTGTAGCATGTAGATCCTATGATACCTGCCACAATACCGATAAACTGATTCTGAATTTTTGAATATGCCGGGTTTACTGCTTCTGCAGGAGTACCGGTCAGAATCGCTACCGTACCGCTTGCAAGAAGAGTTGTAATCATCAGCCAGGATACAAGACCTGCCAATCCTGCCGTACCTTCATTGTCATCGGACATACCGACTGCAACACCGATGGCAAACAGCCAGGACATGTTGTCAATCAGTGCTCCGCCTGCTTTAATTAAGAAGAAACCAATGATGCCTAACGCACCTGTAATCTCTCCTCCTATCATCGCATTAGGCGACAATGCATAGCCTATTCCCATCAGAATACCGCATACGGGAAGACATGCCACCGGAAGCATCAGAGACTTTCCGAGTTTTTGTAAATATTTCATCATACTACTTTTCCTCCTTCTTTATAGGATTTTGATAGTCTTATTTTATAAAATATGCACAAAATAGTATAGTTATAATCTTATCTTTTGTATGGATTATCTTATATTCTAAAATAATTATAAAACATGGAAAATTTTTATAAAATCAGGAAGTATGGATTATTTTACATTTCCTATGGATTATTTTTTCATTTGCAGTTAAAATATAGATAAATCAAAAAAATCCTTTATACTTAATTTCAGAAAATATGATATTACCTGAAGGAAAGGAATCCATATGCCGCCAGAAAATAAAGATTTTCATATTCTTCAGGAATTTGCCCTGGTGGGGCTTCGGAATATGAAGATCCGCAACCGACTGATTATTTCTTATCTGATATCTACGGTTCTTCCGCTCTTATTTATCTACCTGTACACCTACTCTCTATACGGAAACACCGATCTGACAGGACAGATCCTGGTCATTTCCCTTCTGATGATTGGAACTGCTCTGACTATGACGCTCTATACATATATAAGCATTTCTTACCCAATCCGTCATATGATTCATACCTGTCAGGCTATCTCGGAAGGAAACCTGGAAATCAGAATTCAGGATCATGCCAACGACGAGCTTTCCTATCTTTCAGACAATATTGACGGCATGGTCACTGAAATACAGCTTCTGCTGGAGCAAAGACAGCAGAGTGAAGAAAAAAAGCGGAAACTGGAGCTGAAAATGCTGCAGTATCAGATCAATCCCCATTTTCTGTTTAACACACTGAATACATTGAGACTGGTCGCTCAAATGAATCAGGACAAGGTGGTGGCAGAAGGCATCCGTTCTCTAAGTGAGCTTCTAAAAAACACTCTGATCAACGATCAGGAATTTATTACAGTCCAGGAGGAAATCGCCAATCTGAAGCATTATTTTTCCATACAGACCATCCGCTATGCCGGAAGCTTTCATGTAAATTATCACGTTCCGGAAGAATTCTCTTCCTATTTACTTCCAAAGCTGATTCTTCAGCCGCTGGCTGAGAACTCTGTGCTGCACGGTTCCTATAATGACGGAAGAATTATGGAAATTTATATCAGCTGCCAATGGAAGGGAAAGGATATTCTTCTGGAAGTGAAGGATGAAGGAAAAGGATTTGATATGAACCACAGCACTGCTGCTCCGAAAGGACTTGGAGGTATCGGAAGCCGCAATGTCAACGACCGGATCAATCTCTATTTTTCCGACGCGTACGGCCTTGCAATTACCAGCAGCCCGGGGAAGGGAACCTGCTGCCGGGTTACGATTCCGGCCATCTCCTCTGCCGCAAATTTACAAAAGTTTTAGGAGGTTATTTTATGTATCAGGTATTGATTGTCGATGACGAACCTATCGTAAAAATTGCGCTTCGTTCTATCATCACTTGGAACGATTTGGGATTTCACATCTGCGCAACTGCCTCCAATGGAGAAGAAGCGCTGGAAATGGCAGGCCGCTTTCATCCGAATTTGATTATCTGTGATTTGAAAATGCCTATTATGGATGGACTGGAGCTGATTAAAGCAGTCCAGGAACGCAAAATGGACTGCGAGTTTCTTGTAATCAGTAATTATGAAGATTTTAATTATGTAAGAACGGCTCTTGTACTGGGAGCCTCTGATTATATTCTGAAAGTAAGCATCAGCCCGGAAGAGCTGACCGGACAGCTGGAAAAAATCAAGGAAAAACTGGATCAGAAATCATCACAGCATGAGAAGATCCTCTATTCCAAAGACGAGGTTCTCCTGCATCAGGAGCAGCAGGCGGCATGGCAGGAATTTTTCACTCATAAGAGCTATAAGCTGAGTGAACTGGAGAATATTACCGGACTATCTCAAAATAAGCCTTTAGGCTCTCTCTCCCTTTGTCAGATATCCTTTGACTGGTATGCGCAAAACCTGGAGCCTCTTCCATCCGCAGAATTATTAAGAAACACATTAAAAAATGCGCTGGAACAATTTGACCGGAGAAGAATCATCTTCTTCAGCGCAAACAATACGCTTCTGGTAATTCCGGAATCCCAGCTGAAACAGCATCACAAAACTATCGCAGGATTGTCTGCGCGGATTGCTCAGTTTTTTCAGTATTATATGTCCCTGTCTCCTGCCATCTTGTACCAGAGCGGTATTCCGGATCTGATAGAAGCCCGGAATGTATACCATAATTTTCAGGAGCTTCTGGAGCTTGGTTTCTATGGCCCTCTGGCCCAGATAGACGCAGAAAAGCTTATGGTTTCCTCTGCTGTCCCGGATGTGTCCTACAAAGAGCTGGCTATGGAAATACTGGCAATTCCGGACAAAACGCTGGAATATGCCTCCTGCAGGCTTACAAAACTTCTGGATTCCTGTAAGAAACACCATGTTATGCCCACAAAGGTAATTCAGTATTGTGCCCGTCTCTTAGGAGAGCTGGAATACCATGTTTCCGGAATCACTACCATTACTCATGATCAGATTGCAGACAGTACGGATATTATAAGAAATGTGATCAGTCTGGAGGAGCTGTCAAAAAATCTGATGGATGCGCTGCAGGCTATTTTCGCTCCGAAGCAGCCTTCCTGCAATACCTCCGCAGATTACAGTCCGGAGGTGGTACAGGCACTTTCCTATATTCAAAATAACTACAGCCGCAAAATAAGCCTTACCTCTGTGGCAGAGTATGTGGGCTTAAGCTCCGGTTATCTCTGCCGGATATTCAAGGAAGAAACAAGCGTCAGCATCAATGCATACATAAACAGTCTTCGTATGACGAAGGCTGCAGAGCTTTTAAAGGATAAAAACAGCTATATCAAAGAAATAGCCATATCCGTCGGCTTTGAGGATCAGCTTTATTTCAGCCGGCAGTTCAAACGCTACTATGGTGTTACCCCGTCAGAATACCGAAGCTCCGGACATTCCTGACAGACTGTGGGCCTTTTTCATAGGTTAAAATTGGGCTGAAACAAAAAATCAAGGGTAAGTATCACTTACAAACCCTTGATTTTATCAGCTTTCCATAAGATTAATCAACTGCAATAATCTCTTTTTTATTATAAGAACCGCAAGCCTTGCATACTCTATGAGGCATCATAAGAGCGCCGCATTTGCTGCATTTTACCAAGTTCGGAGCACTCATTTTCCAGTTTGCTCTTCTCTTGTCTCTTCTTCCTTTGGAAGATTTATTCTTTGGACAAATAGACATAGGTTACACCTCCTCTATGCTTTCTCGAGTCAGTTCGTTTTTAACGAGGCCGCGCAAAAGCAGACCGACCGAATCACTCACACTTTTTATATTATACATACCACATATAAGAATGTCAAGCAGTTTCTCACCGGAGTTTCTGCAAAATGTAATCTTTGTCGACCGAAAGACTCTTCCCGGAAGCTCTATGAAAAAGCATCTGTCAATCACATTCAGAAATAACATACTTCTACCGGATTCCCCTGAATGCCCATATAAAAACAGGAGTTATGCAGACCCCCATAAGAAGCCCAAGCCACACACTTTTGCTGACAGCCATAAAATAAAGCAGCAAACCTATGGGCAGTATACATCTGCACAATATCCGGAATACTTTTCTGCGGCCTTTTGGCACCGTCCATAGTTCTTTTTCCAAATCCTCCGGATACGTCATTGTACAGCAGATAACAGCTCCAAACCGTCCAAAGCGGCGCTCCGCAGTATATTCCACACCATCAATCTCAAAAACAGGATACATACCTTCTTTGGTAATTACCAGATTCAGATGATTCTCATCCGCGTATTTTAATAAAGCCTCTGTAAATTCCTCCGGAGTTAAAGCCATATTATCGGGCATAAACGAAAATTCCTTTTTTGCTTCTGCTTTTGCCCATATTTTGTAATCGTTAATAATTGTCATAAAAACTCCCCCTTCCTGTTCCATGGCTTCCATTCTTTGAAGTAACTGCTCTGTATCCAGATTTTTCAGGCTGGTATGAAGCAGACTTTGACATATATGGATTCCTGCGTCCAGTTCCTTCTGTCTTTTCTGCAGCACCTCCAGCTGTGCCTCCATTACCTCCTCCATAGGAATCTCCTCTGCCAGAATACTCCGGATATCATCAATGGAAATATCAAGCTTTCTCAAAGCCTTAACGATCTGAAGCCGCTTCACATCCGGCTCTGAATACTCCCGGTAATTATTTACCGCATTTCTTGCAGGTGATAAAAGCCCTTTTTTTTCATAAAAGCGAATATTTTGTTTTGTGATACCAGTCCTTTTTTCCAGCTCATGAATGTTCAAAATTGGATTCCTCCCTGCCGTTGTTTACTCATAATATAAGGGGTATAGTCAGTATAAGGTCAAGGGATTTTACAAAAAATAAATAAACTTTTATAAAAAAAGCTCCCACTGCCGAAAAAAGCAGTGGAAGCCGTAATTTATACTGGACAATACAAAACAAATTTATTTTGTCAGTCTTAAAGTTTCTCTTGCAATTGCAAGCTCTTCATTGGTCGGGATCAGCATCACCTTTACTTTGGAATCTGCCGCAGAAATGACTCTTCTCTCTCCGCGGATATTATTTGCATCATCATCAATTTTAACGCCAAGATATCCAAGATACTCACAGATTGCCTTTCTGCTCTTAATATCGTTTTCACCGACACCTGCGGTAAATGCGATTGCATCCACGCCGTTCATAGCCGCAGTATAAGCACCGATATATTTTGCCACACGGTAGATGAATGCCTGAAGAGCAACGTCAGCCAGGTGGTTGCCCTCTGCCCTTGCGGACTCAATATCGCGGAAGTCGCTGGATACGCCGCCGCTCATGCCGAGTACGCCGGATTTCTTATTCAGAATATTCAGCATCTCATTGATATCGATTCCCTCTTTATTGCAAATAAACTGGCAGACAGCCGGATCGATGTCACCGCTTCTGGTTCCCATAATCAGACCCTCCAGAGGAGTAAGTCCCATACTGGTATCTACACATTTTCCGCCGATGGAAGCAGAAATACTTGCGCCGTTGCCCAGATGGCATACGATAACCTTTGCATTCTCAGGATCCAGCTTTCCAAACTTGATAGCCTCGCCTGATACGAACATATGGCTGGTTCCGTGGAAGCCATATCTGCGGATACTGTATTTTTCATAATATTCATGAGGAATCGCATACAGATATGCCTTCTCCGGCATGGACATACCGAATGCGGTATCCCATACCGCCACGTTTGCCTTACCCGGCATAACAGCCTCACATGCCTCAATACCCATCAGGTTTGCCGGGTTGTGCAGAGGTCCGAGGTCAAAGCATTCTCTGATTACTCTCTTTACATCCTCATTTACCACAATGGATTCGCAGTAGGTGGTTCCTGCATGAAGTACACGATGTCCGACAGCTGCGATTTCGTCAGTGCTTTTCACCACTCCGTGCTCTGCATCCTGAAGCGCCTCCAGAACCAGCCCGATTGCCACTTTGTGATCCGGCATGGGCTGCTCTACGATATATTTATCCTTGCCGGTGGGCTGATGGGTCAGCTTGGAGCCTTCAATACCGATTCTCTCGCACAAACCTTTTGCTACAACGCTCTCGTCATTCATATCGATTAACTGATATTTCAAAGAGGAGCTTCCGCAGTTAATAACTAAAATTTTCATGATTATGTAATCTCCTATACTTTATATTCTACCCCACAATATCACTTTATTGCTTATCGTACAATTTCGCCGTATACTTCTCTGCCGCAGCCGGCCGCATTGGATTCATCGGTATCAATATGCATAGCCAGAGCAAATTTCGGGCTTACGCGCACAACTACATCACCGAATACAAGGCTTCTTCCGTCTGTGTCAATCTTAACAGAAACAACATCCTTGTCCTGTACCCCAAGCTTTTCAGCATCTTCCGGAGTTGCATGGATATGACGCTTTGCTGCGATAACGCCTTCCTTCAGTTCCACTTCACCGCAAGGTCCAACGAGCTTGCATGCCCCGCTGCCGGCCACATCGCCGGACTCACGGATCGGAGCTGCAACACCGATGGAACGCGCGTCGGTCAGGGAAATCTCAACCTGGCTGACAGGTCTTACCGGTCCGAGAATAGATACCCCCGGCATCTCCTTTTTCGTTCCGACCACCGTCACTCTTTCTTCACAGGCATACTGTCCCGGCTGGGAAAGATCCTTTTTCTTCGTAAGCTGATAGCCCTTTCCAAATAAGGTTTCCAGATCCTCCTGGCTGAGATGTACGTGACGGGCAGATGTTTCAACGATAAAGTTCATATTATCATTCTCCTTTTCTTGTATATAATTGTAATGCTGTTCTTTACAGCTTTACTTTCTTCTTAATCCCCCTGTATCTCAGATACAAGGATGCAGTTCGGCGTCTCCACCTTCAGAGGCTTGCCCCAAAGGCTGAAATAATTATGCTCATAATCAATTTTGAAAACAGTCATAGTATTGGACTCATGATTCAATGACATAATATGACGGTTATCCGGGAAAAAGTCCCCCGCCTTCGGATAATCTCCGCTGATAGGCAGAATACAGAGCTTCTCGAGCATACCGGTTTCGCTGTCCACCTTAAAAATTCCCATGCTGTTATCCCCTGCATTGGAACACAGCACATATTTCCAGTCCTTGGAAAAACGAAGCACACATGCTGCGCTTCCTTTGGAATGGTATTGATTTAAAGTGGAAATTGTCTGTACCAGTTCAAACACCGGACCTCTGGGCCCTTCTTTATAAGAATAAACACTGATATAATTTTTTAATTCGCAGATTAAATATGCAAATCTGCCGTCAGGACTGAATTTGATGATACGCGGCGCACTCTCCAGCTCGCAGCGGAGCATATCCACCAGTTTAATCTTACCTGTCTCACCGTTAAATTTATATATCTTTACCTGATCCACACCCAGATCCACCGCGCACAAATATTTCTGATCCGGCGTAATGTTCACACAGTTGACATGAGGACGGAAATTTCTCTCTGCAACACTGCCCAAACCTTTATGAAAAATTTCATCTGTCATTTCTCCGATCGTGCCGTCTTCCTTAAGACGCATAATGGTCACTTTGCCGTCATGCCAGCCTCCCACAAACAAAAAACGGTCTTTCTCATCCGTGGACAGATAGCAGCCTCTCATACCGCCGATTGACGCGCTGTTCATAGGCTCCAGATCCCCGTCTCTCAGAATCCGGAAAGACTGAACTCCTTCATCCGAGATGGAATACAGATATTTTCCGTTATGTGATTTTTTAATATAGGAAGGATTATTAATCGGAACTACCTTCCGTTCCACTGCCCGTCCGTTCTCCACATCCAGGTCATAGATATAAATTCCTCTGCTGCTGCCATGGGTATAAGTACCCACATATGCCACGTATTTTTTCTGTTCCATGTATGGCGCTCCTCTCACGAAGTCCGCAGTGATAACAGACTTAGAATCATTCATCCACACTGCTCATAGCTATAAAAAAGTGTAACATATTTTTGTGTTTTTGTTAATAGTTTTCCGCCTATTTTTCAAAAAACCTGTGCATAGTATCCAAAGTATACCGGATATCTTCCTCTGTATGAGAATCAGATAAAAACATAGCTTCAAACTGAGACGGCGCCAGATAGATGCCATGTTCCAGCATATGACGGAAATAGCGGCGGAATATCTCTGTATCGGACTTCTTTGCGCTGGTATAGTCCACAACCGGAGCCGTGGAAAAAAATATACATCCCAGAGAACCGACCATATTTACCTGATAAGGGAGCTTCTTCTGTTCGCACAGTTCTTTCATTCCTCCGTACAGAAGCTCACCCATTTTTTCAAGCCTTTGGTATACCTCCGGATGCTCCTTCAGATAGGTAAGCTGTGCAATTCCCGCTGCCATTGCCACAGGATTGCCGCTTAAAGTACCCGCCTGATAGACACTGCCCACCGGGGCAACCACTTCCATGATGTCTTTTTTTCCTCCGTAGGCGCCCACCGGCATTCCCCCTCCGATGATCTTACCATAGGTAGTCAGATCTGCATCAATTCCATAATATTCCTGTGCCCCTGCTCCTGCCAGACGGAATCCGGTGATTACCTCATCGAAGATCAGCACTGTTTTATTTTCCGTGCAGAGATCCCGCAGCTTCTGAAGAAAACCCTCCGCAGGAGGCACCACTCCCATGTTCGCACCTACCGGCTCTACAATCACGGCTGCAATCTCGTTGCTGTAAGATTCAAACAGCTTCTCCACGCCGGAAATATCATTATAAGCTGCCAGCAGCGTATCCTGTGTGCATCCTGCCGGCACACCGGAGCTGTCCGGAACGCCGGCAGTCATAACGCCGGAACCGGCTTTCACCAGCAGGGCATCACTATGCCCATGATAACAGCCCTCAAACTTTATAATTTTATCCCTTCCCGTATAGCCTCTGGCGGCACGGATTGCACTCATCACAGCCTCTGTGCCGGAATTTACCATGCGCACCATCTCCACAGACGGAACCATACTGCAGATCAGTTTTGCCATATCCACTTCAGCCTCGGTAGCCGCGCCGAAGCTCAGCCCTTTTCTGCATGCTTCCTCCACCTTCTGAAGCACAAGAGGATTTGCATGTCCCAAAATCATCGGCCCCCAGGAGCCGATATAATCCAGATAACGATTCCCATCCGCATCGATCAGATAAGCCCCTTCTGCAGACTTAATAAAACGCGGAGTCATACCGACGGATCCGAAAGCGCGGACCGGAGAATTCACGCCTCCCGGAATGAAATTTACTGCCTCATAAAAAAGCTCTTCTGATCTTGTCATCAGCCGATTCTCCCTTCGTCCATAAAATAAGCAATCTCTTTTGCATAGTAAGACATATAAATATCCACACCCGCCCGGTATGCGCCGGCTGCCATCTCGCAGAGAATGGATGCCTCGTCCACATAGCCAAGCTTTGCGCCCGCCTTCACCATGGCATATTCTCCGCTGACACTGTATGCGGCCATAGGCACATTGGTTGCATCTTTAATTTCACGCACCATATCCAGATAGGACATCGCAGGTTTTACCATAATAATGTCCGCACCCTCCTGAATATCCAGAAGCGCCTCCTTCATGCCCTCCCGGCGGTTATGGTAATCCATCTGATAGCTCTTCCGATCTCCGAATGAGGGAGCGCTGCCCGCCGCATCCCGAAACGGACCATAGAAAGCAGACGCGTATTTTACCGCATAGGACATAATGGGAATTGTCACAAACCCATTCTGATCCAGTCCTTCACGAATTGCACGGATGTGACCGTCCATCATATCGGACGGAGCCACCATATCGGCTCCTGCCTGCACCTGAGACACGGCAATCTGCGTCAGCTTCTCCAGTGTTAAATCATTGTCCACATAATCACCCTTTAAAATACCGCAGTGCCCATGACTTGTATATTCGCACATGCATACATCTCCGATATAAAACAGATCCGGCACTTCCTTTTTTGCTTTTTCCAGCGCCCTCTGCACAATTCCGTCACAGGCATAGGCTCCGCTTCCCACTTCATCCTTATGCTCCGGAATACCGAACAGCATTACACTTCCCACTCCGGCATCTGCCATTTCATTCAGGAGCTCCGGCATACGATCCACACTGTAGCGGAACTGTCCCGGCATGGTCGGAATTTCCTCCTTTATATTTTCTCCGCTCCTTACAAACATAGGATATACAAGAGAACTTTTATCCATTCTGGTTTCTCTGACCATTTTTCTAAGTTTGGCCGTTGTGCGAAGTCTTCTAGGCCTGATTGTCATATCCATCTTCTTCTACCTCTTTTCTTATTCTGTCTGTCCATGCCTTTGCCAGACGGTGAGCGCTCCCCCCGGCGTTAATGCCGATAACCAGCTCCCCTCTGGATGCAATCCCCGGAAACTGAAAATCGCAGTGTTCCCGGTTGCTGCACACATTCACAAGGATTCCTTTTTCCCGGCATTCCCTGTATATTTCTTCATTAACGGAGACATCGTCCGTTGCTGCCAGCACCATCCAGGTATCCAGAGGAATACTGCCCGGCTCATAGGCTTTTTTCTGAAAAACCAGCTTTTTATCTGCCGCTGCCTGCCGTATCTGTTCGGAAGCCTCCGGTGCAAAAACGGTCAGAAACGGTGCAAAAGCCAGCAAAGTCTCCACTCTTCTGGAGGCAATCCTGCCGGCTCCGTAAACATTGATTTTTCTTTTGGAAATATCCAGAAAAACCGGAAAATTTTTCGCCATATTTTTCTCCTTATCTGCCTGGAGACTGTCTTATGCAGTCTCACCGGGTACGCCCTCCTTTCAGCTTCTGATTTTCAGCGTCTTCCCGGCTCATAGATATAAAACATTGTACAATAAAATCTTTAAAAAAACAATTGACACGGAACCATTTTCTGTATATATTATATTCGTTTAGTGTTGTTAAACTTTTTGTTTATTTAACTTTTACCCGAATCTTATACAGCTTCCGTACAGGATCTTCGTGCGGGATTCAGTAGAAACGGAGGATTTTACCGCATGAATATTGGACCGAAAATCAAGGAACTGCGTGTCATGAAAGGACTTACCCAGGAAGAGCTGGCAGATAGGAGCGAACTTTCAAAGGGCTTTATCTCCCAGCTGGAACGGGATCTCACATCTCCGTCCATAGCAACGCTGGTGGATATTCTGAACAGTCTGGGGACAAATCTGAAGGAATTTTTCAGTGACGACAGCGATGAGCAGATCGTCTTTCATGATGCAGATTACTGCGAAAAATATGATACAGAACTGAAAAACAAAATTGAATGGATTATTCCAAATGCGCAGAAAAATGCCATGGAACCTATCCGGGTCACTCTGGAGCCCGGCGGCTCCACCTATCCGGATACTCCCCATGAGGGAGAGGAATTCGGATATATACTCCAGGGCAGTATTACTATCCATATCGGGGGAAAGCTGGTAAAGGCAAAAAAAGGCGAATCCTTCTATTTCACGCCGTCTGCCAGCCACTATATCTCCGCGGGAGAAAAAAGCGGAGCCGTATTTTTATGGGTCAGCACCCCGCCTGCATTCTAACTATACAAAGGAGACCAGCTTATGAGCAACCGATTGATTGATCTTCAGAATATTACCAAGGCTTATGACGGACACAAGGTTCTCGATGATCTGAACCTGTATTTTAATGAAAATGAATTTCTGACCCTCCTAGGCCCCAGCGGCTGCGGCAAAACAACTACTCTGCGAATTCTGGGCGGCTTTGAAACTCCGGATGAAGGACGCGTCATCTTCAGCGGGCAGGATATCACAAGCCTCCCCCCCAACAAACGGCAGCTAAATACTGTATTCCAGAAATATGCGCTGTTCACCCATATGAATATTGCGGAAAATATTGCCTTCGGCCTGAAAATCAGCGGCAAAAGCAAGGCATATATTGACGACAAAATCAAATATGCATTAAAGCTGGTGAATCTGGACGGCTATGAAAAACGTATGCCGGACTCCTTAAGCGGCGGCCAGCAGCAGCGTATCGCCATCGCCCGCGCTATCGTCAATGAGCCTAAGATTCTTCTGCTTGATGAGCCTTTAGGCGCGCTGGACTTAAAGCTTCGTCAGGAAATGCAGTACGAGCTGATCCGTATGAAGAATGAGCTTGGCATCACCTTTATCTATGTGACTCATGATCAGGAGGAAGCCCTTACCATGTCCGATACAATTGTAGTCATGAATCAGGGCTATATTCAGCAGATCGGCACGCCGGAGGATATTTATAATGAGCCCAAAAATGCATTTGTGGCAGATTTTATCGGAGACAGTAATATTTTCCCGGGAACCATGCTGGAGGATAAGGTAGTGGAGATTCTAGGCAACATATTCCCATGTGTGGACACCGGATTCGGACACAATACGCCGGTGGATGTGGTAATCCGTCCGGAGGATGTGGAGCTTGGCATTCCGGGTGCCGGAACCATAGACGGCGTGGTATCCCATCTGATTTTCAAGGGCGTTCACTATGAGATGGAGGTAACCGCATGCGGACAGGAATGGCTTGTGCAGAGCACCCGGATGCATCCGGTGGGAGAAAGGGTCAGTATTAAAATAGATCCCTTTAATATTCAGATTATGAATAAACCTGAATCCAAAGACGAGGAGGCTGTGGCACTGGATGTATAAGAAATCACTCTCCTATCCATATCTGGCATGGGCAGCCGCATTTATTATCATTCCGCTGCTGTTCATCATATATTATGGTCTGACCGATAAGACGGGCACTTTCACCCTGTCAAATCTGGCGGCAGTCGCCACGGCAGAAAATTCAAAGGCACTGTTCCTTTCTCTTGGACTGTCCCTTTTAAGCACTGCTGTCTGTCTGCTGCTTGCCTATCCTCTGGCCCTGATTTTATCCAGCAGTAAAATAGGAAAATCAGGATTTATTATTTTTTTGTTTGTCCTGCCCATGTGGATGAATTTCCTGCTGAGAACTTTGGCCTGGGTAGTGCTTTTGGACACCAACGGAGTCCTGGACACGATACTGAAAGCTTTCGGGCTTCCAAGATTTAAAATTATCAATACTCCCGCCGCTATCGTATTCGGCATGGTCTATGACTTTCTGCCGTTTATGATTCTGCCCATCTACAACGTCATATCCAAAATCGACGTGAATGTGGTCAATGCGGCAAGGGATCTGGGAGCGAACAGCTTCCAGACCTTATATAAAGTTATTTTTCCGCTGAGCCTTCCAGGGGTTATCAGCGGTATTACCATGGTATTTGTACCGTCTCTGACTACCTTCGTTATCTCCACCTTACTGGGCGGAGGCAAAATTCTGCTCATCGGAAATGTCATTGAGCAGGAGTTTATGAAAGGAACCAGCTGGCACATAGGGAGCGGCCTGTCCCTCGTGCTGATGCTCTTTATCATCGTAAGCATGGTTCTTACCAGCAAATATGATGACGGGGAGGGCAATGTATTATGATCAAAAAATGGATTTCCCGATTTTACCTGGCTCTGATCGTCCTTTTTTTGTATGCGCCCATTGGGACTTTGATGGTATTGTCCTTTAACAATTCCAGAACCTCTGTAAAATGGGGCGGCTTCTCCTTAAAATGGTATGAAAAGCTTTTTGAAAATAAAACCATTCTTGCCGCTCTAGGCAACACGCTGCTGATTGCCCTGCTGTCTGCCGTCATTGCAACAATACTGGGAACCTCTGCCGCTATTGCAATCCATCATATGAAAAAACGGAAACAAAGTATCTGTTTAAGCATTGCGAATATTCCTATGCTGAACGCTGAAATCGTAACCGGTATTGCCTTTATGCTGCTGTTTATTACTGCGGGAGATCTGCTTTCCAAAGCGGGAATTCATTTTGAGATGGGATTCGGTACTGTTTTAATCGGACATATTACCTTTAATCTGCCTTATGTTATTTTAAGCGTCATGCCGAAGCTGAAACAGCTCAATATGTCCATGTATGAGGCTGCCCTGGACTTAGGTGCCGGGGAACGGCAGGCTTTTTTCCA
The DNA here is from genome assembly GCA_910585465.1 of uncultured Lachnospiraceae bacterium. Classification (GTDB taxonomy): domain Bacteria; phylum Bacillota; class Clostridia; order Lachnospirales; family Lachnospiraceae; genus Hominiventricola. Next base: position 98,191 of record CAJUEW010000002.1, on the reverse strand, counting down.
GATTGTGCTGCCGGATATTATGCCGGGGGTGCTGTCCGGATTCCTTCTCTCCTTTACTATGTCTCTGGATGATTTTGTGATCACTCATTTTGTCAAAGGACTTGGCGCCGATACCTTGTCAACTCTGATCTATTCCGAGCTTCGCAAAGGTATCAAGCCGGAAATGTATGCCCTCTCTACGATGATGTTTCTGGCAGTATTTCTTGTGTTACTGCTTATGAATCTGAATCCGCACAATAAAAACTGAATGGAGGATTGTTATGAAAAAAAGAATTTTATTTGTGTGCGGCTGTCTGACGGCGGCCGTTGTTTCCACCGGATGCGGAGGCTCTTCCACCGGGGAAAACGGAGAACTGAATGTCTACAACTGGGGAGAATACATTGACGAGGATGTCATTGACATGTTTGAGGAGGAAACCGGAATCAAAGTCAATTATAAAACCTTTGATACGAACGAGGATATGTACCCTATCATTGCCAACGGCGCTGCTGACTGGGATGTAGTATGTCCGTCCGAGTATATGATCCAGAAAATGCTGGACAATGATCTTCTTCTGGAGCTTGATTATGACAACATCCCTAATATCTCCAATATTGATCCTGCTTACATGGAGACCGTAAAGGAATTTGACCCCCAGGCAACCCATGCAGTTCCTTATATGTGGGGAACGGTAGGCATTCTCTATAATAAAACTATGGTGGAGGAACCGGTTACAAGCTGGAATGCTCTCTGGGACGAAAAATATGCAGACAATATTGTTATGATGAACAATCCCCGGGATGTCTTTGCCCCGGCGCTGATTTCCTGCGGGTATTCTCTGAATTCCACAGACAGCGGGGAGCTTCAGGAGGCCGCCGCCGTACTCTCTGCGCAGAAGCCTCTGGTACTGAAATATACTACCGATGAAGTCCGCGATATGATGATCGGAGAGAAGGCCGCCATCGGCGTTATTTACTCCGGGGAAGCAACCATATGTAAAAGTGAAAATGAAAATCTTCAGTATGTGGTGCCTGAGGAGGGTTCCAATGTATGGCTGGACTGCTGGTGTATCCCTTCTACCTGCAAAAATAAAGAAAACGCGGAGAAATGGATCGACTTTATGTGCCGTCCGGACATTGCCCTGATGAATTTTGAATACATTTACTACTCCACCCCGAATACCGGGGCCCTGGAGTTAATTGAGGACCAAGACATTCTTAATAATGAAGCTTTGTTTCCGGGCAATGAGGTGCTCTCCCGCTGTGAAACCTTCCGTTATCTTGGGGAGGATGCGGAAGAAGCATATAACAATCTTTGGAAGCAGGTGCTTTCCGAATAATTTTCATTACCTCATGGGCATACTGTCCATGAGGTGATACAGTGAAAAAATTATCTGATAATTATGAAGAAAATCTTTCCGGTCTGCGCCGTATTCTTGACACAAACCGGAATTTTGATATTCTGGAAAAGCATCTGCTGATTGCGGACCGAAACGCCGTCCTGTTCTTTATTGACGGGCTTGTAAAAGATGATATTTTAGAAAAAATACTGGAATATTTCTACAGTCTGAAACCTGAGGATCTGCCGGCTTCTCTGGAGCAGTTCCAGGTACAGAGCCTTCCGTACATTGAAACCGAGGTGCTGACGGATATGGACAGTGTACTGAAAAATCTGCTGTCCGGAGTCCCCTGCCTCTTCCTCTCCCGCATGTCAGGCTGTCTTGCCATCGACTGCCGGACATACCCTGCAAGAGGCGTGGAGGAACCTTTGAAGGACCGGACCCTCCGCGGTTCCAGGGACGGTTTCGTGGAAACGGTAGTCTTCAATACAGCATTAATCCGCCGCAGGATACGTTCTCCAAAGCTCTGCATGGAAATGCAGACTGCCGGAGAAAGTACACAAACCGATATTGTTCTCTGCTATATGGAGGATCGGGCGGATATGGCCTGTCTGCAGAAGCTGAAAAACCGAATCCAGTCCATTTCCGTGGATGCGCTGACTATGAATCAGGAAAGCCTGTCCGAGCTGCTTCTTCCGGGACATTGGTTTAACCCTTTCCCCAAATTTCATCTGACAGAACGGCCGGACACGGCCGCCGCCTCCATTCTGGAAGGAAATATTGTAGTACTGGTGGATAATTCGCCGTCCGCGATCATTCTGCCAACCAGCCTGTTCGCTATTACAGAGGAAGCAAATGATTATTATTTTCCTCCTATTACCGGAACCTATTTAAGACTTTCCCGGTTCCTGATTATGATCATGTCTCTGATTCTGACACCTTTGTTCCTTCTTTATATGCAGCACCCGGAATGGATTCCGGCAAATTTTGAATTTATCAAAATACAGGATACAATAAATATTCCTCTTATCTGGCAGTTCCTGCTGCTGGAGCTGGCTATTGACGGTCTGAGGCTTGCAGCTATCCATACACCGGATATGCTCAGTACGCCCCTCTCCGTGATCGCCGGTCTGGTCATCGGAGAATTTGCCGTCAATTCCGGCTGGTTTAATGCCGAAGTTATGCTCTACATGGCATTTGTAACCATTGCCAATTATTCCCAGTCCAATGTGGAGCTGAATTATGCAATCAAATTTATGCGTATTCTTCTTCTGCTTTTTACCTGCTGGTTCAGTCTTGCAGGCTTTGTAGGAGGACTGGCTGTTATTGCGGCATGTCTGCTTGGATGCCGGACCTTCTCAGGACATCAGTACCTGTATCCGCTGATTCCTTTTCACTGGGACACATTAAAGCGGCAGCTATTCCGGGTAAAGCTCTAACAGTTATTCAGCATAAAACGCTCTGCAATCTCCGCAGCCGCAGAATGGTTGTGATCTCTTCCGGTCACATAATCCGCAGCGGCCTTTACGTTCTCTGACGCATTGGCCACTGCGCATCCCACACCGGCGGCTTTTATCATAGAGATGTCATTATTCTCGTCCCCGGCCGCAACCGTATTCTCCACAGGAATGTCCATCCGTTCACAGAATATACGAAGGGCAGCGCCTTTGCTGATGCCTCTGGGCACAAACTCCAAATATTCCGCACAGCTAAAATACATGTTCACTTTATCCTCCCACCATTCTGACAGCATATCCATAAACCGGCGCAGTGACTTCTGCTCATGTATATTGATTCCCAGCATTTTATAAGGCGGCACTTTCAGAGCCTCCTTCAAATCCGGTACGAGCAGAACCTCCATATTGGTCCTGCTGATATAATGTGCCAGATTCTCATCGTCCCGTTCTGTCAGAACCTTATCCGAAGCATAGGTATGAAGGTAGACCCCTTCCCTCCTGGCAGCATCAATCAGATGATATGCATGCTCCAGAGGAAGCGTTCTGGAAAACAAAAATTCTCCGGTTTCACAATCCACAATAGCCGCGCCATTGCAGACAATCATATAGCGGCATCCGATTCGATCCAATCCATAATGCTGTCTGAGATAGGCTGCGCTGGAATAGGTTCTGCCTGTTGTAATAACCACCTCATGACCTGCTTTCGTAACCTTTCTGAGAGCTTCTGTATTCTCTTCGGATATCCGATATTTATCATCCAGAGTTGTTCCATCCATATCCAGAAACAGTACCTTTTTATTCATTATCATTTACTCTTCCACCGGTTCCGCCGGAATAAATACCCGGTCGTGAAGCATATCCTCCTGGGGCTTATTCAGATTCCTTGCATACTCCATAAAATATTCCTGGGCACAAAGAGCCGGCTTGCCTCTGCGGTCCACTTTTTCATAAGAGCCGTCCGCCTGCTTAATCTGCGCCTTTAAAGTATCCTGAAGCTGAATCTCCAGCACATGCATAACCTCTTTTTTCAGATTTTCGTTTTCAACAGGAAACAGAATTTCCACCCGGCGATCCAGATTTCTCGGCATCCAGTCCGCACTGGCCAGGTAAACCTCCTCCTGGCCGCCGTTTAAAAAGTAATAGATCCGGGTATGCTCCAGAAAGCTTCCCACAATGGAGCGTACGCTGATATGATCGCTGATTCCCGGAATGCCCACCTTCAATGAACAGATGCCGCGGACAATCAGATCGATCTTCACTCCTGCGGCGTTGGCCTCATACAGCGCTCCAATCAGCTCCGGATCGCACAGAGAATTCATCTTCGCCACAATATGCGCCGGTTCTCCGTTTCTTGCGTAGGCGCTCTCCCGCTGAATCATCGTCAGGAAACGCTCCCGGAGCCACAGGGGCGCCAAAGACAGCTTGTTCCAGCTTGCCGGCTCCGAATATCCGGACAGCATATTGAACACAGCCGTTGCATCCTCTCCGACAGACTCCGAACAGGTCAGAAGACCCATATCCGTATAAAGCTTTGCCGTGGAATCGTTATAATTACCGGTTCCCAGATGAACATATCTGCGGATGCCGTCCTCCTCCTGGCGAACAACCAGCGTAATTTTACTATGTGTTTTAAGTCCCACCAGTCCATAGATCACATGACAGCCCGCACGCTCCAGCATCTTGGCCCAGGCAATATTATTTTCCTCATCAAAGCGCGCCTTCAGCTCCACCAGCACCGACACCTGCTTGCCGTTCTCCGCTGCCTGGGCAAGCGCCGCGATAATCGGAGAATTGCCGCTGACACGGTATAAGGTCTGCTTAATTGCAAGCACCTGAGAATCCTTCGCCGCTTTTTTTATAAAATCCACCACCGGATCAAAGGTCTGATACGGATGATGGAGAAGAATGTCCTTTTTACGTATTTCTTCAAAGATATCCGCATGCCCGGTCAGCTCCGGCACCTGCTGAGGAAGGTACCGCGGCTCTTTATAATCATCAAAGCCTTCCAGCCCGTACATTTTCATTAAAAACGTCAGATCCAGGGGGCCGCCAATCCGGTAGATGGAATCCTCTTTGATATCAAACTCCTTCTTCAGAATCTTCAGAAGGCGTTTATCCATCTTATCGTCCACCTCCAGACGGATCACCTCTCCCCACTGACGCTTCTTTAACTGTTTTTGAATCTCCTTCAGAAGATCAGATGCCTCGTCCTCATCAATGGTCAGGTCTGCATTTCTCATAATCCGGTACGGGTGGACACAGAGCACATCATAGCTGAGAAAAAGCTGAGACATATTTCTGGCAATAATTTCTTCCAGAAGAATAACAGATTTCACATTCTTTTCTACCGGAGGGATCCTAACAATCCTCGGAAGAACCGCCGGAACCTGTACAGTGGCAAATTCCAGCTCTCCATTCTCTTCGTTTTTCTTTCTCAGCAACGCCCCAAGGTTCAATGTCTTATTCACAATCAGCGGGAAGGGGCGGGAAGAATCCACTGCCATGGGGGTCAGCACCGGATATACGTTCTCCACAAAATACTGGTCCACATATCTTCCCTGCTCTTCATTTAATTTCTCATGATCCTCAATCACCTGCAGTCCGCTCTGGAGAAGCTCCGGAAGAAGGGAACGCTGCCAGGTTGAGTACTGGGAGCTGACAAAATGGTGTACCCTGTCATGTATTGCGTCAAGCTGCTGCTGGGGTGTCATACCCGAAAAATCCTTCTTGGAATATTCCGCATTCACCATATCCTTCAGAGAAGCAACCCGGACCATAAAAAACTCATCCAGATTGGAGGATGTAATGCTTAAGAATTTCAGACGTTCAAACAACCGGTTTCCTTTGTCTCTCGCCTCCCCTAAAATGCGTTCATCAAAGCCCAGCCAGCTTAGTTCCCGGTTTTCAAAATATTCCGGTTTCATAAATTCTTTTTTCACAGTAACATCCCCCCTAATGTAATTTCTTAGCCTTTAAAATCGGCCTGATGCTGAACACATCCTCAAAAAATCCTGATTTTTCCATAAACAGCGCCTGCTCCAGCGTCAGATCCTCTGTCGTATCCACCAGAATCTGCATCGTATGGTTATCCTTTATATTGACATGGATATCCTTAATCTTCTGTTTATGGCTCCGATCCAGAGCATTGGCAACCCGAAGAATTGCGGTCAGCTTTACGACCGTCATATATTCACTGCGCTCCAGAATAGAAGATATGGCCAGCTCCTCAAACGGAAGAATATTTCCGCTGTTAAACCGCACCACATTTGCCACAATCTCCCGTTCCGCGTGGGACAGGCCGATGATCTCCGTGGCCATGATAATATTATAGGAGCATTCTGAGGATTGGGCCATATTGATATATTTACCGCAGTCATGCAGAAGGACTGCAATCCGAAGAAGCAGCCGCTCCCGTTTCCCCAGCCCGTGAACAGACTTTGTTTTGTCATAGATAACAAGAGCATTCTTCTCCATCGTCATCGTATGGCTCCGGTTCGTATGATAGCGCTTTGCGATATTTCTCGCAGCTTCAATAATATCATTCTCAAAATTATGCTGGGGCCTTAAAATCTTTTTCCGCTCTGCAAAATCAAAGGCCAGACCATCCCCCAGGTCCATACCAAGAATCACCACATTCTCAGCGCCCGTCTCTTCCAGAAGCCTTTTATAGATAACCAGTGTGGGCAGCAGCAGGGAGCTGTTCTCCGTGGATATTCCAAGCTCAGAAGCCATTGCCGTCTGTCCCTTCTGGATAAACTCATCATAAAAGGTAATAAACTCCTCCTTGGTAATCTGATTGACCTCATGGTCCCTGTGAATATACTTGTTAATGTATTGAATATAATTTCCAACCAGCAGTAAATAACGGATATTCCGTTCCTTCAGATACAGCCTCCGGTAAGTGCGCATTTCATTATTCAAAAGCTCCTCAATGACAGCCGCATACCGGACAGTCCTCTCGGCCACATCCGCCAGACGTTCTCTCAGACGCAGAGTGCCAAGACGGATATTCTGCGTCGTTACCAGGTTGTCCTTATCATACAGGGATAATTGAATGCTTCCGCCCCCCACATCCACGATAGCGGTTCCCTTTTCAATGATTTCCTGAAACCTCTCGGAATTAAAAGCAATCGATTTATATCCGATAAAGCGCTGCTCCGAATTGCTGAGCACTTCCAGACGGATACCTGTTTTTAAATAGATCCGGTCCAGAAGCACAAGATTATTTCTCGTTTCCCGAATCGCGCTTGTTGCGCAGGCACGGTATTCTTCCACTCCGAATTCCTTCATAATTCTCTGAAAGTCCTGAAGGACTCTGCACAGTTCATCTACCAGCTCCGTTCCAATTCTGCCGGTTGCATATGCGTCCTTTCCAAGCTCCATCCGGTGTCTCACATGATTTACCGCCCGGATTCCCTTTCTGGCTGAAAGCTCATAAATTTTCAGATTTACCTCATAGCTTCCCACATCAATTGCAGCAAACATTGTGCATGCCATGACTGCTCCCTCCCATATCTTAAGTCATTCCCTATTCATACAGAACTGTTTTTCCTAATTCCCGGGACATTTTCACGTCTATCACCTTTTGATTGGAGCTTCCCCTCCACGGAAGATTATTATCCTTCAGTTCTTCTACAAATCTTCCGTCCACCACCACATCCACATAGAGCATCAGCTCCAGGTTGCAGATTTCCTCCCAGAGATAACCTGTATAAAGCCAGACTGTCTTCTCCGGGTATTTTGTCCTGATCTCTTTTACCAGCTCCAGAAGTCCGTCTCTTGTCCCTGTATAAAGAGGATCCCCGCCGCTGAAGGTGATTCCGCTGATATACTCCTTATCCAGCTCTTCAAAAATTTCCTGTCTGGCATCCTCGTCAAAAGGAAGTCCTCCTTCCGGATCCCAGGTAATCGGATTCTGGCAGTTCCTGCAGTGGTGAGAGCATCCGGCAAGCCAGAGCACAACCCGAAGGCCATCTCCGTTCAGCATATCTGTTTTTGTAATGTTGTGATACCTCATGAAAATCCCTGCCTCCGCTCTCCCTTTATATCTGATAATTTTCCAGGATACATCTGCGCAGAAGCGTCAGCGCCTTTACAACTGCCAGCTCCCGGATCTCCCTGCGGTCTCCGCTGAAATGAAATTCCTCCACTTCAATCCGGCCTTTTACATTACAGCCAATATAAACCAGCCCTACCGGCTGCCCGTCCTCTCCTCCGTCCGGACCGGCATATCCGGTTACGCTCACACAGACATCCGAATTTGTGAGAATCGCTCCTCCCCGGGCCATCTCCCAGGCAGTCTGTTCGCTTACTGCTGTATACTTTTTCAGCGTCATCTTTTTCACACCCACAAATTTCCTCTTCGCCTTATTGGAATAGGTGATAAATCCCTGCTTAAACACTGCCGACACCCCTGCCACATTTGTAAGACGTGCACTCAGCATCCCTCCTGTACAGGATTCCACGGTTGTAAGCGTCAGTTCCTGTTCCTTCAGAAGCTGGATAATGGTTTCTTCCAGGGTCACCTTAGGATTTGTCGTATAAATGCAGCTTCCCAGACGGATCTTCAGCTCCCGTACCACGCTTTTCACCCTGTCTTTGGCTTCCTCCTCTTTCTCTGACTGGGCAGAGATACGGATATTCACCTCTCCGGGTACGGACTGGAACATCACTACCAGCTTATTCTGTTCAGTCAGCAGATCCTGAAGCTGCCTTTGCACCTCTTCCTCTTCCATGCCGCAAATTTTCACTGTCTTTGAATAAGAATAACTCTGTACCTCATTTTCCATTTTTAAATACTTCCCTCCAGAATTACATGTTTATTTTTAATAAGATAATCAACCAGAGAAATGATCGTCAGCGCCAGGGAAATCCAGATCAGAAGCTGTCCCAGCCAGTCAAAGACTCCGCCAAAATCCAAAAACAGTATAATGATCATCAGCATCTGGAAGGTTGTCTTAAATTTTCCCCAGTAGCTGGCCGCAATCACGACTCCGTTGTCTGATGCCACTAAGCGGAAGCCGCTGATGATGAATTCCCTGCTTATAATCACTATCACTATCCATGCCGGAAGCTTATCGGTTGACACCAGACAGATAAGAGCCGCGCAGACCAGCAGCTTATCCGCCAGCGGATCCATAAATTTTCCGAAATTTGTCACCAAATTGTACTTTCTTGCAATCTTTCCGTCCAGCAAATCCGTCAGGCTGGCTATCACAAAAAGTGTCACCGCAATATATTTACTATATCCCGGAATTAAATCCACTAATGCAAACAGTACAAAAAACGGTATCATCAGCACACGCAGTATCGTCAGTTTATTCGGTAAATTCATCCGCAATCTCTCCTATTAAATCATATTCCTCTGCCCCGGTTACACGCACCTTCACAAAATCTCCGGACATCAGTTCTCCTGGCGTCTGGATAAAAATATAACCATCCACATCCGGCGCGTCCTTATAGGTCCGGGCTGCATAGACAGCTTCTTCTACGATCTTTCCCTCCACCATGCACCAAAGCTCCCTTCCTATCATATCCTCCGCTTTTTCAAAAGAAATCTCCTGCTGAAGCTCCATAATCTCAGCCCGGCGTTCTTCTTTTAGTTCCTCCGGTATTTGATCCGGAAAACCTGCTGCCGGCGTATCCTCCTCCGGAGAATACACAAATACGCCAAGCCTGTCGAATCTCAGTTCCTCCACGAATGCCAGCAATTCCTCATGATCCTCTCTGGTTTCTCCCGGAAAGCCGCTGATCAGTGTCGTTCTCAGGCAAATATCCGGAATCTCTTTGCGAAGCTTTGACACCATATTTCGGAGATCCTGCCGGCTTGTCCTCCGGCCCATCCGCTTCAGTATCCGATCAGAGGCATGCTGAATCGGAAGATCCAGGTAATTGCAGATTTTTGGTTCCTCCCGGATCGTCTGAATCAGCTCATCATAGATCTCCTCCGGATAACAATACTGCACCCGTATCCAGCGGATTCCATTAATACCGCAAAGCATTTTAAGAAGCCTGTGGAGGCTTTTCTCTCCATACAAATCCACTCCATAAAGCGTCGTCTCCTGAGCCACCAGAATCAGTTCTTTTACTCCCTGTTCCGCCAGTTCCGCCGCTTCTCTTGCCAGCCGTTCCAGCGGATAGCTCCGGTATCTGCCGCGAAGCTTCGGAATAATGCAGTAGGTACAATGCTTATCACAGCCTTCCGCAATTTTCAGGTGCGCATAATGACCTCCTGTCGTCAGCACCCGCTTCCCATTGTCCGGTGCCGGACGATCAATATTCTCACATCTTAATACTTGCTTTCCGTCCAGCGCGCTGTTAATGGCTTCCGTGATGCTGTCATAGGCCGTAGTCCCTAAAACCGCATCCACCTCCGGAATCTCATCCATAATTTCCTGTTTATACCGCTGTGCCAGACAGCCGGTTACAATCAGGGCTTTGCAGGTTCCCTCCTTTTTATATTCCGCCATTTCCAGGATCGTATTGACGCTTTCCTCTTTGGCATCCCCAATAAAACAGCAGGTATTGATCACGATGACGTCCGCCTCTGCCTCATCATCTGTAAATCCATATCCATCCTTTGCTAAAAGCCCCAGCATCACCTCCGAATCCACCAGGTTTTTATCACAGCCAAGAGATACAAATAATATTTTCATCATAGATGATGTAGTCTCCTTTGATATTTTATTCCTCATAGGATAAGCTTAATCAGAAACAGAATTTAATACCCGCTCAATCTCCGCAAGCAGTTTGTCTTTTGCCGCAGGTTTCAGAAAATACCCTGCCGGTTTTAACTTCAATACTGCCTCCACATTGGTCCGGTCATTAATAGCGGTCAGGAAAATTACAGGAATATTTTTCAAATCTTCGTCTGCTCGGATCATCTCAAGCGTCATTTTCCCGTCACAGACCGGCATTTCATAATCTAACAGAATCAGATCCGGACGCTTTTTGCCGATAGAGGTCATTGCCTGGGTCCCGGAGATCGCCACAGCCACTTCATAATATTCTTCCAGCATGGCCTTCATTGTCCGAAGCACCGTACCGTTATCATCCACGACCAGAATCCGTTTCTTATGATCCGTTTCTCCTTTCTCCTTTGCCGCATCCTTTTCCACTTCCTGTCTGTCCAGTTCAAGCTTTGCGCATACTGCATCCAGAATCGCCGTATTTTCCGCCGGGCGGAGCAGATTTTCAAACTGGCTGTTCTCATAATACGAAAGGAGCGGATGAATTTCCACCTTTGTGCCAATGGTCAGCACCGGAATCTGCACATAACGGTCATTCAGCATAGCAAATATGGACGTGTCCATATCATGCGCATCAATCATGCTGATCAAAACCAGATCCGGATTTACGATTTTAAGCATTCCCTCCAGAACATCCGTATTCTCAGAACAAAGCTGTACATGAAAATACTGGGACAAAAATTTGTTTGTCTCTTCCACCACATTGTTAAGTTTCCCTATCAATAAAATTTTTTTCATTTCTTCCTCCTATTTTTAACTGCGTAAAATTCGTAAAGATATTTTCTATGGTGCGTCAAGTCTCGATCTGTCTCCTCATCTGTCCGATCAGCAGTTCTGCAAGGCGCTCCGTTTCCTCCGAATCCAGATTTGTAACTGCTTCTGCAAGCTGCCGGATATTTTGAGCTATTTTATCCGGATATTTATATTCCAGAAGCTGGCCGGCCAGCCGATCAGCCTGGTCGATATCCATCTCCTTCATGCTGAACCGCAGCATTTCCACAAGAGCCTGCAGGACAGAGTAATCGGTCACTTCCTTTCCTGCTGTGTCCTCAATACCAAAAACCCCCTGCAGCTTCTGACGGTAGCTGCGCCACTCTTCCAGAAATATCGGCGTGACGGACGTAACCACATCTATTTTACCATCTCTTGCCGCATATTCCAATACCTTTGCAAGGCCGGACAAGGGCATAATTCCCACTGTTGCCGCAAGGCCTTTCATAGCGTGTACCTGAATACGGTACTGATCCAGCTGATCAGGCTCCGCAATCTGCCCGTAAAACCGCTCCAGCTTATCGGCTGCGGAATCAATCTGGGCGTAAAATTCCTTTACAGTATATTCCAGAAGCTCCATATCCGGCAGATGCATCCAGGCATACTGCCAGTCCAGACCGTCGATCTGCAAAAGCTCCTCCGGCAGATTCTCCGGGGCGCTCTCCTTTTTCGTTCCGGCCCGGACCTGTTTTGTCCCGGAACCTCCGTCTGCTGCTTCCTTCAGCAAATCCTCCGGCAGCATTCTTTTGATCATATTTTCAAGCTTTTCCGGCACAACCGGCTTGGACAGGAAATCATCGAAGCCCTCTGACAGATATTTTTCTTTTGCCCCGGACACCGCATTGGCAGTCAGCACCACGATAGGTGTATTCTGACACGGGCCGCCGGAAAGCTCTTTCATGTGATGGAGCGTCTCCACGCCGTCCATCTCCGGCATCATATGATCCAGGAAAATCAGATCATAGTGGTTTTTCTGCACCAGCTCCAGACACTCTGCTCCTCCTCCGGCATCCGTCACCTGAATCTGAGTCTCCTTCAGCAGACTTTTCAGTACTTTGCGGTTGACAGCATTGTCATCCACAACCAGAATCTTTGCATCCGGAGCATAGAACTTCGTACTGTAGTTATAGTTTTCCGTCATCTGACGTACTCTGGACTCAAAATCCCCAATGGGCGTAGGATCCACAATCTTCTGCTCCAGCTCAAAATAAAATTTAGATCCCTTTCCATATATGCTATCTACCTGCAGCCGGCAGCCCATAAGCGAAAGAAGCTGTATCGTGATGTTCATGCCAAGTCCGGTGCCCTCTATATTATGGTTCCGATCCTCCTCAATCCGCTCAAACTCCGCCGAAAGCTTGGGCAGATCCTCTTCCTTGATCCCGATGCCCGTATCCTCCACCTCAAATGTAAGTACCGCCGTATCCTCCGTTCTGCGGCTTCCCACCCGCAGCCACACATATCCCTCATGTGTATACTTAACCGCATTAGTAAGAATATTTGTCAGCACCTGGCGGACGCGCACATCATCCCCATACAGACGGGAAGGAATATCATGAGCTACTTCCACCTTCAGCCTGACGTTTTTGTCCTTTATTCTCTGGGATGCCATATTTGTCAGATCATGAATCAGACTGCTGATATCGTATTCCACCGGCACAATTTCCATTTTTCCGGAATCAATCTTAGAGAAATCCAGAATATCATTGATCAGCGACAGCAGCGTCTGGCCTGCCGTATAGATATCCATGGCATATTCTTTAATATGCGGTTCCCCGGACTCGCGCAGAATCATTTCATCCATACCAAGCACCGCATTAATAGGGGTGCGGATCTCATGGGACATACGTGCAAGAAATTTTCCCTTTGCCTCATTGGCAGCCAGCGCTTCGTGCCTCGCCGCATCCGCATCCTTCTTAGCCTGAATCAACAGCTCGTTCTGCCGTTCTGCCGCCCTGACCTTTTCTGCCAGAAGACATGCGCTTTCCTCTGCAGCCGCCCGGTACTCCACGGAAATCTGCAGGGTATGCATAACGGCCATTATAACGCTGAACAAAGCCATACTGTACCGGCCTGCCGTATTATTGCCGATATAACCAATAAACCTGTTGTTTATTACATTTAAAGCCCCTCCGGCCAGCAGTATGCACAAAGATAAAACCGATGGCAGAGTCTGATAACGCCTGTTTCTGTAATCCAGCTGTATCAGACTCACAATGGCCGTCACGCAGACTGCCGCCACCGCCGCCGCAGATATGTTCACCATATTTATCAATTCCCGTATGCCCAGTATATGTAAAAGGAGCTGAACTACCGCATTGAGAATCACGCCCCATAGCAGAACGGAGAAACGGCGGGGATATGTAGTATGCAGATTTTGGTCAAAATATAAGGTTAAAAGCAAAGGAAGCAGCAGCACTAAATATTCCTGCATCTCATATGCTTCCTGTATATTGTAAAATATGCTCATCATATCTGTGGCGATAAAGCAATAAAGTCCGGAAACCAGTCCCGCCAGTCCCAAAAACAGTTCTCCCCGGGCCGGCTGACGCGTACGCCGCCGTATCAGCGCAAGCATAAACATGACGATTGACATAAGTATAATAAGCAGGCAGCAGCCAATTTCGCTGACACTGTTTCCCAGTACCCCAATCACAACCATATCGCGTGTTTCGATTTTAACACTGTCAAGCACTGCCGCCGCGTCCGGATAAGGAAAACTCAGCTCGATCCAAAGCTCCCCATTCTCAAACATATGAGGAATATCTACATAGTTTTCATCATTTTCAAACGCTTTCCCGGACGTTTCATCATATTCCGGTTCATGCTCATAGATAACCTCCCCGTCCAGTACCACACGCACCTTTGCCCCCGAAGAGGAAAAGCTCAGCGTCAAGCCTGCGTATTCCCCGGACAAGGTATTGATAAATACCATCACATCGTCAGTCCTGCTCTTCCCCTCATATGGCAGAGTTACCTTCTCATACTCCCCCGCCTCCAGAGCGTCCTTTGTCAGTTTCACAATTCCGTCGTGACTGTCCTGACCGGGCCGGGTCTCCTCTATTCCATTCAGAGAGACCAGCTTCCAGTTTTCATTATAATAATACTCAAACTGATCAGGCAAAAAATATACTGTCTCTTCCTCGCGTGGATGAAACAGCTCCGCCACCATAAAAATAAGTATAAAAAATATTGAAATTCCAGATGATATCCATATTTTTTTCATTCTGCCGTTCTTATCCGCCTTCCTGTGTCATTATCTGCCATCCATATTATCATAATTTCTTCCATTCCTCAATAGCACATAAAAAGGACTGCCTTCAGCATTGCTTTCATGGCAGTCCCTAAAAAGATTCTTAATTTGTTTTCTCTTATGTAATTTTTTATGCAGCCTTTTTCCTTGTAAGTGTCTGAACGCCCTCAATTACAAGAATAATTTCCAGAATAATCTTCAAAGTTGACTTTCAAAGCTTTTTCAGCAGCTTTTGAAAATATTCCGGAAGCGGGGCTTCCACTTCTATATACTCCCCTGTCACCGGATGAATCAGCCCCAATATTTGCGCATGAAGGGTTTGTCCTTCCAGATGATAAGGATTTTTTTCCGGACCGTACACCGTATCTCCGAGAATCGGGTGACGGATAAAGGCCAAATGAACACGGATTTGATGGGTGCGGCCGGTTTCCAGCCGACACTCAATATAGGTATGGTTTGCAAATCTGTGAAGTACCCTGTAATGGGTCACCGCACGCCTGCCGTTTTTCTCATTGACAGCCATCTTCTTACGTTCCACAGGATGTCTCCCGATTGGGGCGTCAATCACGCCATCCTCCTCTCTGATCACGCCGTTCACAATCGCACGATATTTCCTCGTAATCGAATGTACCTTCAGTTGTTCCGCCACATGGCTGTGCGCGTAATCGTTTTTGCAGATAACCAGCGCTCCTGTCGTATCTTTATCAATACGGTGTACAATCCCCGGCCGCAGACTTCCGTTAATACCTGATAATTGCCCTCTGCAGTGATACATAACTGCATTTACCAGTGTTCCGGCGCTGTGTCCTGCAGAAGGATGCACCACCATTCCTTTAGGCTTATTTACTATCAGAAGATCCGCGTCTTCATAAAGAATGTCCAGGGGAATATTCTCAGCCTCTATCTCCGGTTCTGTAAGCTCCGGCAGATGAATCAGCACCTCATCCTGAGCCTCTATCCGATAGCTTGCTTTCACAGGCTTTCCATTCACTAAAACGCTGCCTTCCCGGATTATTTTCTGCAGATAGGAGCGGGACTGCCCGGGCAGCATAAAGCTTAAAAATTTATCTATCCGCTCATCCATACAGCTTTCATCTGCCTCCAGCCTGAAAACATTCATAATTTTCTCTTCTTCCTCCTGTCCAGAAGATGGTTCAGCTCCTCATCCTTATAATAAAACAAAATCAGCACCACAAGCGCCGCAGTACCTATGCTCACATAGATATCCGCCACATTGAAAATCGGAAAATCAATCAGTTTAAAATAGAAGAAATCCACCACATAGGACAGCCTCAGACGATCCAGCATATTGCCCCAGGCCCCTGCCAGAATACCTACCGCAATAAGTCGAAGCGGCCAGAATCTGGTATCCTCTGACATATGGCGGAACAAATACAGCGCCCCGGCAAACACCGCGATTCCAATTATCAGAAAAAATGTTCTCTGTCCCTGAAGCATTCCGAAGGCGGCTCCCCGGTTTTCCAGATAATGAAGCTCAAAAACTCCCTCCCATATAACGAATGGCTCCTGATCCTTTAAAAACTCCACCGCCAGTCCTTTCGTTATCTGATCCAGAAGTACAAGCAGCAGTGTAATCAGAATAATTCCCCAGGGACGGCAAAGTATTTTATTTTTATTCATTCCCGCTCTCCCCGCTCACATAACAAATTGCTTCCAAAAGCTCTTTGTCTTCCACATCTTTGGTTACAAAGGCCTCTCCAAGTCTTTTCAGTAATATAAATTTAATCCTCCCGGCTTCCATCTTCTTATCCAGCTTCGTAGCTTTTAACACCTCTTCCGGTGTCAGGCCCCGGACGCGGATCGGCAGATGATAAGCTTTCAATGTCTGCTCTATCTGATCGCGCTCCTCCTTAGTCAGAAGTCCTCTCTTCCAGGAAATCCAGGCAGCGGCCACGCAGCCGACGGCCACACATTCTCCATGGTATAATTCAAAATTCTTCAGCTTTTCCACTGCATGCCCTGTCGTATGTCCGAAATTCAGCCAGGCACGGATTCCCTGCTCCGTCGGATCCTCCTCCACCACATGGCGTTTAATCTGACAGCTTCCATAGATCATATACTGAAGCGCCTCATACTTCCTGCAGGCTATCTCCCTGCCATGATTCTGGATCCATTCATAGTACAGCCTGTCCTGAATCAGCCCATGCTTGATAATCTCCGCCATACCGGCTGCAAACTGTCTTTCCGAAAGGGACTGAAGCGTGCCCAGATTCATATAGACAAGTCTGGGCATATGGAAAGCTCCCACCATATTTTTATAAGCGTCAAAATCAACCCCTGTCTTGCCCCCGATACTGGAATCCACCTGTGCCAGCAGTGTGGTGGGCACCTGAATAAAATCAATCCCCCGCACATAAGTGGCAGCAGCATATCCGGTCAGATCCCCCACAACGCCTCCGCCAAGGGCAACCAGCATATCCTTCCGATCAAATTGATTTAAAATCAGATGCTTATACAGTTCTTTGACCGTATCCAGTGTCTTGCTTGCCTCTCCTGCAGGAAACACAAATAAAGATACACCTGCGCAAATCTTCTCCAAAACCTTCTTAAGCTCTTCCGCATAAAGCCCCGCCACAGTGCTTTCCGACACAATACACAGTTTTCTTTTTTCTGTGCCAAGGGGCCTTAAGGCTTCCTCCAGACAGGAGAAATCCGGTTCCAGATAGATCGAATAGCTGTATTTCCCGTCCTTTTTTACCTCTATTTTTTCGTATTGCTCCATGTTTTTAACCTCTTCTTTTCTAATGTCATAAGAAAGAGCATCGGACGTATTCATCTGATGCTCTTCGTGCGCAAAATCCTATATGGACATCCTGTATTCCTGTCTGCTTCTGTTAAATAGTAGGAATATCAAATGCCCCCGAAAGAATGTCCTGGAAATCCCCGGAAATATCCACACTTTTTGGCGTAACTACAAATATGTAGTTTGAAACCTTCTGAAGATTGCCCCCAATCGCATAGCAGGAGCCGGAGGTAAAATCAATAATCCGCTGTGCAATCTCCACATCCAGTCCTTCAAAATTCAGTACAATCGTACAGTTGCTCAGCAAGGTGTCCGTGATTTCCCTTGCCTCCTCAAATTGAGTCGGCTTAAATACACATACCTCCATTCCATTGCTTCCCTTTTTGGAACGCATTGGAGTGATCCTGGCTGACTGCTTTACCGGCTTAACCTTTTTAGAATCCGTAATTACATCATCTTCCAGATCATAGTCGTAATCCTTATCCTTTTTTTTAAAGATGTTTCTCTTTGACCGCCCATCCTCGTAGTCATCATCTTCAAAATCATCATAATCATCATAGTCGTCTTCGCTGCCAAGATGCATGGTATCTATAATCTTATCTAAAAAGCCCATTAGTTACTCTCCTTTATATCAAATAATCGCGCTCCCCGAAAATGCCGGTACCGACACGTACCATTGTTGCCCCTTCTTCAATAGCAACCTGATAGTCTCCTGTCATGCCCATGGAAAGCACGTCCATGTCTACATTATCAATGTTTTTCATTTTGATGTCAACAGCCAATTTTTTTAATGTACGAAATATGCTTCTATTTACCTCCGGATTTTCCACATAAGGAGCTATTGTCATCAGTCCCCGGATATGAATATTGGAAAGAGGCGCAATCTGGCGGATCAGCGTTTCCGTACCCTCCACGGTCACGCCGAACTTGCTTTCTTCCCGGGCCACATTTACCTCTATCAAAATATTCGCCTGTATATTCTTTTTAACAGCTTCCTTACTGATCTCCTCTGCCAGACGCAGAGAGTCCACAGAATGAATCAGTTCTGCCTTTTCCACTACATATTTTACTTTGTTTCTCTGAAGATGTCCTATAAGATGCCAGCGAATATTCCGAGGCAGAACCTCATACTTATCACACAGCTCCTGAACCTTATTTTCTCCAAACACCTCTGCCCCCGCTTCCATCGCTTCCCGGAGCATCTCCACGGGTTTTGTCTTGCTCACGGCAATCAAAGTTACCTCTGAACGGCTTCTGCCGCTGCGCGCGCAGGCCTCGCATACCTTCTGTTCCACTTCTCTGTAATTCTCAGCAACCATTTCTCCCACTCCTAATATACAATCTCTTCTTCGTTAACCGCTTCTCCGTTCAAAACAATATGATCATACACAGTCAGTCCATAGCTGGTTCCTTCTTCTACCAGAGTGTATTCTTCATTCTGATAAAGAATATTAATTTGACGGAATTGTGTATAGCCCTTATTAATATTATAAACTCCCTGAAGGGTATCATTCATTCCTATCTGGAAACGTTCCTGTGTATTCGGCTCCACCAAATAGGTTCCTATCGGTATCTTTTCCTTTCCGGTGGAAAAGTCTGACTCTTTTGGATCCACATAATAGTATTCTTCATCTGCATAATACAAAGTCATAGAAACAAATTCCGTGGAAGGCTGCCCGTTTTCATCATATATTTCTTTCATAAAGCCCTGATCTTCGCTTTCCTCCCCCACAAGAAAATTCTTGGGAATCAGATAAAAATCTTTTTCCACAATCGCTGTATTCGGAATCTTCAAACCTTTTTCATCCTCCACCATAAACTCTACTTCAATATACCTTGCATCTGCAAACCGTACCATAGAATTGTTAAAGTCAAGCTTTGCACACGGCCTGGCCCCCACATAAACAAGAGAGAAATCTGCCCAGGCTCTCGTATGATCTCTGGTAAATTCCACTTCCATATATTTGGTCTCCTCCTGTTGGAAGCCTGCCGCCTCCTCTTCTGTCAGCGGAATGATCAGACTCCATTTTTCGGATGTAGCCAGCTTATACATCGGCTCCCCCGCCTGCACAAGCTCCTTCTTCAGATTCTGCGGCTCATAAGATGATGCATCCAGCATTTCCTCTGTCATGGATTCAACGGTAACTCCCTCATATCCATCTGTATAAAACTCCAGAATACCAATTCCTCCGGCATAGACACGGGAAAACATGGAACTTTCTCCCGCCTCTTCCAGACTCTCCAGCATACTCTGGTTCATCAGATCCATAAGAGAGCCCTCCACACTTGACTGGAAACCATAGGCATTGGAAAATTCCAGATCATTGTAATCATTCATATAACTGCGAATTTCGCCGCGAATGACTGAAAAATCCTCGTCCGTCAAATCTACGCTTTCTGCATTCTGCTGAATCAGCTCGTTAATCTCTCCCTTTTCGTCAATAGTATAAACTAAAGAAGAACCGGATACCCGTTCTCCTTCCCGTATATAATAGCTGACATAGCCGGATGTATTTGCCTCATATATCGTCTCCTGACGGACGGCAAATCCCGTATAAGTATGATTTACAGAAAGTGTTCCCTCATTTACCTCATATCCGGCAATATGCGTGGAGCTCATTCCCATGTAGCAGATCACACATATATACACTGCAACTGCGCCGAAAAAAACCAAATCAATATTAATCGGTCTTTTTCTCCGGACACTGACTATTTTTCTTCTTCTGCGACGCTGTGCCATGAAATGGCTACCTCCTGTATGCATCTTCGCTCAAGCCCGCTGCTTACAAAAAAAACGGATGTCCTGTTATGGGCATCCGTTATATGTATTACTGAAAGCCTCAGATTACCTGACTTCTGGCAAATTCCGGTAAATCCTCTTTGTTTACTGATATACTAAGTACCATGTTGACTTTGAACTGCTCGCTGATCTTATTTAACTGTGTAAGCGCCGGGGAGAGATCCTGTCCTTCCAGCTTTGCAATTTTTAAAAATCCGTCCAGGTACATTTCCTCAAGGTCATAATCCTGAGAACAGATGCCGCAGACAAAGCCAAGAAACTGATCTGTATTCTGAATTGGATACTCTGATACATTAATTAATCGAACTTTATTGTCCAGTTCATGCATATTCTGAAAAGATTTATCAAGATACACAATATTGCCGTCCACCGACTTCATGACATTATGTACATGATCCAGCATTTTTTTTGTCTTTCCTTCGCCCTTTACTCCTACAATTAATTGTACCATAGCGGTGCCCTCCTTAGGTTCCTGTCTTATTAGTAAGATTATAACATTCAGAGGGGCAGAATACAAGAATTAATTGTTCAAATCAGACAGAAAGCTCTGCATCTCCTGATACAGGGTAGCTCTCTCCTGGCATCCCAAAATAATCGCCACATAACGTTCTTTTGATTTATCTTCAAAAAGCTGAACCAGACAGGACATAGCGGCTGTTGTGGTGCCTGTTTTTCCTCCCATTGCAGTCACGCCGTCCGGAACCGTTACATCGCCCTTTGTAAACAGGTTCGTGCTGGACCAGGATTCCTCTATGGATGTGCCGTCTGCTGACATATATGACACTTCATAAACCGCCTGTTGGAGCACCTCCATAAAAAATTCATACTGAAGCGCTTTCTGAAAAATCAGATACAAATCATATGCCGTCGTATAATGCTCTTCATCGTGAAGCCCGTTGGGATTCACAAAATGAGTATGCGTTGCCCCTATCCTCTGGGCCTCCTCATTCATCATCGCCACAAACTGCTCGCTGCTTCCTGCAATCTGCTCTGCAATCACATTAGCAGCATCATTGGCGGATACAAGGAGAAGCGCGTACAATAACTGACGAAGCGTCAGTACATCACCTTTTTTTAATTTTGCTGTAGATACGCCGCTCTCATGAAAGGTAACTGCCTCTTCGCTGACTGTCGTCTGTGCATCAAGGTCACCATGCTCCAAAGCAACCAGCGCTGTCATAATCTTTGTTGTACTGGCAGGATACAGACGATCATGTACATTTTTTGCATAAAGCACTTCTTTTGTATCCAGATGAAAAAAGCAGGCAGCCAAAGCGTCTGAAGCGTCCGCTCCCTCTAATTCCACATTCTCATTGGCCACACACAAATCCTGGGCAAAATAAGAAATCTCTCTGTCATTATCCCGGCTTTGTATTCCCAATTCGGGATGGTCTACTGTAAATGCATCATCCGGCTGTGCGTTTTTTGCACATCCGGCCAGTAACAGCGAACAGAACACTGCCGCCAGAAAAAGGCAGCCTGTACGCCTCCATCTTTTATTTGTACATCTCACGCCACTCTAAATCTCCCCTGTCAAGCGATTTTATCAAAAGTTCCGCGGTCGCAAGATTGGTAGCAATCGGAATATTATGCACATCGCACAAGTGAACGACATTGTTCACATCCGGCTCATGTGTCTTTGGCTTAATGGGGTCGCGGAGAAAAATAACCAGGTCAATCTGATTGTGCTCAATCTGTGCACCCAGCTGCTGCTCTCCGCCCAAATGCCCTGCCAGAAACTTATGAACATTCAAATTTGCTACTTCTTCAATCAGACGGCCTGTAGTTCCTGTTGCATAAAGCTCATTTTTACAAAGAATTCCTCTGTACGCGATGCAGAAATTCTGCATCAGGACTTTTTTTGCATCATGTGCAATTAATCCAATGTTCACGTTTTTAACCCCCTTATTAATATTTCCTGGGCTGAAGCCCAACGTTTAAGACAATCCCTATCCCCATATATAACATAATCAGTGATGTAAGTCCATAGCTTACAAACGGCAGCGGTATCCCGGTATTCGGCATCAGACCTGTGGCAACGCAGATATTGATCAGACTCTGAAAAGCAATCAATCCCCCAAAACCGCAGCATATAATCATACCTTCCTTTTCTCTGGCATTCCTTCCTATCCATAGGCATTCCAGCACAATCAAAGCAAGCAGGATGATTACTGCGGCACATCCGATGAATCCAAGCTCCTCGCCGGTAACGGCAAAGATAAAGTCTGTCTGCGGTTCCACAATAAAGTTACCGTTTTTTACAGATGAAATATCATTATTATATAACCCCTTGCCGTAGAGTTGACCGGACCCTATGGCAATAATCGAATTTTGCTGCTGGTAGGCATCATCCGCATATTCTGCCGGATTCAGCCATGCCATAATTCGCTTTAACTGGTAATCATCCAGAATCTCCTGCCCTTCCTGCATAATCATATTAATAAAGATAAGGGCAGACGGAATCAGAATGGCTGCTGTCGTCCCGATGATCTTATAGCTCAGCCCCCCTATAAAAATCAGTACGCAGAATACGAACACAATGGTAATCGTAGTGGACAGATCCGGCTGCTCTTTTACCAGATACAGAGGAATCAGCAGAAGAATACCGGATATCAGTATCGTTTTCCAGCTATTAATCTGATCCTTATATTTGGCAAAAAATCTGGCAAAGAACAGGATCAGAAGCAGTTTTGTAAGCTCGGAAGGCTGAAACTGCATAAAACCCAGATCCAGCCAGCGCTTTGCGCCGTTTACCTCCTTTCCCATTCCCGGAATCCTCACTAACAGCAGCAGCAGCAGATTAAAAATATATATAAGCCAGTAGCAATTCAGTATCATGCGATAATCTGTCAAAGCAAAAAGCAGCATAGCCGCGCTTCCAAGAGCCATCCCAAGGATTTGCTGGCTTTGATACTCTGACTTTGCACTCCCGATCACCAAAATCCCCAAAATGGTAATTGCATACACAAAGATAACCAGTTTCAGCTTGAAATTGCGCAACTCATATTGTTTGAACATATCTCACCTGATTTCTATAGTCTTGTTTTCATATCCTTTACCGGAATATTTGCACAAAGTACAGGCACGGTACCGTTTCCGCCCTCTGACTCTGTCTGGGTAATCTGGATATCCAGTCCGTCAGAATCTATCTCCATATATTTGGTGATAACCCTGATAATATCGTTTTTAATTGCTTCCATAATTTCCGGAGAACAATTTGCCCGATCTGAAATCAGCAATAATTTCAGACGATCTTTTGCAACTTCTCCTGAATTCTTCTTACGAAAGAAATCCATGAATCCCATATCCTTGCCCCCCTTTTATTTGAACAGTTTTTTCAGTTTACCCAAAAAGCTGCTCTTGATTTTCAAATCCAGGAACGGAACCTCTTCCCCCATTACCCGATGGCAGATATTCATATAGGCCTGTCCGGCCATGGAATCGTCTCCTACACATGGTTCACCCTGATTTGTAGATATAACAATAACCTCGTCATCGGGAATCGCTCCGATCAGATCAATTGCAAGAATCTCAACTACGTCATCCATGGACATCATATTCCCGCTTTCAACCATATCCATACGAATCCGGTTCACTATCAAATCTGATCTTTTAATTTCATTTGCCTCCAGCAGCCCGATAATCCGGTCTGCATCCCGGATAGCAGACACTTCCGGGGTCGTTACAATCAGGGCCCGGTCAGCTGCCGCAATTGCATTTTTAAAGCCCTGTTCAATTCCTGCCGGGCTGTCAAGAAGTATGTAATCAAATTCCTCACGAAGCTCTGCTATCAGCTTAACCATCTGCTCCGGAGTTACAGCTGTTTTATCCCTTGTCTGTGCAGAAGGAAGCAGATACAGGTTCGGATAACGCTTGTCCTTAATCAGCGCCTGTTTGATACGGCAGTTTCCTTCCACCACATCCACCAGATTATACACGATACGGTTTTCAAGCCCCATAACCACATCAAGATTCCGAAGTCCTATATCCGTGTCGATCAACACAACCTTCTGATCCATCTTTGCAAGCCCGGTTCCTACATTTGCGGTTGTGGTTGTCTTTCCGACGCCACCTTTTCCAGATGTAATAACAATTACTTCGCTCATTTTATTTCCTCCAATTTTTCAGTTGATTCAGTTATGTTTCCTGATTACCACAGCCAGGTTTTTAACACTGCAGGTTTTAAAATTATATTCTGATGTCGTTAATAACCTCTTTTGTAATCGGCTCCATATAGATCCTGCCATCTTCTGTATATGCAATCATAGGTCCCGTAAGATTTCCTTTCAAATTCACGGGCCCGTCAGCACCCCGGGCGATAGAGTCGGAAATACGGACCTGCATCGGAGACATATTCAGCGCAGCCACAAACGCATATTCATTTCCGGCAGCCCCGGCATGAACTGTTCCCTTTAAAGCTCCCAGTATCACTACATTTCCTTTAGACACTACCGTAGCGCCCGGATTTACATCTCCAAGAATAATAATGCTTGTCTCCGATTCCAGAACCTGACCGGATCGAAGGGTTCCTTTGTAAAATCTCCCGCTGTTGGAAGACCGCTCGTGCTGCCGCTCCTCCAAAGCCTTCTTCATATAGGACTCCTTCAACGCATCCTGTTCCAGAACACATAAAATCTCCAATGCAGTATTGTCCTGTATTGTGCGGATCACTTCCATCTGTTCCTCTCTGCTCAAACTGCGCCCCTCAAAAGCTAGAGCCATCTGGGCATTTTTGAAAAAGCCGGAAGAGGTCTTAAACTTTTCCGCAATATTCTCCAGCAGCTCCTGAAACGGAATGTCCTTTTTCAGGAACAGTGTAATGCCATATTTATTGCTTTTTATTACAACTGTCTGTTCTTTCATCCTTGTCTCCCTAGTCATTGATGACTGCCGTCGTCGCTTCTGTTGCGATTCCGGTCAGTAACTCTTCTTCATCTGCCAGGTTAAAATAATACCGGAAAATATCCGCAGCCATGGATGCAGCAAATGCTGAGGTATAACCATTCGCAATACGGATGGCAATACTGACCTTCGGGTTTTCATAAGGCGCATATCCGATAAACAGCGCATGGTTCGGGTGCCGCTTTGACTGCTGAGCCGTACCCGTCTTACCTGCAATCGTCAGATTCAGATTATTAAATGCCTTTGTCTCCAGGGCCACCTGATGCATTCCTTCCTGAATACAATACCAGGAGCTGTCCGAAATATCGATATTATTATATACTGATGCCGCATAATCTTCAATAGTGTTTCCTTCAGAATCTGTCAATTTGTCCAGAAGGGTCAAATTATAAACAGTCCCCTTATTTGCCACCGCGCCCACATACCGGACAAGCTGCGAGATACTGAAAAGATTTGTACCCTGTCCAATGGACGAACGCACACCGTCCGTATCAGACAGCTGCGGTTCATTCTCCGGAATCTCCAGCCCGGACTTTTCATTCAGCCCAAATTCCGCCGCGTATTTGGCAAGTGTTTCCAGCGCACGTTCAGAGGAATACCCGTTTGTGCGGCCTCCTCCTAAACGGAATCCCACCTCGTAAAAATAATAGTTGCAGGACACGCGAATTGCATCCACCACATTGACATTTCCGTGAATCCCGTGATACTGATTGTAGATCCAGCAGGTTGGAGCGCCGTAAGCATCTTTAAAAATACCAGACGCGTGCATGATTTCCGAAGGAGTGATAACGCCCTCCTCTAAGCCTGCCACTGTTACAACCGGCTTAAAGGTAGAACCGGGCGCAGTTTGCTCCTGGGTGGCGCGACTGTAAAGGGGCTTGGACTGATCTTTATTTAATGCCGCGTAGTAAGCGGAATCCATTGTATTGGTCAGCCGGTTATTGTCATATCCCGGATAGGATACACAGGCCAGTACATCTCCTGTATTCGGATCTGTCAGTACACACCCTGCGCTGCACGGCTCCAATGCAAGCTGCGCCGGAGTAATTTCCAGATTTCTGATTTTATCAAGCATAAAATTATAGGAAGAATAGCTTCCGCTCTGAAGCTTTCCAATCGTCTCTTCATCATACTCCAAAATTCCCTGTTCGTACAAGAGTAAACAGATCTCTCTTCCCGACACAATATCATCTAAAAGGATATATTTGTACAGCATATTCTGGAAATCGACATCTTTTTCCAGCTCTGTCGAAATATAATTCATTAAAACCATATAGATTTCTTCTGAATTCAGGTAGCGGGATTCCACATCCAGCCCTGACACATCAACCCAGTTCATAGATATGGCATACTCCAGATACTCCTTCAGGCTGATTACCTCATCGTTGGTCCATGCAATATAGGTTGCATCCTTCCGATCTATGGCATCTCTCATAAGCACATTTTTATCCCCCATCAGAATGTCGGATACAATGTAGCTCATATAATTTTTCATATCAATGGTCAGATCCTGATATGCAGAGGGATGAGCCGACTGAAGCTCCGACATAATCTGTGCAATTGTGCTCTCCAGCCGCATATCGAACCTCTGCTGAACAGACTTTTCCAAATCCGTGGCATCCTCGGCCTTAAAATGAGTGGTGTCAATCACATGATTATTGATTAATGCATAATACACATCATAGATTGGAATCAGTATACTGGCTGCGGAGCTGTTGGCCGTCGGTACATATTCCTTCATATTCCGGATTTTTGATAACAGAATCCCCGCAAGCTGCTGCTCCAGAATATCATATACTGCCTTTTGAAGATTTTTATCAATGGTCAGATGAACATCCTTCCCGGAAACCGGCTGAACCTCATTTTCTACCTCCAGTATATTTCCCACACTGTCCACATAGATTGTGCGGCTTCCTTTTGTGCCCTGAAGCTCCGTCTCCATATACTGCTCGATTCCGGCCTTGCCCACAATATCATTCAGCTCATAGTTCTCGTTCTTTTGCTGCAGACTGTCCAGTTCCTCCTGAGAAGCCTTTCCGATATATCCAATCAAAGAAGCAAAATACTTTGCATCTGTATAAACGCGCAGATTGCTCTGGGCAATATCCACCCCCTGCAGCCTGTCCATATTCTCCAATATTTCCGCAACAGTCTCTTCGCACACATCACCTGCAATGGTAGTCGCCACATAGCGCTTATAACTGTTCAGACTGATTGCATACCGCACGTTGACAATTTTCAGAATCTCCTCCGGCGTTTTCTCCTGCGCAGGAATCCGGTATCTCTCCCTTTCTTCAGGAGTATATGCATCCGTTGAAATAGCGTACTGCTTCCTGCTGCACAAGTATTCCATGATGGTATCTGCTGAAGCTGTATATTCCTTAGGCTGCAGATCATCAATCGTCCTTCTCCCGTAAACATCGGCCTTAAACCTTAAAAGAGCCGTCCCCTCCTGGGTAAACGCATATCTGCCGTTTTCATATATAATACCGAAATCACTGATTACATGATCCCCGTGAGATTCCACAATTTTAATCACACGGGCAATGGTTTCGTTTAATTTCGCTTTTTTCTCTATTGTATTCTGATACGTCCCGTTATCCTCAATCGTTACGGAATAAGACAGTTCATTATCCGCCAGAATTTCCCCGTTGCGGTCGTATATCTTTCCCCGCGTACTGGCAATACTAATCTCCTTCTTAATTCTCATAATAAAGCTCTCTGCATATTCTTCTCCGCTGATAATCTGAAGAAAAAAGACTCTGCTGAGAAGAATTCCAAAAAAAGCAAGAAATACCAGCATCAGAACAAAAATTCTGGATGTTATAAAATTAATAAAGGATCTTTTGATGTCTTCAAACAATATATCTTCTCCTTAGGATTTAATTTCCAGCTTACAATTAATCGAAAAAATCAGACGATAGAACACCAGCGTCATTACAATGGTGTAGACCAGCTCCGGCAGAATAATTCTGACCATATAGTAAGAAAACGCAAAACGGCTTCTCATCAAAAACATAATCAAATAGGTCCCCAGCCCATATACCAGCTCACTGACTGAAATAAGGGAAATAGGAAGCTTAATATCATCTCCGTAAAAAATATGGTTGAAATATCCGTTTACATAACCTATGTACATATAGATCATAGCATGCATTCCCAGAAGCCTTCCATAAAAAATGTCTTCTAAAAGGCCGCAGAAAAATCCTACCGCCAGTCCTTCCTTTTTTCCTCTCATAAAGCCAAAGGACGAAACAATAATCACCATAAGATTAGGAGTGATGCTGCCGATAGATAGTGTCTGAAACACTGTGCTCTGAAGCAAAAAGCCAACTATAATAATTAATAGAACAACTATTTTACGCTTCATTCTGACTCTGCCCCTTCCTCTTCCTCTTCCGCTGCAGTTTCCTCAGGATCAGCTTTTTCAGTGTCCACCTGCTGCTTCAGGTCCGTAATTACCAGGACTGTACTCAGATGTTCAAAATCTACCGCAGGAGTAAGACTTCCGGACTTGGTCAGATTATTGGCATCTGTCTTAATTTCATTCACATATCCAATCAATATCCCTTTATGATATTTGGCGCTGGCATAGGAGGTTACTACCTTATCCCCCTGCTCGACCTCATCGTCCAGATCTCTGAGCTCATTTAAGTGCATCGTGCCCTCTGTCATCATCTGTAAATCTCCGCGTACATAGCACAAATCGGAATTTTTCAGAATCATGGCGCTTACATTGCTCATATCATCTATAATAGAACGCACCTGAGCCCAGTCCGGCCCGGTTTTTGTAACAATACCGACCAGGCCCCCACCCGCAATCACATTCATATCTACATGAATTCCGTCCTCTGAGCCTTTATCAATAATAAACATATTAAACCAGTTTCCGGTATCCTTGCCGATGACATTTGCTGCGATCTTATTCAGGCTGGAATAGTCATTATCCAGCTCATACAATTTCCGGAGCTCCTCCAGTTCATAGCGTTCCTGAAGCAGTGTGCTGTTTTCCAGAGTCAGATCCGCTACCTGCTCCCGAAGCCGTTCATTCTCGCCCTTAACTTCCTTTAGATCCTCCAGATTCTCCACTTTCTCCCGCAGCCAGCCCCCGGCCCGGTTGATTCCCTTATGAACCGGAATCAGAACATACCCGGTTGCCATATTCAGAAATCCGCCGTCAAAATTGGTCAGAAAGGACAAAGACATTGTAATAACGCACAGAATGGTCAAAGCAAGCAGTATATACTTACCAGGAATTGTAAATCGATCTCTTCGCTTCATTTTCTACAGCTCCCGCCGCTATTCATATTTCTGCTCTTTTGTAACAAATGCCAGTGGACGGAACTCTTTTTCATTCATCACCCTTGCCAGCCCCCTTGCAACGCTCAGCTCCGGCTCCCCGTCAACCACTACGCGGATACCGGATCTCTCCTGAAGAAGCTGATCAAACTTTCTGATCTTTGCAGAGCCTCCTGTCAGATAAATTCCATTCTGAATAATATCCACCCCAAGCTCCGGAGGAGTTCTCTCCAGAATTGTCTTGATGGCATCCATAATAATGTCAAGCTGCTCTTTGATCGCCTCATATACGAAAACAGAAGTAATCTCCAGCATCTGCGGCAGTCCGATCACCATATTCCGGCCGCAAATCTGCATGGAAGCCTCCTCGGGCTCTGTGGCATAGGCCAGTTCCTTTTTGATAGCTTCCGCAGTTTTACTTCCTATAAAGAAATTAAATTCTTTACGGATTGCGCTCTGAAGCGCGTCGTCAATGGAACGTCCTCCTGTCTGGATCAGACGGCTGATAACAATACCCCCGAGAGAAAGAACCGATATCTCCGTTGTCTCCGCTCCCACATCCACAATCATAACACCCTGGGCCTCTTTCACATTAATTCCCAGCCCAAGTCCGGCTGCCACAGGCTTATCTACCAGAAAAACATTCTTCGGCTTCATGGTCGAATCCTGAATCAAAGTTGTAAAAATTCGCTCCTGCATTTCCGTCGGAAGTGCCACAAAATATTCCGCTCCTTTTAGCTGGCCCTTAATATTCTGCTCCAGCAGACTTTTCAGAAACGCCTGCATATTGCTGATACTTGCCAGATTTCCATAGGACATGGGACTGGATACCTGAATATTTGACGGAGCCTTCTCATACATTGCATATGCTTCATCTCCAAAAGCAAGAACTCCTTTTCTGTCCTGAACAGCCACCATATTGTGCTGCATCAGGAATCCATCTGCATCCCTATGATAAACTTTCAGATGATACGAACCGAAATCGCAACCAAAACTATGATTATTCATGGTACATTCCCTCTTTCTCCACTTATAAGTAATTTTTCTCCCGGAAGCTCACATAGGTGTGCTCTCCGATGATAATATGGTCTGTCAGGCTGATACCGAGAAGGCTTCCCGCCTTTTCAATCCGCCTTGTCACATTCAGATCTTCTTTGCTTGGTCTCGCATCTCCGCTTGGGTGATTGTGCAGCAAAATAATCTGTACCGCCCTGGCAGACAAAGCTTCCAGAAAGATCTCCCTAGGCGAGACCACAGATGCGTTGACTGTTCCTTTGAACATATATTTTTCTTTTAAGAGTCTGCCCTTTTGATTCAGCATCAGCAGCAAAAGCACCTCCTGCTCCTCATGCCTTAAATCTTCCATATAAAATTCCGCCACCGCAGCCGGATTCCGGAAGCAAATTCCTTTTCCGGCCTCCTCCCGGGACATACGTCTTGCAATCTCAAGCATGCATTTCAGCTGTACCGCCTTCACCTTTCCGATTCCTTTGAGAGCAGACAGTTCATCGATTCCCAGTCTTCGGATCCCTGTAAATCCTTCTCTCTCCGGCACCAGCTTCAGTAGTTCTCCTGACAGCTCCAGTACCGAGCATCCTCTGGAGCCTGTCCGCAGAACTACTGCCAGAAGCTCCCGGTTTGTCAGTGCTTTTACTCCATAGCGAATACATTTTTCATATGGCCTGTCTTCCTTGGGCAGACTGCTAAAATTCTCATTCATATATGATAACCTCCGTTTATGTCTCTCTCCAGACACCCGTCAGTCACCATCTTAGTATCTTCTTTTTTTCTTTCTATATCCAGCGGTAAACCAGAATCGCCAGAATGATCCCCAGAATACCGGCGATTGTAATCTTAATCGTCAGCCCGAATGTCAGAACCAAAAGCCCCAGCGACAGAACAATCGGATTTTCCAGCCCGAATACCTGTCCATAGTTCAGCCAGTCCAGCCCTGAGATGTTTGCGGCGAGGCTTCCGGTAAATCCGCCAAGTACAATGCCGGCCAGAATAAGCAAAAGCAATGTCCAGCCATTTTTTGCACCCTTCATATGTATGTTACCTCCAAACTTAAAAAAGTTATTCGTTTAATCATAACATGGTGCATATTTTTTTGCAATTGCTTCTGCAATCTTTAATCCGTCCATGGCGGCAGAGGTGATGCCTCCTGCGTACCCTGCCCCTTCTCCGCACGGATACAGTCCTCTGACTCCGCTTTCAAAGGCTTCATTTCTGATAATTCTAACCGGAGAGGACGTCCGGCTCTCCACGCCCGATAAAACCGCATCCCTTCTGGCAAAGCCATGAATCAGCGAGTCGCAGCCCTTAATGCCCTCCTCCAGCGCCGCGGAAAGCTCCTCCGGAAAAATTTCCCGCACATTGGAAAGCTCATATCCGCCCTTAATGCACGGCTCCACCTCCCCAAGCGCAGCCGTTGCCGTATTCTGACAGAAATCTCCAAACAGCTGTACCGGAACCTTTCCCCTTCCAAGCCTGTAGGCAGCTGTCTCCAGCCGTCTCTGAAATTCCATGCCTGCCAGCACATCCTTTCCGCCAAAATCCTCCGGGGTCACGGTTACAATCATAGCACTGTTCGCATTGCGGCCGTCTCTTGCCTGATAGCTCATACCGTTAACTGCCAGCCCTCCGGGCTCTGAGGAGGCGTTCACCACATATCCGCCCGGACACATACAGAAGGAATACACTCCCCTTCCATATCCGGTCCGGCGCGTTACCTTATAGGCAGCAGCAGGAAGCCATGACGGGTAATGCTTCCCGTACTGACTCAGATTAATCATCTCCTGCGGATGCTCCATACGCACCCCGACCGCAAAGGATTTTGACTGTATGGGAACGGAATGCTCCTTCAGCATCTCAAAGGTATCCCGGGCGCTGTGGCCAATGGCAAAAACCACCTGTTCTGCCTCCAGCTCTTCTTTTATCCGTCCTTCGGAATGCCGGACCGTAAGCCCCCTGACAGCTCCCTTTTCTATCCGGATATCTGTCACCTGACAGCCAAACCGGACTTTCCCGCCGCACCTTTCGATCTCCTCTCTTATATGGGTCACAATTCCGATCAGCAGATCGGTTCCCAGATGAGGCTTGTTCTGATACAGAATCTCCTCAGGCGCTCCCGCTTCCACAAACAGCTCCAGCACCTTCCGGTTCCTTCCTGCCGCGTCCTTCACCAAAGTGTTCAGCTTTCCGTCGGAAAAGGTTCCGGCTCCCCCTTCCCCGAACTGCACATTGGACTGTGTATTCAAAAGCCCCAGCTTCCAGAAGGCTTCCACCGTCTTTACCCTCTCCCGGGCACATTGTCCCCTCTCCAGAAGGATTGGGGCATATCCTGCCCGTGCCAGCATAAGACCGCAGAACAGGCCCGCCGGACCTGTGCCGACAATCACCGGACGATACGGCATTTTCTCTGTCCCGGACTTCGGAAAGTGATACCTGATTCTGTCGGCTCTGCTTATTTGCCCCGGACATTTTTTTAAAACCGCGGATTCCTTTTTTACCTCCGCGTCAATCATGTAGACATATTTCAGTTCCCCGCCCCGTGCGTCCAGAGATTGTCTTACAATCTCATAACGGATCAAATCACCGGAACGAATTTTTAATGCTTTTATAATTTTATTGTACAGCTCGGATTCCGTGTGCTGTACAGGCAGCTTCAGCTGTTGAATTCTTAACATAACTTTCCCCTCTGCTGTTATCTGCAGGCCAGAGACCGGCCGGCCGCATGAATTCCCGCCAGAAATCCGCTGGTCCACGCCCACTGCAGATTATATCCTCCACACGCTCCGTCCACATCCAAAAGCTCGCCTGCAAAATAAAGTCCTATGACAAGCGCAGACTCCATTGTAATCCCCTTCAGCTCTGTCAGAGGAACTCCTCCGGTACAGACCTGAGCCTGATCGTAACCGCGGCAGCGGGTAATCCTAAAACACAGCCCTTTTATTTGCCCGGAAAGTCTCTGATAATCCTTTTCCTCCCAGTCCTGCCCCTTTTTCTTTAATGAAATTTCCGCACGCTCCAGAAAAATCCGCGATAATTTTTCCGGAAACATACCAAGCAGAATATCTGTCCCCGTCCGGTTTCCCGTATACCTCTGTTTTTTCCGCAGCGTTTCTTCAATCTGCTCCTGAGTGTATGCGGGCAGAAGATCCAGACAGATCGTGCATGTTTTTCCGGCCTCCAGTGCCCTGGATATATACCGGCTGAGCTGAAACACAGGAATACCCGACAGACCGTAAGAAGCAAACTGCACTTCTCCCTCTTCCTCCATACATACATTTCCTTCAATAAGCAGACTTACCTTTGCTTCCGCGCGGACTCCTGCCAGCTTTTCACAATCCTTTTCTAATGCGTACAGTCCGGTCAGAGCCGGAAGGGGAGCAATAATTTCATGTCCAAAGCCTTCTGCGAACCGATAGCCGTCCCCTGTTGAGCCGGTTTTTGGAGCAGTCTTTGAACCACAGGAAAGTATGACCGCATCAGACTCATATACCCAGCCCGGCGTTCTGATCAGAAACCGGTTCTTCTTTTCCACAGATAAAACCTCCGTATGGCATACTGTCTTTACCCGGAGGCGCTGCGCCTCCAGACAAAGTGCCTTTGCGATAGATTCCGCCTGTCCGCTGCCCGGATACAGGCAGCCTGATCGCTCCTTCACCAGTATCCCAAGCTCCTCAAAGAAGCTGACAGTCTCTTCCATAGGAAATGCCTGCAGTATCTGCTCTGCCAGCTCCGGGTTCTGACTCCGGTAATGTGAAAGCTCCTGATTCCGGTTTGTAAAATTACATCGTCCGTTTCCGGTCACCAAAAGCTTTCTGCCCATCTGTTTATTTTTTTCCAGAAGGGTCACCCTTGCTCCCTGACGGGCTGCCGCGATTGACGCCATCAATCCGGAGGCTCCTCCTCCGATTACCACTATTTCTTTCAAAAAAATCTCCTCATATTCTTTATGGAATCTTAACTATTCCTGCATCTGACAGCTTTTGCAGAGACTTCAATATTCCAAATTTTGCATGCTCCCAGGTCAGTCCTCCCTGAAAGTAAACCGCATAAGGCGGCTTTATGGGCCCGTCCGCACTCAGCTCAATGGAAGAGCCCTGCACAAAGGCGCCTGCCGCCATAATGACATCGCTGTCATATCCCGGCATGGCCCATGGTTCCGGCTCCGCAAAGCTGTCCACCGGTGCCGCCGCCTGAATCCCTCTGCAAAACTCAATGACTCCCTTTGGCGTTCCAAAGGTAATTGCCTGAATAATATCATGACGGCTTTCCTGTCCATTGGGAAGTACATCAAATCCAAGCCGCTCATAAATATTGGCGGCAAAAACAGCCCCCTTTAACGCTCCTGCTGTTACTGTGGGCGCCAGAAAAAATCCCTGGTAAAAGGACTGCATAACGCCGAAGGTCGCTCCCACCTCTTTTCCAAGTCCCGGAGAGGTCAGACGATAGGCACAGTTTTCCACATAAGCTTCCCTGCCGACAATATAGCCGCCCGCCGGTGCCAGTCCGCCTCCGGGATTCTTTATCAGAGAACCGGCACACAGATCTGCTCCCACATCCGTAGGCTCTGTCCGCTCCACAAATTCTCCGTAACAGTTGTCCACCAGGCAAATCACTTCCGGATTGATGGATTTTATATAAGTAATCACTTCCCCTATATCGGCAACTGACAGGGTTCTTCTCGTCTGATAGCCTTTGGAACGCTGAATATGCACCATTTTGGTGCGTTCGTTCATGGCATTCCGGATACCTTCCAGGTCAAAGCTGTCGTCCGCCAAAAGATCCACCTGACGGTAAGTAATTCCATATTCTGCAAGGCTTCCGGCTGACGGACGGATGCCAATAACCTCCTCCAGAGTATCATAAGGCTTTCCGGAAACAGCCAGAAGCTCATCCCCCGGACGCAGATTCGCGGCCAGGGCTACCGACAGGGCATGGGTTCCGCACGCAATCTGCGGCCGCACCAGGGCAGCCTCTGCATGGAACGTCTCTGCATAGACTGCCTCCAGAGTGTCTCTTCCAAGATCGTTATATCCATAGCCGCTGGTACCCGCAAAGTGAATATCGCTGACTCTGTGCTTCTGCATTGCATAAACTACCTTCAGCTGGTTATACTCCGCATTTTCATCAATAGCGGCAAAACGTTCTTTTAATTCTTTTTCTATCTTCTGTCCGTAAGTATAGACCTCTCTGCTGATGCCCATACTTTCATACATTGTTTCCAGATTCATTTTATAATTTCCTTTTTCCGTAATATTTTCAGCATTGACGACAACAGCTTTTCCTCGTCATATGCATAAGCTTCCTTATTCAGCCAGATGACCTCCGGTTCCCGCTTAAACCAGGTTATCTGGCGCTTGGCAAAATGGCGGGTATCCTGTTTCAGAATCCTTACTGCCTCCTCCAGCGTATACTCTCCGTCCAGATATGCCAGAATTTCCTTGTATCCAAGTCCCTGCATGGACACCATCTCCCGGCGGCAGCCCATCTCTCTCAGCTGAAGAACTTCTTTTATAAGCCCTTCCTCCAGCATTTCGTCAATCCGTCTTTCAATCCCGGCATAAAGCCTTGCCCGATCGTCATTCAGGACAAAATAGGCGAAATTATACGGCGACTGCTTTTTTCTCTGCTCCTCATTATGTTTTGATATTTTTTCTCCGGTCAGCCGGTAAAATTCCAGAGCCCGGATCACTCGCTTCACATTATTCTCATGGATGCTCTCTGCCGATTCCGGATCTACTCTGCAAAGCTCCTCATATAGATATACAGAGCCTTTTTCCTCTGCAAGCCTCTCCAGCTCTCTCCGGTACGGACCTGCATCATTTTCCGTAAAATCAATGTCCCTGACAATGGCCTGAATATAGAAGCCGGTGCCTCCTACCAGTATGGGAATATGCCTGCGCTCCCATATGTCCTTCATCGCCTGCTTTGCCATCTGCTGAAACCGGACCACATGGAATTCCTCCCACGGTTCCAGCTCATCCACCAGATAGTGACGGACTCCCTGCATCTGTGAGGGACGGATTTTGGCCGTTCCTATATCCATATGCTTATATACCTGCATGGAATCTGCTGATATAATTTCTCCGCCAACTGCCTTTGCCAGCCGGATAGAAAGCCTTGTTTTTCCCACAGCCGTGGGGCCGGCCAGAATAATCAGGGGTTCCTTCATATGCGTCTCCTTATACAATCCGTTTAAACTTTTTCTCCAGCTCATATTTTGTCATGGAAATAATAGTCGGCCTTCCATGAGGACAGTGATATGGATTTTCCAAGGTCATAAGCTCATCAATTAATGCCCTTGCCTCCGGGGACGACATTCTGTGGTTTCCTTTTACTGCCGCCTTGCAGGACATGGATGCCACCTTGTCCAGAAGAGATTCAGAGCCAATACTTCCGTGGATGTCCGACAGGCTGTCTAAAAGCTCCATTAAAATATCATTTTTTGCGATTCCCGGAAGATTAGAGGGTACTGCGCGTACTGCATAAGCCTGATCTCCGAATTCCTCTATTTCAAAACCCATATCTGCAAAATACTGCCGATATTTTAAATAAAGCTGTTCCTCCTGCATACTCAGATTCAGAACAATAGGCGGAGCCAGAAGCTGTGACTGGAACGTCTGTTCCCTCAGGCCTTTCATCAGCCGCTCATAAAGCACCCTTTCATGTGCCGCATGCTGATCAATAATGTAAAGTTTATCCGCATATTGTACCAGCCAGTAGGTGTCAAACAGCTGACCAATAATCACATGTCGGACGGCTGCTTCTCTGGATAAAAGCTGCCCGTCAAACAAGTCCAGCTGCTCTGCTTTTTCACCGGGCGGACGACTTTCCCGGACAGCAGTGTTTTCTGCTTCCGGGACCGCCTGATAGCCGCTGTCCTCCCGCAGAACCTGCGGCTTCTGTGTATGACGTTCCTCTACCCGTCTGCGCATCTGAGCCATAAAATATTCCAGGTTTTTATCCTGAGGCGCTGCCGCCGTTTTTGTCTGCTCCGGAGCCTTCCACAATTTTTCCAGTGGAGGCTTTTCTTTTGTCTCCTGAGGCTTTTCCGGCTCCTGAAGCGTCACCTCCGGTATCAGTTCTTTTCCGGACAGCGCATCCCTCACTGTCTCCTGAACCATATCATAGATCAGATTCTGATTGCTGAACCGAAGCTCCAGCTTTGCAGGATGTACATTTACATCCAGCATTGTTTTATCGTCTATCGTAATATTCAGACATACAAAAGGATAGCGATGCTGCATCATAAAGGTTTTATAGCCGTCCTCCACTCCTTTTGCAATAATTTTACTTTTCACATATCTTCCGTTGATAAAATAGTTTTCATAGCTGCGGTTTCCTCTGGAAATCTCCGGTTTTCCGATAAAGCCTGAAATGCGCAGGGAACCTTTTTCGCGGTTCACATCTATCAGCCGCATGGCGATGTCCCTTCCGTAGATATGATAAATCACATCCTTCAGATTGCCGTTCCCGTTCGTCTGGAGCTTCATCTGATGATGGATCATAACCTTAAAAGAAATTTCCGGATGGGAAAGCGCCAGACGTGTCATTATCTCATGAATGGCTGCCGCCTCTGTCAGCTCTGTCCTTAAAAATTTTTTTCTGGCAGGAGTATTATAAAACAGATTCCTCACAATCATTGTGGTTCCGTCCGGCGCTCCGATTTCCTCAAGGCTTTTCCGGACACCTCCCTCCACACAGCAGCGGCTTCCCAGCGTATTTTCTCTCGTCTTTGTAATCAGTTCCACCATGGATACCGCAGAAATACTGGACAGGGCTTCTCCCCGGAATCCAAGAGAGGACACTCCCATCAAATCCTCCGCACTGCGTATTTTACTTGTGGAATGGCGCAGAAATGCCAGGGGAATGTCTTCTTTTTCTATACCGCCTCCGTTATCTGTAATCCGGATGAAACCGATTCCGCCCTCCCGGATTTCCACGGTTATCTGCGAAGCTCCTGCATCTACCGCATTTTCCACCAGCTCCTTTACTACCGAAGCCGGGCGCTCCACCACCTCTCCGGCGGCAATTTTGTCAATAGTCTGTTGATCTAATACTGTAATTTTACCCATATTTTATCCTGCTCTTAACACTTATCGGCTTTTTTCAGCCGGTCCTGCAAACGGTAAAGGGTATTCATGGCATCCATAGGGGTCATATTTGAAATATCCAGCTTTCTAAGCTCCTCCGCCACATCATTATCCTGTGAAGGCTGAAACAGAGAAAGCTGTTCCGGGTACGCCCCGTCATGCTTTCTGGAGCTGCCCCTTTGCCTTGCCTTTGTCCGGCCCTCCTCAGCAATATTCTTTGCCTTGGCAGAGATATCCGCCCGGCTCAGTTCCTCCACCAGCTCCTTCGCCCGGTCAATGACGCTCTTTGGTACACCGGCAAGCTTCGCCACCTGGATACCATAGGATTTATCCGCGCCGCCCTTCACGATTTTACGCAGAAAAACAATATCGTCTCCCTTTTCCCTGACTGCAATACAGTAATTGTTCACGCCCTCCATAGTGCCTTCCAGCTCCGTCAGCTCATGGTAATGGGTAGCAAACAATGTTCTGGCCCCCAAAAGCCGTCTGTCCGCAATATGCTCAATCACGGCCCAGGCAATGCTAAGTCCGTCAAAGGTACTTGTTCCCCGCCCAATCTCGTCCAGAATCAGAAGACTGTCCGCCGTGGCATTTCTTAAAATATTCGATACTTCATTCATCTCCACCATAAATGTGCTTTGTCCGCTGGCCAGATCATCGGACGCTCCCACACGGGTAAAAATCCGATCCACAATGCCGATATCAGCACGCTCCGCCGGCACAAAGCTTCCTATCTGCGCCATCAGCACAATCAGCGCAGTCTGTCGCATATAAGTGGATTTGCCGGCCATATTGGGCCCTGTAATAACGGAAAGCCTGTTTGCTCCTTTGTCCAGATAAGTATCATTTGCAATAAACATTCCGTTGGAAATCATATTTTCCACGACCGGATGACGTCCGTTTTGAATGTCAATAATTCCCCGGCTGTTTATTTTAGGACGGACATAATGATTTTTATCGGCCACAAATGCAAGGGAGGTAAAAACATCCAGCCTGGCCACCGCCTTTGCTGTTTTCTGGATTCTCTGTACCTGAGAACCAATCTGATCCCGGACCCGGCAGAACAGCTCATACTCCAATGCCGTCAGCTTTTCCTCCGCTCCCAGAATAGTGTCCTCCAGCTCTTTCAGCTCCGGCGTGATGTAGCGCTCCGCATTGGTCAGCGTCTGCTTCCGGATATAATCATCCGGCACCAGATTTTTATAAGAGTTTGTCACCTCCAAGTAATACCCAAACACTTTGTTAAATTTAATCCGAAGATTTTTAATGCCTGTCCGGTCTCTTTCCTTCACTTCAATATCCGCAAGCCAGGATTTCCCCTCTGTCTTGGCAGTTCTGAACCTGTCTACCTCCTCCTGATATCCGTCCTTGATAATATTGCCCTCCCGGATGGAAACCGGCGGCTCCTCCTGAATAGAATGCTCTATTAATTCATATAAATCCTCCAGAGCATCCAGCTCCTTGTATATTTTCTTAAGAAGCGGACTTTTCAGATCCTTAAGAAGCAGCCGGATATGGGGCAGCATGCCAAGGGAGGTTTTAAATGCAATCAAATCCCTGGGATTTGCCGTCTGATAGCTGATACGTCCGATCAGACGCTCCAGATCATAAATAGGGTTTAAATATTCTCTTAATTCCTCTCTTGTAATTAACTGGCTGTTCAGCTCCTCAATGGCAGCCAGCCGCTGTTCAATCCTGTCCTGGTCAATCAGCGGCTGTTCTATATAGCTGCGCAAGGTTCTCGCACCCATGGCAGTTTTCGTTTTATCCAGTACCCAGAGCAGAGAGCCCTTTTTCTGCTTCTCCCGCAGAGTCTCCGACAGCTCCAGATTTCTCCGGCTGGAGCTGTCAATAATCATAAAATTTCCTGATGCATACGGCCTGAGCCTTGACATATGGCTTAAGGAGGTCTTCTGTGTCTCCGTCAGATACCGGAGCAGCGCGCCCGCTGCAATAACGCCGCACCCAAAATCGGCCACCCCCAGACCCTCCAGAGATTTTACCTGAAAGTGCTCCAAAAGCTCCTTTTTACACAGTTCATCATCGAAATACCAGTTTTCCAGAGAATATATGGCAGTGCCAAGGCGCTCCTTTGGTTCCTCCATATCCATGCCGCTCATAAAAAGAGCCTCATTGCAGATTACCTCACGGGGAGAAAATTTATACAGCTCATCCATCAGCCTGCGAAGAGTATCTACCTCCGTAACAAAATAATCACCGGTTGTCACATCCGCAAATGAGATTCCGAACCGGTCACTAACATAGACAATACTCATAATATAGTTATTTCTGGATTCATCCAAAGCCTGTACATTCAGGTTCGTCCCCGGTGTCACTACGCGGATAACCTCCCGCTTTACCAGTCCCTTTGACAGCGCCGGGTCCTCCATCTGCTCACAGACAGCCACCTTATAGCCTTTGGAAACCAGCTTGCTAAGATACCCTTCCACGGAATGAAACGGAACCCCGCACATGGGTGCCCGCTCCGGCAGGCCGCAGGCCTTTCCGGTCAGCGTCAGCTCCAGTTCCCTGGATACTGTCTTTGCATCCTCAAAAAACATCTCATAAAAATCGCCGAGACGATAAAATAATATGCAGTCCTTGTATTCCTCTTTCGTCTTCATATACTGCTGCATCATTGGTGTAAGTTCTGCCACAAAATTACCTCTCTTTGCCAAATCGGCCTGTTGCCACTAACTAAACGCATTATAACACATGCTCAAAATCTGGTAAAGAACGAAAAAATCGGAACAGGCGGATTTATAACGCTGTCAGCTGCATGACACCCCGGCGCAGGGTGCTGACAAAGGTTCACTCATGCTGCCTTGTGCGGGGGCCCAAAATATGGATTGAACATTTTAAGGCTCTATGTTAATATATCGTCGGGATAGGTATGACACTTGATAAATGGCTTATATTCAGCCGGTTTTCTTCTGCTGTCTGCCTAAGACAAAATCAAGCGAAAGGAAGATAATACATGAAGTCGATCAAATCAAAAATTCAAGTCAGTATGCTGTTGGTAGTACTGGTCGGCTCTGTGCTGATTGGAGTAATCACAGCCCTTTTAAACGCTAGCGGAATCGATAATATGATGACAAAGACCCTTGGTCCCGCCACCCAGATGGCAGCGGACGCAGTTGAATGGCGGATGAATAACTATTGGACAGCGCTTCAGGAGGCTGCTTCTTCTGATATTTTCCGTGAATCTGACCCGACTGCCCCGGAGCTGGTTCCTGTCCGGGATGACATTGCCCGGCGCAACGGTTTTCTCTATACCGGCAAGATGGATGCCAGCGGCTTTTCCTCCACTGGCTACAACTACGGCAATGAGGACTATTTCCAGCAGTGCAAGGCAACTATGGAACCCTATATTTCCGATATCATGAGCGACGGCCAGCAGATGATCTTTCTGCTGGAGGTTCCTATCATCGATAATGGCCGTTTCAATGGTATTGTTTATGGCGGTATCAACGCTGATTTTTTGTCGGAAATCGTAATCAATCTGGCCATGGGCAATGACGGCGTGGCCTATGTGCTGGATAGCAGAGGAAATGTTATCGGTCACCGGGAGCATTCGGTGGTGGAAGAAGGTTCCAATATGATCGAAGCCGCGGCGGCAGATCCCAGTGTGGCGGATGTGGCTGCAGTGAATCAGCGCATGATCCAGGGAGAGACCGGTTTCGGTGCTTACAAATTTTACGGCGATAATAAGCTTGTAGGGTTTGCCCCCATAGGCGGCAATCAGGACTGGAGCATCGCCATTGAGGCCAGTCAGCGGGAGTTTAAGTCCACACTGGACAGAAGTATCTTACTCACGGTTCTGGTTGTGATCCTTGTGGTAATTGCCACCTTCCCTGTAGCCGTAAAGGTAGGGAAATCCATCTCCGATCCTATTCAGGCCTGCGTTACCCGGCTGGAAAAGCTGGCTGACGGAGATTTGCAGACTCCCACTCCTGCCGTAAAATCCCAGGATGAAACCGCTGAACTCACAAAGGCACTGGATGAAACTATTTTTCGCCTGAATGACGTACTGCAGGACGTGTCCCACCACCTTGGTAAAATGGAGCAGGGAGATTTCAGCGAGAATATTACCCGTACATACTGGGGAGATTTCGTGGCAATGGAAAAATCGATCAAGGCGATTCACAATTCATTGAAAGACACACTCTTCCAGATCAGCCAGTCTGCCGGTACGGTGGCAGCCAGCGCCGTCCGGGTTTCCAACGGGGCTCAATCCATGAGTCAGGGAGCTGCAGAACAGGCCAGCGCTGTCCATGAGCTTTCCGCTACTGCCGCCGGTATTGCGGAAAACGCCAGACAGACCGCGGCAGATGTGGAGGAAGCTGGATATTTTGTGGATCGGGCCGGTAAGCAGCTGGGCATCAGCGTCGATTACGTCAAAGAACTGAACGCTGCTATGGAAAAAATTTCAAACTCCTCCGCAGAAATCAGTAAGATTATTGATACGATTGAAAGTATCTCTTTCCAGACCAACATTCTGGCCCTGAATGCCGCCGTGGAGGCAGCACGGGCAGGCAGCGCGGGCAAAGGCTTCGCCGTAGTATCCGATGAGGTGCGTAATTTGGCCTCCAAATCTGACGAGGCCGCCAAAGCCACAAAAGAGCTTATTGAAAGTTCTATCGCCGCCGTTATGGAGGGCGGCCAGACAGTGAACAGAGTAACGGAATCCCTGGATAAAACCAGCTCTATCGCTGAAAATGTGACAATCAAAATGAATGCGGTGGTGAAAGCCATAGAAAATCAGACCACTGCCATCTCTCAGGTCACCGAGGGAATCAACCAGATTTCCTCCGTAGTCCAAAATACCTCCGCAACCTCGGAGCAAAGCGCAGCCACCTCTCAGGAATTGTCAGACCAGTCTCTGCTGATGAATAATCTTGTGCGCAGATTCCGGCTGGACTAAAACCGGGCTGTCTGCTCCATCCTTTTTATCTGGTTTAATGAGCCTGAAACTGCCGGTACAGACAACAGGATCAGGGTAGCAATCATCTCCGGAAAAATATAGGTGGCATTATATCCAAGAGAATAAAGAAGCGGATGCATTCCCTGGGGCGTATATTCTGCGAAAAATACATAACCGGAAACCACATGACAAAGATACCTTCCTGTCATTCCAGCCACACAGCCCTTTATCAGGCCACGTCTGCTTTTCCAGAAAAATCCTGACAGCCCCAGCGCTCCAAAGGCGAGCAAATAATCAAGCAGCACCTGTACAGGAGCATAAATATGGGGATCCATCAGCAGCTGCAGCATTCCGTAGGCCGCTCCGGTCATAAGCCCTGTCCCCGGGCCATACAAAAATCCGGTAAAGCAGATAAAAAACATGCTGAACAGCGTAACCGAACCGCCAAAGGGCAGAGCTGTAAATTTAATAAAGCTGGTCACCATGGCC
Source organism: uncultured Lachnospiraceae bacterium (assembly GCA_910585465.1). Taxonomy (GTDB): domain Bacteria; phylum Bacillota; class Clostridia; order Lachnospirales; family Lachnospiraceae; genus Hominiventricola. The sequence continues at coordinate 54,361 of CAJUEW010000002.1, read as the reverse complement.
AGCGCTATAGAGACAGAACAATATACCAGCTGCTTTACCGGCATCCTTCTGCCCTCTCCTCCAGACAGAGCAGAAGGCAGTGCCAGCGCCAGAAGCATCAGCCCCCCAAGCACTCCATAGCCTGCAAGGGTCAGATAATATTCTGCTGCGTCTGTATCATAAATAAGAAACCATGACATAAAAAATCCTCCCTGGTCCTTTGCCATGGAGGAATACCTTATAAATTCCGCTTCCTTACGCCGGCATGATCCGGTTCAAGTAATAAGGGTCATATGCTTTATGCATAAATCTCAGCCACAGGCTCCCCCAGCAAAGCTTTATATTATTTTAAACAACTGTATCATATGATTTTATGATAAAAATGTCAAGCCGTTCCTTTCTTCTCTTCTTTCGAGATCTTTTCAAGATACTTTACCGACACCTTCTTTGTACGCCATACGCCATTCACAGAACGGTAAAATACCGCCCCGTCTTCCGCCATTCGTCCGCTCTGCACCTGATATACTACCGGACTTCCATGTCTGCTGCCCACCTTCACTGCGGTCTCATAGTCTGCTGACAGGTAGACATAGAGCCTGCTTTTGGAAATCAGCCCCTGCCGTTCAATAGAATCAGCATATTTCAGATTTATGTTTATATTACAGCGGAATATTCCCGTGCTTTTTCGGAATCCGCTCCACCTGTTTATTTTTCAGCATCTTCAGTGCCGCCACCAGACGCTTTCTGGTCTCGTCCGGCTTAATAACCTCTGTAACAAATCCTCTGGAAGCAGCCACATAAGGATTCATAAATTTCTCCTTATACTCCTGCACAAGCTGTTCTCTTGTCTCAGCCTTGTTTTCGGACTCATTAATTGCACGCTTGAATGCAATATTGACCGCGCCCTCTGCACCCATAACCGCAATCTCAGCACCCGGCCATGCGTAGACAATATCGGCTCCCATGTTCTTACTGTTCATGGCAATATAAGCGCCGCCGTAGGCCTTACGCATAATAACGGAAATTTTCGGCACCGTTGCTTCGGAAAATGCGTACAGCATCTTGGCTCCGTGCCGGATAATTCCCTTATGCTCCTGCGCCGTACCCGGCATAAATGCAGGTACGTCAACCAGAACCATAAGCGGTATATTGTAGCAGTCACAGGTACGGATAAAACGCGCCGCTTTATCCGATGCATCGTAATCCAAGCTCCCCGCAAGGACAATCGGCTGATTTGCCACAATTCCGACGCTCTGTCCCTCAATACGGCCATATCCCACAACCACATTTTTCGCGAAATCCTTCTGAACCTCCAGAAAGCTTCCTTTATCAGTTATACGGTCAATGACCTCCAGCACATTGTATGCTTTCCTGGAATTGTCCGGTACAATGTCAATCAGCTCCTCGCAGCGGTCTGCCTGCTCCTGACGGCTCCTTCTGTTTACCAGACTGTTCAAAGAATACAGAAAAGACTTCTTTCCGGAGCCTTCGTCCTTCTCCCTGATAACCGGAGCCTTCTCCAGATAGCTGTCCGGCAGATAGGACAGAAGCCTTTTGACCCCTTCAAAACAGCTCTGCTCATCCTTATAAGTAAAGTGGCTTACGCCGCTCTTTTCTGCGTGGATCTTCGCTCCTCCCAATTCCTCCACCGTGCATTCTTCATTTACTACTGTCTTTACCACCTGCGGCCCGGTGATAAACATTTTGCTAATATCATTTACCATAAAAATATAATCGCAGATAGCCGGAGAATAGCAGGCACCTCCGGAACAGGGTCCCACAATCACGGCAATCTGCGGGATGACTCCGGATGCCTTTGTATTCCGAAGGAAAATATTGGCATATCCGCTTAAGGAATCAATTCCTTCCTCTATTCTGGCTCCGCCGCTGTCATTAATCATAATGATCGGCGCCTTCATATCATATGCCATATCCTGAATCCGCGCAATTTTCATGGAATGGTATTCTCCAAGCGATCCCCCGATCACCGTGAAATCTTCAGAAGATACAAATACGGTTCTCCCATTTATCTCCCCGTAGCCGGTCACCACACCATCTCCCGGCACTCTTTTTTTGTCCAGGCCGAAATCGTCAATTCTGGACTCAATAAAGTTATCTACTTCTACAAATGTACCCGGATCAAAAAGCATATTGATTCTCTCACGGGCTGTAAGCTTGCCGCTTTTATGCTGCTTTTCAATTTTGTCCCGGCCGCCTGCCTGAAGAATCCGGTTTCTTTTCTTATCAAGCGCGCTGATACTGTCTTTCCACATAAATCATACACCTCTTAAAGCTGGTATTTTTTTGTTGATTGTTTGATAATCAAAGTATATAATCTTATCTCGGTTTTGTCAATATATTTTGAATCTCAAAATTTGATAATCAAAATATATTCTGTCCATAAAAAGGCCGCCTGCAGAAATCCTACATTCTGCAGACGGCCTTCTCAACTTTTTTACAAGCCATACTGTACTTCTATTGTCTCTCCGTCGCACATGGTCACTACCAGATACCTACTTGTATCCCACACAGAAATCTGCCTCTCCTCAAGCAGCTTCAATGTCTTATCCTCTGCCGGCTTTTTTTCAGAACAGCAGATAACAGCCCAGGAAGGCTCCACCTGTTCTATCAGCTCGTCCAGCGCCTTTTGATATCTTCCATGATGAGGCATTTTAATCCAGTCATGCCTCCAGTCCACATCGGAAGAGAGCATCTGGGCAATACGTTTTTTTTCAATATCCCCGGTCAGCAGGAAGCTTTGCCTTCCATAGACAACATCCGCCACCAGAGACATATCATTATCATATTCTTCCTCTGTATCCTGAATAGCTTCGGGATCCTCTGCGGGATAGACAGTCCAGTCCAGCTTTCCGATCGAAAACTGTATGCTTTCTGTAATACGCCGTACATCCGAATGAGCTTCCAGGCTTTTTAAAAAGGCATAATATTCTTCCCTGTCTCCTTCATAATCGGGCATTATCACCATTTCCACATCCAGATTTTCCATAAGAAAAGAAGCGCTTCCCACATGGTCTTTATCAAAATGAGTTACCATCAGAAGCTCCAGCCTTCGGATTCCTCTTTTCTCCAGCTCCTGCAGCAAAAAAGGGCCGTCCTCTTTCTCTCCTGTATCCACCAGTATGGCAGTTTTCCCCTCCTGAAGCAGCAACGCATCCGCCTTTCCTATGGAAAAAGCAGTAATTGTAAAAAATTCCTTTTCTGATTCTGACGCAGACTGAAAAAATCCTTTTCCCCATATCCAGAATCCCAGCACCAGCAATATAAGCCCTAAAATTCCGGCAAGGTTCTTTTTCGCAAGCCCATTCTTATTCATGGTATATCTCCTGTTTTCATGCCCGGAGCGCCCACAGACCTTCCGTTTGTTAAACTGTAGTAAACCCTTTTGCCCTCATACAGTTCTCCACCTCATAAATATCCTCCACATGAAGAATCAGAATCGGTTTCCCTGAATCCCGGTTAAAAGACAGATAAATATAATCTACACTGATATTGCTGTCAGACAGTGCCTGAAGCAGATGATTTAAGTTTCCCACCTCATCAGCCATCTCAATTCCCATCACCTCTGTCAGACGGCATATGTATCCGGCTTTTATCAGGGACTGGCTGGCCTTTTCCGGATCGGATACAACCATACGGACAATTCCGTATTCTGCACTGTCATTTGTAACGGAACCGAGGATATTAATCTCCTCTTCTTTTAAAATAGAAGTAATATCCTTCATTGTCCCTTTTTTATTTTCCGCATAAATGGATAGTTGTTTTAGCATCATATTCTCCTCTCTGTTTTTCATATCCCGATTGTTATTGTATCACTATTATTATAAAATACATACAGCTTTTTTCATAAAACCTGAAACAAATCCCCGCTTATTCTCGTATTGCTCTTATGAAAGGAGTTGAAAAACCGTGACTGAACAAGAATTAGATCATCTTTTAACCGAGTACGGCGGCACCGTGCGCACCATCTGCTGCGGTATCCTTCCGGGGCGGAAGGAGGATGCTGAGGAAGCACAGGCAGATACCTTCCTGAAGCTTTGGCGCAGCCGAAATCTGCCGGAGGATGTCTCGCATCTTAGGAGCTATGTGATACGGACTGCACGCTCCTGCGCCATCGACAAATATCGCAGCATCCAAAAACAGGGGGTTACGTTCCCTCTGGATGAACACGAGGATACTGCCTTTGCGGTGGAGCTGGAAAGCAGTCTGGAAAGCAGGGAGCTGATTGATCTTATACGCACTCTTCCTCCGCCTGACGGAGAACTGTTCCTGCGCCGTTATCTGTACTGTGAACCGTCCGCGCTGCTGGCATCCCACTTTCAAATACCGGAAAATACTGTAAGAACCCGGCTTCACCGGGCAAAAATCAAGCTTCAGAAGCTTCTTAGAAAGGAGAATATGCTGTGAATGAACTGGATAAACTGATGGCGGAATACAAGCCGCTCTCTGAACCGCTGAATTCTGCGCAAATGCAGGCATTAAAAAAGAATGTATTGTCAAAAGCAAAGCAAAAGAAAAAAACAAAGGGAAAAAACTATAAGCTGCTGCTCCTTCTGGCTGCCGCCATGTGCCTTCTGGCTGCCTGCGGCGCTGTGGCCATCGGCCTGTTTGATTCCATGACCGACGTAAACCGGACAGCCAAAATGGTAGAAAAATACAGCCTGGCCCTTGAAAATCCTCCCAGTGCCACTGTAGACGGACACACTGTCACCGTGCAGGCAGTAATCCGAAGCGAAAGTATTGCCAGACTGATCTATGATGTCACCGGTTCCAAAAAACAGATCCTGAATTGGGACTCCTTCCGGGATTCCGAAGACAGAACACTCCTTCGTATCCAGCCCCTTACCAACGGTCAGAAATCCGGACATACGGATGCCGTCCCCGGCAGCCGGGAAGTCGGCTATCATCAGCTGCGCCAGTCAGGCGTCGTCGGCAAGGTTCCGGAGAGCAATTCTGTCCGCATTTTCGCGGATCTTGATCTGACGGAAGACGCCGATACGGTCAGTCTCTATATCCTGTCCGAGAGCGGAGGCGCTCAGGTGCTTCAGATAGAGCTTCCGGAACCAATCGCCGAAAAAGAAATTTCCCTTCCTGACGCGGTACTTTCCTTCAGAGCAGACGGCAGGGAAGCCCATTGTACCATTCAAAAGATACGCATTACTCCGTTCCGCCTGACCTTTGAAGGAACCTATGAGGGAACTGAGCATTCTATCATCGTATCAGACGCAGACTGGAATCACTTGATTTATCTGTATGATAAGGACGGCGAAAAAATCCGGGCAGGAAAAAACGGTTCCTTCTACGGCGCTTCCGGAGGCTTCGCAGACAAAGCATTTTCTCTGGAGCTTGATTCCTATGACCTCCTGGACCCCGCAGAAATTGCCGAAATCGAAATTAACGGCATAAGGTATCCTCTGCCATAGATTTTGATACAAACCTAATCCTTCAATTTCCGGTACCCTGTGGTAAAATCCACCTCATTGCGAAGCTCTCTTCCGTCCCGGAACGCAGCCAGATTTTCTGCCGCAATTCTTACCACCCGCTCGAAGGTCTCCTGCAGATGATACTGTCCTGAAATATGAGGCGTAATCAGTACATTCTTTGCATCCCACAGAGGATGCTCTTTGGGCAGAGGTTCCGGCTCCGTTACATCCACGCCGGCCCCTGCCAGCCGTCCGGCATTCAGCGCCTCTGCCAGTGCTGCAGCGTCCACGGCAGAACCGCGCCCGATATTCAGAAAGAACGCGCTCCTCTTCATTTTCCGGAATGTATCTGCATGAAACAAATGATAAGTTTCCTCTGTACCCGGAAGAGCGGCTGCCACAATATCTGCTCTGGACAGCCACTCGTCCAGGGCATTCATCTGATACAGGCCGTCCAGATATTCCGGCTTCTGCGTTTTATTACGACGAATACCTATCACACGGCTGCCCAGCGCATGCATCCTTTTTGCAAATTCGCTTCCGATATCTCCCATACCCACCACCAGAGTCGTGGAGCCATAGATGGAGGTCACCGGTCCTCTGTCTCCCCATATATGTTCCTTTTGATCCTCCGCATAAAGATACAGCTTCTTCATCAGACACAAAAGCATCCCCAGCATATGCTCGGACAAAGCCAGTCCGTATGCTCCGGTTCCGTTTGTCAGTACGGCTCCTTCCGGCAATGTTCCGGGAGCTGTATAGCCGTCGGTTCCCGCACTGTTCAGTTGGAGCCACTTTAAATTTTTTGTTCCCTCCAGAAGCTTCGGCGGTACATTTCCAATAATAATCGTTGCTTCCTGTACCTGAGCTCTGGTTACGGACGCTTTTCCGCAATATAAAAATTCCGCATCCGGCGCATTTTCTTTAAAAAGCTCCTTATGCCGATCCTCCACCGGCAGAACAACTAATATTTTCTCCATAAATCCTTCTCCATTGTATCGTTAAATTTCTTACTTTTTTAGTCTTCTCTAATTTCTTCTAAGCGCTTCGATCGGACTCAGATGAGCTGCTTTTCTCGCCGGATAGATACCGAAAAAGATACCCACGCTGCATGAAAAAAGTGTTGCAAATATAACTGCTCCCGCACTGACCGACGGAGAAAAACCGACCATCGGAAGAGAACAGATTCCATATGCTCCCGACACACCCAGAACAATGCCGACCATACCGCCGATGCCCGTGATAATCGCTGATTCCGCCAGAAACTGAATCAGTATGGACTTAGTCCTGGCCCCCAGAGCCTTTCGGATACCGATCTCCCGAGTCCGTTCGGTGACAGATACCAGCATAATGTTCATAACGCCGATCCCGCCGACCAGAAGAGAAATAGCCGCAACCAGCATAATAAAAATCGTAATCATATCCAGAACCTGCATGACGGATGCCATCTGAGTGTCAAAATCCTCCGTTAAAAAAGCATCCTCTCCGTACATCTCATGACGGCTTTCCAGAAGCGTAATTGCCTTTTCCGAAATTTCCTTTGCATATCCGTTTTCCGCAAACACATAGACAGAATCAAAATCATTGTATTCTGCCCAGTAATAATCCGATGACATGGGCATAGAAATATCCAGATAAGATCCTGAGTTTCCCACAAACATTCCTTCCAGCGCCTTTTTTACGCCTACAATCCTCACATCTTTAATAACGCTTCCATCCTCCATCTCGAAGGTCAGTCCGACCACATCCGCTGTTCCGAACATCTTTATGGCATCCTGCTCTCCAATCACGGCCACATCTCTCCCTGCGTTATAGTCATCCCATGTAAACCACTGCCCGTAGAGCATATCCATATTGGACATATAGGCGCTGTCCGGATTGCCAAAGTCTACAATCGCTTCAAAGCTGCCCTTTGCCGTCTTTATGGAGCACCAGGTATTCATAACCGAGCTGGCGCCCTTTACATGCTCCAGCTCCCTCAGCGCGTCCCGATCCTCCTCTGTAATGGAGGGAACCTCTCCTTCCAGATTACTGTTGCTGTAAATATAGATTTGTCCTCCTGCAACAGAGGTCAGTTCATTCTCCATCTCTGCCTTTGCGCCGTTGCCCACGGACATAATCAAAATAACCGAGGAAACGCCAATGATGATTCCAAGCATTGTGAGAAAGGAGCGCCCGCGGTTCATCCGGATATTGGTGAGCGCCATTTTCACATATTCCCAAAGCTGTCCCATCCTGCTTAACCCTCCATCGGTGTTACCTGCGCACCCTCTGTAATTCCGGCACCGCTGTTCAGAATCACCTGCTCATTTTCTTCCAGCCCGCTTTTAATTTCTATAAACTCTGTGGAAGAGATACCTGTCTCCACATTTCTAATCTCCACAATGCCATCCTTTACAACATAGACAAAGCTTCCTTCCTTGCCGATATTCACGGATTCAATCGGAACTATAATCACATTTTCCGCCTTGTGGCTCTCTATTTTAACCTTGGCCTCCACACCGAGAAAAATATCTGCATCCGGATTGTCAATATGTATCTCCCCTGCAATCACAGCGGCGCCCTTGTCATTTTTCGTGGCGGATTTGCTGATGCGGGTCACGGTTCCCTCATATTCTTTACCCACTATAGTAATGATTGCCTTCTGACCTTCCTTTACCTTCTCCAGCTCGCTTTTACTCAGGGAGATCTCCACACACACATCTTCATTGCTTTCAATCGTTAAAAGCTCTCCGCTTTCTTCCACAGCGCTGCCGTTGACTGCTTTTACATCCGTCACAACACCGCTGAATTCCGCCTTCAGCCCTTCGGAAACCTCTGCAACCGCGGACTTCACCTTCTCCGCCTTCAGGGCAGCCAGCTCCTTTGTAGCCTCCACCTGCTTTCTTCCGTTTGCCGTCAGCATCGTATCCTCTGTAGAATTCTTGATCCCTTTCTGTTCTGCCAGATCGCTCTGAAAATCCGCAAGCTCTTCTTCCTTAACTGCCAGTTCATTTGTAGCCTGATCAATCTTGGACTGATATTCCTCGGCATCGTTCTCATGTCCGTCGTTTACAGCCTCCCTGAGAAAGCACCCCATATCTGTAATATACTGTTTCAAAGCACGGACATTCGCTTTCCAGTCCTCCACCTGCTGCTCCAGAATCTCCACATCATGGCTGGAACGGCTGTACTCTGCCGCATCTGAATTGCTTTTTCCCACTGTATCCTGATAAGTATAGTACGCCTCGTCATTTTGAAGCCTTGCCTCTGATTCCCGGTTCTTCAAATCCTCTGCGTCATAGACAACCAGAACATCCCCTGCTGACACTGCGTCGCCTTTTTCCACTTTACACTCAGATATGACTGCGCTGAGCGGAGAAAAATAGGTCTTCTGGTTTTCCGTTTTCACTGTTCCACTCGTATCCACTGTCTGTTCAATGGTTCCTGTTTCCGCCCTGCGGACCGCCACCATGGGGAGAACTTCCGGCGCAAATGCCCTGCTGGCAATAAACAATACCAGGCAGACTGCTGCCACGCCCATAAAAATTCTTTTCCTTCTCTTTTTCTTCTGAGCAGGTGTCAGCACCTTTTTCTCTTTCTTTTTTCTGCCTGTGGTTTCCAGAGAAGCCATAACCAGGCTGTCCTGCTGAATATCTGCGTTTGCTTCCTTCTTATCTTTCTTCCACCACTTCATCTTCATTTTCTTCTGCTTCTCCTTCATTCATAAAATCTGCTTCGATCTTTCCGTCCTTAATCCGTATGACTCTTTTTACCTGAGCGGCAATCTCGTCATCATGAGTAATCAATATGACTGTCCGTCCGCTTTTATGTAAATCCTTCAGCACATTCATAATTTCCTGTGTGGATTTGGAATCCAGATTTCCTGTAGGTTCATCTGCCAGAATCACCGGCGGCTTGGCCGCAATCGCTCTTGCAATAGCAACTCTCTGCTGCTGTCCTCCTGACATTTCACTTGGTTTATGATCCATCCGGTGGGACAGCCCCACCATCTCCAGCGATTCCTTTGCCAGTGCGGAACGCTCCTTCCTCCCAATCCCCCGGTAGATCAGCGGCAGCTCCACGTTTTCCTGGGCAGTCAGATTCGGAATCAAATTAAACCCCTGAAAAATAAATCCTATCTCCAGATTCCGGATATCCGACAGCTCATCGTCTGTCAGGTTTGATACATCCTTTCCGTTCAGAAAATATTTGCCGGATGTAGGAACGTCCAGGCAGCCCAGCATATTCATCAAAGTAGATTTACCGGAACCTGAATGACCGATAATTGCCACAAATTCTTTCTGATAAATCTTCAGACTCACATGATCCAGAGCACGCACCTCATTCTCTCCGGGATTGTAGATCTTACACATATCCTGCACTTCAACCAGTGTATCCAAAGTGTCAAACACTCCTCTCTGTCACATAACATATTATTGTATCAGTACATTATTGTTCTATTTAATTAATACATTAATATATTATCTCCTATTTGTCAACAAAACTTTATATCTGAGCTTCTGCAAGTGTAATCAATAAAGCCTAAAGAGCTCCCGCAGAAGCTCAAGCACTCTGTAAACTCCATATAACATATCATAATTTTTCAAAAAAATGTAGTCCTTTGGAAATTCTTAAGAAAAGTTCAGGGCTCCTTAAGGCCCGTTTTATACTCCGGCACAAAAAAAGGCCTCCGCAATAGGGAAGCCTCCTTTTATTTCTCTATTTCCTTTTTAAAATTTCCAGAATATAATTCCACATCCGCTCCACAGAAGAAATGCATGCCTTTTCCTCTGTGGTATGAATGTTCAGCATATCCGGTCCCATGGACACACAGTCCATATCCGGAATTTTAGAAGCCAGAATCCCGCACTCCAGTCCTGCATGGATTGTTTTTACCTCAGGTTCCATCCCGAACATCTGCTTATAAATACGCACCATATCCTCCCGCAGTCCAGAATCTCTGCGGTATTCCCATGCAGGATAATCTCCCTGCAGCTCCATCGTTCCGCAGCAGAACTCTGCAATCAGTCCCATTTTTTCTGTCAGCCAGCTTTTTGCCGTTTCCACGGAACTGCGGACGGAATAACGAAGCAGAATTTCATCCTCTCCTGTTTCCAGAACCCCCAGATTCAGAGAAGTCTCCACCAGTCCTTCTATGTCCTTGCTCATACCCTGAACGCCATTCGGAAGAGAAAGCAAAAGCGCGACAAGCTTTCGGGATGACGCCTCATCCAGCGCCTCCGACTCCTGTTCCTCCTGTATCTCCAGATGTACTGTTACTCCGGAATCCGCAGCTGCATATTCCTTCTTCAAAGCTGCGTCATAGGTTTTGAGAAACTCCTCTGCCTCCGCTGTTTTGTCTGAAGGAATCAGAAGCTCTGCCCGGCTTTCTCTTGGAATTGCATTGTCCTTCTGTCCCCCTGCCGCGGATATCAGCAGAAAATCCGATACCTTTTTCAATCCTGCAAGCCCTCGGGCAAGCAGTATATTGGCATTTCCTCTTTCTTTGTCAATCTCCACACCGGAATGTCCTCCCTGAAGTCCGCCCACTGTCAGACATGCATGAACGCCCCGGGCCTTTGTCCTCTGCACCGGAAGTCTGATTGCCGCGCTGCACCCGCCGGCACATCCAACCAGCAGTGTCCCTTCCTCCTCGGAATCCAGATTCAGCACCGTGCGTCCCTTCAGCATAGATACATCCAGCGCAGCGGCTCCATCCATACCAACCTCCTCACAGGTTGTAAATACCACCTCCAGACGCGGATGCGCAATGCTGTCGTCGTCCAGAATCGCCAGCCCATAGGCAACCGCAATACCGTCATCTCCTCCGAGTGTGGTTCCTTCCGCATACACATAGTCCCCGTCTGTCCTCAGCCGAAGGCCATCCTTCTTAAAGTCAAAATCACAGTCCGGCTTTTTCTCGCAGACCATATCCAGGTGCCCCTGCAGAATCAAGGGCTGTACAGCCTCATATCCCGCAGATGCCTCTTTGATTATTACCACATTCCAGGCATCGTCCTGATAAACCTCTAATCCCCGCGCCTTCGCAAAAGCCACGCAATAATCACTGACTGCCTTTTCATTGTGAGAGCCGTGAGGAATACTGCACAGCTCCTCAAAATACTTCCATACACGTTCAGGCTTCAAGCCCTGTAATACACCCATTTTTCCATCTCCTTATCTTTATCCTAATCCTAACAGATTGCCGGCCGCCACGATCAGCGGAAGCGTCACAATCCCAAATATCATACTCTGAATGACTCCTTTTGTTGCATAATCCATATCACATCCGTACTGCTTTGCCATAATAACATTCATGGAGCCGCTCGGTATTCCGGACATTATCATTCCAATCATCGTCAGTTCATTATTTACATGAAAAAAACGGCAGCCTGAAAATACCAGCAGAGGAAATACCAAAAGCCGGAGCACAGATACATAGTATGCCCGGTAATCGCTTAAAACCTCCCGGAAACGAATATCCGTCAATCCAAAACCGATGATCATCATGGACAGCGGCACCACCATATCCCCCACGCTCTTAATCGTACTCTGTACCGGAGACGGAAGCCGTATTTGAAGCAGAAACAATCCGCAGGCCAGCAGCGCGGACTGAATACATGGATTCCATGCATCCCGAATCCGGAAATGCCCGTCTCCGTTCAGCATGGCAATTCCGTAGGTAAAAAAGAAAAACTGATAAAACATATTGTAGATGACCGCGTACAGCATCCCTTCACTTCCATATAACTCCACAACAACCGGAATTCCGATATATGCGGTATTGGCAAAGGTGGACATGGTCATAAAAATATTTTGATCCGGCTTTGAAAGACGCAGCAGCCTTCCGGCCTTTGTGGATATACAAATGGCACCTATGTAATAAACCAGTGCAATTGCCATCATGATCAGAATATTTTTAAGCTTATCCGCAGAAAAATCATTATCCGCAGACGCAATTACACTGATTGGAAAAATGATATTGACTAACAGATTAGAAAGCCCCCGCTCTATCTCATCGGAAATCATGCCTTTTCGTTTTACATAATATCCAAGCGCCACAAGCAGCACTACCTTCAGCATCAGTCCAAGTAAAGTAGCTATCATTTGTATCTCCTTACCGCAGTTTTTATCTTCGCTACTGCCTACATGCATTGTATCATATCTTCAAAAAAAAGCAATGCTCACTCACCCATCAATTCTCTTAGCTTACGAAATGCATCGCTGATTCCTCCTACCGCGTCAATGACCCCCTCCTGAACGGCCTGCTCTCCAACCAGAACACTTCCCACATCCTTGGTCAGTTCCCCGGTCTCCAGCATCAGCTTCATAAGCCGTCCTTTCTGAATCCGGCTGTGCTCAACAATAAAGCCGCTGATCCGATCCTGAATTTTCTGAAAATAATCAAAGGTCTGCGCCACACCGATGATCAGTCCGGTCATACGCACCGGATGAATCATCATAGTTCCTGTAGGCACAATGTAGGAGTAATCGGTGGATACTGCCAGAGGAACACCGATAGAATGGCTCCCGCCCAATACGAGAGAGACCGTCGGCTTGCTGAGAGAAGCAATCATCTCCGCAATAGCAAGCCCGCTCTCCACATCTCCTCCCACGGTGTTAATCAGCACAAGCAGTCCGTGAAGCTCCGGATTCTCCTCCACTGCTGCCAGCATGGGAATTACATGCTCATACTTTGTTGTCTTGCTGTTTGCCGCCAGACATTCATGCCCTTCTACCTCGCCAATCACCGTCAGCAGTTGGATATGAGATTTTTCCTTGTTCTGCAGCCCTTCCGGCTGTCCATACTTTTCCAGTTCATCTTGATTTTCTGCCATAAAAAAACCAGCCTTTCTGCCATACTGCAGTTAGTATGACAGAAAAGCCGGGTCTCTATACATCCTCCGGTATCCGATTAAACCTGTTCCAGTGCCTGCTCCAGATCCTCGATAATATCATCCGGATTCTCAATGCCTACAGACAGCCGGATCATTCCCGGGGTCACTCCCGCTTCCTTAAGCTGTACATCGTTCATCTGGCGGTGGGTATGGCTTGCAGGATGAAGTACGCAGGTGCGCGCATCCGCCACGTGAGTCACGATTGCGCACAGCCTTAAGCTGTCCATAAAACGGACCGCATCCTCCCTGGTCCCCTTCAGTCCAAAGGAAATTACGCCGCAGGTGCCGTTCGGCATATATTTCTGCGCCGTCTCATAATATGGATCCCCTTTTAACATCGCGCAGTTTACAAACTCCACCTTCTCATGGCCCTTCAGAAATTCAGCCGCCTTCCTTGCATTGCTGCAGTGCTTCTCCACCCGAAGCGGCAGAGTCTCCAGACCCACATTTAGAAGGAAGGAATTCATCGGAGAAGGAATGCTGCCCAAATCCCGCATAAGCTGCGATGTAGCTTTCGTGATAAACGCTTTTTTTCCAAACTGTTTTGTATAAATAACTCCGTGATAGGTTTCATCCGGAGTTGTCAGCCCCGGAAATTTTTCCGCATATGCTTCCCAGTCAAAATTTCCGCTGTCCACAATGCACCCGCCTACAGCCATGGCATGCCCGTCCATATATTTCGTAGTGGAGTGGGTAACAAGATCCGCGCCGAACTCAAAGGGACGGCAGTTGACCGGAGTGGCAAATGTATTGTCCACAATCAAAGGCACCCCATGCTTATGGGCCAGAGCTGCAAATTTTTCAATGTCCAGAACCGTCAGGGCCGGATTCGCAATCGTTTCTCCGATCACTGCCTTTGTATTCGGCCGGAATGCCTTGTCAATTTCCTCCGCAGACGCATCCGGGTCTACAAAAGTACAGTCAATGCCGAGTCTTTTGACTGTAGCGGCATACAGATTAAAGGTTCCTCCGTAAACCTTGGCAGAGCATACAATATGATCCCCCGACTGACACAAGTTGGCAACTGTATAGAAATTCGCCGCTTGTCCGGAAGCAGTAAGCATCGCCGCTACGCCGCCTTCCAGCTCCGCGATTTTCTCCGCAACCGCGTCATTGGTCGGGTTTTGCAGACGGGTATAGAAGTATCCTTCCTCTTCCAGCGCAAACAGCTTGCCCATTTCATCTGTTGTATCATATTTAAACGTAGTTGTCTGATAAATTGGCAGAACCCTGGGCTCTCCTTTTTTCGGCTTCCATCCCGCCTGTACGCAGATGGTATCCGGTCTGAATGGTTTTCCCATACCTTATTCCTCCGCTTTCGTATCTAATATAATATATTTTGCCTTCAGGCCTTTCACCATTTCCTGGTATCTTTCCCGGCAGGTCTCATATTTCTGATTTTCAATGTCCTGAATACAGGGCATAATGTAATCCTGATAAAGCCCCCTGTATATTTCATCCCGATCCCCCTGCTTCTCGATCCGCTTTACAATCGTAGGCGCAATATCATAGTATTCCTCCACCAGAGCGTGTCCGTCCGGCAATGTCTCCAGATACCCGTCTCTGTAATTTTTCAGAACCTGCAGCTCATAGCAGCCCGGCTCCTTTCCAATACTCTCACAGACAGCTGTTGTAACATAGCAAAGCTTCCTGTGAAATCCATTATTAATATCCTCAAAGCTGGCTTTTCCCACACTTGTATGAAACTCCTGGTTCCATTTCTTTAGCAGGCAGTCTGCAAAGGGCTCTGAAAAAGCCGCCGGATATTTTCTCACGCCGGGGATCAGATATACGCTGATCAACAGATTAAAGTCAAGGAGCCGCTGATTCTGACTGCTTTTCAGCTTATAATCCTTTAAATCCTTCTTGGCTGCCTCCACAAAATGCTCAGAAAGCTTCTCAAGCCAGGACTCCGGCTGCTCATCGTTCCGGTAAATATATTCCATTGCCTCAAACATGCTCCGGTGCGATGTGTAAAATGCATCAAAAACATCTGCATATCTATCACGCTTGAAATTCTGCATCGGTTTATAGCACTTTTGAATCACGTCTGTAAGCTCCGCCATGGCCCTGTTGTAATTTTCACTGTAGGCCGCACGATCCGGTTCTTTTTTTTCTTTTAATATCTCATTCAATGCCTCGTCTGTGCAGATTTCCTGTCCGCAGTACATACAGATAATCTTCTCACGATCATCCGGCACCTGTATTTTCTCATGACATTTTGGACATGCGCCTTCTCTGAATATCTTTGACATTTTATTCGTCCCAGTTATGGTAGACTGCCTGAACATCATCATCGTCATCCAGCAGGTCCAGTGTACGGTTTAAAAACTTGATATCGTTGTCATCCGTTAAGGTTACGTAGTTCTGAGGAAGCATTGTCACCTCGGCCTGTGCCATCGGAATTCCTTCCTTTTCCAGAGCTTCCCGCACGGCAGAGAAGTCATCGGGGGCTGTCAGAATCTCAAAGCTGTCCTCTTCCTCGGAGAAATCCTCCGCTCCTGCGTCAAGAGCCGTCATCATCAGGTCATCCGCTTCCCGGCCGCACTCTTCCCGGTCTATAATAATCTGTCCCTTCTGTTCAAACATATAGGATACACATCCGCTCGTTCCAAGGCTTCCGTTTCCTTTGGTGAACGCATTGCGCACATTGGAAGCAGTGCGGTTTTTATTATCTGTCAGCGCCTCTACAATAATCGCAATTCCGCCCGGTCCATACCCTTCGTATGTAACATGCTCATAGTTAACTGCATTTGCGTCCCCGGCGGCCCGCTTGATCCCCCGGTCAATGGTGTCATTCGGCATGTTGTTGGCCTTTGCCTTTGCAATAACATCCCTCAGACGGCTGTTATTATTCGGGTCCGGCCCGCCTTCCTTTACAGCTACCGCGATTTCCCGTCCGATAATGGTAAAAATCTTTCCTTTAGCTGCGTCGTTTTTCTCTTTTTTATGTTTTATGTTTGCGAACTTGGAATGTCCTGACATAAATAATTCTCCTTTTCTTTCTTTTGTTCCTCACAGTACAGCCCATTGCCCGGTCCTGCCCGTTTCTAAATGAATATTCTACCATGCAGAACCTGGCTTGGCAAGCCTATGTATCCAATTCCAGACTGATTTTCAGCGCCGAATCTATCTTATCTAAAATCGACGCGTCCAAATGGCATACCTTATCCTTCAGTCTCTTTTTGTCAATCGTACGAAGCTGCTCCAGAAGGATCACCGAATCCTTTACCATATGATAGGTAGAGGCATCCAGCTCCACATGGGTGGGAAGCTTCGCTTTATTCATCTTTGACGTAATTGCTGCGCAGATGACCGTCGGGCTGTGTTTGTTCCCAATATCATTCTGAATGATTAGCACCGGACGGATTCCTCCCTGTTCCGAGCCAATCACCGGCCTTAAATCTGCATAATAGACATCTCCACGTCTGATAATCAATTTCTTTCACTCCGATCTGCCAGTTTTCTTTTCTTATGGCCTTTTCAGTCAGAGTATTTCCAATCTATTCCTGTTTTATTCCGGTTACGTCAAAATAATCCTGTGATGCCACAACCTTCCCGTTTTTCCAGAACCGGCGCGGAATTCTTTTTCCAAAATCGCAGGCCAGCTCATAGTTAAAACGCCCGGAAAGCTCCCCCACATCTTCCATCGTAATTTCCATTCCTCCGTCCGAACCGATTAGGGTTACCATATCCCCCTCCCTGGCCTGCAGAATACCGCTCACATCCACCATAAACTGATCCATGCAGATCCGGCCTACAATCGGCGCTTTCTGCCCGCGGATCAGCACCCAGCCTTTGTTTGACAGAGATCTTGGATACCCGTCCCCATAACCTACCGGAACCGTGGCAATGCGCATGGCCCTCTCCGCCACAAATGTACCTCCATAACTGACTGCAGTCCCCGGCTCCACATCCTTAATATAGACCACATGGCTTTTTAATGTAAGCACCGGGACAATCGGTACGGCAAATTTATTCACATTTTCCGAAGGATACATGCCGTAGATAGAAATGCCTGCACGCACTGCATCCAGATTTGCATCCTGAATATCAAATATTCCGGCGCTGTTAGAGCAGTGACACAGCTTCACCTCTACCCCCCGCTCCTTCAGCATTCTGTAGAAATCCAGATAGCGGGAAAGCTGCTCACGGGCACTCGTCTTATCCTTCTCATCTGCTCTGGCAAAATGGGTAAAAAGCCCCTCAATTTCCACGCCCGGAAGCTCACTGATTATTTTTATAAGCTCCGCACTTTCTTCATGATCCTTAAAACCAATCCGGGACATCCCGGTATCTACCTTAATATGCATATGAACTGTTTTTCCCTGCCTGACTGCCTCCTCAGAAAGCTGCCGCGCCATGGAAAGCTTAAAAACAGTCGGCCGGATATCATATTGAACCGCCTCTTCATATGCATCCGGAAACAAAAATCCCATTATCAGAATCGGTTTTTGAATCCCTTCTCTGCGGAGCAAAACCGCCTCCTCTATCGTGGCTGCCGCAAATCCCCAGATATCGTCGTATTCCTCTGCCATACGTGCAATCGGCACTGCTCCATGTCCATAGCCGTCGGCTTTTACAACCGCTATAATTTTTGTTCCCGGCACCAGATTTTCCTTCATACTTTTAAAATTATATGCCACTGCATCCAGATTAATTTCTGCACATACCCTCATATAGTGCTTCATCCTTTTTCCTCCTGTCTTTTTGCTTCCAAACCGCTGCATAGCTTTAGATTCTCTGTGCTCATCGCCCCGGGCAGATATTCAATCAGATGCCTTGCCATCAGTCCGTAGACTCCTTCTGTCCCGGCAGCCAGATCTCCGGCTCTCCCGTGAAGCCATACTCCCAGAAGAGCGGCCTGAAGCGGGAGAAGCTTCTGCCCCAGCAGCCCTGCAATTATTCCGGTCAGCACGTCCCCGCTTCCGCCGGTGGACATTCCATTGTTGCCCGTCGTGTTCACCCAGCAGCGGCCCTTCTCATCGGCCACTGCCGTAGGCGCATCCTTCAGCACGCAAATACAGCCGTTTTTCTCTGTAAAACGCGCCGCCTGCTCCGGCACATTCTTAAGGATATCTGAAACAGACTGTCCTGTAAGTCTGGAAAATTCCCCCACATGAGGGGTGACAATCACCGGGCCCTGATATTTTCCAAGTCTGTCCTTCATTCCGGCCAAATGATTAATTCCGTCTGCGTCCACCACCAACGGCTTCCGGCATTCAGCAAACGCTGCCTCCACAAATTCTGCCGCCCAGGATTCTTTTCCAATGCCCGGCCCTATTGCTACTGCATCTGCCCATTCAAGCGCTTCAAGAAGCTTCTGAATTCCCGAAGCCGCCGCGTCTGTATCGAAGGTAGTAAGCACCGCTTCCGGCAGCAGACTCTGCAGAATCACTCTGTTTTCCTCGGGTGTCAGAACCCGTACAAGACCCGCGCCGCAACGGTATGCCGCATAAGCGCACAGATAAGCTGCCCCTGCCATATTCCGGCTTCCGGCTACGCATAAAATCTTTCCGTAGGTTCCTTTGTGAGATCTCTTCCGGCGCACGGGAAGAAATTTCAGAATACGCCCATCTAATTTAATATATTCTTCTCTCTGCATTTGTTGCCAAAGACTCCTTTTTCATATTTTACCTCATTACATGCAAAAAGGCCTGGCAGATTGCAGGCCTTTCCACTTTACACTTTCTCATTTTCTTCGCTCTCATAATTGCTGATCCGGTAGGATAGCTGCATCAGGCTGTCTACCAGATGTACATTTTCCACAACCACATTATCCGGCACATCCAAATCCAGATGCGCAAAATTCCAAAGTGCCTTGATTCCGCACTGAGTCAGACGGGCGGCCACCTCGGCCACTCTGCTTTTGGGCAGAGTCAGAACTGCTATCTCAATATGCTCTCTTGTAACATACTCCTCCAGCTGCTCCATCATCAGAACCGGAATTCCGCGGACTGTACTTCCCGCTATCTCCGGACGAATATCAAATATCGCTTTTGTTACAAACCCATTCTTTTCAAAATCATAATTCGCCAGTGCCCGTCCAAAATTGCCTCCGCCGATAATAATCATCGGATGGCTTTGATTTACTCCAAGAATTTTACCGATCTCATCATAGAGATATTTTACATTATATCCATATCCCTGCTGTCCGAATCCGCCAAAATTATTCAGATCCTGACGAATCTGTGAGGCAGTTACCTGCATCTTATTACTGAGCTCTCCGGAAGAAATGCGTTCTACTCCATTGTTCAATATCTCTCCCAGATACCTGTAGTATCTCGGCAGACGCTTAATTACTGCCTTCGATATCTGTCTTTCTTCCATTTAAAGCCTCCCAAAATATTTGCTGCTTTCAGTATAACCCCCTGACAATTTTCTGTCAAATATTTTCACTCCTGAGTTTTCTCACTTTTTATCATGAGACTTCAAAGATCTTACTGCCAGCGGCCTCTGTTATCCATTTAACAGCTCACCTTTAAAAACTGGGCCTTCCCATGCAGCTTTATCAGGACGGAGTCGGCAGGTACAAAAATACAATCTCCCTTAAAGAAATGGATTGCTTCATTTTTTCCGAATATCATAGTTCCGCAGCCCTTTACACACAAAAGCACCTGAAAGGAAAGTCCTCCCGTGCAAAAGCTTACCATTTCCCGGCACTGCTCTGTGTTAAGCAGCACACGTTCCGCCTGGAAATATTTACAGCGGCACAAAAATTCCGATGCACAGCCCTTCTGATATTTGAGTACGCGCATGGGCTGGACGGGTCTGGAGCTTCCTGTCAGTCTGGCAGCCTCCAAAGCTTTGTCAATATGCAGTTCTCTTTTTCTGCCGTTCTTATCCACCCGGTCATAATCATACAGACGGTAGGTTATGTTTGAATTTTGCTGAATCTCCGCAATCAGCGAGCCTGCCCCAACGGCATGAATCGTTCCTGCCTCAATATAAAACAAATCGTCCTTTTTAACAGGAACCCACTGTAAATATTTCTCCACGGCTCCCTGTTCAATGCTCCGGCGCAGAACATCTTTATCCGTATCCCGGAGCAGTCCATAGACCAGCCTTGCGCCTTTGTCTGCATCCAGCACATACCACATCTCTGTCTTACCCAATGCACCGTTTTCATGCTCTCTGGCATAATCATCATCCGGATGCACCTGAACAGACAAGTCCTGTTTTGCATCAATTAATTTAATCAGAATCGGCAGCTCTCCGTCAGTTCCCGGATGTGTTCCAATGTACTCCGGATATTCTTTTAGTACTTCTGTCAGAAGCATTCCACCGTGCTCACCGCCGGAAACTGTACTGGGGCCGTCCGGATGAGTAGAACACTCCCATGTTTCCGCCAATGGATATAAATCAGACTCCTTGGAAAAATCATCCTTCAGCCGGGTTCCGCCCCAAAGATAATCCTTTCCTGCCGGCTTCAGCAAAAAAGGCTTATGCTTCAAGAGAGAATTTTTGTTTGTCATGGACACTGATCTCCTTACCCAGCTGCACCTCAATAAGCTTAAGCTCCGTACAGGCAACGACCGTATGACGGCATCCGGCCTGCATCGTAATCACATCTCCTGCACAGACCTCCTGCTCCATACCATCCACGATCGTACGGCCTGTCCCGGATATCACCACCCACACTTCGTTTCTGTTCCTGTGGCTGTGATAGTTCATGCGGTGTCCCGGATTCAGCGTCACTTTAATAGTCAGACTTTCATCCTCAATATCCAGTACCCGGAAGCTTCCCCAGGATTTTTCCGCAAACATAATCTGCTGGTCAATTCTGTCCACAAAGGGCTTAATATAGCTGGACTGTTCTTTGTCAGATACAAGAATTCCCTCCGGGCTGGCTGAAATAACCACATCCTCCAGTCCCATCGCAAGCACCGGAACATTCAGTTCATTAATGATATGGACATTTCTGCAGTTTTCATTCATAATTGCCTCTCCGACACTGGCTTCCTCCATTGCCTCAGTCAGGGTATTCCAGGTACCAAGATCCTTCCATTGTCCTTTAAAACGCATAACCTGAATCTCTTTTTCCTTTTCAACCACCGCATAGTCAAAGCTGATCTTTTCCAGTGTGCCGTACCTGGAAAACAAATCCTGATAATCCGTAAAATCAATCAGCTCATGGGCCTTATTCAATACATATTTCAGTTTATAGGCAAACACGCCTCCATTCCAAAGCGCCCCCTGACTGATATAACTTTTTGCGGTTTCTGCATCCGGCTTTTCCTTAAAGGTGGAAACACGGCTCACGCTGTCCTTACTTTGGGGAATAATATAACCATACTTTTCGCTTGGATAAGTCGGTTCAATTCCCATCAGTACCAGATTGGCCTCTCCTTTATCCGCCTGATCCCCCAGTCTTTTCAGCGCTTCAAAATAATCCTCCTCCACATAGGGATCCACAGGACATACTACAACAGATTCTTCCTCTGAAACCCCCTGTATATCATGCAGATAAGCGGTGGCCAGCGCAATCGCCGGGAACGTATCGCGGCGGCATGGCTCCAGTGATATGCTGACTCCCTCCCCAAGCTGATTATGAAGCGCGGAAATCTGTGTCCTGGAGGTGGCAATGGTGATATTCACTTCAGAATCCACTTTCTTAAGCTGGCGGTAGACACGCTGAACCATGGATTCATAAGCGCCGTCCTCTGTCTTAAAAATCTTAATAAACTGTTTGGAACGAATATCATTGGAGAGCGGCCACAGACGTTTTCCCGAGCCGCCTGACAGAAGTACAATATTCATAAATACATCCTTTCCCAAAAAGAGCTGCCGGTACGCCTCCAGGCTGCAGAAAACACCGGCGGCCCTTTTATCTTCTTTATCTTTTTGTCTTTTTTATCCTTTTTACCTCTCGGCTCTCATGGGGTTATTCAGAAAATCCTCATAAGACAGACGGATACCCTCTTCCAGCTCCGTTTTATAGGTCCATCCAAGAGCTTTGCTCTTAGACACATCCAGAAGCTTTCTGGGAGTTCCGTTTGGCCTGGACGGATCCCAGCGGATCTCTCCTGTATAACCGATAACCTTTGCAACCAGCTCTGTCAGTTCCTTGATTGTCAGTTCCTTTCCCGTGCCTGCGTTCACTGTTTCATTACCGCTGTAATGATTCATCAGGAATATACAAAGATCCGCCAGATCGTCCACATACAGAAATTCACGCAGCGGACTTCCGTCCCCCCAGCAGGTTACAAACGGCAGCTTCTGTTCCTTTGCCTCATGAAAACGGCGGATCAGGGCAGGCAGTACATGGCTGTGAGTCGGATGATAATTGTCATTGGGCCCATACAGATTGGTCGGCATAACGCTGATATAATCCGTCCCGTACTGCCTGTTCAGAAATTCGCAGTATTTCAGTCCGGATATTTTGGCCAGCGCATACGCTTCATTGGTTTTTTCCAGCTCGGAGGTAAGCAGGCAGCTTTCCTTCATAGGCTGCGGAGCCATACGGGGATAGATACAGGAGGAACCAAGAAACTCCAGCTTCTTACAGCCGTTCTCCCACGCACTGTGAATCACATTCATTTCCAGTATCATATTATAGTACATAAAATCAGCCAGCGCTTCCTCGTTCGCCACAATTCCCCCGACCTTGGCAGCGGCCAGGAACACATATTCCGGTTTTTCCTCTGCAAAAAATTTTTCCACCATATCCTGGCGGCACAGATCCAGCTCCTTATGTGTACGGGTAATAATATTCGTATATCCCTGACGGTTCAGCTCCCTCACAATCGCGGAACCCACCATTCCGCGGTGTCCTGCCACGTATATTTTTGCATTTTTCTCCATCATAACAGTTTTCCCCTTTTCTACTGCAGGGCAGCCTTTATGGCTGCTTCTTTTTTCGCCAGCTCACGGTCATGTCTGGCCATAATCGCCACCAGTTCCTCATAGCTTGTCTTCTGTGGATCCCATCCCAGAACTGTCCTTGCCTTCGTAGGATCTCCCCAGAGATTATCCACGTCTGTAGGACGGAACCATGCCGGATTAACGCATACCAGCATTTTTCCGGTCTTTGCGTCATATCCCTTTTCCTCCAGTCCCTTTCCTTCCCAGCGGATATCAATATGATTGGCTTTAAACGCCTTCTCTGTAAAGTCCCGAACCGTATGCTGCACGCCGGTGGCAATGACAAAATCCTCCGGTTTCTCCTGCTGCATCATCAGCCACATACACTCTACATAATCCTTTGCGTACCCCCAGTCACGCAGAGAATCCATATTGCCAAGCTCCAGATGATCCTGCAGCCCCTCCGCGATACGTCCCGCAGCCAGGGTAATCTTACGGGTAACAAAGTTTTCACCGCGGCGCTCAGATTCATGATTAAACAGAATACCATTCACTGCGAACATTCCGTAAGCCTCCCGGTATTCTTTAACAATCCAGAAGCCATACTGCTTTGCAACCGCATAAGGACTGTATGGATGGAACGGAGTAGTTTCCCTCTGGGGAACCTCCTCCACTTTTCCGTACAGCTCGGAGGTGGATGCCTGATACACCCTCGTTTTCTCAGTCAGCCCAAGGATACGAACTGCCTCCAGGATGCGAAGAACTCCAAGTGCATCCACATCGCCGGAATACTCCGGCACATCAAAGGATACCTGTACATGGGACTGGGCAGCCAGATTATAAATCTCGTCCGGCTGAACAAGGCCGATAATACGGATCAGGGAGGAGGAATCAGACAAATCCCCATCGTGAAGAACAACCGCCTTCTTTGCAATCAGATGGTCAATACGCGCCGTATTGGAGATGGAAGCACGGCGGGTAATTCCGTGAACCTCATACCCCTTTTCCAACAGAAACTCTGCCAGGTAAGAACCGTCCTGGCCCGTTATACCGGTAATCAACGCTTTTTTCATTGTAAATAACTCCTTTTTCTTTATATTTTCATGCTGTGTTCTATTTTAAACATAACCGCGGCATCCATCAATTCACAATATTGAAAAATTCTGGTACAATATTGACTCCTATGATATACTGAAAAAAATACCTTTCGGAGAACAGACTATGGATGCTTTATTTCAGGGAACTCCTGTAAAATCAAACCGTATCATCTATACGCCGTCCGGCTTTGCCAAGACCAACCTGTTTCATCTGCAGGAAACCGGCACGCTTCAGGCGCTAAAGCCTCACACCAGCAAACGTGACAGACTGATTTCCTATCTGTTCTTTATTGTTTTAAGCGGCTCCGGAAATCTTGTGTACGATGGTATAAAATACCATCTCCTGACCGGAGACTGTGTATTCATTGACTGTAAAAAAACATATTCCCACCGCTCATCTGACAATCTCTGGACGCTTAAATGGATTCATTTTTATGGTCCCAACATAAACGAAATCTACGGAAAATATGTGGAACGCGGAGGCCGCCCTGTTTTTCATCCAAAAAATATGCTCCCATTTGTGGAACTGCTGGAACAGTTATTTAGTATTGCCAATTCTGAGGACTACATCCGGGACATGCACATTTCCGAAAAAATAACCAGCCTTCTGACATTGTTAATGGCAGAAAGCTGGTATCCTGAAACTAATGCTCCTATTGTTTTAAAAAAACAGTCCCTTCATCATGTAAAGGATTATCTGGATCAGCACTACAAGGAAAAAATCACATTGAAAGATCTTGCTTCCACATTTTTTATCAATAAGTTTTATCTGACCAGAATATTCAAAGAACAGTTCGGCATTTCCGTCAACAGTTATCTGGCGCAAATCCGGGTCACTCACGCCAAGCAGCTCCTTCGCTTCAGCGATTTGACTATCGAGCAGATTGGCCGGGAATGCGGTATTGAAGAGCCGGCATACTTTGCCAGAGTATTCAAAAAAGTGGAAGGCATCGCGCCGGGAGAATACCGGAAAATGTGGTAATCCATAATCCCTTTTGTTACTCCTCCACTGACAGCAGTATTCTGTCATTGTCCAGAGCTCTGCCTGCGCCTGTACGAAATTTTTCCAGCAGGTCGGAAACGGTCATGCTTTTTCGCTCTTCCCCCTCCACATCCAGAACAATTTTTCCATTATCCATCATCAGAGTCCGGTTCCCCATGGTCAGAGCCTGCTGCATATTATGGGTAACCATCAGGCAGGTAGTATGATTTTTTGCGATCACCCTTTTCGTCAGCTCCAGAACCTTATCTGCCGTACCCGGATCCAGCGCTGCCGTATGTTCATCCAGCAGAAGAAGCTGCGGAGGCACCACTGTGGCCATCAGAAGTGTCAGCGCCTGACGCTGTCCTCCTGACAAAAGGCCTACCGGCTGCTTCATACGATCCTCCAGCCCCATATCCAGCAGGGCAAGCTGCTCTTTAAAAAATTCCTTATCCCTCTTGGATATACGGCTGAAGGGGGCATTTCCTCTGGAGGTACGCAGAAACGCCAGAGCCAGATTCTCTTCGATTGTCATATGAGGAGCCGTGCCCTTTAAAGGGTCCTGGAACAGACGCCCGATCACGCGGCTTCTTTTATATTCCGGCGTAAAAGTAATCGCTTTTCCATCCAGAATAATGGAGCCCTCATCCACAAAAAAGCCTCCCGCAACAGCATTCAGCATCGTAGATTTTCCGGCCCCGTTGGAACCGATGATCGTTGCAAAATCTCCCGGCTTTAAATGCAGGGACAGATTCTGAACCGCGCACTTTTCATTTACAGTGCCGGGATTGAAGGTTTTTTTGATATTTTTCAGCTTCAGCATATCAGTTTCCTCCCCTTTGAGCAGCGCCCATCTTCCGTTTCTGGAAGGCAGCCCATTCCTTCAGCGCAGGCGAAGCAATGGCCAACGCAACTACAATAGCTGTCACAAGCTTCAGACATTCAATCGGCACAACGGATGTTGTCAGGATAATTGCATAAATAAACCGATAAATGACGCTCCCGGCTACTGCGGCAATCACATTCATTACTATGGATCTGCGGCCGAATACAGTCTCTCCAATAATCAGGCAGGCAAGGCCGATGACTACGATACCTGTTCCGCTGTTAATGTCTGCGGATTTCTGGTACTGCCCCACAACCGCTCCTGATAAAGCAGTCAGTCCGTTGGCAATACAAAGTCCCACTGTGATCGTAAATACGGGATTCACAGAAGAAGCGCGCACCATATCCTTATTGTCTCCGGTTGCACGGATGCTTAACCCCAGCCTTGTTCCGAGAAACCATACAAGCGCAATTCCTGCCAGAACCGTAATCCCCGCTGACAAAAGCAGCTTATACCAGCTTCCGCCGATTCCTGTATCCTTCAGCATAGTAAACAAGGTTTCCTGCTTTAAAAGGCTCACATTAGAGCTCCATCCCATAACCATCAGATTAACCGTGTATAATCCGGTATTTGTAACGATTCCCGCCAGTATGGATGGAACTCCCAGCCGTGTCTGTAAAAATGCAGTGACAAATCCGGCGCATACGCCCGCAAGAATTGCGGCAAAGATTGCAAGCAGAGGATGCCCCGCTGCCGCTACGGTAACCGAAACGGCGGCACCCAGCACAAAGCCGCTGTCTGTGGTCAGATCTGCAATATCCAGAATCCGGTAGCTTAAGAACAGCGCCATGGCTACCAGCGCATACATAAAGCCCAGCTCCAGGGCCGTCTGAATAACATAAAGCATAACCGTCACTTCCTTTCAGAAAATCCCCCTGGTTTCTGCCAGGGGTCTTTTGATTTTGACATTCAAAGATTACATTTTCCAAAAGCTCAAGGTCAGTCCTCTGTTGTAGTAACCTCCACTACCTCTCCCATATCAGAAAATACAGAATAATCTATCCCAAGGGCTTCCGCCGTCTCTGTATTAACAGTAATGATGCCTCCGTCTGTCAGATAATAATCCTCCAGCTTCTCCATGCCTTCCGTCATTGCTGAATATGCCAGGTCTGCCGTATCATATCCAAGACTGGTATAGTTCACGCCGCAGGTGGTAAATGCACCGTTGCGGACAAAGGAATCCGCTCCTGTATAATGGGGAATCCCTGCCTCCGCCAGATTCTCATAAATGGCAAGCTCGGCTGACATAATTACATTGTCGG
This sequence comes from uncultured Lachnospiraceae bacterium, assembly GCA_910585465.1. Lineage (GTDB taxonomy): Bacteria > Bacillota > Clostridia > Lachnospirales > Lachnospiraceae > Hominiventricola. The sequence continues at coordinate 27,030 of CAJUEW010000002.1, read as the reverse complement.
TGGGGGTGAAAATCGCGTCCACATCCTCTGCAATCAAAGCGCTTGCCGCCGCGATCACTTCATCGTTGGTATTGGCTGTCTTTTCCACATAGGAAATGCCTTTTCCTTCCAGATACTCCTTTGCCTCTGCAATGGGAGCTGCGGAATTGTCCTCTGACAGAGAATATAAAAGGCCTACCTTCTGTACGTCCGGATTCTGCGCCAGCATCATATTCATGATAAATTCTGTATTCAGAGCATCGGAGGTGCCTGTTACATAGTCAATCCCTGTCATCTCTGCATTCTCCGGATCAGAAATCGCCGCAAAGACTACCGGAGTCTGTGTCTCCTCCGCACAGGTTGCCATCACCTGCCCTGCCAGAGTTGCAATTGGAATAATTGCATTCACCTTTTCGGAAATCACCTGAGTTCCAATCTGTTTCAGCACCGACTGATCTCCCTGCCCCGAGTATACTTCATATTCAATGGACACACCCTTCTCAGAAGCAATCGTATCCAGTTCCTTACAGACGGCATCTGCAATCTCGTCCAGGGACGCATGATCCATCTGCTTTACCACCGCCACCTTATATACAGCGCTTTCTGCAGTTTCAGAGGCATCTTCCGGCGCTTCCTCTGTCTCAGAAGCTTCCGGCTGCTTTTCCCCAGTCTCCGTCTGATTTTTACATCCTGACACCAGCACTGCCGTCATCGCTGCTGTTAATAATACGCTTACTACTCTCTTTTTCATTTCTTTTTCCTCCACAATCTTAAAATAATTTTAGAAATGAAGAAACCTGGAATGAGCGGTTTGTACGGCTTTGCCTGCCGCATGGCCCGCGGGCCTCTTCAGAGGCATATTTCCTCTGTACAGGCGCCTGCAACTAAAAAACCGCCTCAGGCAAAACGCCTGAGACGGTTATAATCCAGTTATAATCGCGGTACCACTCAGATTGACTGACATACAGTCCACTTTCAATGTACTAACATACACTCCTCATTGATAACGGGTTTGGTTCCCGGCAGTTCCTACTTTTTTGTATTTCGGGCTGCCCTCGAAAGTCCATTCAGTTATCTACTCCGTACTGCAATCCCACCGCCTGCAGCTCTCTGTAACCTTGTATGAAAACTTACTCCTCTTTCTCATCGGTTTCTCTTATTCCTTTCTGTATTTTATGTCATTTCAGATAAAATGTCAACCTCTTTTTTGACTTTCCGCAAATAAGCTTTTCCCTCCGGCAGATTTCAGGCACTGCCTTTTTTTATGCAGCACTCCCATACAAAATATCTTTGCAGAGGTTTTAAAAATTTCCTGTTCTTTATTTTATCAGTTCCGCCACAGCCTGGCTGATTACCTTTCCGTCCGCCTTGCCCTTCAGCTCTGCCATAACGGTTTTCATAATCATGCCTTTATTTTTTGTAGCCAGCACTTCGGCAAATTTGGCAGATAAAAGCTCCTTTACTTCCTCTGTGCTCAGAAGCTTCGGCGCAAACTCGCTCATTACTTCATAACGCGCCTTGTACTCCCCTAAAAGCTCCGTCCTCTCTGCCGGACAGGTCGTAATCTGCTCCTTGACTGTCTTCAGCTCTTTTAAAATGACCTGATTCACCATATCCTCCGGAATATCGTCTCTGCATCCTGCGTCAATTCCTGCCTTTTTTACTGCCGAAACAAGCGCAGAAATAGAATCCTTCCTTGGCTTGTCCTTTGCCTTCATGGCTGCAATCATTGCTTTCTGTAAATCATCTAGCTTCATAACATAACTCCTCCTTTTTTTTATCCTTATATCCTTCATAGCAGAAACGGATAATATCCTTTCTTGTTACAATTCCGATAAAGATCCGGTTATCATCAATGACCGGAACAAAATTCTGGTTCATGGCCATCTGAACCAAATCCTCCATAGACGCGTTAATTGATACCGGACGGAAATCCATCCTGCGCTCTACTGTCAGAATCGATACATTCTCTGCTTCCTTCAGATTCATATTATAGCGCTTTTTCAGAGTCCATAAAATATCTCCTTCTGTCACGGCTCCGATATAGTGTCCATGGCGATCAATCATAGGAATTGCCGTATAGCCGCTTCTTTCCAGCTTTTCAATTGCCTGACGCAGAGTCCAGTTATCATGAAGATGCGCAACCTCGCTCTTCGGTGTCAAACAAAACAATATATTCATATTCTCCTCCATACCTTCCCTGTATTACATCAAAGGCGCCAGCACTCTTAGAACAGATGTGAGCATATTGCCGATAAGTCCCTGACGGCAGTCTCCCAGCGTCACCTGATGGCACTTCGGAAAACAATCCTCCATATCCTTTTTCACATCCAGAACTGCTTTGCAGCCATAGAGAAACGTACCGCATTCAAAATGCAGATATAAGCTTCGGAAATCCATATTAATCGTTCCCACAGTTGCAATCTTATCATCACATACATAAGACTTTGCGTGGACAAATCCCGGCGTATATTCATATATCTGCACCCCGGCCTTTAAAAGCGGCGGATAATAGGATTTTGCCATATAAAACACTGTCGGCTTATCCGGTATTCCCGGCATCAGAATACGGACGTCCACACCCCGTTTGGCTGCCAGGCAAAGCGCATGCTCCATCTCGTCACTGATCAGCAGATAAGGTGTGGCAATATACACGTAATCTCTGGCCTGACTTAAAATATTAATGTAGATGTTCTCGCCCAGCTCCTCATTATCCAGCGGAGTGTCTGCATAAGGGGCCACATATCCGTCATCCTCAAAGGCCTCCGGATGCCATCTGTGGGGTCGGAACAGCCGGTAATCCAGATCCGGCGTCCGGAATGCATTCCATATTTCCAGAAACATCAGTGTAAAATTAAACACTGCATCTCCGTGGAGCCTGACTCCTGTATCCTTCCAGTGGCCGAACCGCATTTTCCGGTTAATGTACTCGTCTGCCAGATTAATGCCCCCGTTATAGGCCGTATGCCCGTCTATTACCATAATCTTTCTGTGATCCCGGTTGTTCATAACAAGGGACAGAAACGGCACGAACCGGTTAAAGGCAAGACATTTGATCCCCTTTTCCTCCATCATATCCGCATAGTGGAACGGAAGCAGAGACACACAGCCCACGTCATCATAAATCAGACGGACATCCACGCCCTCTTTCACCTTCTGCTCCAGAATTTCCAGAATCCAGTCCCACATCAAACCCTCCTGGATAATAAAATACTCCAGAAAGATATAGTGCTCTGCCTTTTTCAGATCCTCCAGCATATGTGCAAACATATCCTCACCGACCGGATAATAAGTAACCTTTGTATTTTTCCAGACCGGATATGCTCCAAATTCTCCGATATAACGAATGTTTCCTGCCACGGACGGGTCCTGATCCTGAATTTCTTTCAGAATCCATTGGTTCTGACTCAGAGTTTCCTTCATCTCTCCCTTCACCAGCGCCATGCGGACTGCAAGACGCTTGCCCGGCTTTTTATTTCCAATCATAAGATACAAAATACCGCCGAACAAAGGAAATCCCATAACCACAATGATCCATGCAATTTTATAAGCAGAATTTTCATCCTTCCGGATCAGATACAGAAGAATCAGAATACTGATGATGCGGAAGAATACATTAATATATATGGAATAACGCGTCAAACGCTCCACAAATATTACCCACCAGAAAATCTGAAGCAATATTGCCACTCCGACCATAATCAGCCTGTTCTTCAAAAGTCTGCCAAACATTTTCAGAAAACGCTTCAATGCCCCTTTAAATGTTTTCATGCCCGTGCACCGCCAATCGGTTAATTTGTGTGGCCACATAGCCTGCACCGTAGCCGTTATCAATATTTACAACCGTGATTCCATTGGCACAGGAATTAATCATTGTCAGAAGTGCAGAAAGCCCGCCAAAGCTTGCTCCATACCCTACGCTGGTCGGCACGGCAATCACCGGCACATCCACAAGACCTGCCACCACGCCCGGAAGAGCTCCTTCCATACCTGCTGCCGCGATAACGCAGTTCACATCATGAAACACCTCCAGATTGCTCAGAAGCCTGTGAATGCCTGCCACACCCACATCAAACAGCCGGGTCACCTTTGTTCCGAAAAATTCCGCCGCTCCTGCGGCTTCCTCCGCCACCGGAATATCCGCAGTACCGCCTGTGCATACGACAATCTTGCCGATCAGCTCCTTGTCCGTAAACTCTGCCTTCAATATCCTGGATACCGGATCATAGACAAATCCCGGCACTGCCTGCATCACGGCATCTGCCTGCTCCTGTGTTGCTCTCGTTCCAAGAACATTGATCTGCTTTTCAGCCATCCGCCTGCAGATTCCCACAAGATGTTCTGTCTCCTTTCCCTGACAGTAAATGACTTCCTCAAATCCCTGGCGCACCTTTCTGTGATGATCAATTTTGGCATATCCAAGATCTTCATAAGGAAGCTTTTTCAAAAGCTCCTCCGCTTCTTTTATGTCCATCTGTCCGGACTTTACTCCGGCCAAAATTACGCTTACATCCATTCTCTGCTCCTTTACCTTCATAAGTATTAGTATACATTTTTCTCTCAGGTTTTTCCATAAAAATTTCATGAAAATTTTCAGGCCTCCCCAATCTTCCATTCTCTATTTGACAGTTTTGCCATAAAATTTTATACTTATGTGATAAGCAAAAGCCCACATAGAAAGAATAAGGAGGATTTTATGAGCGCTTCAAAAGTATATTACACAAACCTGAGAGTAAAGTCAGGAGATTCCCTTCAGAACAAGCTGGAACGGCTTCTCCGCAAAGCCGGGCTTCCTTCTATGGAACTGGAGGATCGCTATGTCGCTGTTAAAATTCATTTTGGAGAGCCCGGCAACCTGGCCTATCTTCGTCCAAATTACGCCCGCACTGTTGTTGATATGATAAAATATCTGGGCGGAAAGCCATTTCTGACCGATTGCAACACACTTTACATAGGCGGCAGGAAAAATGCTCTGGATCATATTGAAAGCGCCTATCAGAACGGCTTTAATCCCTATAACGTCGGATGCCATATTCTGATTGCCGACGGACTGAAGGGAACCGATGAGGTATATGTTCCGGTGGAAGGCGGAGAATATGTGAAGGAGGCTAAGATCGGACGTTCTATTATGGATGCGGATGTCTTTATCTCCATGAATCATTTTAAAGGACATGAAGCCGCAGGCTTCGGCGGAGCCCTGAAAAACATCGGCATGGGATGCGGATCCCGCGCAGGAAAGATGGAGATGCATTCTGCAGGTAAGCCATATGTAAATGAAGAGCTCTGTATCGGCTGCGGACAGTGCCTGAAGGTCTGCGCCCACGATGCTCCGTCTATTACTGATAAAAAAGCAACTGTTGACCAGAACAAATGTGTAGGCTGCGGACGCTGTATCGGTGTCTGTCCCAAGGATGCCATGAATCCTGCGCAGGACGAGGCAAACGAGGTGCTGAATTATAAGATTGCAGAATACAGTAAGGCAGTTCTGGACAACCGGCAGCATTTCCATATTAACTTTGTTATGGATGTGTCTCCGTACTGCGACTGCCACGCAGAAAATGATCTTCCGATTGTACCGGATGTGGGCATATTTGCCTCCTTCGATCCGGTTGCTCTGGATATGGCATGCATTGACGCGGTCAATGCCCAGGAGCCTGTAAAGGGAAGTGCGCTGGAAGAATCCGGACGTCCCTATATAGACGATCACTTTACCTCTGTCTTCCCGGATACCCATTGGCAATGCTGCATTGAACATGCCAAGAGGATCGGAATCGGAACCGATGAATACGAACTGACAGAAGTAAATTAAATCAGGCGGACAAGGCTTTTCTTCCCTGCATCAAAGAGGGCTGCCGTTTTGCGGCAGCCCCCTCTCTTAATTTTTCTCATGCTCCAAATGCACAGTCATCTGCGGGAACGGAATGTCAATTCCTTCCTCCGTCAGACGGTCATGCACCTTTTCAAGTGTTCTCCATTTTACTTCCCAGTAATCTTCTGTTTTTACCCATGGACGCATCAGGATGGTAATGCCGCTGTCGCCCAGATTATCCACCGCAACCACATAAGCAGGCTCCTTCAGTATCTTTTCGTCTGCATCCAGAATCTCTTTTATCACCTGCTGCGCATGCTTCAGATCCGAATTATATGCCACATCCACACTCATATCCACACGGCGGTTTTCATTTGCAGAATAATCAATAATATTACTGTTGGAAAGAGTGCCGTTCGGAATCACAATATTGCGGTTATCGCCTGTATGTAAGGTCGTTGAAAAGATAGAAATCTCCGTCACAGTTCCTTCACAGCCGCATGCGCTGATATAGTCTCCTACCACAAAGGGCTTCAGGATCAGAATCAGAATTCCGCCCGCAAAATTAGCCAGACTGCCCTGCAGGGAAAGACCAATCGCCACGCCTGCAGAGCCAAGCAGCGTAATAAATGAAGTGGTCTGAATTCCGAATCTCGCCAAAAGAGCCAGAATCAAAACCGCATAAGCGGAAATCTTTACAAACGCATCCAGAAACTGCACCACGCCTGTATCAATACTGGATCGCTCTAAGGCTCCCTTTAAAATCTTTCTTATAACACCAATTACTTTCAGTCCGATAAATAAAAACACTATCGACCAGATAAACGACATGCCGCCCGATAAAACCTTGGGCCAGAGTGTAAAAAGCATTTCTTCCATAATTCTATACTCCTTCTTTTTCTTGTGCAAACCGATCCAGGAAATCCTGTTCCGAAATAATCTCAATTCCCAGTTCCTTCGCCTTTTTATTTTTCGAAGACGATGACATAGTATCATTGTTGATTAAGAAGCTGGTTTTAGAGGTAACACTTCCGGTTACCTTTCCGCCTTTTGATTCAATCAGATTTTTAAGCTCATTCCGGTTGGAAAATTTTGTAAGGCTTCCCGTAATTACAAATACCTTCCCGTCCAGCGTAAGCAAGGACTCGTCCATCACCTCCTCCACATAAAGATCCAGTTCCTTTATAAGGTCATCCAGCCATCGGTTATGCTCTTTATCTGTAAAATATTCTTCTATACTGGCTCCGATCACGGCTCCCACGCCCGGAATCTGGCTCAGCTCCTCTGCCGTGGCATTCCTCAGGCGGTCCAAATTATAATCATACTCTTTACAAAGTATTTTCGCATTGGCAACACCGATATTAGGAATACCCAGGCTGTAAATCACTCTTGGAAGCGTCGTGTGACGTGCCTTTTGAATACTGTCCTCCAGCTTTCGGTAGGATTTTTCGCCAAAGCCTTCCATCTCTATAATTGCATCCTTATAACGGTCCAAATGGAACAGATCTGCATATTCATGCACATATCCGCAGCCAATAAATTTTTCCAGCGTCATCTCAGACAATCCGTCAATATTCATGGCATCCCGGCTCACAAATAAAGTAAATGCTTTGATCTTCTTAGCCTGGCAGTCCGGATTAATACAGTACAGCGATTCCACATCATTGACCTTCTGCACCTTTGCAGGCCCTTTGCAGACCGGACAGACATCAGGAATCTTTAGATTCCCGCTTTTAGTCAGATTTTCGGCTATTTGAGGAATAATCATATTGGCCTTATAGACGGTAATTCTGTCCCCTATTCCAAGTTTGAGGCCTTTTAGAATACTGATATTATGCACGGACGCACGGCTGACTGTCGTCCCTTCCAGCTCTACCGGCTCAAAAACCGCCACCGGATTAATAAGCCCTGTTCTGGACGGACTCCATTCGATCTCAGTCAGGCAGGTTTCCCGAAGCTCATCCTGCCATTTAAATGCGTAAGAGTCTCTCGGAAATTTGGCAGTCCGCCCCAAAGACTGTCCATAGGCAATATCATTATAAATACTGACCAGTCCATCCGACGGAAGATCATTGTCCAAAACCGCCCCGGAAAATTCCTGTACTGCCTCTGCAATCTGCTCTCCTGTCACCTTTTTATACTCCACCACATCAAAGCCCTGATTCTTCAGCCACAAAAACTGCTTCTCCCTTGAGTTCTCAAAATCCACTCCCTCTGCCCGCACCAGTGCAAAAACATAGAAATAAACATTTCTCTCAGCAGTAATCTCATTGTTTAACTGGCGCACGGAACCGCTGCAAAGATTTCTGGGGTTTTTATATTTTGCCGCCTCATCCGCAATTTCTGCATTGATTTTCTCAAAGTCAGAATAGCGGATCACTGCCTCCCCTCTGAGAATTACCTCTCCTTTATGGGGAATGGAAAGAGGTACATTACGAAACACCCTTGCATTGTTCGTGATCACCTCTCCAATTTCTCCGTTTCCTCTGGTAACCGCCTTCAGAAGCTGTCCGTCCTTATAGGTAAGAACCACTGTCAGCCCGTCCAGCTTCCAGGAAAGCAGCACCTCATGAGTTCCCGCAAAAGCGGCCAGCTCTTCCACATCCTTTGTTTTATCCAAAGACAGCATGGGGGTCTCATGACGTTCCTTCGGAAGCTCATCCACAGCTTCGTACCCCACTGATATGGTAGGGCTTCCTCCAAGCACAATCCCTGTTTCCTTTTCCAGCGCTTCAAGCTCGTCATAAAGTCTGTCATATTCAAGGTTGTCCATAATTTCCCGGTCTTCCTGATAGTAAGCTTTGGAAGCATTCTTAAGCAGTTCTCCCAGTTCCTTCATCCGTTCAATTTTCGTCATTCTGCCACTCCTCCATTTTCCCGCCCTGCTCTCCGGAAGCTTTAAGAAGCTGCAGAAGCTCCTCCAGCTCCTCACCGGTCACATTTCTCCAAGCTCCGGTTTTCAGATGTCCCAGATAAATATTCATGATCCTTACCCGGCAAAGCTCCTGTACATGAAAGCCCAGCTCCCGGCACATTCTCCGGATCTGTCTGTTCAGCCCCTGGGTCAGAACAATCCTGAACTTCCGTTTTCCAAGACGCTCCACTGTACACGGCCTCGTGGTCACACCCAGTTCTTTTAAATATACACCTTCTGCCATTTTTCTGAGAAACTCTTCGTGAACCGGCCGGTTTACTACCACCTCATACTCTTTCTCATGGTAATTAGATGCCCGCATTATTTGATTGATGAGCTCTCCTTTGTTTGTCATCAGAAGAAGTCCCTCTGATTCCTTGTCCAGCCTTCCCACATAGGTAATACGCTTCGGATACTTCAGAAATTCAATGATAGTTGTATCGCCCCCCTGGCTGACCTCAGAGCATACAATTCCTTTCGGCTTATTAACTGCAATCAGAATCATCTCTTCTTTTTTTCTTCTTCTGATCAGCCTGCCGTCCAGCTCTACCTGATATCCGTCCTTAATCTGCATACCCGCAACAGCCGGCTCTCCGTTGACCGTTACTCTGCCCTGTTCCACCATGCGATCCGCCTCTCTTCTGGAACAGATTCCGGCCTCGCTTATATATTTGTTCAGACGTATCATTATGTATCTCTCTTTCCCGTGATTGCGGGGAGTCCCGCAACCACTACTATATCAAATCACGCCGGAAAAAGCCACACTATCTCAGATATGCTTTCAGCTTTTCAATATTTTTTTCTTCAAAATCCATCAATTCCTGAGCCATCTCATAATATTCCTTCTGAACTCCTTTGTTTGCCTTCACAACCTTCATCAGATCTGTGATCCCTTTCGTATTTCCCTGAATCATCATATCTGCCAGATGCTCCGTACTTGCATTCAGAAGCGTATTCATCTGTATTCCGCTCCAGAGTCTTGTCCGGTTCATAAAGCTTTCCTCCGGTGCTTTTTCTTCCGCCTTCTGAAATTCTTTCTGAATCTTTTCCTCAAGCTGCACAAATTTACATGCCTGACGGTTCAAATCCAGCGCAAGCTCATCATCCTCCACTTTGCTGATAATCACATTGATGGCTTCCCGTCCCATACGGGTGTTCCGGTAGCTCTCACCCAATACCGCTCTGTCTGCATCTGAAATCATAAAAAAACTCCTTTCCCTCGTAGCTTTTACTAGGGTATGGAGCTTTTTTATAATTATTCTGTCAATAATAACCTGTATTCTGTATCTGCCGCAGTCCGGATTACTCCAAAAACTCTGTCTTTACATAACCGGTCTTGCCTTTATATACAACCTTACTCCAGCCGTTATCATAGGACTCAATCTGGGTAATGGGATCCCCTTTATAGGCCAGATCCAGACGTTCAGATTCCGTGGTCGCTTCTGAACGTACATTAACACTATCTGTTACATGTGTCTCCCGATTTTGAGCAGTTGCCTGACTTTCTCCTTCTGTTTCCTCAGGCTGCTCTGCCGTCTCCTCTGACTCAGAGCCTTCTCCTCTTTCTGCAGTTTCTTCAGAAGGCTCCTCTGAGGTCTCTTCGGGATTCTCTTCTGCGGTTTCTTCGGAGTTTTCTTCAGGCTGCTCCGCTACCTGCCCGCTGATTTTCTGAATAAAAGCGGCCAGCGTCTCGTCCTTTTCCTGAGCCTCCTGATAACGTGTGCTTACATCATCATACAATGCCTGTACTTCCGGATCCTGTTCCAGCTCTGCCACGTATTCCTGCATACTTGCGTCAATACTGCCATAGTGGATACGCCGTCCGTCATCGCCCTTTGGTCCTACATACAGACAAATAATATCCGGAGCACTGGTTTCAATATTAATAAGCTTCATATCATAACATACAAAAACAATATAAGAATCCTCTATGGGACCATTCTTCGTATAGCAGGATACATTTTCAAAGGAATCAATAAATGCCGCCCTGTTCTGAATCTTTTCCTTCTCTTCATCAGACAGCACATCCACAATTCCCTCCAGGGCTTCCACATCCCCGCTGGCAATATATTCGCAATACTTTTCGACCAGCTTATCGATGGAAGCATGAGTGTTCTCCTCCAGATTGTTTTCCGGTTCCGGAACTGGTTCCTCCGGGGCTTCCTGTGTATTGTTTTCCAGATCATTCTCTGACTGCGCCAGATTCTTCTGGGGATCCTTCGTCTTTTCATTGAACAGAGTATATGCCAATCCAACATTTACAATCAGCAAAACTACAATAACTGCAATATATATTTTATTTCTTATTAAAATTCCCTCCATCTCATTTTGTTTATTCTGTCTGTTTTGTTCCATATGTACTCCTCCTTTATTTTTGAATATAAAAAATGCACCTGACAAGATTCGAACTTGCGACACCGGGCGTCGGAGGCCCGTGCTCTATCCAGCTGAGCTACAGGTGCGTGGCTTATTACCTCAACTATCATACACCAAGTTGAGGAAATAAGCAAATGTTTTTTGTAATATTTTCGTAATATTTATCTTTTTTTTATATTTTCACCTGTCCAATAGCTGACGAGTAGCAATAAACACGGCTGCTCAGGTAATCTTCTTCACTTACACAGGAAGCGTTGACCTCCTGTACAAGCCTTTCCAGTTCCTCCCGTCCCGCAGCCAGGCTTTTAGGAAGAAGTATCAGTTCATGCACGCTGCTTGGAAGTATATAGTAATCCTCCCCGAATGTCTTATAACAGACTCCCTGTATTTCAGGGGATATGATCACCGCTGCCCCATACTCCTTTTTCTCCGTGCTCAGAACGTACATGCCGCTGCTGAAAGCTTCCATATCATATCCATCCAGAAAATCTTCCATAGGCTTAAGCATAACCGGCAGTCTCTTCATATTTTCGGAGGCTGTCCTGTACAGCTCCCCCAAAGTAATCCCCCAATATTCCATATGGCTTGTATGTATCAGGGCAGTAGCACTTCCTATGATATGTTCCGGAATACGCAGATAGAACACAAGAGCCAGATCCAGCCATGGGAGCCACGGAACCCGCTCAAGAAGCTCCTCATTTTTCTTTCTGGAGATCAGCTTATAAAAAATCTGTACTTTCATTTTAGAATAATCCAGTACCTGGGAAAAATTATTTTCGGAACGAAGCATACTTTCTCTTTGTATACTCACAACCAGCTCCGAGAGCTGCTCTAACTCCTCCATTGCCATATCTTTATGATAGTAGTCATTTACATAGACAGTGGGCTGTTCCTGGTGTCCCTCCGTCTGATAAGAAAAACCGTCCAGCTTTACTCCGTTGTTTTTCAGTATCTGAACTCTGCGGACCTTTTCCTGCCTCTTAAGTCTTCTGCATACAGCTTCTTCAAGCAGATCTAAAAACTTCTCATATAACATATTTTTCCTTTCTGTTTCTCTAATTGAATAAAAAGGGGAATTGGTATGCGAAATGCACAGGAATATTTTATATCTCTTTTTTATCATACAGGATTTTTCTGATTTTAGCAATAAAAAACGAAAAAAAGCCCGGATTTCTCCGGGCCCTTCCATTCATATCAGCGAAAAAGCAGACTAAACGCGGGACAGATATTCTCCTGTCCGGGTGTCAATCTTAATCTTGTTCCCCTGCTCCACAAACAACGGCACGTAAACAACTGCTCCTGTTTCCACGGTTGCCGGCTTGGTTGCTCCGGTAGCAGTATCGCCTTTAAAGCCTGGTTCCGTATCCGTAATCTCAAGCTCCACGAACAGAGGCGCCTCTACCGCGAACACATTTCCGTTGTGGGAACAGATCTTAACCATCTCATTCTCCTTAACAAACTTCAGGGCATCTCCCACATCATCGCTGTTCAGCGCAATCTGATCATAAGTCTCCACATTCATAAAATGGAATAAATCTCCGTCGCTGTAAAGATACTGCATATCCACGCGGTCAATACGTGCTGCCGGGAATTTTTCAGTGGGACGGAATGTCTTCTCAACCACACCGCCGTTGATAATATTTTTCAGCTTTGTCCTTACAAAAGCCGCACCCTTTCCGGGTTTTACATGCTGGAACTCTAAAATCTGATATACGTTGCCCTCAATCTCTAAAGTAACGCCGTTTCTGAAATCTCCTGCTGAAATCATTGTGATTTTCCTCCTTATGTTACGGGGGAATACGCGATCCCCATACTTTGTACTATTCTATAATAGAACGCTTATTATTTCAACTGTTTTTTTATTTACAAACAGCTAAAAGACTGATAATATTAAATCAAAGAACATATAAGTATTTCCGGTGGTTCTGCTTGGCAGCGGCTTTATGTGCTGTATTTTGCTCTTCCACTTCCAGTACAGTGTCAGCCTGTTATTTCTATAATAAAAAATGTTACAGACTTAATATTATATCATTTCATCTGCTGCCTGACTTCCTGCATTACATTCTCTTAATCTATCAGCCTGAATCCAGGATCCTCTTTCAGTGGTGCGGCTAACACTTGCCGATCAGGGCTTCTATGCCGAAATGCCCTGCGGAGCATGCTTGTTTCTTTGGAAGGAGGTATTTTAAATGTTAGCAAAAACACAAAACGAAAAAAAGAACACATCAAAACAGGCCCGTGGCTCCCGCCGGAGCATTATGACAAAATTTCTGATCGGCATCCTGCTCCCGCTGTTCATTATTCTGACAGCGACCAGCCTGATTCTGGACAGCCGGATCAGCCAGGTGCTTAGCGAGCTTCAGCAGAAAAGCCTTCACAGCCAGACCTATTCCGCAACCCAGACAACAGACCTGTTCTTTCAAAAATATTTCTCCATTGCAGAAACCACAGCTTCTATTCCTGTTGTACAAGAAGCCGTCCGTGAAATAGAGTCCAACAGAGAACGCTTTGACCAGTCCCCTTATTACAGGGAGCTTATATCTATCCTGCAGAATGTTCAGGCCGATAATTCCGAAACGCTTCAGGCTGTATGCATCGGCAGCATCGGCACCAGTCAGGTTCTCCAGTCCGATTACTACATTACCGAGCCCGGATGGGATATTACCACACGGCCATATTATAAACTGGTTACAGAGAAAAAAGCTGCAAGCATCACTGCTGCCTACGAGGATGTCAGCACAGGAAATACTATTGTGACTGTCAGCGCCCCTGTTTATGCGGCAGATAAACAGTCTGTCATCGGCATCCTGATTCTGGATATCCGGCTGACTCCCCTGATTGAGACTGTCAGTCAGATTACGCTCGGCGAAACAGGCTTTATTACGCTGTACGATTCCGACGACAGAATCCTTTATCATCAGTCCTCCGATGTTATCGGAAAGCATGTGGATGAAGCGGGCTATTCCCAGGAAATGCTCAGTGCCATTAAAGAAAACCGGGAATTAAGCACTCAGTACACAAGAGACGGAAACGGCTTTTTCGGCAATATTATGACATTAAATGATACCGGATGGAAACTGCTTGGCGTTATTCCGGTTTCCGAATATGAGTCTATTGTAAAAGAGATCTCTTCCATGATTATGATTATTTTCATACTCTGTACGCTTATACTGGCTGCCATATGCGTCAAAGTCGTATCTCAGATGCTCAAGCCCATCCGTAATATGACCAAAGTAGTCGGCGCACTGGCTGACGGAGATTTGGACGTACAGCTGGATGTCCGTTCCAAAGATGAGGTAGGTCAGCTGGCCGGCGGCATTCAGCAGCTGGTGAAGCGGCTTAAGACGTACATTCTTTATATTGATGAAATGTCCGCTATTCTGACGGATATGGGCAAGGGCAATCTTGTCTTTGAGATGAAGCAGGAATATGTAGGTGATTTTGCCAAGCTGAAGGACGCCATGCTCGGAATTCAGAAAACATTGTCCCTCACGCTGGCTGCCATCTCCAGTTCCGCCGGACAGGTGGCTGACAGTGCCGGACAGGTGGCCAGCGCGGCTCAGTCCGTGGCCCAGGGCGCTACCGAGCAGGCCAGCACCCTGGAGGAAATTTCAGCAGAAATCCAGGAGGTATCTTCGGAAGCATCCTCCGGTGCAGAAACAGCTGTAAAAGCCCGCCAGCAGATTATCGCCATCGGAAACGATCTCACCCACAGTAATGACGAGATGCAGAATCTGCTGCGTGCTATGGAGGATATTTCCATGCATTCGGTGGAAATCGGAAAAATCATCAAGACCATTGAGGATATTGCCTTCCAGACAGATATTCTGGCGCTGAATGCAGCCGTGGAGGCTTCCCGGGCAGGTTCCGCCGGAAAGGGCTTCTCTGTCGTCGCGGACGAGGTACGGAATCTGGCGGCAAAAAGCAGTGAGGCTGCCAATACTACGACAGAGCTTATCGAAGCCTCTATACATGCAGTAAAACGCGGCTCCTCGCTGGCCGGAAAAACAGCCGAATCCCTTTCCGGCGCCGCCTCACAGGCCGATCAGGTAATCTCAGTGATCAATCAGATTTCCACCGGCTATCAGAGTCAGGCAGAAAAAGTAAAAAATATTTCCAAGGCTGTGGATCAGATTTCCAGTGTGGTGCAGACAAATTCCGCCACCTCCGAGGAAAGCGCCGCCTCCGGTCAGGAGCTGTCCCGTCTGGCTTCCAATATGCAGCATCAGGTTTCCATCTTCAAGCTGGAGCGCCAGTATACATAAACAACATCCTTTCATAACAAAAAAGAAATACTGCCAGATGCAGATAACCGCATCTGGCAGTAATTTTTTTAACAACTGTATTTCTGAAGCCTGCTTCCGGCTTCCTACTGTTTTTTCACAATATATCCCTTTGCCTTCAGTGTCTCTGCGCAGAGTACTGCACCTCCCGCCGCACCGCGCACAGTATTATGGGAGAGTCCCACAAATTTCCAGTCAAAAATACTGTCTTCGCGGAGCCTTCCGATAGAAATTCCCATACCATTCTCATAATCCACATCCATCTGAACCTGAGGACGATTATCCTCTTCCATATAACGGATAAACTGCCGGGGCGCGCTTGGCAGATCCGCCTCCTGCGGAAATCCGCGGAATTTTACCAGACAATCAATTAACTCTTCCTTTGTAGGCTTTTTACGGAATTTTACAAATACGGCAGCCGTATGTCCGTTCAAAACCGGAACACGGATACACTGGCAGGTGATTCTTGGCTCCTCTGCCTTCACAATTATTCCATTCTCAATATGTCCCAATATACGAAGGGGCTCCTGTTCGGACTTTTCTTCCTCCCCGCCGATGTACGGAATAATGTTTCCTTCCATCTCCGGCCATTCTTTGAAGGTTTTACCTGCGCCGGAGATTGCCTGATAGGTCGTTGCCACTACTTCATATGGCTCAAACTCCTTCCATGCGCTCAGCGCCGGAGCATAGCTCTGAATCGAACAGTTCGGCTTTACTGCAATAAAGCCCCTCACAGTCCCAAGACGCTTTTTCTGAAACTCGATGACCTCAAAATGCTCCGGATTAATTTCCGGAATCACCATCGGAACGTCCGGAGTCCAGCGGTGCGCACTGTTATTGGAAACTACCGGAGTTTCTGTCCTTGCGTATGCTTCCTCAATAGCCTTAATCTCATCCTTGGACATATCCACTGCGCTGAATACAAAATCCACGCCGGAAGCAACCTTCTCCACCTCATTAATATTCATAACAATTATACTCTTCACTGCCTCCGGCATCGGAGTTGTCATTTTCCAGCGTCCGCCGACTGCCTCCTCGTAGGTTTTTCCCGCAGAACGGGCACTGGCTGCAATCGTCACTACCTGGAACCACGGATGATTCTCCAACAGAGAGATGAATCTCTGACCTACCATACCAGTACCGCCAAGAATACCTACTCTTAATTTTTCACTCATTTTTTCATTCTCCTCATTACTATGTATATTTTCTGTCCGTCCGTATTGCACGCACATTTGTCCTTCCTATGAAATATTACAGGATTTCTGTCCAAAATGCAACCCTAAAATTTACTTAAGATATTCCCTGTAGATCCCAATCACCTTCTCCATGGCTTCCTTTCCGGGTGCGCCGATGGTAAGACGCTTATTCACACAGTTTTCCAAAGAAATAGCCTCGTATATATCTTTCTCAAATACCGGACTGACGGCCTTATATTCCTCCAGAGACATATCATCCAGAGCAATCTTTTTCTCAATACAGTACAGTACCAGGCGGCCCACAATTCCATGGGCATCCCTGAACGGAACTCCATGATTCACCAGATAATCCGCCGCATCCGTGGCATTGGTAAACCCATGTCTTGCGCTGTTGTTCATCCGTTCTCTGCAAAAGCCAATCGTATCCATCATACCGGTAAACAAAGAAATACAGCCCTTCGTTGTATCTATCGCATCAAATACCAGCTCCTTATCCTCCTGCATATCCTTATTATATGCAAGGGGAATTCCTTTCATGGTAGTTAAAAGAGAAGTCAGCGCCCCATAGACCCGGCCTGTCTTTCCCCTTATCAGCTCCGCAATATCCGGATTCTTCTTCTGGGGCATAATAGAGCTCCCGGTGCTGTAGGCATCATCAATCTCCACAAACTGATATTCATTACTGTTCCAGAGAATAATCTCCTCACAAAAGCGGCTCAGATGCATCATTATAGTGGACATAGCCGACAAAAATTCAATCAGATAATCTCTGTCCGATACTGCATCCATGCTGTTTAGCATTGGCCCGTAAAATCCGAGCTGTTCTGCCGTATATTCCCGGTCCAGAGGATAGGTTGTCCCCGCCAGCGCGCCGGCTCCCAGCGGACAGTAATTCATCCGTTCATAAATATCATGCAGACGGGAACGATCCCGCTTAAACATTTCAAAATACGCTCCTATATGATGCGCCAGAGTTATGGGCTGGGCCTTCTGCAAATGAGTAAAGCCCGGCATAATGGTTTCTGTATTCTCCTCCATAATCCGAAGCAGCACCTCTAAAAGCTTTTTCAGAAGTTCATCTGTCTCCTGCACCTCATCTCTTGTATAAAGCCTCATATCCAGAGCTACCTGGTCATTCCGGCTTCTTCCGGTATGAAGCTTTTTCCCTGGGGCTCCCACCCGGTCGGTTAAATTGGCTTCCACAAAGCTGTGAATATCCTCATATTCATCTGTAATAATCAGTTTTCCGGATTCCACATCTGCAAGAATACCCTGAAGCCCTTCCAGAATCTGCTCTCTCTCTTCCTCTGTCAGAATCCCCTGCTCCGCCAGCATCCGTACATGCGCCATGCTTCCGGTTATATCCTGCTTATAAAATTTTTGGTCAAATGAGATCGATGAATTAAAACGGTATAC
This sequence comes from uncultured Lachnospiraceae bacterium, assembly GCA_910585465.1. GTDB lineage: Bacteria > Bacillota > Clostridia > Lachnospirales > Lachnospiraceae > Hominiventricola. The sequence goes on along the minus strand of CAJUEW010000002.1, from coordinate 9,057 downwards.
AAGCTGGTCCGTCTCCTTTGTAAAACGTCCTCCCCATAGCTGTGCCATAGTATATTCTTCCTTCTTTCTGTCTTGAGTTTCCAATAAATGCAAAGACTCAGGTCTTTCTGTAAATTGATTTCTTATTTTACCACAAACCTCTGTTTTGTACAATTCCTTTTCCCCAAAAAAAGACTGCCGCATTCCCTGCAGCAGCCTTCGTTTATAAAAGAATTACACCCCGCTAACTTTTTTCTTCTCCTTTATTTCTTCTTCTGAATCATATAATATGGCCATGCCACGAAAAAGATACCGCCAAGCATATTTCCAAGAGTCACCCACAAAAGATTATGTACATATCCTCCCACAGAGATTCCTGCCACTCCGTTCGGATCCAAAAGACCAACCGCCATGACTGTCATGTTTGCAATACTGTGCTCAAAACCACAGATCATGAAAACATAGATACACCAGAAAATCATAATCAGTTTTCCGGACTCACTCTTCATCTTTGTCCCGCACCATACGGCAAGACATACCAGCATATTACACAAAATAGCTTTGATAAACAGGTTCAATGCAGAACCGCCCATTTTGGTGGCAGCTGTATTTGCAAAAAATTCTCCTACTACACCGTTGGGAATACCGGTAAAATGGAACATTACCGCCGCCAGAAGAGAACCGGCCAGATTCCCTATGTAACAGATCACCCACAGCTTTGCCGCTTCCATCCATTTTATCTCTCCCGCAAAAGACGCTGCGGCCATCACAAAATTATTACCAGTAAACAGTTCCGCGCCCGCCATTACAACCAGACTCAGTGCAGATGCAAAAGAAAACGCCATAACCGCCTTCGTCATTGTCTCGCCTGCCGCAGTCAGATTGCCTCCAATCGTAAACGTCACAAATCCCCCGAACGCGATAAAAAAGCCTGCCACCACAGCAGAAATAAAGTAGCCCAGCGGATTACTCGTCAGAAGATTTAATTTACCTTTTGCTCCGTTACATACATTCATAAATTCATCCCGAAACATATTCTATCCTCCTGTTTGTTCTAAGATTGTTATAATAATAACATACTTTTACTTGTATGTGATTGTACATGTTGTAGGAATTGATTTTTTAATACTCTTTTATATTTTTTACAAAATTTACTTTATTTTTTTGTGTATTTCTGCTAAAATAAAATAAAAACAGAATTCAAAAAGGAGGGTTATTTATGGTATGGACTGACAAAGTGGTGAATGCCCTGCAGGCCGGCGATTGTTTTGTCTCTTCCATTCACAGGGCAAATTTCATTCAGCTCCTGAATGAAATTGTAAATTATCCATTCTTCAGCAAAGAGCTTTGCAAATGTGCCTTTACTGCTTCCTGGGATCAGGAGCATATGGGCATTTTTCGTGAAACCATGCAGGAGCTGCTTGAACGCAATGCGACAGATTGTAGCTATATGCTTGAAAAAGCAGTTCCTCTGATGGATGTCACGAATCAAAATGAACATATTCTCTATCAGATGAGTATCGAATTTCTGAAAAACCCCGGACAGACGCCGGATGAATCCTGCCTGGTACGGCTTTCCCGCACCTGGGTTCCTATTGGCGACAGTGCGCTGGCGGCCAGTGCAATTATTGACTCTTTATAATCCATATGCAAATTTTTTTAAAAAATGCTTTACAATCTGAGCCACATACGATATAATTGTTTTTGCTGTTGGGATATAAGCTTCCGTGGCTCAGTCGGTAGAGCGACGCACTCGTAATGCGTAGGTCACCGGTTCAAATCCGGTCGGGAGCTTTACAGGAAGGCAGGTTCTTTGGAACCTGCTTTTTCATTTTCGGCATAAAAACGGGGCGCTGCTCCATAGACAGCTATCCATCTATTTTGCAGCGCTCCCTCTGTTTTTCCAGGCTCGGACCTTTTGTTAAAATACTACTTCTGTCTGATACACCGCCTTTTTGGGCAGATTCCGGTAATTGTTTCCTTTGCACTCTTCCATATAGGTGAGATAATCCACCACATACACGTATACTTTGCTTACGTCTCTGTCATAAACGGAATAAATTTCCGCATATTCTGCCTGGGAGTCCAGCGGCTTTCCTTCTGCATCGCAGACCGCCACCACATAGTCTGCTTGACTTTTTCCCTCCGGAAGCACCAGTTCTGCATACAGCTCATAAGCCGTCTTTGTGACTGTTCCAATTCCAATCCCCTCTTCGTTAGTCTCATGAAGCTCCTTCCGCACCGTCTGCTCATGGTTCAACGCCACATCCAGCGTAAAGTCCCAGTTTCCGGACAGACGCTCTCCCTTCTCCGGATCTGCATAAAGCTCCGTTACACGCAGTGTATAGATGAATTTCTCCGGAAGCTCTGTATTCTCAACCGCCTTCCATCCCTCCGTCTCATCAAGGATCGCCATATTCATCAGATCCACACGGATAATTCCTGCAAAGGTATGGTCATCCACAAATCTTCCTTCTATATGATAAGGAGAGTTTGTGCCTGCCGCCGGATCTCCCTTGTAAATCCCTTTTCCGGATGCGGAAAAATCTGCCGTACTGGTACTGTCCATGTACAGAACACTGTAGCTCTGATACATCTCTTCTTCCGGCACCTTCTCATAAGAGCCATAACGGGCAAAGGTCTGCAGAGCTTCACTGAATCCCTCTTCCGATTCAATACCGACGGCCAGATACATGGCCATGCTCTCATAATTGCATTCCGAGACCGTAAAGGTGATCCCATTGTCTGTCTGTACATACGGACTTGCGGCTTCTCCGCTTTCCTGTACTTCATCCGCCTGCACCAGATGTACCGCATGCTTCTCAAAGTCGCCGGCATAACCGGAGCTTTCTCCCACCGTCCGAAACACATTTCCGATAAACGGAAGCTTTGCAGCCAGCGCCGGATTTGCCACATACACGGCCACACTCAGCACCAGCGCCGCCGCCACTGCCGACATACCGGTAATCAGTCCCCGAAGGCTTTTCTTACGACGCACATTTTTTCTCTTTCTGCCATCTGTACGAAGTGTCTGATAAGCAGCCTGTATTTTTTTCTCAATGAGCGCCGACTCTGTCAATTCCATACTCAATACTCTTTCGTAGTCTTTTTTGGTATATTTCTGTCTCATATCTTACTCTCCTGATTAAAATTCTGTATCTGCCTCTTTATTTGACCTGGACAGATGCTGTTTTAGAATGGCTACACTACCTGCATCTGCGCCCGCAGTTTCTGTTTTCCTCTGTAAAGCCGGCTCTTAACTGTGGCCTCCTTCATATTCAGCATCTGCCCAATTTCCCGGGTCGTAAACTGCTCTCCGTAATACAAAAGGAAGATCACCCGGCTGTCCTCCGGAAGCGAACGCAGCATCTCATGAAACTCCACATCCGATGTGCCGGAAATATCCCCGGCTGTCTCCGGCAGTTCCTCAAGCCTGCAGCTCTTGCGATTCCGGTTATAGATCTGGTTGCAGTTATTCATAAGGATCCGCACCAGCCATGTACGAAAATATTCCGGCTTCTTCAGTTCCTGCATATGTTCAAACGCATCCAGAATCGTGTCCTGAATCGCGTCCGCCACATCCTCCTCTTCCCGAAAATATCCATAGGCAACCCTCTGCAGCGTCATTTTATTTCTTTCAATCAGTTCAATAAAGGCATCTGCATCTCCCTGCTGCGCCTTTTTCACCAATAGTTTCATAATTCAATTCCTCCACCTGATTCCTACATCCATCCTTTTACAGCATGCCGATCCGAAAAGCTATTTGTCCGTATCTGCATCCTCAAACCCTTTCGGGCCTTGTTCAGACAGCTATTGTCTGGTATTTTGGAAGCCCGGCCGGGGTCCTCATCTGTCTGTCTCCATCTATTAGATTAGAATACCGCGGATTCCGATGCATGAAAATAAAAAAACAACGATAATTTCAGCAGACTGGAAGCCTGAAAAAAGGAGCAGTATTTCGCCGCTCCTTTCATTTCTTCCTATATTTTTCTTCAAAGCACAAGACGGGGAGTCCCCATTCGGAAGTCTCCCCGTCATCACGCGATGGAATCCTACCAGCCAATCAGCCAGGAATAGATTCCCTCATATTTGTATCTGGATGCATCCCATGAGAAATCCTTCTGCATGTCTCTTGCAACCATCTCATCCCACTCTTTCCGGTGTACAAAATACGTATATTTTGCATAGTTAATTACTTCCATCATATCCCATGGATTGTAATTTGTAAAGGAGAATCCATCTCCCTTTCCTTCATATTCATTATATGGCTCTACCGTATCTTTAAGACCGCCCGTCTCACGGACAATCGGAACAGTTCCGTAGCGGAAGGATATAAGCTGAGTCAGCCCGCACGGCTCAAAAGCGGAAGGCATCAGAAATGCATCTGCCGCTGCGTACAGCTTATGGGACAGATCATCCGCATAGTAAATATTTGCTGAAACCTTGTCCGAATATTTCCATGCATAGTGACGGAACATATCCTCGTAGCGCTGATCTCCTGTACCGATTACAACAAACTGCGTATTATCATCCACAATCTGTTCCATCACTTCGGCAATCAGATCCAGACCTTTCTGATCCGTCAGACGGGAGATCAGGCCAATCATCATCTTATTCTCATCCACAGTCAGACCAAGCGCCTCCTGAAGTGCTTTCTTATTGGCTGCCTTGCCCTTCTTGAAATTCTTCAGATCATAATTTTTCGTAAGCTTGCCATCGGTCTTGGGATTCCAGATCTCATAGTCAATTCCATTGACTATGCCCCGCAGATCCATATGCCTTGCAGACAGAAGTCCGTCCAGGCCCTCTCCGTACATCGGAGTCTGAATCTCATATGCATAGGTCTCGCTCACGGTGGTAATATAGTCTGCATATACCAGACCGCCCTTCAGCATATTGGCATCTCTCTTAAACTCCAGTTTATCCGGAGTAAATACATAATCCGGAAGCCCGGTCAGCCCTTTCATCGTTTCTATATCCCAGATTCCCTGGAATCTTAAGTTATGAATCGTCATAATCGTTTTTATTCCGCGGTAGAACTCGCCTGCCGCAAACTCCGTCCTTAAGTACACAGGAATCAGGCCTGTCTGCCAGTCATGACAGTGAATCAGATCCGGACGGAATCCGACAATCGGAAGAATCGACAGAACTGCTTTGGAGAAGAACGCAAATTTCTCAATGTCTGTACGGAAATCTCCGTAAGGCTTTGCTCCTCCGAAATATACAAGGTTGTCAATAAAGTAATAGGTAACACCTTCGTACTCATATGTCATAACACCTACGTGCGCTCCGGGATTGTAAGTGCCGGTTCCCATATAAAAATGAGTGATATACTTAAAGTTATTCCTGAACTTATCCGGAATACAGGTATAGTTCGGAATTACTACACGGACATCCCACTCCTCTTTATTGAATCCCTTCGGCAGCGCTCCGCATACATCCGCAAGCCCTCCGGTTTTGACGAACGGCACGCATTCGGATGCTGCAAATAGTATTTTCTTCATATAAAAGTACCTCCCATAAGGCTAAGAAATATTTTGATATTTTTATCATACCACAATATTTCCAATTTCTAAAGTACATTTTTCTGAAAATCATATAAAATGCTTGCAAAAACTTTTTTTTCCGTTACAATATATTTTGGTATATTATAAATAATTAGATACAGATAAGGAAGGCTGATTTTATGATTAGTGCAAATAATGTGACTCTTCGTCTGGGCAAAAAGGCTCTGTTTGAGGACGTCAACATCAAATTTACAGAAGGGAACTGCTATGGTCTGATTGGCGCAAACGGTGCCGGCAAATCCACGTTCCTGAAGATTCTATCCGGCGAACTGGATTCCACCAGCGGTGAGATTGCCATCACTCCGGGGCAGCGCCTTTCCTTCTTAAAGCAAAACCATTTCCAATATGATGAATACGCCGTTATGGATACTGTCATCATGGGAAATGCCAGGCTGTATGAAATCATGAAAGAAAAGGACGCCATTTACGCAAAAGAGGATTTTACCGATGCGGACGGAATCCGTGCCAGCGAGCTGGAAGGAGAATTTGCGGACATGGACGGCTGGGAGGCAGAATCCAATGCCTCTGCCCTCCTGAACGGACTGGGCATTGAAACTGAATTCCACTACGCTCTGATGAAGGATCTTTCCGGTGCCCAGAAGGTCAAAATCCTGCTTGCGCAGGCATTGTTCGGCAACCCCGATATTCTGCTCCTTGACGAGCCTACCAACCATCTGGATCTGGATGCTATCGCATGGCTGGAGGAGTTTTTAATTAACTTTGACAACACTGTCATAGTAGTTTCCCATGACCGCTATTTTTTGAATAAGGTGTGCACCCATATTGCAGATATCGATTATGGCAAAATTCAGCTCTATGCAGGAAACTATGATTTCTGGTATGAATCCAGCCAGCTTATGATCCGCCAGATGAAGGAAGCCAATAAGAAAAAGGAGGAAAAAATTAAGGAGCTGCAGGAGTTTATTTCCCGCTTCTCTGCCAATGCATCCAAGTCCAGGCAGGCAACCTCCCGCAAGAAGGCGCTGGAGAAAATCCAGCTGGATGAAATTCGTCCCTCCAGCCGTAAATATCCGTATATTGACTTCCGGCCCAACCGCGAAATCGGGAATGAAGTACTGACCGTGGAGGGCATCTCCAAAACCATCGACGGAGTGAAGGTGCTGGATAATATTTCTTTTATTCTGGGGCACGATGACAAAGTAGCTTTTGTCGGAAGCAATGAATTCGCCAAAACAACCCTGTTCAAAATTCTCTCAGGGGAAATGGAGCCGGATGAGGGCAGCTACAAATGGGGAGTAACCACCTCCCAGTCTTACTTCCCTAAGGACAATACAAAAGAATTCGATAATGACGATATTATCGTAGACTGGCTGACCCAGTATTCTGAGATCAAGGATGTAACCTATGTCCGCGGCTTCCTTGGGCGAATGCTCTTTGCAGGCGAGGACGGCGTGAAGAAGGTGCGGATACTGTCCGGAGGAGAAAAGGTGCGCTGCATGCTCAGTAAGCTGATGATCTCCGGCGCCAACGTGCTGATTCTCGATGAGCCCACAGACCATCTGGATATGGAAGCGATCACTGCTCTCAATAATGGTATGATAAAATTCCCGGGAGTACTTCTGTTCTCCTCCCGTGACCATCAGATTGTGCAGACCACTGCCAACCGGATCATCGAACTTTTGCCGAACGGCTCTATGATTGATAAAATTACCACTTACGATGAGTATCTGGAGAGTGACGAGATGGCGAGAAAACGTACTATTTATACCAGCAATAAAGATGCGGAGGACGACAATTAAAGTCTTCTGCCTCTGTAATTGCCGGCAACTGTAAAACAACCTTATTGTTACATTTAGAAAGGGAAGGGGAAGGAAAAATGGCTGTCTTTGGTTTTTTTGAAAAACGGAATAAAACAAAAAATAACAGAGTTGAACAACGCGGCCTGGCACAAAATCAGCGTGGTCTGATACAAAAAATGACAGGTGAGCTTCGGGACAATATACGGCAGGATTTCCAGAAAAATCCGGAAAAGGGAAGCGATACGGATAATTTCCGCAATACTGTGGAGCAGGCAATCAGAAAACACGTGGAAGGCCAGACACCGTCTGCGCCGGAAAACGGTCAGCAGTCAAAAAATCTGGCCGTAAACGCACTGCCTCTGTTTCATGTTTCTGCTGACCGCATGAAAGCGTATGTATGCATTCTTCCCCCTTTGAACGACGGAAACGGAATCGATCAGGCACAGCTTCTCGAGGATATGCGGTATGAAGGAATCTCCTCCGGAATTGATCAGGAAGCTGTTTCCAGAATTATTTCCATGCAGAACTATTTACACATTATACAAATTGCCTGCGGGAAATTACCCAAGGACGGTGAAGATGGTGAGCTGGAAGAACTGTTTGAGCGCAGGCAGGAACAGGCTTTGGAGCTGGAAGAAGACGAATCGCTTGCAGAACTGAATTTCAGAAAGCAGAATTCAGTGCAGTTTATCCAAAAAGGAGACGTTATATGCCGTATTAAGCCCCCTGTGGCACCTGAGGACGGAATGGATATTTCCGGCCGCGCCCTTCATGGCAAAGGAGGAGAGCCTATTCATATACCTCAGGGAAAAAATACAACGCTTTCTGAGGATGGCACAATCCTGTCTGCGGCGATTAACGGAACTGTGATTATGGACGGAGATGATTTCACTGTCCAGGATCAGAAAGTAATCTCCGAGGATGTGAACGCTCAAATGGGAGATATCGAATATAACGGAGATATCTTTATTCTTGGAAATATTGAGGACGGAGTTACTATAAAAGCAACCGGAAATATTATTATTTTAGGAGAAATCCGGAAGGGCAGGATCCTGTCCGACGGCACCATCCGGGTACAGGGGGATATTAAAGGCTCCGGAGAAACACAGCTAAAGGCTGCCCGCCAGATCCAGTGTACCATACTGGAGGATGCAGAAGCTGTCGCAAAAGGAAACATCTATGCGGAGGTCATTGCAAACAGCACAGTCATCAGCGAGGAAGGTTCCGTCTATGCCCTGATGGGCAGGGGATTAATTTTCGGAGGAGATGTTAAAGCACATAAATCTATCTGCGCAAAAAAGATCGGAAACATATCCGGCTGCACAAACAGACTTACTATGAACTACGATCCCGAACTGGATCATAAGATCACGGAAAAAAAGAAAGATTTGGAAAATATCCAAAAATCCAAAGAAAAGCTGGAAAAGGACATTTCCGACGTAAGCATGAGCCGCCAGATGAGCAAGCTTATGACGCAGCGGAAGCTGTGTGACGAAATAGAAAGCGACACCCTAAAGGAACTGAAGGAGCTGGAAAATAGGATTTATTCCGATCAGTCCAACTGCATTTCCTGCGGGAAAATACATCCGATTACACAGATACGTATCGGTGTACAGGAGCTGACTATTGAGAAGGAGGAGGAAAACTGTAATATTCATATGTCCTCAGGAAAGGTTTTGCTGAAATAGCAGAAGGCGGGGTTGTTGCAAAATCATCAAATTAGATGATTGAGCGATATCCTCGCTCTCTAT
>CAJUEW010000001.1 GCA_910585465.1 uncultured Lachnospiraceae bacterium | reverse complement strand
ATGGCAATCGCTTTTTTTAGGATGAGGTTTTCTTCTTCTAATTGGGCATTGCGTTCTTGGAGCTCTTTGACCTGTTTTGCAGTGAGGACATCGCCATCGTCCAGGCTGAAGATTGCCCAGTTCTTAGGCACACTGAACGGGGAGAACGTGAAACGGGAGAGCTATGTGCGCACCCCGGAATATGAGGCGGCTCTGGAAGCATGGAAGGAGACGGAGCAGAAATGGGAGGCATTCCTGGAAATACTGCCTGCAAGGGGCTGAAATGGGCGGAGAAGACAGATATTCGTTAGAAGGAGATTTCATGATATTTACGGCATTCGGAAAGCATTTCACAACAAATTGATTGTCTGAACGATTTAGACAGACTATAATATCTGTTATTTCTATAAATAATCAGGAGGCAAAAGTTTATGAAACTAAAAAGGGCAATGATATTATTTGGTACTGTCTGCATGTTGAACATAATGGTTACAGGATGCGGTTCCGGCTCTGAATCAGCTGCTAAAACAGAAAGGGCCCAGGCAGGCGAAGCATTACCGGGGGAACAAAATGATGTGCCATCAGAAGATACTGACGGAAACACGGAAGCACCCCAGGAAAATGCGGCAGGCAAATGGCAGGTTTTAGAGCCGGATGTCGCGGATGCTGTTGATGCCGATTTCCTGGGAAAGGTCTGGCGGATGGAAGAGCACTCATTTTTTATCGCAGAAAAGAAAGTAACCATTCTTGATGACGGTTCCTTATCATACAGTTCTCCAAGCTCTAACGCTGATATTCCTGATTCCCAGCTGATTCATGTGGTGTTTGATGATGATACCCGTTTTTATGCAAAAACCACGGATGAAAATGGAGAAGGGAATGAGGTCAAAGAGGCAGAATTTCAGGATTTGAAGGAGTATATGTCTGTTGAGATGAAAGGCAGCTTTGAAAAGGATGAATTTCATGCCGCAGAAATACGATTCTTTTAGAAAGTGAGAAAGATTATGAAAAGAAAATTTATTCTGATATTTATGGTAATTATCGTGATGGGGATGACCGCCTGTTCATCGGAATCGAAAGAGGGTGCGGTATCTGTGAATACGGATTCCCGACAGGAAACGGATCAGGAAGAAACTGCAGATACAAAAACGACAGAAACAGAAACGAATGATATGGAAACGTCAAAGCCGGAGCTTGCAGAAGAGGATGAAAACGCTTCATCGGAAGACGAGGAGGTTCCGGAGGGAGATCCCATTGCCGGAATTGTTGAAGAGTATGAAGGTAATGTAATCACAGTCAGGACTCCGGAAGATGATATGCTCTATCATTTTTCCACGGAGAATGTTCCGATATTGAAAGGCTTTTCCACGGAGAGTGCACAGGCAGCAGAAGGAGATTTCCAAATTGCCGCAGGCGATAAAATAGAGGTCAGTTACCGGGGGCTGCTTGATGATGAAAAGCATCCTATTGAAGCTGTGAAAATTGTAGTGATCACAGTTGAATAAATATCGGGAGAAAAGTTCTGTCAATCATGGCGGGGCTTTTCTCCCTGTAAAATACTGTCTATGTTCCATTTAAAACGATTCTGCGTTTTTCAGTTGAGTAGAATTTTATGAGGACAAGCTTTTGACGAAAAAAACAGCTATCATTAGTTGAGCCTGTTTGATTGACGGATGAAAATGAAACCTGCCGGACAACGGCAAAAGAAAATAGCCATCCTACAGCAGCCAGAATGCATTTCACAGCAGCTTTATTGTCTTAGCAGTACGGGTTGATTATAATGAGATATTCAGAATAATGATGACGGGAAAGGCTGTCATGTATGAGGAGGATCAGCGATGACAAATGCTCTGGCAGTATCAGGACTCACAAAAACCTATCAGGATTTTATTTTGGATCATGTTTCGTTTACTGTTCCAAACGGTTCTATCGTTGGACTGATTGGAGAAAACGGCGCGGGAAAAAGCACAACGCTTAACGCTATTTTAGGGCTGATTCAAAAAGAAGATGGCATTGTTTCCATTTTAGGCAGCCAGGAGCTGAGCAGGGATACGAAAGAATATATTGGCGTTGTGTTTGACGGCAGCAATTATCCTGAAATTCTTTCTCCCCGGAAACTGAACCGGGTTATGAAGAATATTTATAAGTCATGGGACGAACAGGTTTATTTCAGACTGTTAAAAGAGTTTTCCCTGCCGCCCGACAAGCAGATCAGGCAGTTTTCAAAGGGAATGAAGATGAAGCTGGCAATCTCTGTCGCATTCTCCCATCATTCCAGGATGCTGATTCTGGACGAGGCTACCAGCGGCCTGGATCCGGTTGTCCGGGATGATATTCTGGATATGCTCTTACATTTTGTGCAGGAGGAAGATCATTCCATACTGATGTCCTCCCACATTACCAGTGATCTGGAGAAGATTGCTGATTTTATTGTATTTATCCATGAAGGGAAAGTGATTTTTGAGAAATCGAAAGAGGAACTGAGTGGACAGTACGGTATCATCAAGTGCGGTGCGGCGCAATTTGACGCACTGGATAAATCTGATATCATTACATATCGTAAAATAGACTGCGAATGGCAGATTCTTGTTTCAAACCGGGAGAGGATGCAGAAAAAATATCCGGAAGCCCTGGTTGTTCCGGCAACGCTTGATGAAATCATGCTTCTATATGTAAAGGGGGAAAAGTGATGAAAGGCATTTTGGTGAAAGACCTTTATATTGCCAGGAGCAATATCCTTGTAACCGTTGTCAGTCTGATTGTGTTAGGATTTGGATTATCTTTTCTGCTGGAAACAAGCGCCCTTCTGGTTTTAGCGCCAGCTGCGTCTACAACGGCGGTCTTTATCAGCATTACCGGTGATGCGGCTTCCAAATGGAATAAAAATGTCATTACAATGCCGGTATCAAGAAACCAGATTATTGGGGAAAAGTTTCTGTTTTATATCCTGCTTGCCGTATTGGGAACGGTTACGGCGCTTGTTCCCTGTGCTGTCCTTGCCTGTTTTGGCGCGGATGTAACATTATATGCCTTATGCCTGTACGGTTCTATCGGGATAAGCGCAACCCTGCTGGCAGGAGGCATCAGCCTGCCATGTGCGTATTTATCTGACCCGGAGAAATCACAGATTGTCTTTATGATGTCGTTTATGGCGTCTACAGGAATCATTACGGGACTCGTGCTTTTTATCAATTTGTTTCTCCCTGTGAAAGAAAATATCCTACCTGCTTTCCATATCGTGCTTGCGATTTCTGTTATCTGTTTCCTGGTTTCATACAGAATTGCGGTAAGGGTATATCGAAAGCGGGATATCAGCTGATGGAGATTGTGTGAAGAGAATGGGGCGCAGACAGTGGGCAGATGACTGTTTGCGCCCCAAAAAAGTTTATGTGGAAAAGGAGAAAAAGAAAAGCCATGAATCAACATAAAATCCTGTTGGTTGAAGATGATTTAGAAATCAGTGAAATGCTGAAAAATTATTTAACAACCGAAAACTATGAAATTATTTGTGCCACCGACGGACAAGAAGCCTGCGATCAGTTTGATAACGATACTTACAGTCGGGTGTTGTTAGATTTGATGATACCGAAAATCAGCGGAATGGACGTTATGCAGCACAGCTCAACCGTCTTTTTACCCTGGAAGATTCCCGGAGCCGCAGCATACAGGGGAATGGTTTAGGTCTGACGATTGCAGAGAATTTAGTCCTGCAACTTGGCGGAGAAATTCTTTTAGACAGCACTCCTTATGTAAAAACTGCTTTCACAATTAAACTGAAAAAGGTTTCTTACTAAAATGCCGCGAAAGAAATTTGTAAGAATTATTCAAGAGTTTTGAAAATCATAGCCGCTACAATAGGTATCAAGAAAGGAGGCAGGGAAAATGCCATATATATTACAAACGAACCACCTTAAAAAAACGATTGACGGAAAAGAGCTTGTAAATAATGTCAATCTCCATGTGAAAAAAGGTGAAATTTATGGATTTCTTGGACCAAATGGGGCGGGAAAAACTACGGTTATGAAAATGATTACAAACCTTTGGAAGCCCACGGATGGAACGGTAGAAATCTTTGGTGAAACACTTACCCCACAGTCTTACGAGGTGCTGAAACGCATGGGAAGTATGATTGAGTTTCCCACGTTTTATGACCACATGACAGGATATGACAATCTAAAGCTGCATTGTGAGTACATGGGGTATTATAATCATGGCAGCATTGAAAATGCGCTTGATATGTTAGACTTATCTGCTGCCGCCGCTAAGCCTGTCAAGAACTATTCGCTTGGTATGAAAGAACGTCTTGGGATTGCACGCGCCATCCTTTGCAAGCCGGAGCTTCTCATTCTTGATGAACCCACAAACGGGCTTGACCCGGCAGGTATGAAACAAATCCGTGATCTGCTAAAGACCCTTTGCAACGAGTACGGGATAACCATAATGATATCCAGTCATATCCTGTCCGAAATTGAAAGTATTGCTGATACTGTCGGAGTCATTAATCATGGAATGATGATGAAAGAAATCGGCATGAAAGAAATTGAGCAAATGAGTTTAGCCTATGTAGAGTTGTCCGTAACGAATACGAAAATGGCAGCTTATGTATTGAGTGAGAAACTTCACCTTACTAATTTTAAGATTATAGAGGACGGACAAATCCGTATCTATGATAACCGTGTTTCTACGCAGGAAATATTAAAGGTATTAGCTCAGAATGATGTGGAAGTAGTCGCACTTGGGAAAAAGGCTGAAAAACTGGAAGATTACTTCCTTAAAATGACTGCGGAGGTGAAAAACTATGTTGAAGCTGATTAAATTGGAATGGAAAAAGAACAATATCGGTAAATATATGAGAAATGCCGTGATTTTGGCTGGTGTACTTTGCCTGTTCATGTTTGCGCTTGCCTATTTAGGCATTGCAAATGACCCGGACACAGGCGTACCCGATGCAGCCCCCGGCAATGGAATGATATCCTCCCCCATTGAATTATTTACAAGTATGTCATTTTTGGTTTTTACCAGCGTCATGTTGTCCTCTTTTATTGTTAGTGCCTATAAGAATAAAACAATGAATTTGATGTTTTCTTATCCGATTAAACGGCAGAAAATTCTTATCTCACAAATGCTTGCGGTATGGATTTTCAATTTTGTAACGCTTGTTCTCACAAAGCTGTTGATATACGGCTGCATTTTAGCTGGTTCCTGCTTCATGGTGTCATCATTCCCGATTGATTTCAACATGGCAGGTTTGGGCTTTTATATCCAGTTAATTGTAAAATCCATTGTGATAGTCACTATGAGCTTCATTGCGTTATTTATCGGTATGGCAATGAAATCTTCAAAAGCAACGATTATTTCTTCGTTCCTGCTGATTGTTTTGACACAGGCAAATATAGGTGATCTGACAATGGCGAATAATGCGATTTTCCCTGTAATATTGACTGTAATTTCCTTGATTTTTGCTTTTCTGTCTATTTGTAAAGCAGAAACCAGTGATTTGATGTAGGAGGTCAAATGAAGATCATCCATCTGCGGTTCCATTACCCGCACACTGGAAGGACAAGCTGCACTCTTTCGGTCAGTGTTATTGATAAGTTGTTGTGAATACTCCCTTATCATCGTAAACATAAGATTTTTGTGATATTCTTAATCTGGAGGTGGAAAAATGAGTGAGGTATGTGTACCAAATATAGCTGCGGCTAATCCTGATATGAGTGAGGAAGGATCAAAAAAATCATGCTTGAATGGTTCTCAACACTGAAACGCTGGAAAGAGGGAACATCTTACAGCAGTCAGAAAGCATTTCACAACAACTAAATTGTTCTGGCATCGAAGGCAGGCTATAATAAAGTGTTTGATTTGATGACAATGGGGAGTCAGCTATTGTTATCTAAAAGCCTAAAAATAAGAAAGAGGTTTTTATGATCGAAATGATGATTGAAGTAATTTTTATTGCAGGCACTTTGCTGTTTGCGCATTTCGCTATGAAACGGGATGCAAAAAAAGCCAGGCGGGTTTATGCAATCGCATTTGTTTTGCTGATTGCGGTCTGCATTGCATTTTGCATTGCCCAGGGTGCGGCTATGGCAGGGATTTTGTCTGCGGCTTTGTCCTTTTCACCGATGGAGGTGCTGTCCCTAATTGCCGGTGTCTGGTGGATTTCTTATGTGACAGCCGGAAATAAAATGTTTGACAGGCTGATTGGGCAATAATATAGGGAACTGGCAGGGCAGTTCAGGGTACAGATCATAGTGAGATGCCTGGCCGGGAGGGGGGTGGCACAATGATCCATATAGCAATCTGCGATGATGAAAAATATATATCCGACAATATAAAAGCGTTTGCCTCTAAGTTTTTCCGTAAAAAGAACAGGGAAATCCATCTTAGCACATTTTCAGGCGGCGAAGAGCTGCTTGCCTATGACGGGCAGATTGACATCCTGTTTCTGGATATCCAGATGAAGGGTATGGACGGTATGGAAACGGCAAAGCGGCTCCGGGCAGGTAAGTTTAAGGGATTCCTGATCTTCATCACGGTGCTGCGGGAGATGGTTTTCCAGTCTTTTGAGGTGCAGGCTTACGATTATCTGGTCAAGCCGGTTGAGGAACCCCAGTTTGAAAAGACGATGGAGCGTCTCTATGCTTCCATGTGCAGTGCCAGTGAAGACAGTCTGCTTGTGCAGAAGGGGTATGAAGGGCGCATCATCCAAAAAGGTGAGATTGTTTTCTGCGAGATCATAGACCGGAAAATCTATCTGAACCTGGCTTCCGGAGAGGTCCTTGACTATTATGAGCGGATTGAAAATCTGGAAACAAGGCTGGGCGGCCTTTTTTTCCGGTGCCACAGGAGCTACATTATCAATCTGAAGCATTTAAAAGGGTATAAGAACGGAACCGCATATATGGATAACGGCAGGGAGGTTCCCGTATCAAGGCTGCGGAGCAAAGAGTTTTCCGGTGTTGTTCTGCAGTATATGAAAAATATGTAAAAGATTCAGAACCCCATGGAAATGAAAACCCAGACCGTTCAAATTTATTTGAAAAGGACTTGTTTCTATTTCCATGAGTGTGGTAATCCCTCAGCCACAGACAGAAGTCCTGACAAGGACGAATGACAGCGTAGCTGGCATGTCTGTGGCATGGGGTTCTGAATTGGTTGTGGGGGCAGGTAAAATGATCGCGTATTATGATTTTTTCAATATATACATTATGGGCATCATCGAGATGTCCTTCCAGTTTTATTTCCTGGTAAAAATCCTGAAAAAGAAACTGTGGCCTCCTTTTTATTTCCTGTTTGCGGTATGTGCGGTGATCATCAATAAACTTCTTCCAGTCAGTACGCTTATAGGATTTGCTGCGTTTGTCTTTCTGCTTACGGTATGCGGGACTTTTGTCTGCCATGCAGATCCGAAATCCTCTCTTTTGTATGCGGCTCTGATAACGGAGATCATGCTGTTATGCTATGGAATTACAGAATCCCTGATGAGCCTTGCAGCCCCATTCTTGCCTGCGGCTTTCCATGATATGGCCGGTATCCCATTCGCACTGGCCAGCTATGCGGCGGCACTGGTGCTGACCGGCTTCTGTTATTATATGGTGTACCGCTATTTTTCCGATTATACCGCTACGGAAATGCAGCAGATGTTTCTGGTTTTCATTCCTATCCTGATGATATTTATTATGAGCAGATACATTAGTATGGTGCAATTTCAGTATATGATTTGGACGGATGAAGAAACTTTCAAGTATCTGTTTAATCACTGGCAGCGGTTTGCCATACATATTCTGGGACTTGCCAGCCTGTTCTGCATCCTGTTTTTCTTTAAGAAACTGCAGCAGAATTTCCGCCTCAGCACGGAATTGTCGCTGCTGGAACAGGAGGAACATTCCCTGAATCAGTATGTGGAGGAAGCGAAGGCCCGCTATGACAGGACAAAATCGCTCCGCCATGATATCAGGAACCATATTGCGGTGATAAAAGACCTGCTGCGGAGCGGGAAACTGGAGGAGGCGGTAAGCTATATGGAGGATCTGGACGATATGGCGGAAAAAATATCATTCCCCGTAAGCACCAATAACCCGGTAGTGGATATTCTGGTGGGAAACAAACTGGGGATTGCCAAAAGTATGGGGATCCGTGTGGACTGTTCCCTTCTCTTGCCGTATCCCTGCGGTCTTAGGGACATTGATATCTGTATTGTACTGTCAAACGCGCTGGATAATGCAATTCAGGCATGTAAAAACCTGGATGCCGGTATCAGGAAACAGATTCATGTGTCCGGGCGTATGCAGGGCGATTTACTTATGATGGAAGTCCAAAACAGTTTCCGTGGGAAAGACGCTTTCAAAAAGGGGACAGGATTATCAAATGTAAAAAAGGTGGCTGAAAAATATAACGGC
Source organism: uncultured Lachnospiraceae bacterium (assembly GCA_910585465.1). Taxonomy (GTDB): domain Bacteria; phylum Bacillota; class Clostridia; order Lachnospirales; family Lachnospiraceae; genus Hominiventricola. Next base: position 533,470 of record CAJUEW010000001.1, on the reverse strand, counting down.
GCCATGAGCATAGAGACACGGGAGAATGTATTCATTCTCCATGTGCTGCTGGTCATTCCACAGCATCCGGACGACAGCACACAGCAAATGGATTAACATGTTGTTTTCTGTATCCGAAAAAAGTAACCAGAAGAGGAAAAGGCGAAGCGGCAGGAAGGAAATATGATATGAGCAACAAAAAAAGCAAAGCACTAAGTTGGATACCTCTTATTATTGGCATTTTATCAGCACTGGTGTGGTGCGGCAGTCTGTTATCCAGGACAATTCAGACAGGAGAAAACATAATTGTCCCTAAAAGCGAGCATATTGCAACAGAAAGCCCAAATCAGGAAACAGAGACTGTTTCTAAAATAAATGATCAAAATATCAGGATGGAATCGAAAGACAATGAGAAAGGTGTCAGTTTGGATAAAGTGGAAGTAGTGAACGCAATCGAATTTGGCAATCCAAAAGAAGTGCTGGATAATATGGTTATGACGTCCAATGTGAAAGTAATAAAAACAGAGGCGGATGAATTACAAATTGAATTTGAATTGGAGAATGTGGGGCTTTGTGTCTTTGTTGCCAGTAAAGGAAAGGAATTAATTCTGCCGGAAGAAGTTTTTGCAGATTCCACCAAAATTAAATGGACGGCATCAACTGCAGATGGGGAATATATTTATCCTTACATGAAGGTCAATGAAACCGGGGATATGTTTATGATAGATTGGACATATAATGAATATCGTTTTGCTATTTATGGAGAGTCGCCACAGGATACAAGTGACAGAGATATGGCTGGAAAGATTGCGTTGGCAATGATATACAACCTGAGTGGAGAGGAAAATGAATAAGAAAAAATGGATCCGCATCGTGTCGGTTTATTCCATAATATACACAGTAATCACCTTAGTAAATAGCGTATTGTATCTCTGTAGCGGGATTTATGAAGATCCAAGCGGCAACTGGCATGAATTAGACAGGGCTTCGATTCTGCTGATTGGGATTGCGGCATTTGAGTTGTGTACGAATCTGCCTGTTAAGCCGTTAGTTTTCAGATATCTGATTGCGTATATTCCCTCTTTGTTATCGGCGTTTGGATATGTAGGCCTGAGCGGACTTAGGGAACCTTTGGCGAAAACAGCATACAGGGATATCTGGATTAACTTTACGAGCTTTTTTGTGCTGTTGTGTATCATCAATACGGTTGTCTGTGTTTTTAAGAAAAAGAAAGGGCAGAAAGGGGATAAGAAATGACAGTAGCTGCTACAAAATTCATCCCGATTTTTGTGGGACTGTTTCTTACACTGCGTGGCCTGTTTTGGATTGTTGACGGAAAAAATGGAAACAAAAGAAGTTATTTCTTTGGTATAGCAGCCATTGTTATAGGAATCATCATGTTCACAACCGTGTTCTTTTAGGTTCTGTAAAGAAGAACATAGATTCTATATGCTCTGCAATTTTGTAATCATCAGAGAGGAAAAAAACAATGAGTAAATATAATGCATTATGGGAATATGTGCAGAAAACCGGAAAGGAATCATTTCAGCTGACCTTTGGGGAGATTCAGGATATCACGGGAATACCCATCGACCACTCTTTTTTGAAATACAAAAAGGAATTGACGGATTACGGTTATCAAGTCGGAAAAATATCCATGAAGGAGCAGACGGTATGCTTTCACAAGACAGACAGATAGGTTACATAAAAAATGCGTGGGCGCAGTTATGATTGATGAAAAATCTCCGGGTGTACCTTAACGGACGTTAGTAGTCCGTTAAGTATATATAAACGAATGATTGATATGGATGAATAGCTTTATGAAAGACATTGAAAAAAAGAAGCCCGCATTAAGCTGTGTAATACTGTTTACGATATGCAGCTCAGCCAGAATCATAGAATATTTTTTGATAAAGACAGATGAAACAATCTTTGCGGAAAATTTTCTGCACAAAGCTTTTGGGATTGCCGTCTTGGCGATGGTTCTTCATTCTCGTGGCAGTACATGGAAAAGCATTGGATATATAAAGAGCAAAATGGTATCTGATATTCTGAAAGGTTTCCTGTTGGGAGGCGGCTGCTTTCTTGCGGCCTATTCCATAGAATGCCTGATGCTTTACCAAGCCAATCAGAATGTATCATTAGCCTTTTATATCAGTGGATTTACGTTAAATGGGGAAACGGTACGGCATGACGGCTTTCTTTTCCTGCTTTTATGTATTGTACTGAATCTCATAAATGTATGGATGGAGGAAGGTGTATTCCGTGGTTTATTTATGAAAATCCTTGCCGGGAAGCTATCCTTTATCCGTGCCGTACTTCTTATTGCTTTTTTATTTGGAATCTGGCACCTAGTTATGCCGCTTCGGGATTATGCGCAGGGGAATCTATCGCTTGTTGATTCCCTGATCATGGGGATTGGTTATATGGTATTGGCTGGGATTATGAGTATAAAATGGTCGCTCCTGTATAAAATGACAGGGGCATTGTGGATGGGGCTTGGCGACCATTTGTTTAATAATGTGATCGTAACGAATCTGCTGCATGTAATTTCAAATGGTGAAGCGGACAGTATGCAGGTGATACGGGTTATGATTGGCCAGATGTTATCTTTTGCTATTATTACAATATGGTTTTTCAGCAGGAGAAGTGAATGCAAAAGGATTTAAACATACGCATGCTGATATCGCCATTTATGGTTGGCGTTGCTTTGGGGATAACCGCGAAATTTGCGGACGGGCGGGAGATCCTGTACTATTTACCGATATTTGCCGATATCATGGGACGGTTCGGCATATGGGTCTGGGCAGCGGCGCTGATAGCGGTTCGTTCAAAGACACCCTTACTTGCAGCGGCCCGTTCTCCTGCGTTTTTTGCCGGAATGCTGATGGCATATTATGGATATACGGTTCTGTTTTTAGGTTTTTTCCCGAAATCGCAGGTGATTTTGTGGGGGACTGTTGCCATGGCCACTCCGTTTTGTGGTTTTCTGATATGGCATGTACATAAAAAGATACATTACGCTTATATGATTGCTTCACTGCCCTTTGCTCTGTTTTTTACGGAATGGTATTTAACAGTTTTCGCAGAAAGGTATTTTACAGCGGGAGAAAAGCTGTCATTATTGATTGTCTATATAGGTATGACATTTTCACTATTGGCAGCTATTCCGGCGAAAAAAAGATTATTCGGGCTGCTATATGGATTCGTTCTGTCAGCGCTTTTGATCTGGCTGGTACAGGCAGGTGTCGTTGTGAACTTATATGAGCAGATGCTGAATGTATAGTCCTATATTGAAATACAGGAAGGAGAGAAAGAGAATGCGTCATATTTATATTCGTGGAATCATTGGACTGATTTGGCTGGTTGCGGCCATTGTATGCGGGGTATCCGGCAGATTCCCGATGGCGGGCCTTTATCTGGTTTTAGCAGGCGTATTTCTATATTCCGCATATGCAGCATGGAAAAAAGAAAAGAACGGCAAAGGGGGCAGGTAATATGGGACAGGCGCTCCTGACTGTAGAAAATTTAAGCGCATGGTACAATAACGAGAAAATGGTGCTTTCGGATTTTTCCTTTGAACTGTCCGAACATGAAGTGGCAGGATTGATCGGGCTGAACGGAGCCGGGAAAACCACATTCCTGAAGGTGCTTTCCGGCCTGCTTCCGACCTTCCGTTCAGAGGGTATCTGCTTTTGCGGTTCCTCTGTGGATTTCAGGAAACAGGATTTTAAGCTGTGCCGCTATACTGTGTTTGCCGAGGACAATTCTTTTTCGTATTTTACCTTCCGGGAATACCTGGCCTATGTATGCGCCGCTTATGGGAAAGAGGTTCCGGATGTGTCGGAGCTGATACGGGGCTTTCATTTTGAAGCATATGCAGATACCCTGTTGCGGGAGCTGTCAACCGGGAACCGGAAAAAAACATTTCTGATTACGGCTTTTGCCCTGAAACCCAGACTGCTTCTTCTGGATGAGCCGGTGAACGGGCTGGATTTCCAGAGTACGGAATACCTGTATGGGCAGATTGCCGGATACAGGGAGCATGGGACCGTCCTGTTTTCCTCCCATATCCTGGAGAGCATTACGCTGACTTCCGACCGGGTATTTGTCCTGGAGGATGGGAAAATCCGGAAGACATTTGAACATGGACAAATCAATGCCGAGGATATCCGGGAGGCTCTCCATGATGAAAATGACAGGTAAGGCCTTTGGCAAAAAGCTGTTTGGGGTAAAGTATGAGCGGCTGCCACGGACGCTTTTGATTGACATCATTGTATTTTGGGGGCTGTATATCGCAGGCTTTCAGGTGCAGGTTGCAGCGTCTGTCCGTGTGCTGATGATAAGCGCCTTTACCACAGGCGTGATGTGGCAGGCTCTTTCTTCCGGAGATAACGCGGAGGAATTGAAGCATATGCTGATGCTACCATACCATAGTCGGGAATTTGTTTTCTCCTATGTGGCTGCGCTGGGAGCTTATACGGTTCTTACAAAGACAGGGCTGCTTCTGGCGGTTTTGCTGGCTATTTCAGAATGGAAGGCGATAGAAATCATCGGGATTATAATCTGTATGTTTCATGCTGTTCTGATGGCGGCTGCCGTTTATTCCCTGAGAAAATACTGGTACGCAGGCGTCCTCTGGACGGCCATCGTGGTGGCTGTCATTCTTCTTTTCGGAGGCAGGTCATGGATCAGTCTGCTGTTGCTTGCAAATGGGTTGTTTGCCGTTCTGTTCCTGTGGAGGGCAGACGGATATGCTTTTTATCAGTGGGAGAGTAAGAGACGTTATGCCGTCAGGCAGAGGAAAGGGGCTTCCCTGTGGCGGTATTTTTTCCGGTATCTCACCTGCCACAGGAATTATCTGCTCAATACCGCTGTGATGTGGTGCGTTGCTCTTGTAATGCCTTATTTTCTGAAAGAAATAGCCGGGCTGTCCGTTGTTCCCATTGGCTTTGCGGTGTTGTCTTTGAATACGCCCGTCTGTATCCTGCTGTCCTGTGACCGTGATCTGGAGCAGGCGGTCCGTTTCCTGCCCGGACAGAAATGGCGTTTCTGCATTCCATACTGCCTGTTCATTTTCCTGTGCAATATGATGGCGGATGTGATATTTCTCATAAGCTGGCAGGTACAAAACGGACATGTCACGGTTCCATTGGCTTTTGGGGCGGTTTTCTTTGCCCTGCAGAGCGCTGTGATGTCTGTGCTGCTGGAGTGGTTTTATCCCATCCGGGACTGGAAGATTGAAAGCGACCTGTGGCACCATCCGCGGAAATATATAGTTCCGGCGGTTATGCTGCTGCTTGCCGGAGCCGTATCTGCCTGGCAGATTTTCTGTTCCATAGGAAAGTGCGTCCCATGGAACAAAAGCGCTCCGCGGGGATGCGCACGCAAATGCAGAGGCACATGTCGCTAAGGCGACGCATTTGCGGCGCGGAATCCTGCTGGGGCAGGATTCTTATTTATATATGTTGGAGGCAGGCAGCATGAAAAGCTTCCTGGTGGAAAACGATAAACCAAAATTTTTGAGGTAAAAAATATTATGACAGGACTGAAAAGAGGCACAGTACAGTTAATATCCCATCAAGAAGAATGGAATGAAAACGCTAAAAATATAATTCAAGTATTAAACCGGCTTTTAGGAAACATGGCTATTGACATTCAGCATATTGGAAGCACTGCTATTCCGTTCATTCATGCAAAACCTATTATAGATATTGTGGCAGGCGTTCAAGAAGTGGATGATATTTTACCTTATATCGAATTGTTGAAACAACATGATTTTATTTATCGTGGAGAAGATGTTGCAGGACAAATTTTGTTTGTAAGAGGTAATTTTGAAGATGATACACGAACCCACCATATTCATGTAGTGAAGTGGCGCGGAGCAGAATGGAACAATTATATCAATTTTAGAGATTACCTGAACACACATCCGGAGAAAGCGATGATGTATGATGCGTGTAAGCAAAAACTGGCAGCACAGTTTTCACATGACCGAAAAAATTATACTACCGGAAAACAGGAATTGATAGACTGCCTGTTAAAAGAGGCAGATAACTGGAAATCTGAACGATAAAACCATAACTGTTTATTGGAAAATTAGTATATCCTCATAGAGCCAGACGCAGAGCTGACAAAGTTGTGGAAAATCAGCAATTTATGGAGATAAAAGTATATGATACAAAACATGGTGCAGAATGTGATGAGAAGTAGATTATTTAATTTGCTTTTGCTCTTTACAATTATTGGGGAGTTTCTTCTCCCATGGATACTGGGACGGTACTATAAAGGGTATGACGGTAAAACTACGGTAATGAGTGCGTTAGGAAGTCCGCAAAGTCCTGTTCGGGTGATTTATAACGTATGGCTGGTATGGCTTGGAGGCTTTTTGCTATTTGTGGCAATGGTCTTCTATCTATCTGCAAAAGCGGAGTTTCCCATTCTGTCTGTTTTCCTGTTCTTTTCGATTGGGGTTTTTGCGGTTGGCGCAGGATTGATTTCGGGCATTTTCAGCGTAAATGAAACGAAAGACATCATTACCACAGCTTCAAAGATACATGGCGTAAGTGCCGCAATCGGATTTATGACATTGCTGTTTTTGCCCTTGTTAAATGGAATTCTATCATTTAAGCAGAATAATGCTGTTTGGGGTTTCGTAGATATTATCGCATTCGTTCTATCGTTCGTTTTCTTTATCTGCTTTATCATGGGAGATAAAGAGCAATTCAAAAATACTGTATTAGGGTATGAGGGATTATGGGAACGCTTATCTTTGTTTTTTATGTATGTTCCTTTTATTCATATAGCGATTGAAAGGTTATCTGCGTGACAACTTCCGGTTTGGAAGGGGAAAAATTTAATGACATGAATGATAAATACATTGTAGTAGATAACCAGAAATGGAGGTTTTAAAAATGGAGATATTGAGAGCAGAAAATATTTCAAAGGTATACCGCCAGAATACGGTATCCTTGCAGGCCTTGCGGAATGTACCGCTGACAGTTCAAAATGGACGTTGGGCGCAAAAAGAAAATGAAGTTGTATTTACGAAAAATTATGTAGAAAAAAACAAGTTAAAGCCAGGCGCTCCGGCTTCTGTTGATCTGACAGTCACAGATGCAGAATACGGGAGATGTGCTATATTGCTTGACGGGGCTTAAGCTTACGGTTGTTGGCGTTATAGACAATATGGCTGGTCTGCTTCAATACTGTTTTTGCAAACCTGCTGAACAGGAGAAATGACTTTCAGGTTATGCATAAAATCGGCATCCGGAAAAAAGAAATGTATGGGATGGTATTGAGAGAGGCCTGCTGCAAGGCGGCATAGCAGCAGGGATTACAGCAATTGCGCAATCCGCTTTGGCGATAGACAGGCAGGAGTCATTTTTTAGGATATTCGCAGTAACCGATGCGGGGATGATGGCAGCGTGCGCGTTGTTCCCGGTTCTCATACTTTGGTATACATATCATAGAGGGGTGATGGCTTTTTATGCTGGTGGGAGAGCATCATAAAAATCTTGTTGATTGAGGATGGTATAAAAGGATACACATGGAAATGAATAACAGAAAGATACTATATGTTGAAGATGATTTAAGTCTCATTGAAGGCCTGAAATATACACTTGAGAAAAACGGGTTTGCGGTGGATAATGCCCGTACCGTAAAGGAGGCGCATCAATTCTTCCAGGCAGGGCAGTATGGCCTTTTATTGCTTGACGTCACGCTGCCGGATGGGACAGGCTTTGACATCTGCCAGGAGGTACGAAAGACGTCCGCCGTTCCGATTATATTCCTGACAGCTTCGGATGAAGAGATCAGCATTGTAAAAGGGCTGGACATGGGCGGGGATGACTACATTACCAAACCTTTTAAATTGGGAGAAGTCCTTTCAAGGATCAACGCATTGCTGCGCCGATCCGGGCAATTCAATAAAAGCGGGATGGTACTGGAATCCAATGGAATCCGAATTGACCTGTCGGAGCGGATTTGTTGGAAAGGGGAGACAGAATTACCTTTGACATTGGTGGAATATAAGCTGCTCTGCCTGTTTTTGAAAAATCCAGGCCGCATTCTGCCGAGGGAACTGATCTTAGACCGCCTCTGGGATGGGAACGGCAGTTATGTGGATGACAATACCCTTTCCGTCTATATACGCAGGCTTCGGAGGAAAATTGAAGACGACCCGGATTCCCCTACAAAGCTTCTGACGGAAATTGGTTTTGGCTATAAATGGGCCGGGAAGTAGAGGAGGAATGAAAAGAATGGGAAAAGAAACAAGGAGGATGCTGTGCCAGTTGCTTGCGGTCTGCCTGGCTGCTGCGGCAGGTTTGGGCATCCTCTTATCCTATATGACAAATGATTTCCAAAAAACAATGGTAGAGCATGATTATGGGACGGCAGGGTATTTGGTAAACCACCCGGACACAAATATGGCAGCCGCATTTACGAAAGACAAAACGGATTCTGACATGGAGGCCGGAAAGCAGGTTCTGCGGGAAACAGGCTACCATGAAGATGCGGATCCCAGGCTGATTTCTGCTGTTGCTGCTTACCGGAAGCGTACCGCCGCAGGCTTTGGAGGTATGCTTTTTAGCATTTTCCTGGCTGTTTTCCTGACAGTCTGGCTTTACATCCGGAAACAAAAAGAGGCGATTGCAAAAGCAGATACCATGATCACCCGGTTCCTTTGGGGGGATACGAGCCAGAGAATGGATTGTGAAGAGACAGGAGGCTGGTACAGCCTGTTCCACAGAATCAATGAACTTGCCGCCACTCTCTCCGCCCAGGCAGAGCATGAAAAACAGACGCGCATATTTTTGCAGGATATGATCTCAGATGTTTCCCATCAGTTAAAGACGCCCCTGGCAGCGCTTAAAATGTATGATGAGATTATGGCACAGGAGGGGACGGACAGGGAAACAATCAACAGATTTTGCCAAAAATCCCTGCGGGAAATACGCCGGATAGAGGATGTCGTCTATACGCTCCTGAAAATAGCAAGGCTGGACGCAGGCACGGTCAGGATGGAAATGGCGGAGGAAAACATGGAAATGCTCCTGCGGGACGTGACGGAACGCTTTGAAACACAGGCCGCCCAGGAAGAGAAGGAGATTGTGTTATCCGGAAAACCAGATGCCTGCTTATACTGCGATGCCCTTTGGATGTCGGAAGCCCTGGGAAATGTAGTAAAAAATGCGCTGGAGCATACCCGGAGAGGCGGAAAAGTAGTGATTCGCTGGGAGAGGGCGCCCCTTTTTACAAATATTGTGGTGGAGGACAACGGAAAAGGGATCCACCAGGAGGATATCCATAATATCTTCAAACGGTTTTACCGGAGCCGGTTTTCCCAGGATACCCATGGGATCGGCTTGGGCCTGCCTCTGGCAAAATCCATTGTGGAAGCTCATCAGGGAACGATTTCCGTAACCAGCAGGGTTGGCCAGGGCAGCAGATTTGTCTTAAGCTTTTTCCATCTTACAAAAGAGTAAGATGAAATTCATGTGAGAGTAAGACCCATCGGGTATGATCATTCCCGAAAGGCAGGTAATGAATATGAATATACTTGAAGTACAAAATTTGTGTAAGACCTATGGAAAAGGGGAAGCAGAAGTCCGGGCGCTTGATAATGTTTCCTTCTCCGTAGGCAAAGGGGAATTTATCGCAATTGTAGGCGAGTCCGGATCCGGGAAAAGCACGCTTTTAAATGTGGTAGGGGCTTTGGATAACCCGACCTCCGGGAAAGTGCTGATCGATGGGAAGGACATTTTTTCTATGCCCGAAAAGAGGCTTACCGTATTTCGCCGACAGAATATCGGGTTTATTTTCCAGTCCTTTAACCTGATCCCGGAGCTGAATGTAGAGCAGAACATTACATTTCCTCTGTTGTTAGATTACCAGAAGCCGGATCAGAAGTATGTGGAGGAGCTGCTTGGAACCCTGGGCTTAAAGGAACGCAGGAAGCATCTTCCCAGCCAACTTTCCGGAGGCCAGCAGCAGAGGGTGGCAATCGGCAGGGCGCTGGCTGCCCGTCCTGCCATCATCATGGCAGATGAGCCAACCGGTAACCTGGATTCCAGGAACAGCCAGGAGGTCATCACACTTTTAAAATCCATGTCGTCCAGGTACAGGCAGACCATCCTGATGATCACCCATAACGAGAACCATGCGGAGGCAACAGACCGGGTACTGCGCATGACGGACGGCAGGCTGAAGGATTTGGGGGTGGCGGCGAGATGAAAAGCTATCTTGGGCTGATACCCCGGTATGAAAGGGTCCACCGCAAAAACAACCGGATTTCCGTACTGTGCATTACCCTTTCTGTATGCCTTGTAATGGCGATTTTCAGTATGGCGGACATGGCGGTGCGTTCCCAGAAGAATTATTTTATTAAAACCAATGGCGAATACCATGCGGCGCTCCATGATGTGGAGGCGGAGACGGCAGAACTGATATCGGCAAGGGTTGACGTGGCTTTATCAGGATGGGTCTACCAGGGCAGCACGGGGATGCTGTCCGGCAAAGCCGTCAGTTTTGTGGGGGCAAATGAAGAAACAATGGAATCCCTGACCGAAATGGATGTGAAGGATGGGACATACCCATCCCTGCCGGATGAGGCGCTGCTGAATGAAAACGCCATGGGGCAATGGGGTCTGTCCATTGGCGATAACGTAACGGTTACGGTTCCGGACGGCTCACAAAAACAATATCGGATTACCGGTGTCCTTGCGGATATGGGTTCCATGCTGAAAGCGGATATCTGCGGGATGGCGCTTTGTGAAGATGGCTTCCTTGCCATTGCAGATGAAAACGCGGCAGACGGCACCACATACCGCATCCAGTTTAAGGACGGCGCACACATCCAGGAATCTATAAAGGAAATTAGGGAACAGTTTGGCCTTTCCGACGGCCAGATTTCAGAAAATACCGCTTTATTGGGCCTGATGGGGCAAAGCGAGAGCAATATTATGCAGGCCCTCTATCTGATCGCTGCAATCCTTGTTTTCCTCGTTCTGATTGCGGGAACGGTGATGATCTCCGCAAGCTTTCACACCAATGTGTTGGAGAGGACGAGAGTTTATGGGCTGCTGCGCTGCCTGGGGGCATCCAGAAAACAGGTAAAGCATTTTGTAATCCTGCAAGGGCTCAGGCAGAGCGCCAAGGGCGTCCCTATCGGTCTGCTGGCAGGCCAGGTTGTGACATGGGCCGCCTGCCTGTTATTAAAATCCATCAGCGGAGACCGGTTTTCTGAGGTCCCGTTATTTGAATTCAGTATCGTGGGCATCGTAACAGGAATTGTGGTGGGCTTCCTGATCGTCCTGCTTGCTTCCCTTTCCCCGGCGAAAAAAGCCTCCAGGGTTTCGCCTGTCACGGCAATCAGCGGAAGTTCCCAGCTGACACAGAATAAGCGTGCGGCGAATACAAAACTGTTCCATGTGGAAACAGGCATGGGGGTGTTCCATGCCCTGTCCGGGAAAAAGAATTTATTTCTGATGACCTGTTCCTTTGCGATCAGCATCATGCTGTTTTTGGCTTTTCAGGTGATGGTTGTATTTTTGGATCAAGGTATGCCTGCGTTAGCTCCCTGGGCGGGAGATGTATCTGTGACAGCTGCTGCAGGACTGGAGCCTTCTGCAATAGAAGAAATCGGGGAAATTGAGGGTGTAAAATGTGCCTTCGGGAGAATGGAGTACAGTGGGTTATCCGTTTCTTCCGATACCGGGAGCGGGACGGTCACACTGGTTTCCTATGAAGAAAACCAGTTCAAATGGGCCAAAGAGGAACTGAACGAGGGGACTGCCGGCTCTGTGCCAGGAGGGACCGGGGATGTCTTAGTGACCTACCGGGACGGCATGCAATGGAACGTGGGGGACACCGTGACGCTCCATACTCCTTTAGGAGACAAACGGGTGAAGATTGCGGGAATCCTTTCTTCCACAAATGCGTCAAGTGAAGCAGGAAGTCTTGGATATATCATAGGCTCAGAGCAGCTGCTTACAGAGAGCATTAGTATGGCAGGCTATACAGCTGTGGATATACAGCTTGCAGGCAGCGGCAGTGATGAGACGGTATCAGCGATACGGAGACTCCTTCCCCCGGATGCTTCCATTGCAGATAAACGGCTGTCAAATTCAGAATCCCAGAGTTCCTATTATACAGGTGCAGTGTTTATTTATGGGTTCCTGCTCATTATTGCGCTGATCACCGTATTCAATATTTTTAACAGTATGAATGCCAGTGTGGCGGCAAGGACCAGACAGTATGGCGTAATGCGTTCCATTGGCATGGGAGCCGGGCAGTTATATAAGATGATTGCCGCCGAGGCAGTCACCTATGCAGCCCTGGGATGTGTCACCGGATGCGTCCTGGGCCTGCCGCTGAATAAAATGATGTTCCAGTTCCTGATTGCCGGTAAATGGGGAACCAGCTGGCAGCTTCCTGTTGCGTCCCTGCTGCTGATCGTTTTTTTATGCTTTGGCTCTGCGGCGCTGGCAATCCGGCGGCCAATCAACAAAATCGGGAAACTGTCGATTGTGGATACCATAAAGCTGCAGCAGTGACACACGGATACGGACTAGAAAGAACAGGCATGAGCAATGTCTCCATGCAATATCATAAAGAAGTCAGCGGAACAGATAGCAAAATCTGAGCGCTGGCTTCTTTATTTTTCGGGATATTATTTTTCGTTGCTTCAAACATTTACAGGCAGGCTCTCAGACTCAGAAATGGAGACTGCACTAATGAGTGCAGTAGCTGTGGATACAAGAACAGATAAAGCTTTTTCATCGCAAAGTGGGAGCAGCCTTAAAAGCTCCTGGTATGTAGAGCCGGTTCTGTCATGGTGATCCTGGAAAATACAATCATCCGCGAAAATATCCAGTAATCTGCAGATATGGTAGAAATTTTCAATGCTGGGTGAACAGCGGCAGCGCTCCAGATCCTTTTGGAAGGATAGGGAAAGTTCCAATAATTCCGCACACTGTGCCTGTGTCAGATGTTTTTCTTCCTGGCTTTCTTCAGCGCAGCACCGAAGCCCCGGGCATCATTGATAGATAAAGACATTGTGGTTACCTCCTGTAAGTAGTGTAGTGCCACACCTTATAAAAGTAAAAATGGTGCGTCCGTAAGCCGCCGATTTATTGGCGGCGCGGTCTAGTCAGAATACTCCCTTTGGCAAGGAGTAGGTAAAAGTATTAGCGTGGAGAAATCCACAACCTATCATTCTACAACTTATCTGATTTTGGAAACAAAACAGGGAGTGCAGCATGTTGTTGTCAATGAAAAGACAGGCAGTAAGGCAGTGATTAAAATTTCCTGATAAGCGGCTTTACTGTGAGAATGAAAATCCACCCTATGAAGGTCATTATACGCAAATATATCCAAAGTACAACAGAAGTCTACGGCTATTTTGCCGGAGCCACGTTTGCCAACCAGATCGGCCTGACAACCCAGATGCCGGCCACATTGGAAATCATAACATCGAAAGAAGCGACAAAGGGGCCCAATATTTCTGTTGGCTCCCAGATCGTCCGGTTGAAACGTCCTGCTATTACTATAACATCGGAAAATGTGGGCCTGCTCCAGTTTCTTGATGCCGTTTCCCAGGCAGAAAAATATTCGTAGCTTTCAGATGCAGAAACCAGAGCGCGTTTAAAGAACTATGCAAAACAGAAAAATTACAGCAAGGCTCTTCTTTCCGGCGTACTGTCCGGCATTACAGGGCCTGCCGCAAAAAAACTAATTGAATGGGGTATTATTTATGAATTTACATTATGACAAAGAAGCATTCAGCGAACTGATTGTTGCTGCTTCCAATGATCTGCACATACCGCCCGGAATCATTGAGCTATGAAGGGCTTACAGGCAGGATGTTGTTTACATATCTTTCTTACGAAACGGTTATAGGTGGAATAGGAGAAATTATCAGCAGAGGCTATTTCAACAATCTTTCATGAAATCAATAAAGTAATCTGGCAGCTATGGGGGAACTTGTAGCTGTATTTTTACGGAAAAATTTAGGCGTATCCTTATTTCCTTATACTGTTGAACACAGATGGTGAGCTGGAGGTCATGCCTGCGTTTAAGGTGTGGCGATTATTCCATGGATTATATTGTATATTTCCAAAAATATGTATAAAATAGATTTAAGTGAGAAAAAATCTAACTTAAGTATTGAAAAATGGAGATAATACAATATAATAGACGTAAAGGAAGAAGCGAGGCGTAAACATGCTTATACAATTTAATTTCAAGAATTTTAAATCATTTAGGGATGAGGCAACATTAGACTTGTCTGCCGCAAAGATGACAGAGTTTTCTGATCGAGTAGTTTCGGAAGGAAATGATAAGATATTGCCTATGGCGGCTATATATGGAGCCAATGCAAGTGGAAAATCCAATATATATAACGCATTCGAATATATGGCAAATTATGTGATTGAATCTTTTAAATATGGAGATGAGGAAGAGAAATTTGAAGAATACAGACCTACACCGTTTTTGTTTGACAGTGTTTCAAGTGACGCGGAATCCAGTTTTGAAGTATATTTTACCATTCCGGGTGATAAAGCGGAAAAAACATATAATTATGGTTTTTGCATAGACAGACACGGGGTGACCGAGGAATGGCTAAATGTAAAGGCAAAGACTGCACGTAAATATTCTTCTATTTTTTACCGCTCCGCTGAAGAAAACACGTTGGATTTGTCCGGACTTCCTAAAAGCAGCAGAGACAATATTCAAGTAGCTTTGGAAAAACAAGTTCTGATTGTTTCTCTTGGTGCGAAATTAAAGGTAACTAAGTGCAAAGATATTCGTGACTGGTTCCTGGCAAATGAGTTTGCAGATTTCGGGGATCCATTTACCAATTTCTTTTTATCCCGCCGTTTGCCCAAAGGTTTTGTTGACGATGACAGTGTGCAAAAGAAAGTCATTGAGTATTTTGCATCCTTCGATGAACACATTAAAGATTTTGAAATAGAAAAACTTCCGCAGGATGCAGACAGTAAAGAAGAAACCTATAAAATCAGTTCGCTGCATAAAAAAATTGATTCGGATACATTCGCTGCCATACCGCTGGGCATGGAATCCGCAGGTACTCTGAAAATGTTTGCTTTGTATCCGGAACTGCAGGATGTTCTGGAGAAAGGAAGTGTATTTTTTATAGATGAATTAAATGCCCGTCTGCATCCATTGCTGGTACGGAATTTTCTGCTTACTTTTCTAAATCCGGAAATTAACACGAAGCATGCACAGCTGATTTTCACGACTCATGATACATGGCAGTTGTCTAATCAGCTTTTGCGCAGGGATGAGGTGTGGTTTACCGAAAAAGATGAACAGGGAATTTCAAAATTATATTCGCTGGCAGACTTTGTAGATGAGTCCGGATCAAGAATCCGAAAAGATGAGAGTTATGAAAAAAACTATCTGATTGGTAAATATGGTGCGATTCCGACGTTGAAAAGTATTGACATCTTTAAGGAGGAGTAACTGGCATGGCAAGAAAAGACAGGACTGGGAACCGAAAACCCAGGGAACAGCGTCCTCCTATCATGGTTCCGGAACTGGGCTATTATCTGGTTGTTACTGATACGGAGGCGACGGAGAGATGCTATTTTCAGGGATTGCATAAGGGACTTCCAAAGGAAATACAAAACAAATTGATAATCAAGGTAGTAGAGACTAAGACAAGGGCAATGATTGATAAATGCCTTGCGATGACTGCCTATGATGCACAATACCGCATACCATGGATTGTGTTTGACAGAGATGAGGTAAAAGATTTCGATGAGATTATCAAAGAGGCGGAATCTTTTGGCATAAGGGTGGGGTGGTCAAATCCATGCTTTGAAATTTGGATGTATTCTTATTATGGTACAATGCCATCTATTTTGGAATCATGGGTTTGTTGCAGTGAGTTTGAAAAGATTTTTCAAAGAAAGACGGGACAGAAGTATTCAAAATCTGATACAGGAGTATATGAAAAAATCTTCCGGACAGGAAATGAACAAAAGGCACTTCAAATAGCAAAGCAGAAGTATGAACAATGTGTACGGGAAGGAAAGACTATCCCCTCCCAAATGTGTCCATGTACAACGGTTTATCAGCTGGTGGAGGTAATAAGGAAAAAAGTGGATGTTAGATAAATGGAAATTATGTACTGAAAGAAGGTGGGAAAATTGGGAAATGCTGTAGCGGCAAAGGAACTTGGGGATATTTATCAGGCAATGGTGTTTTGGAAATATGCAATACAAATGTTTGGAGACTCAGACATTGGGAAAGTCGGTTACGAATATGGTGAGGTTTCTCTGGATTGTAGTTTTCCTTTTTCTTTGCCAGCGTATGGATCAGCGTCAGTATCGTCTTGCTGACTACAATCAACGCCTGCATCTTTCGCAGCGGGGCTCTCTCCCTCGTTTTCAGGTAATGGTATAACTGTTTCATCTCGTCATCTGTGGCAACCATTGTAAGAGCCATCTGATACAGCACGCTCCGAAGATTCTTCCTCCCACGTTTGGATATTTTTGTTCCGCTCTTGTTTTTGCCGGAAAGGGGGAGTTTGAACACGTCTGCGTATTCCGGGAAATATTCATCCATGACTGTCGTGATTGTGTTCTTCAACGCGTTCTTACGCTTATTCAATCCGGTTCTGGTTGTGGGCAGTCCCCTCTAGTTGCGTGTAAACATCATGGGGCAGGTACAGATCAAACTACCAATATAAGATGGCATGATTTGAGAAGTACGTTCTGCACCATATTATTAAAGAACAACTTCAATCCCAAAGCGGTATCACAGCTAATGGGACATGCAAAAGAAATCATTACCATAGATGTGTATGGAGATAATGCGGAAATCATCGAGGATTGTTTAGATGACCTTCAGCCGTTTATTGATGAAGTTGTGCCAAAGGAAGAAAGTGAAAGCGGCACAGATTTTTCAGAAGATAGTTATATAGATAATTTAAGTGAGTTCCTTGTGTGAAATGAAAGCAATGGCATTAAAAAAGTACAGAACAAAAGTTCGATTTTGCTCTGTACTTTTATTCGTTTATATGTTATAATGAAAAACCGGATGACGGGACAATACTATCTGTATTATCCAATGTTATTCCGTGTTACTAAGTTTCAAAAATACAGTTTTGTGACCTGCATTCGTGTAATTGCTATTTTAATGCTTATTCGCCAGCTTTGCAAGACCTTTTTACACGAATCGAATCCGAATTACACGAATTTCTGGCGAATAGGCGAACTTTTTGCGCGGTAACAATGAGGAAAATGCCCTGCTTGCAGGAGCATTTGACGAATGTCGCGACAATAAGAAAACTTGTTTTCGAGTGTCGGTCACAAATTGGAGGTTTTTATATGCCAGAGAAAAGAGGAAATTCGCAATCCGCTGACAAAGGTCAGCCACTTGCTCATGAAAGCAGCCCGCAGAGCGGACATGCTTTCAAATTACACGCCCCATACAAGCCCACCGGCGACCAGCCGCAGGCAATCGCCGAGCTGGTGAAAGGCTTTCAGGAGGGCAACCAATTCCAGACTTTACTGGGGGTTACGGGATCGGGCAAGACATTTACGATGGCAAACGTCATTCAGGCTTTGCAGAAGCCGACGCTGGTCATTGCCCACAATAAAACCCTTGCGGCGCAGTTATACGGAGAATTCAAGGAGATGTTCCCGGAGAATGCAGTAGAGTATTTTGTGTCCTACTATGATTATTACCAGCCGGAAGCCTATGTGCCGTCCAGTGATACTTATATTGCCAAGGATTCTTCTATTAATGATGAAATAGACAAGCTGCGTCTGTCGGCAACATCGGCATTGTCCGAGAGAAGAGATGTTATTATTGTAGCCAGTGTATCCTGTATCTATGGACTGGGTTCTCCGGTAGATTATAAAAATATGGTAATCTCCTTAAGGCCGGGAATGGAAAGAGACAGGGATGAAATATTAAGAAAGCTGATAGATATCCAGTATGATCGCAATGAGATGGATTTTAAGCGCGGTACATTCCGTGTACGGGGCGATGTGGTGGAGATTTTTCCGGCAGAGTCCTCGGATACCGCAATCAGGGCGGAGTTTTTCGGAGATGAGATAGAACGTCTGCTGGAGATTGACGTGCTGACAGGAGAGATTAAAAGAGAGCTGAATCATGCCGCTATCTTCCCGGCCTCCCACTATGTGGTTCCGATGGAAAAGATAAAGGAAGCAGTGAAAGATATCGAGGCAGAGCTGGAGGAAAGAGTCCGTTATTTTAAAGGAGAGGACAAGCTTCTGGAGGCTCAGAGAATTGCGGAACGGACAAATTTTGATATTGAGATGCTGAAGGAGACGGGCTTTTGTTCCGGCATAGAGAATTATTCCCGCCATTTGGCCGGACTGGCGCCGGGAACACCGCCCCATACATTAATTGATTACTTTGACGATGATTTTCTGATCATCATTGATGAGTCTCATAAGACGATCCCACAGATCCGGGGAATGTATTTCGGAGATCAGAGCAGGAAGACTACCCTGGTAGACTATGGATTTCGTCTGCCGTCCGCAAAGGATAACCGTCCCCTGAGCTTTGGAGAGTTTGAGGATAAGATTAACCAGATGATGTTTGTGTCGGCGACTCCGGGAGAATACGAGGAGGAGCATGAGCTTATGAGGACGGAACAGATTATCCGGCCCACCGGACTTCTGGACCCGGAAGTATTTGTGCGTCCGGTGGAGGGGCAGATTGACGACCTGATTGGAGAAATCAACAAGGAAGTGGGGCAGCATCACAAGGTGCTGATTACAACACTGACCAAACGGATGGCGGAGGATCTGACTGACTATATGAAAGAGCTGGGGATCCGGGTAAGATATCTTCATTCAGATGTAGATACGCTGGAGAGGACAGAGATTATCAGGGATATGCGGCTGGATGTGTTTGATGTGCTGGTGGGAATTAATCTGCTGCGTGAGGGACTGGATATTCCGGAGATTACTCTTGTGGCGATTCTGGATGCGGACAAAGAAGGATTCCTCCGTTCGGAAACTTCCTTGATTCAGACGATTGGACGCGCGGCGCGCAACAGTGAAGGGCATGTTATTATGTATGCGGATCATATGACAGATTCCATGCGGCTGGCGATTGAGGAAACGAACCGCAGACGCGAGATTCAGGAGACATACAATAAAGAACATGGCATTACGCCCCAGACCATTCAAAAGGCAGTCCGGGATCTGATTCGTATCTCCAAAGAAGTGGCTCATGAGGAACATCAGTTTGATAAGGATCCGGAATCCATGGAACCAAAGGAACTGGAAAAGCTGATTGGGCAGATCCAGAAAAAGATGAAAAAGGCAGCAGCAGAGCTGGATTTCGAGACTGCGGCTGCGCTGCGCGATCAGATGGTAGAACTGAAAAAGTATTTGCAGGAGATGAAAGAATAGATGACAGAGGAAAAAAGAAAGTTTATTAAAATCAGGGGAGCCAACGAGCACAATCTTAAAAATATTGACCTGGAAATCCCAAGAAATGAATTGGTGGTGCTGACAGGACTGAGCGGTTCCGGAAAATCCTCTCTGGCTTTTGATACCATTTACGCAGAAGGGCAGAGAAGGTATATGGAATCTTTGTCCTCTTATGCAAGACAGTTTTTGGGACAGATGGAGAAGCCGGATGTGGAGAGTATCGAAGGATTATCCCCGGCCATCTCGATTGATCAGAAGTCCACGAACCGTAATCCCAGATCCACAGTTGGAACTGTGACGGAGATTTATGATTATTTCCGTCTGCTTTACGCCCGAATCGGGATTCCGCACTGCCCCAAATGCGGCAGGGAGATTAAAAAGCAGACTGTAGATCAGATGGTAGATCAGGTGATGGAAATGCCTGAGCGGACGAAGCTGCAGCTTCTGGCCCCGGTTGTGAAGGGACGTAAAGGAGAGCATGTAAAGCTTTTGGAAAAGGCGAGGAAAAGCGGGTTTGTGCGTGTGAAAATCGACGGAAATGTCTATGATCTGTCAGAGGAAATTAAGCTTGAGAAAAATAACAAGCATTTAATAGAAATTGTGGTGGATCGCCTCGTAGTAAAACCGGGGATTGAGAAACGTCTGACAGACTCCATTGAAACTGTACTTGGCCTGTCTGACGGGCTTCTGGTCGTGGAGGTGATTGAGAGCGGGGAGCTTTTAACCTTCAGTTCCAGTTATGCCTGCCCGGACTGCGGTATCAGCATGGAGGAGATAGAGCCGAGAAGCTTTTCCTTTAACAATCCTTTCGGTGCCTGCCCGGATTGCTTCGGACTTGGTTATAAGATGGAGTTCGATGAGGAGCTGATGATTCCGGACAAGTCCTTAAGCATTGCCGACGGAGCGATTCAGGTTATGGGGTGGCAGTCCTGTACCGATCCGTCCAGCTTTACTTACGGAATTTTGAAGGCGTTGTCGGAGACCTATGGATTTGCTCTTACTACTCCTTATGAAGAGCTGCCGGAGGAGGTCCGCCATGTTCTGCTTCACGGGACGGACGGAAAAGAGATAATGGTGCATTATAAAGGGCAGAGAGGCGAAGGTGTGTACGCGGTGTCATTTGAAGGATTGATTAAAAACTGTGAGCGCCGTTACCGGGAAACCGGATCTGATACAATGAAACAGGAATATGAGACTTTTATGCGTATTACACCGTGCCGCTCCTGTAAGGGCCAGCGTCTAAAGCCCGGTTCTTTGGCAGTGACAGTATGCGGGAAAAATATTTACGATGTGACTAACCAGTCCGTGAGGGATCTGCAGATATTTCTGGATCAGATGACACTGACCAAACAGCATATGCTGATCGGAGGGCAGATTTTAAAGGAAATTAAAGCACGTATTCGTTTTTTGATGGATGTGGGACTGAATTATCTCTCCCTGACCCGTGCGACCGGCACTCTTTCCGGAGGAGAGGCTCAGCGCATCCGGCTGGCTACCCAGATCGGTTCCGGGCTGGTTGGAGTGGCGTATATTCTGGACGAGCCGAGCATCGGCCTGCACCAGAGGGACAATGACAAGCTTCTGAATACGCTCTGCCATTTGAGAAATTTAGGAAATACAGTAATAGTGGTGGAGCATGATGAGGATACGATGCGCGCGGCTGATTATATTGTGGATATCGGACCTGGCGCAGGGGAGCATGGGGGCCGGGTAGTAGCCGTCGGTACGGCAGAGGAACTGATGAAAAATCCGGATTCAGTGACGGGAGCCTATTTAAGCGGCAGAGTCCAAATCCCGGTTCCTGAAGTCAGGAGGAATCCGGCGGGATGGATGACTGTGAAAGGAGCAAAGGAAAATAACCTGAGGAATATAGAGGTAAGATTTCCGCTGGGGGTGCTGACCTGTGTGACCGGTGTGTCCGGTTCGGGAAAAAGCTCCCTGGTTAATGAGATTTTGTATAAAAGCCTGGCGAAAAAGCTGAATCGTGCCCGGACCATACCGGGTAATCACCGTTCCATTGAAGGAATGGAGGCTCTTGATAAAGTGATTTGTATTGACCAGTCTCCCATCGGACGTACACCTCGTTCCAATCCGGCGACCTATACAGGTGTATTCGATATGATCCGAGATCTTTTTGCTTCTACCTCCGATGCAAAAGCAAAGGGATATAAGAAAGGACGTTTCAGCTTTAATGTGAAAGGAGGACGCTGTGAGGCATGCTCCGGTGACGGTATTCTGAAGATAGAGATGCATTTTCTTCCGGATGTATATGTGCCGTGTGAAGTTTGTCAGGGAAAACGGTATAATCGGGAGACTCTGGAAGTAAAATATAAAGGCAAAAGCATTTACGATGTTCTGGAAATGACTGTGGAGGAGGCACTGGAATTTTTTGAGAATGTGCCGTTTATCCGCAGGAAGATAGAGACATTGTACGATGTGGGACTTTCCTATCTTAAGCTTGGCCAGCCCTCCACTACTCTGTCGGGAGGGGAAGCACAGAGAATCAAACTGGCCACGGAGCTGAGCCGCCGGAGCACCGGAAAGACGGTTTATATTCTGGATGAGCCGACGACAGGCCTGCATTTTGCCGATGTGCATAAACTGACAGAGATTTTACACAGACTTGCAGAGGGCGGCAACACGGTCATTGTGATTGAACATAATCTGGATGTGATTAAGACGGCAGACTATATCATCGATATGGGACCGGAAGGAGGCGACGGAGGCGGCACGGTTGTGGCCCAGGGAACCCCAGAGGAAATTGCAGAGATTTCAGAGTCCTATACAGGGCATTATGTGAAAAAATACTTGCAAAAAGGCAAAACTGTTGTATCATAAATGGAAGAAACAACAGCAGGGGGATTCGGATGTTAGAGACGTTACAGAGATTGGCAGGACAGGAAAATGTATGGCAGAATGAGCCAATGAAGAATCATACAACATTCCGCGTCGGAGGCTGCGCGCGGTATCTGGTGGAACCGCAGAATGCAGTACAGCTGAGTCAGATTGTGGAAGCCTGCCAAGATGCCGGGATGCCTTATTATATAGTAGGAAACGGAAGTAATCTTCTGGTAAGTGACAGAGGATATGACGGAGTTATCATTCATCTCTTTAAAAATATGTCAGAATGCCGGGCGGAAGGAACGAGACTGTTCCTCCAGGCAGGGGTTCTGCTTGTGCGCGCGGCAGGCTTTGCACGCAGGGAAGGACTCAGCGGAATGGAGTTTGCTTCCGGAATTCCGGGCACTGTGGGAGGCGCGCTTGTAATGAATGCCGGCGCCTATGGCGGTGAGATGAAGGATATAGTCAGCCGTGTAAAGGTTCTGATGCCGAACGGTAAATTTCAGGAATATACAAACGAAGAGATGCAGTTCGGATACCGCAGAAGCCGGATTACAGAAGAGCAGAGCATTGTTCTGGAAACCGTTCTGGAGCTTGAGAAAGGCGATCCGGAGCAGATCCAGGTCCGGATGGAGGAACTGAAGGAACAGAGGCTGGCAAAACAGCCGTTAGAATATGCCAGTGCAGGAAGCACCTTCAAAAGGCCGGAAGGCTTTTTTGCCGGCAAGCTGATTCAGGATGCCGGACTTAGAGGCTTTCGGGTCGGAGAAGCACAGGTGTCGGAGAAGCACTGCGGCTTTGTTATTAACAGAGGAAATGCGTCGGCATCTGAGATTGCGGAGCTGATACAGGAGGTACAGAGAAGGGTACACGAAAATTCCGGCGTCTGGCTGGAGACAGAGGTAAAATATCTGGGCTGGCAGTAAGGCGTGTACCTTCCCTTACAGGGAGGGCGGACTGTGCCGGAAAAATACGTTAGTAAAGGGGGGCCGTCATGAGACTGGTAATAGTAACCGGAATGTCCGGGGCAGGAAAGGCTACAGCGCTTAAAATATTAGAGGATACAGGATATTTCTGTGTGGATAATCTCCCGGTGCCGTTTATTGATAAGTTTGCAGAGCTGACAGCCTCCGGCAATAGTGAGATTACAAAAGTAGCAATCGGCATTGATGTCCGAAGCGGTAAAGTATTAAGCCGTCTGGAACAGATTCTGGAACAGCTTACGGGTCAGGGGATACCATATGAGATTCTGTTTCTGGATGCCAGTGATGAGGTGCTGGTAAAGCGCTATAAAGAAACAAGGAGAATGCACCCTCTGGCAGAGTCCGGCAGGATAGAGCAGGGAATTGTTCTGGAGAGAGAGCGCCTGGTATTTCTTAAAAAGCATGCAGATTATATTATTGACACAAGCAAGCTCCTGGTAAGGGAGCTTAAGCAGGAACTGGACAAGATTTTTGTGCAGAACCGGGAATTTAAAAATCTGATGATTACCGTGATGTCTTTTGGCTTCAAGTACGGAATACCAAGTGATGCGGATCTGGTATTTGATGTGCGTTTTCTTCCCAATCCTTATTACTATGAAGAGCTTCGGAAACTGACCGGGAATGACAGGAAGATTCAGGATTTTGTTATGGGATATGAGATGGCACATGTTTTTTTGGACAAGCTGGATGATATGATCCGGTTCCTGGTGCCAAATTATGTGCTGGAGGGGAAGAATCAGCTTGTGGTGGCAATCGGCTGTACCGGAGGAAAACATCGTTCTGTGACGCTGGCAAACAAGCTGTATGAACGTCTTCAAAATCAGAATGACTATGGAGTGAACCTGGAACATAGAGATATAGGAAAAGATGCAGCCAGGGGGAAGTAGACGAGGAGGCAGGTTATGTCTTTTTCCGGAGACATTAAAGAGGAGCTTTCAAGGCTGGCATCCGGAGGGCGTCACTGCCGTGTGGCAGAGACAGCGGCTGTCCTGAGCCTGTGCGGGAAGATTGTAATTACAGAAAATAATTGCTATTGCGTAAAAATTCAGACGGAAAATCTTCCAGTTGCAAGAAAATACTTTACATTATTGAAAAAAGCATTTAATATTAAAGCTGAGGTCTCTGTCCGGAAAAACCGGGGGATGCGCTGTTACTCTGTGGTGGTCCGCAAGGATCGGGAAGCCAGAAGGCTTTTAAGGGATACGTGTCTGCTGGATTCGGACGGGAACATTTATGAGTGTATGTCGCCGATACATAACCAGCTTTTAAAACAGAACTGCTGCAGGCGGGCTTTTATACGGGGGGCTTTCCTCGCGGCAGGTTCTGTAAGCAATCCGAAAAAATCCTACCATTTTGAAATTGTCTGTGCTTCTGAGGAAAAAGCGGCACAGCTTCAGGGCCTTCTGATGCAGTATCAGATCGATGCCAAGACAGTAGTGCGGAAAAGGTATTATGTTGTCTATGTAAAAGAGGGATCGCAGATTGTGGAACTTCTTGGACTTATGGGAGCACATGTATCGCTGATGGAACTGGAAAATGTACGTATTGTGAAGGAAATGCGCAATTCCGTGAACCGCAAGGTAAACTGTGAAACGGCGAACCTGAACAAGACGGTCTCGGCAGCAGTCCGCCAGGTGGAAGATATCCGCTATATTGAAGCTGCGGTGGGACTGCATAAGCTTACTGAAGGCCTGGAAGAGATGGCCAGGCTGAGACTGGAACATCCGGATGCAAGCCTGAAGGAATTGGGCGATATGCTGTCTCCGAAGGTTGGAAAATCCGGTGTGAATCATCGTTTGCGTAAGCTGAGTCTTATTGCAGAGAAGTTACGTGTGTAAGGAGGAGTAATATGATTAAGAAACCCATTACCATTCAGATTGCTGATGGACTGGAAGCAAGACCGACAGCACTGTTAGTTCAGGTGGCAAGCCAGTATGAAAGCAAGATTTATGTAGAGAATGGTGACAAAAAGGTAAACGCAAAGAGTATTATGGGAATGATGACTTTGGGATTATCTGCTGGGGAATCTGTAGTGGTATCTGCAGAAGGCAGTGATGAAATGGCTGCCATAGAAAATATTGAAAAATATCTAAGCAGCAATAACTAAGTGTAAGATAGATGGGCGGGGGTTCTTGCAACCCCCGTTTTTTTTGCAGATAAGGAGGAAACGGAACATGGACGCATACACAGGCTTTGCCATGGTTTATGATTTGTTCATGGATAATATACCCTATGAAGAGTGGGGAGCTTATCTGATAGAACTTTTACAGGAATACGGAATTTATGACGGACTTGTTCTGGATCTTGGATGCGGAACGGGCATTATGACAGAGCTTTTGGCAGATGCAGGATATGATATGATCGGTATTGATATGTCGGAGGAAATGCTGGGGGCTGCCATGGAAAAAAGGGAACAGTCAGGATATGATATCCTTTATCTCTGCCAGGATATGAGAAAATTTGAGCTATACGGGACAGTCGGCGCCATTATCAGCATCTGTGATTCTATGAACTATATACTGGAGGAGGAAGAGCTGCTGGGAATTCTTACCCTGGCTGCAAGGAATTATCTGGACTATGGCGGACTGTTTATTTTTGATCTGAATACGGAATATAAGTACCGGGAAATATTAGGGGAACAGACGATTGCAGAGAACCGGGAGGAAGGAAGCTTCATATGGGAAAATTATTATGATGAAAATAAAAAGCTCAATGAATACAATCTGACACTTTTCGTTCGGGAGGAATCGGATTATTATAGAAAATATGAAGAAAATCATTATCAGCGCGCATATACGCTGGATACAGTAAAAACACTGGTGGAACGGTCAGGACTCAGGCTTTTGCATATTTATGATGGGTTTACCCGGGAGCCTGCCAGAGAGGACTCAGAGCGGGTCTGCGTCGTCTGCCGGAGAAAAGAGGAACAGGAGAACAGCATATGAAAGATTATATTGTGCGGGCAACTGCGGCGGACGGTCAGATCCGGGCGTTTGCCATTACATCCAGAAATATCGTGGAGACAGCCAGACAGGCGCACAACACCAGCCCGGTGGCTACGGCTGCCCTTGGGCGGCTTCTGACGGCGGGGGCCATGATGGGAGCCATGATGAAGGGGGCGGAGGATATCCTTACGCTTCAGATTAAGTGCAGCGGACCAATCGGCGGTCTGACCGTAACAGCCAATTCCCATGCGGATGTAAAAGGATTTGTGGAAAATCCGGATGTGATGCTGCCACCCAACGCAAAAGGCAAGCTGGATGTGGGGGGCGCTCTTGGCCTGGGAATCCTGAATGTCATAAAGGATATGGGCATGAAAGAGCCTTATATTGGACAGACTGAACTTAAGACAGGAGAGATTGCAGAGGATCTGACCTATTATTTTGCCAATTCGGAACAGGTGCCTTCTTCCGTGGGACTGGGTGTGCTGATGGAGAGGAACAATACAGTAAAGCAGGCCGGCGGATTTATTATTCAGCTTATGCCTTTTGCGGAGGATGCGGTGATTGATAAGCTGGAGAAAAAACTGACCATGATGGAGCCTGTCACTACCTGCCTGGACAGAGGAATTTCTCCGGAGCAGATGCTTGAGGAGCTTCTCGGAGAGTTTGAACTGAAAATTCTGGAAGAAACAGATACAAGGTTTTTCTGCGGCTGCAGCAAGGAACGGGTGGAAAAAGCCATTGCCAGCATCGGAAGGAAGGATCTGAACGAGATGATACAGGAAGGAAAGCCGGTAGAGATAAAATGCCATTTCTGCAATATGGCATATGAATTCACAACGGAAGACTTAAAAACAATTATAAAAAGGAGTAAATAGAATGAAGTACGGATTTGTGAAAACCGCGGCTCTGGCGCCGAAAATTAAAGTGGCCGATACAGAATATAATGCACAGGAGATTATTCGCCTGATGCAGAAGGCATGGCAGAACGGGGCCAGAATAGTGGTATTTCCTGAGCTGTGCATTACCGGATATACATGCGGAGATTTGTTTTTACAGGAGCTTCTGCTTAAGGGGGCCCAGACGGCTCTTAAGCGGATTGTGGATGCCAGTGCAGGGATGGACGGGCTTTTCTTTGTGGGGCTTCCCATGGAAGTACAGGGAAAGCTGTACAATGTGGCGGCCGCTTTCTCGGATGGAAAACTGATTGGCCTGGTGCCTAAGACGCATATTCCAAATTACAGTGAATTCTATGAGGCGCGTCATTTTACAAAGGCTCCTGCAGAATATACATTTGTAGAATGGCAGCAGGAGGAACCGGTGCCCTTTGGGACGAACCTCCTTTTTGCCTGTGCGGATATGCCGCATCTGGTTGTGTCGGCTGAAATCTGCGAGGATGTATGGGCTGCGAATCCTCCCAGTATCCGTCATGCCATGCAGGGAGCGACGGTGATTGTAAATCTGTCAGCCAGCGATGAGATTACAGGAAAGGACACATACCGCAGAGAGCTGGTGAAGAGTCAGTCAGGCCGTCTGGTATGCGGTTATATTTATGCCAGCGCAGGAGAGGGGGAATCCTCCACAGATTTGGTTTTTGGAGGTCATCATCTTATCTGCGAAAACGGGACTCTTCTGAAGGAATCCAGAAGGTTTTTAAATGGGTCTATTTATGGGGATATAGATGTGGAGCGTCTCATAGGAGAGCGCAGGAGAATATCCACATATGAGATACAGGAGGATACATTTTCCTATCTGACGGTGAAATATTCCATGAGTTCCGCAGATGTACCGCCGGAACGGTTTATTGATAAAGCTCCGTTTGTTCCGAGCCGGAAGGAGGAAAGGGAAAAACGCTGCGAAGAGATTTTCACTATCCAGGCAATGGGACTGAAGAAGAGGATGGAGCACACGGGCTGCCGGAGTGTGGTCATTGGTATTTCAGGGGGACTGGATTCCACGCTGGCGCTTCTGGTGGCGACAAAGGCAGCGGATTACCTTGGTCTGGACCGCAGTTGTATTACTGCAGTAACAATGCCATGCTTTGGAACTACAGACCGTACGTATAAGAATGCCTGTGAGCTGACCAGAAGACTGGGAGCTCAGCTTCGGGAGGTGGATATCCGGGAGGCGGTAACGGTTCATTTTCAGGATATCGGACATGACAGCAGCGTGCATAATATTACTTATGAAAATTCCCAGGCAAGAGAGCGTACCCAGGTTCTGATGGATGTGGCAAACCAGACAAGAGGCATGGTGATCGGAACCGGTGATATGTCTGAGCTGGCCCTCGGGTGGGCGACCTATAACGGAGATCATATGTCCATGTACGGGGTAAATGCCTCGGTTCCAAAAACATTGGTCCGGCATCTGGTCCGCTATTATGCGGATACCTGCGGGGATGAAAAGCTGGCGAAGATTCTTCTGGATATTCTGGACACCCCGGTGAGCCCGGAACTGCTTCCGCCGGAAAACGGAGCCATCTCCCAGAAGACAGAGGATTTGGTGGGGCCCTATGAGCTTCACGACTTTTATTTGTATTATATGCTGCGTTTTGGATTTGCTCCGGATAAAATCTACTATCTGGCAAAGCTTGCATTTGCCGGAGAGTATAATGAGGAGACGATTTTAAAATGGCTGAAAATCTTCTACAGCCGTTTCTTTGCCCAGCAGTTTAAACGTTCCTGTCTGCCGGACGGCCCGAAGGTGGGTACAGTGGCAGTGTCGCCAAGAGGAGACTTGCGTATGCCAAGTGATGCGTGCGCAAGGCTGTGGCTGGAATGTCTGGAGAAGCTTGTATAGGGCAGGCGATAAATAGGGAATGAAAATAGGCCTCATTCATATATTTTATAGAAATCATAAATATAGAGGTCCTTTTATGCCTGACAATGAATTTGAAAATACGCCCGGGCTTCCGGCCGAACAGGGACAGCTCCAGGTAAGGCTGGTTGCGGAACGGACGAGAAGACCTGTCCAGGGGGCAGAAGTTGAGATTACCTATGAAGGAGATCCGGAGGGCGAGGTGCGTCTTTACACGACGGATGAGTCAGGAATGACAGAGATTATTTCCCTGCCGGCTCCGAATCTGGAGTACAGCACGCAGTTTTCGGAGGAGCAGCCCTATGCGGAATATACGGTCCGGGTTCGTGCTGACGGCTATGAGGATGCAGAGGTGGCCGGTACGGAGATTCTTCCGGGGGTGATTGCCATTCAGGAGATTCAGATGCAGTCTGCAACCCCCACGGAAGGCTTTGAACGGATTGTGATCGGTCCCCATACGTTATTCGGCACTTATCCGCCGAAAATTGCGGAATCAGAGATTAAACCTACTACAGAAACAGGAGAGATCGTACTAAGCCGGGTGGTGGTGCCGGAATATGTGATTGTACATGACGGAGTTCCCACGGACACCAGCGCGCAGAACTACTGGATTCGTTTCCGGGATTATATTAAGAATGTGGCGTCCAGCGAGATTTACGCCACATGGACGGATTCGGCGATCCGCGCCAATGTGCTGGCGATTATGTCTTTTGTGCTGAACAGGGTCTATACGGAGTGGTACAGAAATAGAGGCTATGATTTTACGATCACTTCCTCCACTGCTTTTGATCAGAAATGGATTCCAGGAAGGAATATTTACCAGAATATTTCCAACGTGGTAGATGAAATGTACGGCAGCTATTTGTCCAGGCCAAATGTGAAGCAGCCGATTTTGACGCAGTATTGTGACGGAAGGAGAGTCACCTGTCCTAACTGGATGAGCCAGTGGGGAGCACAGAGCCTGGGGGAACAGGGATATTCGGCGGTGGAGATACTTCGGTATTATTATGGGGACAGTATCTATATCAATACGGCGGTGGAGATCTCGGGAGTGCCGTCCTCCTGGCCGGGGTATGAGCTGGCGGAAGGAGCCAGCGGAGCAAAGGTACAGCAGATGCAGGAACAGCTGAATGTTATTTCAGAATCCTATCCGGCTCTTCCCAAAATTGCGGCGGACGGTATTTTCGGACCGGCGACCAAGGCGGCAGTGGAAAAATTTCAGTCTATTTTCGGTCTTCCGGCAACCGGAATTGTAAACTATCCTACCTGGTACAAAATATCAGAGATTTATGTAGGAGTAGCCCGCATCGCAGAATTAAGTTAAATAAAGGGTTGGCTTTTTGTGGAAAATTGGGTATAATGTAATCTGTCAGAAGTTGCGGAGGCAGCTTCGGCAGATTTCACGCAGTGAAGGATAAGCAGATTTTCCGTTGTTTTCCTTGGTGAAAGATACATAGGGTCGTTAGTCCCTGACCCTTGACAAAGACAGAATATGCTATATTTTAAATAGATGAGAAGAACGAAAGGAGAACATAGCATGGCAGGAACAGATGTTGGAATTGACTTGGGAACAGCCAGTATCCTTGTATATATCAAGGGCAAGGGCGTTGTGTTGAAAGAGCCGTCTGTCGTAGCATTCGACAGAGATACAAATAAAATCAAAGCAATTGGTGAGGAGGCGCGTCTGATGCTGGGACGTACGCCGGGCAATATTGTGGCAGTCCGTCCTCTCCGGCAGGGTGTGATCTCTGATTACACGGTTACTGAAAAAATGCTGAAATTTTTTATTCAGAAGGCAGTCGGTAAGAAGACCTTCCGTAAACCAAAGATTGCGGTCTGTGTTCCCAGCGGAGTTACTGAGGTGGAGAAAAAAGCAGTAGAGGATGCTACTTTTCAGGCCGGTGCCCGTGAGGTATTTATTATAGAAGAGCCAATTGCGGCAGCCATCGGCGCAGGAATTGATATTTCCAGGCCATGCGGTAATATGATTGTGGATATAGGAGGCGGTACAACGGACATTGCTGTTATTTCTCTGGGAGGAACTGTAGTGAGCACTTCCATAAAGATTGCAGGAGATGATTTTGATGAAGCCATTGTCCGCTATATGCGTAAGAAACATAATCTTCTGATCGGTGAGAG
Organism: uncultured Lachnospiraceae bacterium; assembly: GCA_910585465.1. GTDB lineage: Bacteria > Bacillota > Clostridia > Lachnospirales > Lachnospiraceae > Hominiventricola. The sequence goes on along the minus strand of CAJUEW010000001.1, from coordinate 502,324 downwards.
AACCGCAGAGGATATCAAGATTAAAGTGGGAAGCTGTTATCCGAGAGCAGAAGTGGACAGTATTGATGTTCGGGGACGTAATCTGGTTACCGGTCTCCCAAAAACGGTTACGGTTACTTCAGAGGAGACAGAGGAAGCGCTGAAGGAAGCGACCTCCCAGATTGTGGAAGCGGTTCACAGCGTGCTGGAGCGTACCCCGCCTGAGCTGACCGCAGATATTGCTGACCGCGGTATCGTACTGACCGGAGGAGGCGCATTACTGCGCGGTCTGGAAGAGCTTTTGGAGTCTAAGACAGGCATTAATACTATGACTGCGGAGGATCCGATGAAATGTGTGGCGATTGGAACAGGCAAATATGTGGAGGCCTTATCCGGAAGCCATCTTGAAGATGATTAGTGACTAATAGAAGGTGATGTGGGGACATGGCGTATTCGTCATGTCCTTTTGTATGAGCATGGAGTAGAGCATGGAAATACGAAAAGGATATGTGGAGCATATTGTATTTCGGAATAATGATAACGGATATACAGTATTCCAGCTGATATCAGGTGAAGAAGAACTGACCTGTGTGGGAAGCTTTTCTGTGCTGGCAGAAGGGGAGTTTGTTCAGGTGAGCGGAAAGATGAAGGAGCATCCGCTGTACGGAGAACAGCTTCAGGCAGAACGGTATGAGATACTTGCTCCGGAGGACGAGACTGCAATGGAGCGGTATTTGGGGAGCGGTGCTGTAAAAGGAATAGGAGCGGCGCTGGCGGCGCGTATTGTCAGGCGTTTCAAAAAGGACACATTCCGGATCATTGAGGAGGAGCCGGAACGGCTGGCAGAGGTGAAGGGGATCAGTGAGCGTAAGGCTATGGAGATCGCGGAACAGTTAGAGGAGAAAAAAGAGCTTCGGCAGGCTATGATGTTTCTTACCCAGTATGGGATTTCCATGTCTCTGGCAGTGAAAATTTATCAGAAATATGGTCCCGGCGCCTATCAGGTAGTACAGGAAAATCCCTATCGGCTGGCAGATGAGATTTCCGGCATTGGCTTTAAGGCTGCGGATGAGATTGCAGGGAGGATTGGAATACATACGAATTCAGAATACCGGATAAAAAGCGGCCTGCTTTATGTGCTTCTTCAGGCTGCAGGGGAAGGCCATACCTGCCTTCCAAAGGAGATACTGCTGCGCCGGGCTTTGGAGCTGCTCCGGGTGGAGGAGGACGAGATCCAGGTACAGATCTTAAATCTGTGCATGGATCAAAAGCTGGTTATCAAGGAACGGGAACAGAAGATGCTGGTATTTTACAGCCGATATTATTATATGGAGCTGAATACGGCAAAGATGCTTCATGATCTGAATCTGGAATGCGGGATAGAGGAAGAACAAGTTTTGGATAAGCTGAAAAGGGTGGAGGAGCATTCCCGGATTGAGCTGGACGAGATGCAGAGACAGGCCGTACTGGAATCCGTAAAAAACGGGCTTCTGATTATTACCGGCGGACCCGGTACCGGTAAGACTACAACCATCAATGCAATCATCCGGTATTTTGAAACAGAGGAGATGGAGATTCTCCTTGCAGCGCCCACCGGGCGGGCGGCCAAACGTATGACAGAGGCGACCGGATATGAAGCACTGACCATTCACCGCCTTTTGGAGCTGTCAGGAGGTCCTGCCGAAGGACAGAACAGTGCGTCTTTCGAGCGAAACGAAGAAAATCCTCTGGAGGCGGACGTAATTATTATTGACGAGATGTCCATGGTGGATATTTTCCTGATGCATTCTCTTCTCCGGGCAGTCAGCGTGGGAACCCGTCTGATTTTGGTCGGTGATATCAACCAGCTTCCCAGCGTGGGACCAGGCTGTGTGCTGAAGGATATGATCCGTTCTGAAAAGTATCATGTAGTCATGCTCACAAAGATATTCAGGCAGGCGACTCAAAGCGATATTATTGTCAATGCACATAAAATTAACCGCGGTGAACCGGTGGAGCTGAATAACAAAAGCAAAGATTTCTTTTTTTTAAAAAGACAGGATCCGAATATCATTATCCGGGTATTGCTGGCACTGATACAGGAAAAGCTTCCGCCCTATGTACATGCGAAGCCTTATGATATCCAGGTACTGACTCCTATGAGGAAAGGTGCCCTTGGAGTGGAACGGCTGAATGAAGTTCTGCAGAGATATCTGAATCCGCCGTCCGGAGATAAAACAGAAAAGGAAACGCCCCGGGGGATTTTCAGGGAAGGCGACAAGGTCATGCAGATTAAGAATAATTACCAGATTGAATGGGAGGCCAGAAACCGTTACGGAATTGCCGTGGACAAAGGGACAGGAATTTTTAACGGGGATATGGGAGTGATCAAATGTATTGATCTGACGGCAGAGACTGTGGAGGTGCTCTTTGATGAATACCGGACTGTGATCTACGAGTTTTCCCAGCTGGACGAGCTGGAGCTGTCCTATGCGGTTACAATTCATAAATCCCAGGGAAGCGAGTATCCGGCAGTTGTGATTCCTCTGCTGACCGGTCCCCATATGCTGATGAACCGGAATCTGCTCTATACGGCGGTGACCCGGGCACGTTCCTGTGTGACTCTTGTAGGCAGTGAGGAGACCTTTTTCATGATGATTGCCAATGCCAGCGAACAGGCCAGGCACAGCGGGCTTATGGAAAGAATATGGGAGGTGGAAGGCTGTGAAAATTGATGTTGCAGGACTTTTATTTCCGCGCAGATGCCCTGTCTGTCATGAGGCGGTGGAGGAGCCGAAAGAACTGGCCTGCAGGATCTGCCGGACAAGACTTTCTTATGTGAGGGAACCCTCCTGCAGAAAATGTGGGAAGCCTCTGCTTTCTGATGAGAAGGAGTACTGTCAGGACTGCGCCAGAAAGCGGCATGTGTTTCTTCAGGGAAAAGCTCCGTTTGTCTATGATCAGGTTATGCGGGAATCCATTACCCGGTATAAATATGGGGGACGGCGGGAATACGCTGCTTTCTATGCGGAGGAAATTCTGAGAAAATGCGCGCGGGAAGCTGTTTTCTGGAAAGGGGATGTTCTGGTTCCGGTTCCGCTGCATTGGTCCAGAAGAAGGAAACGGGGGTATAATCAGGCTGCGCTGCTTGCCCGGGAGCTGTCGAAAAGATGCGGTATTCCGGCAGATGAAACTCTTCTTCGCAGGGTCAGAAGGACTCGTGCACAGAAGGAGCTGAACGACCAGGAGCGTCTGGCTAACCTGAAAGGTGCCTTCTCAGTTCCAAAGGGCAGTATTTCATACAGAAATATTATATTAATTGATGATATTTATACAACAGGCAGTACAATAGATGAAGCGGCCAGGGTGCTAAAGGAAAATGGAGCCCAAACTGTATTTTTTTTATGCATTTGTGTTGGAAGAGGTTGTTAATTGTGTTATACTATGGTGTATATGAGGTGGAGACTGCTTATATGATAAATGAAGAAAAAGTAATTTTAATGACAAAAGCCTCTCTTTATGAGAAGAAGGAGGATAAGAAAAAACTAAAGATAACTGGATATTTCCGGCATGATTATATCAGCCTTCAGCTACTTTGGGGATGGTTTTTCATGACGGTCAGTTTTTTGCTCTGCGTAGGGCTTTGGGGCGCATGTAATATGGAATATCTTCTGGATAATATTCATAAAATGGACTTGAAAAGCCTGGGCAGGACCTTTCTTATGCTTTATGGGGCTGTGATTGCAGTGTATGGATGTATTTTGTATGGAGTATGCAGCTACCGTTACCATATGGCTAAAAAGAGTGTGGGAAGTTATTCCCATACGCTTCAGAAAATTTCGGATATTTATGCCTATGAGGAGAAAAGTACGGCATCCGGAGCATTCATGGAGGAGACAGAGAAATGAAGGCTTTACTTGAGATGAAACAGCACTTGAAAATTTTTTATTCCAAATATGATATTTATCTGATTCCTGCTGTTAAATTTGCATTTGCCTTTCTGGCATTTCTGCTGATTAATAATCAGATCGGTTTTATGGAGAAGCTTGCGGGACCAGAGGTGTCTCTGCTGCTTGCGCTTCTCTGCTCCTTCCTCCCGGTGAATATGATTGCTGTTTTTGGCGCAATACTCATCTGTGTCCATGCGTTTGCTCTGTCGTTGGAAGTATTTGCCATGACCGTAGGGCTTTTGTTTATTATGTACGGCATTTATTTTCGGATTGCTCCCGGATATGGATATGTTCTGATATTGACACCGGCGGCATTTTTTCTGAATATACCCTATGCGCTTCCTCTGGTGCTGGGACTGACCGGCGGTCCGGTCTGCGCAGTACCGATGGCATTCGGCATTATTGTTTATAATCTGATGTATTATATGAAGAATAATACAACCATGCTGTCCAGTTCAGATACCGAACAGATGATTTCCCGGCTTACCTATCTGGTTGAGAATGTACTGAATAATAAAAATGTCATTCTGACTATATTGGTATTCGCTCTTACACTGATGATTGTATATGCAGTCCGCCGGATGAATGTGGACTATGCCTGGTATTTTGCTATCGGTACAGGGGCGGTAGCCAATGTGGTATTGTTTTTGCTGGGTGCCCTCGTGATGGAAGTGGATGTGCCGATTGGCCAGCTGATGCTGGAAACTCTGGCTGCGGTGGGAATTGCGCTGATCGTGGAATTTTTTGCATTCAATGTTGACTATTCCCGGACAGAATATACACAGTTTGAGGATGATGAATATTACTATTATGTAAAAGCGGTTCCGAAGATGTCAATTGCCATTCCGGAAAAAAAAGTAAAAAAGATTAATTCCAGGAATAAAAATAACAGAAGAAGGCATTAATCTGAAAAAGGTTGTTATAATTCAGCCGGAATAGCCAAGCGGTCGCAAAATTTTGCTGAGAAAGGATGTGAAGAAATGAGTCTTGAACAGTTGAATCAGTATATTTCACTGGACGCACTGAATGTCACAAAAACAGATGTGGCAGAGATTATCATTTTATCCTTTATTATTTACCAGCTTATGATATGGATTAAGTCTACCCGTGCGTGGACCTTACTGAAAGGCTTTGCTGTTGTACTTGCGCTTCTTGCGGTTGCGGCGGTATTCCACATGAATACAATTCTCTGGATTGCGGAAAATTTCTTTAGCCTTGGAATTACAGCGGTTATCATTGTATTTCAGCCGGAATTAAGACGGGCGCTGGAGCAGCTGGGGGAGAAAAACATTCTGACTTCCATTATGCCCTTTGAAAGCTCCAGAAGGGAAGAAGAGGGAATTTCCGATAGGACGATCACCGAGCTTGTAAAGGCATGCTTTGAGATGGGAAAAGCAAGAACAGGAGCTTTAATTGTAATAGAGCAGAGTGTCAGCCTGCAGGACTATGAACGTACAGGGATTGCAGTGGACTCTCTTGTATCCTCGCAGCTGATTCTGAATATTTTTGAAAAAAATACCCCTCTGCACGACGGGGCGGTGCTGATGTCAGGAAATCGGATTCGTTCAGCCACCTGTTATCTGCCCCTTTCCGATAATATGAATCTGAGTAAGGCGCTGGGAACCAGACATCGGGCGGCAGTGGGCATCAGCGAGGTCAGTGATTCCCTGACAATTGTAGTATCAGAAGAAACGGGATCTGTATCTATAGCAAAAAATGGGAGGATTTTGCGCAATCTGACACAGGAACAGCTGCGGGAGCAGCTAATAAAGCTTCAGGCTAAGCCTGAGGAAAAGCGGAAAATTAAAATATGGAAAGGGCGGAACAGAAATGAAAACAAAAATCTTCAATAACCTGTTGCTGAAAATCCTTTCTGTAATTGCGGCGGTGCTGTTGTGGCTGGTTGTGGTAAATATTGATGACGCAGTTACCTCCAAGCCCTTTAAAAATATAAAAGTAAATATGATTAATATGGATGTTCTTACGGAACAGGGACAAATGTGCCGTGTCGAGGAAGGGACGGATACGGTAGACATTGTGGTGTATGCAAGGCGCTCTGTGTTAAGTAAAATGAGAACATCGGATTTTGTGGCCACTGCAGATATGCAGAAAAATCTTCGCTATGACAGTATGGTGAAGATTGATGTGACATATACTGGGAATGATTCCTATGATCGGATCGAACAGAACCGTACCAATGTGCTGGTCAGTATTGAAGAATCCGTGACTGAGCAGTTCAAGGTATCGGTGAAAACAGAGGGCAAGCCAAATGACGGACTAGTGGAAGGCTCAAAGATTCCTGAGCAGACGCTTGTGGAGATTACTGGTCCTAAGTCCGTTGTGGAAAGAATTAAGAGAGTAGAGGCCAAGGTTAATATTACCGGTATCACAGGAACCGTAGTGCGTCCCTGCAGGCTGGAGCTGCTGGACGGCGACGGAAGAACTATTGACGGCACCTATCTGGATTATATTGGAAAGGACAAGGATTTTGAAGTAACTGTTACGACACTGAATAAAAAGCTGGTAGGTATCAGCTTTGATATCAGCTCTGCCGCTCCGAAAGGCTATGGCATCAGTGCTATCTCTTATGCGCCGGAAACAGTTACGATTGCAGGTGAAAGATCCGAGATTACTCCTATCTTTAATCTGGATATTCCCGCATCGGCTTTGAACCCGGAAGGACTGACAGGAAGAGTAGAACAGATTGTGGATATCAGTCAGTATCTGAAAGATGATATTGTGATCCCGGATGAGGATGAGCATGAGATAGTAGTTACCATGGACATTATGCCCTATGAGACTGCCAACTATATATTTTTAAACGGACAGATTCAGTATCAGAACATTCAGGAGGGCCTGTCACTGGACATGTCGGAAATTGGAGCTTTGGAGGTTCCTGTCAGTGGTATGGCCTCAGCCCTGGCGGGACTGACTGCAGAAGATATTACGGTGAGTGTAGACCTTTCCGAATACCGTCGTGCCGGGACTTATACAGTTCCTGTAAATGTTGTGGTTCCGGAGAATTGCAGTGTACAGGAAGAGCTGAAGATGAGTATCCGGCTGAATGAGACGGAAGACGGGGAAGAAGAATAGGAAATAAAAAGAAATGGACAGACTTGAAAGGATCTTAGTTTCAAGTCTGCCTTTCTTTAGAGGATATTTTATGAAAATAAACTTGGAACAAAAAAAACAATATCTGATGCTGTGGGCATTTATTTGTCTGATAACAGTAATTGCAGGAATTTTGATACCTGTCAGGCAAATTCGTTCACAGGGACTGGAGGGAGCCAATCAGGCGAATCTGCGGGAAAAGACGGAGGAACTGACAGAGGGGAGGCTTCTGGAATTTACATTGGAGCTGCCTGGGGATACTGCAGAGCAGATCGGCTTTTTCTTTTCTCCTAATGGACATGTATTTGAGAAAGGACATCTTCGGATGCTTGCTCTTGATAAGGAAACCGTAATTGGCGGGAAGGAGTTTGAACTGCGGGAAATGGAGACAGATCAGTTTTTGTTTATTCCCTTTCAGCTGGAGGCTCAGAAGCAGATGCCTTCTGTAATTACTGTGAGAATATTTAGTGATGCAGAAACACAAGGTCCGTCTGTCTGGTTGAACGAGACAACAACAACACCCGGAAGCGCGGCTCTGGATGGAGCATTGATCGAAAAAAGCCTGGTATATAATCTGACATATACGATACAGTTCCATCAGTACCAGAGACCGATTCTGATTGGAATGATACTTTTTCTTTTTGGGCTTGGTATTTATGGAGCAGGCGGATGGAAAAGAAGAGAGGCTTCTCCCCGCAGGATGGGTGCTTCCTGGATTGTGGTTCCATCCAGAAGGCAGACCATGGCTCTGGGGGGGATTGTGCTTCTGACCGCGCTTTTGTTTTTTTATCTGTATGATACTCAGATTCGGATTGCCCAAAATACAACAGAGAAGGCTGCGGTTCTGAAAGCAGACGGAGAGACTCTTCCGGTAAGCGAAGAGACGAGAGAGCTTAGTCAGACTGTGAAGCCGGGGGAGGACATGCTGACAGGTCTTGGAGTACGTTTTTATCTGGAGGAAGGAATTTTACTTACAGAAGGAAGCATGCATGCATCAGTGACAGATTTGACAGAGGGGCGGGTACTCTGCGAGACAGATGTTGAAGCCTCCCGGTTTATTTCCGGAGAATATGTAGGACTTTTATTTCAGGATTCACAGACAGGGGTCACGGATCATGAATATCGGATAGAGCTTACATTTTCGCCGGAGCTGTGGGACAGCGGGTTGATGCTGATGACCAGCCCGGAGGGACTGTGTGTGAATGCATATTTATATTTTAATATTTTCCTGAAAAAGTTTTTTTTCTTTATGTTTCTTGGCGTAGAAGCATTTTTCTGTCTGTTTTGGTATCTGGTATTTGTAAGGAGGGCTTGTCTGGAAAATGTGTTTCTGGTGACAATTCTGTTTCTGGGAATGATTTATAATGTGATGCTGGCGCCCCAGATGGTACCGGATGAGGCCAAGCATATCGATATGGCGTATCGGTACAGCAATGAGCTGCTGGGGGTTGAATCTCTGGGGGATACGAAATGCCTGATGCGTGCAGATGATGCAAAGATGGAATTTACCTCTTCGCCTTCCTTTAAAAACTATCGGAATATTTATTATGGATTATTCTCAGGAGTACAGGATGATACGCTGGTAGAAGCAGAGATCAACAGTAATATTGAAGGAAGCTTCCTTTTATATGCTCCCGCGGCACTTGGTATGAGCGCAGCCCGGATGCTGGGATGGGGAACTGTTCCGATGCTTCTTTTTGCCAGATATCTGAATCTGCTTGTATTTGCGCTGCTTACCTGGGCAGGTATGAGACAGCTTCCCTTTGGGCGCATGACATTGTTTGTGCTTGCCCTGCTTCCGGTAAATATGCAGCAGTGCACCTCCTTTTCTCATGATGCAATGGCGCACGGCATTTTGTTTTTCTATAGCTGTCTTTGTCTCCGGGCAATTTTTTCAAAGGAAAGGATGGACGGGCAGAGGATGGCGCTTCTGGAGCTTGCGGCATGGTTCCTTGTATATTGTAAAAGCGGAAGCTATCTGCCGCTTTGTTTCCTGCCGGTCTTGATTCCGGCCGTTCAGTACGGCGGAAAAAAGGAAAAGTATATGGCTACCGGGGCGGCTCTTGCGATTCCCGTATTGGCTTTTATTGAAAAGCATGTACAGATGGTGACAGGAATTGTGAATACGACGGCGGCAACCAGTGTAGTAAGCACTGGGGACGGGAGCGAGTATTTGACCGGATATACAATCGGCTATTTTCTGAAGGACCCGCTGGAGTTTATTTATATGATGGCAAATACGGCCTTTGATAAGATTGGCTTCTATGTGGAATCCCTGATTGGCTATAAGCTGGGGTGGGTGGAGATTGAGACTTCTATGTTGGTAGTGCTGCTTTTCTGGCTTCTTCTGCTGCTGTCAATTTGTGACAGTCAGGAGGATATTGTAAAAATCACAGGATTTCAAAGATTCTGGATGATATTTTTATGCATGGGATGTACAGGACTGATTCTGCTGGGGATGCTGTTTCAGTGGACCCCTATGGGCCATGTATCTGTGGAAGGCGTGCAGGGAAGATACTTCCTGCCGTTTATGATGATATTGTTGACAGCATGTAAAAATCAGGGGATTTTTCTGAACAGACGGATAGACCGGGGCATCGCAGCGGCAGCCCTGGCAGGACAGCTTCTGACGCTGACCTATCTGATTAAACAGACTATGGCTGTGTAGAAAGGAATTTTGATCATGGATAAAAAACGTCTGGCAGTCAATATGACAGCTCAGGTTCTGGCGTTTGCGGTAAATATGGGGATCAGCTTTTTTCTGGCGCCGATTGTGGAAGGACAGATAGGAAAAAATGTCTATGGATTTGTAGCTCTGGCAAATCAGTTTGTTTTGTATGCCCAGATTGCAGTTTCCGCATTGAATACGATGGCGAGCCGGTTTGTAACCATACACATTCACCGGGGGGAAAAGCAGACTGCAGGAGAGTATTTCTCATCCGTATTTTTCGGGAATGTAATTATGGCAGGGATCTTCCTGGTTCCGGCGCTGATTATTGTTATTTTTATGGGGTATATGCCGTTTTTAAATGTACCGGATGAAATGCTGAGAGATGTGCAGCTTTTATGGGCCTTGGTGTTTGCCAATTTTTTTCTCAGTATTATTACATCTGTATACGGTGTATCCACCTATGCGACTAACCGTCTGGATCTGACATCTGTACGGACTATGATCGCGGATATTCTGCGGATTGCTTTTCTGCTAGTAACCTTTATTGTGTGGAGGCCGACGCTTTGGTTTATCGGAGCAGCTTCCCTTATCAGCACCTCCTATATAGCATTCTGGAATCAAAGGTTTTCCAGACAGCTTCTGCCGGATATACGGGTGAGGCGCTCTGATTTCCGCTGGAAAAAGGTATGGGAGCTGGTCTCCTTAGGAGCGTGGAATTCTCTGACCAGGCTGGGTCAGCAGCTTTTGGACGGAGTAGATATTCTTCTGTCCGGCGCTCTGATTTTGGACGGGAATGAATCCATGACTATTTTAGCTCTGGCAAAACAGGTGCCGACTGCTATTTCCAGCCTGATGGGGACTATCGTAGGGGTGTTCAATCCTCAGATTACGATTGCTTATGCAGAGGGGAATAAGGAAAAGCTGGTAAATATGATCAAAAGCTGCAATCGAATCCTGATTTTTATTATGAGTATTCCAATTGCATTTCTGACCGCTTATGGTCTGGACTTTTATGAATTGTGGCAGCCTACGAAGGATGCCTATGTATTACAGCGCATTTCCCTGCTGGCGGTGGGAGTTCTCTATGTGAGCATGAGCATCCAGGTGCTTTATCATGTGTTCATTATTACGAAAAAAGTAAAGTGGAATTCGTTAGTCCTGCTGGCATCCGGTGTGCTCTCTTCCATCATGTCTTTGATTCTTTTAAAAACAACAAATCTGGGAGTCATGTGCTTTACACTTTCCAGCATGGTAACAGGCATTCTCCGGAATCTGATATTTACCCCGGTTTATGCGGCGCGTTGTCTGGAAATTAGCTGGAACCGCTTTTACGGTGATATACTGCTTGGATTCTTCTCTATCGGAATGATTACTGTTCTGGGATTTTTGTCGAGAATGGTTTATCCTATTCATTCCTGGGGAAGCTTAATAATAACAGGGCTTATAATGGGACCTCTTTCTTTAGTTGTAAATTTTTTTATTATTCTTCGGAAAGAGGAACGGGATATTGTGCTGGGGATGGTGCGTTCCAGGCTGAAAGGAGCTGCGTAAATGTACAGTGTGGTCATACCGGTCTATCAGGCGAAGAGGGATCTGGAGCGCTGCGTTTTATCCTGGCTTGTCCAGACAGAGAAGGAGCTGGAGCTGATTCTTGTAGATGACGGTTCTACGGACGGAAGTGCTGAATTATGTGATAAGCTGGCAGGAAGCCATACAAGAGTCCGGGTGATTCATCAAAGTAATTCCGGGGTGTCTGCTGCCAGAAATGCAGGAATCCGTGCTGCCTGTGGAGAATTCCTGCTATTTACGGACAGTGATGATTATGTGGAGCCGGATTATCTGGAAAAAATGGGAAAACTTCAAAGGGAGTCCAACAGCGACCTGGTTCTCTGCGGCTTCCACCATCTGTACGAGGGGGCGGATATTCTGAAGGTGCCCGGACAGACAAGAAGCTGCGGGATCAAAGAATTTTCCAGGGACTTTCTGGAGCTTTATGAAAGAAGCTATCTGAACATGCCATGGAATAAACTGTTTCGCAGAGACTGGGCAGGGGAATTTGACACCTCTTTAAGTCTGGGTGAGGATCTGCTTTTTAATCTGGAATATTTAAGAAAATGCAGCCGGATTGCCGTGCTTGGGGAGCCGCTCTGCTATTATATTCAGGAAGAGCAGAAGATTACGCTTTCCTCTAAAAAGCGCCGGAACCGGACAGAACTGGCCAGGAGAATCTGTGAGGAGACAGAACGGTTTTATGAAGAAATGTGGGGAAGTCATCAGGCCGGCTTTTGGGGGGACCAGCGGGTAAGGCTGCCGGAAGAAGCTGCAGCCGAAGGACATGCAAGGATCTTCACAAGATATATGAATGAAATTATGGATGAATGTGAGAAGCTTCCCGCGGACAGAAGCCGGACGCTTCAGGACAAGCTTCAGGTGATACGGACATATGCGGGGGATGACTGGGTGAAGAGAAGGGGAGACGAGGCAAGATTCGCGTATCCGGATTACCGGATTCTCTGGTTTTTTCTCAAAAGAGGAAGGATACGCAGCGTGTATCTGCTGTGTGTGCTGCGCCGGGCAGTGGTGTGGTTTGTACATAGGATGAGAAGGAAAGGGAAGCTATGGAACCTTTGATCAGTGTTATTGTACCAGTCTATAATGTGGAAGCTTATCTGAAGAGGTGTGTGGAGAGCTTACGTGCGCAGACCTACCGGAATCTGGAAATTATTCTGGTGGATGATGGTTCACCGGATAATTGTCCTGCCCTCTGTGAGGCTTATGGGAGACAGGATGGGAGAGTACGGGTCATCCATCAGAAAAATGCGGGGCTGTCCGGTGCGCGCAATGCGGGAATCGGTATTGCAAAAGGCAGCTATCTGGCATTTGTGGATTCAGATGATTATGTGGCTCCGGATTTTATTCAGTCCTTATATGAGCTTCTTCGGGAGACCGGCTGTCCCATTGGTCAGTGCCGTTTTACGTATGTACGGGGAGAGTCCCTGGATACAGGAAAGGGCCGAAGCTATCGGATCTTCCAGGGAGAAAGGCTTATGGAGCAGCTTTATGGGCCGGAGGAGGAAGCTACCTTTTTCGTGGTAGCATGGAATAAGCTGTACCGCAGGGAGTTATTTGAGCATATTCGTTATCCTCTGGGCAGAATTCACGAGGACGAGGCAACGACCTACCGGCTGTTTCACAAGAGTGGGAAACTGGCATTTCTGGACTGTGCTTTGTACGGATATTATACAGAAAATGACGGAAGTATTACGGCGCATTTTTCGGGAAAAAGGCTTCAGTGGCTGGAGGCCCATGAGGAACGGATCAGCTTTTTTAAGGAAAACGGCTATGAATGGTTACTTCCCCGGGCATACCGGAAGCTGTGTGACGCATGTGTTACTTTTTATTTTCGATGTACAGATGAGGTGGAGAATGGAGAGCAGATAAGAAAAGAGCTGAAGAGCCGTTTAAAAGAATACCAGGGACAGGGAGCTCAATGGATAAAAAAACTGCCTTTAAAAACCCGGCTGGGCTATCAGCTTTTTAATCTGTCCCCTGTTATCTATACAAAGCTTTTGAAACGAATGCAGGAGTCGTCGTTATGAAAGAAAAAATCAGTGTTATCGTACCCGTGTACGGTGTGGAAAAGGTGCTGGGACGCTGTGTGGACAGCATTCTGGCGCAGACCTATGAGAATATAGAGATTATTCTGGTGGATGACGGTTCACCGGATAGCTGTCCTGCCCTCTGCGATGCTTATGCACGGCAGCATGATAATATTGTGGCAGTTCATAAAAAAAACGGCGGTCTGACCTCCGCGTGGAAGGAAGGGGTCAGACATGCTTCGGCAGAGCTGGTAGGCTTTGTGGACAGCGATGACTGGATTGAACCGGATATGTATGAGCGCCTGGAGCAGGAGCTTTCACAGCAGGAAGCGGATATCGCCATGGCAGGGCTGGTGTTTGACTATGAGGATCCGAACTATCCGCCCCGCAGAGAGACAAACCGCATGAATATGAATGTTTATGACAGACGGGAGCTGGAGTCTTTGTTTCCGGTGCTTTTGAATGACAGGAGCTTTATCGGGCGCATGATTCAGCCATCCCGTGTGACAAAGCTGTTCCGCAAAAGGCTGGTGGAACAAAATCTGAAGCTGTGGGATGACAGAGTGACTGTGGGAGAGGATCTTCAGATGGTCTTTGCCACGGTGCTGGATGCAGGAAAAATCTGCGCGGTTCATGACTATTATCCGTACCATTACTGGTATAATATGTCGTCTATGACAGGAAAATATGACCCGGACTACCTGGATAAGATTAAATTTCTGCGGGAACGGATGGAGGCTATTTCGGATGAAAAGGGGGTCTATGATTTCCGCCCCCAGATTAGAAATGATTTTCTGAGCCTTGCCGTTATGGCAGTAAAAAATGAAATCTGGAGAAATCATACGGATTCTTTCCGGCAGGTAATGAAAAATGTAAAGAGGATGTGCCGCGATGCTTCTGTTCAGGAGGCGGCTGCAAATCATACAATGGACAGGATTGGCCTGTCCGTAAAGCTTTATATTTTTATGATGAAGCATGGGCTGTATCTGCCCTGCTATCTGGCGACAAAGATATTTTTTACACTATATTATAAAGTGCTTTCGCATATACAATGAACAGGAGTGGACAGGATGGAACGCAAGCTTATTTTTTTGGATATTGACGGGACAATACTGACGCCGGGGGAGGGAATCCGCCAGACTGTGCGGGATGGCCTGAGCCGGGCAAGAAGCCGGGGGCATCAGGTATTTATCTGTACCGGGCGGTCATGGTGCAGCCTTCCGGAAGAGCTTAAGGATATGGAGCTGGACGGAATCATTGCCAGTGCCGGGAGTGATATCTGGATTCACGGACAGAATGTATACCGCACTGCGCTGGAGGAGGAATTGCTTTTTAAAGCATGCGATGTTTTAAAAAAGCTGGAAGCAATCTACATGCTGGAGGGATTTGAGCAGATATATATATCAGAAAAGGGAAGAAAAATTCTGCTTGGAGAGGAGCCTGTGCCGGACGACAATCCGGAAATTATCCGCTGGAAGGATTTTTTTCAGCGCCGGAAAAATGTGCAGGATCTGAAAGAATGGAAATCAGGACAGGTATTGATCCCAAAGATAAGCTTTATGATGTGGGATAAGGAAAAGGTAGAGCGTCTGCGCGATACGGTATCAGAGGATTTTTATGTAGCTCTGTTTCAGCAGAGCTCCGGGAACTTTTTTAATGGAGAGCTGATATCCAGAACTGCAAATAAAGGAACGGCAGTTGTTATGACAGCCAGACTTTTGAAAGAGAATTGTCAGAACACCATTGCCTTTGGAGACAGCATGAACGATTATCAGATGATTGAGCAGGCCGCCTGCGGAATCGTCATGGGAAATGGGGATGAAGGCCTGAAAAGGATTGCAGACCGGGTGTGCGAGCCTGTGGAAGAAGACGGAGTGATCCGGGAGCTAAAAAGAATGGCTCTTATTTAAGGGTAATAGATATCCAGGCATTCATTAATAAGGGCCGGAGCTTTTTGCATATGGCTTTTGAAGTCTTCTACCATAAGCCTTCGGTCATCCAGGGTCAGATACTCTTCTTCCTCCGGCAAATCGCTGGTGACAGAATACTGCAGATAGGTGTGGAAGGCATCCGATTGATAATCATAGGTTATTTCAGGAAGCATGCGTGTATCTTCTTCTGAAAATACAGACTCAATGTTATCCGGGTTAAATGCGTCCTGCTCCATCTGATAGATGATGTCCTTAAAAAGATCGGCATAATCAGGGTTTCTTAACAGACTGGGGAGCAGATTATAATATTCATTGCTCTGTGTTGCCTGACAGAAATTTGCAGTTACAAGCTCCGGGAAGCTTCCTATCCAATCCAGATCGAACAGATAGAACCTCCATCGTCCGTCCTGGTACGGCAGACCGTTGTTTTTGCATCTCCAGACGCGCAGATTGTTGTCTATCCAGTCACCGTTTGCCAGAAGCAAATTAACGGCATAATATTGAAGACACTGCCGCACGTCCATTTGTTTTTCGATTTCTTCTATAACCTCCGGATCACACATATCTGCACTTTGGACAAAACTGACAAACTGCAGGTATTTCTCCAGAACCTCCGGATGAGTCTGGAATCCTGTCTTTTCCTCCTCAAAAACAGAGACTGTTTCAATATGATCCGGGTCCTGAATATTATAAAGCTCTGCCAGAGCCTGACTGTTCTTGGCAGGAAGAAGGAAATAAGCTCCCTGGTATTCTCCGTTGATATAAACTGCTGCAGGAACTGTGGGAGCCGCGTCAGAGATGCCTGCTTTTCTGGCCAGAGAGTATCCTACGCTGTTGTGAATACCGGTGGAATCCATGGCAAGGCGCATGGAGTGAAGGATAAAGGAGCTGTACTCCCGGATCATTTTTCCGCTTCCGTCAATGGTCTGTCTGCCTCCCCAAAGATCATAGGTAAACTTGGAAAAGTTTTCGTCATAATCCTTTCTTGCAATAATACGAAAGGATTTTCTGGCAGCGCTCCTGGAGGTTGCGCCGCTGACACGGATTCCTGCATTCTGCGCAATTAAAGGAACCCCGTCTGAATTATATACAAAAATACGGATTGCCCGCTCGCCCTCCCTTCCCTGAAGCATGTATTGGGAGGTCAGAATTCCCTGCTCCTCTGAATAAAGCGCTCTCTCGTCAGCGTGGATTGAGACTACCAGACTGGAAAAACTGCGGCTTCCAAAAATTATATCTCTCCAGGGGTCCTGCAATGTATGGTTGACTGATGCCGCCGGAAGGTGCAGACTTGCGGCTTCCAGGTGAAAATGTGTACACAGCAGAAGCAGCATAAAAGAAATAAATAAAAGGGCTGATAAACGTATTTTTCGACTCATTTTTTCTTTCCGTTTTCCAAAATAATTTTTATTATATGAACCATATATAAATAAAGCATAAATTCCAGACTGAAAATGAATTTTGCAGAAAGTTTACAGTTGATTTATGAATAATGGGTAAGATAGTAAGGATTTGGAAAAGAGGATGATATAATTGTTAAAAGAAAAATTACGTTCAAAGAAAAACTGGATCTATGCGGCACTTGCCTGTTTTGCCATGATGGCAGTCTTAAGTCAGGATTTAAGCAGTATCAGTGCAGAGGCTGCGACCGGTGGCTTCTGGAATCTTCTGGCGGGAAACATTAAGAAGCTGGAATATCTGATTCCGGTTTTTTCTTATCGGGATGCGATTCTGTCTTTCTTAATCTTTGGCTTTTTTCTAAAAACGGAGGAAACATGGGATTGCGGCATGTCCAGATGGGCATATCGGATACCGGCTGCATTAACTGCGTTTTTTCTTGTGTTTGGATACAGCTTCCGCTATACCAATTCCTGGGATCTAATCTTTATGGACACCTTTCATACAGTGGTTTCATCTGTGATGATGGCCGGATTTTATGTTCTGTTTGCCCGCTGCTATATGCTTTTCATCCGCAGAATTTTCACCTATACAGAGTATCAAGGAGAGCAGGCCGGGAAAATGACAGAGTGGATATTGGAAGAGCATGCCTTCTGGGGACCGTTTCTTATTATTTTACTGTTCTGGCTTCCATACATTATTGCCAAGTTTCCGGGAGCAGCCATGCCGGAGACGCTGGCGGAAATGCGGCAATATTATTGGAATGAGATTAATAATTATTACCCTCCGCTGCACACAGTAGTATTAAGTCTGATTATGGAGTTTGGAAATCTGGTTCATTCTTATACATTTGGCTTTTTCCTGAACCTGCTGCTGCAGCTTTCGCTGCTTATGTCAGCCTTTTCTTATGGGTTTGTACTGATGAAGCGCTGGAGGACTCCTTACAGATTCCGGTATCTGGCGCTTGCCATAATCTGCGTGGTACAGTTTTTTCCAATGGAAGCAACGATTGTGGAGAAGGATATACCATATGCCGCATGTGTGATTTTTCTTGTTCTTCAGCTCTATGAGCTGGTGCGGACGCTTCATACAGAGGAGAAATTTTCCGGGCGGCAGCTTTCCGGAATGATTTTTACCTGTATGGGGGTTGCATGCAACCGGAACGAAGGCTTTTACCTTATCCTTGCAGCCGGAGTTTCTATGGGAATCTACGCCTGGCGGCTTTTATGGAAAGAGAACCGCAGAAAATGCGGGAATATTCTGGCGGCAGTTGTTGCTCCGCTGTTCCTTTTTGCAGGTTATCAAAAGCTTTTACTTCCGGCCTTTGGCGTGGCGGACAATGGGCCGAAGGAAGCGCTTTCCATTCCGTTCCAGCAGACAGCCCGGTATGTAAGGGATTATGGATATGAGCTGTCGGAGGAGGAAGAGGAGATTATTTCCCGGGTTCTGGATTACGAACACCTGGCTGAGCTGTATGATCCGATTACATCTGATCCTGTAAAATACACATATCATGCAGAGACAGCGGAGGATTTGACGGCTTATTTCGGTTTATGGTTCCGGCAGCTTTTAAAGCATCCGTGGAATGCAGTGGAGGCAACAATGAACAATGCGTACGGATGGTTTTATCAGGAGGGGTATGCTCATAATTATATGATGACATCCAACATAGAAGGTCAGGAGATTCGCTGGGAGATTGTGCAGCCCGCCTGTCTGGCAGGAGTGCGCCAGGTGACGGAGAGGATGGCTAAGCTTTTATCCCGGGTTCCGATTGTGAATTGGTTTGAAAATGCAGGGTTTGTCTCCTGGATGACGATTATTTTGATGGTGGTCTGGATTGATTCAGGAAGAAAAAAATATCTTCTGGCCCTGACACCCCTTCTTGTGGCACTGCTGGTGTGTGTGGCATCGCCCACCTTTAACTATCAGATAAGATATATTATGCCAGTGATGTTTTGTGTGCCTTATTATATTCCAATGCTCTTGCGCAGTCTGCAAAAACCGGATAATATATAGGGCAGGAGGTACGTAATTATGAAGAAATATGTACGTTTTTTGCTGGTATTCTTACTGGCGTTCACACTGGCTGCCTGTGGAAGCACACAGAAGGCTGAACCGGGCGGCCCGGAAGAAATTTCCGGACAGCGGACAGCAGAGATACTGGAGGAGGAGCCAGAACCGGAGTCAGACGGGGTTCAGACAGAACCAGAAAATACAGAGGACAGGCTTTCGGAGGAAGGAACCTATACGTCGAAAGAAGATGTGTCACTGTATCTTCACATATATGGACATCTGCCGGATAATTTTATTACAAAAAAAGAAGCCGAGAAGCTGGGGTGGTCCGGAGGTTCGCTGGAGCCTTATGCGCCGGGAATGTGTATTGGAGGAAGCCGTTTCGGCAATTATGAAGGGCTGCTTCCAGAGAAGGAAGGACGTACTTACACAGAATGTGATATTGATACATTAGGAGCGGATAAGCGCGGTGCAAAGAGAATTGTATTTTCCAATGACGGACTGATTTACTATACAGAGGATCATTACGAATCCTTTGAACTACTGTACGGGGAGGAGGAGTAATGAAAGTCTGTATTCTGGATGGAAAATTTTTAGACAGCAGGAAGGCTCTGCACCAGACTGTATCGGAGGCGCTGGATTTTCCGGACTGGTACGGAGGAAATCTGGATGCATTGTATGATTGTCTGACGGACAGACAGGAGGAGACGGAAATTCTGATTGTTCATAAGCAGAATCTGGAGGAACATCTGGGAAAATATGTGAATGCTCTGACAAAAATGCTGAGTCAGGCGGAAAAGGAGAATCCTCTGCTCAGGTGGAGGATAGAGGATTAGAGCAAATGAAAATTTTAGGAGCGGATAGATGAATATAGCGCTTATTTTATCGGGAGGAACAGGCGAGAGACTGGGTGCCGGTGTTCCGAAGCAATATATCAATGTTCAGGATAAACCAATCATTTCCTATTGTGTAGAGAAAATCTCTGCGCATGCTCAGATAGATGCGATTACAATAGTGGCAGATAAAAGGTGGCAGGAGGATTTGAAGGGCTGGATAAAAAAAGCTGACAGAAAAAAGAAGTTTCGGAGCTTCTCACAACCAGGGGTAAACCGGCAAATGTCAATTCTGAACGGACTGGAAGATATCAGCCGTTATGCGGAGGAAGCAGATATTGTATTGATACATGACGCTGCCAGACCCATGCTGTCGGATGAGCAGATTACTGCCTGTTTAACGGAAATAAAGGGCCATGACGGAGTTCTTCCCGTCCTTCCCATGAAGGATACGGTTTATATGAGTGAGGATGGTAAGAGAGTTTCTTCCTTAATGGAGAGAAGCAAGATTTTTTCCGGTCAGGCTCCGGAAAGTTTTGTGCTGGGAAAATATCTGGAAGCAAACAGACGGCTTTTGCCAGACAAAATTCTGGAAATTAACGGATCTACGGAACCCGCGGTTATGGCAGGCATGGATATCGCCATGATAGCGGGAGATGAGAATAATTTTAAGATTACGACGCAGGCGGATTTAAACAGATTCTGCAGCATAGTCAAAGAGAGGAGGGCCGGCTGTGAAAGCGTGGATACTATATGACACTGGCAATATTTTGTATGAAGAGACAGATAAGCCGCAGATAAGCGAAACGGAGGTCCTTGTGTCTGTAAAGGCGGTTGGAATCTGCGGCTCGGATATTCCCCGCATTTATCGCAGCGGCGCACACAGAATGCCCCTGATACCGGGACATGAGTTTTCCGGGGAGGTGGTGGAGACCGGAAACAGAGTAGACAGAGACTGGCTGAATAAGCGTGTGGGGATATTTCCTCTGATTCCCTGCGGTTCATGTATTGCCTGCAGGAAGGGGCAGCATGAGATGTGCAGACAATACGGCTATTTAGGCTCCAGGAGGGATGGCGGGTTCGCAGAATATGCCGCTGTTCCGGCCCAAAATCTGATTGAGCTGCCCTTAAATGTGACCTTTGAGCAGGCAGCTATGCTGGAACCTATGGCCGTAGCAGTTCATGCCATGAGGAGAGTTTCGATAGCACATACAGATACGGTTGTGGTGTGCGGACTTGGCACAATCGGGGAGCTTCTGCTTATGTTCCTTCTGGAAAGGGGAGTAAAAAAGGTTTTAGCCATTGGAAATAAGGATTACCAGAGAGAAAAAATACTTGCAATGGGATTGCCGGAGGATCAGTTTTGCGACAGCAGACAGGAGGACATTAGGACATGGACGGATCTGCACACAGACGGTGTGGGAGCGGATGTGTTTTTTGAATGTGTCGGTAAAAATGAGACAGTCACGCAGGCAGTAAATCTGGCGGCACCGGGCGGCTCGGTATGTCTGGTGGGGAATCCTGATGCAGATATGAGACTGGATCAGCAAACTTACTGGAAGCTTCTGAGGAACCAGCTTAAGGTGACCGGTACATGGAACTCTTCGTTTTTCAGCGGCCCAAGTAAAAAGGCAGTGGAGCTTACCGACTGGCAGTACGCACTCGGGCTGTTAGAACAGGGACGGATTGCCCCGGAAAGACTGATATCTCATAGATTTACGCTGGAGCATTTAGACGAAGGACTGCATATGATGCGCGATAAGTCAGAGAATTATTTGAAGGTTATGGCGGTTCAATAAAGAAGGACGGCCTTATATGGAAAGAAGTCCATAAAAATGATGCCGGGATGTGGCGTGTAACAGGGGGTTAAGTATATGATTCAGCCATGCAGGAATGATTGTGCATGGCTGAATCACGGCAGAATCGTATCTAGGTCTCATTCACAAACTGGCGGCCTTCATGATCCATATTATAATTTTCTTTATAGATCAGCTCGGAAACAGGGACAATCTCGTAGCCCTTTTCCTGAAGTCCTGTAATGACCCGATCCAGGGCATCCTTTGTATATTTGGCTCCATTATGCATAAGTATGATGGAGCCATTTCCCAGATGTGTATGATCCAGAACTTTAGAAACAATAGCATCGGCACCGTAGTCCTTCCAGTCAAGACTGTCCACATCCCACTGAATCACATGATATCCCAGGCTGTTTGCCGTCTCGATCAGCGTGTCATTGTAATCGCCGTAAGGAGGGCGGAACAGAATCATATCTTTCCCGGTCAGTTCTTTTACCCTGTCATGAACCTTCAGAATTTCTTCTCTGCATTCAGCGGCGCTGATTTGCGACATCTGCTTATGGTTTTCGCTGTGATTACCCAGATCGTGTCCTGCTGCCGCGATGGCTTTCACATCCTCCGGATAGGATTCTACCCAGCCGCCGGTCATAAAAAAGGTGGTTTTCACATTATGGCTTTCCAGAATAGATAATAATTGCCCGGTATCCTCATTTCCCCAGGCTGCATCAAAGCTGATGGAAACCTTTGGGGTGTCTGACTGCACACAGTAGATGGGCAGTTTTTTACTTTCAACCCGGGTGGAGGCGGGCAGTGATTTCTTCTGAAATGCGCCGAAGCCTGCGACGGCAAGAAGCAGGCAGAGACATAGAGTGGCAGCATTTCGTAAATAATATCTGGTCATAGAAACTCCGGAACTGATTTCTTATTTTCATATTATGAATATGAAGGAAAGAAAATTCGGATAATGTGGAATACTGACAAGACTATTGATGAAACATACAAAACATGTTAAGATTGGTAGCTGACTGAGAAGATCTGTTTGTCCGACGGACAGGAAAGGAATTTATGAAATACATTCGACAATTTTTACTGATTCTGCTGATCACATTTATCGGAGAGGTATTAAAATATCTGCTCCCGCTGCCGATTCCGGCATCCATCTATGGCCTTTTGCTTTTGCTGGCAGCGCTTCTGACCCGGGTGATCCGCCCGGAGGACGTGAAGGATACAGCAAAGTTTCTGATTGAGATTATGCCGTTGATGTTCATCCCCGCTGCTGTGGAGCTTCTGGAATCCTGGGGAACGTTAAGTCCCATTTTTATTCCGGTGCTGGTAACTACGGCCGTATCGACAGTACTGGTCATGGGAGTGAGCGGAGCTGTGACTCAGATAATCATCAGACATGAGAGGGGAAAAGAGAAATGAAAGAGCTGTTATCTGATTCTGTATTTTTTGGAGTTCTGATCAGTATCCTGACTTATGAATTCGGAAGTCTTTTAAAGAAAAAATTTAAGCTGGCAGTTTTTAATCCGCTGCTGATTTCCATCATAGCAGTTATGGCGATTCTTTCTGTATTTCGGGTCGATTATGAGACCTATTATAACGGGGCAAAATATTTAAGCTATCTGCTGACCCCGGCCACGGTATGCCTGGCAGTCCCTTTGTATGAACAGATTGAGCTTTTGAAAAAACATCTCAGAGCCATTACTGGAGGTATACTGGCAGGTGTTCTGACAAGCCTGCTTAGTATACTGGCATTCGCGTGGATCTTCCGGTTTTCCCATGAACAGTATGTGACGCTGCTTCCCAAATCAATTACGACAGCCATTGGAATGGGCGTGTCGGAAGAACTGGGAGGGATGGTGACGATTACAGTGGCAGTCATCATCATTACCGGAGTTTTTGGAAATATGGTTGCAGAAGCAGTCTGCAGGCTGTTCCATATTGAGGAGCCGATTGCCAAGGGGATTGGGATCGGTTCTGCCTCTCACGCCATCGGGACAGCAAAGGCGATGGAGCTTGGAGAGGTGGAAGGGGCTATGAGCAGTCTGTCCATTGCAGTGGCGGGCCTGCTTACAGTAGTAGGAGCGTCTGTATTTGCGAACTTTATTTAGAGATTAAGAAAAAATTTTTCCGGCAGTTGAATTTTCCGATGTTTTTCTGTATAATAAGATACAATTTGAATACATGTATACAAAATGGAAATGTGACTAGATGGGAAGTGATTGAATGAGCAATGTATCCATGATGGAGCTGAGCAAGGAACTGGATGAGCAGTTTGATCGACTGGTAAAGGAATGTATGATTTCCGGAGCGATTAATCTGGATCTGTATACAGAATATGATGTGAAGCGCGGCCTTAGGGATTCTGACGGTAAAGGGGTTCTGACAGGACTGACAGAGATATCAGACGTATGCTCCTATAAGCTGGTGGACGGAAGAAAGATGCCGGCAGACGGGGAGCTGTATCTTCAGGGTTATAATGTGGAAGAACTGATCAAGGGATTTGAGAATCGAAGATATGGATTTGAGGAGATAACTTATCTGCTCTTATTCGGCGAGCTTCCGGACTCCAAACAGCTCCGCAGCTTTGTACGGATTGTAAAGAGTCTGCAGGAATTGTCCGGACAGTTTGTCCGGGACGTAATTATGAAGGCAACCAGCCCGAATCTGATGAATGCCCTGCAGCGCTGCATTCTCACTCTATACTGTTATGATCTGGATCCGGATGACGTTTCAGTGCCGAATGTACTTCGTCAGTCTCTGCAGCTGATTGCGAAGATGCCGCAGATTGCAGTGTATTCTTATCACGCCTACCGGCATTTTCATTTTGATGAGACCCTTGTAATCCGCCTTCCGGATAAGGAGATGTCTATTGCGGAAAATATTCTGCAGATGCTTCGTCCGGACGGAAAATTTACCGAGCTGGAGGCAAAGGTGCTGGATGTGGCGCTGGTGCTTCATGCAGAGCACGGAGGAGGCAATAACTCTACATTTACGAACCATGTGGTAACTTCTTCCGGGACAGATACATATTCTGCCACAGCGGCTTCCATAGCCTCGCTGAAGGGGCCGCGTCACGGCGGTGCAAATCTAAAGGTCCAGCAGATGTTTGAGGATTTAAAGAAGAACTGTCCGGATTACGAGGATGAGAAGGCCATTGCCGGATATCTGGAGGCATTGCTGGACAGAAAAGTGTTTGACAAGGCAGGTTTGATCTATGGTATGGGGCATGCTGTCTATACGGAATCAGATCCGCGGGAGATTATTTTGAAAAAATACGCCCGGAGGCTGTCTGAAGAGAAGGGATTTCAGCGGGAATTTGAGCTGTACGGACGGGTAGAGCGGCTGGCGGGAGAGATTATAGCCAGAAAACGCCGCCTGTTTAAGCCTATTTGTGCAAACGTGGATTTTTACAGCGGTTTTGTATATTCTATGCTGGGAATTCCGGTAGAGCTGTTTACGCCGATCTTTGCCATAGCGCGTATTTCCGGATGGAGCGCACACCGTCTGGAGGAAGTAGTTAATAACGGAAAGATTATCCGTCCTGCCTACAAGTTTGTCGGTGTTCATAAGAAGTATTGTGAGCTGGACAAAAGAGACTGGTAATATAGTGTTGGAAAAATGGAATTGGATATGCTATACTATATGGATAATATACCTAAGATTTTTGAGGAGATAGAGAGCTTGGATAAAATAGCTGTTTTGATTCCATGTTACAATGAAGAGAAGACCGTGGAAAAGGTAGTGCGGGATTTTAAAGCGGTACTGCCTGAAGCGGTCATTTATGTATATGATAACAATTCCTCTGACTGTACGGTAAGACTGGCGCAGGCGGCGGGAGCGGTTGTCCGTCATGAGTACCAGCAGGGAAAGGGAAATGTTATCCGGAGGATGTTTCGGGAGATTGATGCCCAGGTTTATATTATGACGGACGGAGATGACACTTATCCGGCAGAGTTTGCGCGGGAGATGGTTGACAAGGTTCTGACGCATCAGGCGGATATGGTGGTGGGGGATCGTCTGTCCTCCACATATTTTAAAGAGAATAAACGCCCGTTTCATAATTTTGGGAATTCGCTGGTGAGAGGGACGATTAACCGGCTGTTCCACACAGAGATTAAGGATATTATGACCGGGTATCGGGCGTTCAGCTACCGTTTCGTAAAGACATTTCCGGTGCTGTCCAAAGGCTTTGAGATTGAGACAGAGATGACGATCCATGCTGCGGATAAGAATATGCAGGTGGATAATGTGGTTATCGAATACAGGGACCGTCCGGAGGGAAGCGAATCGAAGCTGAATACCTACTCTGACGGAGCCAGAGTGCTTATGAGTATTGCAAAGCTGTACCGGAATTATAAGCCCATGAGTTTTTTCGGGATCCTGGCTCTGGTATTGACTGTTGTCAGCGCAGGCTTCTTTATCCCGGTGCTGGCGGAATACATTGTCACAGGACTTGTGCCGAAGTTCCCTACGCTTATTGTATGCGGATTTGCCCTGATGGCAGCCATTCAGTCGGTATTTGCAGGACTGATTCTGGGAGCAGGGGCCCAGAGGAACCGCCAGGAATTTGAGATAAACCTGATTCGGACCGATATGCAGTATAAGGAGCTTATGAAGCATGAGAAAGAATAGACTTGGTGTATTTGCACTGACAGGCGGCATATTATTTGCCGCCTTTGACCGTTGTGGGTATATGCTGAAAAATTATGGAAGTATTTGGGCAGTCTCGGAAAATCCCTGGCATAAAACAGTATTTCACAGAATTTTATGCAGGCTCCCGGTCAGCGTGCTTGCAGTATGGGTGCTGCTCCTTCTGGCGGATCGGTTCTGCAGGCAGAGGGAAGAGAGCATGCCTTCTTCTGTCCGGGAGCATCCGGATGGGAATAAATACTGGTTTGCCGGGATGTGGCTGCTCTATTTTGTCAGCTTTCTTCCGGCTTTTTTGGGAGGCTTTCCGGGCTTGTTTGCCGCTGATGCGCCGAATCAGGTCGGATGGACCTTTTCCGGATGGCTGACCGCACATCATCCGCTTCTGCATACAGGGATTCTGTGCGGTATTTTTTCGTTTGTACGGACCCTGGGATGGAGCGATAATACGGCAGCCGCAATCTATACCATTATACAGATGACGGCGCTTTCGGGTATTTTTGCATGGCTCAGCTTTTTCCTGAAAAGGGAAAAGGCCCCGGTATGGCTTCGCCTGGGTACAGTGTTTTATCTGTGTCTGTTTCCTTTTCATGGGATGATGGCGGTATATACGACAAAGGACACGATATTTGCCGGTGTATTTGTGCTGTGCCTGATGCAGATTTATCAGATGTGCACACGGCCCGGAAGCTATTTCAGCGGATGGCGCCATGCGGTGCAGGGAGGAGGATGTTTTGTGTTGTTGTTTCTGCTGCGGAACAATGGGTTTCACACACTTCTTCTCTGTGCCCCGTTTTTTCTGGTATTTCTTTGGAAATACCGGAGAAAAATGCTTTTGCTGTTTGCAGGGCTTTTGCTGTTTTACCAGATCTACAGCGGACCGTTTCTGGCTGTTATCGGCGCGGAGCCGGGAAATCCAAGAGAAGCATACAGCATTGTAATGCAGACTCTGGGGCGGGCTTATTCGGCGGGAGGAGATATTCGTCCCAAGGAGATGGATATTATTCGTCCGGTCATGAGTGAAGAGACGCTGGCATTGTATACGCCGGATTTATCTGATTCTATTAAAAATTATTTTAATACAGAGGCTTTCGAGAATAATAAAGGAGAATTTATAAAAACCTGGATGACAGTTGGCTGGAGAAATAAGAAGATTTATATGGATGCATTTTTGAATACGGCATCAGCATTCTGGTATCCTGGAGCAGCAGGGGAATATCTGGAGTTTGTCTGCTTCGACATTGAGGAGGAAAATCCAGATTATCCTCATGTACAGATGAAACCGGTTGTCCCTGCTTTTTTCCGGTATTATACGTCCATTGGCACAGATGCGTCTTTCCGGAAAATCCCGGTAGTACGTGAGCTCTTATCAATGGGCTTTTATTTCTGGCTGATGGTATTTACAGCTTTGCTTGCTTTGTACAGGAGAGAATATCAGAAGCTTGTCTGGATGCTGCCTTTCTGGACCTATATGGGGACAAGCCTGCTGGGACCGACGGCGTTGCTGCGCTATGGATATCCGGTTATGCTGGGAGCGCCGGTGCTGCTGTTTTTTATATGCTCCCAAACCCGGGACTGATGCTGTACGTCTGCCCACAAAAAACGGCTCTGGAATGTGAATTCCAAAGCCGTTTTTTCATACTACAGAAGGCATTGCCAGATTTAATTATTACATCCGCAGTCTTCAAAAGGCGGTCTTGGGGGTCTTGGAGGAGGCGGAATAGGCCTGGAAGGCTCGTTTGAGCATCCTTCATTTCTGTCCCTGCCGCGGCCTTCCTCACAATTTCTGTCCCGTCTGTCATTTCTGTCCCTGCCGCAGCCGTCACCCCGGTCTCTTGCACATCCGCAGCCGGAAGGATTGCAGTCACAGGAACTGCCGCATCTGCTGCCGCAGCCATTGCCGTTGCAGCAGAATAAAAGTAAAAGAATCCAGATACAACTGTTCATAATTTCAACTCCTTTCTTTTTATAGACTATGCGGGAGGACTCTTTCTTGACAAAGAGAAATACAACTGCTATATTTTCAGTAAGAAACAAGGGCGTTTCCATCTATGGATGACGCTCTTTTTTTATCAGAACAGAAGCTTGCAAAGGAGCAGAGAAGATGAGCAGATATACAAAAAAGGATATTTTGGAGCTGGTGGAGGAAGAGGATGTGGAGTTTATCCGTCTTCAATTTACCGATTTATTTGGAAGCATGAAAAATTTGGCGGTTACATCCGGCCAGCTGCAAAAAGCGCTGGACAACCGGGTAATGTTTGACGGCTCTTCCGTTGACGGCTTTGTGCAGGTGGACGAGAGTGATATGTATCTTTATCCGGATTATAATACCTTTGTTACATTTCCGTGGAGACCGCAGCAGGGAAAGGTAGCGCGGCTGATCTGTCAGGTCCACCGTCCGGACGGGAGCTGCTACGAGGGGGACCCAAGATATATTCTGAAAAAAGTTGTCTCACAGGCGGCAGATTTGGGATATCAGTTTAATGTGGGGCCGGAGTGCGAATTTTTTCTGTATCATGTGGATGATAACGGGCTTCCCACGAATATTACTCATGAACAGGCGGGATACTTTGATATGGGACCGCTGGATTTTGGGGAAAATGCCCGCCGCGATATGGTGCTGACTCTGGAAGAGATGGGTTTCCAGGTGGAAGCCTCTCATCATGAAAATTCTCCGGCACAGCATGAGATCGATTTTAAATACGATGATGCGCTGGCAGCGGCGGACAATATTATGACCTTTAAGATGGTTGTTAAGACCATTGCCAAAAGACACGGACTTCATGCCACATTTATGCCCAAGCCCAGAAGCGGTATTGACGGTTCGGGAATGCACATCAATATGTCTTTGTCTAAAAACGGGATCAATGTATTTCAGGATGCGCAGGAACCGAATGGACTCAGCAGAGAAGCATATTATTTTCTTGGAGGGATTTTTCAGCATATAAAAGCCATGACCTTGATTCTGAATCCCATTGTCAATTCTTACAAGCGTCTTGTTCCGGGGTATGAAGCACCCAGCTATATTGCATGGTCCGCGAAAAACAGGACACCGTTGGTACGGATTCCGGCTATAAGAGGTGAGGATACAAGAATAGAGCTCCGCTCTCCGGATCCATCCTGCAATCCGTATCTAGCGCTGGCAGTATGTCTGGCGGCAGGGCTGGACGGAATCCGAAATCAGATTCTTCCTCCTGCAAGCAGGGATATGAACATCAATGCACTGTCACTGGAGGAACTGAAAAATCTGGGAATTGAATCTCTTCCCAGAAATCTTAAAGAGGCAGTGGAGGAGTTCGGAAAGGATCCTCTGATGGAGGAAGTGCTTGGCGCGGAGGTATGCCGGAAATATGCCCAGGCAAAACGAAACGAATGGGAAGCTTACAATGCACAGATCTCGGAGTGGGAGCTTCAGAATTACCTGTTGAGAATCTAACCCTCTTTTTCAGACAGAAAAACAGAAAAGGGGGAGGGAAAAGTGACCAGTATTATTATTGTCTTTCCGAAAGCGGCGGATGGAAAAAGTGTCCGGAATCTGCTGGTGAGACATGGCTATGACGTGGCAGCGGTGTGCACCCGGGGTTCCCAGGTATTGAATTATACGGATATGATCAACAGAGGGATTGTGATCAGCGGATATAAATTTCCGGATATGTATTATCCGGAGCTAAAGAATTCCCTTCCATCTGGATTCGATATGCTTTTGGTGGCATCTCCGCGCGTATGCACGGAATGCGGGGATGCGGAAATTATATGTATTACCATGCCGTTGAAGGTGCAGGATTTAATAAGCACTCTGGAAATGATGTGTATGAATCAGGAGCGTCTGCGTAAAAAGCTCCGTACAGAACCAAAGCAGAGGACGGATGAAGAAAAGAGGATTCTCTGGGAGGCCAAGGAAATTCTGATGGAAAGGAATCATATGACGGAGGAGGAGGCTCATCGTTACATACAAAAGTGCAGTATGGACAGCGGAACTTCTCTGACAGAGACAGCTCAGATGGTTATTACTATAACAAAGCTGTAATTTATTCGGCGGAAAACGTATCTTGTATCGGGGACCCGTTTTTGCTATAGTTAATGATAGGGAGGCCATAAAATGAAATTTACGAAAATGCATGGTATTGGAAATGATTATGTATATGTAGACTGTACACGGGAAGAGATTCAGAATCCGGGAGAGACTGCCAGATTTGTCAGCGACCGTCATTTCGGTATCGGTTCGGACGGACTGATTTTAATCAAAAATTCGGATACGGCAGATTTTCGGATGGATATGTATAATTCCGACGGCTCGCAGGGAGAAATGTGCGGCAACGGTATCCGCTGCGTGGCAAAGTATGTTTATGATTACGGTCTGACAGATAAAACGGAAATATCTGTAGAGACACTGGCGGGAATTAAATATCTGAAGCTGTTTATCGAAGGCAGAAAGGTGGCAAAGGTCCGTGTAAATATGGGGGTCCCGATTTTGGCGCCGGCACAGATTCCGGTCGTTGCCGGGAAAGAGCCTGTGGTACAGGAGCCAATTACAGTCTGTGGCAGGGAGTGGAGGATGACATGTGTGTCCATGGGAAATCCTCATGCAGTTATCTTTATTGATACACCGGCAGGTGAGTTTCCGCTGGAACAGATCGGACCTCATTTTGAACATCATAACTGTTTTCCTGCCAGGGTAAATACAGAATTTGTACGTGTTCTGGATCGTAATACAATGGAAATGCGTGTGTGGGAGCGGGGCTCCGGAGAGACGCTGGCATGCGGGACGGGAACCTGTGCGGCTGCGGTTGCAGCAGTACTGAACGGATTTTGTGAAAGGAAAGTGACAGTACATCTGTCAGGGGGAGATTTGGAGATAGAATGGAGCGGGGCAGATAACTGTGTCTATATGACAGGTACTGCCACGACTGTATTTGACGGAGAGATTTCGATACCATGAGCTTTTGGAACGGATGCAGAAAGACCGTATATGTCATATTGTTTGCAATATTGATTCCGCTCAGTGCCTATATTTTTTATGGAGCCCTTGATACACTGAAGTATGCGGATGCACTTGGGGGAATTCTGCATGGCAAGCTGGTCCCCATCTTTTTGCTGGGGACTTCTTTTGTGCTTGGAATTTTACTGGCAGGCTTGTCTGAAAAACTTCTTCCGTATCTGGAGGGATATCGGAACAGGGCGGTTTTTGTGTTGTTCGCCATTATGATATTGCTTCAGGTGCTTCAGGTACTGACAGTGAGAACCTCTCTCCGCTACGATCATCTGAAAATATTTGACACGGCGGTGGCGCTGTTTGAGCATGGTACAATTGCGGATACTCATTTTAAATACTATTTTATGAAGTATCCAAACAATATTCCGTTATGTCTGTTCACATATTTTTTCCTGAAACCGGCATCTATGCTGGGGATTCCCAGAGACGGGTGGATGGAGCTTATGAAGCTCGTAAATATAGTATTCATGAATATTGGCCTGTGGTGTACGTTCCGTCTGCTGTGCAGATACCGTTCCAGACGTGCAGGACTTAATCTGCTGCTGCTTTTGCTTGTGAATCCGCTCTGGTATCTGCTGGCGCAAATGTACTATACCTCTACCATATCTCTTACGTTTTCCATGGGAGCTGTCTGGCTTTTTGACCTGGCCCGAAGGGAAGAGGCATGGCAGAAAAAATATTTGCTGTATGCAGTGGTCGGAATTTGTCTGGCATTCGGCTATAAGATTCGGGCAACGGTAATTATTACGATGGCAGCGCTTCTTATCTATGCTCTGTTACAGATGAAAAATATGAGAATTTCCCGGGAGGCGGTCAGCTTTCTGGCTGTGCTTGCGGGAATGGTGCTGGTATTTGGCTTATACAGGCAGACAGAAAAACGGTATGCAGGCTTTGAGCCTTCTGAGACAGGATATCCGGCAGTGCACTGGATTATGATGAGCGCTCAGGGGGAGGGGCAGTACAACAGTGCAGACGACGCTTATACGGGTTCCTTCTCCACAAAGGAGGAACGGACAAAGGCGGACTGGGCGCTTTTAAAGGAACGGATACGTCAGATGGGGACGGGAGGGCTTTTGACCTTATTCCGTAATAAGCTAAGGATTGCTTTTTCAGATGGAACGGACGATTATTATTCTTTATTCAGGACTATGCGGAAAACCTCCTGGATACAGAAATATATAAACGGAGGCAGGAGCGACTATCTGGCCGTTTATCTGCACAGTTATCACGGAGTGCTGACAGGACTGCTTCTGCTGGCTTTTATCCGGCGGACATTCCGGGGCCATAAAAGCTTTATGGATATTTTTGCTTTCAACATATGCGGGGCCTACCTTTTTTATCTGATCTGGGAGGTGGATCATGCTTACAGCGTACCGTTTATGCTGATGCTTCTGATGTGGGCGGCAGATGAAATGTCGCTTTTGGCAGATAAAATGATGGAGATGCAGCAGAAAGTGCGGTTGCTGCGTTTTCTTCCCTGGATAGCAGGTGCCGGACAGGGACTGGTTTTTTTGGGAATTCTGTTTGCAGTGCGCCGGGCCTGTCTGCCTGTGCGGGAATATGCGGTTCTACAGGATCAGGAGACCAGCGAAAGTCTTGTGCTTCAGACGGAATTTTCTCAGACCTTCCGGACGGGGAGGGCTTTTGACCATGTGGACATCTGGGTGGCAAACTGGGACGGAGCGGCCAACGATTCCGTCTATGACCTGCAAATTCTGGATGAGAGCGGCGCGGTAGCGGCATCCGGAGAGATTTGGGGGGCGGCAGCCCCATGCATGGACTCTTATACGGTTTCCTTTGAAAAGGTGGAGCCGGATCGGAAGCAGACATATCAGATAAAGGTACGTTTACGCAATCCGGACTGTGCAGTAAAGACAGATTTTCTGTACTACCAGTCCGGAGCCTGGGATATGTATGAAGACGGAGCGCTTTATGCACCGGAGGAAGTGCAGAACGTAGATCTGGCATTTGCAGTATATGAAGAGAGGTAACAGGATACAGGAGAAAGGGAAACAGTATGAAGAGAGTGATTACTTACGGAACATTTGATTTGCTGCATTATGGACACATCAACCTGCTTCGGCGCGCGAGGGCACAGGGAGATTACCTGGTTGTGGCGTTGTCCACCGATGAATTCAACTGGAAGGAGAAGCAGAAAAGATGCTATTTCTCCTATGAGGAGCGCAGGATGCTTCTGGAGGCGATCCGGTATGTGGATCTGGT
Source organism: uncultured Lachnospiraceae bacterium (assembly GCA_910585465.1). Lineage (GTDB taxonomy): Bacteria > Bacillota > Clostridia > Lachnospirales > Lachnospiraceae > Hominiventricola. Next base: position 469,195 of record CAJUEW010000001.1, on the reverse strand, counting down.
GATCCCGGAGACCTGCTGGGAACAGAAGAGAACAGACATCCACGAATATCATATTGATACCTTTGTTATGGGGGATGACTGGGCAGGAGAATTTGACTTTCTGGAGGAGGAAGGAGCAGAGGTGCTGTATCTTCCGAGAACGCCTGAAGTCAGCTCAACACAGATTAAGAAGGATCTGAAGCGTCCATAAATATTTTGGCAGAAGGCCGAAAAATCCATAAATTTTAAAATTGCATTTGAATGAAAGATATGCTAGGATAAATTCCATATAAATCAAAGGCAGAGAACAGGACTCTTGTCTGCAGAGGCTGACAGGAATATGGCGTCGCCGACTGAGAGCGCTATTGGGAAGAGCAGATGAAGGGAACACCTGGGAGCCGGCTGTCTGAAAGGAAGAGTAGGTCAGCCCGTGGCACACGTTATATGCAGAAGAGAGGGGAACTGTCAGTGTTTTAAAATGACAGGGCTCAATGCGGGTGGTACCGCGGGAATCGAATGATATATCCCGTCCCGGAATGTTAAAAATTCCGGGACGGGATTTTTTTATCAGCAAAAAGAGGTTTTCTCACAGCCGTATCCCGGAAACAGAACAGGAGGAATGAAAAATGGATTTTATGACCGGAGTAAAAAAAGCGGACACTCTGGAGCTTGGCGAACTGCTTGACAAAGCACTTATCGGGCAGAAGGTGAAGGTGAACGGAGCCGTCCATACGATCCGCCATATGGGCGATGTGGCCTTTGTAGTTCTGAGAAAAAGAGAAGGACTGCTTCAGTGCGTTTATGAGGAAGGCACAGCAGGGTTTGAGCTTAAGGCTTTGAAGGAAGCGGCGGCTATAGAGGCGGAAGGTATATTGGAAGAGGAAGAGCGCGCTCCGGGCGGGTTTGAGCTTCGTATGACAGGTGTCAGGATTCTTTCACAGCCCTCTGCGCCGATGCCGCTGGCAATCTCCAAGTGGAAGCTGAATACCTCTCTGGATGCAAAGCTGAACATGCGGTCCATAGCTTTGAGAAATGTAAGGGAGCGTGCGAAGTTCAAGCTTCAGGAGGGCATTGTAAGGGGCTTTCGGGAATTTTTGTATTCGGAAGGATTTACAGAAATTCATACGCCGAAAATTGGCGCAAAAAGTGCGGAGGGCGGCGCGAATCTGTTCAAGCTGGATTATTTCCATCGGCCGGCAGTGCTTCAGCAGTCTCCGCAGCTATATAAACAAATGATGGTCGGCGTTTTCGATCGCGTCTTTGAGACTGCTCCGGTATTCCGCGCAGAAAAACACAATACAAAGCGGCATTTGAATGAATACACCTCCCTGGATTTTGAGATGGGCTACATTGACAGCTTTGAGGACATTATGGCGATGGAGACCGGATTTTTACAGTACGCCATGCATCTTCTGGAAAAGGAGTATGCAAAGGAGCTGGAGATTCTGAATATTACTCTTCCAAAAACGGAGCAGATTCCGGTGGTGCGTTTTGACAGGGCAAAGGAGCTGGCGGCGGAGAAATACAACCGGAAAATCCGCAATCCATTTGATTTGGAGCCGGAGGAGGAAGCCCTGATCGGACAGTATTTTAAAGAAGAGTATGGGGCGGATTTTGTATTTGTCACTCATTATCCGTCAAAAAAACGTCCGTTTTATGCCATGGACGATCCGGAGGATCCCCGTTTTACTTTAAGTTTTGACCTTTTGTATCATGGTCTGGAGATTACAACCGGAGGACAGCGTATCCATGATTATCAGATGCTGGTGGATAAAATTGCGGCTAAGGGCATGGAGGAAGAAGGGCTGGAGCAGTATCTGAATACTTTCCGCTACGGTATGCCGCCCCACGGAGGGCTGGGAATCGGACTGGAGCGTCTGACCATGAAGCTGACAGGAGAGGACAATGTCCGTGAGACAACGCTGTATCCAAGAGATTTATCACGGCTGGAGCCATAAAGGAGGATATTAGACCATGGCAAGTATGATTTCGGATGAGACGATTGAATATGTAGGAATTCTTGCAAAGCTGGAGCTTTCTCCTGAGGAAAGGGAACAGGCTAAAAAGGATATGGGAAATATGCTGGATTACATTGATATGCTGAATAATCTGGATACAGAGGGAGTGGAGCCCATGTCCCATGTGTTTCCGGTACACAATGTATTCCGTGAGGATACGGTGGCAAACGGCAATGAGAAAGATAAAATCCTTGCCAACGCACCGGAAAAAAAGGACGGTGCATTTAAAGTGCCGAAGACAGTAGAATAGGAGGGCAGAAGCATGAACATAATGAGCCTGACCGCTGTAGAACTGAGTAAGAAAATCAAAGCCGGTGAAATAACTGCCATGGATGCTGTCAGGGCGGCGCTTGAGCAGGTGAAAAAGGTGGACGGTGAATTTAACTGCTATGTGACAGTGGATGAAGAGGGAGCTTTCAGAAGGGCAGAGGAAATACAGAAAAAAATTGAATCAGGGGAGCTGACAGGGCCCCTGGCAGGAGTACCGGCAGCCGTTAAGGACAATATGTGTACCGAAGGCATGCTGACCACATGCAGCTCAAAGATTTTATATAATTTTAAACCGGCCTATACAGCAGAGGCGGTGCTGAACCTGGAAAAAGCAGGCGCAGTTATTATCGGAAAGACGAATATGGATGAATTTGCTATGGGAAGCACAACAGAAACCTCGTTTTTCGGGCCTACCAGGAATCCGTGGAATGCGGAGCATGTGCCGGGCGGGTCCTCGGGAGGAAGCTGTGCGGCGGTGGCTCTGGAGGAATGTGCCTTTGCTCTTGGCTCCGATACAGGAGGTTCTATCCGCCAGCCCAGCTCTTTCTGCGGCGTGACCGGCATTAAGCCTACCTACGGAACCGTTTCCCGCTATGGGCTCATTGCCTATGGTTCTTCTTTTGACCAGATAGGGCCGGTGGCAAAGGATGTGACGGACTGCGCAGCAGTTCTGGAAGTAATTGCATCCTATGATCCCAAGGACAGTACATCTGTGAAGAGAGAATCCTATGATTTCACCTCTGCGCTTGTAGAGGATGTCAGAGGGCTTCGTATTGGCATCCCGAAGGATTATTTCGGAAAAGGGCTGGATACTGAGGTAAAGGAAAGCATCCTGAAGGCGGCAAAGCTTTTGGAAGAAAGAGGCGCTGTGGTGGAGGAATTTGACCTGAGTCTTGTGGAATACGCGATTCCGGCTTACTACATTATCGCGTCCGCGGAGGCCAGCTCTAATCTGGCCCGCTTTGACGGTGTTAAATTCGGCTACCGGACCGGAACATATACAGGTCTTCACAATATGTATAAAAAATCCAGAAGCGAAGGCTTCGGAACGGAGGTGAAGCGCCGTATCATGCTTGGCTCCTTTGTGCTCAGTTCCGGTTACTATGATGCTTATTATATTAAGGCGCTGAAGACAAAGGCGCTGATTAAACAGGCATTTGACCGGGCCTTTACAAAATACGATGTAATTCTGGCTCCGGCGTCGCCCACGACTGCGCCGAAGCTGGGAGAGTCATTAGGTGATCCGCTTCAGATGTATTTGGGGGATATTTATACAGTTTCCGTGAATCTGGCAGGCCTGCCGGGGATTACCGTACCCTGCGGGGAGGACAGCAAGGGGCTTCCTATAGGCATGCAGCTTATTGGGGACTGCTTCCAGGAGAATAAGATCATCCGGGCAGCATACACCTTTGAACAATCCAGAATCTATGAGCGCTGTCCTGCGGCAAAAGCACAGGACGGGAAACAGGAAAGGAAGGATGGAAGATGAGGAAACAATATGAGACAGTCATTGGCCTGGAGGTTCATGTGGAGCTTGCAACCAAAACAAAAATCTTCTGCTCCTGCAGCACCGAGTTCGGAGGTGCGCCTAACACACATACCTGTCCGGTGTGTACTGGTATGCCGGGTTCCCTGCCGGTATTAAATAAGAAGGCAGTGGAATATGCGGCAGCAGTGGGCCTTGCCACCAACTGTACGGTTAACCAGTGCTGTAAATTTGACAGGAAGAACTATTTTTATCCGGATAACCCGCAAAATTATCAGATTTCCCAGCTATACCAGCCAATCTGCCAGGACGGCTATGTGGAGATTGATACGCCGTCCGGACCAAAAAAAATCGGTATTCATGAGATTCATATGGAAGAGGATGCGGGTAAGCTGATTCATGATGAATGGGAGGACTGTTCTTTGGTGGATTTTAACCGGAGCGGTGTGCCGTTGATCGAGATTGTATCCGAGCCGGATATGAGGAATGCGGACGAGGTAATTGCCTATCTGGATAAGCTGCGTCTGATTATTCAGTACCTGGGCGCATCCGACTGTAAGCTTCAGGAAGGCTCCATGCGCGCGGATGTGAACCTTTCTGTCCGGGAAACCGGAGCAGAGAAACTCGGAACACGCACCGAGATGAAAAATCTAAACTCCTTTAAAGCAATCGCAAGGGCCATAGAGGGGGAACGGGAGCGCCAGATTGAGCTATTGGAGATGGGGAGGCAGGTGATCCAGGAGACAAGAAGATGGGATGATAATAAAGAAGCCTCCTATGCGATGCGCTCCAAGGAGGATGCCCAGGACTATCGTTATTTTCCGGAGCCGGATCTGGTGCCGGTTATTATCAGTGATGAATGGCTCGCTGCTATCAGGGACCGCCAGCCGGAGCTGCGTACCCAGAAGCTGATTCGCTATAAAAAAGAGTTTGATCTGCCGGATTATGACGCGGAAATTATTACTTCATCCAAGAGGCTGGCAGATATTTTTGAAGAGGCAACCGCTGTCTGCGGCAGGCCGAAGAAGGTGTCTAACTGGCTGATGGTGGAAACCATGCGTCTGATGAAGGAGTACGGTATGGAGGCAGACAGTCTTCGTTTCTCTCCGGAAAATCTGGCAAAGCTGATTCAACTGACGGAAGCAGGTACAATCAACAGCTCTGTGGCAAAGGAAGTCTTTGAGAAAATTTTCCTGGAGGATATAGATCCGCTTCAGTATGTGGAGAAGCATGGGCTAAAAACCGTCAATGATGAAGGCGCACTTAGAGAGGTCATTGAACAGGTGCTTGCAGACAATCCGCATTCAGTGGAGGATTACCATAACGGAAAGGAAAAGGCCATGGGCTTCCTGGTAGGACAGACAATGAAGGCCATGAGGGGAAAAGCGGATCCGGGAATGGTGAATCAGATATTAAAGGAGTTATTGTGATTATTCGGGCAGTAGGGCTTTGCTTATTCTCCTGATTCGTGTATAATATCTGACAGATATCAGAAAACCGGAGGATTGATACCAGTCATGAAAGCGACTGTTTTGATTGACAATCTTACAAAGGGTTCTCTTGCGGCTGAGTGGGGATTGTCTGTTTATATTGAATATCAGGGGCATGCAATTCTGCTGGATACAGGCGCGTCTGACAAATTTGCCCGGAACGCGGAAAAGCTCGGGCTTAAGCTGAATCAGGTGGAGTTCGGTGTTTTGTCTCATGCCCACTATGACCATGCAGACGGACTGGCTGCGTTTTTTGAGCAGAATGCAAAGGCAGCCTTTTATTTGAGAAATGGCTCAAAGGAAAACTGCTATGGGAAAAGATGGATTTTTCATAAATATATAGGGATACACAGAGGATTTCTGGAAAAATATAAGGACAGACTTATCTATGTGGACGGGGATTATGAAATAATTCCCGGAGTCCGTCTGATTCCCCACAGGGGTTATGATATGGAAAAGACTGCAGAAAGAAATCATCTTTATATAAAACAGAACGGAAAATATTTTCCGGATCTCTTTCGGCATGAGCATAGTCTGGTGCTGGATACGGAGAAAGGACTTGTTATTTTCAATAGCTGCTCCCACAGCGGGGCCGACAATATTATCATAGAAATAACAAAGGCATATCCGGGAAAAAGGATCTATGCGTTGATTGGAGGCTTTCATCTCTGTCATACTTCGGACGAGGGGGTTCGTGCCCTGGCAGAGCGCATCCGGGGGACAGCTATTGAAAGAATATATACAGGCCACTGCACAGGAGACAGGGCTTTTGAGATCCTGAAGGAAGAGCTTGGAGAACAGGCATGTCAGCTTTATACAGGACTGGAGATTCAGATATAATTAAGGAGGAAAATATGATGATAAATCCTGCGTCTGTTATGAAAATCATGAGTGCAAAGAATAAATTTACCGAAAATCACCCTAAATTTATGTCGTTTTTAAACGCTGTTTTTTCGCCCGGAATTGAAGAAGGAACGATCCTTGAAATTACCGTGACGAAGCCGGGACAGAATCCGGTTACGTCTAATATTAAAGTACAGCAGTCGGATTTGGAGCTTTTAGAGCAGCTAAGAGAGCTGGGGAGGTAACATTGGTTATGAGAAGAAAGGACAGAGAAGTGACTGACAAGGACAAAATTCGTGAAATTATTTCCAACTGCTATTGCTGCAGGCTTGGGTTGAATGATTGCGGAAGGGTTTATATCGTTCCGCTGAGCTTTGGCTTTCAGGAAAAGGAAGGGAGCTATACCTTCTATTTTCATGGGGCAAAGACGGGACGGAAAATAGATCTGATAAAAGAAAATGGATATGCGGGATTTGAGATGGATACCAATTATGCGCTTAATGAGGCTGAGAGAGCCTGCGAGTATTCCGCCAGGTTTCAGAGCGTCATAGGCAGCGGCAGAGTTTCTCTAATAGAAGATATGGAAGAAAAACAAAAGGCACTGCAGGCAATTATGTATCATAATACCGGGAAGGATGAGTGGGAGTTTTCGGATAAGAGTATTCATGCTGCCTGTGTATTTCGACTGGAACCGGAGGAACTGTCCTGTAAGGAGCATTTGTAAGCAGAAGCTTTTAGCTGAAATGCAGGTAATGAAGAAATTATAAAGATTTAGATTTATTTTTTATGATTTGTTTAGTGATTTCCCATATTTTGTACACATTTTCCTGCTATAGTATTATCATAAAAGTTGTACCAAGGTTTTTCATTTATAAAAGAGCATTTTCATAAAATGAGTGGATAGTTTTGGCAGCTTAAAAATGGGGGCGGCAGACCGTCAGCGCGCAAACGGATACCGTACCTCGACTAACAACAACAGCGTTCAAACTGCAGTAGAAACTGTATGTTTTGGACGCTTTTATTATTTTTGTTCTTGAAGGATTACATATTGCGGAAATTGAAGAAAAATATTCATAGCTTTCCATAAAAAAATATGATAGAATAGGAGAAAACTGCCTTAAACGGAGTAAGCTCCGAAGACATTCAGGCAAAGAAATATATTACATAAGAAAGGAGTTCTTCCAAATATTATGAAACAATTTTTTGGTATCAGTCAAAAAGGCAATCTGCGAGAAGCGGTCAGAGGACTGACAAACCCCCAACTTATCTTTTTGATGTCTAATGCCGATCAATTTGAAGCTCACGTAAAAGAGCTGTCTGACATCTATCCTATGGTTCCCAGTATTGGGTGCATTGGAATGAGCTATGATACTAAGGTGGTAGAAAAAGGAGTGGGCATAGTGGCATTTCATGATGTCCAGGCGGCTACAAATGTGCTGGAGCAGGTGTCCACGATGCCGGTGAAATACATACAGCGTCTTGAAAAGGACTTGTCGCGTATCGACGGTAACAATAATAATACTGTATGTATTGATTTTTGTACGGGTAATGATGCCTGCGTACTGACTACACTGTACAGCGTTCTGCGCCGCCGGAATATTTCCCTGGTGGGAGGCACCGGAGATGCAGGTAAGGTATCCGTTAACGGCAGAGTTTACGAGGATGCGGTTGTTTATGCCCTGATAAAAAATACCGGGGGAAAGGTTAAAGTATATAAAGAAAATATTTACAGACAACTGGATGATTACCATTTTGTTGCTTCCAAAACAGATAAGAAAAATTATATTCTCGGTGAATTAAACGGTAAATCTGCCAAGAGGGTTTATCAGGATATTCTTCATGTTTCCGAGCAGGAAATTCTGACACAAACTTTCAAAAATCCCTTTGGCAAGCTGAGTGGGAATGACACCTGTATTATATCGATTAAGGATGTAAACGGCGGTGCCCTGACCTGTTTCCGCCAAGTAAATGACTCGGATGTGCTGACTCTTCTGGCATTGGGAGATTACCGTCAGATTGTAAAGGAAACTATTGATACTATCAGACAGGATTTTTCCAGTATATCTGCCGTATTTTCTGTAAATTGCCTGTTCCGTTATCTGCTGTTTACGGAAAACCACTATATGCAGGACTATCTTCGGGAAATGAGTGTTCTGGGGAGCCATGCAGGTCTGGTAGGCTATGGAGAGCATTACAACAATCAGTTTGTCAATCAATCTATGTCATGTGTGGTTTTTGAATAAGGGAGGAGAATATGTTTTTTCAGAAAAGAACAAAAAATAAGGCGAAAGCCGGAAAAGCTTCTTCAAGGGCCGGAGAGAGGGAAAATCTGTATCCGGTGCTTCATGTTGCCGAGAGTCTGAAGGAATATCTGAGAGAGCTGGTACAAAAAGAAGTGGCTTCCCTTCGGGAGATTTGGGAGGTAAAAGGCGCTTTTAAAATGGTAATGAGTGACGCAAAGGCGTTTCAGGGAAAGCTGCGGAATTTTGAGCAGACCTTTTCCGCAATCGACCAGACTGCGGGGAAATTTGCGGAGGTGAAGGCGGAGATTGCCCGGTCGGTGGGGCAGGCACAAAGCGGAGTGGAGGAACTGAAAAACAGTTCTCTGGAGGTGAAATCATATTTCGGTGAGATGGAGAAAACCTTCGTTGATTTTCAGCAGGCAGTTATGAAAATCAAACAATGTACCAATGAAATTGTAAAAATAGCCAATCAGACTAATATACTGGCGCTGAATGCGTCCATAGAAGCCACCCGTGCCGGAGAGAAGGGAAAAGGCTTTGCAGTAGTTGCCGTAGAGGTGAAGAATCTGGCGGAAGAGATCAAAGCGCTGGTAAGTACCGTGGATATGAGAATCAATGATGTGGAGCAGGGGACGGAGCAGCTTAATATTAATATTTCCACCTCTCAGGAGGGACTGGATCAGAGCATTCAGATGGTGAATGAAACCTATGAGATGTTCCGGAAGATTACAGAGGCTGCTGACGGTGCAGAATCCGTACAGGCTGAGATTGGGGATGCTATAGTACATTCAGAGCAGGAGCTGGAAGAACTGGACAACTACTTTAATAAAGTTCAGCAGCAATATCATGGTGTGCTGGAGCATATTGCCAGGGTAAGCAGTCTGGGAACGACCAAGAGCTCTATGTTTGAAGATATGGACAATATGCTGTCCCAGGTTGCGCCGCTGATACAGGAGTAGTCTGCATTAGAAAAAGAACGGTGATATTTTTCCTCAGGGACGCGTTCCGGATCAAGAGAGGACGTTATAATATGAAAAGATGGACAGCGGTATTATTGGCGATTGCTTTGTCGTCACTGATTACTGCCTGCGGTGCAGGTACTGTGCCGGGGGCGGACAGTACAGTATCAGAGAAAGATGGTTCTGCGGAGACTGCTTCAGTGCAGCCCCCGGAGCAGGAAAAAGCGGCCGGGACGGAAACGTCTGGTGAAGAAGATAAATCTGAAGAAGTGGTTCAGCAGGAGGAATCCAATCGGTCAGAGGCAGACCATACAGAGACAGAAGAGGAGGAGGCCCGGGAGCCTGTATATTCAGAGGAAGAGACGGAGACTGTATATGCCGTTTCCCGTGTAAATGTCCGTACCGCGCCCACCACAGAGTCGGAAGTATATACTGTGCTTGGCGTAAGGCAGACGGCAGAGCGCATTGCGGATGACGGAGAATGGAGCACGATTCTGATGGATGACCAGCTTTACTATGCGGCAAGTGAATATCTTAAAGTGAAGCCTGAAAGGGACGCAAGCACAAATGGATATCTGGTTGTTATTGATCCGGGACACCAGCAAAAGGGAAATTCTGAGAAAGAACCAATAGGTCCGGGAGCATCGGAAACAAAGGCAAAGGTGGCAGGTGGAACTTCAGGCGCGGCTTCCGGGCTGAAGGAATATGAACTGACGCTTCAGGTAGCTCAGAAGCTGGAGGCGATTCTCCGGGAAAGAGGCTATGAGGTAATTATGGTCCGCACTTCCCATGATGTGAATATAAGCAACGGCGAACGGGCAGCGGTTGCCAATGAAGCGGAAGCAGATGTATTTATCCGGATCCATGCCAATGGTTCCGAGGACAGCAGTGTAAACGGGGCCATGACGATCTGTCAGACCCCTTCCAACCCATATAATGGGGGGATTTACGAGGAAAGCCGTCTGCTGTCAGATTGTATATTGGATGCTTTTGTGGAAAAAACCGGGGCAAAGAAGCAGAGAGTGTGGGAAACAGACACCATGAGCGGCATCAACTGGGCTTTGGTTCCTACGACCATAATTGAAATGGGATATATGACGAATCCGGCAGAGGACCAGAATATGGCATCCGAGGACTACCAGTATTTGATGGCTGAAGGGATGGCAGACGGAATAGATCGCTTTACGGGAACAGAATAAAAAAGGGACGCTGACGCGTCTCCTTTTTATTTCCATTTTTGCATTCTGCATAATTCTCAATTCAAAAAAATATATAAGAAATTGTGGTACTTATATTTATTTTAACATAAGAATCTGTAAATGTTCAAATCAGGATTAAAGTTTGGTTACATTAGTAGCCTGCGGTCCTTTTGCACCGTTAATCACTTCAAATTCAACAGCCTGGCCCTCTTCCAGCGATTTGAAACCATCCATATTCAGACCTGAATAATGGACAAATACATCATTACCTTCCTCATCGGAGATAAATCCGTAGCCTTTCTGGTTGTTGAACCACTTAACTGTACCTTTATTCATCATGGTACCTCCTTAAAATATATGCATGCATATCGCATAGTCTAAGACTACCATAGTTTGTGAAGCGTGTCAAATAAAATCGGCTGACAAAGCGGGAGAAAAATCGACGGGCATGAAACAAAGAGCCAAGGCATACACTGGATAATAATAGGTAGAGGACGGAAAAAGATTTGAAACGCATATTATTTGTCAATATTTTAATTCTTCTGGTGTTCGCCAGCATATCCTATTGGGCGGAGGAAAAGGAGTTTCTGGAGGCGGCAGCAGCAGAGGACGCGCAGTCTGTGAAGGGAGACGGGCAGGAGGAACAAAAGACACAGGATAAGCCGGAATCAAAACAAGAGGCGGGGGAGGATTTTATCCGCTGGGTAGACTTCGGCGTATCTAAATTTGCCATGACAGAGGCATATGAATATGACAGAGATACCTATGGGACGGATGTACATATTGGATGGATTGATCTGCTGGCATGGACAGCGGCTCATACCGGCGGTTCCTTTGAAAATGACCGGACAGTCTGCCAGTATATGGAATCGCTGGAGGAGAAGGTCAGTCAGGGAGAGGAGATATCAAAGCTGGTAAAGGATCTTCAGTATTTTCCATATTATCAGGAAGCATATGCTGCCGTATTGGGCGGGATGGTTGGAGAATATGAGATAGAGGAGCCAGTGGAAGGCGAGGACGGAAAGAAGGCCTGGGTGAAAAAATATGGCCTGAAAGCGTTCAACCCAATTGCTAAAGGCTTTCCGTACAGCGATTATGATGATTTTGGAGTGTCCAGAAGCTACGGATATAAACGCAATCATCTGGGACATGATATGATGGGACAGATTGGTACTCCTATTATGATATTAACGAGAGAAAGACTAAAAAATAATTTTCAGATTTCCATCATCAAATATACATTCTTTAACAATCTTCCGGATTAATTCATTCTTTTCTTTGTATTCCAGGATTTCAAAATGATTCAGCAGATAGCAGATTTGATCGTAAACATAATCAATCGTATTTTCCTTTTGCTTCATAAGTCCTGCCTGACGGCGGCTGTCCTGAATATCTGATTCGAGCTGCTGAAGCTCTGCATCCAGCTGATTGATCTGGCGGAGAATATATTTTGCTGATGCCTGGCCGTCTGCTTCTTCCAGGATGGCTGTCAGATTGTTGATTTTAGTTTCTATAGAATCACGCCTGCGGAGAGCCGATTTCTCATCAAAGACCGGAAACTCCTGAAAATCCTGCAGAACGATTAAATCTTTGTTGAGCTTCAGCTCCTTGAGCTTTTTAAGGAACAGATCATCCACCTGATCTAATTTAATATGGTGAGTATCACAATAAGCGGCTCCCTTTCTGTCCCGGATGGAGCAAAGATAAGAGCGGTATTGACTCCCTTTCTGATTATATACTTTAGTAATCGTCCTGTGGCCGTTGCTGCAGCGTAGAACGCCTTTTAAGATGCCGACCTCATATTTGGATGTCCGTATCTGTTTATTGGTGCCCATACGGCGCTGTGCAGCGACCCAATCCTCTCCGGAAATTACCCAGTCATGAATTCCAAGCGCAACCGTAAGAGGCGGGGAAGTGCCCTCTCTGTGTCCGCTCCGGCCATACCCAATCAATCCCCTGGAGCCGTCAAAGATCAGATCGGCATGCTCCGGAAGGATATATTCTTTTTCTCTGAAATAAGCGAGAGCAGCCGCGTCATTCCGGCAGTACACGGGATTGGTCAGGATAAAGTGAAGCTGGTTTGTTGCCATATATTTTCCGCCTGAAGTTTTCATTCCATGATCCCGGCAGTAACGCTCCAGCTTGGTAATGGACATCCCATCCAGAAAAAGGGAAAAAAGCTGTCTGACTAAGGGGATCGTCTCTTCATCCACCATAAGGAAGGAGTGTTCCCTGCCTGCGACTGTTTTACGGACAGTCTTCATACCTATAGGTGTCCGCCCTCCGGTCCAGAAGCCGCACTTTGCCATTTCCAGCATGCTGTCAGATACACGTTCGGATGTATTTTCGCGTTCCAGCTGGGCAAATGCGGCGAGAATATACATGACAGTCCTTCCGATAGGAGTGGAGGTATCAAAGCTTTCCTTGACGCTTACAAAGCTTACGCCATGCTCCTGAAAGACAGCAAAGGTATTTGAGAAGTCCTGGACGTTACGGCTGATACGATCCAGCTTGTATACCATGACAACATCCAAAAGACTGCTGCGCACATCGTTCATAAGCTGTTTATAGCTTGGACGGTTGACGTTCTTTCCGGAAAATCCTTCATCCTTATCATAAATCATATATTCCAGTTCCTGGCCGCGGTAAATGATGGAAGCATATTCTTTGCAGAGCTTCACCTGAGTGGAAACAGATTCACTGTTGTCCCGGTATACAGATTTCCGGGGGTAAATTCCGATTCTCATCCTATTATCCTCCTGTACAATATATGCGCCTTTGCTCCGGCCTAATCGCAAAAACAATATATAGTTTTAGACAATCTCAGGATGGCAGGTATTTCTGCAATGCCTGCTTGATTTTAAGACGATCCTCCCGGATAACATTATCAGTATCATCAATACGATAACGTAAAAGAGGAATTCCTAAAGAATCGAAAAGGGAATCTTTAAATTTGTCGCGGGCCTGCTGCTTTTCAAGGGCCTTTTGTCCGTAGGTAGGTAAATGGTGGGAGCTGCCGTCCAGTTCAATAATAACAACAGGCTTATATAAATAATAACTGGATGCCTTGTTTTTTACACGCCGGCAGATTACATAGTCAACACTCTTGGCACGTATATTTTGACCGGCAATTTTGCTTTTTGTAAAATCTTCCTCCGCATTTGATGAAATACCAATAAATGCATAAAGGCTGACCTGCGGAAAAACAAAGTAATTTTTTCTTTGATCAGGCGATAAAAATTCATTCAGAGCGCAATTTATGTAATAGAACATCCGGGATTCATTCCGGTTCATACACGAGCCTTTTAAATAGTAAAATTCGTCCGGGGATGCAAGAAGCTGTTCTTCAATGCCTGATTCATTTTTGGAGTAATGATTGTTCTTCCGGCTCTGTAATTTTTCTTCCTGTAATTGTTCTATCTCAAGCTCTTTTTTAATGAGTTCGGATTTTAATTTCTTTAGATTAATCAATTTATGGAAAATAAAAAGAATAATAATAACAAGAATGATGTGTTTTAGTTCCATGAGTACCTCCCTAATTGATACAAACCGGAATTTTTTCTTTCGTAATATACATATATCAAGATACTATTGGAGCAGGCCAAAGCCTACTCTTCTTTTTGTTTGTGGGCTCGAATCATATCACCAAGCTGCAATATGTAATCAGACACGGCCTTTTTTGTCTCCGGACTCATTTGGAAATAAAGCTTCAAAGCTTCCATGGCAAGAGCATCCTTCTCTTTTAGTATGGATGCTGCGGCCTTGGAATACATATCTTCTTCTGGAATATTTACAAACATTTCGCCGGCTCCTGTCCGGAGCCACTTTTCATTCACATTAAACTCCCGGCAAATAGATAAAATTGCTTGCGTTGAGATATTTCGCTTGCCGCTTTCTATAAGTGCAATAGAATTTTGTTTTAGACCGATTCTTTCTGCAAATGCCTGCTGTGTTAAAACTAATTCTTTTCTTAATTTTTTTATCCTGGTATTCAAAAGTTTTTCTCCTTTCCTTCCTATGCTAACATGGAGATATTTTATAGTCAACAATATATTTCAAAATCAATAAAAACGTTGTTTATAATCATAATTAAGTGATATTAGTTATTTCATAGTCAATAAGAATGGAGAAATAGTATCAGAGAGGAAAGAAAACGGACCGCATAGAGATGCCCTGATAGGAAGCTGGCAGTATTTTGAAAGGAAATAATGGAAAATCAAGAAATACGGACAACCAGTATCTACATATTTTTACAAGGGGGTGTCTTATGGCAAAACAGGAATATACATGCACTGTTGAATTTACAGAAGGATGGCAGAAAAGAGTAACAGACGCGTTTGTTTCCCTGTATTACAAAAGGCTGGAAAAGGGAAAAGAAAACGAACAAAAGGAAAACAAGAGGGCACCCGTATAGGGATGCCCTCAGACTGAACCGGTTCCTCATTTTGCCACCATCAGCTATAACTTCCGGCACCGTTTTACAGAAGATACCATAGAAAAGGTTTTTACATGGATTCTATTTGAAGCCCAGAGGAGCGGGTACCTGTCCCCGGAGATGGTTTTTATAGATGGGGCACATATTCAAAGCCAATGCAAACATAAACAGAAGGATGAAAAAAGCAATCCCATCAGCGGCGAGGGTTTTTGAAGAACAGCTAATGAAAGAAATCAACGAAGACCGAAAAGCGCATGGGAAAAAACCGTTTGACGGTCCCAAAGGGGGAATGGGGGAGAAACAGCGGGAAATGACGGTTTCCGCCACAGACCCGGAAAGCGGGGTGTTCCATAAAGGAGAACGTAAACGGTTGCGTATGAGGCTCATACAGTCTGTGACAGACATAACTTCATTCTGGACACCATAGTGACCAGCGGAAATATTCATGACAGTGTGGCATTTGATAAGCTGTATGAAAAAGTAACAGAACGTTTTCCGCAGATAGAAACGCTGACAATGGATGCAGGATATAAAACACCATGGATCTGCAAAAGGATTTTTGATGACAGGAGAGTTCCTTCCCTGCCTTACAAACGTCCGATGAGAAGAAAGGATTTCATGAATGGGTTAAATATGTATATGACAAATATCTGGACATTGTTATCTGTCCGGAATATAAAAGCCTGAAATACAGCACAACAAACCGGAATGGATACCGGGAGTATAAAAGCCTGGAATATCAGTGTATGGAATGCCCCACAGGGAAAAGAAAGCCATAAACTGCGTTCCCAGACGATAGAGAGGGTATTTGCGGATACAAAAGAGAAATATGGGATGAGGTATACGCCATACCGCGGGATTAAGAGGGTAAGGCTTAAATTTGCTGCCATGAACCTGAAAAAGCTGGTGATGTGGAGATGGAAAGATCCGCATTTTAGACAATTAAATCCGAAAAGTTTTACATTAGCAGAAAAGAACCCTTGCTTAGCGATTGCTTAACAGGGGTTCTTTGACAGTCTGAAGGACCGGTAAATCCTGGTCCCCAGTTATTGCGCATATTTCTTATATCACTAATCATTTTCATAATTGGAGATAACAGAATTGACATATTCCAGATCAAGCTGTAAAGAATCAGCAATATCTGAATTACTGATACCTTTATGATACAGTTTGAGGATTTTTGTTGCAAGCGTAGTGCCTAATTCAAGATTTTCCTGATCCCTTTGTAATAAAGTCATATACTCGACCTCCATTTCCTTACTCTCTTTTACCTCGGTAACCCTTTTATGGATCTCTTTTATGGGCGGGCTTTTTGCCTGCGCTGCAAAGTCATCCGTTGTGTTTTCTACATAAGAAAGAAATTCCTGCATTTCGGGATCAACATCGTGCATATTGCCTTTGGTATTCAGGAAAATCTTTGTGGTTTCATTTCTACATTATATACCGTTCCCTTGTCGTCGTTGATGTATACGTCGAGCCGGATGCCTTTTCCGTCATAGAGCATATTGATTGTTTTCTGTGTGGCAGGCATGGAAACTTCCCGTATGGAAACGCCCAGTATTTTTTCTAAAACTTTTCTACAGATCTCCTTATCGGTCATTACCTTTGCAAAAAGGAAATCGTCCTCCAGATTTAATTGCTGGATGGTTCTGTCTGTGTTCGACATCAATATACCTCTCTTTTTGTTATTATAGCATGGTGCCGCCGTTTTGTCAGTTGCGGTTTGAAAATTGTTTTACAGGTTCCGGATAGAACCTGTATATAAAACGATCTGCTGCTTAAATTCCGGAGTATAAGATTTTTGGTTTTTTACCATGCCCCACATCTCCTTTGTTCTTTCACTCGATAGTATTGGTTGTTCAATTTTTCTTGCCCACACTTATATACTAACACCAAATTCTCATGTGAAAGGCTGCGGTCGTTGAACCGGGAATCCTCCGGCTTTAGCCATGGGGAGTATCAAGGCAGCTGTTTATGATGAGCGTGGTATTTCACTTATCTGATTTTTTCGACATCACTTTGGTGATATAAATTTTCTGGAGTTGATTGACTTAATATCACTTTGGTGATATAATAACGGGAAAAGGAATGGAGATCGGGGACATGGATAAACTGATTACGATATACCACGGTTCAGAAAAAAATGTGGAACAGCCCATTTTCGGTGAAGGCAAGAAGAATAACGACTTTGGTCTTGGGTTTTACTGTACTGCAAGTGAAGAGCTTGCAAAAGAGTGGGCGGTATCTTCCTTGCGTGATGGATTTTCCAACCGCTATACACTGGATATCGAATACTTGAACATTTTGAATTTGAATAGTCCTGATTACACGATCCTTAACTGGATTGCTGTTTTGGTGGAACATCGCCTGTTTTCTATCAAAACTCCTGTGGCAAGACGAGCAAAGCGATATTTGATCGATAACTTCAGCGTCAATGTAAATGCCTTTGACTTGATTACAGGCTACCGCGCGGACGATTCTTATTTTGATTATGCAGAGTCATTCCTTAACAATGGTATTTCTGTAGAACAGCTTGCACGTGCTATGCAACTTGGAAAGCTGGGTGAACAAATAGTTATTAAATCCAAGTTTGCTTTTTCCAAGCTGAAATACGAGGGCTTTGATGTGGCCGGGAAAGATCAATATTATGTTCTTCGCAAAGCCAGAGATGATGAAGCCAATCAGCTTTATATGGAAATGCTTGAAGAAGAGAGTGATGGACTGTATATTCAGGATATTATGAGAGGAGGCATTAAAAACGATGACGCACGCATACCAAGAAATATATCTGAGTAAGGCACAGTCGGTACTGGGTGATGCCTTTGATTACGCAGTCAATACTTGCGGTATTCCCGGAAATGACTTTGTGAAACTGTTTATTGCAAGTTCTGTAGGCAAGCGGATAGAAAACGGTGAACCTGCCTGTCTTGCAGGTAAAAGCGGTATTGAGATCGTCCGGGAAATTGTTGCAGAAACAAAAGGACAAGAACTTCAAATAGAACCGCAGGAACATTTTGGACGCTCCAAGGAATACTGGATTGGATGGGCAGCCGCCTATTATCAGTGGTATTCCGGCAGAAAATACGGTGATATTTTTAAGGTTATCTCCTTTGAGGATTTACAGAAAATGTACCACACTCTTCATGAGGCGGATATAACAAAGTTTGCAGATATCGTTGATTCACGAATAAAGGAACATTTTTCTGAAACCAATTTAAAGCGTATCCGCACAGCCTATGGATTTACTCAGGCAGAGTTATCGGTACGTTCCGGTGTTAGCCTTCGTTCAATACAAATGTATGAACAGAGAAACAAAAACATCAACAAAGCAAGTGTAGATACAGTATATAGCCTTGCCAGGGTTTTAGGCTGCACAATGGAAGATTTGATTGAAAGATAAATAAAATTTGGGCTTATAAGCATCTATCTTTTGTAATTGAAAAACTCTCGTTAATATCATAATAGGTACTCCCATCATTTGCGTTGAGTCCGGTTACGTGGAGGCGCTTGGATGGAATCAATACGGAGGCTGGCGGATAGGAGTGCGGAGCTTTGACAAAAAAAGATATTACTACTATGCCCATCTGAGGCAGGGATTTCCTTATCAGCCGGAGCTGAAGGAGGGTTCTGTAGTTCTGGCAGGGGACGTGATCGGGTACATGGGGCATACCGGCTACAGTGCCACAGAGGATACAAATAATATTGATCAGACACATTTGCATTTTGGGATGCAGCTTATTTTTGACGAATCTCAGAAAGATGGAAATAATGAAATATGGATTGATTGTTACCAGATTGCCAGATTTCTGTACAGAAACCAGTCGGAAACAGCAAGAAATGATGAGACAAAGGAATGGCGTCGTATTTATTTGATGAAGGATCCCAGCGCAGAGGCATATGAGAGAACGGCAGATTACTCTATGTATCCTTGATTTTACTTTTTTTCCGAAAAATGGTACACTGCTTAGCAGAGGTGATTAAGCATGTGTGGTGAATGTCATGCCCATATGATTATGGATGGAGTAAATTATAAGGCGGCAGTCGCGCTTCACAAAGACGGTGTATGTGAAGCGGCTGTACGCAGGAATCTGGCAGAATGCCGGGATGCAGGTGTGTTTTTTGTCAGGGACGGAGGTGATGCCAAAGAAGTGTCAAAGCTGGCAAAGGAGCTGGCTCCGGAATATGGAATTGACTACCGGACTCCAATCTTTGCAATTCATAAAAAAGGACATTACGGCGGGATTGTAGGCCATTCCTTTGAAGACTGGGCAGAGTACCGGGCGTTGGTTGCGCGGGCAAAGGAGGAGGGAGCGGACTTTATTAAAATTATGGTCAGCGGAATTCTGGACTTTGCTCATGCAGGAACCTTAAGCGAGGAGGGATTGGAAAAGGATGAGATACGATATATGATTGATGCGGCCCATGATGCCGGAATGGCAGTTATGGCGCACTGTAACGGGGATAAGACCTGTTATCTGATGCTGGAAGCGGGAGTGGACAGTCTGGAGCATGGCTTTTTTATGGAGGAGGAGACGATATGTCTGCTGGCAGAGCGCAGGACGCCGTGGATGCCGACTCTTGCTCCTGTGGGAAATCTGCTGGGCTGCGGACGTTTTCCGGAGGATGAAGTACAGAAGAATCTGGATATGCAGATAAAGCGGGTCAAAAAAGCGGCATCCCTTTCTGCCTGTATCGGGCTTGGAAGTGATGCCGGGGCCTATCTGGTCTTTCATGGAAAAGGAACACAGGATGAATACGGTTATCTGAAGCAGGCCGGAGTGTCGGACGAGACGCTGATTCAGGCAGAAGTCCGGATCCGGGAGGTGTTTAAAAGGTAGGCTGGTATTCAGTCCTGAAAAAGCGTCAGCAGATCAGAAAACTGCCGGATTGTATAATCAGGGTTTTCTGCACTGCCAAAGCCATACGAGGCATAGCAGAATGGAATTCCTGCTTCCCTGGAAGCAAGCTGATCACCCTGAATATCGCCCACATAGACAGGGCTTTTTAGAGCATTGCGTTCCATAACAAGACGGATGTTGGTTCCTTTGCTCCGGGCGGAGGTTCCGGGACATTCAAAATCAGTGATATAGGGACCCAGTTCGGTCTTATCAAGGAAAAGCTCGATATAACCGTTCTGACAGTTGCTGACAATAAAAAGCTTATATTTGCCGGAGAGCTTCCGGACGGTATCGGCAACGCCCGGATAAAGCAGGCTGCGGTCAGATGCATATAGGTATTTATGTTCCTGTTCACAGCAGGCGTCGATCAGGGAGTAACGATCCTTTTCCTCCAAAAAAGGAAAAGCAAGGTCAGCAATGGCAAAAAGAGAACGACCAAAAAGCTGCGTTAATTGATGGGCAGTAAAGCGAAACGGGATATCAGCTCTTTTTTCAATGACTTTATTCCAGGCATCTGCCACAATGGGGGTGGAATTCCACAGAGTGCCGTCTATATCCAAAATAATGCTGTCTGGTTTCATGAAGATTTTCCTTTCAATAAATGTTAATTTTTTGTTCTATTTTATTGGAAATGAGGGAAAAAATCAAGAGGCCGCAGAAAATGCCCGGTTTGTTACACTGCCGGATAAACAGAGGTTGATATGAGATATGAGAGAATAGAGGAGGCAGTATTCAAATCTCGTCCCAATCGTTTTATTGCCCAAGTGGCGACGGAACACGGAGATGAAATCTGTCATGTAAAGAATACCGGCCGATGCAGGGAGCTTTTGCTTCCGGGCGCCCGTATCTGGGTACAGCGAAATAACAGTCCGAAGAGAAAGACAGCCCTGGATTTGATTGCCGTGGAGAAAAACGGACAGGTCATCAATATAGATTCCCAGATACCGAATAAGGTGGCGGAGGAGTGGATACGCAACGGGAATCTTTTCTCCGAAAATGTAAAGATATTTCCGGAAACCCGGTACGGCAATTCCCGGTTTG
The DNA here is from genome assembly GCA_910585465.1 of uncultured Lachnospiraceae bacterium. Classification (GTDB taxonomy): domain Bacteria; phylum Bacillota; class Clostridia; order Lachnospirales; family Lachnospiraceae; genus Hominiventricola. The sequence goes on along the minus strand of CAJUEW010000001.1, from coordinate 448,334 downwards.
ATCTGTATCTGGAGGAAGGAGAGCGCAGAATGTATCTGGAAGTAAAGGGTGTGACGCTGGAGGAGAATGGCGTGGCCCGTTTCCCGGACGCTCCCACTGAACGGGGGGTCAAGCATATCAGGGAATTGATTGTCTGCCGGAAAGCCGGATATTTGGCGGGAATTTTGTTTATTATACAAATGCAGGGTGTTTGCCGGCTGGAGCCCAATGACAGGACACATCCGGAATTCGGGGAAGCTCTGCGGGCGGCAGCGGATGCAGGCGTACAGATTATGGCAGTGGACTGCCTGGTGACGCCGGATTCTGTCCGGGCAGACAAAGCAATAGAGGTACGGCTTTAGCTGTATAGGTACACCAGATAGGAGGTCGAATATTGGAACAGATTGTAAAACCGCTGCTCTTATGGTATGATGGACATGCCCGTGTGCTTCCCTGGAGAGAGGATAACAGTCCGTACAGGGTCTGGGTGTCGGAAATCATGCTGCAGCAGACGAGAGTAGAGGCAGTAAAGCCTTTCTTTGAACGTTTTGTAAAGTCTCTGCCGGATGTACAGGCACTGGCAGACTGTCCGGAGGATCAGCTTTTGAAGCTGTGGGAGGGACTTGGCTATTATAACCGGGCGCGCAATATGCAGAAGGCTGCCAGAATTATTGTACAGGAATATGAAGGGGAATTTCCTGCCGATTATGAAACGCTGCTTTCTTTGCCCGGGATCGGACATTATACAGCAGGAGCCATTGGCTCCATTGCATTCGGCATCCGTATGCCGGCAGTGGACGGAAATGTTCTTCGGGTATTGTCCAGAGTGAAAGCGAGCTATGAGGATATTCTGAGACAATCTGTGAAAACCGCCATGGAGCAGGAGGTGCGGAAAATCATTCCTGAGGATCGGGCCGGAGATTTTAACCAGGCTCTGATTGAGGTCGGTGCGGTAGTCTGTGTGCCAAACGGAAAGGCAAAGTGCGGAGAATGTCCCCTTGCTTTTTGCTGTAAGGCAAAAGCACAGAATATTGTGGAGGAGCTTCCGAAGAAGAAAGCAAAAAAGAAACGCCGGATGGAAGACAAGACGGTGCTTGTTCTGCGGGAAGGCAGTCGTGTTGCCATAAGAAAGCGTCCGTCCAAGGGACTTCTGGCGGGACTTTATGAACTGCCGAATCTGGCGGGACATCTATCAGAGGATGAGGTGCTGGAACGCATCAGAGCATGGGGCTTATCGCCGATCCGCATTCTGCCGCTTGCCGGGGCGAAGCATATATTCAGTCATGTGGAATGGCGGATGACAGGCTATGCGGTAAGTCTGGAGGAGTCGGAAAACATGGATCAAAATGGCATGTTTTTTATAGAAGCAAGAGAAACCGAAGCAAGGTATCCAATTCCGGCTGCATTTGCAGCCTATGCAAATTATATGGATATTATACTGGGACAGGAGAAATATGAAGGAAGGTAAAAAAATGTTTAATAGCATAATTATTGGTGCCGGCATAGCCGGCAGTGTGGCAGCAAGGGAGCTGGCTGAGGCGGGAAGAAAGGTATTGGTGCTGGAGCAGAGAGACCATATCGGCGGAAACTGCTATGATGAGCCGGATGAACATGGAATTCTGATTCATAAATATGGTCCTCATATTTTTCATACAAGGGAAAAAAGGGCATACGATTATCTGTCCAGGTTTACGGAATGGTATGAATTTGGTCATGAGGTAGTGGCCAATGTACATGGCGTTCTGATTCCGGTGCCATTTAATTTGAATACTCTTCATATGGTATACGAGAAGGAAAAAGCGGACGCGCTGGAAAAGAAGCTGATTGACGCATTTGGTATGGAAACAAGGGTGCCGATTCTGAAGCTTCGTGAGCATAATGATCCGGAGATCCGCCAGATTGCGGATTACGTGTATGAAAATATTTTTCTTCATTATACAATGAAACAGTGGGGACAGACACCGGAGGAGATTGACCCGTCGGTGACCGGGAGGGTGCCGGTGCTGATCTCATATGATAACCGGTATTTTCAGGAGCCTTATCAGGGAATGCCTCTGAGGGGATATACTCCTATGTTTGAGGCAATGCTGGATCATCCGAATATTACGGTACAGACCGGTACAGATGCCAGAAAGAGAATATCATTTACAGAAAATAAGGTTCTTTTTGACGGCGAGCCGTTCCCGGGCGAAGTGATTTATACAGGGCCTTTGGATGAGCTGTTTGACTGCCGTTTCGGAAGGCTTCCCTACCGTTCGCTTGATTTTGATTTTGAATATTTGGATCAGGAGGATTATCAGGGGCATAGTGTGGTAAACTATACAGTAAGCGAGGATTTTACCCGAATTACGGAGTTTAAATATCTGACCGGTCAGAAAGCGCCGGGTACGACGATTGTACGTGAATATCCGTTTGCCTACACAGGGGCCGAAGGGGAGATTCCGTACTATGCCATTGCGAATGAGGAAAATGAGAAACTATATAACAGATACAAAAGGCTTCTTGACGGGATCCCGAATGTGTGGCTTTTAGGCCGTCTTGCTGAGTATAAATATTATAACATTGACGCTATGGTTTTGAAGGCGCTGAGACTGACAGAGAAGATAAAATAAAAGGGGTATACGATGAAGTTATTATCAATAGCAGTTCCCTGCTATAATTCCGAAGAATATATGAAGCACTGTATTGAATCACTGCTGCCGGGCGGTGAGGACGTGGAGATTATCATTGTGGATGACGGCTCAACAAAGGACAGGACTGCGGAAATTGCAGACGAATATGCAGCCCGGTATCCGGGAATTGTAAAGGCAGTGCACCAGGAGAATGGAGGTCATGGAGAAGCGGTCAATACAGGTCTCCAAAATGCTACCGGACTGTATTTTAAGGTAGTGGACAGCGATGACTGGGTAGATGCAGATAGCTATCAGAAGGCGCTTTCTAAGCTGGCGGAGCTGGTAAGGGAAGGCAACACGGTTGATATGATGATTTGCAACTATGTCTATGAAAAGCAGGGGGCAAAACGTAAAAAGACGATCCGTTATACAACGGCATTTCCTCAGGATCAGGTATTTACCTGGAATGATGTGAAGCATTTTCGTCTGGGGCAATATATTCTGATGCATTCGGTTATTTACAGGACACAGATGCTGCAAAGCTGTGGCCTGGAGCTTCCGAAGCATACATTTTATGTGGACAATATTTTTGTGTATTATCCGCTTCCGTATGTAAAGACTCTCTATTATATGGATATCGATTTATATCGGTATTTTATAGGAAGATCTGATCAGTCGGTCAATGAACAGGTGATGATCGGCAGGGTGGATCAGCAGATTAAGGTGAACAAGATTATGATTGATCAGTACGATCTGAGGAGTATCCCGAATCTGAAGCTGCGGAAATATATGAGCAGCTATCTGGAGATTATGATGACAGTTTCGTCGATTATGCTGATTCGTTCCGGTACTGCGGAAAGTCTGGAAAAGAAAAAAGACCTGTGGCAATACCTTAAAAAAAGGGATGCAGGTCTTTATTACAAATTATATTTCGGTATCTTTGGCCGTGCCATGAATCTTCCCGGAAAAGGAGGACGAAAGGTTTCGGTCATTGCGTACAAGCTTGCCAATAAGGTAATGGGATTTAACTAAGAAGCCGGAATGATAAACCAGCTTATTCATACCAATAGCAAGAGCAGTTCCCAGCATGACATCCATACAGGAGTGCTGCTTTAAAAACATGGTGGACAGGATGATGGATACGCACAGGATGCGGGAACATCTGACTGTCCATTTGTGTTTGAAAAGTCCCGGTGTATTCATTACAGCCGCATGTGCTGCGATAGAATTAAATACATGAATACTTGGCAGTATATTGGTGGAGGTATCGGCCCAGTACAGGAAGCATACCATCTTGATAAAAATATTGTCTCTCCTGAATTCCAGCGGACGGAGTAAATGTCCGTTGGGATAGACTGTGGAAATAACCAGAAATAAAGTCATGCCCGTATACAGAAAAATAATATACCGGTAAAAATTCTGTCGATCCCTGGTGAACAGCCATAAAAAGACGGCTGCTATATATACAAACCAGAGAAAATACGGAATAATAAAATATTCGCAAAATGGAATATAGTCATCCAGCGGGAAATGAATTACGTGATAGGGCATGCTGGCACGGCTTTCCAGCCAGACAAACCAGATTAGATAGATTACAAAATATAAAATTGTCCATATATGCGGATAGCTTTTTCCAAAATTCCTGAATTTTGATAACATTTGTATTCCTCCAATATAACTTTCAATCACTTTCGGTATAATAGCATATGCAGATATAGAAAACAATACCGGAAAAACAGAAGAATTCTTAAAAAATACTGAATTTTCAGCAGACAAAAATCCCGGAGCTTTTTGAACCTCAAGGATTATATTTTACAGAACTCAGGCGGAGTGCGGCTTGCATTTTCTTTTTGAATATGATACGGTATATAAGCTATAAAAATAGCAGAAATCTGTGTGTTCGAGACCTTCCACACGTAAAACAAAACTAAAGGAGACAACTGAATATGAACAACAAGGTATTATTTCTTACCCAGGCGGCATTGATTGCAGCCATCTATGTAGTGCTCTGCACTGTATTCGCCCCTATCAGCTATGGGGAGATACAGGTGCGCGTGGCAGAAGCTCTGGTGATTCTTCCTTATTTCACTCCGGCAGCCATACCGGGGCTGTTTATTGGATGCTTTCTTTCCAATATGATAGGGGGGTCTATTTTGGCAGACATGATCTTTGGAAGCCTTGCAACCCTGTTAGGCGCTGTGGGTTCCTACTGCCTGCGGGGCAACCGGTTTCTTGTACTGCTTCCTCCGGTTGTTGCCAATACATTGATTGTACCGTTTGTATTATACTATGGATATGGCGTAAATCTGCCGATTCCGTTTATGATGCTGACAGTTGGGCTTGGAGAGATAGCTGCGGTGGTTATTCTGGGAAGTATCCTGTTAAATGTTCTGGCCCGCTATAAAGGCATAATCTTCCGAAACCAAAATTATGCATAATGTAAGATATGAATAAACAGGGGAGCACAAGGAGACGTCTTCCTTGTGCTCTGTAATTTTTATTTTTTCATTTTGGAATCAAATACCAGGCTTGCCAGATACCCAAATACGAGAGCAGCACAGATTCCGGCTGCGCTTGCTGTGAATCCTCCTTTGAAGATTCCAATAAAGCCGTCCGTATCCACAGCCTCTTTAATTCCTTTCCACAGAATGTTTCCAAAGCCCAGCAGCGGAACGCTGGCTCCGGCTCCGGCATATTCCTGGAACGGTCCATAGAGTCCGATAGCTCCAAGCACTGCTCCGCTGCAGACCAGCAGCACCATAATCCTGCCTGGCATGAGCTTGGTTTTTTCCATTAATATCTGTACCAGAGCACATATCAGTCCTCCGACCCAGAATGCATTGATGTAATCCATGTCATCCCTCCTCTTTTCTACAGTTTTTGCAGCTTTCAAAAAAATATGTAAAAAAAATAAAAAACTGCTTGCATTTTTAAAAGGACTGTGGTATATTAATCAAGTCAGCAAAACAAACACATGGTAGATTGGTCAAGCGGTTAAGACGCCGCCCTCTCACGGCGGAAACAGGGGTTCGATTCCCCTATCTACTGCTTTAAGAATAGGAGAAACCTGATAAAAAGGTTTCTCCTATTCTTGTTTTCTGGAAAGTGTTTTGTTATAATAGGGCAAATGCGGTATTGAGACAGCCGTATCTAAAAAGACTCATTATTACTTTTATTGGGAAAGACTATAGAAAAAGGATAGAAGAGGAAATATTATGAATAAAATTGCGATTGTAACAGACAGTAACAGCGGAATCAGTCAGGAAAAGGCAAAGGAGATGGGAATCTATGTACTTTCTATGCCATTTCTGATTGACGGGAAAGAGCATCTGGACGGCGTGGACTTATTCCCTAAGGAATTTTATGAATATCTGGAGAGAGATGCGGATGTTTCCACCTCCCAGCCGTCGCCGGAGTCCGTTATAAAGCTGTGGGATGATTTGCTGGAGAAATATGATCAGATTGTGCATATTCCTATGTCCAGCGGCTTAAGCGGAAGTTGTCAGACTGCAAAGATGCTGGCAGAGGATTATGACGGAAAAGTTGAGGTAGTGAATAACCAGCGTATTTCCATTACTCTGGTACATGCTATAATGGATGCACTGAATCTCGTAAAGGCAGGTAAAAATGCGGCTGAGATTCGGGAAATCCTGGAAGCGGAAGGTCTTCAGTCCAGTATTTATATTACGGTGACTACCTTAAAATATTTGAAGAAGGGCGGAAGAATCACGCCTGCGGCAGCGGCTCTTGGAACTATGCTGAGACTGAAGCCGGTCCTGCAGATTCAGGGAGAAAAGCTGGATGCATTTGCGAAGGTCAGGACAATGAGTGCGGCAAAAAGAGTAATGCTGGATGCTATCCGTAATGATCTGGACAACAGATTTCATGGATGCAGGATGCAGATTGCGGTGGCACATACAAATAATGAAGCGGCAGCTCTGGAATTTAAAAAGGAGATTGAAGCAGAATTTCCAGGATATTCGGACATTTTTGTAAACGAGCTGTCTTTAAGCATTGCATGCCATATAGGGGACGGCTCCCTTGCTGTAGCCTGCTCTAAGATTGTGGAAGTATAAGGGAAACGGGGATGAGATCCATTGGATAAGTATGAATACCGCCTGAAAGCGGAGCAGATTGAGAAGCTGGTAAAAAGCCAGGACTATGAGACGGCGGCAGAGCTTGCGGATACCGTTGACTGGCATCGCGTGAAAAATCTGAATATGCTGTATATTGTTGGTGAGATTTACGAGAAGATGGAACGGTATGAGGATTGTATGGAAATTCTGTATATCGCTTATAACCGGGCACCTGTGGGACGTATGCTGCTGTATAAAATGACAGATATAGCCACCCGGATGCGCAATTTTCAGGAGGCAATCTCACTTTATCAGGAATTTGTGAAACTGGCCCCCCATGATCAGAGCAGATACATTCTGAAATATCAGATTTACCGGGAGAGGGGCTCATCTCTGGAAGATCAGATTAAAATTCTTAAGGAATATAAAACTCATGAATATCAGGAGAGATGGGCATATGAGCTTGCGTCATTGTATGCGCAGGCCGATATGCCGGAGGAGTGCATCCGGGAATGTGATGAACTGATTCTTTGGTTCAGCGAAGGGGAATATGTCATCAAAGCCATGGAGCTGAAGATGCAGTATGAAGACCTGACATTGGAGCAGCAGGAAAAATATGATCACAGGATGGATAAAGAGACTGCGTCCATGATTCATGAGGATGATTTTGAGGAACCGGCAGTGCCGGAGTTCAGTGCTGATAAGTATAGTACAATGGATCTGCAGGCTGAGCTTGCAGCGAATCTGGATGAACTGTTCAAAGGGGAGCAGGAGATCGTACTGGAAGATCTGGTATTACCGGAGGGGCCGGAAGAGCTGAAGGAGCCAGAGCTTATACTGGAAGATCTGGTATTACCGGAGGAGCCGGAAGAGCTGAAGGAACCAGAGCTTATACTGGAGGAGCTGGATTTATCGGAGGAACCGGAACCAGTCCCGGAGGATATAAGCCTTCCGGAAGAGCCGGAGCCTGTGCTGGAAGATCTGGATCTGACAGAAAAATCAGAACCGCTTTTGAAGAGTCCGGAACTGCCAAAGGAATCGGAGTCATTTTTGGAAGATTTAGAACTGCCGAAGGAATCGGAGCCATTTTTGGAAGATTTAGAACTGCCGGGGGAACCGGAGCCAGCCCCGGAGGATATAAGCCTTCCGGAAGAGCCAGGACTTGTGCTGGAAGATTTAAGTCTGGAGGAGGAACCGGAGCTGCTTCTGGAGAAGCTGGAGCTGCCGGAGGAACCGGAACCGGCCTTTGAGAAGCTGGAGCTGCCGGAAGAACCGGAGCCGGTCTTTGAGAAGCTGGATCTGCCCCAGGAGAAGGAAGTTTTAGAAGAGCCGGTCATAGACAAGCAGATTACCGGACAGATGACAATTGATGAAATTCTGGCAGAGTGGAACAATAAAAAAGCAGAAACAGAGGCTATTCTGGAGGCCAATGCGCCAAAAGAACAGGTGCGCAAGGAGAGGGTCAAGCAGGAGACTGCTGAGCTTATGAGGCTGATTTCCGGTCATTCGGGTACCTTGCCTGAAGAGGTTAAGCTGATTATGGAGGAAATTGACCAGTCGGAAAAGCCCAGTCAGGAGCCTGAAGCAGAGGAGGCTCTCCCTGCGGAGGCGGACTTTTCTGAGGAACCGGAAGAGGAGATGATATTTGAAGATCTGGGTCTTCCGGAAGAACCGGTTAACATAAAAAGGAGCAGGGTGTCCGGTGATACTGCGTCCATGAACATGATCCAGGAGCTGGAGCGTTCTCTTGCCGCAGAGGTGTCGGAGATGGCGGTAAATGCAGGGCATCTGACCAAAGAGCAGGCAAGGCTCTTTGCCTATTTTACCTCTGTCAAGGGTATGAGCCAGCAGCTATCAGTAATATTTAAAGGGAAGCAGCAGACAGGAAGGACCAGTTCTTCCAGCGGCAATGTGGTTATTACAGGAAGACAGGGAAACGGAAAAACAACGCTGGCGATTGATATTGTAAAGGCTCTTCAGAAGCAGAAGAGAATTGAAGGAAAGCGCCTGGCTAAAATAAGCGGCCAGAAGCTGAATTCCAAGGATATCTATGAAGTGCTGGGCAAATTGAAGGGCGGTGCCCTTGTGATTGAAAGTGCCGGAGGGCTTTCGGATGAGGCAATGCTGTCTCTGAGTCTTGCCATGGAAGGGGACACGGGAGGACTTCTGATTATTCTGGAAGATTCAGCAGATGAGATTCAAAGACTGTTTCATAAAAATAAGAATTTTGCATCCAAGTTTGATTATACGATTGATATTCCGGTGTTTACCAATGACGAGCTTGTGGCATTCGGTAAATCTTATGCTCTGGAACAGGAATATGCATTTGATGAATTTGGGATTCTGGCCCTCTATGACCGGATAGGAAGCCGTCAGACTAACGATCATCTGGTGACGGTGGCGGAGGTGAAGGATATAATTGACGGGGCGATTGCGCATGCAGAGAAGGGCGGTATCCGCCATTTGATTGAAAGGATGACAAAAAAGAGTACAGATGAGTTTGGCAACCATCTGCTGCGGGAAGATGATTTTATAGAATGAGGATAGAAGAGCTGCCGTAATGCGGCGGCTTTTTTTGAGGCCGGAGTAAGATAAGAGATGAATTTATTAACAGCAAAAGAAATTACAAAAATCTATACAGATAAAAATCTTTTTACTGGAGCGGATTTCAGTATTGAGGAAAAAGACAAGGTCGGCATCGTCGGCATCAACGGAACAGGAAAATCTACACTTCTTAGAATACTGGCGGGAATCGAGGATACTGACGGAGGAGAGGTGGTAAAGGGGAATAAGGTTTATGTCCGTTACCTTCCCCAGAACCCGGAGTTTCCAAAAGGAATAACCATTTTCGATTATGTAGTGACCGCTAATAAGACAGAGGATAACGAATGGAGCATTGTCAGGGACGGAAAGGCGATGCTGAATCAAATGGGATTTGAGGATGAGAATGAAGTCATTGATCACCTGTCGGGAGGACAGAAAAAGAAGGTGGCTCTTGCGGCGGCGCTTATGGCTCCCTGTGATATTCTGCTTCTCGACGAGCCTACAAACCACTTGAACAGCGATGTGATTCTCTGGCTGGAGAGCGTGTTAATTCAGAGAAAAGGAGCTCTTGTAATGGTGACGCATGATCGGTATTTTCTGGATCATGTGTGCAACCGGATCGTGGAGATTGATAAAGGGAGGCTCTATAATTACCAGACAAATTTTGAGGGATTTCTGGAAGCCAAGGCGGCCCGGGAAGAGATGGAGCTTACAGCCTATCAGAAAAATAAGAATATTCTCCGCATAGAACTGGAATGGATGCGCCGGGGAGCAAGGGCGCGTTCCACAAAGCAGAAGGCACATATACGGCATTACGAGGAATTAAAAAATATTACAAAAGCTCCGGCACAGGACGGAAAGCTTAAGGTGAATACATCCTCTTCCCGTTTGGGAAGGAAAACTCTGGAAATTGCAGAGCTGTCCAAAAGCTATGGAGAAAAATGCCTTTTCAGGGAATTCAGTTATGTGTTCTGCAGGCAGGATCGGATTGGATTCGTCGGTCCTAATGGCTGTGGTAAAACGACCCTGATGAAAATAATTATGGGTCTGGAAAAGCCGGACCAGGGAGAAGTGATTATTGGGCCTACTGTAAAAATCGGTTATTTTTCTCAGGAAAGCGAATATCTGGATCCCAGGCAACGGGTAATTGACTATATCCGTGACACGGCGGAGTATGTACAGACGGAGGAGGGAAGCGTTTCGGCTTCCTCTATGCTGGAACAGTTTTTATTTGATTCTGCGCTTCAATATTCTTTGATTGAGAAACTGTCAGGGGGAGAGAAGCGGCGTCTTTATCTTTTGAAGGTTTTAATGGAGGGACCTAATATTCTGCTTCTGGATGAGCCGACAAATGATCTGGATATCCAGACTCTCGCAATTCTGGAAGAGTACTTAAAACGGTTTCCGGGAATTGTGATTACAGTGTCCCATGATCGGTATTTTCTGGACAAGGTAGTGGATCGTATTTTTGCTTTTGAGAGGGATGGAATTCTGCGGCAGTATGAAGGCGGCTATTCCGACTATCTGGAGACAAAACAGAGGGAGGAAGGGCAGGCTTTGCCGGCAGAAAAAATCAGAAAAGAACAGCATTTAAAAACTGAGAAGGTTAAGACTGAAAAACTTAAGTTTACCTGGCAGGAGCAGAAGGATTATGAAAATATAGAAGAGCTGATAGCCGGGATTGAAAACAGGCTCCGGGAACTGGAAAAACAGATGGAGCTTTCGGCAACGGATTTTGTAAAGCTGAACAGGCTGCTGAAGGAGAAGGAGGAACAGGAAGCGCTGCTGGAGGAAAAGATGGAAAGATATTTGTATCTCTGTGATTTGGCAGAACGGATTGATCGGCAATCATAAAGTGCCATAGGAAGGCTCCGCCGTCAGATAAATGTATATGGGCAGAGCCTTTTTTGCTGCAAAATTTGCTGCCTGTAATTGTAATGGCTTTTCTGCCATAATAGGAAACGGTCAGGGAAATAACCTTTGAATTACCTCCGGAACAGTGTTTATTTCTGTCAGGTAGCGGGCGTTGTCGCCGCAGAAGAAGAGACCGTTTTCTGTGTCGCCCTGGGCCGCGCGGATCAGAGCCTGAGTGATGCAGTAGGGGGCCTTTTGGGGACTGCATTTTTCAAGGCAGCGGTAGCATTTGGTGATAGTTTCTTTTTCTCTGCTGATACGCTCCAGAAACGGGGTGTGAATGGCGCGGGCAGGCATTCCCACTGGACTTATCACAATTTCGATATCTTCAGCTTTCGCGTTTATATAGGCTTGTTTAAATTCCGGGGCGGCATCGCATTCCTTAGTGGTGACAAATAAAGTGGAGACCTGTACGCCGTCAGCTCCCAGAGAAAAAACATGCTGTACCTGTTCGGAGCCCATGATTCCTCCTGCGACAATGACAGGGATATGGGTATGATACTTTTCTCCGTAGGCTTTTGTACAGGAGATGATTTTTTGTATTTCAAGATCGTAGGCCTGATCAAAACCATCCTCATATATATGATTTAATTCTTCTTTGGAAAATCCCAGATGTCCTCCCGCGTGGGCTCCCTCGATAACCAGGAAATCAGCCGTTCGGTGATATCTCCTATCCCACATTTTCAGAATGATATCTGCCGCTCTTTCGGAGGAAACAATAGGAGCAATTTTAGTATCGGTTCCTTCCACGTATTCCGGCATGCGGACGGGCATCCCTGCGCCGGAGATGATAGCATCTGCTCCTGCCTGCGCCGCGGCACGCACATAATCTCCATAGTCCCGGGAAGCCGTCATAATATTATATCCAATCAGGCCGTTAAAGCTGCCGTCTGCGTTTTGGGCAATTTTTCTGGCCTTATTCAGTTCGTCTTTTATGGCCCGGAGATTTGCTTTTTTGGCATCCTCCTGAAAATCCGGTTCACGGAATCCGATCTGTGCGGAGGAGATAATTCCGATACCGCCTTCCCGGGCAACTGCTCCGGCAAGTCCGGACAGACTGATGCCCACCCCCATGCCTCCCTGAATCAGAGGAAGCCTTGCGGTTTTATTTCCGATGCACAACCCTGTTTTACTCATAAAATACCTTTCCGGGCAAAGGCCCTATAATTATTTTGAATGTCAAAATAATTATAGGGTATCTGTTTTTAAATGTCAAGAAAAATAGTATTAAAAACTACATGTGGCTAATTGGCTGCTTTGGTGGCGAATTCTGTATTCACCAGTTCCTCGTAAGGAGTCCATGCAGGAAGCTCGCCTGCCTCCTGAAGGATGTTCTGAAGAAGGTCAAAGCTTTCCTTCTCAAAGACCAGATTGTCTTTCCAGGTATCCTGTTCATAATATCTGGTGACAATGGCGGTGATTGTTTCCAGATCTGTTTCTTCAAACTGTGGCTGGATCACCTTCGCAATTTCTTCCGGAGTGTGAGTTTTCACATATTCCATTCCCTTCTGAAGCGCATTGGTGAATGCCTGCAGGGTGTCAGGATGCTCTGCCAGATAACTTTTCTTTACACTGTAGGCTGTGTAGGGAACATAACCGGAGGCTTCTCCCAGGGAGGCTACCACATATCCGGCTCCTTCTGATTCCAGGGCGGTGGCAGATGGTTCAAATTCTACCGAAAACGAAAAAAACTACACTGTTAAATTAAGAATTGAAAGCCTGCTATTTTCCGGGTATTCATATCCAAATAAATTTCTTTGATAATACTTTTCCAGAATACATTGCGGTGTTCGGCATTTAACTCATAGTAGACTGACTGCCAGTTTCCGGAAAAAATCTTCGGAGGAGGCGTATAGGACTCTATAGTGGCCGCGTTCATTTTCAGTTTGTCTAACTGCCTGGAAAGCAGGACATATTGGCTTTCATAGTATTTTTCCGATATACGGCCCTTTTGGTACATAGTATTCAGCCGATCAAGCTCTGCCTGAACAGATTCCCGAGATCCTTTTATTTTTGACTTTTCCAAAACAGCGTGCTTTGCGCTTTCTAAAATATCTTCATTTAGCTGCTCAACTACATGCTCCAGCATAAATTTTTCCACGTATTTTTCGGTCAGAATAGGAGTTCCGCCTTTGTGACTGTCCGGGGTATTATATTTTGGCAGGCACCGGTACTGCTTTCTGCGGCTGACAGAGCCGTTTTTCAGGATACGGTTATTTTTAGCTCCGGTGTAAAGCCGGCCGCAGAGGGGACAGCGGATCAGTCCGGAAAATATGTAAGCCTCTCCGGACAGGGAAAAGGTGCGGCTGTTTTTTACGGACTGTATTTTGTCAAATTGTTCAGGGGTTATGTACGGCTCGCAATATTGCGGGTTTTCACGCCAGCGTCCGCAATATTTTTCGTTTTTAAAAAGACGGTCTACCTTATTAAAGGAAGGCGCGGCGCTGCCGTATTGCTCAACCAGATGTGTATATACTTTACGGACAGAATAGCACTTAAAATAGTATGCGTAAGCTTCCCGGACAATAGGAGCCGCATCCGGATCCTTCCGGATTTGATTTTGAACAATTCGGTATCCGTAAGGGGCGCACATGCCGGTTTTTACCTCGCCGATGGACTCTTTGTAGGCGAATACAGTCCTGATTCGCTCAGAGGTCCGGTCAGCCTCGTTCTGGGCAACGGCCAGCATAATATTCACAACCATCTGTCCATTAGCGGTAGAGGTATCATAATCCTCGTAAATAGTTTTCCAGTAGCAGTTATGGGCCTCCAGAATTTCCTGGGTAAGCTGGTACTCTTTTATATTTCTGAACCAGCGATCCAGCTTGGTAACAAGAATAATATCAATTTTATTCTGTTTTACATCCCCGAGAAGCCGGAGTAAGGCAGGTCTTTTACTGACTGGTTTTCGGGCGGAAATACCTTCATCTGCATAGATTCCCACAATCTGATAATTCATACGTTCTGCATATTCTTCAAGCGCCTGACGCTGGGCAGGCAGGGAGAGTCCGTTCATATGCTGTTCTTCGGTAGATACCCGTGGATAAAGTGCGCAACGAATCATGATAATATCTCCTTCTGTATAATATATGTTTGACTGTACCTGTACAATCGCAAAAATGGACGTAAAAGGCACAGCTTGAAATACTGGAAAATCAGGAGATAGGGACAACCGATAAGGGCATATTTTATACAGAGGAGGGATTGCATGGAATGGCAGTATGATATGGAAATGTCGGAAGAAAGAAAAAAGCAGATAGAGAATATACTGTTGATGCTGTTTGAAGATCAGTATGGCTGTAAGCTGCTTTACTCTTCGGAAAAGAAGAAAAAGGAATCGTTGCCAGATAAAAAATAAAACTGAAAAATGATAGGATCCGGATGTGCCAAAATGTTGAAAATCTTTTCAATCTATTGCAAATACAGCTTAAGTAGTGTAAAATGATGCCGATATAGACTATGTAAAAGTGGAAAATTCATACGGCCTTTGCCATTATTTTTTGAAGGGAGGCAGTCAGATTGGAAAGGTGTAAAAAGAAAGATATTCTGAGTCTGATCAGCGCGATGATGGAGACGAACAGCTCCGTTATAAAAGCACTCCCGGCAGCCCCGGGGGAACTGACGGATGTGTTTGCACAGTGTCAGGATGCTGCCCTGCAGATCGGCGCGTGTCTGGAAGCCTCCGGGGAGCAATACCTTCCCATGATAACGATTCTGGAGGACTATTGCGAAAAAGTATATCAGATGAGCATCGCCACATTGGATGGAAATGCATGCCGGAGGCTGTCGAAAAAAATCAGGAAGCAGCTTACGGAGCTGCAGAACCGTATCCGGCATGAAATGCCGGAGGACAGAAAAGAAGTGGTGTTCCTGCCATATAAAGCGTCTATGTGGGATTCTCTGGAAAGCGCATGGAAAGCGGTGGACCAAGATGAGAATACGGATGCTTATGTAATTCCTATTCCCTATTATGACAAAAATCCGGATGGGAGCTTCCGGGAAGAGCATTATGAAGGCAGCTTATATCCGGAATATGTTCCTGTCATAAGATATGATGAATATGATTTTGAGAACCGCAGGCCGGATATGATCTTTATTCATAATCCTTATGACGGTTCAAATTATGTGACCAGTGTTCATCCTTTTTTTTATTCCGAAAATTTAAAAAAGTTTACAGATGAATTAGTATATATACCTTATTTTATACTAGAAGAACCCAATTTAGATCATGAAGAGGAATTGGAGGGGATTCAAAACTTCTGTATCGTGTCAGGAGTGTTCCATGCAGATAAAGTAATTGTGCAGTCGGAGAACATGAAAAAGGCCTATGTGAAGGTACTGACGGATTTTATGAAAGAAAATTCGAGGAAGGATACGAGAGAATATTGGGAAAAGAAAATTTTAGGGCTGGGTTCGCCTAAAATAGAGAAGATAGCTGCGGTCAGAAAAAAAGATGTGACCGTGCCCATGGAATGGCTGAAAGTGATTCAAAAGGCTGACGGAAGCTGGAAGAAGATTATTTTTTATAATACCAGCGTATCGGCTCTGCTGAAATATAATGAGGAGATGAACCGAAAAATCAAAAGGGTGCTGAGCGTGCTGAAAGAAAATCAGGAGGAGGTGGCATTGCTTTGGAGGCCCCACCCGTTGATTGAAGCAACCATGAAGTCCATGAGGACGGAATTGTGGGAAGAGTATAAGGAAATTGTGGATACATACAGGGCCGAGGGCTGGGGGATTTATGATGATACGGCAGATGTGGATCGGGCAATAGCGCTGAGTGACGCTTATTATGGCGATCCCAGTTCACTCGTGCAGATGTGCCGGCGGGCAGGGAAACCTATTATAATACAAAAATGCAAAAGCTTGCTGTGAATCAGAAATAAGAGAGCTATAAAATGAAAGATTTGAATGGGATTGAATATGATATTGATGATTTTATATCATATGCAGATGGGAAGAAAATAGTAATATTCGGAGCCGGGAAATATGGAAAGCATATATATGAGACTCTTATGAACAAAGACATTAATGTCTTTGGAATATATGACAACAGCAAAGAAATATTAGATTCATTAAAGGATACGTATCCTGTCATTAGTCTGGAAAATTTAAAAAAACATGTAGATGAGTATTACTTTATGATTGCCGTTGCAAAAATTGAAATTGTCAAAATAATCAGAAGCCAGCTCTGTCAGTACGGCGTCGGGCCGGACAAGCTGATCATTCCGCTTCCGGATATTAAAACCGGTTATTTTGACAGCCTGATTATGTTTGATTCTGAATATTGTGTGCAGGCCGTTAAGGAGCACTGGAAGCGCGCAAGGTATTCCGGAACGCAGATTGCAGATTATTTTGAAATGAATGATTTATACAGTCTCATTGTATTTGAAACTGATGAATTGAAGGGGCAGCTGGATCAGGATTTGTTAAATTCCCGTGTTGTAATTAAAAAGAAGATAACTACACTGGAGGAATTTACAGACAGGGAAGAGTACGATGCTGTTGTGGTTTTAGACGAGAAGAACTACGAGATGATAGAGGAGAGTCTGATGCAAAGGACAGAAAAGCCTATCATAAGTATATGGGATGTAGTCAGATTCTGAGACAGAAAAACTTTACTGGAGAGGATACGGATGGTTGAACTGGAGTCGGTAGATTTGCCTGAAGGCTTTCTAAAGGAAGAGATCAGGGATGAATTTCTGGTGAATGAGAAGCAAAAGCAGGTATGGGCCGTTGAACTGGATTTGTTTTCAAAATTTGCCGCTGTGTGCGATAAATACGGATTAAAATATTATGCAGACGCGGGAACTTTACTTGGAGCCGTCAGGCATAAAGGATTTATTCCGTGGGATGATGATATGGATTTTGTCATGTTTCGGGAGGACTATGATAAGCTGTGTAATGTGGGGGAAAAGGAATTCAGCCACCCATATTATTTTCAGTCCGATCGTACAAACCTGGGAATCATGAGAGGGCATATTCAAATTAGAAATAGCTGTACAACAGGAATTTTGCTAAGCGAAATGAAGAAAAAATATAAATTTAATCAAGGGATTTTTATAGATATTTTTCCTATGGATTATTTACCGTGCGCATCTGAAAGGAAGGATTATTGGAGAGAGCTGTATGCACTGAAGGAAAAATGCAAAAAACACGCGGAGACTCAGCTGGATACAAATTATGGAAAAATTGATCCATATTGTCTTGATTATGAAAACTGCGTAAAGAGGTATGCAGGCATAAAGACATCCAAAATAGCACTTCTTTCATATGAAATCAATAATAAAGTCGGAAATCGTTTTATTAAAGATTATGAAAGCAGCATTTATATGCCCTTTGAATTTATGAAAATAAGCGTCCCTGCCGGATACAGGAATATATTAAGAACTATTTACGGCTCCTGGAGGAAACCGCAAATGGTAGTTTCTGACCATAAGGACGTATTATTTGACACAGACAGACCATATTATGAGTATTTGTAAAAAAGCACAGGAAATCCTTTGAATCATATTTGAACGGAGAGGAAGAACTCATGAGTGATATTGCAGTATCTGTAATCATGCCGTCGCTGAATGTGGCCGATTATATTGAGGAGTGTATTGCAAGCGCAGTTAATCAGACATTGAAAGAAATAGAGATTATTTGTATTGATGCCGGTTCGGAAGACGGAACGGTGGAAATTATAGAGAAATACGCCGGACAGGATTCCAGAATCAGACTTGTGAAAACAGACTATAAGAGCTATGGAGCCCAGGTTAATCTTGGAATCAGATTATCCCGGGGAAATTATATTGCAATTTTGGAGACTGACGATTACATAAGTCCTGATATGTATGAGAAATTGTACAGGCCGGCGGCAGAAAATGACTGCGATTATGTGAAATGCAATTATTATACTTATTGGACTCAGAAGGATGGAGGGAAATATAAACAGCTCCGAAGAAATTTTTATGACGACACCTGCTATTACCGGGTAATTGTTCAGCCTGTGCCCAAAGATATATGTATTCGTGACTTGTACCTGTGGGATGGTATATATAAAAAAAGCTTTTTGATTGATAACGGGATTGAATTTTCAGAAACAAGTGGAGCCGCATTTCAGGATGTTAGCTTTTTGTTTCAGACGAGTATATTATGCAGGAGAGTCATGTATCTGGATCAGGCGTATTATTATTACTGCGTGGATCGTGAAGGCTCATCATCTAATTCGGATAAGGGCTTATTATATTCCTTTAACGAATATAACTTTGTATATTCAAAATATAAAGATCTTATCAGACAGGACAGAGAAACTGCAAAGGCATTTTACTGCCGGATTGCGCTGGCCTTCTATAATTCGGTCAACGATTCTCATCAGATTTTTGGAAGAGAATATAAGCCTTATTATGAATGGTTCCGCAGAGAAATTAGCTGGGCCCTTGATAATCAGATCATTTCAGACAGCGATATGAATATTGATATGCCGCTGCGTTCTATTCTAAAACCATATGAGGATTATGTGGGGGAACGGGAGAAACGGAGGGACTTTATATTGTCAACTTTAGGAAAGCCTTCTGAACACTCAATAGTAATCTTTGGATGTGGAAATTTTGGAATTCATGCATATCGATGGCTCAGACAAATGGAATACAGCATAGAGGCTTTTATGGATAATGCCACCGATAAATGGAATCAGAAACTGGACGGCATAGAGATATTAAATCCGGAAGAAGCTAAAAGCAGGGATTCAAAAACAAGGTATATTGTCGCGAATAATTTATATTCACATGATATGAAGGCTCAGCTAATGCAGTATGGGGTCTTAGAAGAGCATATCTGTATTTTTTAGAATTTGTAAATGAAAAAAATTAAGAATTGTACGAAAGGCAATTTTGAAACAGAAATGATAAAGAAGATAATTCTTTTTGGAAGCGGGGCATACGGATTAAGGCTATTAAATTATTTTGGAAAAAATAATGTATACGCTTTATGTGATAACAGCTGCCCCAAAAGGGGATATAAATATGGGACGCTGTATATTACTGTAGAAGAATTTTTAAGAATATACAGAGACTATCTGATTATCTTATCTGTGAACAGCAGCAATGCGCGTGAAATAGCTTCGCAGCTTTACCGCATGGGGATTGATGATTTTTTAATATGCAATGAATCGTTTCTTGAAGAGACGCTTACATATAATCCTGATAAGTATCTCCGGCTCTTAAATGACGGCGCGGAGAGAATGAAGAGGGAGAAAAATCAGTATATAGAATTAAACAAACATCTGGAGAAGCAGATGGAAGCGTTGAAAGAATTATCAGATATCAGGCAGTTGGACAAGGCAGCAGGGTATCTTTCTTATGTTCAAAAACAAATAATAGACTTTACGTCGGAGGTATTTGCGTATTTTATACAGATGAATCTGGAGATAAAGCCCTTTGTGGCTGCAGGTACGGCGCTGGGATTATACCGTCACAATGGGTTTATACCATGGGATGATGACGTGGATTTTGGGTTATTAAGAAATGATTATATGAAGCTGATGAAATACGGAAGGGAAAATCTGTTCTATATTGAAGTGAAAGCGTCCTTCGATGAAGAGGAGGATCATTTTATGGAGAAAATACTCAGGAATCATCCTGACGAATATCTCATGGTTGTATCCCCGAACTGTATTCAGATAAAGAAAGGAACATCTGAAATTGATTGCAGATCTATAGATTTCTTTCCATATGATTTTTATGAAGACGGATATGATTTTGAGGAACATAAAAAGATAATTGCAGCTTGTGCGGATTACAGATACACCGAAAAAGGAAATCAGAAAATATTAGAAATAGTAGGTCAAGATAAACATATTGTTGAGAACAGCAATACCATTTATTTCGGGCTGGACAGTATGGACTCTTATGTATGTTTTAACGAAAAGTGGATGAACAGGGATGTGTTATTGCCGCTGCTGGAAACGAAGTTTGAAGGTGTGGAATGCTATTCTCCTCACAGGATAGAAGAATATCTGGCATATTGCTTTAAAAACTATGAAGAATATCCGCAGGATTTAACATGCCTGCATCTTACGGAGACTGTTGCAGAAAAATTAAAAAGGGACTATGTATACTGCGGTTTGATTGCTGCCTGTGAAGAAGCTGTTCAGGCTCTGCTGCAGGTATACAATGATTTAAGAAAAAGAGGAGTGTATTGTGTATATGTCATGGTCTGCGACCGGCTGAGGAGGGCCGGAAGCGGCATACGGGAGACTCTGATACGGGAGAAAGTTGAATACATTGATTTTTTTGATAATAAAATGGATTTTCTGCTATCTGTCCGTGAATCTGATAAAACCGGAATGGCAGGAGATAAACCCGTTTTTTCTGCTGAAGGAATAAAAGATAAAGAGACATTTAAAACAATACTGGAGCAGCTTGATCTTCCACAGAGGAAGAGAGAGCTTATTTACTGGTAACTACAGGCATTTGTGAAGAATGGGAGAAATGACAGCCAGTTGTACAGGCTTTATAGGAATGCGAGAAAAGTGATAAGGTGATAGGTATGAAAACAGTATACACGTGTTTTAGCACAGATGTCATTCATGACGGACACAGGAATATCATTAAGCATGCATTAAAATACGGCAGGGTGATTGTGGGCTGTCTTAGTGATAAAGAGATGATCCGCTGTACGAAATTTCCGACAAAGACCATAAATGAACGAATGGCGTTATACCGTTCGCTGGACGGCGTGGAGGAGGTTGTGATACAGGATGATATGCTGTATGACGATGTGATAGAAAGGCTGCATCCGGATTATGTGGTTCATGGGGACAACTGGAAGAGCGGTGCGGAAAAGGCGGTAAGAGAGCACGTAGAAAATCTGATTGCTCCCTATGGAGGTCAGATTATCGATGTACCTTATACTTACAGCGAAGCAGTGAAAAAGGTGGACGACAGGCTGAGAGAAAGGCTGAGCATGCCTGAATTTCGGAGAAAGAGGCTGCGGCAGCTTATTGAAATGGTTCCTGTTGTCAAAACAATGGAGGCCCATTCAGGACTGACAGGCCTGATTGTTGAGAAAACTGTGGTTGAAGACCTGGACGGAAGGCTGGATCAATTTGACGCAATGTGGATTTCATCCCTTTGTGACAGCACGGACAGGGGAAAACCGGATATTGAGCTGGTAGACATGACCTCAAGGCTTCGTACTATTAACGATATTATGGAAGTTACGACGAAACCGATTATCCTGGACGGCGATACAGGGGGACTTACGGAGCATTTTGTTTATAATGTCAGGACATTGGAACGGATGGGAGTCAGCGCAGTAATCATTGAAGACAAGACAGGACTTAAGAAAAACAGTCTGTTTGGAACGGAGGTCATACAGAGTCAGGATACGATTGAAAACTTCTCTGCTAAAATCTCAGCCGGAAAAAAGGCGCAGCTTTCTGAGGATTTTATGATCATTGCAAGGATCGAGAGCCTGATACTGGAAAAGGGGATGGAGGATGCGCTTGAAAGGGCCGGTGCATTCACTGCCGCGGGAGCGGACGGGATTATGATTCACAGCAGAAGGAAGGATCCTTCGGAAATATTTGAGTTTTGCGATCAATTCAGAGAAAAGGATAAAAAGACGCCGATCGTAGTGGTTCCCACCTCCTTTCATCAGGTAACGGAGGATACTCTTGCTTCACATGGAGTAAATATCGTCATATATGCCAATCAACTGATGAGGGCGGCGTTTCCTGTGATGAAGCAGACGGCGGAAGGAATTCTTAAAGCGCACAGGGCGCAGGAGGTTGATTCTTCGCTGATGCCCTTCGGCGATATTATAAGGCTTATTGACACATTGTAACATATTTGAAAATGGGATTTCAGATTACATACTGAGCTGAAGAAAGATAATACAGGAGTTTATGGAAAAAAAGTATTTAGTCCTTTCGGATATACACGGCAATATCAGCGCATTTGACGCAGTGCGGAAAGACTGCGGAGCTGAAATATTTGACGGAATAATTCTTCTGGGAGATTGTATTGATTACGGAATGAGGTCGAATGAAGTGCTCGAAGAATTACGTCGGCTTGAAAGCAGTTCCTGGAGCGGAAAAATAATTGTCAACCTTTGGGGAAATCATGAAAAGCTGGTCATTGATAAGGATCTGAAGCGCTTATCCTCTGACAGAGGGCGTGCAATGGCGGTATATACGGAACGTAAATTAACAAAAGCTTCGTCTGATTATATAAGGAATAAAATGAATCCGGAAGGTTTTCAGAAGTTCAGGCTGGGAAGCTTTAGCGCACTTGCCGTACATGGCTCTTATGAGGACTATTATTGGAAGGCAGTTATGCCGGATGATCTGAAGGGGGATTACCGCAGTTATGATTTTGTCTTTTCCGGACACTCCCATTATCCGCACTGCTTTACAAAATTTTATGATATTGAAAATAAAAAACTAAGGAATAAAAAAGCAGTCGTATTCATTAATCCCGGTTCTGTGGGGCAGCCCCGGAATCAGAATCCCTGCGCGCAGTATGCGGTTTTGCATCTGCCGTCCAGAAAAACGGAATTAAGGGCTGTTGAGTATGATGTGAAATATGAGCAGTCCTTGTTTCCGGATGAAATTGATGAGTTTTATAAAACGAGACTGGAAACAGGCATATGAAAGAAAGGCGGTTTTTTTATGAGTACGTTATATGCAATCAGCGGTGTGACGGGTATGACGGGGAACGAGCTTGTCCGCCAGATTCTGGAAAGAAAAGACAGCTGTGACCATATTTTGGGATTTGATAATTTCTTTGCGTCATCCATGGAGACAGTAAAGGATTGTATCAATGATAAAAGATTTGAGTTTTTTGAATATGATATCAACAATAAAATGCAGATGGAATGCTTTGAAAAAAATGTAGCTCAGCAGAAACATTTATATGATGAGGTTATTTACATGAACTGTGCGGCAGTTGTACATACCGAACATTTTTATCATGTTTATGAAACCTTTGAAACAAATGTACTGGGCATGAATGCTTTTATGCAGCAGGCTATCCGCGTTGGGGCAGAGAAATATATTAATTGCTCTACATCAGAGGTTTATTCTATGAATTCATGGAATGAGGACGGAGGCGTAAGGGAGGATGAATTCCTTACAATGTCCAATGCTGAGCACAGTCAGAGAACGAGTTATGCGGTGGGGAAGCTTATTACGGAGTTCTTTATAAAGGATGCTGTAGATACAGGAAAGATTAAAGGCTGTTCTGTCAGATTTGCCAATGTATACAGTAAGAATGAAAGATTTCCCAAGCATATTATTCCGTTTATTATCAATAGCTTTCAGGATAACGGAAAGGTTGTTCTTCTGGAGAATTCAAGAAGGAACAGAAGAACATTCCTTAATAATTATGACAGCTGCAGTGCAGTACTTGCTCTTGCAGGCACAGATTCCGCCCTGGATGGAACCGTGTACAATGTTGCAACTGATGAGGAGATTTCAATTATTGATCTAGCAAAGCTCTGTGCGGATAAAATGGGGATTTCCGATCCTGTTATTGAATTTAAGGGTTACAGAGAATCCGATCCTGAAAGAAGGCTTCTCTCTACGGAGAAAATCAGAACGCGCACTTCATGGAAGCCGGTCATTAATCTTGATAAGGGCCTTGATGAGTGTATTGCAAGTTACAGGAACCGTTGTTATAGCTAAAACCAGCTTGTACAACTTTGTAAATGATGGTAATGGATATAGTTACCGACTGGAGGAATGAATGAAAGCGGCAATTATAACTGTGGCAGGTATTTCAGGCAGATTTAATGAAGGGACGGCAGAAGAGGATAAGTGCCTTAAGGCTATATACTATGAAAAAGACAAGACGGATACATTGCTTTATCACCTGCTGGAGAAGTGTATGTTTGCCGATAAGACAGTAGTTGTGGGCGGCTACAAATATGATGATCTGAAAGCCTATTGCGAAGAGCTTCCGGATTCTATAAAGGACAAGATAGTTCTTATTTATAATAATCATTATGCGGATTTTGCATCCGGATACAGCCTGTATATGGGTCTGAAAGAGATATTTGATAAGTTTGAGGACGTTGAGGAAGTGCTGTTTGTTGAAGGTGATTTGGATATTGATAAGGATTCGTTTGGCAGGGTGATAGATACTAAGCATAATGTGTTGACATACAGCTTTGAGCCTATCTGTGCCAGAAAGGCAGTGGTTCTCTATAAAAATATGCAGGATCGATTTCGGTATGCGTTTAACAGTAATCACGGACTGCTGAAGATTGATGAGGCCTTTTCCGTAATTCTTAATTCAGGGCAGATTTGGAAATTTACAGATACCGAAAAGCTGAAAGCGGCAAACGAGAAGTTTTATAAAATGGAAAAGGCCGGTACGAATCTTTGCATTATCCAGAACTATATTGATTCCTGTGATACAGAAGCATTTGAATTAGTTGGACTGTTAAGATGGACCAACTGTAACAGAAGAGAGGATTACAGAAAAATATTAGAATACTGGAAAGAAGATGCAAAGTGAAGGCATCAGAATAAATATCGGGGGGAAACGGCAGGAATGGCTAAAATATTAACATTTGGGGTTTACGATTATTTTCATATCGGGCATTTAAGACTGTTCAAGCAATGCAAAACCTATGCGGACTATTTAATCGTTGCCGTTCAAAACGGGGATTACATTCTGAAATATAAACCGGACGCTCAAGTGCTGTATACAACCGGAGAGAGGGTGGAAATATTAGAAGCGCTGAGGATCGTAGACGAGGTGGTTGTTTATGACAGTGTCCTTCCGGAGACGCTGGAAAATATAGATTTTGATATTCTGGCGCTGGGAGAGGATCACAGGGGAGAACGGTTTGAAAGGATTATCGGCTGGTGCGGCGAACACAGTAAAAATGTGGTCAGACTAAAAAGAACTCCGGGTATCTGCTCCAGTGAAATAAAAGAGCAGCTTCGGATATTGCAGTAAGGAGAATGCTTATGATGCGGGAAATAGAAATGCATGATATAAACGGAATTACCTTTTTGGCCGCTGCCGAGTGCGGTGGAAAAACATATTTCTCGGCGTGGGGCTATAACGGACTTTTTGAACTGCATCAGGACGGGAGGGCAGACTTTATTATGCTCTTTGATAAATATGATGGGGAATCGCCTATGCATGAATTTGCTTTTAGAATAAGAGATACTATTATGTTTATTCCGTCCGGCTCAGAGAATGAAATTGCAGTATTTACCCCTGAGACCAAAAAAATAGAATATATAAAATTTCCTGCTTCTGAAAAAGAATGTACATACAGACCCTTTTGGGGATATGTCAGCAGAAATAATATAACGTATTTTCTGCCCAACAGCTATGACGCTGTATTAGCGCTGGATCATGACAGCGGGAAATTTACCAGATATGTCCTGCCGGTGGAGGCAGACTCATTTTGTAAGGATGAATCTGTTATAATCAGTGGAATTACGGTAGATGAAATCGTTTATTTCTGCCCTTATCACTGCAGTGATTTGATTTCCTTTCATTTGCGGACATGTGAGTTTAAAATACTGGGAAAAGTGAAAAAGAGCACATTCCGGCATATGTTTTATGCGGACGGGAAAATTTATCTGCTCCCCCGTACATTAAACTCTGATTTTATTATCTATGATATTAAGAAAAATACCTTTCTGGAAAGAACTATGCCTTCTGTGATGAAAGGAATCTGTATATGTGCATTTGACGGGGGGAACGGGAACATCTATCTTTTGCCTGATAACGAACGTAAAATATGGATTTGGAATCTGGTTTCAGACACATTGCATTCCATCGGGATTAAAATATGCAGCGAGGACGAAAAGAATGAATTGCGCTTTAATGAAGCCAGAGATTTGTGGGGCGGAAAAATAATATCAACAAATTTGGACACACTTCCCTGTTTGAGATTTGACGGAAAAGAAATACAACCATTCCATATCAGTAAAAGCGACGGACTGTTTCTGGATATTTTAATGAATATGGTGGAAAACCATACGGAGATAACGGTTTATGAATATTAACGACTGTGAGGTGCCGATATGAAGGATTTGGCGGGAATAGAATACGATATTGATAATATTGTGGATAGTAAACAGAAAATTATCATATGGGGAGCCGGCAGATACGGCGGATATATCTATCGATATCTTAAAAGACACGGCGTAAATATTTATGCAATAGCTGACAGGCGTCAGGATATTGAGGCTCCCGTCCGGGTAGTTACTCTTGGGCAGTTAGATAATATAGAACAATATTTATTTGTGATAGCAGTCGGATGGAAGGAAGCGAAGCTGGAGATTAAAAAACAGCTTTTAGATTATGGTGTCAGGCCCGGGCAGCTTGTGATTCCTATTCCATATGTGGATTCTGAGTTTTATGATTCTTCACTGATGGAGCATCCTGATTTTATATATCCTGCAGTTGCAGCCAGATGGAATTATGTAAGACGCAAAGGCAGCCATATTTCGGATTACTTTGAGAAAAATGATATTTACAGAATTGGTATTTATGAAATAAAAGAATTTGAAGGGTGGCTGGAAGAAGATTTGGTGTGGTCCGAGGCTTCTGTATGCCAGAAAATAACCGATGAATATGCGATAGGCCAGTATCTGGACGCGATTGTGGTTACAGATGTAATGCGGTTTGACTATATCGAAGAACAGCTCATGAGCAGAACAAAGTGTCCGGTAATAAATATTATGGAAATATTAAAGTAAGGAAAATGTAGATATGGTGGAGTTACAGACAATTCATTTGGATAAAAGTTTTTTTAAGGCGGAGATAAGGGACGGGTTTAAGGTTTCCACACGCAGAAAGGAAGTGTGGGCTGTTGAAATGGATCTGTTGTCTAAATTTATCCAAGTATGTGAAGCGTATGGTTTGACGTATTTTGCCGAGTCAGGGACTTTACTGGGAGCAATCAGACACGGAGGCTTTATTCCGTGGGATGATGATATTGATGTGACGATGCCCAGGAAGGACTATGATATTTTATGTTCCGTCGCGGAAGAGAATTTTCATTCTCCCTATTTTTTTCAAACGGAATATACAGACCCGGGAAGCGCAAGGGACAATCATGCACAATTAAGAAATTCAGCTACAACGGGTATTCTGCATACGGAGCTGCAAAAACAATACCGTTTTAATCAGGGAATTTTTATTGATATTTTTCCGCTGGACGAGCTGCCGCCGGCAGGTGAGAGAGAAGCTTTCTTTGGAACCCTTAAAGCTCTGAGAGAGAAAAGCTATCAATATACCTATGAAGTGATGCGGGTTGATTATACCGGAGACAATATCTATTACAAACAGCTTGACGCCCTGGTAAAAAAGTATAATGGAGGCGGCTCCAATAAGGTTGGAATGATTTCATATTCTTTAGATAAAAGGGATAATATCCGGGATGTGTCAGACTATGCCGAAGCCGTTATGGTTCCCTTCGAGAATATGGAAATTGCCGTTCCGGCCGGATATAAAAACGTACTGCGGACAACCTATGGCATCTGGAAGGTTTTTAACATTGGAAGTTCGGGGCATGGAAGCGTTTTCTTTGATACTGATTGTTCTTATACAAAATACATAAGGAGATAATGATGGAAAATATAGTAATTTGGGGAACAGGAATTATATCAGGCTTTATTACAAGATTAATTCATGAAAAAAAGATAAGCAATCTAAATATAGTCTGTTATGTGGAAACAGAACCGGGAAGAGAAGAATTTGAAGGATTAAAAGTATTTCCTGCCAGTGAATTAAGCAGAATGGAATACTCAAAAGTGCTGGTTGCCAGTACTTTTGTAAAGGAAATCCGGAATTGGATTGTTGAAAATAATATTTCTGAGTCGGATATCTGTTATGCGGCAGAAAGAAAAATTGCCATTACCCGCCGGCATGGATGGGAAGTGAATTTTGAGGATGACGATCCGAAAGAATGGATTTCGTTTATGAAAAATGTTTTATTTACAAATTCCATAGAGTTTATCGAATCCGTTTCTGAGATTGGAAAGGATTTTTCAAAATACTGGCATGCGGAGGAGTTATATAAGGCTGAGAACATTTCCTCTTCTTTAAAGAAAAATCAAGAGGATATGCTTTATACCTCTTTTATACCACATTTAAAGCCTGCAGGTATTTTATGCGATATGGCATGTGCATGGGGATTTTACAGTGAAATATTTGCGGAATATGTCAGACATATAGATGCGGTGGATTACTCCGAGTACCAGATTAGGGTGGCAAAGGAAAACGCCCGGAAGAAGGGGATATCCAATATTGAATATTACGCGGCAGATGCCAGAGAGTATTGTTTTG
This sequence comes from uncultured Lachnospiraceae bacterium, assembly GCA_910585465.1. GTDB lineage: Bacteria > Bacillota > Clostridia > Lachnospirales > Lachnospiraceae > Hominiventricola. The sequence continues at coordinate 419,903 of CAJUEW010000001.1, read as the reverse complement.
ATAAGGAATATGATGCTTTTGTTATGATGGGACTGCTGCTGAACATTCAAAATGATACAGAGGTTGTGGAAATTCTGAAAAAAGTATATGACGCCATGAGTCCCGGAGGATATGTTTTTGTAAAGGATTCTTTAACGAAAATGAAAGAAGCAAAGGTGTATGGGTTTGACCTGAGAGATTCCTATACAGGCTGTTACAGAAATATGGGAAATTACGAAAAAATGTACACAGATATCGGATTTAAAATTATAGAAAAAAGGATTCTGGCAGATGATTTTTATACAGGGGTGGTAGAAAAGCCCTCTGTAGGGTATTTGATGAAAAAGGAGCATCAGCCATAAATATAAAACTAAACGAAGGAATTGTGTAAGAGAGAGAATCACAGGAACGTACCGGTATGTCTGGAAGGAGGGCGCAAAATGAAATCATTAGAACAGAGGCTGCAGGTTGTGGAAGAGCATGTGAGGAAGAACAAAATTAAGGTTATGATTATTGGTCTTGGAAGTGTCGGCTCCTATTTACTTGACTATCTGGTGAGCAAGAACGACCAGGCAATCCATATAGTGGCCGTCGGCCGTGATGGGGATAAGATGCAGGAAAAGGTAAATATCATAAAAGTTGCAGGGCTGATCAGAGGCGTAAACAAATCGCATGTTGAAGTGGAGAGCGGCGTTGAACTGAACGACATCCATTCGGTGAAAGCTGTCATTGAAAAGCATCAGCCGGATTTCATTGTAAACTCAAGCCGTGCCTATCCCGGGCTTAAATACGGCAGTATTTCATGGGCTAATGTAAGGGCATATGGGATCTGGAGTCCTCTGGCCATTCGCTTTACAAAGAATGTAATGGATGCCTGCGATCTGGCAGACACCAATGCGATCGTAATCAACACATCCTATTCGGACGCTGTTATTCCGTGGCTGAAGAGCGCCGGCAGAGCTTATCCTGATTTTGGAAGCGGCAATCTGAATCATCTTGTGCCCAGGATGAAGTTTGCGGCCGCAAATATGCTTGGCGCGGATGACTTCTGGAATATTGACATTATGTTTGCGGCAGGACATTTTCATGATGTATGCATCAGCAAAGAAGGACAGACAGAAGGGACAGAGCTGCCTCTTAAAATATATTACAGAGGCGTGGAGCAGAACCTGTCCCATGATGAAATTTATAGGAGCTGTAAGATATCAATGCCTGTTGACCAGACGAGAAATATGATGAATGCATCAAGTAATTACCAGATTATCTCGGCTGTAATTGACGCCGTCCGCACAGGAAAGAATCAGAGGGTGTTTATACCGGGGTTTGGCGGCAATATCGGCGGATATCCTGTTCTTATTGGCTACAGGGATGGCAGACCGTCCGCCTGGATTGACGAATCTGTATTTAGTTTTGAAGAGATGAACAGAGCTGACAGGGCATCTATGGCGCTGGACGGTATTGAGGATATTATTGACGGAAAACTGATTTACACAGAGGAACTTATTCAGAAGGTTATCAAAGCCTTTGGCGTAGAGCTTCCAAAGGCTGTTTCATACAATGATATTGATAAGACTGCAAAGCTTATTATTGATGAGATTATCATGCCTCAGCTTGCAAAGAAGGGCAGGTAACCGGCGGGAGAGATCAGATGAAAGTGGAAAAATTAGTTGAAATGATTGGATCTGATTTTTATGCAGGCGTTCCTGACAGTCAGCTAAAAGCATTGTGTAATTATTTGATGAATACATACGGTATCGACCCTAAACATCATATGATTGCTGCAAATGAAGGAAATTGTGCGGCTCTTGCAGCAGGCTATCATTTAGCAACCGGTAAAATTCCTGTAGTTTATATGCAGAACAGCGGAGAAGGTAATATCATTAACCCGGCAGCGAGCCTATTAAATGACAAAGTTTATGGGATTCCTGTTGTATTTATTATTGGCTGGAGAGGAGAGCCAGGTATTCATGATGAGCCTCAGCATATCTATCAGGGAGAGGTGACAGTAAAGCTCCTTGAAGATATGGATATTGAAGTTTTTATTGTCGGTAAAGAAACTGCGGATGATGAAATTGCCGGGAAGATGGAAGAATTCAGAAGTATTCTTGCTTCCGGGAAGGCTGTGGCGTTTGTCATTCGCAGGGGAGCGCTTTCTTATGATGAAAAAACAGAATATCGGAACAATCACACAATGGTTCGTGAAGAAATCATTAAACACATCCTTGCCGTGTCCGGTAAGGACCCGGTTGTTTCTACAACAGGCAAGGCAAGCAGAGAACTATTTGAGGCAAGAGCCGCAAACTGTCAGCCGCACAAGTACGACTTTCTGACTGTGGGTTCCATGGGACACAGCTCTTCCATTGCATTAGGCATAGCGCTTCATAAAACCGGGCAAAGAATCTGGTGCATTGACGGAGACGGAGCCGTTCTTATGCATATGGGTTCTATGGCTGTCATAGGCGCGTATAAACCTGATAATCTGATTCATATTGTTATTAATAATGAGGCGCACGAAACGGTTGGAGGGATGCCCACAGCAGCAGCTACGGCAGATCTGGCGGCTGTGGCAAGAGCCTGCGGTTATCCTTATACGGCAAAAGCAAATAGCTATGAAGAGCTTGACAAAGAGCTTGAAGCGGTTAAGGCGGGCAGTCAGCTATGCTTTATAGAAGTAACATGCAGTATCGGGGCAAGGGAGAATCTCGGCAGGCCCACGACAGCGGCATTGGACAACAAAGTAAGCTTTATGAATTATTTAAAGGAATTATAAATGATGGAATTTACAATATTCGGCGCTCAGGGCATTGCATTAGGCGCATATCAGGCATTTCACAGTCTGTACCCGAACCGGAAGGTATGCTGCTTTCTGGTATCCTGTATGGAAAACAATGCCCCGGTGCTGGAAGGGCTCCCGGTATTGGAACTGCATAAGTTTGCTCAGAGTTTGTCGCAGGACGAAAAAGATAACATACAGGTCTTGATTGCAACACCGGAAAATGTAATGGGCGATATTGAGACAGCGCTGGAAAGGCACGGATTTTGCTGCCACACCAGACTGACTGCATTACGCTGGGCCCAGTTTATGGGCTATCATTACATATGCGGAAAAAAGTTTATACCGCTGCCGGCCCTGCCCATAGGATGCCACAGGCCGGATATTCATCTGTTTATGGCAAAATTTTATAAGGATCGTCCCCTGACGGAGAAGTATGATATGCCCCGGTGGGTTACCCCGGTTCAGGCGGGGGCGGCTCTTTGCAGTGAGCGGGTGGCAGCGCTTTTGGATTGTGACGGCGGAAATATTTCCTCAAAGAACGGGAATTACTCAGAATTAACGGTCCTTTACTGGATATGGAAAAACCGTCTGACAAAAGAGGCTTCTGATAATGGAAAATACGGCGCGGACGGAGAACAGGGCAAAGGAAGCAGCGGAAGAGCGGAATATTTTGGACTTTCTCATTACCGCCGGATTCTGGAATTATCGGAGGATGATATACTGAGACTGGAAGATAATGAAGTAGATGCAGTACTGCCCTATCCTATGCCTTACGAACCGGATATCGAAGAACATCACAGACGTTATTTGGCAGAGGGGGACTGGAAAGCGCTGCTGACTGCCCTAGAAGAACTGCAGCCGGAATATGCCAATGCATTTCCTGACATCCTGCGCCAGCAATACCTTTATAACTACAATATTATCCTGGCCCGGAGAGAAGTGCTGGCCGATTATTGCAGCTGGCTGTTTCCTATTCTGGAGCGGGTAGAGCAGCTTAGCGAGCCAAAGGGCTGGGAACGGAAAGACCGGTATATCGGATATATGGGAGAGACGCTGGAAACCCTGTATTTTATGCATAATCGGGATAAATTACAACTGGTGTATACAGGATGCCGGTTTTTAGTATAAATGGATTCAGGGACGGACAAGAGGCTTATTTTAAGAAAAAATAGAAGGAGGGACTTGGAATAAAATGGAATTTGAATTAACAGCTTCTATGATGTGCGCGGACTATGGACATCTGGAGAAGGAAGTAAAGGATTTAGAAGCGGGAGGGATTGATTCCTTTCATATCGATATTATGGACGGACGGTATGTTCCTAACTTTGCCATGTCATTAAATGATATGCATTACATAGCCTCCTCCACATCAAAGCCGCTGGATGTACATCTGATGATCGAGCACCCTAATAACTGCATTCATTTATTTTTAAAAAATCTCCGGAAAGGCGATACGGTGTATATCCATCCGGAGGCAGAATACCATCCTTCCACGACTCTGCAGAAAGTGATTGATGCAGGAATGGTGCCCGGCATTGCCATTAATCCGGGTACTTCGGTGGAAACGGTGCTTGAGATGCTGCGTATTGTAAAAAAAGTCCTAGTGATGTCAGTCAATCCAGGCAATGCAGGGCAGATGTATCTTCCTTATGTGGGAAAAAAGATTACGAAGCTTCTTTCCATCAAGGAAGATATGGATTTTGAAATATATTGGGATGGAGCCTGCAGTGCGGATAAGATTCTGGAATATGCCCCGAAAGGTGTAAAAGGGTTTGTGCTGGGGTCCACATTGCTGTTTGGCAGAGGAAAGCCTTACGGGGATACGTTGCAGAACATACGGGAGCTTAAATTCTAAATGGCTGAAAAGTCTGGCTGTTTTTATTTTCCATAATTTATTCTAAATGGGAAACAATATGAAGCTTGACGATGGTTCTGCCGGGAACCTTGCTGCCAGCCGGGATGGACTGCTCTGAAACATAATAGGTGGTGTCAGATTCGTCAATATCGCCGTTGTACCACCAGGAACTGGGTTCCAGATTTGCTTCTGTCAGCAGGCCGTCAGCATCGTCTAGCGTTAATCCAATAACATCCGGAACAGAAACAAAATCTGAATCCGGAAGCTGAAGTATCTTCTGTATTTGTGATATTTGATTTTTTAATACAATGCTCTCTTTCTCTAAAGCTTCATATCTTTCCAGCAATTCGTTGTAGGATTCGGATGTTATATTGCTTTCCGGATGGGATTCGGTGATTTCTGTGTCTTTGATATTCCATTTTTCATGAAGTATGGGGCTTATATCAAAAGAGAGTATGCCGATTACAGAACTGATTACCCCAAACAAACCGCCTATAAATGCTCCTTTTACTGTATCGCTCATGTTTTTTACCTTACATATCGTATGTATTTTACCGCGTATGAAATTTGTTTAAAGTTTTAAGGATATTTTGAATTATTACTATTATACCTTATTTATTATAAAGCTGTAAAGGTATATTATCCCCCTTCCGGGGCTCTGATTACAGAAATCCGGCATTTGAAGTCAATGCGGGCTATATTAATTAAGGAAGAAACAGTGGTGTATTTTTTAAGCAAATACTACCGTATAGTCGGCATCGTTGCCGGTAAATGCGGCGGCTGTGGAGCCAAAATCAATGCTTTGATCGATGGTCAGGTCGGTTGCCGGATCGATGTTATTCTTTTTGAGAATAAATTCAAATACCATCTGCGGCATGCCGCCTTTTCGGCCTCCAAGTACATAGGTTCCTTTTATGTCCTCCCACGTGAAGTTATCTGCCGGCTTTCTTGCCACCAGGAAATTGCCTGCACGTTGAGTAAGCTGGGCAAAGTTTACGATATAGTCCTCCGGATTCTGGTTGTAGATGTAGATGGAGGATTCACTTCCCATAAATCCGATATCTGCTTCTCCGGACACCAGAGCAGTAGCAACCTTGTCGGCGCCGAATCCGGTGACGAGCGTCAGATCGATACCCTCCTCTGCAAAATACCCGTTTTCAATTGCCACGTATTGGGGAGCGTAGAAGATAGAATGTGCGACCTCGTTCAGTGTGAGCGGAGTCAGGTTACTGGCAGTCTCCTGTTTGCCGCATCCCGGGAGAATGCAGAGCAAGCCTGCCAGAAACAGTGAAATCCATTTTTTCATAGCCTCATTTCCTTCACAAAAAATTATAGTGTAATATATGCGGGGAAAAAAGATAAGTGAATGGCCCGTGGAATACCCTGGTATAAAACGTCCTGAAAATTTTGGGATTTTCGTTTTTATGAGGGAGCTTATGCTGTAATTTGCAGTAGTTGAATATTATGGGGTAATATTTTAGATGCTTTGATATTTAAGGACTTTGAGAAAAACTTCAGGAATCAGATAAAGGGGGCAAAAAGGAGACCGCTGTGAAAATGCAGCCTCCTTCTGCTATGAATTATCACAGAATCCCTGATTAAACATAGGAACCTCTTGTACTTAAGGCTGAGATTTGTCCAGCTGGGCCAGACGCTTAAGGGCAGGCTGGTATCCGTGCTTTGCTGCCAACCGATAATAATCGGCCGCCTTTTCCGTCTGACCGGATACTTCATACCAGCAGGCCAGGTTATAGGCTGCCTTGAAGGAGCCGGTTCCGACCACGCCTCCCTTCTCCGGATGCTCGCCAATCTGAAGACAGGTCAGATAGCTGGTCTCGATTTTTGGAAGGAAGCCTATATAGGAAGCCGTGTCAGCAAGAACCAGCTTCATATAGAAAAGGCCGCATACAAACCAGTAATCTGCCCGTCCGGAAAGATGTGCCTGTTCCTTGTTAATAATATCGTAGGCTTCTGTAAGGCAGGTCAGGCTGCCGATGTCCATAAGAGTATAAATATATAGAAGAATTCCTTCGGTCCGGTATCCGGAAGCGCCGGGACAGTTGCTGTAAAAGGCCCTGAACTGCTCCAGGGCTTCCGGAAGCTTTTCCAGATTCCTCAAAGTTGCGGCAAGCTGGAAGCGGTAATAACTGTCCTCCGGTTCTTGTTCCACTGCTTTGTAAAGATATGCCAGATTTCTGGCGCCTTTATTTTCAAATAAGTAGCCGTCGTGATCTGCTTCCAGGGGGAGCTGATAGCATGGAAAGTCTGTATGAGGCTGTTCATGAATAATACCGGAATAGCGCATGCCTGCAGGAAGAAATCTGGGAATAGGGGATATACTGACTTCGTTTCCGTCGGTTCCCGGAAAGGTGTCATAGCGGAGGATGGCTCCCATCCAGTGTGTGCCATAGACACCGGACAGTCGTTTGACAGACTGCTCCAGCTTTTTCCGGTTGGGAGAACGGAGATATTCATCTGAATCCAGGATCAGATTCCAATCCGCATCCGAATGGTCCAAGGCAAAGTTCCGGGCAGCGGAAAAATTATCACACCACGGAAAGTCCAGAACTCGAGCTCCGGCCTCTACGGCGATCTCTTTGGTGCGGTCATTGGAGCCGGTGTCAGCAACGATCATCTGATCCACCAGAGGAGCAGCGCTCTGAAGGCACTGTTTCAGAGAGCGCTCCGCGTTTTTTACAATCATTACAAGGTTTATATTCATAAATTGTATATTCTCCTTATTAATATACTGAAAAGTAAGCAAGTATTAATGAAATCGATTATATTTGAATTATATCATATTATAGAAAGAATAAAAGAAATTTTTAAAACGGCTTCTGCTGAAATTTTGTTTAGAAAGTGTTTAGAAAAACGTATGGTATAATTTAGTTGGCTAAATTGTTTCAAAATAGTTGTAATTCAAAAATAAATGTGATATTATCTGTTTAAATCGTCATCTGCTTAAAAAGGATTCTGAAGTTCAACAATATAATCATGTTAAGATGAACCGGAATTTCTGCGGAGGGGTGGCAACACCCAGAATATTGCGCGAAAATGAAGTGATGGTCATTTAATATGAGTGAGGGGCGGACAGGCATCTGTGTACCCGGCAGCAAGAAAATGCTTTATAAGAGCAATGCTGCCCCTTGCCAATAGATGGCTGTTTTTTATGTGGATTGCTAAAAAATTGGCAAACTAAGAAAGGTGCGCAGATGACAGAAAGTGGTATATTTGACAGAATAGTAAATATTTATTTACAGAAGGGATGAGAGGGATTATATGTCTGGATTTTATGGAAATGGGATTGCACTGACAGAAAAAGTACTGGATTATCTGTGGGGAAGGCAAACGGTTACAATGAATAACATAGCCAATGATGATACTCCGGGATTTAAGTCTCAGTATGTGACTTTTGAGGAAACGCTGGGGAAAAAAATACGGGATGCTAATAAGGGAAATGGTTCCATGCAGGATATCAGTCAGGCTATTGGGCAGTCAAAGGCGAGACTTCATACTACATGGGATGAGACCAGCCGTCTGGACGGCAATAATGTGGATATGGATCAGGAGCAGGTAGATTTGGTGCGTACTGCATATGAGTATCAGTACATGCTCAGCTCGCTTAACAATGATATCAGCCGTTTGAAGAATGCAGCAAGGAGCTTTTAATTTAGTGAGAATCAGACACAAAAGGGAGAATGGAAAAAATGCAGCCAACAAGTTTTATTACCCCAATCAAGGCATGGGAGCCAGTGGGAAATCTGACAGAAGAAAAGAAGGCCTATGGCCAGAATGGAGAAGCCGCTCTTTTCAGTGACATCTTTAAGAACGCCATACAGCAGGTACATACAACCCAGGAAGATGTGGAAAACAAGCAGTACTTATTGTCTACGGGACAGCTTGATGACGCACATACGCTGCCGATTGCAGAGGCAAAGGCAGAGCTCAGTCTTGATATACTGATTACGTTACGCAACAAGGCAGTTGAGTCTTATAATGAATTGATGAAGATGAACGTATAGGCTTTTGAAATATAAAAGGCAAAGGGCTGAGGAAAAGTGCAGAGTTTAAAAGAATATTGGCAGAAACTATCAAATAAAACAAAGAAGATGCTGGTAGCAATTGTAGTAGGTACTGCTGCAATTGCTATTGTTGGTGTTTTAGCGTTGAAATATTTTGAACAGAGGGATTTCAGCACTCTGTTCACAGGCTTGAACCAGGAGGAGGCCAAGGAGGTGGTCGCACTCCTTCAGGAGGAATCCATTACATACCGTTATGATAACAGAAACGGCACTGTCCGCGTTCCCAGCGCAAGCGTGGATCAGACCCGTGTGGAGCTTTTGAGCAAAGGCTATCCGAAAAGCGGATTTTCCTATGACATATACAGGAACAACTCAGGGCTTATGACGACAGAGTCAGACAAGGAGCAATACACTCTGTACGATCTGCAGGATAGGCTGGGTGCTACCATCCGGCTCTTTGACGGAGTTCAGGATGCAAAGGTAACGATTGTGGATGCCGGAGAGCAGACATATGCATTAAGCGATGAGAGCGCTACAGAGGCTTCTGCTTCCGTTACGGTGACTATGCAGAACGGTGTCAGCCTTACGGAAAAGCAGGCGGCAGCCATTAAGAAACTGATTGCCACCTCTGTACGGGGGATGAATTTTACCAGAGTGTCTGTATTTGACGCAGATACGATGGTAGAGGTCGGAGGAACGGATGATGCGACGGGAAGCGCGGCGTACACAGAGCTTACGGATCAGGTTGAGGAGAGCATTGCAGGAAATGTCCGCCGTGTGCTGGAGAAGCTGTACGGACAGGGTACGGTGGCTGTGTCTGTCAAGGGCACGCTGAATACAGAAAAGCTTATCCAGGAGAGTACCCAGTATTCCACTCCGGAGAAGATTGACGAGAACGACAAGACCGGACTTCTGGAAAAAGAGGATGCCACCAATGAGAATTCACAGGCGACAGGTCAGGGTGCCGGCAATGTTGCAGGTGCGGATGCCAATGCGGATACTCCCCGTTATACCAACGAGGACGATGAAGAAAATGTGGCAGAGGGTTATGGCAGCAGCAGCTCCAGCAGAGAATGGCTGTATAATATCGTGAAAGAACAGCGTCAGATTGATCCGGGAGTTCTTCAGGATACAACGATAGCGATCGTGATTGACACTGACGATACTGCCATATCGGAACGGAACCTGAAGGAGCTGGTGGCCGATGCTGCCGGTATCAGCCGACAGGATGCAAATACAAAGATAAGTATTATCCGTGCCTTATCGGCAGAGAGCAAGGCACTTCAGCAGGCATCCACAGAGCCTGCCGTTGAGATTGACAATAATAAACTTCCGGTTCCGCTGATTATAGCAATGGTTGCTGTAGGGGTTCTGCTCCTGCTGCTTTTGTTTCTGTTGCTTAGAAAAAGACGTAAAAAGGCTGCCCAGGCGGGAGATGGGGCGGTGACAGCCGCACAGGAAGAATATCCGGAGGATAATACTCCCAAAGAGCCTAGGAGTGAAACGGCAAAACAGCTCCAGGGACTGGAAGAAGAGATGGAGCAGAATGAGGAGATACTTAATCTCCGTATGCAGCATAGTCTTAGACTGAAGCAGAATATTGGAGAATTTATTGAACAGAATCCGCAGATAGCAGCGAAGCTGATGCAGAGCTGGCTGAGAGGGGAGGAAGATACAGGTGGCTCAAACAGAAGTAAATTCAAATAAGCAGGAGGCAGTTGCCGAAGAAGTTGTAGATGTGAAGAATATGGACAGTCGGCAGAAGGCGGCCATTGTAGTTGTCTCCCTGGGGGCAGACAAAGCCTCACAGATTTATAAATATCTGAGTGAGCAGGATATTGAAGATCTGACCTATGAAGTGGCAAAGATGGGAAAGACTACGAATGCTCAGGTAGAGGGAGCTCTGGATGAGTTTTATAAGCTGTGTCTGACTCATAAGATGATGACGGACGGCGGACTGGACTACGCCAGGGATGTTCTGGAAAAGGCATTTGGAGAGTCAACTGCCAGATCTCTTCTGGAGAAGGTATCCAAGACACTCCAGTCCAGACCGTTTAATTTCTTTATGAAAGGAGATCCAAAAGCGCTCCTCTCCCTGCTGCAGCATGAGCGCCCGCAGGTAATTGCCCTGATTATGTCTTACATGGATCCGGAGCAGGCGGCCAGAGTATTAGAGCAGCTTCCGGAGAGCAAGAGGATTCCTACGGTTGAAGGCATGGCGAAGATGGATCGGGTGTCGCCCGAGGCTATTGCCGTTGTAGAGGAGGAGATGAAGCGTAAGTTCGCTACTATTATTACCAGCGAGGATAATATGAACCTTGGCGGCGTGGATTTTGTAGCCGATATGATGAACCATGTGGACCGCAGCAACGAAAAACGTATTTTCGACGAACTGGACAAAACGAATCCGGATCTGTCCCAGAGTATCAAAGACAAGATGTTTGTATTCGAGAACATTCTAGATATGGACGATCGTTCTGTACAGCGTTTTGTACGCGACTGCGATACCAAGGATATTGTATATGCGCTTAAGACTGCTTCCGACGAGATGAAACAGCTTTTCTTCTCCAATATGTCCAAGAGAATGGCCGAGACCGTTCAGGGAGATCTGGAAATTACAACCAATGTAAGATTGAAGGATGTAGAGGAAGCACAGCAGCGTATTGTGGGCATTATACGTCGGCTGGAGGATGCAGGAGAGGTTATTATAAACAAGGGAGGCGAGGATGAGAACATCATCGTATAAGGGGATTGTAAAGTCCGGGAAGGAAGTTGAAGCAGAGAGCTTTATTCCGCCGGAGCAGACTTACATCCCGTCTCCGCAGCAGAATATATCCGCCCATCCGGAGCAGGGAAGGACTAAAAAAGCAAAACAGAGCCCTTCCGGAGACGGAAGGAGTTCCGGCAGACGGGAGCAGGAGACAGTCTTCCGGACCTCCGATATTATGGACGGAGCAAAGAAAGAAGCCCGGGAAATTGTAGAAAGGGCCAATCAAATGGCAGGCTCCATTCTTAAGGAGGCCAGAGAGCAGGCAGAGCAGCTTAAACGGGAGGCGTTGCAGGAGGGCTACCAGGAAGGCTATGAGAAAGGCTTTCAGGAGAGCATGGATAAAGTGAAGGAAGAGCAGGGGAGGGTATTAAAAAGCACCCTGCAGGAATTCAGAACTGATATGGAGCAGGCGCTGGCATCTGTGGAAGAGGCAAAAAAGAAATGCATCCGGCAATATCTGGATGAACTGAAGGATTGTGCCGTAGCTGTGGCAGAAAAGGTGATTCATATCAGCCTCCAGTCCAGCGGCCAGATTATTAAACGTATGATTCTGGCTGAGACAGAACGTCTGGATAAAGTGGCCTGGGTAAAGATTTATATGGAAAAGACAGATTACGAGATGATGATCCAGACAGATGCAGATATTATCAGCGAGTTATCCAGGCTTTCTGACAATATCAAGTTTATTGTTATGGAGAAGGAGCAGAGCGGAAACTGTATTATAGAAATGCCGGAAGAGATTATTGATATCGGCGTAGATACACAGATGGAAAACATTAAAGAAATTCTGGGCAGTGTACGCTCATAAGGTGGCGCCTATGTTTAAAAATATACCTCAGTTAATAAAAAAATCAGAGACAGTAGGACACATTGGAAAAATTGAAAATGTAGTAGGAATGTCCATGGAAGCTTCCGGTGGCCGGGCCAGCATTGGAGATATTGTACTTATTTACAATGAAGAGCAGAACCGTCAGATGCCTGCCGAGGTGGTGGGATTTAAAAACGGAAGAGTACAGCTTATGACCTATGAGGCCACAAATGGAATTACTTCCGGCAGCTTTGTACGGAACACAAGGCACCGTTTAAAGGTGCCGGTAGGAGATTTTCTGAGGGGAAGGATTATTAATGCCATGGGAGAGCCCATTGACGGTAAGGGCGAATTTGCGGCCAGTGTTTATTACACGGTGAACAGCCCATATACAAATCCTCTGAACAGGCCCCCTATCCGGGAACGTCTGGAATTCGGAGTCAAGGCTATTGACGGACTGAACACTATAGGAAAAGGACAGAGAATTGGGATATTCGCAGGCTCCGGCGTGGGAAAAAGTACCCTGATGGGAATGATTGCAAAAAATGTAAAGACCGATATTAATGTGATTGCCCTGGTGGGAGAACGTGGCCGGGAGGTATTGGAGTTCATTCAGAAGGACTTGGGAGAAGAGGGAATGAGCCGGTCTGTCCTTGTGGTGGCAACCTCTGACCAGCCTGCTATGCTGAGGATGAAATGCCCGCTGGTTGCAACGACCATTGCGGAATATTTCAGGGATCAGGGCTATGATGTGCTTTTGATGATGGATTCCCTTACCCGCTATGCCATGGCACAAAGGGAAATTGGCCTGGCAATTGGGGAGCCGCCGATTGCCAGAGGGTATACGCCTTCCATTTACGCAGAGTTTCCGAAGCTTTTAGAGCGGAGCGGTAATTTTAGTAATGGTTCCATAACAGGTGTCTATACGGTTCTGGTAGAGGGTGATGATACTAATGAGCCCATTGCAGACACGGTCAGAGGTATTTTGGATGGACATATTGTGTTAAGCCGTCAGCTTGCCAATGAGAATCATTTCCCGGCCATTGATATTGGGGCCAGTATTTCCCGTCTGATGGTTGAGATTGTATCAGAGGAGCACAGGGAGGTATCCTCCCGTCTCCGTAATCTGCTTGGCCTTTACCAGAAAAATGCCGACCTTATTTCTATCGGCGCTTACAAGCGGGGAACGAATGCGGCTCTGGATGAGGCAGTAGGAAAAATTAACAAAATCAATGCCTTTTTACAGCAGAGCATTGATGAAAGCTTTACTTATGACGACACTTTGAAACTGATGGAAGAGATTGCAGGCTGATAGGGCGGAAGGAGACAGAATTGAAGCGATTTAAATACAGCTTGGATACAGTGCTTGATTACAAGATGCAGGTTCTGGATAATCATAAAGCAGAGCATGCAGTCATCTTAAAAAGTGTGCATCAGAAAAAAAGAGAAATACAGCAGCTGAACGAAGAATTGAAGGAATTTCATCAGGGCTTTGATAAATCTAAATATATGGGTGCTCCCATTGAAAGCTTCCGGCTGTACGATATGTGTATCGGACTGATGGAGGAAAAAATCAATGCGGAGAAGGAACAGCTTTCTGTTCTGAAAAAGAAAGAAGAAAAGAAGAAAGAGGAAGTAATTGCCGCCAAGGTGGACACCTCCAAATTTGAAAAGCTGAAAAGCCGCCGCCTGCTGGAATACCGTAAGGCAGAACAGAAGGAGGAAGAAGCGTTTACAGAGGAATTTGTAATACGCGGGCTGATAACATCCGGAAGAAACGGTGATATGGGGTAATTACAGTTGGAGACAACTGATAATTATAAATATATTTTTTACAGAAAGGAGGGAACAAGATGACAGATATTAATGTGGCGCAGATGACAAGAGCAATTAAGACTGCGGGCGCTGCAAAGTTCGTGGATTCTACTGCGCCTTCGGCAGATTCTCTGAAGTCAGACTTTGCCGGTATGATTCAGGAGAAAGCCCAGAAGAGTCTTGCGGAAGGACAAAAGCCGTCTGATTCAGCCGGCAGCTATACGAAGGAACAGGATATGGCTGTGGGACAGGAAAAGGAAGAGACGATTTCTCCCAAGGATATGCTGGAGCTTCAGGAAACAGTCAGCCAGATGCTGATAGGGGAGATGGTCAGCCAGTCTGTGGAGATGCAGTCACATCCGGATGTGACGCTGGGGACAGAGGAATCATTGATGTCCGAAGAAATGGAGGTTGTTCCTGTAAAGGAAATGACCGCAGATTCTGCAATGCAGGAAAGTCTTGCAGAGGTTCAGACGGAAATGGTTCAGGCGGAAGAATCCGTGCTTCAGCCGGAGAAAGCTATGCTTCAGCCAGAGCTGCTGCGCGCAGAGAGTCCGGCACTTGGGGAGGAGCTTCAGATGCGGACTGAAAAGCCGCAGCTTCAGGAGGAAATACAGGCGCAGCCGGAGAAAAACGCATTCCGGGCAGAGGCTCAGATGCAGACTGAAGAGCCGCAGTTCCAGACAGAGGGACAGATGCAGCTTAGGAACCCGATGCTTCCCGCGGCAAATGACGACTCTGAGGAAATAACCGGGATGAAGGAGGATATAAGTTCTATCCGTATGGAAGCAGCTTTTGGAGAAGAGCTTCAGGTAAAGGCTGCTGACAGCTATTCCGGGCAGGAGTTTTCAGGAGAAAATGACAGTCAGGACTCAGAAAAAGAAGGAATGCTTCACGAGGCTGTAGCTGCTGAGCTGCCGAAATCCCCGGGGCTTCATGAAATGTCAGAATTCAGAAGTGTGGAACAGAGCGGCACTGCAACAGTGAGAACGACACCGGAGACATTTTTTAAGGATGTAGGAACTGCAATTGCAGGGAGGCTTCCGAGCAAAAACGGAGCATTCACGATTGAACTGGAGCCTGCTTCGCTTGGAAAGCTGACAATTAAGGTGGCCTATGAGGCCGGAAAGGCGGCTGTTTCTATTATGTCGGCCAATCCGAAAACAGTGGAGCTGCTGAGCCAGAGCGCAGGCGATATTGCCCGGATTCTGGAAGAAAAGACAGGGCAGGAAACGGTAGTGTACACTCCGGAGCCAAAGCAGCAGTATCAGGAGGGGCAGAACAGCCAGGAACACGGAAGGGAAAATCAAGAGAGCCATGAGCAGAAAAAGCAGGAACAGTCAGATTCCTTTACTCAGATGCTGAGGCTGGGACTGGTTTAAGAACAAGGAGGTAATTTTATGGCAGACGATATAACCGTCAGCGGGACAATATCCCCGTATCAGGTGCAGACCTATTCTCCGGGACAGAATGAAAAGAACACGCTGACTATTGAAAGCTATTTTAAGCTGCTGGCAGCCCAGCTTGCCAATCAGGATATGACAAATCCTATGGACAACAGCGAGATGATGGCTCAGATGACTCAGATGGCTATGGTGCAGTCACTGACCGCTATGACAGATTCTATGAAGACTTCCACAGCCGTTACAACACAGACCTATGCTGCAGGACTGGTAGGACAGGAGGTTACAGTAGCGGTTACAGAAGATAACGAATATGGTCAGCCAATTCCCGTTGGTGTAAAATACGGGAAGGTATCCTCCGTAAACCTGTCGGGAGAAACGCCGACGGTCAGACTGGAAGGAGACAGCAAAGACTATCCGCTTTCTTATATTATGGGAATGGGCAAAATTGACGATCCTTACGCTGAGAAAAAAGAGGAGGATGGGAATGGCTCAGAGACAACTCCCGGAACAGACAAAAACTCGGAGAGCGGAACAGCCGGTAGTTCAATGAATGAGGAATAAAAAATCCGCTGTTTGATACAGGCTTAGCTGCCTGATATCCATAGCGGCTGGAAAGGACGATATTTATGGGAGTGAATAAAGTACATAACCTGAATTATGGAAATACTTCCGCAAAACAGCCGCAGTCCCCAGGGGAAACACAGAACACGGGCATAGCTTTCGGAGAATTGCTAAAGGGAAGAGCCAGTGAAAATCTTAATTTCTCAAAGCATGCGGCGAAGCGCCTGGATGAGAGAGGAATTCAGCTTGACAGCCGGCTGCTGGGTGATTTGGAGCAGGCGGTGGAGGAAGCGCGGAAAAAAGGCGCAAAGGATGTTGCCATTATTGGCAGTCAGGGCGTATTTATTGTAAATGTGCCAAATAACGTGGTAGTTACCACCATGTCTCAGGATGAGACGGGAAGAAAAATTTTTACTAATATTGACAGTGCTGTTCTGATGTAGGCAGGACCGCAAGGATGTCATAGCCGGAGCCTGAAGTGCGACGGCAGGAACAGCAGATAAGCAGAAAGGAAGATTAAAAATGCTAAGAGCAATGGACTCAGCAGTCGCAGGACTGCGTGCACACCAGAATAAGCTGGATGTCATCGGCCACAATATCGCAAACGTAAATACCTTTGGATTTAAATCACAGAGCTACAGCTTCCAGGAAGCAATGTATCAGACTTCCTCCTCATCTACAAGAGGAAATACCGGAGCAACTGCGTCCGGAGGTACTAATGCGGCTCAGTATGGTTATGGTTCCCTCACAGGCTCCATCTCCACAGATATGGGTTCCAGTACGCCGACCTATGTGGGAGGTCTGAATGCCAGCATCAACGGAGAAGGTTTCTTTGTGACAAGCGCGGATTTGAAAACCGGCGTAAGTCCCACAAACCTGAAAGGAATAGGAGTTGATTTTACCCGTGTAGGTCAGTTCAATATTGACGGAAACGGCTATCTGGTTGACAGCAATGGTAATTTTGTCTATGGATACCGTCCTACAAATGTACAGGATTACTCCAAGGGACATTCAGCCAATCTTGAGGCATTAAGGATACCGTCAGCAGTCACAGGAGCAAACTTTGGCGGTAATCCTCTGGAGCTGAAGGATGTGAAAATCAACAGCCTTGGAGAGGTTACAGGTACTGATAAGGCTACAGGTCAGACGGTTTCTCTTGGAAAAATAGCAGTCGCTACATTCCAGAACCCGGAAGGTCTTACCAAGACAGGACAGTTCTACTACAGTGCAGAGCAAAATGACAATACAGGTACATGCTCCGCGGCAGAACCGGGCGGAACCACTTCCTCCTTGATGACAGGATATATAGAGGCTTCCAATGTGGATCTGGCCAAGGAATTTTCTGAGATGATTACCACTCAGAGAGGCTTCCAGGCAAATTCAAAGATTATTACGGTCAGCGATGAAATTCTGAATGATCTGATTAATATGAAGCGTTAACTGATACTTTAATATATGTTCATTTACTGATAGCTTCCTGCCTCCTTAAAAAGCAGGAAGTTATCAGTAAAATAGTGGAGAAGAGGGAACTATGATTAAATTAACTCGTTTGAATGGGGAAGTTATTTATTTAAACTATTTCCGGATCCAGTGTATTGAACTGATTCCTGAGACAAAGATTCGGATGGCAAATGGGGATTATTATCTTGTAAAGGACAGTATTGATACGATTTCACAGCTTGTATCAGAAGTTTTAAAAGGTTGTATTGATTTTGATAAAAAGATTGTATAAAATAGATAGGAAGCGATATACGCAGGAGGCATATTAGGGATGGATTTAACAACATTCTTGGGGATTGCGATTGGAGCTGCCTTAGTTGTAAACGGAATTGGTGTGAGTAAATTGGGGAACTTTTATGATGTCCCCAGTATTTTGATTGTAATAGGAGGCACCTTTGCGGCAATTATTGCAAGCTACCCCTTTTCAATATTAAAGGATATACCGAAACATTTTATGGTATTATTACGCGGAAAGCAGTATAATATACCGAAGCTTGTGGATCAGCTTGTGGATCTGGCCATGGTGGCGCGGCAGAATGGTCTGCTGGCCCTGGAAGAAAAGGCAGAAGAGATTAAAGATCCCTTTTTTAAACAGAGTGTCCTGATGATTGTGGATGCCACTGATCCGGAAAGCGTCCGGGAAATTCTGGATCGGGAGCTGGAGAATATGATGACCCGTCACGATCAGGGAGCCGGATTGTATGAGAAGGGGTCGGCATACGCTCCTGCCTTCGGCATGATCGGTACGCTGGTCGGTCTGATTAATATGCTGAAGGGAATGGATTTAGGAGAGAGCACAGGGGCCTCCTCTCTGGGGCAGGATATGTCTGTTGCGTTGATTACAACCTTTTACGGAAGTGCCCTTTCTAACCTTTTTTTTCACCCGATTGCCAAAAAGCTCCGTATCCGCCAGGATGAGGAGGAGCTTTACTGCTCGACGATTGTAGAGGGAATTATTGCGATTCAGGCAGGAGAGAACCCCAAGTATCTGAGAGAGCATTTGCTTGCTTCTCTTAAGCAGTCGCAGCAGAAGAAGCTTTTGTCCAAGGCGGCAAAGACAGAAGGCACAAGCGCAGGAGGTGGGGAAGAGTAATGGCAAAGAAACCTAGAGCGTCGGGGGACGAAGGCGGAAACTGGATGGATACATATGGAGATATGGTTACTCTGCTGTTGTGTTTCTTTGTTATGCTTTATTCCATGTCCAGCCTGGATTCAAGGAAATGGGAAGTATTTGTCCGGAGTATTTTTCCGGCCCAGGAGGATCCGGATGATGTTGTGGTAAATGGTACGGTTGAGGAAGAGGGACAGGAGGATCCGGCCGGAACGCCGGAGATACCGGAGACAGAGGCTGTTGATATGGACACTCTGTACCTTACCATAGCCCAGATGATGAACGAGAAGGGAATTGAAGGCGTAACATTGTCCAGAGGCGAGGACTATACCTTTATTGTATTTCAGGATAAGACTTTTTTTGATGGGGACAGTTCTGTTCTTACAGAGCAGGGAGAGATGGTGCTTGATGTATTCGGTGAAGCAATAGCTCCCGCCGACGAACTGTTAGAACAGGTGAACATTATGGCTCATACGGCGCAGGGACAGCCTGACAGACCGAATAACCCCAGAACAGACCGTATGCTGTCAGCTATGAGGGCTGCGGAGGTGTGCGTTTATATTCAGACAAAGGACATTATAGATCCCGGCAAGCTTGTCAATACCAGTTACGGACAGTTTCGGCCGATTGCTTCCAACGATACAAGAGAGGGAAGGGCAAAAAACCGCCGTGTAGAAATCTTGCTGATTGATGAAGGCGCCGATATAAGGTCTTTGAACGAATATTACGAAGAGTATACCAGCGGCGAAAAGACAGATACCGTGATTACTGACGGAGGTCTGGGAGGCGATCATGACGGTTTTACAAACGTAAGTCCGAGTGAGGAAAATGTGTCAAGCATGGTAACTCCTTCAGGAGAGCCGGAAGAAATACCAGAATCTGAGGCAATGGAAGCACCGGAAGAGATAACGTCGGAATAATTGAGAAAAGGTGGCTTAAGCAATGGCAGATGTATTATCCCAAAGTCAGATAGACGCGCTTTTGAAGTCCATGCAGAGCGGCGAACCTGAGCAAGAGACGAAGGTAGTTGAGCAAAAGGCGAAGACAGAAGCGGAGGAAACAAAATACAGCAGATATGATTTTTACAGTCCGAGGAAGTTTACCAAGGAAAAGATGAAGATTCTGACCAGCGTTTTTGAGAATTATGCCAGAATTCTTACTTCTCAGGTAAACGGTATCTTCCGTGTAATGACAGATATTACTGTTATGGAGGTTCAGGAGCGCAGATATTATGAATATGTGAACGCTTTTCATGAAAATGACTGTATGACCCTGATTGATGCAACTGTGCAGGGAAAAGGGAAAAATAATGTCCCTCTTATGATGTATGTGACGCCGGGACTGGTGATTACCCTGATTAACCATATGCTGGGCGGGGGTGATGAGATAGTCAAGGTAGAGCCTGAATATCGTTATTCTGATGTGGAGGTTGCTTTGTATCGCAGAGTGGTGGAATATTTTTCTGCTGCTCTCAAGGATGGATTTTCTAATTATATTAATATCTCTTTTGATTTGCAGAGAATTGAAGAAAATCCAAGCATGGTTCAGGAAATCGGTTTAGATGAGACGGTAGCCATTATTCATTTAAATGTAGATGTGTCAGGTTTGGCAGTAGAGAAAATCCGAATATGTATGCCGGGTACGCTTCTGGAATTTATCTTCCATGTGATTGACAGCCGCAAGCATATAGCCAGAGGCTTTTCCTATGAGGATAATAAGGAAATTATTATGGATAATATCCGTTATTCTCAGCTTCCTCTTACAGGACAGCTTGGAACGGTGGAACTGGAACTGAATGATATCTATCATCTGAAGGTAGGCGATGTCATAGATTTGAACAAGCCCAAGAACAGCAGTGTGAAGCTGTATGTGGGGAGACAGCCGTGGTTTATCGGCCAGATGGGGATATATAAGAAAAATATGGCAATCCGTATCAGCGGAAGGACTTATGAGAGTCAGGAAGAGGATGGTACGGAAGGCGCAGCTTTGGAACAGGCTGATTCTAATGTACAGAATGAACAGGCTGCTATATAAGTCTGATCAGATAATACATAGAGAATAAAGAAAAAAGAGAGGTAGTAAAAAATGGCAAAGATTATGTTGGTAGATGATGCGGCATTCATGCGGATGATGATTAAAAAAGCGCTTACCAAGAGCGGTTACAGTGATTTCGTGGAAGCCCAGGACGGCGCTGAAGCTGTGAAAAAATATGAAGAAGAAAAGCCGGATATGGTGATTATGGATATTACCATGCCGAATATGGACGGGCTTCAGGCGCTGAAGAAAATCAAAGAGGGAGATGCTTCTGCCAAGGTTGTTATGTGTACTGCTATGGGGCAGGAAAGCATGGTAGTGGACGCGATCAAATCAGGAGCAAGGGATTTCATTGTAAAGCCCTTTAATGAGGAGAGAATTGTACAGACTGTTAATTCCGTTTTAGGAAATTAGGTGACAGGAGGATTGATATGGCATTTTTAAGCTCGTTTGATATCAGCGCTTCAGGTATGAGCGCTCAGCGTGTCCGCATGGATATTGCTGCGGAGAACGTTGCGAACATGGACACGACCAGGACAGAAGCGGGCGGTCCATACCGCAGAAAAGATGTTGTTTTTGAAAGCTTTGGGGACAGCTCCTTCCGGTCGGCCCTTCAGAAGGCATCCAGAAAAGGCTATGGGCGTACAGGCACCTACGCCGGAGTAAGGGGTGTCAGGGTTGCCAATATTATAGAGGATGACAGAGAACTGAAAAGGGTTTATAATCCTGAACATCCGGATGCGGATGAAGAAGGGTATGTAAATATGCCTAATGTGGATTTATTGAAGGAAACTGCTGACAGTATGTCCGCAACCAGGTCTTATGAGGCAAATGTTACAGCCCTAAATGCAATGAAGCTGATGGCCCAGAAGGCATTAGAAATCGGAAAATAAAAGCATAAGGTAAAAGGAGATTAAAAAAAGATGGGTGCTAGCAGCTTTAATGAAATGGAAATAGACGCCATTGGCGAGATTATGAATATAAGTCTTGGCGCATCGGCGACAGCGGTTTCCACCATGCTGGGCACAGCAGTAAATATTACAACGCCTATTGTCAGGGTTCTGAACAGAGCAGAATTTGAATTCAGGAAACTGGAGCCGGCAGTAGGTGTGGAGATTGCCTATGTCAAAGGTCTGGAAGGCAAAAACATCATGATGTTCAGCCGCAATGATGTACGGATCATTGTAGGAATGCTCATGATGGAGGAGATACCGGAAGAAGAATTCGAGATGGATGAGATGAACCGGAGCGCGATCTGCGAGGTCATGAACCAGATGATGGGCTCCTCTGCCACAGCTTTGTCTGAGTTTTTAGGCACAACTGTGGACATTTCAACACCAGTGTCTTTTGAAGTGGAGGATGAAACCAGCTTTAAGGATAATTATTTTCCTGAGGATGAAACGAGGGTTGTAGTCCGGTTTTCCCTGGAGATAGAGGGAAAGCTTCAAAGTGAGTTTATGAATATTATGTCCACTGAGCTGGCAAAACGTCTTCTGGAGCCGTATGCGGATGTCTTCGGAGCATCGGCGGACACGCCGGAACCCGAGCAGTCTGCGCCGGTACAGGAGGAACCACAGCCAGTGCAGCCTGAGCCACAGCCTGCGCCGGTACAGGAAGAACCACAGCCAGTGCAGCCTGAGCCGCAGCCTGCTCCGATACAGGCAGAGCCGCAGCCCGCGCCGGTACCACAGCCTGTTCCAGTACAGGCAGAGCCGCAGCCCGCGCCGGTACAGCCCGCAGTACAGCCGGTACCACAGCAACCTGTTTATCAGACAGCGCCTGTACAGCCTGTTTACCAGGCAGCGCCGGATCCGATGATGCTTCAGCTTCTGAATCAGATGCAGCAGTCACAGATGCAGATGATGGAAATGATGAACAGTATGAAGGCAAAAGAAACCCAGCGTAGTTCGGAGCCTTCCCTGATACATCCTATGAATTCTCAGCGGCTTCAGGATGAAGGTGAAGGCGGAGTAGAGGAAAAGACAAATCAGGAGATGCTGATGAAGGTTCCTCTGGAGATATCCGTGGAAATCGGAAGAACAAAGAAGCTGGTAAAAGATATTCTGGAATTTACACAAGGTTCTTTGGTGGTGCTTGATAAAATGGCAGGAGAACAGGCTGACTTATATGTAAACGGACAGTGTATTGCCAAAGGAGATATTGTAGTTGTAGAAGATAATTTTGGTATACGAATTACAGAAATTGTGGCAAGAGATCTGATTCCGGAGATTTTATAAAGATGAGTGATGTTGTATCACTGGCGGGTGTGCTTTTGACTGTTATATGTGTCCTGCTTTTTGCCTATTGCTGCAGTCGGTTTCTGGGAAAAAGCTGGGCAAAAAATTCTTCAGGCGGCAGTCTGAAGATAGTCGGGCAGCTTCAGGTAGGGGCTGACCGGCAGATTCTCCTGCTCAGGCTGGGAGAACGTAATTTTCTTATTGGAGTCAGCGCTGCAGGAATTCAGATGCTGGCCGAAATAGAGGGAGATTTTCCGGAGGAGACAGCAGGTCAGGAGACAGCTGTTCAAAACGGATTTCAGGAACTGATTAAAAAGTACGCTTCCTTACAGGAGAAGAAAAAGGGGAAAGCCGATGAATGAGCTTCTGACAAGCCTTAACGGTGGGAATGTGCCTGCCCTGGATTTGATTTTTATGATGACGCTGGTGGCGCTTTTGCCTTCCATTGTGGTGATGATGACTTCATTCACCAGAACGATCATCATTCTCTCATTTACCAGAAATGCGATGGGAGTACAGCAGGCGCCTCCTAATATGGTATTGGTAGGAATCTCTATATTTCTTACATTATATATTATGAACCCAGTAATCGGAGAGATTAATGAAACTGCCTACCAGCCTTATGTGCAGGGAGAAATTACGCAGGAAGAGGCATTGGGCAGAATGGCTGTGCCTATAAAGGAATTTATGCTGCGCAATACAAAAAAAGATATTCTTGACCATTTTGTGGAAATGTCAGGAAGTGAGGTACAGGAGGATGTGAAGGATTACCCGCTGACAATTGTAACGCCGGCTTTTATGACCAGCGAGCTGGAGTGGGGCTTTACGGCAGGTTTTCTGATTTATCTGCCTTTCCTTTTGATTGATATTGTGGTTGCAACCACTCTTATGTCCATGGGAATGGTAATGCTTCCGCCTACGATGGTAGCTCTCCCTTTCAAACTTCTGCTTTTTGTTACAGTAGACGGATGGGAGCTTTTGTTTTCTACGATTGTACGCAGCTTTCATTAGTTTTTGTTTTCCGGGAGGTAGTGATGAGCAATTTAGAGGTACTTGATATTTTATATCAGGCATTCCAGCTTGCACTGAAACTGGCAATGCCTTTTCTGCTTACAAGTATGATTGTGGGTGTAGTGATTGCAATTTTTCAGGCGGCCACTCAGATCAATGAACAGACCTTGACCTTTGTACCTAAGCTTCTGGCAATTCTGGCTATGATGGCCGTGCTTGGCAGCTCTATGATGGCAATGCTTCAGGAATTTTTTGGGAACGTATGTTCCATTATAGCCGGGGGATAACAGAATATGTTTATACTGTTTTCGCTTATTGTGATGCGTATGAGCGGAGCTATTGCCCTGAATCCAGTTCTGGGCCGTTCAAACTATCCCAGAACCGCTAAAGGTGCGCTGATACTAGTACTTTCCCTGCTGCTCTATACAGGCTTTGGGGGAGAGCTTACACATGAACCATCCAGCATGATTGAGTATGCGGTTATGCTTGCTACAGAGCTGCTTTTCGGATTTGTGATTGGATTTTCCATGGAGCTTTCATTTCTCACAGTTCGTTTTGCGTCTGCGATTATGGATCATTCTATGGGGCTTACCATGGCTCAGGTTTATGACCCGGAACAGCATACTCAGGTGACGCTTACATCCAGTATGTTTTATACACTTTTAGCGATGCTGTTTTTTGCTTCTGATGGACATCTCCGTTTGATAGAGATCTTTTATAATTCAGCTCATCGGATTCCATTTGGGACGGTATCGCTTCGGCCGGAGCTTTCTTTGGCTATGCTGGATATATTCAGAGGATGTATTGTCCTTGGCCTTCAGCTTGCGTTTCCGCTGATTGCTATGGAACTGCTGGCTGAGGCGGCAGTAGGAATCCTTATGCGGATGATTCCGCAGATTAATGTGTTTTCGGTTAATTTCCAGGTGAAAATCATTGTGGGACTTACGATGTTGGTTCTTATGTTCGGTCCCATGTCTGATAAATTATATTTAATCCTAGATAATATGTTCCAGTCTATGGAGATGTTGGTGACACTTATATAGTACAGAGGCGGGAAGGGAGTGGTGAAGCTTGGCAGAAAGCAATGGGCAGGAAAAAACCGAGCAGCCAACCAGTAAAAGGCGAAAAGAGGCCAGAGAAAAAGGAAATGTATTCACAAGCAAGGATATTGTTACCGTGGTAGTCCTTCTGGGAGTTTTCTGGGTTGCCCGTATTATGATGCCTCATATTTACAAAACGGTTCGTACTTATATGCTTTGGGTGCTCAGCAGGATAGGGGATATTGACAACTCCCCGCTATCCTTCAGCCTTTTTGCAGCTACGGTTCTTTCCCTCTTAAAGTGTGCCCTTCCTCTGCTGCTTGTAGCAATGCTTGGGGGTATTATTTCCAATGGAATACAGACACGTTTTAATGTGTCCTTTCAGGTAATCAGGCCTAAATTCAGCAAGCTTAATCCTATATCGGGGATAAAAAATATGTTCTCTCTGAAAAAGGTAGTGGAGCTGGTAAAAAACCTGATTAAAATCAGTATTCTTCTGGCTCTTTTATATAATATAATAATGGATGATCTTGTGCCTGTTTCCAGGACCATTAATATGGATCTTTTGAACTCTTCCGTCTATATGCTGAATATGATATTTAGCCTGGTTGTAAAGGTCTGCATGGCGTTTACAGTAGTTGCCTTTTTTGACTATCTGTATCAAAGATGGGATTATGAGAAAAATCTTAAGATGACCAAGCAGGAGGTAAAAGACGAATATAAGCAGACAGAAGGAAATCCGGAGATTAAGGGACGTATTCGCAGGCTCCAGAGAGAAATGGCCATGAGCCGTATGATGCAGAAGGTGCCTCAGGCGGATGTAATTGTCCGAAACCCCACCCATTTTGCGGTAGCGCTTAAATATGATCCGAATAGGAACTCAGCTCCGATTGTACTTGCTAAGGGGCAGGATGAGCTGGCGTTACGGATTATAAAGGTGGGAGAGGAGAACAGTATATTTATTATAGAGAACAGACCCCTTGCCAGAGCATTGTATGCTTCCTGTAAGCTGGATCAGGAGATACCTGCCGAGTTCTATGGAGCAGTGGCGGAGATCCTGGTTTACATATATAAGGCAAGCCACAGGGAGGATATGTTCAGATAAATTGAAACAGATGGAGTAACAGGATGAAAAAAATATTAAGCTATTCGGTGGTACTGTTTGTACTTACGATTGTATTGCTGCTGATCATACCGCTGCCTGCGGCACTGGTGGACGTGGCAATTATATTGAATATGTCCATATCCATGATGGTACTGGTAATCACAATGACGATCAGGGAGCCTCTGGAATTTTCTATTTTTCCCTCCATGCTTTTGATTACCACACTTTTCAGACTCGGAATCAACGTGTCCACCACCAGGAACATCCTGACTAACGGCGGATCTTCGGGACAGGTTATTCAGGCATTTGGAGATTTTGTTCTGCGGGGAAATGTAGTAGTCGGAATCATTATTTTCCTGATTATCCTGTTGATGCAGTTTCTTGTCATTACGAAGGGCGCAGAGCGTGTGGCTGAGGTTGCTGCCAGGTTTAACCTGGATGCTATGCCCGGTAAGCAGATGGCTATCGATGCGGACTTAAGCTCAGGCCTTATCAATGAACAGCAGGCCAAAATACGAAGAGAGAAGATACAAAGAGAAGCAGATTTTTACGGCTCTATGGATGGTGCCACGAAGATTGTCAAGGGCGATTCTATCATGTCCCTGATAACTACAGGCATTAATCTGATTGGCGGCTGTATTATCGGAATGGTTCAGTCAAGCGGTACTCTCAGTGAGGTTATGACTACCTATTCGATTGCGACAGTAGGTGACGGACTGGTAGGCCAGATACCATCCCTTCTGATCTCAACGGCCACAGGTATGATTGTCACCAGGGCAGTTGCAGAGGGAAGTCTGAACGATGATGTCTCCAAACAGTTCCTTGCCCAGCCAAATGCTATCATGATGAGCGGCGTTGCAGTTGCAGTCATGGCAGTCATACCGGGAATGCCGATTCTTCAGATGGCGGTGGTTTCAGTGGGGCTTGTATCCGGCGGATACTATCTGAGCAGAAGGATTCAGGAGGAGCCTGCGCAGGCAACAGCCGGTCTCTATCAGGAGGATGCTTCGGAAGAAGCAGGAGGCAGTCAGGAGGAGGCTGCTCCCCAGCCTGTTACAGAGGAAGAATACTATAAGGATGTCAATAATGTTTACACGCTTTTAACAGTGGAACCCGTGGAGATGGAATTTGGTTACAGTCTGATTCCTCTTGCGGATGAGTCGGTTGGAGGAAGACTTATCAGCCGAATCGTGATCTTCCGCAGACAGTATGCCCAGGACATGGGATTTGTAATACCTTCCATACGTCTTCGGGACAGTTCGGGCTTGAGCATTAACCAGTATTGTATTAAAATAAAGGGAGAAGAGGTTGCGAGGGGAGAGATCCTGATTGACTATCTTCTGGCATTGGAGCCGGAGAATCTGGAAAGGGAGGTAGACGGTATTGAAACCATAGAGCCGGCCTACGGTATTCCCAGTCGGTGGATTCGGCCGGAGGACAGAGAGCGGGCTGAGCTTTACGGTTATACGGTAATTGATCCGCTGTCAGTTATGGTTACTCACCTTTCAGAGGTAATTAAACAGCATGCATATGAGCTGATAACGAGACAGGAGGTTGTGCGTCTTGTTGAAAATGTAAAGAAGACAGCTCCGGAGCTGGTGGAAGAGGCGTTTCCGCAGCTTATATCCTACAGCCTGTTTCAGCGTATTCTTACGAACCTTTTAAAGGAAGGGGTACCTATTAAGGATCTGGAGACAATTCTAGAAGCTATGATTGAGTACATTACAGAAACCGGACTTCCTCTTAAGGATATTGATGGTATTATAGAGCGGATCAGAACCAGTCTGAAGCGCACGATTACCCGTATGTACTGTGAAGACGGCAGCATGAAAGTGATTACGCTTGATTCTGATCTGGAGCGTACTATGGTCGGCTCTCTGGCAAAGGGGGAGAGCGGTTACTATCTGGCTTTGAATCCGGAAATTCTTCAAAGTATGATACGGCAGTTGTCAGAGCAGATTAAGAAGTTTAATGATCTTTCTCAAAGCCCTGTTATTTTGACTTCTCAGATTATGAGAGTACATTTTTACCGTTTAATTGATCAGTTTTATCCCAAGGTACGGGTTTTGGCTTTTAATGAAGTTGCAAATAACGTCCAGATACAGTCAATCGGCAGTCTGCGGTTGGAAACGGCAGGCGGAAAAGATGCGGAGTAAAGGATGATAAGGCATGCAGCAGGTGGATGAATTGAAGGAAAAGACAAATGAAGAATTATTTGCACTGTACCAGATAGAAAAATCTCCTGAGATTAAACAGGAGCTGACTATGAGGTATGTGTATATCGTCAGAGCCATTGCCCTTCAGATGCATAATCTCTATTCCAGCACCATGCAGATGGAAGATATTGTCAATGAAGGAGTTATTGCCATTATGAAGGGAATTGACCGGTATGATCCGGAAAAGGACAATAAATTTGAAACCTTTATTTCCAGACGCATACGGGGAATGGTCATTGATCTGGTACGGAAAAATGACTGGATGCCCAGAGATTACCACAGGCAGAACAAGTCCATTGAAAATGCAAAGATACATCTTACGGAGGTGCTGAAGCACCCTCCCACGGATGAGGAAATTGCAGACTATTTGCAGATGGATGTCAAAAAATGCCAGAAAATTCAGAGAATGGGCACTATGGTGAATGTGCTGTCACTGGATATGGTTATGAGTGATAATGAGGAGAGGCAGCCTGTTCAGGTTCCCAGCACAGATATTGCTTCTCAGCCGGAAAGCGCTTTTCTGCGGGAGGAAGCGCTGAGAACTCTTACCGACGCGATTAACAGCCTTAAGGAAAAGGAAAAGCTTGTGATTTCACTGTATTATGTGGAAGAACTTAATATGAGTCAGATTGCGCAGGTGATGGAGGTCAGTGAGCCCCGGATCTCTCAGATTCACGGCACGGCTGTCCATAAACTGAAGGCTTATATGAATACACATTTTTAGAATAGAAAAGGAGGAGATAATCATGTATCAGGGATATTATAATCTTGTATCCGGCATGCTGACCCAAAACCGGAATCTGAACGTAATCAGTAATAATATGGTTAATGTGCAGACACCGGGTTATAAACATGATACTATGGTCAGCAGTACATTTGACGAGGAGATGCTTTACCGCACCGGAAGGCACAATAAGGGCAATAAAATCCCTCTTGCTACGACTTCCAAAATTAAGACAGCTTCCAGAACCTATGTGAATCACGAACAAGGGAGCTATCAGCAGACCCAGGGCATCTATGATTTCGCCATCGGAGGGAAAGGGTATTTCTGCATTCAGACCCAGGATGGAGAGCGGTATACGAGAAACGGCTCCTTTTCTGTGGATGAGGAAGGATATCTGGTGCTGAATAATCTGGGAAGAGTGCTTTCTACAAATAACCAGCCGATTCAGATATTAGATGAGAATTTTTTTGTGGACAGCAAAGGCAACATTGTCTCTGAGGCGGGGGAGTTCGGGACTCTGAAGGTAGTGGATTTTGCCGATTATGAACAGCTTCATAAGGAAGACAATGGTCTTTTTTCGACGGCCCAGCCGCAGATCCAGCCGAATGGGGAGGAACAGCCGGTTATTGTGTGGAAGGCACTGGAGCAGTCAAATGTGAATATGATACAGGAGATGACCTCTATGATGTCTTCCCAGAGAGCGCTTCAGAGCGCTGCGCAGCTTCTTAAAATGTATGATCAGATTATGAGTAAATCGGCCACTGATGTGGGAAGGATGTAAGGAGGAGTATAAATTATGGAAATGTCGTTTTATGTGGGAGCCATAGGCGCCTTCAACTGTACGGAAAAGCTCAGCGTTGTTTCCAACAATCTGGCAAACCTTAACAACACAGGCTTTAAGCCCAAAACAGCTATTTTTTCAGATCTGATTAATTATAATCTGAATGATTCACCGGATGCCGTTACGGAGCTGCAGGCAGGAGCCGGAATGAGGGTTGCAAGAACCTATACGACCTTTGACGTAACCAGCGCGACGCAGACAGGGAGCCGGTTTGACTATGCGATTCAGCAGCCCAATGCATTTTTTATGGTTCAGGACCCGGAAACGGATGAAATTACATATACCCGGGACGGTCATTTCCACCGTGCGGACATGGGAGGTACTTTCTATCTTATGACGGACGGAGGAAAGTACGTCCTGGATGAAAACCAGCAGCCCATTGTCCTGGGAGAAAATGAAGATGAAATCGAGCCGGGGCTTTATACATTTGCCAACCCCAGCAGACTTCTGAGTGTGGGAAACAATGAATATGTGCCTTCTGACGAGGGGGTGGAGGCAATCGCTGTGGAGCAGCCATCCTTGATGAGGGGAGCGTTGGAAAGCTCCGGCACGGATATGGCAGAGGAATTCAGCCGTCTGATCGAATGCCAGCGTGCATTCTCCTATGCGCTGAAGATGGTACAGACATCTGATGAGGTTACAAGTACCATCAACTCCCTGAGAGGCTGATGAAGGTTAGAGAAGGAGTGAGATTATGGCAATCAGAAGTTATGATGATATGAATCTTCAGGAGCTGGACGTAATGAAGGAGATTGGAAGCATCGGCACCAGCCATGCGGCCACATCTCTTTCCAAGATGCTTCAGAAGGAAATCCGCATCACGATCCCTCAGGTTACGATTCTTGGTTATGAGGAGGCGGTGGATCGAATCGGAGATATGGAGCAGATAGTGGCTGCCACTCTTGTGAAAATGTCGGGAGATGTGGATGGACTGATGCTTTTCCTCTTTAATCTTGATTTTGCAAATACAGTTCTGGAAAAGATGATCGGGGTAAGCTATTCAGGCTTTGAGACTATGGATGAGCTGGCTAATTCAGCTCTGACCGAGATAGGCAATATTATTATCTGTTCCTATATTAATGCGTTTTCCCAGCTTGTAAATGTGGATATTGAGCTGTCGGTGCCCAGCGCTACGATTAATATGCTGGGGGGGATTCTGACCGTGCCTATTGCCGAGTATGGATATGAAACCGATAAGCTGATGTATTGTAATGCGGATTTTGTTATGGACGGAAAAAATTTGTCGGACTGGCTGCTGATGCTTCCGGATATCCGCTCTCTCAATGAAATTCTGACGAAATTAGGAGTTTCATAGAGATGGGAAAAGAATTAAAAGTAGGAATAGGAGATATGAAGCTTTCCAGAGGAGAGGGGACGATCATTACCTATGCTCTCGGCTCCTGTATCGGAATATCTTTTTATGATCCGGTAATTCATCTGGGAGCTTTGCTGCATATTATGCTGCCGGCAAGGTTTAATGCCACAGATCCCAATGTATTTAAATATGCGGATTCGGGAATCCGCGAGACTCTGCGTAAGCTGTCCGCCTTTGGAATGGTGAAATCCAGAATGGTAGTCAAAATAGCAGGCGGGGCGAAAATGTTTGAAATCAGCGGAAATTCGGATTTTGGAAATATTGGTCAGAGGAATACTGACAGTGTAAAAAAAGTGCTCAGAGAGGAAGGAATGCGCATTTCCGGAGAAGATACAGGCGGTTCCTATGCAAGAACGATGGTGCTGAATCTGGTGACAGGGGATGTGGTTATCAGGACATTTGGAAGAGCTGAAAAACACTTATAGGGAAAGGAGTTCATCATGGAGAAAGGGAAAAACAAGAATAAAGAGGGGATTCTGCTGGAATCCGGAACCAATGAGATTGAGGTCATGAAATTCCGCGTACTTGGAGAATATTACGGAATCAATGTGGCGAAGGTACAGGAAATTATCATGAGTGATAAAGTAAAGCCTATGCCCCATGCTCACCCTGCAGTGGAGGGGATCTTTAAACCAAGAGATACCCTGATCACGGTGATTAATCTGGCTTATTATCTGTCAGGAAGCTCCGTTGAAAATCAGCCAAGAGATTTGTTTATTGTGACGAATTTCAACAAAATGACGATAGCCTTCCGTGTGCAGAGTATTGAAGGAATCAGCCGTATATCTTGGAAGGATATTCAAAAACCGGATAAGACAATCGCTAACGGAGAGGAAGGCGTGGCCACAGGAATTGCCCAGTGTGAGAACAGACTGGTAACTATTCTGGACTTTGAGAAAATTGTGGCGGAAATCGCTCCTGAGACAACAATTCAGATTTCAGAGATTGAGGATCTGGGCGACAGACCCCTCTGTGAGTGCCCCATTGTAATTGCAGAGGATTCGATTTTGCTTCGTAAAATGATTGATGATTCTCTGGAGCGTGCCGGATTTACGGATATCAAGAATTTTAATGACGGCCAGGAGGCATGGGATTATCTCTCCTCCATAAAAAACGATCCGGATCTTTATGATAAGGTGAATCTTGTAATTACTGACATTGAAATGCCGGAGATGGACGGACACCGCCTTACTAAGCTTATTAAAAGCGACGATAAGCTGAAAAAAATTCCTGTTGTTATCTTCTCATCTCTGATTGATGAACAGATGCGTAAAAAAGGAAAGGAGCTTGGCGCTAATGAACAGCTTGCAAAGCCTGAGATCGGACATTTGGTTATGATTCTGGATGAGCTGCTGAAAAAGTTCCAGGCAGAAAAAACAAAAATGTAATTTTCAGTTTTGGTAAATAATAAACTAAAGAAAAATCGGAGGTAACACTTTGGCAACGATCATCACTGTTTCAAATCAGAAGGGGGGAGTGGGAAAGACCACTACTTCTGCGGCATTGGCCACAGGAATTTCTTCATCTGGGATGCGTGTATTATGTATTGATCTGGATCCCCAGGGGAATCTGGGATTCTGTCTGGGTCTGGAGTCTGCTAATGGTCCTACGGTTCTTGACGCCCTGAAGGGGCGGATGCCCATACGGCAGGCTATCAGCAGGACTGATTATTGTGATGTCCTGCCTTCTGATATCACCTTGAGCAGCAGCGGTCTGGAGCAGGTGATAACGGAACACAGGGAATATATATTAAGGGATACGATTGCTCCGGTAATGGCTGAATATGATTATGTGGTTATTGATACGCCGCCTGCTCTTAATTTACTGACTGTCAATGCCTATGCGGTATCTGATTTTCTGATTATTCCCATGGCCTCCGATATCCTGAGCCTGGTAGGTCTTTCACAGTTAAAGGATACGATTGAATCTGTGCGCAGTTCCCTGAATCCTAATTTAAATGTTATGGGGATTCTGCTGACCCGCTTTAACCGGCGCACCCTTTTATCCAGGGATGTACTGGAGATGGCGGAGCAGCTTGCAAAACAGATTAATACTGTAGTATTCAGCACAAAAATCAGGAACGGGGTGGCCATTGCCGAAGCTCCTGCCCACGGAGAGAGCATTTTTGACTATAATCCTTCCTCTCCGGCCGTGAAAGATTATCAGGAATTTATACATGAAATTGCACATATTATTCATCTGGAGGGGGTAAGAGAAAATGGCCAGAAAGACGAATAAGACTTCGCATGTGCTGAACCTTATTACAAACGGAAATACGTCTGCGGCAGATTCTCCTGCCTCTGAAAGCGCTTCACCTGATGCCGGGCTTCCGCAGGAAGCCTCTTCGGAGCCTGCAGCCTCCGCCCTATCCCGGGAAGCTGCCATGGCGCTGGGGGCTGCTTCCGAGGAGCACGCGGCAGCACTCAGGGAAAACGCGGCAGCGCTCAGGGAAAACGCGGCGGCGCTGCATGAGGTATCGATATCGGTGGGAAATGAAGCGGACGGGATTTTACCTGCGGAGAGTGGAGATGTGCAGCCGGAAGAGGCTCTGCCGGAACAGGAGCCGGAGGAAGGGGAGAAGGCACCTGTTTTCCAGCAAAAGGCGGCCTCTGCCGATTCTCCGGAATCTGCAGGCGCGGTAATTCAGGAGGAAGGAAGACGTCAGGAACAGGAGCCGATTCCTGTTCCCGCCTTTACCGGAGAAAAAAAAGTAATTGTGGTGGACGCCAGCGAGAGCGATAAACTTTCGGATGAGATCAGAGAGCTGCTCGAGGAACATGTGGAGAGGGAAGAAGCAGAGCGCACCGCCGGGGCTGATACAATGGAGACGGAAAAGGCTGAACACACTGCTGAGGCTGATGCAATAGAGACGGAAGAACCGGAGACGGAGATATTTCTTTCAGCTTCAGAACCGGAGAAAGCTCCCGAGCCTGAGATAGCGCCGGAGCCTGAGACTGCCGATATACCTTCCGGGGCGGCCGAAGTCAACAAAGAAGCTGAGCCGGAGCCTGAGAAAAGCTACCGCATTGTAAATGTGATGGAAGGGATTATGAAGAGAAAAAACCTGAAGGCAGACATGAAAAAGTATGGAGTGTGCACCTGCAGCCGGTGCTGTGCCGATGTACTGGCATTCAGCCTTACAAATCTCCCTGCAAAATATGTGGTAGTGGATGAAAACCCTGAAGCACCGATTATCGGATATTATGAAAATAAGCTAAAGGTGGCGATTCTTACGGAATTTATGAAAGCGTGTATCCTGGTGAAGGAACATCCCCGTCATTAAATACCATTCGCCTGAAAATAAAGAAAGCGCAGGTTTTCCATGTAAACTTACGCTTTTTTATTATTTTTTAGTAAGTTTTGCCGATAAATAATATATAAAATTATAGAAGTAACTGCGTTATTATTCAGAAATAACAAAAGGTGTGAAAGGAGAATAAAGATGGCGAGTGTATCAGGAACCAGCAGTCTTGGAAATACCAGCTTAAGAGGCTTCGGCGGTATGGCTTCAGGTATTGACCGGGACGAGATGATTGAACAGATGACTCTTGGAACTACTACAAAGATTGCGAACCAGAAGAAGGAAATAACCAGTTTAGGCTGGAAGCAGGAGGCATATCGGAGTGTAACCGATAAAATACTGGATCTGCAGGACAATTATTTTTCTTATGCATCCGGCAACAATCTAAAGGATCCGGATTTCTTCAGCAAAAATATTGTTTCTGCATTGGGCGACTCCAAGGTGACCAAATATGTGACTGCTACGGGAAGCTCTAATATGATGGATTACATTGCCCTTAAGGCTGTAAATCAACTGGCTACCGCTGCTACTCTTACCTCAGGGGCGAAGAAGACAGCGGGCGCGATCCCTACCGGAATCACGGCTGACAAGTTAAACACAAGCGGAAGCTGCAAAACTTCCAACCTGGAAGGACGTCAGCTTACTTTTGCAATCAGCGGTACGGAAGGTAAATTCCTGAAGTCTGTGTCTTTCGAGTTTCCTTCCACATACAAGGATAAGGATAAGGACGGCAATGAGGTTACCAAGTCCGTTGATTACACAATGGATTTGTCAGATCCGGAAAACCAGGTAGAGCTGTGCAGACAGCTGGATTTGGCTCTGGAGCAGTCCAACATTAAGCTGGGGGACGATAAAATATCCGATGTGTTTAGTTTTGGGTTTAAAAATGGAAGTATTCAGTTAAACCAGAAAAAGGATACGGATTTTGTAATCAGGGACACTTCTTCCGCATTAGGAGCATTGGGGTATTCTGTCGGCTCTACGGACGGAAAGGACGACGATACTTCCGGAGGAATTTCCATTGAATACTTTAATAATCATACCAGCGATTTTGAACAGCATTCTATCCGGCATCAGACTATGGCAGAGTATATGACCGGAAAGAAGCTGAATATCAGTTTTGCAGGTCAGACAAAGGAGATTGAGCTTGTAAAAGAGGGAGAAACCTTTGCCGATATGGATGAATTTGCGGAAGTGCTGAATAAGCGTCTGTCAACAGCCTTTGGTAAAGATAACGTGAAGGCGGAAGTAAATTCCGAGGGAGCTCTTGAATTTAAGCTGGGCGGCAATGCGGATCCCAATCAGACACTTACCGTAACCAGCACCAATAAAGAAGTAAGGGAGATGCTGGGAATCGGGGCAGGAGCCTCCAATAAGATCAGTCTGGAGAGCAGTCTGGCAGACAACTGGGAAAAGCTTGGCTTCAGTTCCAAAGAAGACTGTGAGAATCAGTTAAAGGACGGACTGGAAATTAACGGCGTTAAAATAAATGTCACCTCAGAGTCAACGGTGAATGAGTTAATGAGTAAGATTAACTCAAACAAAGAGGTAGGAGTAAAGGCTCAATATATAAGCGCCAGCAATCAGTTTGTCTTGGTAGCTTCGGAGACCGGAAAAGGAAGGGAGATCGATGTGGGAACATCGGGAGCAGCCTACACGATTTTCAGCGGTGCCGACGGAAAATCTGAGGATGGAAAAAATGCTAAGATAGAAGTGAATTATGGGAACGGATTTTCCACAGAGATTGAAAGCTCTTCCAATACCTTTAACCTGGAGGGCTTAAAGGTAACAGTAAGCGGAACCTTCGGTTATGATGCAGCCGGAAATGCAGATCCCAGCCAGGCGGTTACCTTCAGCGCCAAGGCGGACGCAGACAGTACTGCGGAGAGAGTAAAAAAATTCATTGAAGAATATAATGCTATTGTCAGCGAAGTAAACACACAGGTTACTACCAAATCCGACAGCTCTTACGGTCCTCTGACAGATGAACAGAAGGATGAGATGAGCGAAACCTCCATTGAAAACTGGGAGAAAAAAGCAAAGCAGGGACTTTTGTTTAATGATTCTACTATGCGTCAGTTAAGCATGGATCTTCAGGGAGTTCTGGTAAATCTTCTGAACAGCGGAGTAAAGTACAATGATCTGGAGGAGATCGGGATTACGATGTCAGATGACGTATATGATGGAGGCAGACTTACTTTTGATGAGGCAAAATTCAAGTCCGCTATGTCCAGTGATCCGGATAAGGTTTCGAGAATCATATGCGGAGGAGATGGTGTCAGCAAGGGACTGATTGGAAATATTGAGGATACGCTTAATGTATATGCGACCAGATATTCCTATAAAAACGGTGGTTCCAACGGACTGCTGGTAGAAGTGGCCGGAACCGAGAAGCTTTCCCGCAGTGTTACGAACAATCAGATCTATAAGCAGCTTGAAGAGATGCAGAAGAATCTGGAAAAGCTTCAGTCAGCGCTTCTGACAGAACAGGATCGCTATATCAGTCAGTTTTCAACAATGGAAACACTGATCAGTCAGATGAATGCACAGGCAAGCTATCTTTCCGGGTTGTCATAACAACGTCTGACGGATAGGTTTTAAAGAGAGGAGTTCTATGGACGGTTATCAGAAATATAGAGAGCAGAGTGTATATTCTATGAGTCCTTCTGAGCTTTTGCTTCTGTTATATGATGAGGCAATCAGCCGTATGACAAAGGCGGAATATGCGCTGGAGGAAAAGGAATATACATTATTTGAGGATTGTCTTCAGCGCACAACAAAAATTATCCGCTATTTGATTGAAATACTGGATGTACAGCAGCCTATCGGGGGAGATCTGTGGCGCATTTACAACTATCTGATCTATGATATCAGCCGGATCAGGGCAGGCCGTGAGCGCCGCAAGGATGAGATTGGCCGTGTGCGTAATATTTTATCGGAACTTCGGGGGGCCTTCGATGAGGCCAGCCGAAAAGCAGGAGACACACATTTTACCCAAAACAGGAGCGTAATGGGATAGGAGGAATTATGGAGCTGGACTTGGAGCAGATGATGTTTCTGATTCAGAGAAGGTATCGTGTATTTCAGGAGATCGATAAGCTGACATCAGAGCTGCAGGAGGCCGTGACAAGAAACGATACGGTGTCCGCCTCCCTCCTTCTTGACATGAGAGCCGATCAGATAGAGGAAGCCGACAGATGCTGGCAGGAAATCTGGCTGATGTCGGAGAATGGCTCTGAGGCAGCCTCTGCTGTACGGGAGCTGATGAAGTCCGATCCCGCCGCCGTCCGTCCTACTGGAAGCTTTGAGGAGCAGAAAATTTATGAAATCCGCCGTAAAACAGAGAAGCTTATCAAAGTAATCCAGGAAAAGGATCGGAATCTGAACCGCAGGGTGGGCGGCGGTCAGTCTTACTATGTTAAGGCGAATAAATAAAAAAGAAAGGAGAAAATCATTATGGCAATCACAGGAATTAATGGCTACAGCAGTTATCAGTATCAGAATACCCTAAAGCTGCTTCAGTTGTCTTCGACGGCAAATTCGTCCAAGGCAGTTGAGGCGATAAAGAAACTGTCATCCACAGGTTCCTCTTCCAGTACCAGCAGTGCTAAAAAGACTTTTGCGAGTACAACAGACTTTTTAACAAGCTATCAGTCGGAGCTGACTGCTCTGGAGTCTGCCGCAGCCAAGCTGTCAACCAGCAGCAGTAAAAATGTATTTACAGATTATCAGGCGGCATCTACAGATGAGAGTGTGGCTACTGTAAAAGGAAACTGGCGCCTGAATGGGGACACAGATATTACGTTGAATGTCCAGTCTATGGCTCAGGCACAGAAAAATGCGAGTAAATCTCACTATGCATTGGAAACCGTGGAGCCGGGGGCAGACATGGAGCTGCAGATTACCGGGGCAAAAGGGACTTCCGTATCTGTATCTGTCAGCAGCACCAATGGAGATGGAAGTGCGAAAACCTATAATCAGATGTATCAGGATGCCGCAAAGGCAATCAATGCACAGTCTGATCTGGGTGTAAAAGCTTCGGTGTCCAATGTGGATGGAAAGGTGTCCCTCGTACTTACGGCGAAGAACACAGGGGAGGCAAACGGCTTCACCGTGACAGGCAGCGCAGGAGCGGCAGACGGAATTGAAAATGCAGCTCTGGCGGCTCAGGATGCAGTGTTTACGGTAACGGAAAACGGTTATTCCCAGACCTACAGATCTTCTACCAACAGCGTTTCTCTGGATTACGGAAGAATTGACGCCCAGATTAGAGGAACCGGTGAGACAAAGGTTTATACCGGAGTAGACGAAGATGAAGTAGTGTCTGCAGTAAAGAATCTGATGGACAGATATAATTCTGTTACCTCTATACTGGAAAGCAATTCAGGAAGAGGAACAGGTGCAGCAGCCCATCTGGCAGCCTTTAAGCGCGGTATGGCGGATGAAAAGACGCTTAAGGCAATCGGAATTACCTATGGTGAAGACGGCAAAATGCAGCTGAATGAGGAGAAGCTGAGAGAGGCTCTTGAAAATGATTATGAATGGACAAAAGAAACTCTCGGCGGTCAGTTTGGAATTGCAGAAAAAGCTGCTTCCAGAGCGGATACAGCTTTATCCGATTCCGTACAGAGTATTGTAAGCAAGGACCTGTCGTCGACAACATCGGAAAGCCAGAGCGGCAGCGCAGCAGATTTTAAGTCTTCAAGTTTCCAGTATTTCAACCACTTTGCAAGAAGCGGTGCCTTTAATTTAAGCAATTACTATGCGGTAGGCATTCTGCTGAATACAATGGCATAAGATCTGAATCTGTGTTATAATAAAGCTGTACATTTTAATGTACAGCTTTATTTTTCCAACTTTCATAGGGTAATGGGAGAGACATGTATGAATCGAGTAATTTTTGAGGGGCGCTTTCTTGTAAATGTAGCCGGTTCTATTATCCGTCAAGATAACCTGTATCCTTTACGAAGCGGCCAGGACTGGGAGCGGATGTTCCGCACGGCAGATTACCATAAAATTGCCAATTTAATTTATCTAGGGCTTTTAGGCAATACGAAGATGGTATCCATGCACTGGCGCCATCGTTTTTTTGAACGTTATCAGGAAGCTCTGCATTTCGGAGAAATATGTATGAATGCCGAAAAAGAGCTGCTGGCTCTATTTGATATGAAGGGGGTCCCATGTGTTGTGCTGTCCTCCTGTGGGATACGGAATCTATATAAGATCCCGGAAACGGCAGGTAACAGTCCCTTAAGACTCTTTCTGGGGGCTGAAAGATACAGTCTGGCAAAAGGCTATTTGATTGATCTGGGGTATGAGACGGACAGATTATATCCTGATTGTGGGGAACGTATGAGCAAGGTTTCCGGCTTTAGTGTAGAGATTTATCAGAAGCTTCCTTTTGAAACAAAGGCGTATAAGAAGAATATGCAGTATTTGCTGGAACATTCTTATTTAAAAGAATCTTATCGCTGCATTAAAATAATGTCCGCAGAGGATCGGTTTATTTACCGGATGGCAGAGGCAGTATACCGATATGTAACAGATGAGCTGCTGATACGTGAGGTGATGGATCTGTATCTTTATCATAAGGCGTGGAACGGCCAGTTAAATAAAGAATACATTCATTACAGACTGTCGGCCTTTCAAATTGAAGATTTGGCTGAAAAGCTTTTATATATAGGCTATATGTGGTTTGGTACAAAGGAAGACAGCGGAATTCCGGCCCTTCATGAAGATATGGGAATTTATGATGTGCTGGAAAACCGGATTTTAAGCCGCGGAGAACTCAGTAAGGAAACGAATCCACAGGCTCTGGAGCTGATACGCCTGATTCAGCGTGAAAGAGCAAAAGAAAAACGCAGAGCTAAGGTGGAACACATCAGAAAACAAATTGATAAGCGATGGAAAGGGTTTATGCGCATATTTGGTTGGATTTTTCCGGAGTACAAATATATGTGTGCTATTTACCCGTGGCTGGAAAAACTTCCGGTATTTCTTCCTATAGGCTGGATGATGCGTGGAACGAGAATGCTGACAGGGATGCTGACGCACCGCAACAGTAAGTTTTAACTGGAAAAAAGATGCCCTATTGTTTTAGGACATCTTTTTTAGTTGCTGTTTGATCATTGATAAGTTTTTAATCTGATGATGAGTCGTTACTGTGAAAGCGTTGAGTCAATGCAGCCTGAAGAGAGTAAACAGAATTATTTTTCGGGGCTAAAGCCGTCTTATTCGTCTGCTCTGCTTCCGACAATTCTTCACGAATAATAGAAATCTGTTTGGGAGCATCAATAGCTACCCGAACTCCATCAGAGGCACATTCCAGAATTGTAATCCGGATGTTATCTCCTATTAAAATACTCTCGTTTTTTTTACGTCTGAGAATCAGCATCACCGTCACTCCTGTTTTCCGGATTTGCAATACTAGGGAAGGAACCAATCCTATGGCGGAAGTCATAGGAAGAACCCTCAAGTATTACTTGTATCCCTGTGCGAGTCTTCGGATTGATTACAAGAGGGCATTTTAAGTTTACTGTATTTTCAAGATAATTATCCTTGATGACACAAATCACGCAATAGACTACTTCCCTGCTGTCTGATACCTTCAGACAGGAAAGCTCCTCTGGTGTAAGAACCGGGGAGTAATCAGGGCAGAGAATAAAAGGATCGATTGTCACAAAGGATATTTCCTGCTTTTCTGTTGACTGCATCAATGTCAGAAAATCATTTTCTTCATCAATACAAAGCGGAAGATAAAATTTTAAATCCTGGAATCCAAAAATGCCATCCGGAAAAAAGATTAAATCTTCCTCGCTGTACTCTACCTCACCATAATAGTCTGTCTGTATTACCATAAAAAAGTACCTCTAAACTATAAAATTCATATTTTGCCCGGAGGAAATATTCCAATCGGGAGGAACGTAATTAAAACCTCCTATATATTCAAAATGAACCTCGGGACGCTGAGTGACAATTGTCATCACCAAAGGAGGAACATAGGATAATTCTCCCTTCGCAACCCGAAGCTCAAAGGCTCCCCGCTGCGCTGCATAGGAAGCCTGGGGCTCCGCAGCGGCAGAAGACTGAGCAGGAGAAATCTGAATGTCTGGCGAAGCCTGAGAGGATACTGCACTGTTTCCGCTTAGAGCCTCTGGAGCAGACTGCTGAGCAGGCATGGAAACAGAAGGCTTTGGAGCCTGAACAGTAGTATTCACCTTGACAGGCTTCTGAGCAACAGACTGAGCCGGTTCCTGTTTTCCGGCAGGAACCTCATTTGCCGCATGGTTTTTCGCGGAAAAAGCTTTATTTACACGGGAAATATAATTATAATCCACAGAATTGCCCGCCGAATAACGTGTACGGAAGGCATTTTGACGAGCCAATACCTTCCGCCGTTCAAGATCCACGGAATCCGAACGGATTAACCGTGCATTCTGAGTAAAACGGATAGATTCGTAGGGAATATGGGTAACCTTTAAAAGCTGTGCCATAAAAAACGCCTCCTTTCTTAAATATCAATAAGGGCTAAAGCATAAAATCAAATAACGATGACTGCATCAGCTTGGAACCCAGTTGCAGCGAAGAGGTGTAAGAGTACTGATAGGAATACATTTCCATAATCGCTTCATAGGGATCAGCCCCAAGCTTATCTTTATACTGCTCTGTCAGGGCCTGCTTTACGTTAGTAAGCTTTGTTTCAGTAGTCTCCAGCAGAGAGTACTTATTACCAAGATCGCTGTATACTGTGCTGACTGTATGCTCGGTTACAGTCATTTCATCCATGATATCTCCTAATTTGGAAGAGAAATCAGCCTTGTCTCCTCCGGCCATATATTCATCGCATGCTATCACTGCCTGACCGATAAGGCCGATAGGACTTTTATCCAGTCCATCCTGAATCAAATCTATTGCCTGCTGTGTGGGACCGCCGCCTGCACCCTTCATTGTCCGCAATGCATCGGAGGTGAGGCCGGTCAGAAGATTTAATCCGTTGGTATAGGTGTCCAGAAGAGTACTTCTGTCGGAAATAGTACCATATCCCACATCCACGCGTCCCTGTTCTGTCATTGCTGTAAAGACACTTGCCATATCACTGATAGTATATTTGCCGTTAGCCTGCAGTTCCATATTGATCGATTTGGTAGTGCCATCTGTAAACTGATGGGTAAACGTGAGGGTTTTCCCGTCAGCAGACAGTTTAAAAGGCGCGGACGATATGTCATTGCCGCCGAAAATATAATAACTCCGGTACTGTGTATTCAGATCATTGACCATAGACTGTTGCTTCTGGAGCAGATCCTGACGGATTGTTTCTACGGTTTTCATCTCTTCATTGTTAGTGTCAGAGCGAATATAGGAAAGCTTTACCTTTGCATCTGCCAAGGTTTTCTGTATGGAACGGGCACCCAGCTCCTGCTGATAGAGACGGTTTTTAACATCTTTATTAAGGGCAAGCTTACTCAGAGTGTCCTGATACTGGTTGTCAATCTTCATTCCCTCATAATAAGCCAGTGGATTCTGGGCTGCATTCTCATAGGCCTTTCCGCTGGATATTTTATTCATGCTTTTATTCAGCTTACTGTGTACGTCATTCACGGACGCACCGAATTTTCGGTTCATAGATGAATTTACAACACGCATATTATTATACCTCCATTTGCTGATAATTATCTGCCGACAAGTCCGGTATTGTTAATTAGTGTATTCAGGACTTCGTCCAGAGCTGTCATCAGACGGGAAGCCGCATTATAAGCAGAAACATAAGTCATCATATTGGCGGCCTCTTCATCCAGACTGATTCCCGATATGGAATCTCTGGAATCCTGGATTCCGTTCAGTACAGTCACATTGGTTTTCATGGCTGTCTGATTTGCGAGAGAGTCATTGGCAAGTATGGTAGACAGGTTGTTGGTATAATCGGCAAAGGATTTGTTCTCCAGGTTAATACCCTTAAAGCTTCCGGCATCCGGGAAAGTCTTGGTCATAGCCTCCAGCATATTCATAACCGTATCTGACTGGCTGTCGCCCTTTGTGCCGATATGCACAGTGCCGTTAACCCATCCGATGCTGATGCCGATATTAGCGGCTGTAATGGCTCCGTTATTGCCGGTCTTATCAGCCAGAATCGCGCCTCCCCCGCCGTTCGTATTTATAGTATTCATAACCTGGGCAAAGGAAGAGGCAAGTGTATTCAGCCGGTTCATGTAATATTCATAACCTCTTACATTATTTACGCCTCCGTCTGTTCCTGTGCTTTCCAGCATATCCAGTCCGGCCTGAATAGAACCATTACCCAGAGAACCGTAACCTGTCTTGGAGGCATCTGCGGTATTGGCAGTTATGGTAATATCCGCCGTAGTGGAGCTGGCGTTGGAATATATGGCAACAGAGGCGCTGGTGGGAGCCGTACGTGTTCCCTGAACCTCTATCTTGCCATAATTTTTACCCTGTCCTCCTTCCGTTCCGTTTACTAAAGTAAGCCTCTTGGTAGCGCCTGCATTGTCCTTATAAATCAGTTCTACTTTCAGATCATCGGGCCAATCCTTTTTACCGATTACTTTCCCGTTGGAATCATACTCATACATCTTATCGCGGGTTTCCGTATGTGAAGTCCCCTGGGCATCTGTATAGGTATAAGTATACTGGCCGGTGTGATTTGCGTCCTTAAAATAAGAAACCTCAATAGGAAGGTATCCTGCCAGCTCATCCAGAAGATTATTACGGTTATCCATAAGCTCTAAGGCAGGCTGCCCTACAATCTGGTTTTGCTTAATCTGTACGTTCAGATCGCCAATCTGGCGCAGAATATCATTTACCCTCTGTTCAGCTCCGCTTTCACTGGTACCGTCTCCGTTCAGGCGATCAAATTCATTTTTTTCCGCCTCCGTAATCTGCTTGGACGCATCATTCAGAAGATTGGTCAGAGCCTGCATACGGGAGCGCAGCTCGCTCTCATAGACGGGATCGATGACGTTGGGGGTATCGTGCATATTGGACAGTGTGGACTGAATATCTGCAAAAGCCTGGCGGATACCGGAAATATTGCTTTCATCCAGTACATTTGCCAGAGAATCCAGAGCAGTCTGAATGGAGCCTGTATAGCTGGCTTTTGACATCTGGGCACGGTACTGGGCATCCAGATAAGGATCTCTGATCTGTGAAACCCGATCCATACGTACTCCAAAGCCTACATTTACAGTAGGAACGCTCATATAATGAGAGACAGAATTTGTGTAATTTAAGCTGGAGGTTTCCAGCTGCTGGCGTGTATAACCAACGGTGTTCATATTTGCAAGATTCTGGCCGGTAATGTCAAGGCGCTTCTGATTTGCCTGCAGGGCTGAAAGCGCGGTGGAAAAACCGGCGAATGTAGCTCGTACCATAGATATTATCCTCCAAAAATTTAAACATAGGTTTCATGAAAATGGGGCGGAAGATTCCCTTCAAGAGC
Source organism: uncultured Lachnospiraceae bacterium (assembly GCA_910585465.1). Lineage (GTDB taxonomy): Bacteria > Bacillota > Clostridia > Lachnospirales > Lachnospiraceae > Hominiventricola. The sequence goes on along the minus strand of CAJUEW010000001.1, from coordinate 374,963 downwards.
CTTTTCAAACTCCTTCAGCCTCACCTCCAGTATTCGATCAGCGGACTCTTTGGAATTGGTGAGCTGCTTCGTCTGAAGGCTCAGATTATGAAATAAAGGAGACAAAAGTTCCTTTTGCTGTTCACTGGTTCTGTTCAGTATCTGCCGGAAAGTAAGATCCTTCCAGCCAAGAGCATCCGCCTGCTTAATGCGGGTCTGTTCAAGGCCGCGCAGCTTCAGAATAAGAGCCTGCTCCTGCTTAAGATATCCCTCTATCAGAAAATGCTGCTTTTTTGAAGCAGCCGCAGCTTTATCATCCTCCAGTGCGGTAATGGCACTGAGGATTTCCGAAAGCCGTTCAAGAGTGCTGCAGAAATCCTCCAGTCCTGTGGAGCTGCCTGATGCGTGAATGTCTGTTAATTCCATATTGTTCCTCCCGGCTGTTTTTTTGTTTAACGGTAACCCAGCATACGTTCTGCAATACGTCTTGCGTCGGGTTCATATGTCCGGGAAGCCACTTCCTGCTGAAGCCGCCGGACCTTTTCCTGATTGTCCCCTTCTGCCAGCCGATCGGTAAGCTTCCGGGCCAGCATCTGGGCAAAACTGGAATCATCTGCGGCATCCGGACGTTTCCGGATAGTCACCTTATCATAATTGCCCGCTGTCTTCGCAGCCACAGGCACTTGCTTATCAGTTGAAGCTGCAAGAGAGTGATAATTTGGATAATCCGCACCAGCGGTATAAAATTTGATGTTCATGAACACCCTCCTTTCTTTATGGCTGGCCTAAAAATAATTTCACTTATATTATCGACGGATTTTTGGGAAGAATAAGTCTGAAGGAAAAAATTATCAGACGGGGGAATATATTTTTTGCAAGAAAAAACTAATATAAAAAGAGGTTTATGCCGATATATATAAAGATATAGGTTAGTATAACCAACTGGCGATTTTAACAGGAGATGACATGGCTAATATTTTACAGGTAACAACACCTTCTTTAAACAATAACAGAAATGTCATAGACACACAGGGAACAAAAAACGACATCAATGATCAGCGGGTTCAGAATCCGGTCGATCCTTCCAGAGTCGTGCGGGCAGACGGCCAGGAGGAAGGCAGGACCGGCACCGCAACAGGCGAAGGAAGCTACAGTATTATTGACTATGAAAGCAACTATGGGGCTTTTGTACAGAAGTTAGAGGAAGGACTTGGACTTCCCGGGCTTTTAAAGCAGCTTTTTTCCAAGGATACAGCAGGACTCCTGTTCGGAGAGCAGGAGGGTGTGGGAGAACTGGTGGAGCAGCTTCTTTCTTCTGTGCATATAGATTCTCCGGAGGAACTGCTGGTTCTTCTGAAAGATCAGCAGGCCGAACAGGCCAAATTTTCAGGTCCTTTTTTCGACGGACTCAGGAGACTTCTGGCATCCGGGGAGCCTTCGGACGGCCTGAAGGAAACCGTACTGGCATTTCTGAAGGGATACAATGATTATTCCTCCGGAGGTCACCAGCTAAAGCAAATGCAGTCTCTGACAGAGGATATCAGCCGTCTGATGCTCAGACCATTCAGGGAAGATTTCAGACAGCATATAAACTCAGTGGACTGGGAGGCTCCCGACGGGGATACGGCCGGTAATGCGGCGGTTTTCAATAACCGCCTGATTCCTTATCTTTCCAATTATATTTCCCGTACCCATGATTACGGCGCTGTCCGCAATGCGGTTATGCTTTTTATTCTTCATGCCGTGAAATATGAAAACGGCGACGGAGAAAAGCTTCATCAGCTTTTTAACAGGATGACGGGAAGCAAGGAGTTTCAGCGCTGGTATCCGGGAGATGCCGGCGAGGATTTTGAAAATACTCTTCTGTCTCTCAGGATGCGCGCAACAGGACGCGGATTTGCGGACGTATTTTCTTCGCTTCTGCTTAAGGGTGCCAACGGAGAGGCGGGACTGGAAAATATTCAGCAGTTTTACGATATCTTTAACGGCATGCTTCTGAACGAAAGCGTTTATCTTCCTTTGATGCATCTGCTGATCCCCTTTCAATATCAGGGGAAGGATGTGATGTCCGAGATGTGGCTGGATCCCGACGCAGACAGAGAGCGGGAGGATGAGGAGCGCAAAATCAAGATGCTTCTGCGCTTTGACATCCAGAGTCTCGGCAAATTTGAGATGGTTATGGCTCTCCAGGGAAGACAGGTGGATATGCGGCTCTATGTTCCGGAGTCCCTTACCGGAGAAAAGGATTCAATACAGGAGCATATTACTGGCATATTAAAAAAGAACAATCTTGGACTTGACCGGCTACTTGTGGAGAAAAAGACAAAGGATGTAAGGGTCGAGGAGGTATTCCGGGAAATCAGGCAGAAGGAGAGAACTATTAATGTCAGAATTTGATCATCTGATGAAAAAGAAAGCAGTAGCTCTTAAATATGATCCGGAGAAAAACGGGGCGCCGGTAGTGGTGGCATCAGGAATGGGATATATGGCGGAAAAGATTACAGAGGCTGCCATGAATGCGGGAATTCCCGTATATGAAGACGATTCCCTTGCAACTCTTCTGAGCCAGATTAAATTAGGATCCGCCATTCCGGAGGAGCTGTATCAGGCAGTGGTGGATATTTATGTGTATTTTCTGAATTATGTACCAGATAGCAAGACAGAACAGATAGAGGAGGTAAATGAAGAATGATAACAGATTCACTCTCGTCGGCAGGACTTAATTTTCTGCTTCCGGCTAATACTCAGAACAGGTATCAGACAGGCACAGATCTGAGCAGCTTCGGCACTATACTGAAAGACAGGCTGGGTGCGGTATCGGAAGATATGGATGCTATTTTTGAGGAGGCGGCAGCCAAATTCGGCATTTCCTCCAGACTGATTAAGGCAGTGGCAAAGACAGAATCTAATTTTAATTCAGAGGCTGTCTCTCATGCAGGAGCTATAGGAGTCATGCAGCTTATGCCCGGGACTGCCAGCTCTCTTGGGGTTTCCGATCCGTATGATGCCAGGCAGAATATTATGGGAGGAGCCAAGTATCTGAAGGCGAACCTGGATAAGTTTGGAGATGTTACTCTTGCTCTGGCCGCTTATAATGCAGGGCCGGGGAGCGTGGAAAAATACGGAGGAATCCCTCCCTATTCGGAAACTCAGAATTATGTCCGGAAGGTGCTGTCTTACATGGACGGTGATGCCCTTTACGCGAACAGGACCGTGATGACCGGAAGCAGCGGCGGATCCATGACGGATTCTCTGTACGCTATGAATGGCATGGGCAGCTTTCTGGGATTTGGCAGTATATCTGGTCTTGGTATGAACAGTACATATGGCCTTGGCAGTCTGTTTAGCCTGGCAGGGGGGGATGCAGCCATGGATCAGGAAAGCTATGCGAGCCTGATTCAGATTCTGCAGCTTCAGATGATGATGAACGCGACCCGGGAAACAACGAATCTTGTCGTTTAGAGAACTGTCTGAAATTATTAAAAAGGACTCTTATAGTTTGGAAAAAAGCGCCGATAAAGTTTGTATAAGAGAAAAGAGAGGTGAAAGAGATTTATGCGGATAAAGAATAATATATCGGCTGTTAACGCATCCAGGAATCACGGAATCAGTCAGGGGAAGCTGGGGAAAGCCCTGGAAAAGCTGTCTTCGGGGTATCGGATTAACCGTGCCGGCGACGATGCGGCAGGTCTGGCTCTCTCTGAAGGAATGCGTGCCCAAATACGGGGTTTGGATCAGGCCATGCGTAATTGTGACGACGGGATTGGTCTGGTCAATACAGGTGAAGGTACACTGACAGAGGTTCATTCCATGCTTCATCGGTTAAAGACTCTGGCAATAGAATCTGCCAATGGAACATATAATTCCACGGCAAGAGCAAATATTGAACAGGAGCGTCTTGAGCTGTTAAATGAGATTGACCGGATTGGAGGCAGTTCTGAATTTAATGAAATTCCTCTTTTTGAATCAGGAAGCGGATTCGCGGTGCCGGCAAAACCGCCGGAACGAAAAGATGATATAGTACTTCAGATCGGGCATTCAAGCCAGGAGACGCTGGATGTTACAAGATATTATGTGAGCAGTAAGGCTCTGGGAATTGATGATATTGATCTTACAAATATAAAAGATGCAAATAATGCCATTCCCAAGATTGAAACTGCGATCCAGGCGGTAACGACGATCCGTTCTTCATTTGGCGCAGCAGAAAACCATCTGCAGCATACACATAACAATTTGTCCGTTACTACAGAGAATATGACGGCAATGGAGAGCGGAATCAGGGATGCGGATGTTACATCAGAGTTTACTGTGTATACGGCTGAGAATATTGTGAGCCAGGCAGCTTTGTCCATGCTGACTCAGGCCAATGCGATACCTCAGCGGGTGCTGGATATGCTTCAGTGATAAATAAAATATACAGTATAAGGATATAAAAGGCTGCTATCCGGGAGTTCCGGACGGCAGCCTCAGTTATTTCTGAATTATATTATATGTTTCTTTCTCTCGGATTTGTCATATATTGTTTTTCTGTGTTTAATAATGCGGCCAGGTAACAAAAGGCGCTGTTTGACAGAATCATTCCCTTACATTTGCTCATAAGCTGCAAGTCAAGATAATTTTTCCCTTCTGTATTTCCTTCTACATAAGTAATGTCCTGAAAAGAGTGGAAGCCCAGCTCCTGCGCATGCTCCCTGCACCATGCAATATCGTCCGAGAATACAAAGAGATGCCATTTGGCCCCGTCCGGTACCTGAGTGGTAAAGCTTTTTATTAATGTAGAATATTCGTCAGGACGGTATGCCACATTCAGGGTGACATAGTCCCCCCGCCGGACATGGACAGAGACCGAATTGCAGGACAGAATCTGTTCCAGGCAGGCGCGGTTCTTCTGATCTGTAATCTCAGGAAAACGGAACTCTTTAAGAAAAGCTTCCCGGTATGCAGAAAACCAGCTTTTATTGATCCAATAGCCATGGTAATAGATGTTTCCCGGCAGATCAAGAATATCGGGCATGTACTGGTTGGTCGGAAGGGAGAATATCTTTCCGTCAAAAGGATTAAAGCTTTGGCAGGCATCTCCGACCTCGGACAGCATATATATGTCGGTTCCGTTCTCAGAGAGAATCTGCGGGACGCTTTTTCCCTTTCTTTTTTCCTCAAGAATAAAATCCCATACTTCCGGAGTAAAGCATTCGCTCAGCATATGAGGCCTGATTCCAAAAACCTTTTCCAGTTCATATCCGTTGTGTACTGTATGAAGGGCGAAATAACTGTCATCCATATACATTTTGTCCCAAGGATGGGACAATTCATAATATTTTGCAAAAATATACTGAAAGGCCTGATTTGCAAGTCCGCCGTTTAAAAATTGAATCTTCATATGTTATTTCCTCCATAAGAACTTAAAATATATGAGATGCCAGTGTCAACGGGTCGTCAATGCCGTAGCGGCCGTTATCCCATATATGTGTGTGTTCAAAGCCGTCGGAAAGAAGAATAGAAACAACGGTCCCGCTGGTGCGTCCGCCGATCAATAGCTGACATTTGGACAAAAGTGTTAAAGCAGTCAGATATTCCATATTTTTCTCATGGATATCCATATGATTGTCTATACCGGCCTGATTGATGGTACTATTTAAGTCGGAAGGATAATAAATTTCCTGGGTGGTCAGAAGCCTGTTCCGGAATCTGTCCTGAAATTTTTTTAATATCTGCTGATCCTCGGTGGCCAGGTAGCAATAATCGCATTGGTATTGATGCATTGCTTCCTCTGCTTCTGAAAGAATAATTTCCACAGAAGGCTGAGCAGGATGATTATACGGACGGGTGTTTGTGTAATCAGTCCCCCGGCACAGGATTCCCAGAATCCTTGTATTGCTGTCAAAGGGAAGACTGCTTAAGGCGCCCTGGATCTTTGCTTCTAATTCGGGAGAAAGGAGCATATATTTTTTTACAATCTTTCTCCAGAAACTGATAAGCTCAGGATTCATCAGACAGTCCATATTATAGCTGGGCATAAACCGGGGAATTCCATCTAATAGCCTTGCCTCCCCGGCAGGAACATCCTGCAGCCCTTCCGACAGCGGTTGCTGAAAGTAAAGTTCCCATGCGTTTTTTTCATGGCTTCTGCTGATTTCAGTAAATAGATTGTCTGCATTTGTTGTGTCTATTACAGGAATATAACCGTCATTTAAGCTTGCTACAATCTGGCCAAGATTTGTTATAATATGAGAGCCGATTCCGGGTATCATGTCATTGCGCCGGATATAACAATAGCATTTGCGGAATCGAATCGTGTTTACAAGTATACAGTTCAGAGCGTCTATATATTTGCGGCTGAAGCTTTCCGCGGCATCTTTACCGGCTGGAAAAGGTACAGAATCCGCGGCATCCTGAATAAGCCTGTCCGGATTTTCCAATCCCGCTCCCAGGGAATGGTACAGGGTGCGAAGCTGCTCCAGCATCTGCATATATTGGCTGAAATCAAAACTGCTGTTGGAACTGTCTGTATGGCATTTGCTGAGCTCAGAGAGAAAACATTGCTTTATATATTTTCCGCTGCTGAATATTGCATTTGCTATTTCGTTTTCAATCATAATCGGTATTTCTCCTTATATTTTATAGAAAATGTTGTGTTAATATTTGATTATATAAGCTGATTTTAACATGAAAATATGCAGTTTGCCACTACAGATTTTCTTCCTGGATTTTTATATCTTAAAAAAGGCTGTCTGGAATGCATACTGAAAAAAAGATTAAAAAATTTCCAAAAAGCTCTTATGGATATGAAAAAAGCGACGATATTTAAAGTGTAAAGTAAAACGAATAGAGATTCGTATTACAGTTCCTTACTACACAAGGGCCCGTGTAAAAGGTAACTCCAGGGACAGGGAAGTTCCTGCGAAAGATAGCTATAAATGAAGGAGGCAATTTTATGGTAATTCAGCACAACATAGCGGCAATTAACTCTTACAGAAACTTAGGCATCAACCAGTCTGCATTAAGCAAAAACTTAGAGAAACTGTCCTCCGGTTACAGAGTTAACCGTGCAGGCGACGACGCAGCAGGTCTTGCTATTTCCGAGGCTATGCGTTCCCAGATTAATGGTTTGAACCAGGCAGCTACCAACGCAAAGGATGCTATCGGTTTGATTCAGACAGCTGAAGGTGCTCTGACAGAGACCCATTCCATGTTACAGCGTCTTGTTACTTTGGCAACCCAGTCTGCAAACGGTACTTACAGCTCTACTGCACGTAGCAATATTCAGGAAGAGGCAGCAGCTCTGGAGAAAGAGATCACCCGTATCGCTGATAATACTGACTTTAACGGAATCAAACCGTTACAGAAGACTCAGGCAAGCGGTATGACCTTCCAGATTGGACCAAGTTCTGCTGAGACTATCCAGGTTAATATGAGCCATATGGATGCAGCAAGTCTTCTGAAGAGCGCAACAGAGATTAGTACTAAGATTACTGATCAGACAAAATCCAAAGATGAGCTTCTTAAGACTATCAATGATGGTATTACGAAGGTATCCAAATACCGTGCTCACCTCGGTGCTGCACAGAACCGTCTGGAGCATACGGTTAACAACCTGAAAGTAACATCCGAGAACATTCAGGCTGCTGAGAGCCGTATCCGTGATACTGACATGGCTGACGAGATTACTGCTTACACGAAGAACAATATCCTTCTGCAGGCAGCTCAGTCCATGCTGACTCAGGCAAATGCTTCACCGCAGGGCGTTTTGAGTATGTTAGGCTAATTGACTGGCCATATTTAGGAATATCTAAATATTGATTAGTAAATGGACAAAAGCCATTTCGAGAGCAGAAAGCTTGAGAAATGGCTTTCTGTTTTTTATAAAGCCTGAAGAGAGGAGCGGCGCATGAGAATATCACAGTGTATGATTGTAAAGAATGAGGAAGCCAATATTGAGAAGGCTTTAAGCTGGGGCAGGGGAATTCTCTGGGAACAGATTGTAGTGGACACAGGCAGTACGGACAGGACTGTGGAACTGGCAAAAGCTATGGGGGCAAAAATCTATCATTTTAACTGGATCGATGATTTTGCGGCTGCGAAGAATTTTGCGATCAGTAAAGCAGAGGGGGACTGGATTGCCTTGCTGGATGCGGATGAAGTCTTTGTGCCGGGAGATGAGAGAAAGCTGGCTGCTTTGCTGGAAAAAATCCATCATACGGATAAGGACGGTGTCTGCACTGGGTGGCTTCAGCTAAGAGAAGATAATACCATATCTGTTGCATCCACTCAGATACGTGTATTCCGCAACAAACCGGGACTGCAGTACAGAAGACGTATCCATGAACAGCTTGGCTATACGGACGGCAGAATTCTCCATGTAGCCGACGCCACGGAGGAAATTTCCATTCTTCACAGCGGATACCGGGGGGAAGCATGGGAGAATAAAAAACAGAGCGGAAGGAATCGGAAGCTGATCCTTAAGGAACTGGAGGATCAGCCGGAAGATTATGAGATGCTGGGATATCTGGGGGATACTTATCTTTCCGCCGGTGAGAATGAGGAGGCGATTGAATGCTTTCAAAGAGCTATAAAGGCTATGCCTTCCGCACTGGATGAGCATGATGCCAGGAGTGCATCCACCTTTCTGTACCTGATGCAGCTATTGGAGAAAAAGGAAGCGGAGAAAGAACTGAAAGATACCTATCAAAAAGCAGTAGAATATCTGCCAAAGGAGCCTGACTTTGATTATGTGATGGGGCGTCATCTGGCAGTCTGCGGGCAGTACGCGGAGGGCTGCAGCTATCTGGAGAAAGCGCTGGACAAGCTGGAACGGTTCCGGTGCTTTAACCGCGCCATGTATTTGTCTGCCCATATCCAGGATGCTTATGAGGTCATTGCATACTGCGGCCTTATGACAGGGGAAGCGGAAAAAGCCGTTACCTTCAGCATTGCAGTGCTTAAGGAGGATCCTTATGCAATGAAGCCCCTGGTGATTCTGTTAAAAGCGTTTCGCGGAAATGATGCCGTTCCGGGTGTACTGCCGGAGCAGGTGCTTGGAGTGCTGCAGAAGCTTTATGATTTTTCACTGTTAAAAGATAAGATGTTCTGCTTAAAGGCAGCGGGATACGCGGAATGGACGTCCCTTGAACAGACGATAACGGCGATGCTTACATCTCAGGAGCTGGAAGCAGTGAAAGCCGCGGCCCGGGAATCCGGAAAATAGATGAGTATAAATAAAGCAGTTGTTTCTGCGGCGTGAGTTAGCTGCAAAGAACAACTGCTTTATAACAGGCATTACATAAGTTTTGCAAATACGGCCTGAGGAATTGCGCTCAGAGAAACCTGCTGGCATACGGCTCCGATCTTATAGGCCTCCATGGGCATACCATATACGACACAGCTTTCCTTGTCTTGTCCGATGGTATAAGCACCGTTTTTCCGCATCCGGAGAAGCCCGGCGGCACCGTCGGCACCCATTCCGGTGAGAAGCACACCGATTGCCTTGTCGCGTGCCAGGTTTGCCACAGAATCAAAGAGCACATCCACAGAAGGAGCGTGTCCGTTAACCTTGTCGCCGGGGACGCACTGTACCGCGTATCCGGCACCCATGCGTACAATACGCATCTGCAGCCCGCCGGGAGCCAGAAGAGCCAGTCCCTGCTGCACCTTGTCGCCGTTCTTTGCCTCCCGGACCTCCATCTTACACAGCCGGTTCAGGCGCTCTGCATACATGGCGGTAAAGCCGGACGGCATATGCTGGGTAATGACAACTCCGGGAGAATTAGCCGGAAACTGTCTTAAAACCTCCAGAATCGCTTCTGTGCCTCCGGTAGAGGCACCGATAGCAATCAGCCTGCTGCCGGCTGCCGGGCTGAGCTTATTGGAAATAAGCGTCCGTGCCGCCGCTGCAGTCCGGTTTGTGACCGGAGCGGGCTGACTGCCGGGAAGCCGGACCCGGGAATTGGAAGCAATAGCAAGCTTTGATATCAGCATGGACAGAAAAGCTTCTTTGCGGATATGACTGTCCATATCCGGCTTTCTTACAAAGTCAACGGCTCCTGCAGCCATTGCATCGAAAACCCGGATATTCAGGGAGGATACCAGAATTACCGGAAGCGGGTTCTGAGGAAGGTATTCCTTCAGAAAATCAATGCCCGACATACCGGGCATCTCAATGTCAAGAGTAAGTACGTCAGGCTTTAAACGCGGTATTTTGTTTTTGGCATCCAAGGCATTTACAGCATATCCTACAATTTCAAAACGCGGATCCTTCTCGATCCCTCTTATCAGAAAGGTTCTGAAAACTGCAGAATCATCAATAATCATTAATCTGGTTTTGTTTTGCATATTAGAATAGCCTCTCTTTCTAGCCTTTTTTCTGGTATATAGCCGGCATAACATACTTATAAGGACAGTCGGCCTTGTTGAGGCCCTCTGAATGTCCTATAAAAAGATATCCGCCGGGAACCGTGGCATTGAAAAAACGTTTTACGAGAGCATCCTTGGTAGGCTGATCAAAATAAATCATCACGTTTCTGCAGAAAATCAAATCAAAGGGTCTGCGGAAACGGATCGGATCCATCAGATTAAATGTCTGAAAAATGACATTCTGCTTAATGGATGGAGCCAGGGTATAAGAATCCGAGCTTCCCTTTACAAAATATTTCTGTTTCCATGCAGCGGGAAGCCGTGAGAGACTGTCAGCCTGATATACGGGATTTCTGGCAGTGCTTAATATCTGCTGTGAAATATCCGTGGCAAGAATCCGGGTATCCCAGGAGCCGGCCTGGGGGCCGAAAAATTCTTTCAGATACATAGATATCGTATAAGGCTCCTCCCCTGATGAACAGCCTGCGCTCCAGATAGAAAGCACTTTATCTCTTGCGTGTTTCTGGGCAAGCGCGGGGAGCACCGTATCCCAGAGATATTTAAAATGCGCCTCTTCGCGTAAAAAATAAGTATAATTGGTTGTAAGCTTGTTGAGCATAGAGGTAACCATTTCCTTATCCTTGCCGGAAATGACCTCGTCCACATATTGAGAAAAGCCGGTATAGCCCTGGGAGATAAGCGTATTAGAAAGACGGCTTACAATTAACTGCTTTTTTTTTCCCAGGTCGATACCATAGTTGGCCTTAATATGGCTGTACAGTCTGTGAAAGTCTGCATCGCTTAAAGGCAGGGTCTGCATAGGTCATTCACTCCTATCATATGGAATCAGTAGCGGCACTCAGCCAGAGCATGACAGTCAAAGGACATCACAACACTGCCGTCATTCATTGTCAGCATACCGTCCAGAAGCTTCTGCTGACGTTTCACAGGAATCGGACGCACATCCGTCAGATCGATATCTGTTACCTGGCGGACAGAGTCAACGACAATCCCCATAGGAAGGGAATCCACATCCAATACAAGAATACAGGTCTTGTTTGTATATTCCACTTCCGGTTTTCCCATACACAGGCGGATATCCACCACAGGAAGAATCTGTCCTCTCAGATTGATGATTCCTTTGATAAAAGGAGGAACCATAGGAAGATGAGTGACTGAATAGCCGTTAATAATCTCAACTACGTACTTTGTGCTGAGAAACAAAATAAGACCGCCTGATTCAAAGGTAAGACACCGTTCTATCGTGGAAGGCTCCTCCTGAATCGGCTGTTCCTGCCCGTTTTCGTTTATAATTTGTTCTGACATGATACATCCCTCCACTTATTTATTTTCGATGGCAGCGGTGTGCAGGCTGAGAATATCCAAAATAATGCTGATATTTCCGTCGCCAAGGATCGTACATCCGGTAATGCCGTAATTTTTCAGGTCGAAGCTGCTCAGGAATACAGGAAGCGGTTTTACAACTACCTGCTGTTCACCGATCAGCTCATCTACAAACAGACAATAAGAACGATCGCTTGCTTCTACCCAGAGAAGAATACCGTCCTCCACAGAGGTAATCTCTGTCTCCAGATTGTAGAAATCGTGGAGACGTACAATCGGATAAAAGCTTTCCATGCGTTCTACCATTTCATTGCCGTATTCGTCCAGAATGATCTCCTCCGGAGCAACCTTAAAGGACTGTCGGATATTGGAAATCGGAATTGTAAAAATAGAATTGCCCACCACTACTTTCATGCCGTCCACAATGGCAAGTGTCAGCGGAATTTTTAAAGTCATGGTTGTGCCGACACCAAGCTCGCTGCTGATTGTAACCGTGCCGCCTACGGATTCTACATTTTTCCGGACTACGTCCATACCTACGCCGCGGCCGGAATATTCGGTAACGGCCTCGTTGGTTGAAAATCCCGGGAGCATAATAAGGCCCAGCGCTTCTTTCTGGGAGTATTCGCTTTCAGGCTTTGTCAGAAGTCCTTTATCTCTTGCCTTGGCCAGAAGCTTGTCAGGATCCATTCCATAGCCGTCGTCTGCTATGGAAATAATAACCTCGCTGCTGGTGTGGGAGGCGGACAGGATAAGCTCGCCCTGAGGATCCTTTCCTGCCGCGATACGTTCTTCGGCGGTTTCTTCGATTCCGTGATCCATGCTGTTGCGGACAATATGCATGATAGGATCCTGAATGCTGTCCACAATGGTCTTGTCAACCTCTGTATCCTCACCGACAATCGTCAGGCGCACATCTTTATTCAGACTCTGCTTCATATCGCGTACAATACGGTTCATTTTCTGGAACACGCCGGAGATAGGAACCATACGGAGGGACATGGCAATATCCTGCAAATCGTCCGTCAGTTTTCTAAGCTGTCTGCCGGATTTCATAAAATTATCATAGCTGTCCCGCGGCAGGTGCTGAAGCTCGGGAGAGGCGGTTACCATAGACTCCGTAATTACAATCTCGCCCACAATAGCCATAAGGCTGTCCAGCTTCATCAGATTTACACTGATCAGACTCTGCTTAACAGGCGCATGCGTCTGCGGCACAGCAGATTTTGCAGCAGGAGAAGCAGGGGCCGTATCCGGCGCGGAGGCTGACATCTGGGGCGTGGCAGCTTTTACAGCAGCGGTGTCTAGATTGGAGGCAGGAGCTGAAACAACGGACGCGGAAGAAGCTTCTGCCTTGCCGGGAGCAGACTTTAACTCATAAGAGGAGATATGATTCTGCGATCGGATAACGCCTTCAGCCTGAGACGCGTCTTCCTGGGAGGTAAAAGCCAGGAAAAAACCATTTTCAATAATTTTCTGGCTGGTTGCGGAATTGCTTTCCATATCTTCCGGATAATAACGGAATTCAATACCGCATTCCCGCAGTGCATTGACGACCATATAAGCACGCAGATTTTCCATGCCCACGCCTTCATCCAGATAGACATGAAGAAAGCATTCTGCCTCCGGATCTTCAGGAAGGGGACAGTCTGTGGCATCATCGACAGCGCTCTGACCGGCCTCAGAGGAGGAGGCTTCTGTCCCGTCCACAAAGGTTCCGCTGATTTTTTTCAGAAAATCATTGATCTCCTTTGCAAAGCCGTCAATATTTTCCGTCAGGGGAGAACCTTCTTCCACCTTTGCTATTTCACCGCGCAGATAATCCTCAGAGCGGAACATCAGATTAAATAGCTCCTTTTTATGTTCCGGGTTCAGGGAATCTATGCCTTTATCACGGATATAGAAGAATAAATCTTCGATATGATGCGTGATAGTGGCAAGGGAGCCGAATTCCATCATGGCTGAGGAACCCTTGATGGTATGCATAATGCGGAAAATCTCATTCACGTCATCGGAAGAAAAATCCCCGTTTTTCTCATCTGCAACCAGCATTTCGTCCAACTGGTCCAAAAGAGAGTTGGTCTCATACAGATATGTATCCAGCATGCTTTCCATACCGTTATCCATTATATCAACACCGCCTTTTCAGAGTTTTCATTATAATTTTTCATTATAATTCTATTCCGTATATCGACGGAAATCGGAAAAACATAAGAAAAGATTTTTTTAAAAAAATTTTTATAAAAAGACTTACTTATACAAATTTTTCTGTCGATATAAATACAATAGTATGCTAGAACTGCCTGAGAGTGTGTTTCAGATGGTAGTTCCCGCAATAATTCACAGGACAGGAGGTCAAGGAATGGGAATGGATATGATGGACATAGCTTTAACCGGGTTGTCGAAGAGCGGTTCACAGTTGCTTACGAATGTGGATATGGCGCTTCTGCGTAAAACACTGGATATGGCTCAGGCGGAAGGGGCGGCTATGGAAGAAATGATGGAGGCAGTGCCGCCCAGTCTTCATGCGCTTGATGTATATGCGTGAACGAATGAAAGCAGATGTTAGTATATTTTATAAAAAGCGAGGATGATTGAGAAAATGAAAAATCTGAATATGAAAAAGAAGATTGTTATTGCCTTTGGGGTTGTAATCTTATGTTTTATTATTTCATTATTCGTTTCTATTTTCGGAATGAATAATATAGGCAATAGATACAATACCTTTTATCACATGAGACATGAGGCTACCATGAGAGCAAGAAATATCCGGCTTCAGCTTCAGGCAGAGGCAAAAAGCATTACCCTTGCCACGATTGAGACTGACCGTACAAAGACAAGTGAACTGGTGGCCAACGCGGAAGAGTATATGAGCGCGATTGATTCTGAACTGGCATGGTTTAATTCTGAGTTTGACGGGGATATCACTCTGATTAAAAGCTATGAGAGCAAGCTGGAACAGATAAAGTCTCTGGACAGTCAGATTAAAGAACTGGCAATGGAGAATACAACCGTTTCAAGCGCCAGGGCGCAGGAGATCCTGCTGGGCGAGTATAATCCCATGGTGACAGAAATGGGACAGATTATCCGGCAGTTTAATGAGCTTCAGGCAGATATTGCGGATGATAACTTTACAGGAGCCATGGCAAGTCAGAAATTCCAGATGACGCTGGCAGTCTTTCTGGCTGCTATAGCGATTGTTTTCGTGGTGGCAATGGCTCTGATTCTGATTCGTTCCATCGTTGGTCCTGTACAGGAGATACAGAAAGCAATGAAGGATATAGAACAAGGAAATCTGGAGACAGAAGTGTGTTACGAATCCCGTGATGAGCTTGGAATGCTGGCTGAGAGTATGCGCTCTATGATAGAATTTTTGCGGGATGTAATCAAGGATATTGATTATCTTCTGATGGAATTAAGCAAGGGAGATTTTACTGTAAGCAGCAAGAAGGGAGAAATATATGTAGGAGAGTACAATAGTATTCTGTCCTGCATGAAGAGACTTGGACATAATTTGAACGATACGCTTTCTCAGATCAATCAGT
Organism: uncultured Lachnospiraceae bacterium; assembly: GCA_910585465.1. Taxonomy (GTDB): domain Bacteria; phylum Bacillota; class Clostridia; order Lachnospirales; family Lachnospiraceae; genus Hominiventricola. The sequence goes on along the minus strand of CAJUEW010000001.1, from coordinate 359,745 downwards.
CTGCAGATCAGGTGTCTGCAGGTAGTGATCAGGTATCCTCCGGAGCACAGGCCCTTTCTCAGGGCGCAACGGAGCAGGCTTCCTCTGTAGAGGAGCTGGCTGCTACGATTAATGAGATTTCCGGGAATATCGGACATAATGCGGACAATGCAAGAGAGGCCAGCATAAAGGCCGAGCAAGTAAAAGAGCAGGCGGCAGAGAGCAGCAGACGTATGCAGGAAATGCTGTCCGCCATGTCAGATATCAGCAATACTTCAGGGGAAATTGGAAAAATTATCAAGACCATTGAGGACATTGCATTCCAGACAAATATTCTTGCCCTGAATGCAGCAGTGGAAGCTGCAAGGGCGGGAGCGGCCGGCAAAGGCTTCGCGGTTGTGGCTGACGAAGTGCGCAACCTGGCAGGAAAATCCGCAGAGGCTTCCAAAAATACTTCCTCTCTGATTGAAGGATCTCTTCACGCGGTTGACAGAGGAACAAAGATTGCCAATGAAACGGCGCAGGCTTTGGAAAATGTAGTTTCCGGTGTGGATGAAGTGACAGTGACCATATCTCAGATTTCGACCGCCAGCGATGAACAGGCGAATGCGGTACAGCAGGTGACTCAGGGAATTGACCAGATTTCCAGCGTGGTACAGACGAATTCCGCAACCGCGGAGGAGAGCGCTGCAGCCAGCGAGGAATTATCCGGACAGGCACAGCTTTTGAAAAACCTGGTCGGCCAGTTTAAGCTTCAGAGCCGCGGAGGAGCTTCCAGCACCGTACCGGCTTCTGCCCATAATGATTATTCTTCATCTCCAAGTACATATTCTGATTATTCTTATGATGCGGCAGAAGAGTCGTCCTTTGGAAGTAAATACTAGAGCGGAGGTTTGCTTCAGAGACCGGAGTTGTATCCGGTCTCTTTTTCTGCGAAAAAGAAAATAGTTTTCAAGGAAAGGCAGGGCAGCCCTTATTATTTTCATAAATCCGCCGAAGATCTTATTACAGAAGTGGGACGTCATGAGGATAGTCTCATAATCAGATGAAATATGTAAGGAGGATAAAGAGTATGTCAACAATATCAACAGTCAATTTGGGAAACTATGGAGCAGCTAATATGTACGCAGTCTCTGACAAGGCCAAATCGGAGGTAAGCGGGAGTGCTGCGGAGGAAGCGGCAAAGAACGGCGCATCGGCAGTAACCCCTGATGTGGATACCTTTGAAAAGACTCAGAAAACTGATAGTGAAGCCGGTGTTCAGAAGCGTCTGACGGCTGATCAGCTCAAAGAAATTCAGAACCAGCAGACTGCTTCTTTCCAGAAAATGCTGAGCAGTATGCTGACCAGCCAGGCAAAAAAATCAAAGCTTGCCACTAACGGAATCAGTGCGGATCTGTTTTCAGATCTTACGATAACTCCGGAGCAGAAGCTGGCCGCAGAGCAGGCAATCTCGGAAGATGGAGAATGGGGTGTCAACGCAGTTGCAACCAGAATTGTGGACATGGCAATGTCCCTGACCGGAGGGGATTCTTCAAAGGTCGCTGAGATGCGCGCAGCCGTTGAAAAAGGCTTTCAGCAGGCAACCGGACAGTGGGGAACCAGCCTGCCTTCTATCTGCAATGATACCCATGATGAGATCAACAGACGCTTTGACTACTGGGAGAAAAACGGAACGATAGACGGATATGTATATGGTGCTACACAAAATTGATTTTCCTGTATATATAATGTAATAAGGAAGATCAGGGGCGCACCTGTAAATCATTTAAAGGGGTTTGCAGGCGCGCTTTAAAAATGGAAAGAGGATACTGGACGTGAAAAATTTAAAAATAAGCGGCAAGCTAAGCATTATTAATATTATTTCTCTTCTGAGCATGATCATAATGGGAATTGTCTCATCCTACTTTTTAAAGATGACAAACGACGGCTCTACCAATATTGTAGAAATCAGTATTCCTGCTATTGCTACGGCTGGGGAGCTGCAGACCAATACCGGCGATTGCAGGCGGTATGAGCTGAATCATCTGATGTCTTCCGGCAGTGCGGAGATGGATGATTATGAGAAAAAGATAGAAGAAGAGATAGCCAATGTTGAGGCAGGTTTCCAGAGCTATGAGAGTGTGATAACCTCGGAGGAGGACAGGCAGAATTATCAGGATGTTAAATCCAAGTGGGATGCATATATGGAATATCATAATCAGTTTATCCCCTTAAGCCGTGCCGGGAATAAAGAGGAGGCTATTGCGATTGCAAGAGGAGATGCTAAAACGGCATTTGACGCGCTGGAGGCTGCCCTTCAGAAGATTTCAGAATATAATAAAAATGAAGCAAATCAGTTCAGTCTGGATGGTGACCGTACAGCGGCTTTTGCCATGAGAATGCTGTGGGTTACCATTGTTATCGTTTTGGTGGTTGTGATTCTGGCTTCTCTGGCTGTTATCCGTATGATTCTGGTGCCTGTAAGAGAACTTAATAACGTATCTCTGAAGATTGCACAGGGGGATTTAAACGAGAGTATTCGTTATGAGTCCAGGGATGAGCTTGGCGTGCTTTCGGCTAACTTTAATAAAACAGTGCTTCGTCTGCGGGATTATGTGAATTATATTGATGAGGTGTCCAGTGTCCTGAACCAGATAGCGGACGGCAATCTGGTATTTTCGCTGACCTATGATTATGCAGGTGAGTTTGCCAAGGTGAAGACAGCTCTCGAGAACATATCTGACACATTAAATGATACGATGTCGAATATTAATCAGGCGTCCGAGCAGGTTGCAAGCGGCAGCGATCAGGTATCCTCCGGAGCACAGGCGCTTTCTCAGGGCGCAACGGAACAGGCTTCTTCTGTGGAGGAGCTGGCGGCTACGATCAATGAGATTTCCGGACATATCAGCAAGAACGCGGAAAATGCCCGGGAGGCAAGCGATCAGGCGTCTATGACAGCAGAGGAGCTGAAACAGGGCAAGGTTCAGATGCAAAGCATGACCAATGCCATGGATGAGATTGATCATTCTGCAAGTGAGATTGAGAAGATCATTAAGACCATTGAGGATATTGCATTCCAGACCAACATTCTTGCACTGAATGCAGCCGTGGAGGCTGCAAGGGCGGGAGCTGCCGGAAAAGGCTTTGCGGTAGTGGCGGACGAAGTGCGCAATCTGGCAAGTAAATCAGCAGAGGCTTCCAAGAATACCGCTTCCTTAATTGAAGCGACTTTGAATGCTGTGAAGGAAGGAAAGGTTATTGCGGACGCTACCGCGGCGTCCTTTGATAAGATTATGGAAATGTCCGGCAGAAGCGCAGAGATTGTCCATGATATTTCTGATGCATCTCAGGAACAGGCAGCGTCTGTTGCCCAGGTGACACAGGGAATCGATCAGATTTCCAGTGTTGTACAGACGAACTCCGCAACTGCGGAGGAGAGCGCTGCAGCCAGCGAGGAATTGTCCGGTCAGGCGCAGATTCTGAAGGGGCTTGTGGCAAAATTTAAATTGAAAAATATGAATGGTACTAATTAACATTAGAGAATACAAGCAAGGAATACTTACCATGGCTTCAGGAGCCGTGGCAGGTATTTTTTGCTCGTATCAGGAAGAGGGAATATATGCCGGCTAAAAAAATGAAAAAATCCGATAAAAGTAAGTTACTGAGTATATTGACAATTGCATTTATAATTGTCTGTGGAGTAGTCACGTTTCAGGTAAGCAAATTTAATAGAAAACTGCTGCAGGCTTTGAGTGACCAGATGAACCTGATTCTGTACGCAGACAATTTTGCGGACGCCTCTTCATATCTGACCAACGAGGTCAGATGCTATGCCGTTACCGGTAAGGAAGAACATTACAATAATTATTGGAACGAGGTTAATACGGAGAAAAACCGGGAAAAGAATGTGGAAGCCATGAAGGCGATCGGCCTGACAGAAGAGGAAGTCCGTATGATCGATCAGATTTCTGATATTTCCAATGGTCTTGTGCCTATTGAGGAACAGGCGATGGGTCTTACTCAGGAGGGAGATTTGCAGTCTGCATACAGTATTCTTTATGGAGACGAATATGAGGCCGGAACTCAGCAGATAAAGTCTATTGTCAGCGAATTTGATAAATCAATAAAAACGAGAATGGAAAAGCAGGTTGTCAAGCTGTATAGCTGGGTGGTGATTTTTACTGTAATTTCTTATATTTCAGTCGGAATTATCCTTCTACTTCAGATTTCCGTGATTCGGTTTGTGTTAGGAGAGTTAATCAGACCGATTTTAAAGATCGAGACGAAGATGATGGAATTTGCAGAAGGAGATCTGAATGGTGACTTTGATCTGGAGGAGGATAATACAGAGATAGGAGTCACAGTGGCATCCATTAACAAGCTTCAGAAATTTCAGAGAGAGATTATTGAAGATATCGACTATCTTTTAGTGGAGATGTCAAATGGAAATTTCAATATTAAAACAAGATGTGAAGAAAATTATAAGGGTGATTACAGGAATATTATATTGTCCTTAAGGAAGATAAACCGGACTCTGAGCGATGTTCTGAGGGATATCAGCCAGGCTTCGGAGCAGGTGGACACAGGAGCTGAGCAGGTATCCTATGCAGCCCAGGGGCTTTCCCAGGGGGCGACGGAGCAGGCTGCTTCTGTGGAGGAGCTGTCAGCAACCATTGCGGATATTACACAAGAGCTCAGAACTACGGCGGATCAGACAAAGACGGCAACAGAGCTTGTGGAAGAGGCCGAGAGTTCCTTAAACAGAAGTATGGAAGAAATGCATCTTATGGTCAAGGCAATGCACAATATTGAAAGTACATCATCAGAAATAGAGCACATTGTTAAGACGATTGATGATATTGCATTCCAGACCAATATTCTGGCTTTGAATGCGGCCGTAGAAGCTGCCCGTGCAGGAGCTGCCGGAAAAGGCTTTGCAGTAGTGGCGGACGAGGTGCGTAATCTGGCGCAGAAATCGGCAGAGGCGGCTAAAAATACGACTTCCCTGATTGCCGAGTCAGCCAAAGCAGTTAAAGAAGGAATGGATTTTGCCGTAAAAACGGAAGGAGCAGTGGAACAGGTAGTAGGAAATGCAAGAGGAGTTGCGGAGATTGTCGTTAATATCAGGAACAGCTCCAACACGGAGGCAGAGGCAGCCGGCCAGATTGCTCAAAGTATTGATCAGATCTCGTCGGTTGTTCAGACGAACAGCGCAACGGCAGAGGAGAGCGCCGCAGCCAGTCAGGAGCTGTCCGGGCAGGCCAATATGTTGAAAGAACTTCTTAAAAGGTTCCAGCTGCATGAGTAGAATCACAGGTTTTGCTGAAACCGGAACTTGCTTTTAGTTCTCTTTCTCTGTATCTTCTTTTTTAAACAGTCGAAACAGCCACAGATAGATATAGAGCAGAAGGGGGAGGACAACTGTGGCAGTGATGGATATCATCAGCAGCTCTTCTGTCCCGTCTTTCTGAAAAACGGACAGGAGGAGGGTAATAAGGTAGAGCAGGACTATGATAATAGCTGCCGACAGTGCAAGGGCCCGTTTTATTTTCTGGTACAATATAGAAGCCTCCTTTGAGTGATATCAGTTTTTTTTATTATTATAAATGTTGTTTTTAAGGAATGCAAGCAGTGAAAAAGGTACCAAATATACGTTCTCGTAATGGAGTAAACGAATGACAGGAGACGGAGGCTAATATGAATGATTTGGAGCTTTTAAACAAAGAACAGAAGGAGGCGGTTCTGTATACAGAGGGGCCCCTTCTGATTCTGGCGGGGGCAGGTTCAGGAAAGACAAGAGCACTGACTTTCCGCATTGCCCGTCTGATAGATGAGTGCGGGGTAAATCCCTGGAATATACTGGCGATTACATTTACCAATAAGGCGGCCGGTGAGATGCGGGAGCGTGTGGACAGGATTGCAGGATATGGATCGGAAAGTGTATGGGTAAGTACCTTTCATTCGGCCTGCGTACGGATTCTCCGCCGTTATATAGACCGTCTTGGATATGATACCAGCTTTACCATCTATGATAAGGAGGATCAGAAGACGGTAATAAAGGATGTATGCCGCCGTCTGCTGCTGGATCCGAAGCTGTATAAAGAACAGATGCTTTTAAACAGTATTTCCCATGCAAAGAACGAGTATATTTCTCCGCAGGAATTTCAACTGGATGTACAGGGAGACTTTCATCAGGGGAAGATAGCGGAGGTTTATCTGGAATATCAGAATGAGCTGAAGAAAAATAATGCTCTTGATTTTGATGATTTAATTGTAAAGACGGTGGAGCTTTTTCAAAGCTGCCCGGATGTACTGGATTATTATCAGGAACGTTTCCGCTATATTATGGTAGATGAATATCAGGATACAAATACCGTACAGTTTAAGCTGATTAGTACGCTTGCCGGAAAATATCGGAATCTCTGTGTAGTCGGAGACGATGATCAGTCTATTTATAAATTCAGGGGCGCCAATATTGGAAATATTTTGAATTTTGAGAAGATATTTCCGGAAGCCAGGGTAATTAAGCTGGAACAAAATTACCGTTCCACCCAGAATATTCTGAACGCTGCAAACAGTGTAATTTCCAACAACCGGGGAAGAAAAGAGAAAAAGCTCTGGACTGAAAATGAACATGGCAGACCGATTGCTTTCCGGCAGTTTCAGACCGGTTACGACGAAGCAGAGTATATTACCGGGGAAATTCGGAAAAAAATTCAGACAAAGGAAGCAGAATACCGGGATTTCGCAGTCTTATACCGGACAAATGCCCAGTCTCGTCTGTTTGAGGAAAAATTCCTGACAGCAAATGTGCCGTATAAATTAATAGGGGGCGTGAATTTTTATTCCCGCCGGGAGATTAAGGATTTACTGGCATATTTGAAAACCATTGATAACGGCAAGGATGATCTGGCTGTGCGGCGGATTATCAATGTGCCGAAAAGGGGAATCGGCGCGGTGACTCTGAATAAGGTACAGGCTTATGCAGACACTGCAGGAATCAGTTTTTTTGAAGCATTGGAGGAGGCAAATCAGATTCCGGGGCTTGGAAAGGCACTGTTAAAGATACAGCCGTTTGTGGGTCTGATCCATGAAATGCGCCTGAAGCTGGCGGATACTTCGCTGGTGAAGCTGATAGAAGAGATTCTTATCCGAACCGGCTATGCGCAGGAATTAAAGGATGAGGGGACTGACGAAGCTGACGGGCGGCTGGAAAATCTTGATGAGCTGCTCAGCAAGGCGGCCGGCTATGAAGAGACAGCGGAGCATCCAAATCTGAGCGGATTTCTGGAGGAGGTAGCGCTGGTGGCGGATATTGACAGCATGGAGGACAGCGATAACCGGGTGCTTCTGATGACTCTGCACAGCGCAAAGGGACTGGAGTTTCCATACGTATATCTGGCAGGCATGGAGGAAGGCATTTTTCCAAGCTATATGTCGATTATGGCAGAGAACCCCACAGAAGAGATTGAGGAAGAACGGAGACTCTGTTATGTGGGGATTACAAGAGCCATGAAGGAGCTGACCATGACTTCTGTGCGTGTGCGAATGATACGGGGAGAGAATCAGTATAATTCTGTTTCGCGGTTTATGCGTGAGATTCCCCAGGAGCTGACTGACAGAAAGAATCCGGTTCCTTCGGAACCCGGAGGGAGGCAGATACATAAGGATGCTGCTTATATTAAAGCAAAAGAAGCCTTTAAGACAAAAACCTTTGATCCAAAGCAATTTAAGGTAGTTAAAGCAGACTGTCTGGACTATGGCACCGGAGACAGAGTGTCCCATGTGAAATTTGGGATCGGAACTGTGCTGGAGATCACAGAGGGCGGCAGGGACTATGAAGTGAAGGTGGATTTTGACCGCGCTGGTGTGAAAAGGATGTTTGCTTCTTTTGCGAAGCTGAAAAAAATAGAAAGTCTATAGTATTTTCATGGGAAATATGATATACTACACATAGATATTGAACAGTGCTGAAGTGAGAAGGCACTGTAAAAGTAAAATAAAAGAAAAGAGGTATCTGCTATGAACCGTGTGGAAGATTTTATTAATGCAGCAAAAACCAATGAAATGCTCGGTGAACTGCTCCATATCAAAAAGGAAGAAGAAAAAAAGCAGAATGCAGTCATGTGGATTGTTATCATTGTCGGAGCCGTGATTGCGGTAGCAGGTATTGCATATGCAGTTTATCGTTTTTTCACTCCGGATTATCTGGAGGACTTTGATGAAGACTTTGACGATGATTTTGATGATGACTTCTTTGATGATGAGGACGAAGAAGACGAGGATGAAGAATAATAAAACTGGAAAGGGTTGTCGAAAGACAACCCTTTCTTTGGCATAAAATATTTGTGATGTTAAGGAATGGAGGGTATATGAAAAAGGGAGAGATCTATGAAGGCTTGATTGAGAAGGTGGAGTTTCCCAATAAATGCCGGATTCAGGTTGGCGGGAAGATTGTAATTGTAAAAAACGGAGTACCGGGACAGAAGGTCCGGTTTTCCGTCACTAAGGTGCGTAAAGGAAAGACAAAGGGACGCATTCTGGAGGTGCTGGAGAGGGCCCCGGAAGAGTGTGAGCCGTTCTGCAGACATTTTCCGGAATGCGGGGGCTGCACCTATCAGAATATCTCCTACGAGACTCAGCTCCATCTGAAGGAGCAGCAGGTGAAGGAGCTTTTAGATAAGGCGGCGGAGGGACAGGATTATCAGTATATATTTGAAGGGATAAAGAAGAGTCCTGTATGCTGCGGCTACCGGAATAAAATGGAGTTTTCCTTTGGCGATCAGGTGAAGGACGGTCCGCTGGCTCTTGGAATGCATAAGCGGGGCAGTTTTTATGATATTGTGACAGTGGATGACTGTCAGATTGCGGACAAAGATTTCTGTATGGTGCTGAAAGCGACACTGACTTATTTTAGAGAGAAGGGGCTTCCATTTTATCGGAAGATGCAGCATACGGGATATCTGCGTCATTTGCTGGTCCGCAAGGCAGTCAAAACCGGAGAGATTCTGGCGGTTTTGGTGACGAGCACCCAGATGGAGGTGGATCTGTCGGAGTGGTCTAAGATGCTTCAGAAGCTTCCGCTGGAAGGAAGGATTGCCGGAATTCTTCATACGAAAAATGACAGCCTGGCGGATGTGATTCAGAATGACAGTACAGAGATTTTATACGGGCAGGATTATTTTTGTGAAGAGCTGTTGGGGCTTCGCTTTCAAATTACGCCTTTTTCATTTTTCCAGACAAATTCTCTGGGAGCGGAGGTGCTCTATGAAACAGCGCGTTCTTATATTGGAGATACGAAAGATCAGTTAGTTTTTGATCTGTACAGCGGAACCGGGACGATTGCACAGGTTTTGGCTCCTGTATCGAAAAAAGTAATTGGCGTGGAGATTGTGGAGGAGGCGGTGGAGGCAGCCCGGGAGAATGCAAGAAGAAACGGCCTGCTTAACTGCGAATTTATGGCAGGGGATGTATTAAAGATTCTGGATACTATAGAGGAGAAACCGGATTTTATTGTACTGGACCCGCCCCGGGACGGCGTTCACCCCAAGGCGCTGAAGAAAATTATCGATTATGGTGTGGAGCGGATGCTCTATATTTCCTGTAAGCCCACCAGCCTTGCCCGGGATCTGGAGCTACTGCAGGCGTGCGGGTACCAGATGGAGAGGGCATGCTGTGTGGACATGTTTCCATGGACGGCGAATGTCGAATCCATTGTACTTTTGTCCCACAAATCACCAGACAGCATTATAAATGTTAAGGTTGAATTTGGCGAAGGTGAAGGAAAAGTGCCCTTGGATGCGATTGCAGAACGGGCAAAAAAGTACCAGCCCAAGCCCAAGATTACATATAAAATGATACAGGAGTATGTTGAGAAGAAATATGGATTCAAGGTACATACTGCATATATCGCAGAGGTAAAAAGGTCTCTGGGGCTGACAATGTATGATGCACCTAATGCCGTGGAAGAATTGAAACAACCGAGAAAGCATCCTCCAAAAGAGAAAGTGGAAGCAATAAAAGCAGCGCTTAAATATTTTGAGGTGATTTGATGGAAGAAAGTATATTTCAAATGGAGAAACAGATAAATCAACTGCATAAGAAAGCATATGATATTTATCTGCCATTAGTTGAGGATGTGTGTAGAAAGAAAGTATCAGAAGAGGAATTATCTTATTTCCTTGACTATTTGTTAGATTTTGCCTGTGATGAAAAAATGTTGGGTTTATATAAAAAGGCGTGCAGAACGTATTTATATATTTATCCAAGTTGCATTAAGTCTTATATTGATGCATATCGGGAAATGTGGGAAGAGGAAACTGAGTAATTATTCAGTAGAATTCACTAATTAAGGAAGTAGAGGATAAGATATTTAGGAAGTTCATGATATGATTACAGGAAGGAACAATGGGGAAAATAATTAAAGACACAATTCATGCTAATGGAATCGATATTGGAATTTATACACAGGACCTTGAAAATGAATTTATTTCGTTGACGGACATTGCCCGATATAAAAGTGATGACCCAACAGCGGTGATACAAAATTGGATGAGAAATCGAGATGTAATAGAATTTTTGGGATTATGGGAAAGGCTTCATAATTCAGATTTTAAACCCCTCGAATTCGAGGGGTTTAGAAAACAGGCGGGAGCAAACGCATTTACAATGTCACCAAAGAAGTGGATAGAAGCTACGAATGCCATTGGTATTGTTTCAAAAGCGGGGCGTTATGGCGGAACATATGCTCATAGTGATATTGCGATGTCCTTTGCAACTTGGATTTCGCCCGAATTCCAGTTATATATTATGAAAGATTACAGGAGATTAAAATCGGATGAGAATAGTCGATTATCTTTGAACTGGAATTTGAATAGGGAAATTTTTAAGCTGAATTATAGGATACATACAGATGCGATTAAAGAAAATTTAATTCCGCCAGAATTGACACCCATACAGATTTCTTATACATATGCAAATGAAGCAGATATGTTGAATGTTGTATTGTTTGGAAAGACTGCGAAACAATGGAAAGATGAAAATCCAACTGAAAAAGGCAATATGCGAGATGTGGCAACGTTGAATCAATTGTTAGTGCTTGCAAATTTGGAAAGTTATAATGCAGTTTTGATTAATCAGGGAAAGAAACAGGAAGAGAGAATGGAATTGCTTCGGCAGTTGGCGGTACAGCAGTTGCAGACATTAGAAATGGTAAGTTTAAATAATTTACCTAAATTTGAAGATGACCCAGAAAGGTTTTAAATGAATTGAAAATATGAAGTGTCTGTTTAGAATTTGTGGGAAATCAGTAATACCGTTGAGACGGTTATATTGTTTTCCGGCAAAAATAAACAGTATACAGAAAGGAAACAGGAGAGGTACATATGAAAGCAGATAATTTAAGTTTTTTAGAGTTTATCGGCGCAAGTAAAAGAACTTTTTATATACCAGTTTACCAGAGAAATTACGACTGGAAAAGAATGCAGTGTATTACACTGTTTCGGGATATTGAAACGATTGCGGTGGATGAAAACAGAAACAGTCATTTTTTGGGAACCATCGTATATGTAGAAGGGGATTCGTCGGCAAATTTCAGACAGTTTATTGTAATTGACGGGCAGCAGCGTTTAACTTCTATTATGCTGTTATTGAAAGCTATTTTAGATTCTACAGTAGACGAGGAATTAAAGCTGGAGATAAAAGAATGCTATTTAACGAACAGGTTCAGTCCGGAAGCTTTAAGGATCAAATTAAAACCAATGAAATCTGATTCCTATAATTTTCAGAAGCTGATAAATGATCAGCTTGACGATATGGAAGAATCACAAATATTGCTGAACTATAATCTGTTTATGGATTTAATTAGAGAATCCTATTTATCCCCCAAAGAAATCTATCAGGGAATACAGAAGCTGGAGATTGTCTATATTCAATTAACAAAAGAAAAAGAGAATCCGCAGTTAATTTTTGAGTCGTTAAATTCCACAGGATTAGATTTGACACAGGCGGATCTTATTAGAAATTATTTGCTGATGGGACAGGCCTATGAACGGCAGGAAAAGCTATACAATAATTATTGGGTTAAATTAGAAAAGTTGCTCCCGGATGCAATGATATCAGATTTTATCAGAGACTATCTTACTCTAAAAACAGGAATAATTCCTAATAAAGACAGTGTCTATCATTGCTTTAAGGAATATTATCAAAGTCTGGATAATTATGATGCGGAAGGATTTCTGGATGAGCTGATAACGTACGGAGAATATTACAGCTGGTTTAAATACTGCAACAGTCCTGACGAAGATGTCAATGCGCGTCTGTCGCAGCTTCAGCGGTTAAAATCTACTACGGTTTATCCATTTTTGCTGAATATTTTTGAAGATTGTTATATGTATCGTGGTATTGATGTACATATGATGTGTAAAACCTTAGATGTTATTTTGTCATATGTTATGAGACGCCTGCTTTGCGAAATGCAGACAAATGCATTAAATAAAGTATTTGCTTCAATGGCAAAGGACATTGAACGATATAGTGATCAGGTGTTATGTGACAGAGTTGCTACGGTATTGGCAAAAAAGAAGGGGAAGGCAGTCTTTCCGGATGATGCTCTGGTGAGAGATAAGCTGTTATCCCGCAACAGCTATAAATTTCCGCATATTAAGTATGTTCTGGAGCAGGTTGAACGTAAACAGGGAAAAGAAATTGTTTCCTTTGACGAGTTGACAATAGAACATATTATGCCGCAGACTCTTACGGCAAAATGGAAAATAGATTTAGGAAAGAAAGCTGCGGAAATATATGAAAAATATATTCACTGTATAGGAAACCTGACAATTACAGGATATAATCCTGAAATGTCAAACAACAGTTTTGAAGAGAAAAAGAAAATATATGAAAAATCCAATATATACATTAGCAAGACGATTGCAAAAGCAGAATGTTGGAATGAAGAGGAAATTATAAAAAGAAGCGACTGGCTTATTAAGCAAATATGCAGTATTTGGAAATGCCCGGACATCATTGTTTCAGGTGAACCGGAGGTCGATATGAGGACAGAATTTGACATAACAGATGAAGTAGATGTGACGGGACGTACACCTTGCGAAATAGAGATATGCGGCGGAATTATTCAGGTAGATTCATGGAGGAGCTTTCTGAAAAATATTTGTATGCAGATGTATGAGTATGATGCTCAGATTTTCAGAAGTTTAATTCGCCATAAAGATTTTAAAGGCAGAAGTAAACGTATTATCAATGACACAGACGATAATATGAGAGTGCCGCAAAAAATAGCGGAGGGCATCTATCTGGAGATGAATCTGAGTGCGAATGAAGCCTTAAATTATGCAAAGCTGGTTATCGATAAATATGAAGGGCTGGAAAACGAATGCTCTTATAAACTAAAACCGGTAGTTGTTTAAAGGGGAGGCTGATATATTGTCTGCAGAATACTATTCAAAAGAAAGAATGGCCATGCAATATAATGCCACTCTTGATTATTATAACCGTAATGCGGAAGAATTTTATAAAAGTACGGTAAATGCCGAGTTTGCTGCAATACAAAAACAGTTTCTGTCAAAATTAAAGAAAGGTTCCTATGTGCTTGATTTTGGGTGTGGTTCCGGACGTGACGCAAAATATTTTCTGGAGCATGGCTGTTTTGTAGATGCAATAGATGGTTCTATTGAGATGTGCAGGCTGGCCGGCAGATATACAGGGCTTAAGGTGAAAAATGCGTTTTTTCAGGAGCTGACGGAGGTGGAAAAGTATGATGGTATATGGGCGTGTTCATCCATATTGCACCTGCCGGTTCATGAGCTTGCGAATGTAATGGGAAAAATGATGGCGGCCTTAAAAGAGGAAGGCATTATTTATACATCCTTCAAATATGGAAGCTTTGCGGGAGAAAGAAACGGGCGTTATTTCACGGATATGACGGAGGATACATTTGCAGAATTTCTAAGAGATATAGAAGGTCTGAAGGTGGAAGAACAATGGGTGACCCGGGATGTGCGGGTGGGAAGAGGTGAGGAGAGATGGCTCAATTTGATTTTGCGGAAAAAATAGAGACTAATGAATTACAAATTGAAACCACGGATGTGATGACTGGTGACAGGAATAAAAGCCGCTTTTTATATTATCAGTTAAAGGTCAGCATGCTAAGAGCAAATAAAATTGATATTATTGTTTCGTTCCTTATGGAATCAGGAGTAAGAATGATTTTAAAGGATCTGAAAGCAGCTCTGGATCGTGGTGTGCAGGTACGAATTCTTACCGGAAATTATCTTGGAATCACTCAACCGTCAGCGTTATATTTAATAAAAAAGGAATTAGGCAATGGGATAGATTTAAGGTTTTATAATGATAAGGGCCGCTCGTTTCATCCTAAATCATATATATTTCATTATGAAAACGCGGGAGAAATATATATTGGTTCTTCTAATATTTCAAAAAGCGCTTTGACTTCCGGGATAGAATGGAATTATCGCTTCAGCAGCCTTGCCAATAAAAAAGACTTCCAGTTGTTTTATGAGACGTTTGTAGATTTGTTTGAAAATCATTCTATTGTAATAGATGATAATGAGCTGGCCAGATATTCTAAAAGCTGGCATAAGCCTGCTGTTTCAAAAGATTTGGCAAGATATGATGATTTCGGGGAGGATGCAGATACCAAGGTAGAGGTATTATTTCAGCCAAGGGGAGCACAGATAGAAGCTTTGTATGCTTTGGAAGACAGCAGAGCAGAAGGAGCGACAAAAGGACTGATTCAGGCGGCTACCGGAGTGGGAAAAACATATCTGGCGGCATTTGATTCCGCAAAATATGAGCATGTGTTATTCGTGGCGCATAGAGAGGAAATATTAAAACAGGCGGCAGTATCCTTTCAAAATGTGAGACATTCAAATGATTACGGATTTTTTAATGGAAAACAAAAGGATACAGACAAGGCAGTGATTTTCGCATCTGTTTCCACATTAGGCAGAAGCGAGTATTTAACAGAGGAATTTTTTGCACCAGATTATTTTGATTATTTAGTAATCGATGAATTTCACCATGCAGTAAACACACAATACCGGAGAATTGTAAATTATTTTAAGCCTCAGTTCCTGATGGGGCTTACTGCTACCCCTGAACGGATGGACGGTAAAAATATTTATGAAATCTGCGATTACAATGTGCCTTATGAAATTTCATTGAAAGAGGCGATTAATAAAGGTGTGCTGGTTCCATTTCATTATTATGGAATATATGATGAGACAGACTATTCGCCCCTGCATTTTATAAAGGGGCATTATAATGAAAAAGAATTAAACGAAGCTTATATCGGAAATGTGAAGCGGTATGATTTGATTTATAAATATTACATGAAATATCACTCCAAAAGAGCACTTGGTTTTTGCTGTTCCAGACGTCATGCGGAAGAGATGGCAGAGGAATTTTGTAAAAGGGGTATTAAATCTGCAGCAGTATATAGTAATGCAGATGGCGAGTTCTCAGAGGACAGAGATAAGGCGGTTGAAAAACTGAAAAATCAGGAGATCAAAGTGATTTTTTCAGTGGATATGTTTAACGAAGGCATAGATATTGCCGCTCTTGATATGGTTATGTTTTTAAGGCCTACGGAATCACCGATTGTATTTTTACAGCAGCTGGGACGGGGGCTCCGTACCAGCAGGGGTAAAGAATATCTTAATGTTTTGGACTTTATCGGCAATTATGAAAGAGCAGGAAGAGCGCCCTTTCTTTTAAGCGGTGATACGAACCTCAGCGGAAGGAATGTTTATGAGTACAATGCTGTTGAGTATCCTGACGACTGCATCGTGGATTTTGATATACGGCTGATTGATTTATTTAAAGAGCTGGATAAAAAGACGCTGTCTGCCAAAGAGAAAATCAAGAGAGAATTTTACAGAGTTAAGGAACTCCTGGACGGAAAAGTACCTACGCGGATGGAATTGTTTACGTACATGGAAGATGAAATATATGAGTACTGCATAAAACATGCGGGGGAAAATCCTTTCCGGAGATATATGGAATTTGTAAATGAAAGGAAGGAATTATCTGCCGAGGAGGAAGCGGTATATTCCGGAATTGGGAGAGAGTTTTTATCACTGCTTGAAACTACAGATATGCAGAAGGTTTATAAGATGCCGGTTTTGTACAGTTTTTATAATGAGGGTAATGTGCGGCTGGCGGTTACTGATAATGAAGTATTAGATTTTTGGAAAAAGTTTTTTGACAGTGAAACAAACTGGAAGGATTTTGCGGAGGACATATCGTATACAGAGTATAAAGCTATGACAGATCAGCAGCATTTGAGCAAGGCAAAAAGTATGCCGATTAAATTTCTGAAGGCATCAGGGAAAGGGTTTTTTATTGAGAAGAAAGGCTATGCCCTTGCAATCAGGGAGGATCTGAAGGAAATTATAGATAATGAAGCTTTTAGGCATCACATGAAAGACATACTTGAGTATCGTACTATGGAATATTATCGTAGAAAATATATAGGGAAAAGAAAAAAAATGTCAGTGTGACGGGGACAGGGACAATGGATCATACAGAAATAATGAGAATTGCCATGCAGCAGTCCGCGTATGACTGCTGCTGTATGGCAGAAGATTTTTTGAAAAACGAGAACAGTGTACATGAGTCCGCAGTGTCTGAGAAGGCCAGAAAATATCTGAAGCTGCCGCATATATGCAGTCTGGTATCTTATGGAACCAACATTGTTGCTTCCGGCCAAAAAGAGCTTCTGCCGGAAATAGAAAGTTTTATTAACGGAGTACCAGGCATTGAGCACTGCTTTGAAACACCAGAATTATATGTGCTGAACAATATTCTTGCAGGGTATGGTGCGGGAGTATGCTTTATGGCGGATTACTTCCTGCCGGATATGGATCAGGTGTATTGCTCGGATCTTTACTGCCCATATGAATTGCGGGTAATGAATACGGATGATTTTCATGAACTTTACATTCCGGAGTGGAGTAATGCTCTGTGCAGGGACAGAAGGCATCTGGATGTTCTGGGAATCGGAGCATATGAGAACGGAAGGCTTATAGGGCTGGCCGGCTGTTCAGCCGATTGTGATACTATGTGGCAAATTGGAGTGGATGTCCTTCCGGAATACAGGCAGCGTGGTATTGCTTCCGCGCTTACCAACCGGCTTGCGCGGGAAACCTTTGAGCGCGGTAAGGTTCCCTTTTATTGTGCGGCATGGTCCAATGTAAAATCAGTAAAGAATGCCATACGAAGTGGATTTAAGCCTGGCTGGGTTGAAGTGACCGCAAAGCCGAATACTGTAATTCATGAAATGCTTGAAAGAAAATAGAAAAAAATAAAAAAATAAAATGGCTGTGATAAGGAGAGAATCCACGGGAAGAACCTGAAGATGATTGTTCCCGCAGATGAAAAGGAGTCTGGAGAGCTCGTGAAAGTCTGGGGCGCCTGTAAATGGAAGCTATAGGATAACCTGCCTGAAAATATAGCAAGAATGATGAAAAACTAAAAATTCTTTGTGCTACAATATTTTATTGGAAGGGAGGGAGCGTCATGCAGAGTCAGACAGTATATATTGCATCGCAGGCTATCCGTTATATGGAAGATCATCTGCATAATAAGCTGGATTTAGATATGGTAGCGGCTGCACTGCATTATTCCAAATTTTATCTGCATCGGGTTTTTACAGAAACGGTTGGCCTGACTATTCACGATTACGCAAGGAGGCGGCAGCTTACAGAAGCTGCAAGGCTGCTGTTTTTTTCTAAAAAGCCAATCATAGATATTGCTCTTATGAGCGGATATGAAAGTCGTCAGGCATTTACAGATATTTTTAAGGCAATGTATAAAACTACTCCTGCAAAATTTCGGGAAGCAGAAAAATTTTATCCGCTGCAGATGGAAATTCATTTAAGGGAGGAGCCTGCCGCAATAAATTTTACAAAAGACAATATTAAATTTGCAACGCCTGAGGATGTGGATGACTGGATGGAGCTGGTGAGTCTTACGATTGACGGCTACCCATGTTTGAACGAGACAGAATATATTAGTAAATTATATTGGTACATTGCAGAGAAAAAGGCTCTGATTTTACGGGATGGAAGGATGGCAGCCGGTGTCCTGGGATTTTCAGCTGATACAGGAAACATAGATTTTCTGGCCGTGCATCCTCAGTACCGGCGCTTTGGCATTGCGAAGCTGTTTCTGGATAAGCTTACGGATGAGCTGCTTTGCGGCAGGGAGATTACCTTAACCACATACCGCGCAGGAGATAAAGCAGATACAGGCTATCGTGAAGAATATTGTCGTATGGGTTTCGCGGAAAGAGAACAGCTTGTAGAATACGGGTATCCGGTACAGCGTTTTGTGTTTTTTCCCAAAAGCAAGGGGGGAGACAGGTAATGACTGAAATGCAGGGAAATCCACTGGCAAAAAATTTTCATGCCCTGTCTCTTATCAAATTTGCCTTGCCGAGTATGGTTATGATGCTGTTTATGGGATTGTATACTATAGTAGATACCATTTTTGTAGCCCGTTTTGTTAATACAAATGCCTTGTCGTCCATTAATATTGTCTGCCCTGTTATCAATATGATTGTTGGCCTGGGAACAATGCTTGCAACGGGAGGAAGCGCGGTTGTTGCGAAGAAAATGGGAAACGGGAACAGGGACGAGGCCCGGAGCAGCTTTACTCTTATTATTCTTACAGGATTCTTTATGGGGCTGGCTATTACAGTTATGGGATTTTTGTTTCTCGAAAGGATTGTCCGGGGGCTAGGCGCAAGTGAAATCCTGTTTCCGTATTGCAAAGATTATCTGACAGTACAGCTTATGTTTGCTGCCGGGAATATCATGCAGGTTTTGTATCAAAATCTGTTTGTAACAGCAGGGAAACCGGCTTTAGGACTGATGCTTTCTGTTCTTGCAGGGATTGCTAATATTATTTTTGACTATATTTTTATCGTTTTGCTTCAGATGGGAATCAGGGGCGCTGCCTTCGGCACAGGTATCGGATATATGATACCGGCGCTGGCAGGCACAATATTCTTTCTGACCGGCAGAAGCGGGCTGCAGTTCTGTAAGCCTGAAATGGATGTTTCTGTTTTGTTAAAAAGCTGTTCTAATGGGGCTTCTGAAATGGTAAGCCAGCTGTCGGCTGCCGTGACTACATTTTTGTTTAATGCGGCAATGCTGGAATTGCTGGGCGAGGACGGTGTGGCGGCCATTACAGTTATCATATATTCACAATTTCTGCTGACGACTCTTTATATCGGCTTTTCTATGGGAACAGCTCCCATTATAAGCTATAATTATGGGGGAGGACATGTAAAACAGCTAAGGAAAGTAGTCCGCATCTGCTTTTGCGTTATGATTGCTGTCTCTCTTTTGGTATTCTTGTTCTCCTTTCTTGCAGGAGAAACTATTTCCAGAATATTTGCAGGAAATAATGAAAATGTTTTTGAGATTACAAAAATCGGTTTTTCTATTTTTTCGTTTAGTTTTCTGTTCTCCGGATGTAATATTTTTGCTTCTGCTTTATTTACGGCATTGTCTGACGGAAAAGCGTCAGCCGCCATATCCTTCCTGCGGACGTTTGGATTTATCATGGTTTTCCTTTTGGTTTTGCCGAGATTTTTGAAAGCGGCAGGAGTGTGGCTGGCTATTCCCATTGCGGAGCTGCTCACGTTGATACTGACAGTATACCTGATATTTATCCGGCGCAAGCGTTACCATTATTTGTAAATGCCGGGTATCAGGTTTTGCCTTTATATGATACAATGTGTCTGATGCAATGGCGGCCTGTGAAATCTTTCAGGTTTTGAGGCAAACCATAGTAATGAGGAGGAGCGTAATGGGAATAGAGATGGGAATAAAAATAATTCCTGCTTATGAGCATTCCGAAGAAGTGGGCGCATTGTTTACAGAATATACAGATATGCTGGTTGCCGGTGACAGCTCTTTTCAAAAGTATCTTGACGTTCAACATTATGATGAAGAGATAAAACATCCGGAAATAAAATATGGCCCTCCTGACGGAAGACTGTATTTGGCTTATTGTGACGGGGAGCCGGCGGGGTGTATCGGCTTACGGAAGATTGACAATCAAAATTGTGAGATGAAGCGTCTTTATGTCAGACCTCAGTTTAGAGGGAGGAAGATAGGAGACATGCTTATTCAGCATGTTGTAGAAGCTGCAAAAGAAACAGGATATTCCTGCATGCTGCTGGATACGCTTCCATTTCTGCAGCATGCAATTCACATGTATAAAAAATATGGATTTTATGAGACGGCAGCCTATAACGACAGTCCGATGAATACGTCCATATATATGAGGCTGGATTTATAAGCTTCTACAGGATAATAACTGTCAGATTTCAGAAGCATATACGGCTATGAAAACAGACGCAGGATACAGAGCGCAGCTATCATACAGCCTAGCCTCCTATTTTTGCCATCTCCCTCATTTCGGTGACGGCGGACGGGTTCTCAAAGGAATGCCCGCATGGCTTGCTCAGGATTGCCTGTTCAATCAGCCGTCTCACTTCATCCCCTTGCTGATTTCTCACTGCCTCTTTTACAGATATACTGTCGGCATAGCTAAGACAGGGTTTTAGCTGTCCGATGGAGGTAAGACGAATGCGGTTGCACTGGGCGCAGAATTTTCCGTGAATTGCGCTTATAAAGCCCACACAGCCTTTAAATCCGGGGATATGATAATAGGCGGCAGGTCCGTTTCCGTGCACCCTTGTGTCAGGCTTCAGTACGCCATAATATTTCTGCAGTTTTTGTAAGATTTCCATATTAGAAACCGGTTGGAATTGCTGTCCAAGTCCAATCGGCATCATTTCGATAAAACGGACATCAAGGCTGTGATCTCTGGCAAGCTCTGTAAGCTGCTGCCATTCATTATCATTTACGCCCCGATGTGGCACTACATTAATTTTAAGAGGAACCGGATATTTTTCCATCTCTGAGATGCCATACATTACTTTTGAGAAGGCGTCAAAGCCGGTAATTTCGGCATATTTATCCTTATCCAATGTATCAAGACTTACATTGACTGCGTCCAGGCCCTTCTCATATAATTCTTTGGCATATTGAGCCAGAAGTACCCCGTTGGTCGTAAGAGTCACTTGCTCAATTCCGGGGACTGTCTTCAGCATGCCGATCAATTCTGTACAGCCTCTGCGTACCAGAGGTTCTCCGCCCGTAATCTTAATTTTTCGTATGCCTGTTTTGGAGGCCTGTCTGCATATCTCCGTAATTTCCTCCAGGGTTAGGATATCTTCCATAGGAAGCCAATGGATGCCCTGTGCCGGCATACAATAGCGGCACCTCAGATTGCATAGATCGGTAATTGAAATCCGCATATAATCAATTATTCTGCCATAATTATCTGTCATTTGTTATACTCCGCTTTCTTATTTTTGCCGGATAAAGTCTCCGCTTTTGCCTCCGCTTTTCCGGCACAGATGGATCTCTCCTATTTCCATGGCTTTATCTATTGCTTTACACATATCATAAATTGTGAGCAATGCGATATTTACTCCGGTCAGAGCCTCCATCTCCACTCCTGTCTTTCCAACAGTCCGCACAGTGCAAACTGCTTTGACCGAACTGGATATTTCCTCCATCTGAAATTCTATTTCCACTTTGGTAAGATTCAGAATATGGCAGAGGGGGATCAGTTCGGAGGTTTTTTTGGCTCCCATAATTCCGGCAATTCTTGCTACGCCCAAGACATCGCCTTTACCCATTTCTTTGTTTTGTATTTTCTGAAAGCACTCCTCACTTACAGTGATACGGCCCTCTGCAGCCGCTTCCCGGACCGTGTCTTTTTTGCTGCTTACATCTACCATAACAGCCTCTCCGGAGCGATTAAAATGTGTAAATTCTGCCATTTTTGTATCCTTTCGATTAATATAAATGTGCTCTGTCAATATCTGCTTTCAGCAGTTTTCTGACTTTAATTAAGATATTAATCTTCAATTATCTGTCAAATTCATAAAAGCCGTTACTTTGCATTGGGGTCCGTTTTATATTAGTTACATAATGATTAAACAACAGGCTACAGGCTGTAAAATTCCACAAATTCACGAAGCGCCGGGTTTTGCGGACAGTTCAGCAGTGAATCCGGCTCTCCGTAATCTGCAAGAGAGCCACTTTTAAAAAAAAGGATCTGATCCGAAATACGCTGTGCCTGTTTAAGATTATGGGTAATCAGAATAATACAGGCATTCTCGTTTTTGCAGTATTGTCGGATAAGCTGTTCTGCCTGGAGGGTGGATGCAATATCCAAAGAAGCAGTTGGCTCGTCCAGAATAAGAAGCTCGTATGGTTTCATTAAAAGGCGGGCCAGGGCCAGACGGGCGGTTTCTCCCCCGGAGAGCTGACAGCCATTGTGTTCGGCTAATGCTGTAAGACCTACGGAATTTAATAATTCAGCCGCTTTTGCGCGTTCTGAAGCAGAGACTCTGCTGCCGTTCAGCAGGACATTATTCAGAACAGACATACGAAATGCAAAGCTTTTCTGAGGCATGTAACCAGCGGAAGCGGGCGGGGAACTGAATACAGCCTCTTTCCGATCCGGGGTCAGAGTCCCGGATAGAATACGTGCAAATGTGGATTTTCCGGAACCGTTGGCTCCTATTACGGTATATATAGTTCCCCGTTTTAACGTGATTCCGGGAAAGGAAAGCACAGTTGTTTTTTTATAGGTCTTTGTAAATGGATTTATTTTCATTGATTGAGTCTCCAGTGTATTGCGGCGGCTATTGTATTCAGGCAAAGAGAAATTCCAAACAAAATAATGCCGAGAGCCAGAGCCAAAGAAAAATCACCCATATTTGAATAATTCATAATAGCGGTTGTCATAACATTTGTTTTATATGCAATGGCGCCTCCAACCATGGAAATTGCCCCAACCTCGGCAAAAGCACGGCCCAGGCCGAAGAGATAGGCGGAAAGAATCTGATAACGGCTCTCATTCATAATCAGGAGAATTGTAATTCCTTTGGATAGTCCAAGTCCGGCGGCTGTTTCCCGGATCTGCGGAGAAATTGCGCTGACAAAAGATTCCAGGTTTCCGATTATCAACGGCGTGATCAATATGACCTGTGCAATAATCATTCCTTTTACTGTATATAAAAGCTTCAGATGGCGCAGAGGGCCCACGCCGGAAAAGAGCATATAACAAATCAGGCCGCATACAACAGGGGGAAGTCCCATGAGAGTGCGGTTCATAATGACCAGAAGCTGTCTGCTCCGAAATGGGTAACAGCCAAGCAGGATGCCAAGAGGTGTCCCAATCAGAAGCGCTAGGACAGAGCTTGACAGTCCCATTTTTAATGTAACGGTAATAATATTCAGAAGCTGTGCATTTCCGGAAAAGAGAAGCTCTATAGCTTTAAAGAAAGCGGTTCGCATAATGATTTCTGGAAAGGACAGGGGATTTGTGATAAACCGTCCTGTCCTTTATTCCCTTTTCTGTTTTATTCCATGACTCCCTTATTGTTGCGGAAGGTCAGGTAGGTGGCTTTGTCGGAGAGAATATAGGCGCCTGTTTCCTCTGCCATAGTAAGACAGACACCCATTCCTGCGTTGGAAAATGTATACCAGCCATAATCTTTTACGCTTTCAGCATCTGCTGTAATTCCGAGAGATTCCTCCCACAGTGAAAGTTCCTTTGTGTGTGTGCCGGAACCGTCTCCACGGGAAACAAATGCATATTCCCCTTCGGCGATTGCTGCAAATGCGTCTTTCACAGAAGCGGCTTCCGATACCTTTGCGGGATCGGCAGAAGGACCGCAAAGCACAAAATAATTATACAGGAAGGTCAGACGCTCGGATTTCTGGCCGTCAAGTACATAGGAGAAGCCTGCATCTACAAAAGCCTCCTCCTGAGCTTTGGCATGAACCATGATGACATCTGCGTTTCCGGCTTTGGCATTCGCAATCGCTTTTCCGGTGCCGGCGGAAAATACTTCTACCTGATAACCGTACGTTTCCTCAAATACCGGCAGGATAGCGCCCAGCAGGCCGGAATCATTAACCGAGGTGGTGGTGGACATACGGATGGTTTTTGTTTCTTCAGTGGCTTCTGGAATCTCCTGCTCAGACACAGGGGCGTCTTCTTTCAAGGTGAACAGACTCTCGCCGTATTCTTCCATTCCGTATTCGGAGGCAAGCTTCTCTGCGTCGGCGCTGAGCATCCAGTTGATCAGAGCTTCCGCACCGGTCTGGTTGATTGAAACATCTGTGATTTCTGTCTCATTTTCATCCACAAAAGGGGCATCCGGGTTAACGGCCAGCAGAGAATAATTATTGATCATGTCATCATCCGCTTCATAGAGAATCGTAAGGTCAATATCCGCGGCAGGTTCTGCAGCTTCTTCGGCCTCCTGTGTGTCTGTATTCTCTTTGTCGTCGGCTTCAGCCTCCGGGGCTTCCGCGATCTCCTCCTGGGGGGCAGGAGCAGTATTGGAACTCTCTTCGTTTTTCTGGGAACCGCATGCGGCCAGTCCTAACACTGTACTGCACATCAATAAAGTGAATAGTTTCTTTTTCATTTAATATTCCTCCTGAAAATAAAAATACCTCCTGCCGGGTCTCATAATAGTAGTGCACAAAAAAGAACAATAAAGACTATGTAGGATTCTCATATTGTGGCGTATATGCTTGAGACCGGAAAGAGGCTCGTCCACCGCTTTCTGATTCGATATATATTTCTGCTCAACCCGGACAGAATGATACTTTTATTATAACAGATAATTGTGTTTATTGGGCGGAAAAAAAATTATTGTGCGGAATGGCGCGAAACAGGACAAATTGGTATTAAAGCTTGATCTCCATATAAAAGATCAATGGTAAATAACTGACCCATAAGCTCGCTTGGTTTCCCCAGCAGTAGCTTTACTGCTTCAGCAGCCTGAATGGAGGCACAGACAGCAGGAGTAAAACTAAGGCATGACGGCTCGGTCAATACGGAACCGGGAGGATAGAGGCACTGAATAGCACTTACTGCGGTATCGGGCATAAGGACACAGATTTGAGCAGTCCAGCCGCAGATTGCGCCGTAAACCAGAGGGAGGGAAGCCTTTTCACAGGCTTTGGCAAGAATCCGTCGGCTGTCTATGTTGTCAAGTGCGTCCAGCGCCAAATCGTATCCTGTTACAAGCTCGTCACAGTTTTCAGCGTTTAATCTGGTATATAAGCCGGTTACGCTGATATCCGGGTTAATTTGACGCGCATAGTCTTTTGCAGCCTGTACTTTCGGCAGGCCAATTGTGTTTTGAGTGCATAAAAGCTGCCGGTTTAGATTTGTCGGCTCAAAGCAATCTCCGTCAATTACCGTAATAGCTCCGATGCCGATTCGCAGAAGCTGTGACAGAATATTTCCCCCCAGGCCTCCGCAGCCTACGATCAATATCCGGCTTTCCTGCAGCTTTTGCTGTTCCGGCTCTGATATGGACGGGATATTTCTGGAATAGCGTAAATCAGTCATAGGACTCATCCTCCTCCTACCGGCGGGAAGATGGCAAGAACATCCCCGTCATGAATCTCAGAATCCGGACTGGAATGAAAGCCGTTAATCAGAAAAATGGCCACCTCTTCGTGCGGAATGGAAAAATGCTCCAATACCTGACTGCCGTTTTGACAGACATCCGCCTCCAGATAAAATATTTTTCCCCGGCCTTTGCGCAGAGTGGCAAAAAGTCGAACTTCAATCATTTTAAATCCTCCGTATAGAAAAGGGATGGAGCTTTCGGCCCTCCATCCCCTTATGATTATATTATTTGCCTACACACTCGTCAAGCCCGAGCTTTCTCAAAGTATCGTCGGTCGGAAATGCGTTCACCCAGCCGCGCGCTTCATAATATTGAGGCAGAGTCAGCTTAATCTGTGAGATCTGTCCCTTGGAAGGTCCGTCGGCAATCGGCTCCTCCGTTAATCTCTTCGGAAGCCTGTCATCCTCAGGCTTCATACCGGCTGCCTTATTGAACATTCTCTCAATATTGTAAATCCGATCACCTACAACCAGCAGCTCCTCCGGAGTATAGCTGGTACCGGTGGCCGCGTTTAAAAGCGCCGCGTATTGAGGTGCGCCCAGAGCAAAGGAGGTAAACAGACAGTTCCCCATGGAATCAATGACTGCAGTCAGATCCTGGAAAATTTTAGCCCATGCAGCTTTTCCTTCGATGGTAGTCCGATCCAGCTGCTCCGGAAGTCCCAGTACCTCCGGACTGATCATATATCCGCGTACATGACAGCCGCCGCGGTTGGAGGTCGCATAGGTAATGCCGATACCCTGAATACCCCGGGCGTCGTATGCCGGCATTTCCTGCTTCTTTACAGTCATGGAATACTCCGGGTGTCCGTAGTGCTCGCACAAACGGGCAGAACCGGAACTCATCAGCCAGGCCAGCGGAGATTCGGGATTCCCCATACGTTTCGTCCATTCCACGATTGCCTCCGTGGAACCCCACTTAAGCGGTATTCCGTCACATTCTTCTTCTTTTATGTATCCGCGCTGATACAACTCCATGGCAGCGGCAATCGTACAAGGAACAGAAATTGCATCAAGGCCATACTCGTTGCACCACATATTTGCTTCATTGATGGCTCCCAGATCGTTGTTGCCACAGTTGCCGCCGTAAGCCCACATGGGCTCATATTCAGGGCCGCCGACTGCCTTGCCGTTTATATCCACCACACGGGCGCAGGCGATTGGGCAGCGGAAGCAGGCATTTGCCTTAACCAGACAGGTATCCGCGGTAGTCTCGCCGGAAATATCATCTGCTTTTTCATAATAAGATTCCTGCCAGTTTTTGGTGGGGAATGTGCCAATGTTATTAATGATATTAACCAGAATGCCGGTGCCGTAATTTTTAAGGCCTTCGCTGGTAACAGGATTTGCTTTGAGTATTTTCAGGCACTCACTGTTGGCCGCTTTAAGGGCATCTATATCTGCAATAATATCAGAGATGTTGTTTCGCGAAGCGTTGACCACAATGGCTTTCAGCTTTTTGCTTCCCATAACAGCGCCTACGCCGCTTCGTCCGGCGGCCCGGTCCTTATCATTCATAATGGCTGCCAGCAGGACCTTTTTCTCCCCTGCAGGCCCGATATTCAGAATCGAAGCCTTCTCCCCGTGCTTTTCCCGGAGCTTTGCATCAAGCTCCTCCGACATCATCCCCACATACTCGTCAGCGTTCAGAAGAGTGATTTTGTCATCTTCAATGTGAATATAGGTCCATTCCGGAGCTTCCCCCTCGACAATCAATGCGTCCCATCCGGCAAATTTGAGCTTTGCGCCCCAGATGCCGCCGGAGTTGGAGCAGGCGATCATTCCTGTCAGCGGAGATTTCGTACATACCATATAGCGTCCGGAAGAAGGGGTGGGACTTCCGGTCATGGGGCCGGTAATATAGATTAGCTTGTTTTCCGGTGAAAGAGGCTCTACGGCAGCCACACCTTCATCGTACAGTATTTTAGTGCCAAGGCCGCGTCCGCCAATAAACTTACGGGCTAAATCCAGATCGGTTTTTTCAATTTTTATTTCACCGGTAGTCAGGTTGATGCGTGCGGTTTTTTCATAATAACTTGCAGACATAGTAAGACCTCCTTCAAAAAATAAATGTGCGCTTTTCCGCCTCGCCTTCTGCGAGGAGCCTTTTGAACTTCAAGGATTACATTTTACGGAAACTTAAGGTTGTTTTGATTTTGATTATAGAATGAACTGGTATAAAAATCAACAAAAAAGGGTCAAATCAGCATTTATAAATTGTAAGATTGTACGAAACGGTTTATAATAAAATATATTGGGATAAAGGAGGAAAGTATTTGGAACAGAATAAAGCATTGTCTGTCTTGGATGTGGCAAAAATTCTGCATGTAAGTAAAAACACGGTATACGAGATGATTCGCCGTGGAGAAATCAATTCCTATCGTGTAGGCAGAAAAATACGTTTTACACAGGAGGATGTAGATTCTTATATCGCCCGTTCCAGACATGAAAAACAACTGGCGCCGGTGCGCACAGTCTCCGGACGGAGCAGTCTGCTGACAGGAAGGCTGCCCCAGGGCAGGGAATTTGTTTTAAGCGGTCAGGATGTAATTCTGGATATTTTATCCAACTATCTGAGACAGTACAATATTCAGGCGCTTCGGGCCTATGTAGGAAGTTTTGAAAGTATTCTGGCGCTGTATCAGGATAATGTTCAGGCGGCTACTGCGCATCTGTGGGACAGCACAGATGACTGCTACAATATTCCTTATGTCCGCCGTCTGATGCCGGGGACTCATGCGGTGATTATCAATTTATCCTATCGAATGCAGGGTTTTTATGTGGGAAAAGGAAATCCGAAGCATATATGGGAATGGAAGGATTTGATGCGGGAGGATGTGCGGATGCTCAACCGCAGGAAGGGTTCCGGCTCCAGAATTCTTTTGGATGAGAAAATGATGAGTTTAGGAATATCCCCCCGGAAGCTGCGCGGATATGAAGATGAAATCGGCTCTCATCTGACGCTGGCTCAGAAAGTTGCGGAAGGTCAGGCAGATGTAGGTTTAGGAACGGAACGGGTTACCCGCCAGATGGACGGTCTGGACTTTGTGCCTGTGCAGGAGGAAAGATATGATTTGATTTTAAAAAAAGAATGCTTTTATGAACCGGAAATACAGACGATGGTGGATATTCTGAGATCTGCGGAATTTGCCGAAGAGCTGAAAGGCATCTCAGGAAACGATTACCGGGATCTGGGAAAAATAATGGCGGAGGTTTAAAAATGCTGAAAGTTAAAACGCCGCAGGAAGCGCTGGAATTGATTGAGCAGTGCTTTGCGGATTTGAAAAAAAGTGAGGAAGTGCCGCTGGCCGAGGCGTGCGGCAGGACGCTGGCACAGGATATCCGGGCAAGGGAGTATGTACCGGATTTCAACCGATCTACAGTGGACGGATATGCGGTGCGCGCACAGGATACCTTTGGCTGTTCGGACAGTATGCCGGCAATACTGAAAAAAAGCGGGAAAGTGAATATGGGAATGGGCGCCGTGGTGGATGTGAAGGCACAATGCTGCGCTGAGGTTCCCACCGGTGGCGAGGTGCCGGAGGGGGCGGATGCAATGGTGATGGTGGAATACACGGAAGATTACGGAGACGGTACGATTGGGATATTAAAACCGGTGGCGCCGGGAGCCAATATGAGTGCGATGTGTTCTTAACTGAAAAGGTTAAGCAGAATTGTTTGTTGATTCTGAACTGTTATTTCTATTTGTGGAATGAAGGGGTAACGTCCGGAAACACATACCTAATCCTACGACATGCAGCGAAGAGGGCAAAATCTGAATTGTATGAAGCTCGTTGAAGTCGGCTGAAGCAGCCTAAGTCAGCATGCAAAATAAAAGATATGGCTGTCGATAGGCCGGGGTCCTATAAAGAATCCATGGTGAGAATGTTCTGGAAAAATAGAACTGACGAACTTCCGAATGTACGGGTCTTAAGGCAAAACAACAGAAATGTTGTTCTCTTCTAAATTTAAATGAAGAGGTCTGCGGGGTTGAGTAAAAATTCATGTTATGAAAGACCTCATATTGTTACAGGCAATAAGTTTTCAGAAGAAAATGCAGGCAGGCTCAGAGGAAGCACCTAAAGGTTTTATGTACAGGTAAGAAATAACGGAACACAGAAAGCTGGGAACATGGAGGTATTGCCGCCTGTGAAATGTTTTCAAGGAAAGGTAAAAATATTACTATAACTTGAATTTATTCCAGTGAGAGCAGTGCCACGGTACCTGTGAAACCACGATAATAAGTGGCGGAGGGATAGGCACAAGTCATTCAAGAATGATGGAGCGCTGTATGAGGTGAAAGTCTCACGTACAGTGCGGAGCGGGGGAAAAGACGGAGGATTTGCAATACGAAATCTTACCTATCGCTATTATACAGAGGAGACGATGTAAGTCCGGGAGAAATCGTATTAAAAGCAGGTGTAAAACTGACGCCGCAGGCTATAGGAGCTTTGGCAGCTATGGGAATTTCCGGGGTTCTGGTTGCCAGGAAAGTACATGTGGCTGTTATATCTACCGGGGATGAATTGATCCATATTACAGAGCGCCCAAAAGAAGGACAGATACGCGACGTAAATTCTGATATGCTGGCGGCAGCGATGACGCAGTGCGGGGCAGTTCCTGTGTCCTATGGGATAGTACGGGATGAACGCAGACTTCTGGACAAGGCGGTGGCGAAGGCCGTCTCGGAGTGCGATCTGATTCTGATTTCGGGAGGAAGCTCTGTGGGTGAAAAAGATGCTACCTGCAGAGTGATCGCATCCCAGGGAGAGGTTCTTCTCCATGGAATTGCCATGAAGCCCGGGAAGCCGACGATACTTGGGAAGGTGCAGGGGATTCCGGTGGTAGGACTTCCGGGGCACCCCGGAGCGGCATTTTTTGTTACGCAGCTCCTGGTGGTACCGCTTTTGGACCGTCTTACCGGCAGAAGAGAAAAACGTTATACCGTTCGGGCGACGCTTACAGAATCCGTGGGAGCAAATCACGGCAGAGCACAGTTTACGGCAGTTGCTATAGAAGAAAGGGAAGGAAGGTGGTATGCGGCGCCGATTCGAAGTAAATCAGGATTGATTACTTCCCTGGCTGCTTCGGACGGGTATTTTGCAATTGCATATGATTGTGAAGGAGCCGCGGCGGGCGCCGAGGTAGAAGTAATTCCATATAGTTAAACACACAGATACGAATTAAACAGAATAGGAGGTATGGACAGTGGCATTTCAATTTCTGACAAATGTGGATTTAGAGAAAGCACAGAAAGAATACAGAGATGTATTGCTGCAGAATGGGATGAGACCGGGAACCGAGAAGATTCCGGCAGCAGAAAGCTGCGGACGGATTACGGCCGGAGCGGTATATGCACATATATGCGCGCCCCATTATCACGCAAGCGCCATGGACGGAATTGCAGTCTGGGCAAGGGACACTTTTGGGGCGACTGAAACGACGCCTGCCCATCTGAAGAAGGGACAGTTTACAGTGGTGGATACCGGAGATCCGATACCGGAAGGATGCGATGCCGTGATCATGGTTGAGGATGTTGTCCAGGAGGAAGATGGGGTATGTCTGTACGCTTCTGCTGCTCCCTGGCAGCATATCCGTCAGATTGGAGAGGACATTTGTGCAGGAGAGATGATTCTGCAGTCTTACCAGAGGATCACACCTTCCGCAATCGGTGCAATGCTGGCAGGAGGGGTGCTGGAAGTAGAAGTTCTGAAAAAACCGGTTGTTGGCATTATTCCTACAGGAGATGAAATCGTACCGCCGACCGCGGATCCAGAGCCGGGTGATATTGTGGAATTTAATGGTTCTATTTTTTCTGCCATGCTCCGTGAAAACGGGGCGCTGCCTGTGCTTTATCCAATTGTGAGGGATGACTTTGAGGAAATTAAGGCAGCAGTGCAAAAGGCGCTGAATGAATGTGATATGATAATTTTGAATGCAGGTTCTTCTGCGGGAAGAGAGGACTACAGCAGCGAGGTCATTCACTGCCTGGGGAAGGTGTTATATCATGGTATCGCAATTAAGCCGGGGAAGCCGGCGATTTTAGGATATCAGGGGGCAAAGCCGGTGCTGGGGGTACCGGGGTATCCGGTGTCCGGCATCATTGTTATTGAGCAGCTTTTGAAGCCGCTGCTGGAGCTGTGGAATCATTTACCGGGAACGGAAGAGGAGGCGGCGGAAGCGGTATTGTCAAGGGCGGTTGTTTCCGGATTGAAGTATGAGGAATTTGTGCGGGTGCGTCTTGGATATGTGGAAAACAGATTGTTTGCTTCTCCTCTTGGCAGAGGAAGCGGAGTAATCAGCTCTTTTATGAAGGCGGACGGGATGCTGAGAATTCCCAGGGACACAGAAGGGTATGAAGCGGGAATGAAGGTGACAGTCCGGCTTTTGCGCCCCCGGGAAGAATTAAAAAATACGCTGCTGGCAATCGGAAGTCATGATCCTCTGCTTGACGAGCTTGGAGATCTTCTCCATAAAGAGAACCCGAAGCTTTTTATGGGTTCTGCTCATGTTGGTTCTATGGGCGGAATTATGGCAGCAAGAAGGAAGGAGAATCATATTGCAGGTATTCATTTGCTGAATGAGGCGGACGGCACTTATAATGAAGCCTTTCTGGAAAAATATTTTCCAAATGGAGGAGTTCGCCTGGTGGAATGCGTGGGAAGAACCCAGGGAATTATAACGGCATCCGGGAATCCCCTTGGAATCCGCAGTATACAAGATTTAAAGCGTCCGGGACTTCGATATGTAAATCGGCAGAAAGGATCAGGAACGAGAATACTTCTGGATTATCTCTGTAAGAAAGAAGGCATTGCAACAGATGACATTTACGGGTACGAACGGGAAGAGTTTACCCATACCTCGGTGGCCGCACAGATTGCGTCAGGTTCTGCGGACGCAGGGCTTGGTATCTATTCTGCCGCAAAGCTGTATGATCTGGAGTTTATTCCGATCTGTATGGAACAGTATGATTTGCTGATTCCCGATTATGCCTGGGAAACTCTGATGGTGAAACAGCTGCTCCAGACAATGAAGAGCAAAGCGTTTCGTGAAAAGCTGATACAGATGGGCGGTTATGAGATTGGGACTCCCGGATGTGTCCGAAGAAGATTTTAAGATGTATGATTATGATGTGTGTGTAATAGGCGGAGGAATTCTGGGGTGTATGGCAGCTCGTAATCTGACCCGGTACCGGCTGCGCTCTGTGCTTGTGGAGCAGAGGGAGGATGTGTGCACCGGGATCTCAAAAGCCAACACTGCGGTTGTTTATGCGGGATATGACAGCCGCCCGGGAACGAAGAAGAGCGAGCTGTGTGTTGCAGGAAATAAAAAATTCCGGAAGCTGTGCCGGGAACTGGGTGTGACATTTAAACAGTGCGGTTCGATGATGGTCTGTTTTGGACCCAAAGGAGGCCGGATACTGGAAAAAAAGCTGGAAAATGGAATCCAAAACGGCGTGGAGGGCCTTCGGCTTCTTTCCCGTCAGGAGATTCTCAATATGGAGCCGAACCTTAGCAGGAAGGTATTTAGCGGATTGTATGCGCCGACTACAGGCACTGTAAATCCCTGGGAGCTTGGTATTGCCGCTTTTGAAAATGCAAGGCAGAATGGCTGTGAGATTAGACTAAATACAGAGTTAAAAGAGATCCGCCGTATTTCCGGGGGCTATGAACTGATATTGAAGCAAAACGGGAAATTAAAGACTCTGTGTGTCAAAGGAATTTTAAACTGTGCAGGTCTTAAGGCCGATTGTGTGCGGGAAATGGTATTTCCGCCCAAGGCGCGTATTTTCCCGGACGGGGCAGATTATCTTGTATTTGACCGGAAGGAAAAAAATTTTGTGAAGCACATCATTTTTTATGAGCCGGAGGAAGGGGGAAAAGGACTGACCATTGTGCCTACCGTGGACGGAAATCTTTTAATCGGACCGTCGGAACGGGTTCTTGATGAAGAAGAACCCCGGGCTTCTTCTCAGGAAGGACTTTCGTTTTTATACGCAGCATGCAGAGAAGTTGTGCCGGAGCTGGAATTGGATGTGGTTATCCGTAATTTTTCCGGAATACGTCCCAATCCCTATATGGTATATCAGGATGCAGCCGGCAGATATCAGAAGAGCAGCCAAAGCATTCACAGCTTTCTGATCGACCAGTCTTTGGAGGAACCGGGGATGGTAACGCTTTTGGGAATCAAGACGCCGGGGCTTACCTGTTGTGATGAACTGACGAAATATACCGTGGAATTGCTGCTGAAGGGAATCGGCGGCAAATGGGAGCCGGCAGAAAACTTTGAGCCCTGCCGGAAACCGGCTGTCAGTGTAAGAAATTTACCGGTATATGAGCGGAAGAAGCTTGCAAAAGAAAATCCAGCCTATGGACAGATTATATGCCGCTGTGAGCATGTAACGCTTGGAGAGATAAAAGATGCGGTTGAACGAGGAGCAGTATCTATAGATGGAATTAAACGACGCTGCAGGATTGGGACCGGGCGCTGTCAGGGCAGCCGCTGTATCTTAAAGGCTATGGAAATTCTTGCGCGGATGAAAAACATTCCGGTGGAATCGGTGGAGAAGGATGCCGCGGGCTCTTATATAATTGAGGCTCCAGTTTCCGGAGGCAGTATATATGAATGATTATGATGTGCTTATTGTGGGAGGCGGAACAGCGGGGATGACGGCCGCCTGGGCATTGTGGAACTCGAAGCGGACATTGAAAATTCTTCTGGCAGAAAGAGAAGCACAGCTTGG
Source organism: uncultured Lachnospiraceae bacterium (assembly GCA_910585465.1). Classification (GTDB taxonomy): domain Bacteria; phylum Bacillota; class Clostridia; order Lachnospirales; family Lachnospiraceae; genus Hominiventricola. The sequence continues at coordinate 325,469 of CAJUEW010000001.1, read as the reverse complement.
AGGAGTACTAAGAAGGTGCATTCACCGGGGCTTCGGACTGGGATATTTTAAGGAGGATATGACAGGGACCGAATATGCCGGGTGTCTGGAAAACCGTCTGTCTCATACGGAAATAGAGATCCGAAGAGGCACGGAAGTATGTTCGCTTACAGATGATCGGACTGCCTGGCTTGCGGGGGTCAACGGGTGGGAACAAGTATCTTTCAGGAAAATGATTCTGGCGGCAGGATGCATGGAACGCTCCGTTGGGAGCCTTGCCATTGCCGGTGTCAGGCCCTCCGGCGTTTACGGCTCCGGAGAAATACAGGAGATGATAAATCTTCATCATTATCGGCCCGGGAAATGCGCGGTAGTTCTCGGGTGCGGAGATATTGGACTGATTGTCGCGAGAAGACTTACACTGTCCGGAGTTAAGGTCCGTCTGATTGTGGAGCGGCAGAAAAACAGTCCTGCCATGGAGAGGAACATACAGGAATGCCTTATAAAATATAAGCTTCCGCTCCGTCTGCAGTCTACAGTTGTATGTCTGCATGGAATGCCGAGGCTTACAGGGGTAACTGTAAAAAATCTTTTGACAGGCGAGCTGGAGAGGGTTGCATGTGATACGCTGGCAGTGGCGGCCGGACTGATCCCTGACCGTACACTGACAGAGACGCTCCTGGGAGATAAACCGGACTGGCTGTATTACTGCGGCAATTGCGATTATGTACATGCGGTTGCAGACAGCATTTCTTTTCAGGCGGAAAAAACAGCATTGAAAATAGCAGAAGAAATTATATAATTTGGAGGATATAAAATGGGAAAAATCATGGCGGTAAATATCAGCAGAGAAAAGGGGACGCAGAAAGTGAACGTACATTCTGCCAGAGTCATTGAAGACTTTGGACTGGAAAATGACGCGCATGCAGGAAAATGGCATCGTCAGATCAGTCTCTTGTCTTATGAAAAGATTGAAGCATTCAAGAAGGAGGGAGCGCCGGTTGAGGATGGGGCGTTCGGAGAAAATCTGATTGTAGAAGGTATTGATTTAAAGGCGCTTCCGGTGGGTACAAGACTTAAAAGCGGTGAAATTATACTGGAAGTGACTCAAATCGGGAAGCAATGCCACAGCGGGTGTGAGATATTTAAAATCATGGGAGACTGTATTATGCCCCGGGAAGGTATCTTTGCGCAGGTGCTTCATGGGGGCGTTATATCTGAAGGTGACTTAATTGAGATTGTAAAAGAGTAAAGGGGGATTTTTATGAGAGCTGCGATTATTACAGCAAGTGATTCCGGATATGCGGGACAGAGGAAGGATTTAAGCGGTCCGGCTATCCGGGAGATTCTGGAGCAGAACGGATATAAGGTAGTACATACGGTGCTGCTTCCGGACGACCGGGAGATGCTGGCAAAGGAAATGGCGCGTATTGCAGATGAAGATGTGGCAGAGCTTCTGCTGACAACAGGAGGCACGGGCTTTGCCCCAAGCGACTGTATGCCGGAAGCTACAGGAGATATTGCGGAAAGGATGGTGCCTGGAATTCCGGAAGCCATGCGTGCCTACAGTATGACAATTACTCCAAGGGCCATGTTGAGCCGGGCAGCCGCAGGCATCCGTAAATCAACATTGATCATTAATCTTCCGGGAAGTCCCAAGGCGGTCAGGGAGAGTCTGGAATATATTCTTCCGGCGCTTGAGCACGGACTGGAGATTCTTACAGGGAAGGCGTCTGACTGTGCGCGTAAATAGCGGTGGCGGAATTGAAACATAAATGAGCATTGGGATGAATAAGGTGTCTTAAAAGAAAAAGGATTTCTGTTATCGGAATTCTGTCTATGAAACAATGCAATGGTGTATTTGAGGGCGGAGGTGTCCGGGGGATCGGACATGTGGGCGCGGCATGCGGGATGGAGTATGCCGGCTATAAATTTGTGAATCTGGCAGGGTCGTCCGCAGGGGCGATTGTGGCGGCCCTGCTGGCGTCAGGCTATACATGCCGGGAGATGAAGGAGGAACTGGAGACTCTGGATTATACTAAATTCAGAGGAAAGGATTTTGCGGATCATTTTGGAATGGCAGGAAAGGCCCTTTCCCTGTGCCTGAGTCTGGGGATCTATCATACAGATTATGTGGAGAGCTGGATAGGCGGGCTTCTGAAACAGAAAAATATGTTAAAATTCGGAGATGTCGAACAGACAGGCCGCATGCTGAAAATTACGGCCAGTGATCTGACAGACAGGCGGCTTATCATCCTTCCGGACGCGGCGAAAGAGTTTGGGACAGAGCCGTCGGAATTAAGTATTGCGTCGGCTGTCCGGATGAGTGTGAGCATTCCGGTATTTTTTGAGCCGGTCCGGTGGAGGGACAAAAGCGGAAAGGAGCATCTGATCGTGGACGGAGGACTTCTGAGCAATTATCCCGTGTGGGTACTGGATGACGGAAAAAATCCGCCCATGCGGCCAACCTTTGGCTTCCGATTCACAGACGAAAGAACAATGCCGTGCAGCAGAGCTTATCCGGCCCGTGCAAATATTGCGGACTATTTAAAGTCCATTGTGGATACCTGTATGGATGCCATTGATAACAGCCGGATAGAGGAGGGGGATTATGAACGGACGATCCGGATTCCTACCATTGTGGGAAAGGGCAGTGATGCGCATAAAATCAGCAGTGTGGATTTTGATATTTGCGCAGAGGACAGCCAGGCTCTGTTTGAAAACGGAAGAGCGGCGGCAGGGCATTTTTTAAAGGACTGGAATTTTGAAAGGTGGAAGAGAAGGTACAGAAGAGGATAAAGGCGGTACTTCGCATCGCCGTTTTCCGATCCGGTTTTCGGCTCATGCCTGTCTAGTAATACCTGATTTTTTCCTGAATCAAATATCCTACTGCATCCGCGAACCGTTCCTCGGATTTTGCCCAGACCATATCTTTTCCGTAAATCTGTCTGGCAGCGGCCAGATTCCGTTCGCTTCCGGTGCAGACTGAGAGGACGGAGATACCCTGACGTCTCAGAAGATTTACTTCTCTGGCCGTATCCAGAATGCCCCGTTCTTTTCCATAGTCATAGTAGAAAGGGATTTGCTTTTCCCGGGAAAAAATTTTATGATCATCATTGGGACTGCAGTCTGACAGGATGATCAGGAGCCGGTTTTCATAAGGAGAATCCAGGATTCGTTTTCCTGCAATGCGGACAGCCAGTCCGTCCCGGTTCCATCCGGCTGCATAATACTCAAACACTCTCGGGTTATTCTGGGGCTCGTTATAATCCCGGAACATATGCAGGATTGTGCAGCCGTTTACGGTACAGTAGGAGCAGACCCGTACCGGAAGTCCGCACCGGCTCAGGCTTTCGGCAATGATATAGCCCTGAGAGGCGATCCGTTCCTGACGGTCGCGCTGGGAAGCAGAGGCATCCAGCAGAAGATCCACGGACAGGCTTCCCTTTTCATCCGGCTCTGTCCTCTGAAATATCCGGCCGTCGTTCAGACGGACGGCGCGCCAGATACGCTCCGGCATCAGTATTCCGGTGTGTCCCTGCAGCGGCGACTGCCCGCTGTCAAAACGAAGGGAGCGTAAGATACGCTCGGTAAGCCGGGAAATATTCAGCATATTCCGGGACAGATGATCCTGATAAAAACGAAGATTCTGCTCTTTCTGACGTATCATTGCCCTGTACTGGGGAGACGGGTTTAAGACAGCCTCTTTTCGGAAAGCGCCCCGGGTAACATGGAGGCGGCAGTTTTTATGTCCTCCGGTACACAGACGATGCTCCAGCTCCCGCCTTTCCTTTGTAGTGTAAATAGAAACTCCGAAATTCTGCTCCAGCCAGGTTTGGAACCGTTCATATTTTGCTTTGGCATACAGCACAGGAAGATAGAGGGTCAGAGTGTGTCCGGGCTTTGCCGCGTTCTTTTTACTGTCGGATGAATCGGAGGAGGAGACGCTTACAAGGCTTCCGTAGAGGGCTGCTTTACGGAACCGGACGGGAAAACGGAACCGGAGGTTTTTTTCATCCAGACGGGGCAGCCTGCATTGGAAAAATTCTTTCAGCAGTCCGCACATAGCTTCCACAATTTCTTCCGTATTCATAGAGGGCGCAAATTCCAGCGCAGAGAGCAGACGCTTTTCTTTTTTGCCCAGTCTTGCTTTTTCTCCCAGTATAGACGCGAAATGAGCAGTATTCAGCCGGTCAAACAGCTCCTGATCCCAATAAGAGCAGGCCCGGTCCACTACCTTTCTGGCATAGAGAATCCGAAGCTGTGAAAGCACGGGCCGGCCGGGAAGAGCTTTCTCATAGGTACATTGCTCCAGACCCAGCCAGAGCAGGCTTCGGTACAGCTCTGCCTCCGGCATTCTCCCTATGCGCAAAAACAGTTCGTGAAGCAAGGAATAGTCATAAAATCGATGCACGGACCCGATGATACAGTTAAAGTAAAGGTCAGCCTCCCCGTCCGCGTCAAAGGCTTCAAAATCAGGCAGGAATGTATAGTCTCCGGCCGCGTTCCATATGATATTTTTTGCTCTCTGTTCCTGATTTTCTATTTTGTTCATAAAAATAATCCAATACTCCGATATTTTTTGCTGTCGGCATAGGCAGTATCTGCTAAGCCTGGAAAATGGTCTCCCTTCCAAGGGACTGAGGTATTCTGGCATTGATCAGATCCTCCACCAGTCTTCGTTCATAAGGGTCAAAAACCTTATTAATAATGCCAAGGGCCAGTGCCTCCTGTGCCGGAAGCCCTTTCTTAATCAGACGGACGGCGGCTATCAGACCGCGCAGATCCAGCGCCCTGGCGGATATTTCCGCGCTTGCGCATTTTCTCTGGAGCTCCAGAAAAAGCTCGCAGAATTGTCCGCTCCATTTGAGGGAGATGCCGGGAAATTCACGTTCCATCAGTCTTTGGAGATTTTCCGATGAGATGGGCGGCATGTCGATGACCACAAAACGGGAGGCCAGCGCCTCATTTAACTCCCGGGTACCTGCATATCCGTAGTTCATAGTGGCGATAAAACGGGAAGCCTTATGCAGTGGGATCCGGTCATAGCCCGGAATATCGATGCTTTTCCGAAAGTCCAGCGCCTCATGGAGAACGGCCAGCGCTTCATTTCTGGCCATATTGATTTCATCCAACACGCCGAAGCCTCCAAGCCTGGCACTGCGGCTGACAGGTCCTTCCCGGAACAGAACCTCCCCGTTTATAAAGGTATCGGAGCCAATCAGAGAGGCGGCGTCTGTATGGATGCTAAGAGAAATATTCCAGGTTGGGCGGCCAAAGGCAGCGGCAAGATTCTCCGCAAATACATTTTTTCCGGTAGCTTTAGGACCGGTCAGCAGGAGATTCTCTCCGCAGAGCAGTGCCGCAACAGCTTCCTCCCATATTTTCCGTCCGTAATACAGATAGCGGGGAGTGCGTATGCGGGGCTGTGTCCCGGCTTCGGCGGGATATTCGGAGCGGAAGAGCTCCAGTTCCTGAATCAAATGGGGGCGGATACCCTCTTTGCGCAAAAATTCCAGCAAAACAATAATCCTCCTATTGTCTGTGAAAAAACGCTGTGTGCAGTGACACACAGCGCCCTAACTTAATCCTTGTTGAATACATCGATGTCAAAGTCGCCTTCCTGCTTGGCAACGATGGTAGTGCATACTGCGTCCCCTGTAATATTGACGGCAGTGCGGAGCATATCCAGAATACGGTCAATTCCCATAATCAATGCGATTCCTTCTGTAGGAAGTCCTACAGAGGTGAGAACCATGGCAAGGGTAACAAGACCCACGCTTGGCACTCCGGCGGTTCCGATGGAAGCCAGAGTGGCAGTTGCGATAACGGTTAAGAGCATGGTTGGAGTCAGCTGATAGCCGTAGGCTTCCGCCACAAAAACTACCGCGACTCCCTGCATGATGGCGGTTCCGTCCATATTGATAGTGGCCCCGAGAGGAATTGTAAAGGAAGAAATTTTCCTGGATACTCCCATCTTATGCTCCAGCGTGTCGATGGACAGAGGAATTGTGGCGTTGGATGTGGATGTGGAAAACGCAAACTGCATAACCGGGAAAAACTTGCGGATAAATTTTGTCGGATTCAGTCTTGTAAGGAGAAACAGCAGAACCTGATAAATAATAAAACACTGGATTGCAAGCGCCGCGATCACACTCAGCATGTATTTAATCATGGGAAGGAACGCGTCAAATCCGATAGTGGAGAAAGTTTTTGCAATCATACAGAAAACTCCCACAGGAGCCAGTCCCATAACTGCCATGGTCATCTCCATCATAATGTCGTTAAACTGGGCGAAAAAATTGGATACGGTTTTTGCCTGGGAGCCAAGCTTTGCCAGAAGAATACCTACGAATACAGAGAACACGATAATAGGAAGCATATCTCCGTTCGCCATGGAAGCAAATACATTTTTAGGAATAATATTTAAAAGTGTATCCGCAAAGCTGGTGCTTTCGCTGACTGCAACCTCGGAGGTTTCTACAATATCAATATTCAGTCCCAGTCCGGGATGAACGAGAAGTCCGATGGTCAGTGCGATGCCTACGGCCAGAGCAGTGGTAACAAGGTAAAATCCCAGTGTTTTGACGCCCACCTTTCCCAGTGTCTTTGTATCGCCGATAGCCATGGCTCCGCAGATCAAACTGCACATAACCAGCGGAATGACAAGCATCTGCATCAGGCGGATAAAGCCGTTGCCGATGACGTAGAAAATTCCGTTGACCAGGATAGTATCTTTAAAATAGCCGGATGGAAGTCCATAGTTGACGGCAATGCCGACTACGGCTCCCAGAAGCAGGGAGATAAAAATTTTGGTGGATAGTCCGATAGTTCTTTTCTCTGCTGCCATTATTTATTTCCTCCGGTTTTCTGCAAATATTCAGCCAATGCGTCTTTCCAGTCCTTTGGCTGAGGCATGCCTGAGATACGCAGCATCAGGTTATCCAGAACGGAATAGCGGGGGCGGTTGTAGGACTCGTCAATGTATGGTTCTACCTCCAGGTTGTCCGTATTGCCGGTCAGCTCCAGAATGGCCTTTGCATAGTCATAACGGCTGCAGAATCCCTGACAGACGGCATGATAGGTGCCATAGGCATCGTGCTCAATGAATTCCAGAATCACCTTTGCCAGCTCCTCTGCGCTGGTAGGGCTTGAAAACTGATTGCTTGGCACATGAAGAACACCGCCGTTTTTTACCGCATTTAGTACATCATTGACAAAATCCTTACCCAGCCCGTAGACCCAGGAACTTCGTACAATGATATAGCGGTTCGTCAGATTACTTACCAGATGCTCTCCGGCGGCTTTGGATTTTCCGTACACGCTGCGGGGACTTAAAAAGTCAAATTCATTATAAGGAATGCTGCGGTCCATGCCGAAAACATCGTCTGTGGAAATCTGAATCAATTTGGCGTCAATATCCTGCGCTTCCTGTGCCAGATTCCTTGCTCCCAGGGCATTAACCAGATAAGCCTTATCGGGATTCTTTTCACAGACCTGCAGATCTGTCAGGCCAGCACAGTTTATCACTACATCCGGACGGTTGATGCGGCAGCAGGTTCGTACTGCATTTACATCAGTAATATCCACTTCTTTTATATCTGTTGCTAAAATTTCATACTGGCGGCAGTCCAGCAGGCGCACCAGGGCGCTTCCCACATGCCCCCCAGCACCTGCAATCCATATTTTTTTCATTATATAAACCCTCCTATTATATAATATTTCACTTTATCACTATACCATAGGAAAAATGTTTCTGCAAGTAAAGTGCATTTCCTGACCAGAAGGACAGGCTGTTTTCATAAAAAAGTGTTATAATGATAAAGGGCATTCTCAGATATATCATATCTGAAAAAATAATGCCTGGTCAGGAGGCTTTAACAGAATCATGGACGGACTGAGCAGAAAAGTATATATGGAGCTGGATCTTCCGACAAAAGAGGATGCAGTATCGTCCCAGGAACGTATTTTAAGAGCGCTGCGCGGTGAGTTTGGGCAGGTGCGTATGCCATGCAGGATTTTACGTGGATTGTATCCGCTGTGTGAACAGGCAGGGTGGAAGCTGACAGCAACACTGGCTTTTGACGGACAGGAGTGGGAAATAACAAGGCTGGAGGCAGGAGACGCTTCCGGGCGGCATTATGGAGTCTGTGCGGACCTGGGCAGTACTACGCTGGTTGTACGGCTAGTAAATTGCAGCACCGGAGAGATTTTATTTCAGCAAAGCGTTTATAATGAGCAGATTGCTTTTGGGACGGATATTCTGAGCCGTATTTTTTATGCAAAGGACAATGGGGAGCATCTGGAGGAAATCCGGCTTGCCACGATACGATCTTTTCAAAAAGCATTTCGGGCAATTCAGAAAAAAACAGGCGTTGCACCGGAGGATTATGCGGCTATGACGGTAGCTGGGAATATGACGATGATACATTTTCTGATTGGAATGGATGCTTTCTGTATTTTCTCCGCGCCTTATGCGGTAAGGGCGGATCGGCCGGATTTTCTGCGGGCAGAGGAGCTGGGATTTCCTTTTACGGGATATGTCTATTGCTATCCGGCGAAAGCGAATTATGTGGGGGGAGATATTATCAGCGGCATGATAGCCACAGGACTTCCGGATAAAGAGGAGATTGGAGTATTTCTGGATGTGGGGACAAACGGAGAGCTGGTGGTGGGCAACCGGGATTTCCTGATGTGCGGCGCCGGGGCAGCGGGCCCGGCCTTGGAGGGCGGAAGCGTGAAAACCGGGATGACTGCCGTGGCAGGAGCTGTGCAGTATGTAAAACTGGATGGGCAGGAATTTATTCTTGATGTGATAGGAGGGGGTAAGCCTGAGGGGATCTGCGGCTCCGGAATTGTAGATTTAATCGCAGAACTGTTTCTTCATGGATGGGTAGATATCCGGGGGAGGCTTGTTCCGGAGGCATCGGATAAAATCCGGACAGTGGGAGAGGAGTGCGCGGTGGAATATGCTCCGGACCTTTATTTTTATCAGAGTGATCTGGATGAATTTCTGCGGACAAAGGCAGCGGCAGGCACGATGGTGGAATATATGATGAATTTAATCGGTGTTCCGACGGATGCGATTGGAGAGTTTATGATTGCAGGAGCTTTTGGGACTCATATTAATAAGGAGTCTGCGGTGATCATCGGAATGTATCCGGATATGGAAAGAGAACATTTGATACTTCCCGGAAATACTTCACTGGAGGGCGCTTATGAAATGCTTCTGCACCGGGAGAACCTTAAAAAGGTGGACAGAATTATAGAACAGATGGAATATGTGCAGTTTGGCGAAGTGGAGCAGTTTATTCATCTGATGGACGGGGCAAGAGCACTGCCGCATACGGATATTGAACGGTATCCCAGTGTAAAGAAAAGACTTAAAGAGCTTGGAACATGGAAATAAGGAGGACAGAGAAATTATAGGCATAAGAAAGGCGATATAAGAATCTGCTGTGAAAATTCTTATACCGCCTTTTTAACGGTCATTTCCAATGGACTTTACCTCGTTCTTCTATAGATTTATTTTATGGCTTTCTTCAATAGCCTTATTTTATGGTTTTTTATAACCTTTCCCGCCGTATGCAATTTCTATTAAAATCTTTACGGCCTTGTCATATTGGTTTTTTATTATCAAGGTATATTCCTTTACCTTCTCAAAACATTTTCTATTACCTTGCGTCGGTAATCTGTCATTTATGAAAGAATAATCTATTCAGTTTTAAATAATTTAAATTTTACGTTGCTGGTGGTCCGTACCTTCCTTTCTTTTTTATTATGGGGTGTTCCGTTAAGTTTTGATTGGAATCTCCTCCTTTTCCTGCTCCCCTTTGAGGGATTTTTTTTAATTTCTTATCTCTCTTGTGTTTTATGAGTTTATTATAGCATATAAATTTTATTTGTCAATATATTTTTGAAAATATTTTTAAATTATCTGATAAAATAAAAGAGAGGAGTCTTTTGTACCTAAAAAATTAGATTCTGCCAAAACTCAAGATTGACAGTTACTGTACCCTTTGATAGACTGAACGAATTAGGGGAAACATGAGATTCTTGGAGGAAAAGAAAGATGCAGTATCGAAGTGACCGAAAAGGGACAGAGCTTTCTATGCTGGGGTATGGATGTCTGCGTTTTACGAAAAAAAACGGAAAGATTGATCTCCATAAAGCGGAAGAGGAAATTATGGAGGCAGTACGAGGCGGTGTCAATTATTTTGACACCGCCTATGTCTATTCGGGAAGTGAAGCGGCGCTCGGGGAGATTCTGAAGAAAAACAAATGCAGAAAGCAGGTGTACATTGCGACAAAGCTTCCTCATTATCTGATAAAATCCCGTGCAGGACTGGAGAAATGCTTTCAGGAGCAGTTAAGGAGACTTCGGACAAATTATGTGGATTATTATCTGATGCATATGCTGAATGATGCGGATACCTGGGAGATGCTGAAGCAGAAGGGGGTCGGGGACTGGATAGAGGAAAAGCTGCGCCTTGGACAAATCCGTCAGATCGGATTTTCCTATCATGGGAATTCGGAGAATTTCAAGCTTCTTCTGGATGCCTATGACTGGGATTTCTGTCAGATACAGTATAACTACATGGATGAATATACCCAGGCCGGGAGAGCGGGGCTTGAATATGCAGAGCAGAAAGGCATACCTGTAATCATTATGGAGCCGCTCCGGGGAGGGAAGCTTGTAGAGTTTCTGCCGGAGGAGGCAAAAAGAATATTTGCGCAGGCAGTACCGGAACGTTCTCCGGCTGAGTGGGCGCTGCGCTGGCTCTGGAATCAGACCGGGGTAACGGTAGTATTGTCCGGTATGAATTCTCTGGAAATGGTCCGGGAGAATATAAGGGTTGCGTCGGAAGCTAAGGCCGGCGAACTGACAAAGACGGATATGGAGCTGTTCAGAAGGGTAAAGCAGGAGATCAACAAAAAGCTTAAGGTTGGATGCACGGCCTGCGGATATTGTATGCCTTGTCCCCGGGGGATTGATATTCCGGGAACCTTCCGGTGCTATAATGAAATGTATATAGAAAGGCCGGGGGTGGGCCGAAAGGAGTATCTGATGACAACTGCTTTCCGGAAAAACCAGAATCCGGCTTCCAAATGCATCCGGTGCGGAAAATGCGAAAGGCACTGCCCGCAGAAAATTGAAATCAGAAAGGAACTGGAGAGAGCCTCATGGGAGCTGGAGGATGTGCGGTACAAGGCAGTGTCCTGGCTGATAAAGGTTTTTAAAATCTGGAGGTAGCTGAGCCGCAAAGATTGCATTTTGTGGAAATTCAGGGGAGATAGTCATTGACAGGAGGCAGAAATTAAAGGAAAATAAGAAGTAAAGAAGGAAAAAAGGAGGTATTTATAATGTCAACACCCCATAATGGAGCTGAAAAAGGGCAGATTGCAAAATGTGTGCTGATGCCTGGAGATCCGCTCCGCGCCAAGTATGTGGCAGAGAATTTCCTGGAGGATGCAAAGCTTGTGAACACTGTCCGTAATGTATACGCATATACCGGAATGTATAAAGGAAAACCGGTCAGTGTCATGGCAAGCGGCATGGGAATGCCGTCTATCGGAATCTATTCCTATGAGCTTTATAAATTCTATGATGTGGAAAGCATTATTCGGATTGGTTCAGCAGGAGCCTATGATAAGGAATTGAAGCTTTATGATTTGGTGCTGGCTGACAGTGTTTTCAGCCATTCTTCCTATGCGATCTGTCAGAGCGGGGACACTTCCGAGCTTCAGTATCCGGATACCCATCTGAATGAGAAGCTTTTGAGGGCGGGAAGAGATTTGGATATTCCGATCACGCTGGGAAGAATTCATTCCGGCGATGTTTTTTACTATGAAGCAGGACAGCCGGGCATTGAATTTTACTGCGCCGAAAAAAAATGTCTTTGTGTGGAGATGGAGAGCTTTGCCCTGTTCCACAATGCGAAGGTGCTGGGTAAAAAGGCAGCCTGCCTTCTGACGATTTCCGATTCTCTGGTTACTCATGAGGTGACTACGGCAGAGGAGCGCCAGAGTGCATTTACGAATATGATGAAGGTGGCGTTGGAGGCAGCAACAGCGAATGAGTAAGAACAACATTACGCTGATTGGTATGCCGGGGGCAGGAAAGAGTACCGTAGGGGTTGTTCTGGCAAAGGTATTAGGTTATCGTTTTCTGGACTCAGATTTGGAGATTCAGGAGCAGACCGGAAAGCTTTTGTATGAACTGATTCATGATTATGGCGACGACGGCTTTCTGGAGCTGGAAAACCGGATTAACGCAGGGCTTCAGGCGGAGCATTCTGTAATTGCCACCGGAGGCAGCGCGGTTTACGGAAGGGAGGCTATGGAGCACCTGAGGGAGATTTCAAAGGTTGTCTATCTGAGGCTTCCGTATGAAAAGCTGGAGACCCGGCTGGGAGATCTTCACAAGCGGGGAGTGGTGTTAAAGCCGGGGCAGACACTGCGTGATCTGCTGGAGGTCCGGGGCCCGCTGTATGAAAAATATGCCCATATCATCATAGATGAAGGAGAACTGGATATATGCGGAATCGTGGGGAAGATTACATCTGCGTTAAAAAGTGCCGAATAAGCTTCCGGCCGTCTGCGGTATCCGTCTGATAGAATGCAGGACCCATCCGTTCGGGGTGCCATTGTACGCCGACGATGGGTTTTGTTGTGTGCTCCAGAGCCTCAATGACACCGTCAGAAGCCTTCTGAGTGACAACAAGACCATTTCCAGTCCGTCCGCAGCCCTGATGATGGGCGCTGTTGACACAGCAGGAACTGCCATAGAGTTTATACAGAAGGGAATCCGGTGCAGTGTGCACCAGATGCGTCTGATCCTTTTCATTATATTGGTGGAGAAAGCGGGTGGAAAGATTCTGGATGATATCTCCGCCGAAATAGACATTTATAATCTGGATTCCTCTGCAGATGCCGAGAACCGGTTTTCCGGCCCGGACAAAGTGATCCAGCAAAGAAAACTGTATGTCATCCAGGGCCGGGTCCACATCTCTTGAGCCCTGGTTGGGCTGTCCGAACCGGGCCGGGTGAATATCCCCGCCGCCCGGAAGGAGCAGCTTATCATAGTCGGAAGGATTGGAAGGCTTAAGGCTGGTATAAAAGGATACAGGAAAACAGGCCAGAGCTTTCTCATAATTCTGTGTCTTTTCGGGAATACCCGCAATTAAAATTTTCATACACTTATCATATATGGCAGGCATTTGCTTTAGCATATGCAAAGAAAGGCTTTTTGTGCCCTGGAAAAGCGGTGCGGCATATTACTACTTAAGAGAGCAGAAGCTTAAACAGGAGACAGGAAATGGAAATAGAGAAAAAATATATGGAGCTGGCAAAGGCGCTGCACCGGGATTTTCCGGTGGTGGATGCCCATCTGGATTTGGCGGGGGAGCTTTTGTTCCGGGTGCAGAATGGGGAGAGGGAGCCGCTCCGGGAGCGTTATCTTGGGAACCTAAAGGCAGGAGGGGTGAATCTGGTTGTTTCTTCGGTTTACCTAAGAGACGAAGAGCTTCCGGAAGCAGGACTGCGCGGAGCCCTGGATCAGATTTGCGTGCTTTTGGAGGAGATCCACAAGAACCAGGAGTTTGAACTGGTTCGGACAGCAGCGGATATGGAGAAGGTGATCCGGGAGGACCGGATTGGAGTATTGCTCTGTATGGAAGGGCTGGACTGCATCGGCAGGGACTTAAGACTGCTCCGTATTTTATGGGAGCTGGGCGTGCGCGGTGCATCCCTGACATGGAGCCGTAGAAATGCCCTGGCGAATGGCTGCTGTAAGGCCGGACAGCAGATACAGATACATGGGGGATTGTCGCCGGATGGGTTTCTGGCAGTAAAGGAGATGGAACGGCTGGGCATGTTTCTGGATATCAGCCATCTGAATGACGACGGCTTTGAGGATGTATGCCGGGCGGCAAAAGGATCCTTTGTGGCGACCCATTCCAACAGCCGGTCCGTCTTTTTCAGCTATCGGAATTTAAGTGATGAACAGATGGAAAAGCTGGCGGCCCGGGAAGGTATGATGGGGCTGAATGGCTGTGACTGTATTGCAGGCTGTGCTAAAGGCGGAGATCCGCTGGAGCTGCTTTGCCGGCATGTGGAGCATGAAGCATCTGTCATAGGGATTGATCGGATTGGCTACGGCTTTGACTTCTGCGATTCCTATGGGGAGGCAGAGCCAAGGTTTCGCTTTTCTGTAAGCCATGGGGACTGTCTGGGGAATCACAGTCATATTCAGGAGCTGACGGCGGCGCTTTTGCAGCGGGGGATGTCAAAGGAGAACGCAAAGAAGCTGATTGGGGGAAACTGGGTAAAGTATTTTAAAAAAATGCTGCCTCAATAAATACACTGTAAAAGAAAGGTATCAGGAAGAAATTCCTTGACAACCGAACATTTCCTGCCTAAAATAACTGTTGTATATAATTGGCGATGAAAAGAATAAGTAGTGACTGTACGGAACCCACAGAAAGCAGCCGGAGGATGAGAGGCGCGGGGAAAGGCATTCATGAATACCTCTTGGAGCTTCCCTCTGAAACGATATATGCTCACGTGTGTAGGAGGCGACGGGCGCACCCGTTATCGTGCGAGGGTATTGTAAAGAAGCTTTGCTGCGGGGCGCAGGAAGGCTGCAGATGTACCTGCGGAGGCTGTGCGTGCGAACGTACTGCGAATAAAGGTGGTAACACGGGATATTATGCTCCCGTCCTTTGAAATAAAAGGACGGGAGTTTTTTTGCGGGCAGCGGCTGAAAAGCCTTGCGGGCAAAACCGGGCGGCTCCGGAAGAAATGCAGAAAAGAAAAGGAGAAAAAGAGATGCAGGTTTATGACGAACTGGTTGCCAGGGGTCTGATTGCTCAGGTGACAAATGAGGACGAAATCAGAGACATGGTAAATAATGGAAAGGCAGTTTTTTACATTGGATTTGATCCTACGGCGGACAGCCTTCATGTAGGGCATTTTATGGCACTTTGCCTGATGAAGCGTCTGCAGATGGCAGGCAACAAGCCGATTGCGCTGATTGGAGGCGGAACTGCCATGATCGGAGACCCGTCAGGGCGGTCGGATATGAGGCAGATGATGACAGCGGAAATGATTCAGCATAACTGTGACTGCTTTAAAAAACAGATGAGTAAGTTTATTGATTTTTCCGAGGGCAAGGCTCTGATGGTAAATAATGCGGACTGGCTGATGCCTCTCAATTATATTGAAATGCTCCGCGACGTGGGGGCTCATTTCAGCGTGAACCGCATGCTGACTGCCGAATGCTATAAAAAACGTATGGAAAAGGGACTGAGCTTCTTAGAGTTCAACTATATGATTATGCAGAGCTATGATTTCCTGCAGCTCTATGAAAAATATGGCTGCAACATGCAGTTCGGCGGGGACGATCAATGGTCCAATATGCTGGGCGGAACCGAGCTGATCCGCAGGAAGCTTGGAAAGGATGCCCATGCCATGACAATTACCCTGCTTCTGAACTCCGAGGGAAATAAGATGGGAAAAACAGCCAAGGGCGCGGTATGGCTGGATCCAGAGAAAACCACGCCGTATGAGTTTTACCAGTACTGGAGGAATATTGACGACGCAGATGTTCTGAAATGTCTGCGTATGCTGACCTTCCTTCCTCTGGAGCAGATTGACGCTATGGATAAATGGGAGGGGAGTCAGTTAAATGAGGCAAAAGAGATTCTGGCTTATGAGCTGACCAAGCTGGTTCACAGCGAGGAAGAGGCAGGAAAAGCACAGGACAGCGCCCGTGCTTTGTTTGGTTCTGGCTGCGCGGAGAATATGCCGACTTCGGAGCTTTCCATGGATGATTTCCGGGATGGCAGGGTGGATATTCTGACTATTGTACACAAATCCGGTCTCTGCGCGTCCCGTTCGGAGGCGAGAAGAAACGTGCAGCAGGGCGGTGTAACTGTGGACGGAGAGCGGGTTACGGATATTGCAGCCTCCTATACACCGGAGCAGCTTCAGACAGGTTTGGTTGTAAAGCGCGGGAAAAAGAGCTTTAAAAGAATCATTATAAAATAAACGTTTCAGAATTAGAAAAAAGCATAGGATATTCCGGCAGGTGTCCTATGCTTTTTCTGATCAATATATTTCTGTCTATCTCTCTAATGAATAGAAAACAGAACGGTTGTCCAGAGAAACTACAATGTAAAGGGGCTCTGTTCCCTGAGCCAGCTCATTGGGTATCTGGAAAATTAGTTCCCCGTCCCTGGATTCTCCCGGATCCAGCGAGGTGCTGCTCAGGCACCGGCTGTCATTCAGCGCATTGACGCTGTCATAATAATTTTCACGGTTCGCATCGGAAATCCGTACAATCGGGTCCTGATCCGTATAGTAGACAGTGGGAAGGAAGGTATCGCTTTCTGTTCCGCAGTTGGCGATAGTAAACTCGCCTCTGACAATCTGCATGCCTTCGTCTGCGGTAAAGCGGAACATACCAGAATCAAAGGTCTGACTGATCTTGCAGGAGTGATAGGTGATTTCCCAGTTTCCCAGAATAATGGATTCTCCTGCCTGAAGCTCTGATTTTCCTGCTGTATGATCCATCAGATAAGCATAAGAATCCGGCTCATTGACATGATGATAAATATAACTCAGGATATCTGACGTTGTCAGCTCCGGATATTCTGCGGACTCTTCGGATAAATCCTCAAAAATAGAAGAAGACGGATGCTCCATCACATTTCCCAGATGGCGCAGGAATGTACCGGTGGCTGATTCATACAGATCCACGGATGTGCTGGAGGAAACCTGCTGGATTTTGGATTCCTTTCCGGACATATCCGTATAGAAATCTCCATATTCATAGGATGGAGTCAGAACGAGATAATAGTCGGCATCTGCCAGAGACTGAGGATATTCCTCGTCCGGAAGGCTCAGCATAAAGTCTCCCAGGAGACGTAACGGAGCAGGGGAATCCTTGAATTCCTCTGTATGAGGGTTCTGATAAAAGGCGGCGATCTTTTTGCCCTCTGTCTCAATTGTTTCGGGAAGGGAAGTCTCGTCCGCTTCCTTTAAGCTGAGGCTGTCCGCTACTGTAACAGCCAGATTTGTGGAATAATAATTTTCATTAGTCAGCTCTGAGGCTTCCTGAAATTCCTCTGCTCCAAATTCTGCTTCCAGCATCGGAAGTAAGGAGCCGCGCAGACAGCTGATATATGCAACTGCCTCGTCTGCAGTATCTGTCTGTATAAGGTCCGGTTCCGTATAGCTGTATAAATAAGCGCTTTTCCAGTCGTCCAGACTCCAGTCCTTAAAATATCCGGTTTTTTCCAGATCCGGGACAGCAGCCGCAGTTTTTGCGGGATTCTTCCGGATATACTTTCCCACAGCCTCCTTAAATTCTTCCGCATAGCTGCTGTCAGCAGGTATTCCGCTGATCAGATTGGCCAGTGTCTGGGCATCCAGATGATCGGCGGCGGCAAATATGGACTGGAAATCATCATGAGGATAAAAGGATTCCTCCAGAACTTTCCAGAACTCTTCTCCTTCCGTATTTACCTTTGCCAGATAGCTGTCCGCATAAGATGAACTGACAGGGTAACCGGAATCACTCTGGGACTCCAGCGCGCACAGCAAGGCAGTTGCCTTAAACTGCTGGCTCAGAGTGCTTTCAGCAGAGCCTGCCTCTGTCTTCAGAGCCTCCATATCGATCTCGTCCGCATGTTCCTTGACATAGCTTTCAAGGCTGTCCGCTTTTTTTGCGGATTTCCAGCAGGCCTCGGACAACGCTGATTTTTGGCAGCCTGTCAGGCAGATGGCAGCCAGGCAGACAATGGCAAGTAATGATTTTTGTTTCATAATTTTATTTTTCCTCCCTTTGCAGCATTTCCGTTTTATTATATAATGAATATCAATGTTTTTCCATAGGTTTTATGTTTGAATCAGGACATAAAATTCCTAATACTTGTAAAATAAAGGTAAAGGTGATAAACTATTACAGAATATGGACAATTATATTTGGGAGCATCGAATGTTTAAAAAGAAAAGTAAAAAACTAGTTTACAGAATTCTGCTGCTGATGCTGATGGACACGCTGATTATCACACTGTCCGGCCCGCTGGCGGTTTATGTGCGTTATAACTTCCGCTTTGAACCCCGTGCCATTGAATATATTGAAGAGATTTTCCGGTATCTTCCGCTGAATCTTCTTGTTTCCCTGACGGCATTTGGTTTATGCCGGCTGTACCGGGGAATCTGGAAATATGCCAGCGCGTCGGATCTGGTTAATATTCTGGCAGCTTGTCTGATATCCGCAGTGATACAGACAGTGGGCATGAAGGCTGTCGGCCTGGAATTTCCGAGAAGCTATCCGTTTATGTACTTTGTAGTTCTGACAGCAGGTATTTCGCTGTTCCGTTTTATGTACCGGATTCTGGGCTACATCCAGTCCCGCAGGGAAGGAATGGACAGGACGGGAAAGAAAAATACGATGATTGTGGGCGCCGGGGAAGCCGGCTATACTTTATTAAAGGAACTTCAGAACAGCCGTTTTACCCGGCAGAATGTGTGCTGCCTTGTGGATGATGATCCGGGGAAACAGGGAAAATACCTGCGCGGTGTGCTGGTGGCGGGAAACCGCTATGATATCTGCCGTCTGGCGGAGGAATATAATATTGACGAGATTATGATTGCGATTCCTTCCGCAACTCATGCGACAATACAGGAAATTCTGGACATCTGCAGTCAGGTAAGCTGTCAGCTGAAGGTGCTTCCGGGTCTCTATCAGCTTGTAAACGGGGAAGTCAGTATATCCAAGCTCCGCAATGTGGAGATTGAGGATCTGCTTGGCAGGAAGCCGGTGGACACCCAGATTGACAGTATTATGGACTATGTATCAGGCAAAACCGTACTGGTAACCGGAGGCGGAGGCTCCATCGGAAGCGAGCTGTGCCGCCAGATAGCCAGACATGAGCCCAAAAGGCTGATTATTTTTGATATCTATGAAAATAATGCTTATGATATCCAGCAGGAGCTGAAGAGAGATTATCCCAGGCTGGATCTGGTGACATTGATTGGCTCGGTACGCAATACTCACCGGATGAATAATTTATTTGAAAAATACCGGCCGGATATTGTCTACCACGCGGCAGCGCATAAGCATGTGCCTCTGATGGAGGACAGTCCCAATGAGGCGATTAAAAACAATGTGCTGGGCACTTATAAAACGGTACAGGCAGCGGACAAGTATCATACCTCCCGTTTTGTACTGATATCAACAGATAAGGCAGTGAATCCTACTAATATTATGGGCGCTTCCAAGCGTCTCTGTGAAATGATTATCCAGATGATGAACAACCAGTCGGAAACGGAGTTTGTGGCAGTCCGTTTTGGAAATGTGCTTGGAAGCAATGGAAGCGTGATTCCGTTATTTAAAAAGCAGATTGAGGAGGGCGGTCCGGTGACGGTGACGCATCCGGATATTATCCGCTATTTTATGACGATTCCGGAGGCGGTGTCCCTGGTGCTTCAGGCAGGCGCACAGGCAAAGGGCGGCGAGATATTTGTTCTGGATATGGGAAAACCGGTGAAGATACTGGATCTGGCGCTGAATCTGATTCGTCTGTCCGGCTACCGGCCTTATGAGGATATTGAAATTAAATTTACAGGTCTAAGACCCGGGGAGAAGCTGTACGAGGAGCTCCTAATGAGCGAGGAAGGACTTCAGAGTACGGAAAATGAGTTGATTCATATTGGAAAGCCCATTGAATTTGACGAGGAGCTATTCCGGCATCAGCTGCAGGAGCTGGATGAACTGTCCAGAGCGGACTGTTCCGATATTAAAGAGAAAGTAATGGAGATTATTCCAACTTACCATATGGAAACAAACTAAGCAGAAGAGAGGCATGATTATGGCGCACATTTATCTGGCTTCCCCGCATATGAGCGCGGAGGGCTATGAGCAGAAATACGTAAAGGAGGCATTTGACACCAACTGGATTGCTCCTCTTGGGAAGAATGTGAATGAATTTGAAAAGGAGCTGGCTTCCTATGTGGGAGCAAAGGATGGAGCGGCTCTGTGTACGGGTTCTGCGGCCATCCATCTGGCGTTGAAGGCGGCAGGCGTGAAGGAAGGGGATATTGTATTCTGCCAGGATCTGACCTTTTCCGCCACGGTAAATCCGGTGATCTATGAGAAGGCAGTTCCGGTATTTATAGACAGTGACTATGAGACATGGAATATGTCCCCGGAAGCGCTGGAGCGCGCATTTGAAAAATATCCGGATGTAAAGGCTGTCATGCCGGTGCATCTGTACGGGCTGCCTGCCAATATGGACCGGATTATGGAAATCTGTAAAAAGCACGGCGTTCCGGTTATTGAGGACGCGGCGGAGAGTCTTGGAAGCTATTATCACGGACAGCATACAGGGACATTCGGAGATTACGGAATCTTTTCCTTTAACGGCAATAAGATCATCACCACCTCCGGAGGCGGTATGCTGGTCTGCAATCTGGAGGAGGAAAAGGCGAAGGAGCGGACTGCCAAGGTACGTTTCTGGGCAACTCAGGCGAGAGAGCCGGCACGCCATTATGAGCATAAGGAGATAGGGTATAATTACCGGATGAGTAATATTGTGGCCGGTATCGGAAGGGGACAGTTAAAGGTTCTGGATCAGAGGATTAAACAGAAAAAATATATTTTCGATTATTACCGGGAGCATCTGAAGGACTGCGGGGGGCTGTCCTTTATGCCGGTGCATACGGATGAGCGGGCCAACTGCTGGCTCAGCGTCATTCAGCTTGCGGATAATTGCAGGGTCCGTCCTCTGGATGTGATGATTGCGCTGGAAAAGGGCGATATTGAGAGCCGTCCTGTGTGGAAGCCCATGCATCTTCAGCCGGTATTTAAAAATTATGATTATATAGACAACGGCAATGTGGGAGCCGTTCTGTTCCACCGGGGTGTCTGCCTGCCGAGCGACACAAAGCTGACGGATGAGGAGCTGGAAAGAATTTGCGGGATTATCAGAGGATTGTGGAAATAGATGAGCTTTTATAAAAAGCATGGGAAAAGAATATTGGATCTGTGTCTGGCGGTTCCGGCGCTTATTGTTTTAAGTCCGGTTATGGGAATTACGGCAGTTCTGGTGGCCGTAAAACTGGGAAGGCCGGTGCTGTTTACTCAGACTCGTCCGGGATATAAGGAGAGGAGCTTTAAAATGTATAAGTTCCGTTCCATGACAGACGAGAGGGACGGGCGCGGGGAGCTTCTTCCCGATGAAGTGCGGCTGACGCCCTTTGGCAAAAGGCTCCGGAGCACCAGTCTGGATGAACTGCCGGAGCTTTTCAATATTATAAAAGGAGATATGAGTCTGGTAGGGCCACGTCCGCTGCTTGTCCAGTATCTGCCGCTCTATAACAGGCGTCAGCGCAGAAGGCACGACGTAAAGCCCGGGATTACCGGACTCGCCCAGATCAACGGGCGCAACAGCATTTCCTGGGAGGAAAAGTTTGAATATGACGTGCGGTATGTGGAAACTCTTTCCTTCAGGGAGGATATTCGTATTTTATTTGAAACTGTGTTTAAAGTATTCAGAAGAGAGGGCATCAGCAGTGAAAATTCTGCAACCATGGAGGATTTTACCGGAACTCCGGAGGAAGAAGGATAAAGGATGAAGACACCATATTATCTGATTCACAAAAAAATGCTGGATGAAGGGATGGAGAAGCTGAAGGCAGCGCTGAAAGAATACTGGCCGAATGCAGTGATTGGATATTCCTTTAAGACAAATGCGCTTCCATGGGTGCTGGATTATATGAAGCGGCATGGCTGCTATGCGGAGGTGGTGTCTGAGGATGAGTATGAACTGGCAGAATATATGGGCTATGAAAGGATTGTGTATAATGGTCCGGTAAAAGGGAAAGACAGCTTTCTGCGGGCCTGCAGGGCAGGGCATATCATCAATCTGGATGCGGAACGGGAGATCGGATGGCTTCGGGAATTTACTGTTTCCCATCCGGAGGCTTTGGCAAAGGTAGGAATCCGGGTGAATTTTGATCTGGAAGCCATGTGTCCGGGAGAGGCTTCCGGAGGTGAGGAGGGCGGACGTTTTGGGTTCAGCTATGAGAACGGAGGCTTTTCTAAAGCGGTTGAAGAATTAAGGGCGATTCCGGGGGTGGAAATTTCAGGTATCCATATGCACTGCAGTTCAAAAACAAGAAGTCTTGGCATCTATAAAGCCATTGCAGAGACGGCCTGCAGGATTCAAAAGGAATGGGGGCTGGATCTTGCATATGTGGATGTGGGCGGAGGTTATTTCGGCGGACTTTCCAACAAGCCCCAATATGCAGATTATCTGAGAGTAATGTCAGAGATTTTAAGAGAAGAGTTTGACCCGGCTCACACTGCTCTGATTGTGGAACCGGGGACCTCGCTGATTTGTCCGCCGATAGAATATATTACAACCGTAACAGATGTGAAAAAGACAAACAGAAACCATTTTGCGGTAACGGACGGAAGCAGAATTCATATAGATCCGCTGATGACGAAGAAAAGCTACTTCTATCGAACAGAACCTGCAGAGGACGGACGGGAAAGAAATACCGCGGCAAAGCAGGTAGTATCAGGCTTTACCTGCATGGAGAATGACAGGCTGTTTGTACTGACGGACAGTCCTGAACTCCGGGAGGGGGATCGGATTATATATGAGAAGGTGGGAGCATACACCATGTGTCTGTCTCCCCTGTTTATCGGGTATTTTCCGGCCGTATATCTGGAGGAGGACGGAAAGGTTACCTGTGTGCGCCGGAAGTGGGGTGCAGGGGAATATGTGCAGCAGTCCATGATAGAAGGAAAAAAAGTATGAATATTCTGATCTTAAGCTGTGGAACGAGAAATAAGATTGTACAATATGTAAAGCGGGAGCTTGCCGGGGGCGGCAGAGTGATTGCCACAGATATGAGCGCCAATGCTCCGGCGCTTTATGAGGCGGACAGATACTACCTGGTGCCCAGAATCACAGAACCGGGATATATGGATCTGATTCTGGATATTTGCCGGAAGGAGAGGGTAGACGGTGTGTTTTCCCTGATTGATCCGGAACTGTCCCTTCTGGCGGAGCATGAAGAGGAATTTAGCGCCCTGGGAGTGACGGTAATAGGGTCTTCCTATGAGCTTTGTGAACGGACGCTGGACAAATGGCGGATGTTTGAATGGCTTTTGGCCCATGGATATGCCTGTGCGAAAAGCTATATTGATAAAGATAAATTTTTCAAAGATGTAAAGGCCGGGAGGATTTCCTACCCGGTATTTGTAAAACCAGTCCGGGGCAGTGCCAGTATCGCCATATCGAAGGCGGAGGACAGGGAAACGGTGGAGCTTCTTTTCGACCATTCGGATGATCTGCTTATTCAGGAATATTTGAAGGGGCAGGAGATAGGGGCGGACTGCTATATTGATATGATAAGCGGTGAACTGATCTCTGTGTTTTCCAAGAAAAAGCTGGTAATGCGGGCAGGAGAGACAGACAAAGGAGTGTCCTTTAAGGATCCGAAGCTGTTCAAACTGGTGGAACGATTTGTAAAGGAAAGCGGATTCCGGGGGCAGATTGATATCGATATTTTTGACTGTGACGGAACTTATTATATATCAGAAGTAAATCCCAGGTTCGGCGGCGGCTACCCCCATGCCTATGAGGCGGGAGTCAACCATATGAAATACATTGTCCGAAATCTGGAGGGAAGGGTGAACGAGCCGCAGATTGGCTGTTATGAGGAAGGCATTGTTATGATGAAATACAATGAAATCATGATCCGAAGAGAGCACATATGAAAAAGATCTGGATATTAAACCATCATTCAGGTCTGGAGGGAGACCGCCATTATGAGCTGGCAGGGGAAATGACCGCGTCCGGTATGGAGGTGGTTGTGTTTATGTCCTCCTTTGACCATCAGACAGAAGAATATATTTATGACAGGCCTGTGACAATCCGCAGGCTCCGGAAGGGCCTGTCTTATATATGGCTTCATACAGCTCCTGCTTACCATGGCAACGGAGCGGCACGCATTCTGAATATGATAGATTACTGCAGGCTCATGAAGAAATATGAGCAGAAATTTTATGAGAAATTCGGAGCGCCGGATGTGGTAATCGGTTCGTCGGTCCATCCGTTCTCCTGGGAGAGCGCATACCGTATTGCCAAAAAAAACAGCGTGCCTTTTATTTGCGAAATCCGGGATTTCTGGCCTCTGTCCTTTATTGAGATGTACGGCTGGTCTAAGCTTCATCCGGTCTGCCTTCTGTTTTCTGCCTTGGAGCGCAGGGCGTACCGGAGAGCAGACGCTATCGTGACATCCATGGAATTTGGTTACCGGTACCTGGAAAAATTTCCCTATGTAAAAAGAGACCGGGTATACTGGATACCGAACGGTTATCATACAGAAGAGATCGACCATGCATTGGCAGAAGGGAAAATAACACTTCCGGAGGAGCTTGGGAGGTATCTGGAAAATAACTGGTGCGCCGTTTATACGGGAAGCTTTGTGGATTCGGAATGCCTGCTGGATATTCTGGATGCGGCAAAGTATATGCAGGAGCAGGGAATGGACGAAGTGAAATTTGCCATTATCGGAGACGGTCATCTCCGTTCCCGGATGGAAGCCAAAGTAAAAAAGGATGACCTTAAAAATGTCCGTATTTTCTCCCGTATAGAGAAGAGCCAGGTGGCGCTTGCGCTGTCGAAGGCAAAGGTATGCATCGCGGCTTTGAAGGATGACCGGGTGCTGAATGACCTGGGTCTTAGCCTGAATAAGCTGAATGATTATCTGTATTCCGGCAACCCTACTGTATTTGCCTGCAATTCTGTAAATGTGGTGGAGGAGTCAGGGGGCGGCATTGTGGTTCCGTGCAGCGACAGGAAGGCTTACGCGGAGGCGCTTATGAGGATTTATCATATGCCGGAGGAGGCCCGCCTTGCCATGGGAGAGAGAGGACAAAAGGAGATCCGCAGACGGTACAGCTATTCCCTGCTGGCCGGGCAGTATGCAGAAATACTGGAAAGGGCAGAAAAGGAGAGATCATGAAACAGTTACTCTTGGATAAAATAGCAAAAAAAGAAATTGCCGTAGGCGTCATCGGAATGGGCTATGTGGGTCTGCCGCTGGCAGTTGAGAAGGCAAAGGCAGGCTTTAAAACTATTGGCTTTGATGAGCAGAGCATAAAAGTGGATATGGTCAATCAGGGCCATAATTATATCGGGGATGTGGTGGATAAGGACTTAAAGAGGCTGGTGGAGGAAGGCATGCTCTCTGCCACCTCGGATTTTAGTTTTATTAAAGATGTGGATTTTATCGCCATCTGTGTCCCGACTCCTCTGGATATTCATCAGGAGCCGGATCTTAGCTGCGTGCGGGATTCCACGGCATCTATCTCCAAATATCTGAAAAAAAATACGATGGTTGTGCTGGAGTCCACCACCTATCCGGGAACGACCGAGGAGCTGGTGCGTCCGATTCTGGAGGAAGGCTCCGGACTGAAATGCGGAGAGGATTTTTATCTTGGGTTCTCCCCGGAGCGGGTGGACCCGGGCAATCTGCTTTATAAGACGAAAAACACGCCGAAGGTTGTGGGCGGTATCGGAAGGGATGCCACAGAGGTCATCGCAGCCATGTACCGGGCGGTGCTGGAGGGGGACGTGAAGGAGGTGTCCTCCCCGGCTATTGCAGAGATGGAGAAGATTCTGGAAAATACTTACCGGAATATTAATATTGGTCTTATTAATGAGCTTGCCATGCTCTGTAATGAGATGGGAATCAGTATCTGGGAGGTGATCGATGCGGCGAGCACAAAACCCTATGGCTTTCAGCCCTTCTATCCTGGGCCGGGACTTGGCGGACACTGTATTCCGCTGGACCCCTACTATCTGTCCTGGAAGGCAAGGGAATACGGCTTCCATACTTCCATGATCGAAAGCTCCATGATGATTAACGACCGGATGCCGGCTTACTGTGTGGATCGGGCAGGCAGAATTCTGAACCGTTTTCAGAAGGCGCTGAACGGTTCTAAAATACTGGTTCTGGGCGTGGCCTACAAGCAGGATATTGACGATTACCGGGAGAGCCCGGCGCTGCGTGTGATTGAAGAGCTTCAGAAAACCGGTGCAGAGGTTGTTTATTTTGACCCCTGGGTGAGACAGTATAAATATAAAGGCCGGATATATGACAGTGAACCGGAGCTGAATCAGACTCTGGTGGAGAGCGCCGACCTGGTTATGGTGACAGCGGCCCATACAAATGTGGATTATGCATTTGTGCAGAGATATGCCAAAGCAGTTTTTGATACGAAGAATGTTATGAAGCATATAGAAAACAGAGAAAATATCGAGGTGTTGTGATGAAATATGCATTGATTGGATGCGGACGTATTGCAGCAAACCATATAAAGGCGGCAAAAAACAACGGTCTGGAACTGGCAGCCGTCTGCGATACGGTTCCGGAGAATATGGAGAGCCTGCTTACAAAGCACGGACTTCAGGAGGACAGCTCCATTGGGAGGTATACGGATTATAAAAGAATGATTGAAGAAATACAGCCTGAGCTGGCGGGCATAGCCACCGAGAGCGGGAGCCATGCAAAAATTGCTCTTTTCTGTATTGACCACGGCGTAAACTGCATTATCGAGAAGCCTGTTGCCATGAGCATGGAGGATGCCGATGAGATTGTCCGTCGTTCGGAGGAGAAAGGAGTCAAGGTATCTGCCTGCCATCAAAACCGGTTTAATGTGGCAGTACAGGAGACAAGAAAGGCTCTGGAAGCAGGGCGTTTTGGAAAGCTGTCCCACGGCTCTGTCCATGTGCGCTGGAACCGGAATCAAAACTACTATGCTCAGGCTCCATGGAGAGGAAAATGGGCCTGTGACGGGGGCGCTCTGATGAATCAGTGTATTCACGGCATTGATTTACTCCGCTGGATGTTCGGCGATGAGGCGGAGGAGGTCTACGGCGTTACCAGACAGCGGCTTCATCCGTATCTGGAGGCTGAGGATATCGGTATGGCAGTTGTAAAATTTAAAAACGGAGCCGTTGCCACGATTGAGGGGACGACCAATGTCTATCCTCAGAACCTGGAGGAGACCTTATATATTTTCGGGGAAACAGGCACTGTGAAAATCGGGGGAAAGTCCACAAATAATATCGATGTATGGGATTTTGCGGACGAGACAGACAAAGACAGTGCGAATAAGAACCTGCAGGAGGCCACCAGCAATGTCTACGGCAACGGACATACGAGCCTGTACGCAGATATGATAGAGGCCGTTCAAAACGACAGAAAGCCCTATGTGGATGCGGCGGCGGGAAGAAATGCCCTGGAGATTGTGCTTGCCATTTATAAGAGCCAGAAGGAGGGAATTCCGGTGAAGCTGCCCCTGAAGCATTTTAAGAGCGTTGATATGACGGGAGAATTTGATGTTTAAAATATGCGACATACCGGCAAAGGCGCTGTTTGATACCAGCTGTGATTTTCCTGTTTATGGGGTATCCGATCCGGAAGCGCCTGAGGATCATACGATTATATTTGTAAAAGGGAATCTGGCAGAGAGCGCTGTACAGGTGAGAAACAGTATTTTTATCGCAGGAGAGGAGTTAAAGCCTGTCCTGGACCCATCCTGCATTCTGCTGAAGAGCCGTATGCCTAAAAATCTGTACGGGGAGCTTCTGGAGCGTATGGTAAGTCTTATGCCGAAGCCCTCTGTATACCTGAAGGACGGGAGCTATATCAGCTCGGACGTTCAGACGGGAGAGGATGTGAAAATCGCTCCCTTCTGCGTGATCGGAAGGGATGTGGTGATCGGCGATCACTGCCGGATTGGGGCGGGAACTGTGATTAAGGATCATGTCCGTATCGGAAATAATGTGCAGATAAAGGAAAACTGTGTAATTGGCGCGGAGGATGCCGATATATACCGGACGGAAGACGGATTATGCCGGACACTGCCTCATCTGGCAGGAACAGTGATAGAGGACGGCTGCCTGCTTCTGGCGGGAGCTGTTCTGGCGGCCGGAGACACAAGGACAACCGTGCTGGGAAAAGGTTCCATGATCGGACTGGCCGGTGATGTGGGCCATAACTGCCGAGTTGGAGAAGGAAGCCTGATCAGCGGAAAGGCCAGTATTTCCGGACACTGTAATGTGGGCAGCCATACTTACGCGGCGCCCATGTCTGTGACCACCAACCGGATTACGGTGGGAGACCATGCGTATCTTGGTATTGGGGCGGTTGCCATCAGGGACGTGCCGGAGGGTGAGAAGCAGTTCGGCAACCCGGCCCGCAAGGTGCCGGAAATGAGAAAGAAATAGGAGAAATTCATGACTCAGATACAAAATATCCTGGATTATCTGGAAGCAAGCGCAGCCTCCTGTCCGGAAAAAGCGGCATACGAGGACCTTGAAAGCAGCTATACCTACAGGCAGGTTCTGGAAAATGCGGAAAGGATCGGCAGCGCTTTATCCGCCATACTTCCTCAGAACGCGCCGGTACCGGTTCTGATGGAAAAAGAAGCATGGACCTTGAATGTTTTTATGGGAGCAGTCTGTGCAGGCTGCTTTTATACATTAGTGGAGCCGGATCAGCCCTTGGAGCGGATACGGACCATTCTGGAAACACTGGAGGCAGAGATCATTGTGACCTCGGAAAAGCTTGCAGGAAAGCTGCAGGAGCTGGATTTTAAAGGTAGAGTGCTGCTGGCGGAGGAGCTGGTAAAACAGGATGCGGATACGCAGGCTCTGGCAGCCAGAAGAGAGTCAGCCTGTGATACAGACCCTCTGTATGCAATTTTTACCTCCGGTTCTACGGGAGTACCCAAGGGAGTGGTGGTATCCCACCGTTCCGTCATTGATTTTACGGAGCATTTTACGGAAATCTTCGGCTTTGAACGAGAGGATGTGATTGCCAATCAGGCTCCCTTTGACTTTGATGTATCGGTGAAGGATATCTATCCTGCCATGAAGGTTGGGGCAACTATGGAAGTAGTTCCAAAGAAATATTTTTCCGTCCCAAAGAAACTTTTGGATTTCCTGGATGACAGAAAGGTGACAAGCCTTACGTGGGCGGTGTCGGCTCTTTGTATTATCTCCATGCTGAAGGGATTCAAATATAAGATCCCGAAAAGCATCCGCCGGGTGATGTTCAGCGGCGAGGTGATGCCGGTAAAGCACCTGAACTACTGGAGAGAATATTTGCCGGAGGCCCTTTATGTGAATCTTTACGGGCCGACAGAGATTACATGTAACTGTACGTATTATATTCTGAACCGGGAGTTTGCCGGGGATGAGCTGCTTCCTATCGGGAAGGCGTTTCCGAATGAGAGGGTATTTTTACTGGATAAAGAGGATCATCTGGTAACGGAGCCGGGGATACTGGGGGAAATCTGCGTGTCAGGTACGGCGCTGGCTCTGGGATATTACAGGAACCAGGAGAAAACGGCGGAGGCGTTTGTTCAGAACCCATTGAACAGCCGTTATCTGGAGCCTGTTTACCGGACCGGGGATCTGGGGCGGTATGACGAAGCCGGGGAATTGTACTATGTAACCCGGAAGGATTTTCAGATTAAGCATATGGGGCACCGGATAGAGCTTGGGGAAATTGAAGCCGCTTTTCAGGCCCTTGACGGGATTTCCAGAGTCTGCTGTATTTATGATGAACCAAATACGAAGATTATCGGGTTTTATGTGGGAAAATTAAGTCCTAAAGAGATTATTCAATGTCTGTCCGAAAAGCTTCCGCGGTTTATGATCCCGAATGTATTCCGGCAGACAGAGTCCATGCCCATTACAAAAAACGGGAAAATTGACAGAAGTGCACTGATGGAAGATTATTCCAGGACAAATTAAGAGGACAGGCTGGTGGAGGGAAGCATATGGACAAGAACAGACTGCAGGAACTGGCGGTATCTCTTGAGACGCCGGCGTTCGTGTTTGATACAGATATACTCAGAGCAAGGGCAGAATGGGTGGCGGAAAGCATCCGGCCTGCAGAGCTTTGCTTTGCGGTCAAGGCAAATCCGTTCCTGATAAAAGCTATGGATTCCTGTGTGGAGCGGTATGAGATCTGTTCTCCGGGAGAATTTCATATCTGCGTGGAAAATCGGCTGGATATGACGAAAATTGTTTTATCCGGCGTGAACAAGGAATACGCGGATGTGCGCTATGCCATGGAACAGGGAGTGATTCATTATACGGCAGAGTCAAAGAATCAGTTTTGGCTGGTGCATCGCTGTGCAGAGGAGCTCGGAAAGAGAGCCGAGATTCTGCTTCGGGTGACAAACGGCAATCAGTTTGGTATGAGCGAGGCGGATGTAACGGAGCTGATCCGCTGCCGCGAGAAATATCCCTGTCTGGAAATAACGGGAGTTCAGTATTTTACCGGAACCCAGAAGAAGGAACTGAAAAAGATTGCCAAAGAAGTGGAATATATTGAGGATTTTATCTGCAGGCTGCGGGAGGAGGAGGGCTTTTCGGCCCGGGTGCTGGAATTTGGACCGGGGCTGGGGGTGCCTTATTTTACAAAGGATGATTTTGAAAAGGACAGATACCTGCTGGAGGAGTTCGCCAAGCTGTTCCGGGAGGGCAGGCCGTATAAGTTGATTTTTGAGATGGGCCGTTTTCTGACGGCATCCTGCGGCTATTATATAACAAAGATTGTAGATCAGAAGAGGAATGACGCGGTCAATGTGTGTATTGTGGACGGCGGCATCAATCATGTGAATTATTATGGGCAGAATATGGCGATGAAAACGCCGGTACTGTCTTTTTTCCCGCAGCATCCGGTTGAAAAGGAAGAGGAGGAGTGGACGGTTTACGGTTCCCTTTGTACGACTGCGGATATTTTGTTAAAGAAGCTTTTGCTTCACGATGCGAGAATCGGGGATTATCTGGTGTTCCATAATATCGGGGCGTATTCGGTGACAGAAGGTCTGTATCTGTTTTTAAGCCGGAGGCTGCCGGGAATTTACCAGTACAGCGGGCAGGAAGGAATAAAGCTTATGCGCGGCGGGTTGGAAACCTATCCGCTTAATACATGGAATCAGGAGGTAGGAAGATGGAAGAATTAATGGAGATTTTGGAGGCATTAAAGCCGGAGATTGACTTTGGGACAGAGAAGGAGCTGATTGACGACGGAGTTCTGGAATCCTTTGATGTGATTACACTGATTGCAGAGATTGAGGATCAGTTAGGCATTGAAATTCCGGCGGAGGAGATTGTGCCGGAGAATTTCAATTCCGCAGAGGATATCTGGCGTCTGTGCGAGAAGCTCAAAGGAGAGGATTAAGATGCAGTTTCGTGATCTGAAGAGACAGTATCAGGCGCTGAAGCCGGGAATAGATCAGGCTGTCAGCCAGGTGCTGGAGGCTTCCAGCTATATCAGCGGCAGTCAGGTGGACGAGCTGGAGGAAGCTCTGGCAGAATATGTGGGAATGAAATATTGTATTAGCTGCGGTAATGGAACCGACGCGTTGACTCTGGCGCTGATGGCATGGAATATCGGGGAGGGAGATGCAGTCTTTGTACCGGATTTTACATTCTTTGCCTCGGCCGAAACTGTGGCCTTTCAAGGGGCTACCCCGGTATTTACGGATATTCTGGAGGATACCTTTAATATGGATCCGGACAGTCTGGAGCGTGTGATTCAGGCAGTTCAGGCAGAAGGAAGGCTGACTCCAAGGGCTATTGTGACTGTGGATCTGTTCGGCCTTCCGGCTGATTATGACAGAATCCGGGCCATTGCAGACAAGTATGGCCTGTATATTTTAGAGGATGCAGCCCAGGGCTTTGGAGGAACATATCATGGAAAGCGTGCCGGAAGCTTCGGAGATATTGCCGCCACCTCGTTCTTTCCGGCAAAACCGCTTGGATGCTATGGAGACGGCGGCGCTGTTTTCACAAATCATGAGGAATGGGCAGCGCTCTTAAAATCTTACCGGGTTCACGGCAAGGGCAGCGATAAATATGATAATGTACGCGTGGGTATTAATTCCCGGCTGGACACTATTCAGGCAGCGGTTCTGCAGGTGAAGCTGAAAGCATTTAAAGATTATGAGCTGGCGGATACGGATGCCATAGCGGCAAAGTATGCCGAAGGACTGAAGGACTGCGTAAAGGTTCCGATCGTACCAGAAGGGCTAAGCTCGGGCTGGGCGCAGTACAGCATTCTTCTGAAGGATGAAAGGGAGCGCAGGGAGGTACAGTCCTGTCTGGAGGAAAACGGCGTTCCCTCCATGATCTATTATGAGAGAGGAATGCACCAGCAGACAGCCTTTAAAGGATACCATTCTTATGGGGAGCAGTTTCCGGTGACACGCAGCGTATGCAGCCGGGTGCTGTCTCTGCCGCTGAGTCCCTACCTGACGGATGAGGAACAGCGGAAGGTGATCCGGCTGATTCGGGAAAAAGTATGATAAGCGGAATCAGGAGTGAACACATGAAAATATTATTGATATCCTATGATTATTTTAAATATGACGGAAGGGTTCGTGAGCTTATCAGGACGGCAAAGAGGCTGGGGGATGTGACTTACATTACCCGCGGCCTGGATGGAGAAATTCCTCAGGAAAGCTGCCACATTGTTTATCCGGACCGGGGATACAGCAATTTTATCATGTTTGTCTGTCTGCAGGTGAGGAAGCTTGGCAGACAGGACCTGATTTTTATCGATAACCGCAAGGGAATCCTTCCGGGTTATCTGGCGAAGAAGCTGTCCGGTGCCCGCTATGTGGTGCAGGACTGCCGGGAGCTGTATGATATGAGGAGTGCTGCAGGGCTTCCGGGAAAAATCGGCTGTATGGTGGAAAAAATTTTTACCAGGCATTCGGATGTGGTTATTGCGGCCAACGCATACCGGGCAAGGATTATGGTAAGCATGTTCGGCCTTAAGAAGCAGCCGTTAAATTATGAAAATATCCGCTGCCTGGAGTACACGGATGAAGAAAAGCGGGCGCAGACGGAAGAGGAATGCAGAGAATTTTTCAAAGAGAAAAGATTTCGGATTATTTCTACTGCGGGCTGTGATATGAGCCGTACAACTGGAAAGATGGTGGAAGCTATGAAGGGGTTGGGAGAGGGCTATGAGCTTCTTCTGATTGGCGGGAGCGATGAGGAAGATGAGACGATTATCCGCCGGACGATTCAGGACCTGGGACTGACCAATGTAAAGATTTTTCCACGTATGGATCAGGATCATCTGAAATATTTTATCGAAAACTGTCAGGCAGGTATGGTGACTTATCATCAGCGGGATTTGAACAATAAATACTGCGCAAGCGGCAAAATTTTTGAATTTCTGTTTGAGGGGAAACCAGTGGTAACGTCCACAAATCCTCCTTTGAAAGAATTTTGTGAGAAATATAAAATCGGACGGGCCTCCGACGATTATGAACAGGCAATTCGCTCTATAGCAGAAAACTACGGACAGTGGCAAAGGGCGGTGGATCGGTTTATCAGACATGTACATGTGGAAAAAAATAACCAGAGGCTTGCGGAACAGATTAAGGAAGAGCTAGAGGAACGATAGATGAAAAAAATAATGCTTGTATTTGGAACAAGACCGGAGGCGATTAAAATGTGTCCGCTGGTCAATGAGCTGAAGACGAGAAAAGGGATTGAGACCATCGTCTGTGTGACCGGGCAGCATCGTCAGATGCTGGATCAGGTGCTGGAGGCGTTTTCGGTTGCGCCGGACTATGATCTGTCTATTATGAAAGACCGTCAGACCTTGTTTGATGTGACAACAAATATTTTGAACCGGATTAAAGAGGTTTTGGAGAAAGTCCGCCCGGATGTTGTTCTGGTGCATGGGGATACGTCTACCACATTTGTAACGGCTCTGGCATGCTTTTATCTGCAGATTCCGGTAGGACATGTGGAGGCGGGACTTCGCACCTACAATATCTATTCTCCGTACCCGGAGGAATTTAACCGTCAGGCGGTCAGTATTATTTCTTCCTATCATTTTGCCCCCACAAATCTTTCAAAGGAAAATCTTCTGAAGGAAGGAAAGAACCCGGATACGATCTACGTGACCGGAAACACAGCCATCGATGCGTTAAAGACAACAGTACGGAAGGAATATACCCATCCGGAGCTGGACTGGGCGGGGGACAGCCGCCTGATTATGATTACGGCGCACCGCAGGGAAAACCTGGGAGAGCCTATGAAAAATATGTTCCGGGCTATCCGCAGGGTATGCGATGAGCATCCGGATATTAAGGCAATCTATCCGATTCATATGAATCCTGCGGTAAGAGAGACGGCAAACGCGATTCTTGGAGACGATGAGAGAATCCGCATTATTGAACCTCTGGACGTGCTGGATTTTCACAATTTCTTGTCCAGAAGCTATCTGATTCTGACCGACAGCGGCGGAATTCAGGAGGAGGCGCCTTCTCTTGGCAAGCCGGTGCTTGTGATGAGGGACACCACAGAGCGGCCGGAGGGAATTGCAGCGGGAACATTAAAGCTGGTTGGGACGGATGAAGAAGTGATTTATAAAAACTTCAAATTATTGCTGGAAGATGAAAAAGCATATGAAGCAATGAGTACGGCGAGCAATCCTTACGGCGACGGATTTGCATGCAAAAGAATTGCGGATATTTTGGAAGGAAAAGCATGAGTCTATACTTATTGATATTTCTGCTGCTGGCTGCGGGGACGCTGTCAGAGTGGCGCTGTCCCGGAGAGAAAGAAA
Source organism: uncultured Lachnospiraceae bacterium (assembly GCA_910585465.1). Lineage (GTDB taxonomy): Bacteria > Bacillota > Clostridia > Lachnospirales > Lachnospiraceae > Hominiventricola. The sequence continues at coordinate 290,786 of CAJUEW010000001.1, read as the reverse complement.
AAATATACTGGGTATGCTGGGGGGCGTCGGCTGCCTGTCTGTGCCTGCGCTTTGGGCAGGGTACGGACTATGTGACCTATCATGCAATCTATGAGACAATACCGACGGTCATTGATCTGTCCCAGGGCTATATTTTCGGATTCTTTCCGGAGCCGGGATGGCGGCTGATATGTGCGCTGTTTAAGTTTTGCCATGCCCCCTTCTGGGTATTTACGATGGCGCTGGGAGCTGCGGATATGCTGCTTCTGCATCGTTTTCTGCAGAAATATGTGCCTTTTAAGACGGCGGGATTGTTCCTGTCCTATCCGGTGCTGTATACAGTGTGGATGGTGTCGGGGCTGCGTCAGGGACTTGCCATGTGTCTGTTTCTGGGCATACTGGTTCCGTTTTATCTGGAAAAAAAATGGGGACGGTATGTGGTGGGAGTGCTGGTTGCCGCCTCTTTTCATAAGGTGGGCTATGGATGGCTGGTACTGCCTGCTGCCTATTATCTGCCGATACAGGCGATGCTGGCGCTGACCGGGCTTTCCGTTGCGGGAGGACTGATTCTGCAGGCAGGACCAGTGGAGCAGTTTTTTGTAAGTCTGATTCCGGTGTATCATGTGGAACAGTTTCTTTTGGAGGGAAGCATAAGTATTTTTGCAACAGGAGAACGGCTTTTAAGCTTCGGAGTCTTAATAGCGCTGTATATGTGGAATCGGAAAAAAGACGGACAGGCGGATAAGCAGACGGAGCTTTTGCTGAAAGCATACATGTGTGGAACATGCTTCTATATGCTGCTGTGCGGCAGCTCTTATTATGCAAGCCGGTACGGAGTGATTTTTAAGGTACTGGAGTGTGCGGTTGTTATGAGACTGATTCAAAAGCGGGAATTTCCGGCAGGTGCCGCGGCCGCATTTTTCTTTGCATTGACCCTCCTGATGGGATATAAGAATCTGAATGCAATGGTATCCGAGGGCGGATATGCAGGCATGGGGATTTCTGTATGGAATTTTCCGTATGTATCTATTTTCAATCAGGAGCGGATAAAAGCATACAGACCCTATGAACGGCTGCTGGAGGAACGTTATGAGAATAACATTGGAGACCAGCAGCTATGGATGATTGAAGATACAGAGAGGACGAGGAATGCGCCTTGAAATTTTACTGACCGCGGCTATATTTTTTGGAGGGACTTTTCTTTCCGGGTATGCGCTGCGCCATGCTTTAAAGCTGAAAAAGGAAGGAATCATTTTTTCCATTGTATCCGGAGCCATGCTTTGGTGGGCGGTGCTGGAACTGATTCTGGTGCCGATGACAATGGCACTGGCATCCTTTCACAGCCTTTTCTATCTGTACAGTGCGCTGACAGCGGCTATGACCGTTGCAGGCTGTTTTTTCCGGAGGGACATTCTGGAGGATATGAAGGAACTGAAAAGGACCGCCAGAGAGTACATGACGCCGGGATATGTGATTGCTGTGCTGCTGATTTGTTATCAGTTATATTTTATTCATCATCATATGTACCTGGAATGGGATGACACCTACTATGTAAACCTGGCAAATGAAGCAGTTCACTCGGATAAAATATACTGGATTTATCCGGAAACCGGGGCCATTGCGGACTTTGACAAACGGTATGTGCTGTCTCTGTGGCCGATTTTCTATGCATGGCTGTCTAGGATAACAGGTGTGCTGCCTACGGTAATGGCTCATACGATTCTTCCGTGGCTTCTGATACCGCTTGCCTATATGGTTTATGTACTGATTGGAAAGGAGCTTTTTGGAGAGGACAGGCAGATGCAGGGAATGTTTCTGTCTTTTGCAGTGCTTCTGCATTTGTTTATGAGCGGAGAGCATACATCGGGACTGACCTTTTTAAGCATCACTCCCTGGGTGGGAAAAGGGGTGCTGGCGGCGATACTGCTGCCTCTGCTGTTTTATTGGATACTAAGAAGTATAAGAGACAGCTCCTTTGGCTGCTGGATGCTGCTTGGAACCACCTGTCTGGGCGGCTGCCTTCTGTCGTCCATGGGAATCATGCTGACTCCGTTGTTTGTGGGAACCGCAGTATTTCTTGCAGGCATCCGCAAGAAGAGTTTTCAGTTTCTGCTGTGCGGAGCGGCAGCCTGCCTGCCGTGTATTCTGCTGGGAGTATTTTACATCTATCTGACGCATTAGAATTAGAAAGGAAGTCTTATGGAGGAGTTTTTCAAGATTGCAAAATCAGATTTTTCACAGACCTTTGGAGGGGCTTTTCTGTTCCCTGTTCTCCTGATCAGCATAATATGGATTTTCCGTCAGGAAAAGGACTGGATGAAAAAAATACTTCTGTGCATTTTGCCGCTGGTATTTTTATTTTTGTACTGGTGTCCTCTGACAGGGCTTTTGTTTATGAAGCTTTTGGGGGAAAACGTATACTGGAGAATCCTCTGGCTGCTTCCGATGGCGGTGACGGTTCCCTATGCGTGCTGTCTTCTCCTGAAAAAGCTTTATGGAATAAAACGTCAGTGTGTATTTTTGGCGCTTCTGGCGGCAGTGGCGCTCAGCGGAAAAGCGGTTCTGTCAGAGGAGTGGTTTGAACCCTCCCTGAATGCCTATAAGATTCCTCAGAATGTTATTGACGTATGTGAGGTGCTTCCAAGCCATATACATGCTATGGTATCCAACCGGCTGATGCCGTATATCCGGATGTACGATCCGACGATTACGCTGGAGTATGGACGTAATTCCCTGGGATATAATGGGATTACAGAAACGGAATCTCTGGAACAGATTCTGTACCTGGAGGCGCAGAAGTCAGAAATTGATCTGAGCGTACTGGCTCCGCTGGCAAAGGAAGCAGGGTGTGCCTTCCTTGTGTTTTCCAATAACCGGACTTATATCGGAGACTGGGCGGACTATGGATACAGAGAATATGGAAATACGGATGAGTTTGTGATCTTTGCAGACGAAGACTACGAATAGGGAGAGGGTTCTAAAAAAGACACGGGAGGAGCGTTATGATGGAGGAAAGGGCGGAGTATAAGAGGGAACGTATTTTATTTTGGACTGTTATTGGGATTGTCTGTGCGGCTGCCTTATTTTGGTGCGTAAAAAAGTCGGATATGTTTATCGATGAGATCGTTACCTATGGTCTGTCAAACTCCTATTACGCGCCATTTATCAGCGATGTGCCGGAGGATAAAAATCTGATTAACAAAGTGATTACCAGGGAGGATTTTACGGAATATCTTACCGTATCCGGGGAGGATGCCTTTTGTTTTGATTCGGTATATGATAATCAGACCAGAGATACCCAGCCTCCGCTGTATTATATGCTGCTTCATTTTATGTGTTCGATTTTTCAAGGACAGTATTCCAAATGGGCAGGATTGTCCATCAATCTGCTGCTTTATCTGGGAACGCTGATTCTGCTTTACCACACAGGAAACAGGGTACTGCACAGCAGAAAATATGCCTCTTTGGCGGTTCTTCTGTATGGTCTGAGCTTCGGGGGACTGTCCACGGTTCTTATGATAAGGATGTATATACTTCTGACGTTTCTGACCATGTGTTTTGCCTATGTGGTATTGAGCATGTATCAGGGGCCGGTAAAGAAAATATATTATCCTGCGGTTGGCCTGATTTTGTTTCTGGGCTTGTTTACCCAATATTTTTTTGTGTTTTTCGCATTTTTTCTCAGTGCGGCATACTGTCTTCGGGAATTGTGGAAAAAACATTTTAAGGAATTTTTCCTGTATGCGGTGTCTGCCTTTGCCGGAATTGCAGTTTTCTACATATGCTATCCCTGTGTGACAGACCAGCTGTTCGCGGACAAGCTGGTATCAGGGCAGACTGCCGTCGGCAACATGATGGATTTCCGGGGAATGCTGCTCAGCATTTATTCCTTTGTCATGCAGACTGCGGCAGGCTATAAAGCAGCGCTTCTGCTGCTCCTGACAGTGCTGGCAGGAGGCGTTTTCCGGCTCCGGAGGACGGCGCGGGCCTATACCGCTGAGTTCGGGATAAAGGATTGTACGGCGATTGCCATGATGGCCGCGGTGTTGTTTACGATCCTTCTGACTGCGGTAGTATCCCCGGTGACTGCACTTCGGTATATTTATAATGTGCTCCCGCTGGTGGCCCTGGGAATCGCATATTTTATGGAGTGCGCGGGGAGAGAATGGGAAAAGGGCTTTTATCCGTTTCTGGCTGTGTGCATTCTTTTATGTGTGTGGAAAGGTCTGACAACAGAGCCGTCTTATGTGAAAAATGTGCCGAAGGAAAATTTTGAGATTATAAAATCATATGCGGAATATCCCTGCGTTTATCTGGATGCCGATTATGACGCGTCCATTACACAGGATATGCTTCTGCTCATAGAATTTCCGGAAATCTTTGTGACGGATGACTTTTTATGCAGCGAGACAAAAGATTATCTGAAGACAGCAGATACGGGCAGAGGAGTAGTACTGTTTATTGATGTGTCCGAAGACTGGAGCAGCGGCTTTGATTCGCAGGAGGTGCTGAACAGGATCACAGCGGATACCGGATTCCGGCATTATCATCCGCTGTGTGAATATTCCTTCAGTGAAACGTACCTGCTGTATTAATACAGAGCAGAGTCTTCAGCACTATTTACAGAACAGCCGCAGCTTCAGCGCCACAAGAAGACTGTCCTTTACGGTCTTTAAAATACGCATCTTACTGGCTCCCACCTTATTGTCATAATAAAGAGTGAACGGAACCTCTGCAAAACGGCATCCGGTTTTATGTAATTTATACAGTAGCTCCATCATACAGGAGAAGGAGCGCATAGTAATCAGTTCTTTCTGATATTTTTTATAGGCGCTGTTTAAGATGGAGTAGGAATAGAGCCGGTAGCCGCAGGTATAATCCTTTACCTCCGGAACGTGAAGCATCATGGAGTAATACAGCTTTGCCCCGTCGCTTAAGGCCAGGCGGTTGGAGGGAACTCCATTGATTCTGGCTCCCGGCTGGTAACGGGAAGCAATTACACAGTCTGCGTCCTTCTTAAGCTTCCGGATCATACTGTGGACAAACAGGGGCTTATGAGTGTTGTCTCCGTCCATAAAGCACATAAGGCAGCCTGTGTTCCCCCGGTGCAGAAAGTCCCTGACGGCAGTGAACAGCGCCCCGCCCAGATTCTGATTTACCTTATGGGCAATGACACGGACATTCTTATACTGTATTTCCAGGGAACGGATAATTGCCAGGGTACTGTCTGTGCTCTTATCATCGATTGGTATTACCTCCAGCTCGTAGCCTTCCTCCGAAAGCGCGTCCTTTTCTGCTATCCAGGCTTCAATGAGTGCCTGAATATTGCCGGATTCATTATAACATGGAAGATATGCATATAGCTTATTCATGAGACTTTCTCCTTTTATTTAACCAGATGTATAAATATTTGCGCATAAAATACATAACAAAAAACGGAAGCACAATGGATACGCCCTTGCTCAGCAGAAATGCAAACCATTCCGGGCAGTATCCGACGGAAAATGTATAGACAGTGGTAATCAGATAATTGGCGAGAACCAGGCCAATCAGAGAGGTTCCGCCATAGACGGCAAATGCGTCAATCCCCTGACGGGTATCAAAAACAGTTTTCAGGGAGAGAAAATAACTCAGAAAAAATCCTGTTACCACCCCTGCAGTATTGGATATTACAAGCTCCAGATTCAGAAGATGAAAGGTAATCCAAACTACGGCAGTATCCAGAAGCGTTGATAAAACAGAGAAAAACAGATACTTGAATAATTTTTCGCATTTTTTATAAAGCTTTATGATGAGTAACTTCATATTTCCTCCGGATAAAAGTACAAATAAACCTTTACCAGTTTACATCAAAACAAGGTCGAAAGCAACGGTTTCCTGAAAATGTCTGTCGAAAAAAAGACGAAAAATAAAAGAGATGACAAGGAATCAAAAATGAAGTAAAATGAGAGGAAATGTTTAAGGAAGGAATTGGATTTGGGAATGAAAAGGATAAAAGGCTTAAAGCCCTTCGCAAAGATATATGTTATTTTAATTGCAGTGTTTTTCCTGTCCATGACACTAATCTACTGTATTCCGGCTTCGTGGATTCAGGGAAATGTGGAGAAGTCGGTGGAGATTATGGAAAATGAAGGGGATTACCCGATGTATTTCTTTTACCGGCACAGTGCGATTATTGATGTGCACACGGACAAGCTGATGTATGAGAGCCTGATACAGAACCGGGATTATTATAATGCGGTGCAGGCCTCGGTCAGTATCAATCAGTATCCGCGGTATTGGCATGGATATCAGGTAGTGCTTCGCCCGCTTTCCATCATATTCCAGGTACAGGAGGTGCGTTATCTGGGAATGCTGGTCTTTCATCTGCTTTTTTTCTGGAGCGCATGGCTGATGGCGGAAAAGACAAGGCCGGTGAATGCGGCGCTGTATGTTCTGACAGTAAGTACGGGCTATATTGTGTTCCTGCCTGTCTGCCTGCAGTTTTTAAGCACCTTTATGGTGCTGTTTATCTCCCTTATCGTACTGCTTTGCAGATATGATAAGGACAGGCCCATGCGGCTTATGGAATATTTCTTTATTATCGGAATGGTGGAGAACTTTTTTGACTTTCTGACGTATCCGATTATTACCCTTGGAATTCCTCTGATTTTGCTGCTTTGGATGCGGGTGAGAGATGAGCAGGCTGATTTTAAGGACAATTTCCGGTTTATGTTCAAAAGCTCTGTGTCATGGGGGCTGGGGTATGCGCTGACCTGGATGACCAAATGGGCCATAGCCACGGTGGTTCTGGGAGTGCGGTATTTCTGGAGAACCATGAGTGTGATTCAGTACCGTCTGGAAGGCAGCGAGGAGGAGCCGCTTGACCGGCTGGGAACTCTCCGGAAAAATCTGAAATCCTGGATGAATGTACAGGATGACGGTATGATTACCTGGAGCAAGGTGGCGCTTCTGATTCTGATTGCGGCAGTCCTTCTGGCTATCTGGAAAAAGGTAAAGGATATAAAGACTGTAGCAGCCTATGTGCCGATTTTGTTTGTGGCGGCTTATCCGTATATCTGGTATCTGGTCATGTCCAATCATTCCCAGATCCATCATTGGTACACCTACCGGGCACAGCTTGTGGCTTTGTTCGGGATTCTGATATTTATAGCAAGTATTTTAAAAGAAAAGAAAGAGACATAAAAAAGCATAAGGAAAGCCGTCTGAGGTCCCCGTCGTTACCGCAGGCGGCTTTTGCGCACCATATCAATGATTCTTTGGCCAAAAATATTTTTGATGCTCTGTTTGCAATAAAAACTCAGCTCACGCATCAGCCAGGAAAGGGAAAAATGAAAGATTCCAAGCTCCTTTTGCATCCGGTGTTTTTCCTTGTGAGAGAGCATTTTATGAGTGTCCGAATATCCGGCTATCTCATAAACAGAGACCGGGAACGGAAGGCGCTCGAAGGCTTTCTTCTGCAGGTACATGGACAGGAAAAAGCGGTGGTCGGCGCAGACCTTATAGGTGGTGTCATAAGGCTCTCCAAGGAGGAGCTCCCGTCTGATAAAGGCGGACTGATGACAAAAGACCATTTCGTATGTGATGCGGTCTAAGGGAAGGGCAGGGTAGAGCTTTGTCCTTCCCTGATAAATACATAGGGTATCTCCATAGACAATCTGTCCCCCGGGCGGTTTGGAAAAAACCTGTTCCAGAGTATGAATATCTGCCAGAAAATCTCCCGCATTCATAAATAAAAGCCATTGTCCCTCTGCCATACGGACTCCCTTGTTCATAGCATCATAGATTCCTCCGTCCGGCTCCGACAGGTACCGGAAGGGAATACCCGCATGCAAAAATCCGGATTCATACTGTTCCAAAAGCTCTAAAGTACCGTCTGCGGAACCTCCGTCTATGACCAGATATTCCATATTCTTCCAGGTCTGCGACAGGATATTGTCCATGGTTGTCCGGACCTCATCTCTTGCCCGGAAGCAGACGGTGATGATAGATAAAGGTAAAACAGGTATCGTCGTCATATGATTACTCCATTTTTGTTTCCCGGACGCAGTGAGGCTGTGCTGTCCTATGTATCTATCATATACCAAAAGTATTTTTGACACAAGTATAATGACAAACTTACGGAAATAAAGTAAAATGAAAAGAATATTATAATTATGTAATGAAATGTGAGATTTATTAAAATGTCAGAAATATCAGAGCAAAAAAATAAGAAAAAAGAGAACATTTTGTGGGCTGTCCTGTGCTCCGCCGTTTATATTGTCCTATTATGGAATCTGATTCCTTTTGTTTATGGCATTATAGATGATCGTTCCATGATGGAGATCGTATCGGGACAGTACTTAGGATATCCGGATGCGCACACGATTTTTCTGGGGTACTGGTATTCGCTGTTTTTAAGCAGGCTTTATACACTGTTTCCGGGGACAGACTGGTATGCGCTGTGCTATCTTTTGCTGCAGGGGATATGCCTCAGCCTTGTGCTGTGCCGTCTGCTTGGCAGACTGTATGACAAGAGGGAGAAAATATTATGTACCGTCTCAGTGCTGCTGCTGTTCACGGTTTTCTGCCTGCAGGCAATGACGCAGCTTACCTTTACCACAACAGCCGCGGTTCTGGGTGTAACGGTGATCTTCTGGTATATCACTTCGGAGAGGGTCAGGTTCCATGACTGGCTGCTTGTGTTCCTCCTGTGCTTTCTGACAGAGGAGGTCCGGCCCTCTGTATTTTTTATGATTCTTCCGGTATGCGGTCTGCTTTGGCTGTTTCGGCTGCAGAAGCCGTCAGGAAGGGATAAATGGAATCTGTGCATTCCGGCTGCAGTGGCCGGGGTGCTTCTGCTGGCGCTGGCCGGAAACCGGACGGGATACGGAGACAAATTCTGGACAGCATATATGCAGTATAACCAGAGCCGATCAGAGGTGTATGATTTTTCGGATTATACATTTCCCCCTTATGAGGGGGCGGAGGATTTTTACAGCAGTATTGGGATTGAGAAAAAAAGCCGGGCCAGAACACTGATGAATTATAATTATACGGCAGATGAAAGGATCCATCCGGAATTTTTCGGGGAATATATCAGCGCTTATCAAAAGGCATTTCCGGCCCGAGAAACACATGGGGCAAAGTTCCGGGCAAGTGTAAAGGAATATTTAAAGGGAGCGGCCGGGGGAAGATTTCATATACAGCATATACTGTCTTTGCTGCTGTATGGACTTCTGACAGTCTGGTATCAAAGAAGAAAGGAATGGGGCTGCTGCTGGAAGGTGATCGGTGCGGCGGGAATCCAGATACTTTTGTGGATCTACCTGCTTTATGAGGGAAGGATTCCGGAAAGGGTTGTCTACAGTATGAACCTGATGCTGACAATGACGGCGGTTCTTTTGTGGATGGAGGCCCTGCGGGAGGTTCATTTTCCGGAAAAGCTGCACACAGCCGGAGCTGTTGTCTTATGCCTGATACTCTTTATTCCTGCGGTTTCAGGGGGAATGGAAATCCGCCGGCAGAATCTGGAGATGAGCCGCCGCAACGAGGATATAGAGGCTTTAAAGGAATATTGTATGGCGCACCCGGAAAATTTTTATTTTAATGATGTAACCTCCATGGCATTTACAACCTGGAATGTGCATCTGCGGGAGAAAAAGACTTATGTCATGAATTATATGTCTTTGGGCGACTGGATGAGCTACAGTCCTGTCTGGCAGAAAAAGCTGGCTCAGAAAGGAATTGTGAGTGTGAAGGATGCTTTATATGGGAAGAATAATATATATTTGATCTGCAGCTTTGACAAGGGACTGGAGTATCTGGTTTCTTTGTATGACGGCGTGGAGGCGACAGAAACAGACAAAATTCCCGGATTTAAGATTTACCGGCTGCAATTCTTGTAAAAAGGACGGTAAAGTGTTAGAATACTAGGGACTATAGATAATGAGGGTATGATTTTCATGGATAAATTCGATCAATACAAGAGATTGCTACGCCTTGGGATTGCAGGCTTTGAGGTACTGGTGGAAACAGTTTTTTTTGCTTTCACCTGGTTTTATATATATAATCCAATGCTTTTGGTTCCCTTTGAGAATAAAGGAAATCTGATGATGATTGGGTTTTATGTATTTTATCAGATCGCCTTCGTTTATCTGTACGGAGGAATGAAGTATGCATATTTCCAGAAAGGGCAGCTGATTTTATCACAGGCACTTGGAACATTGATTGGCAACGCAGTAATGTATATCCAGATTATCATGGTATTTAAGCAGTTTCCGTTTCCGATTCTCTGGCCTATGGCGGCGGTCAGCGCGGCGGATTTTCTGGTGATACTCATACTGAACCAGATCTCTGACGGAATATTTAAAAAGCTCTTTCCTCCAAAACGGCTGCTGCTGATTTGCAATCTGAACTATAAGGATAATCTGCTCCGTAAGATTTCCGGACGGAAGGACTTGTATGAGGTATCCAGATGTGTTTCCGCAGAGGAGCCTCTGGAGCGGCTGAAGGAAGAGGTAAAGGACTGTGACGCGATGATGCTCTACGGGATTGAGGAGCAGAAGCGCAATGCTCTGGTAAAATACTGTTATGAAAAATCTATCCGGATTTATGTGGCGCCGGAGATTACAGATATCCTTCTCAGGGGGGCAGACAGGGTTCATTCCTTTGATACCCCGTTTCTGCTGCTTCGGAATTATGGTCTGTCTTTTGAACAGAGAATTATAAAGCGGCTGATGGATATTATGATTTCCGGGCTGATGCTGGTTCTTTCGTCCCCTTTTATGCTTCTGACAGCGCTGGCGGTTAAGCTGGAGGATCAGGGGCCTGTTTTCTTTAAGCAGGAACGTGTGACCATAAACGGAAAAAAATTTTACATTTATAAATTCCGCAGTATGATTGTGGATGCGGAGAAAAACGGAGCCCAGTTTTCCTCCAAAAATGACAGCCGTATTACACGGGTCGGAAAATTCATCCGTGCGGCCCGCTTAGATGAGCTGCCTCAGCTATTGAATATTTTAAAGGGGGATATGAGTGTTGTGGGGCCCAGACCGGAACGTCAGCAGTATATTGATGAATTCTGTGAGGAGACGCCGGAGTTTATCTACCGTCTGAAGGTGAAAGCCGGGCTGACCGGTTATGCCCAGATTTACGGGAAATACAATACGACTCCTCTGGACAAGCTGAAGCTGGATCTGATGTACATTGAGAGTTATTCGGTTTTTCTGGATATCCGGCTTATATTCCTGACCTTGAAGATTATGTTTATGAAGGACAGTACGGAGGGTGTGGAGGAAGGACAGAACCATGCGTAGATTTTGGATATTTAATCATTATGCAACGACTCCAAAAACAGGGCCTTTGCTTCGGCATTATTATTTTGCAGAGTATTTAAAGGAAAAAAATATAGAAACGACGGTTTTTGCGGCCAATGAGCTGCATCAGACCGGTGATACCGTTGATACACATGGGAAGCCTTATCTTCGGACCGAGGAGGAAGGGGTTCCCTTTGTGTTTGTTAAGACGAGCAAGTATCAGGGAAACGGAATTTCCCGCGTGAAAAATATGCTGTCCTTTTTCTTTGGATTGCTGCGTATCTCAAAGGGGTATGCCAAAAAACATGGAAGGCCGGATGTGATTATGGGCTCCAGCGCCCATCCGCTTACCAGCATTGCGGGCATCCTTGTGGCAAGAAGGTTTCGTGTGCCTGCCATTGTGGAGGTACGTGACCTGTGGCCTGAGGCGATTTTTTCTTTTGGAAAGGTAAAGATGAACAGCATTCCCGGACGGATACTGAGCGCAGGAGAGAAATGGATGTATGTCCATGCAGACGCGATTGTATTTACAAAGGAAGGCGACGTGGATCATATCAGGGAGATGGGATGGGATACGGCCCATGGAGGAAAAATCGACCTGAAAAAATGTTATTATGTGAATAACGGCGTGAAATTAAGTGATTACTATCAAAGCATGGAAAAGGATGTGCTGGAGGATCCGGAGCTTACGGATGACAGCTTCCGGGTAATCTATACCGGAACGATCCGCCCGGTCAACAATGTGGACAATCTGCTGGATACGGCAAAGCTTCTAAAAAAATATAAGGATATCCGGTTCCTGATCTTCGGCGGAGGCAGTGAGCTTTCCCGGCTGCAGAAGCGGGCGGAGGAGGAAAAGCTTGAGAATGTAGTTTTTAAAGGCTTTGTGGAGAAGAAATATATTCCATATATTTTAAGCCGTTCCTCTGTGAATATACTGAATTATTCCCAGTCCCGGTACAACTGGTCAAGGGGAAACAGCTCCAACAAGCTGTTTGAATATATGGCCAGCGGAAAGCCAATCATCTCCACTGTGAAGATGGGATACTGTATTCTGGAAAAATATCAGTGCGGGCTTTCCCTTGAGGAGTGCACCCCGGAGGCTTTGGCGGAGATGATCTTAAAAATTCATGATATGCCGGAGGACACCTATGCGCAGATGGCCGAAAACGCGCAGGAGGGGGCAAAGGACTTTGATTTTTCCGTACTTACGGAACGGCTGTACAAGGTGATTAAGCGTGTTGGAAAAGGTTAAAAAATATTATTATACATTAAAATATCTGAAAAAAAGCCAGTTGGTGTATCTGGTAAAAAATCGTCTGAGGCGGGGAAAAAAGGCTGTGACAGAGGTTCAGGCGCCTGACTGTAAGGTTCTGTCTCTATGGAGCCCTGCCATGGATGCCCACACAGATTATCTGAAACGGTTCTGTCTGGAAGATATTCTGAACGGAAAAGTGGAGCTGCTTTACGAAACCGGAAAGCCCGGGGGCAGGAACTGGGAAAATTCGGACAAGACGCATTTGTGGAATTTTAACCTGCACTATCTGGAATTTCTGATTCCGCTGGCAGCAGCCTATGAAGAGACAAAGGATGTCCGGTATTATGGATGCTTCCGATATTATTGCAGGAGATGGGAGGCGGACAACAGAGAGGGAACAGGGGATGGATGGCATCCCTATACCATATCTCTCAGGCTTACCAATCTGTGGATTTGTATCGACGTATTTAAGGATGCGCTGTTAAAGGATCCGGAGTTTTTCCGGAGATTAAACAACAGCATGTATGCCCAGTACCTGCATCTTCAGAAAAACCTGGAGCTGCATCTTCTGGGAAATCATTATTTTGAAAATCTGAAAGCAGTTCTGCTGGGTGCCCTGTACTTTCAGGAGCCGGGAATTTATGAAAAATATAAAAAGAAGCTTTCAGGGGAGATAAAGGAACAAATTCCGGCGGACGGGGTACACTATGAGCGAAGCCTTATGTATCATAAAATTATTCTGGAGGACTTGCTGCGTGTGTCAAAAGCCGTGCAGGAGGCAGATTGCTCCTGGCACAGGGAACTGAAGGAAATGATTGCCAGAATGGCGGACGCCATGTACTCCATTGAGGGAGATATGGGACATACCCCGCTTTTTAATGATGCAGGAGACAATGTGGCGAAGCCTTTTTCCTGTCTGCTTTGGGTGTTGAAGGAAGAATTTGCCGTTTGTCCGTCCGCACAGGCTGTATTTTCAGATGCCGGCTATTACTGCCTGAAAAACGGCGGATTAAAAATCGTAATGGATGCCGGAAGGATCGCGCCTGATTATATGCCGGGACACGGACACTGCGACGGACTCAGCTTTGAACTGGCACAGAATGGCCATCCCGTATTCGTCAATTCCGGGACCGGACAGTATCAGGGAGCCCTGCGTTCCTATTTCCGCAGTACGGCGGCGCACAATACGGTTGTGATAGACGGCAGGGAGCAGTCGGAATGCTGGGGCGAGCACCGGGTATCGAGAAGAATCTCAGGGGTATCAGGAGTCTGCAAAGGGAATCAGATAAACGGAAAGCTGACAACCTGTTTCGGCAGGCGGCATGAGCGCAGCATCGGCATAAAGGATCGGCTGGTAGTAATCCGGGATAAAGTAAAGGGACATGCGCAGAGCTACCTTCATCTGGCGCCGGAATATGAATATGTGCTTCAGGGCAGGAGGCTTCTGGTGCAGAAGGCATCCTCCCAGGATGCAGCCGGAACAAGGATCTGTGAAATCCGGACTATGCCGTCAGATGAAATTCATATTCACAAAAAAGGGGCTGTCTGCGCCTATGCACCGGAATTCGGCAGGATTCAGCAAATACAGGTATTGGAGATTGCCTGGGAAGGCGACGGCTCAGCCCATATGATTCAGATAGATTTCACATGCCCGTGAAAGCCGAAAGAAAACAGAATCGAGGTAAACAGATGATTAACGTAGTAGGACTTGGCTATATCGGCCTCCCCACCGCATTGATGTTTGCGTCTCATGGTGTGGAAGTCATAGGAACCGATTATAACAAATCCCTTGTGGATACACTAAAGGCAGGAAAAACTACCTTTGAGGAGGACGGACTGGACGAATTGTTCCGTGCCGCGGTCGAAAAGGGCATCCGTTTTTCCGATGAATATGTCAGCACGGATATGTATATCGTGGCGGTGCCCACCCCATATGATAAGGCAAGCAAAAAGGTGGATGCCGGATTTGTGGCAAAGGCAGTGGAACAAATTATGGAAGTGTGCCCAAGGGGGGCAACCGTGGTGGTGGAATCCACTGTTTCACCGGGAACAATTGATAAATATGTGCGTCCGGCAGTGGAGGCGAAGGGCTTTGTAATCGGCGAGGATATCCATCTGGCGCATGCGCCGGAGCGTATCATTCCAGGCAATATGGTCTATGAGCTGAAGCACAATTCCCGCACTATCGGCGCGGACAGCAGGGAAATCGGGGAGAAGGTAAAGGCATTATACAGCTCCTTCTGCGAGGGAGAGATCGTGCTGACAGATATCCGTACTGCCGAGATGACCAAGGTCGTGGAAAATACTTACCGGGATATTAATATTGCATTTGCCAACGAGCTGGCGAAAATCTGCCGTTCTGACAACATGGATGTGTATGAGATTATCCGGATTGCGAACAAGCATCCCCGGGTGAATATTCTGTCTCCGGGGCCGGGAGTGGGAGGACACTGTATTTCTGTGGATCCATGGTTCCTGGTGGGAGATTATCCGGGCCTTGCCAATATTATTCTGTCCGCCCGGAAGATCAATGATTCCATGCCGGATTTTGTACTGGAGCGGATTCATACGATCATGAAGGAAAATAAGATGGCCGATGTGGGACGGGTAGGTCTCTATGGTCTGACCTATAAGGAAAATGTGGACGATATACGGGAAAGCCCTGCGCTGCAGATGCTGGAAAGCATGGATCGGCATCTGTGCGGGGGACAGATTAAGGTGTATGATCCTTATGTGACCCGGGATATAGCTTTGAACCAGTATCATGATCTGGACGCGTTTCTTCAGGCGGTGGATTTGGTGGTTCTGCTGGTGGGACATGATGAGATTAAGGAAAATATGGATAAATTACAGGGGAAGGTCATTCTGGATACAAGACATATCTGTTTTCTGGATGGAACCTATCGTCTGTAGAATGGAGAAAAACAGAATATGAAGCAGTTGTTTTTAAATGTAAAGGACGGGAGCGTGAAGCTGATCCGTCAGCCTATGCCGACCGTCAAGGAAAATATGGTGCTTGTAGAAAGTCTGTATACTGTGGTCAGCGCCGGAACGGAGCGTGGACTTGCCTCCTTTGGAGGGAAAAATCTGGTGCAGAAGGCGCTGGAACGTCCGGATCAGGTGAAAAAGGTGCTGGAGAAGCTTTCTACTGACGGCATTGTGACAACGATGGAGAGCGCGTTTAACAAGCTGGCCGAGCCAATGCCTATGGGGTATTCCGGCGTGGGCCGTGTGGTTTCCTGCGGAAGAGGCGTAACGGAGGTACAGGCCGGGGATCTGGTGGCGATGGTGGGAACTGCCTACCACTGTGAGATTAACCGGGTAAGCCGGACTATGATTACAAAGGTGCCCGGAGAACTGACCGATTATCGTCAGACCGCTTTCTGCGCGCTGGGAGGCATCGCGCTGGAGGGCATTCATCAGGCGGAGGTAATTCCGGGAGAGACGGTGGCTGTTATCGGCATGGGCCTTTTAGGGCATATTGTCAGCCGTATTCTGAATGCTTACGGCTGTGACGTGATTGGCTACGATGTGGTGGATAAGAGTATGCCGGGAACCAGGCTGAAAGCATTTATCAATTCCGGCGACGATCATGCGGCAGATATGAGTAAGTCGCTGACCCGCGGAAGAGGTGTGGACAAGGTGATCATTACTGCAGCGGCAAATACCAATGCGCCTATGGATTTGGCCGCGGCCATTGCCAGAGATCGGGGCATCATCTGCATGATTGGAGTGACTCAGATGAATATTGACCGCCGTCCGTATTATGAGAGGGAGCTTTCCTTCCGTATTGCCCGATCTTACGGCGCGGGCCGTTATGATACAGTGTATGAGGAGCAGGGCATTGATTACCCCATTGGATATGTCCGTTTTACGGAGGGGCGCAATATTGAAGAATTTGTCCGCCTGATTGTCCAGGGAAGGGCTGATTTTTCGGATCTGATTACCCATGAAATTCCGTTTGAACGGGCAGCGGACGCTTATGAGATGATTACGAAAAATCCAAAGCATGAGCATTATATTGGGGTTTTG
Source organism: uncultured Lachnospiraceae bacterium (assembly GCA_910585465.1). Taxonomy (GTDB): domain Bacteria; phylum Bacillota; class Clostridia; order Lachnospirales; family Lachnospiraceae; genus Hominiventricola. The sequence goes on along the minus strand of CAJUEW010000001.1, from coordinate 274,220 downwards.
CTGAAATACAGTGATAATAGGGAGAAATGGAAAGAAACTGTGGGCAGTCCTAGGGCAAAAAAGAACGTATCCGGAGAAAAGGTTCAGATTGGCCTGATCGGTGCAGGGAACTTTGTGCGCAGTACAATGCTTCCGGTTATGAAGGAAACCGGAAAATTTGAGTTCCGGGGACTGGCTACTACCGGGGGAACCGGCGGCGCTCAGGTAAATGACAGAACCCCCTTTGCCTATACGACGAATGATTATAAAAAATTGCTGGCAGATCCGGATATTGACTTGATCGTTGTCTCCACCCAGCACGGCAGTCATGCGAAATTTGTGACGGAGGCTCTGAATGCGGGGAAAAATGTTTATTGTGAAAAACCCCTCTGTCTGACGCTGGAGGAGCTGGAGGAAATCAGGGAAGCCTATAAAAATTCAGAGGGTGAGCTGTTCGTCGGACTGAACCGGAGATATGCCCCGCTGATTCGGCAGATAAAAAAAGAGATGAAGACGGATCAAATTCCGGCAGTGTATGATTTTATCGCCAATGCAGGATTTATTCCGAAGGATCACTGGGTGCAGGACGAGGCGGCAGGCGGAGGAAGAGTTCTGGGGGAGGCGTGTCATTTTGTAGATCTCATTCAGTACCTGGACGGCAGCGAGCTTATGGAGCTTCAGGTGGCCGCGGCAGGCAACAATGCCTATCCGATGAATGACAATGTGCTGATTACGCTGAAATTTGCTTCCGGAGCAATCGGAAATATCGTCTATTCTTCTATGGGTTCTAAAAAATATCCGAAGGAGCAGCTTCGTGTACTGTCCAATGGCTCTGTTTATGAGATGGACAACTTTATCCGTCTGAAAAAATACGGAAGTACCAAGAGTGTGAAGGAGAAGCTGAAGCAGGATAAGGGCATCCGAGCAGAATATGAATATATTTTCAAGGTGCTGAAGGGCAGAGTAAAGAATACGTCCGCCGCGGACGCGTTCCGGGGACAGGAGCTGCTGATCAAAGCCATGCAGAGGGTAAAGGAAGCATGAGAATTCTGGTTTACGATGTGGCGGCGGAGAGCGGCGGAGCTGTGACTGTGCTACAGAGCTTCTATGAAGATTTAAAAAAGGACAAGGAAAATGAATATCTTTTTGTTCTCAGTGTTTATAAGCTTCCCCGGACAGAGCGTATTCAGGTGCTGAACTTTCCATGGGTGAAGAAAAGTCCCCTTCATCGTCTGTATTTTGACTATTTCGTGGCTCACAGACTGGTCAGGAAGTACCGGATAGAAAAGGTTTTGTCCCTTCAGAATATTGAGCTGCCCCATGCGGGGGTGCCGCAGATTGTGTATGAACACAATGCGCTGCCCTTTGCGGAGTATAAATTCAAGCCCTGGGAGGCGTTTCGTCCGTGGACAACCCAGCAGATTCTGGGAAGAATGATGAAAAAATCCATCCGGCGTGCCGAAAAGGTTATGGTACAGACGAACTGGATGAAGGAGGCGATTGTCCGCCAATGCCGGATTCCGGCTTCTAAGGTGGAGGTTCGTTTTCCTCCTGTCAGAATGCTTCAGACTTCCTCTTACCGTCTGAATGAACAAAGGCCGGTATTTTTTTATCCGGCTAATGCATCGGCATATAAGAACCACAGAACATTTCTGACAGCCTGTAAGCTTCTGCAGGAAAAAGGACGGCAGGACTATGAGGTGATCTGGACAGTTACCGGAGAAGAGAATGAGGGAATCCGCGCGATGAAAAAGGAAGCAGAGGAGAGACAGCTTCCGGTGCGGTTTCAGGGAACCATGTCCAGAAGAGCTTTATTTGATCTGTACGCATCCTCTGTTCTGGTATTTCCGTCTTATATTGAGACTATAGGTCTTCCGCTTCTGGAGGCAAGATCTGCAGGAGCATGGATTCTGGCGGCAGACTGTCTGTATGCGCGGGATCTGGTGGGAGACTATGAAAGGGCGGCATTTTTTAAAACCTTTGACAGCAGGGAGCTAAGCAGGCTGATGGAACGATGGCTTCCGGGAGAGACGAAAGGATAACAGTTTTATGAGTACAAATGAGAAGAAGCTATTAAAAATAAGCTGGATATGTTTTGCCCTTTTGTCCGTTCCTGTGATTGTGATTGCCTTTTACAGCCATCCAAGTGTGGATGATTATGCATACGGAAGAGATGTGCATCTGTGGATTCAGAATCATGGATATCAGATTTTCGGAATCCTGAAATGTGCGGCATTGTTTGCTTATCATTACTATTTTAAGTGGGCCGGGAGTTATGCGGATTCCTTTACCGGAGCGCTGATGCCGGAAAACTTTGGCTGTTATTGGATCTCGGCCGTTATTATCTACGGTCTGCTGGCCGGAGGACTTGTATTTTTGTTTCGATCTCTGGCAGCCGGGCTTGCAGGGAAAGAATATCAGTGGACAGGAAGTATATGTGCCCTGTTTGGAATCATCGCAGTTACCCAGAACTGGCCCTCCCCGGTAGAGGCTCTCTACTGGTTTGACGGAGCACAGTCCTATATGGGGTATCATGCGGTATATTTATGGATGTGCGGCGTGGCTGTCCGCTATTTTTTTCATGAGGATCAGAGGAAGAGTGTCAGAGCTCTGATCATTGTATCGTTTCTGGCATTGATTGCTGCAGGAGGCAATAATGTGACATCCTTTATGAGTATTCTCACATATTGCATATTCCTGGGAGCCGCGGTATATTTCCGGAAAAAAAGAGGGATTATTATTCCCTTTGCGGTCAGTGTAATTGGGTTTTTAGTAAGCTTTCTCTCTCCTGCCACGACTGTGCGGGGAGGAGGCAGCAGTAATTATACTCCGATTCTGCTGACAATTATCAAATGCTTCCGATGGACGCTCCGCCAGTATGTATTGGGATGGATGAGCTTTGGAATCGGGCTGATGCTGCTGTTTCTGACTCCGTTTCTGGTCAGGCTTGTGAGAAAAACGGCGGAAAATTATTCCTTTCAGTTTCCCTGTCCGCTCCTGGTGCTGGCCGGAGGCTTCTGTTTTCTGTCTGCCATGTCAAGTCCGGCATTCTATATTTTGGGGGAAAGCGGGCCGCTTAGGCTGCACAACCTGATTTATGTGAATTTTATTATATTGGTTATGCTGGTTTATGCATATTTTCTTGGCTGGCTGACCGTAAACAAACTGAGTGAGGAACAGGCAGAATACATATCGGAAATTTACCGGAATATGGCTTTAAGGTACAGTATACCGCTGGCAGCAGCAGCTATCCTGTGGCTCTGCGCCGGGGCTGCCGGAAAATACGGCACCAGCGTAGAGGCGGCAAAGGAGCTTTTGAACGGGACGGCGGCCCGGTATCATGAGGAGATTATGAAAAGGTATGAGCTGTATCAGGACCCTTCTGTAACGGAGGTTGTGGTGGAGCCTCTCAGTGTAAAACCGGAGCTTATTTTTTTTGACGATATTACAGACGACGAGACAAACTGGAAAAATACGAGTACCGCAAAATATTTCGGAAAGGATCTGGTAAAGCTCAGAGTCCGTGATCCGGATATAGATTATGAATAATTAAGAAAATAAAAATTGAAAAATAGCGGAAAATGTTATATATTATGAGAAGCTGTTACTATATTTTATTTATAACAAAAGGATGGATATAATATGGCACTATTAAAAGAATGGCAGAAAATTGCATATGATGAAAATAAGGATAAGGGACTCCTTCAAAAATTCTGGGCAAATTATTTTAATCTGGAAAAGGGTGTCTATGAAAAGCTGCTTACTGAGCCGGATACTGAGGTAAAGGGCACTGTGAAGGAGCTGGCCGAAAAGTATGGTTTAAGCGTGATGGAGATGACCGGTTTTCTGGACGGTATTAACGACAGTCTGGTAACTCCGAATCCGATTGAAGAGATGGAAGAGGATACGGTGGTCAGCCTGAAATTTGACAAAGAAAAGCTGTATAAAAATATGGTCGACGCAAAAGCAGACTGGCTGTACGAGCTTCCTCAGTGGGAGAGCATCTTTGATGAGGAAACGAGAAAAGCACTCTATCTGGAGCAGAAAAAGTCCGGTACGGTTGTAAAGGGGCCGAAGGTTGGACGCAATGATCCGTGTCCGTGCGGAAGCGGCAGGAAATATAAGCAGTGCTGCGGAAAGAATAAGAAATAAGACTTGACAGAAATCAGTCAGATGTTATAATGAGTGGCAGTTGAATAAGAAGAATGCAAAGACAGGAAGAGTAGGATGAGAAACCATTCAGAGAGAGATATGTACGGTGCAAATATCTTATGGGGAAGCATCTGAAGACCACCCTGGAGCGGCTTTAATACAGCCCGGCCGACACCGTTATCGTCTGATAAGTGGCAGAGATATGCAAATAGGGTGGAACCGCGGTAACAGACACAGACAATTTATCGTCCCTGAATAATCGGAAGATTATTCAGGGATATTTTAGTTTTTATAGAAGACAGGAGGAAAGAAAATATGAGAATCACATTAAAGGACGGCTCTGTAAAGGAATACGCAGAGAGCAAATCGGTAATTGATATCGCATATGATATCAGCGAGGGTCTTGCGCGGGCAGCGTGCGCAGGGGAAGCAGACGGGGAAGTGGTTGACTTAAGAACTGTCATTGACAGAGACTGTACATTGAATATTCTGACTGCAAGGGACGAGGCAGGGCTTCGTGTAGTGCGCCATACCTGCTCCCATGTGCTGGCAGAGGCAGTGAAAAATCTGTTTCCGGAGGCAAAGCTGGCAATCGGGCCGGCCATTGATACAGGGTATTATTATGATTTTGAAGCAGCGCCGTTTTCCAGAGAGGATCTGGATAAGATTGAAAAAGAGATGAAACGGATTATCAAAAAGGGCGCAAAGCTGGAAAAATATACTCTTCCGAGAAATGAGGCAATTAAATTTATGGAAGAAAAGGGAGAAGCATATAAGGTGGAGCTGATTCAGGATCTGCCGGAGGATGCGGTGATCTCCTTTTACAGCCAGGGGGATTTTACCGATCTTTGTGCCGGACCCCACCTGATGAGTACAAAAGGCATTAAAGCGTTTAAGCTGACTTCCTCATCCGGAGCATACTGGAGAGGGGATTCCAGCAAGGCGATGCTTCAGAGGATCTATGGAAGCGCATTTGCCACCAAGGAGGAGCTGGAGGTATACCTTAAGCATCTGGAGGATATTAAAAAGCGTGATCACAATAAGCTGGGCCGTGAAATGGAGCTGTTTACCACCGTTGACGTAATTGGTCAGGGACTGCCGCTTCTGATGCCAAAGGGAGCAAAGATGATTCAAACTCTTCAGAGATGGATTGAGGATGAGGAGGACAATAACTGGGGGTATATCCGCACGAAAACTCCGCTGATGGCCAAGAGCGACCTGTACAAGATTTCCGGACACTGGGATCATTATAAGGAAGGCATGTTTGTGCTGGGAGATGAGGAAAAGGATAAGGAAGTGTTTGCGCTCCGTCCTATGACCTGCCCGTTCCAGTATTATGTATATAAGGCGAGTCAGAAATCCTACCGGGATCTGCCGCTCCGCTATGGAGAAACCTCCACGCTGTTCCGCAATGAGGACTCCGGTGAGATGCATGGTCTGACCCGTGTGCGCCAGTTCACTATTTCCGAGGGACACCTGATTGTCCGTCCGGATCAGATGGTGGAGGAGTTTAAAGGCTGTATGGCTTTGGCAAAGAAGTGTCTGACAACCCTGGGCGTGGAAGAGGATGTAACCTACCATCTGTCCAAATGGGATCCAAATAACAGAGAAAAATATATCGGAGAGCCGGAGGTATGGAATGAAACGGAGCAGCATATCCGCCAGATTCTGACCGAGCTGGAGATACCGTTTGTGGAGGATGTGGGAGAGGCCGCGTTCTATGGGCCGAAGGTAGATATTAATACAAAGAATGTATACGGCAAAGAGGATACGATGATCACGATTCAGTGGGATGCCCTGCTGGCAGAGCAGTTTGATATGTACTACATTGACCAGAACGGCGAAAAGGTCCGCCCGTATATTATTCACAGAACCTCCATCGGATGCTATGAAAGAACGCTGGCATGGCTGATTGAGAAATATGCCGGTATGTTCCCCACCTGGCTGTGTCCGGAGCAGGTGCGTGTACTTCCGATTTCCGACAAATACCGGGATTATGCCGAGAAGGTCAGCGGCGAGCTGAAGGCAAATGGAATCCTGTCCACTGTGGATACCAGAGCGGAGAAAATTGGTTATAAGATCCGCGAGGCAAGGCTTGCGAAAGTTCCGTATATGCTGGTAGTCGGCGAGAAGGAAGAGGCAGAAGGAAAAGTGGCGGTGAGAAGCCGTTTCTTAGGCGATGAGGGTCAGAAGGCTTTGAAGGACTTTATACATGCAGTCTGCGAAGAAATCCGTACAAAGGAAATCCGTAAGATTGAAGTGGAGGAACAAAAATAAGACAAAAAAAGGTGCCGCGGATGGGGCGCCCGTAAGACGGTATTAGAAATGCTTTGGGAAACGGCACAGCTTCGGCTATGCCGTTTTTCCGTATATTATCTATAAGCAGGTTTCATTAAGCTGCTGATATTGACATAAGGAGAAAAATTTGATATCATATAGTCTTATATTAGACTGTAAAGGATTTGAAAGTCCAATATTTCGTTGAGAAGGGAGCAATATGAACAGAGAAGAAGTAAGAGCTTATGTAAATCAATATTGTAAGCTGCGGGATTTACAATTTTCCGCTTATGAGCTACACGCAAGGAAGTACAATCTGACATCAAAAGAGTTGTTTGTTTTGGATTTAATCTGGTTTGCCGAAGACGGCTGTCTGCAATCGGAAATCTGCGAACGGCTGTCTGCCTCAAAACAGACCATAAGTGCAATCATTAAAAAGTTTTGGAAACTGGGGTATCTGTCGCTTACGGAATCGGAAACTGACCGCCGGAATAAAATCGTCCGTTTCACAGACACAGGCAGGGAGTACGCAAAGAATATTATCCCGCCTGCCGCAAATGCTGAAATTGACGCTATGGCTGAATTGACAGAGAAAGATATTACGGAACTAATACGTATTACTACAATGTTTTCAAAGTGCATGAAAGAAAAATTTAATGAAATCAAGGGGACAGATTTTTCAGATGAGAAACAACCATAGTCATGGAATCTGCCGAAACAGTATTTTATGCTGCTAAAAAGCAGGCGGCTCGTCCAATAAAAAGTGCTCTGCATTTTGGTAAATAGTAAGATGGAGGTATAAAAATGATTATCAATACAGGAGGACGGACAGATACTGTCCAATATTACACGGAATGGCTCTTGAACCGTTTTTCAGAGGGCTATGTACTTTCACGCAATCCGCTGTTCCCAAACAAAGTGACCCGCTATGAGTTAACTCCGGATAAGGTAGACTGCGTTGTGTTCTGCTCTAAGAATTACAAGCCCATACTGGCGCGTCTGCATGAGATCACAGACCGTTTCCACACCTATTTTCATTATACGATTACTGCTTACGGAAAAGATATTGAGCCGGGTGTTCCGGGCATAGAGGAAAGCATGGAAACTTTGATAAAGCTGTCCAAACTGGTTGGAAAACAGCGTATCGCATGGCGGTATGATCCTGTTCTGCTGACAAAGGAATATACTGTACAGCGGCATTTGGAAACTTTTGAAGGTATGGCAAAGGTGCTTTCCCCCTACATTGACCGCTGCATTTTCAGCTTTGTGGAAATGTATAAAAAGCTGGAAAGCAATATGCCGGAGCTTATTCCCCTGTCCGAACAGGATATGGACGCACTGGCACGGGGACTTGGAACGATTGCGGAAAGAAACGGCATTTTTATTCAGACCTGCGGGACAAACGGTGATTTTTCACGCTATCATATCCATTCTTCCGGCTGCATGACTCTTGATATTTTGGGAAAGGCCAACGGTGTCCTATTCAGGGAGCTGAAGCATAAAGGCACCAGAAAGGGCTGTCACTGTATCGAAAGCAGGGACATAGGGGCTTATGATACTTGTATGAACGGCTGTAAATACTGCTATGCCAACAAGAATCCGCAGAAAGCATTTGAAAACTATAAATACCATCACAAGACCTCTCCCCTGCTGCTTGGGGCAGTAAAGCCGGAGGATATTATTGTACAGGGAGCGCAGAAAAGTTTTTTGGAAAAGAAAAAGACAAACAGCTCTGCTGCATCTGAGATTCAGGGAGGAAATAAATATGGATACTCTTAAAATTCCAACAGTGGAAGTGAAAAATGTCCTCACGAAGTCCAATCTGCCTGTTTGTGAATATTCTGTAAATCCATATGTGGGGTGTACCCATGCCTGCAAATATTGTTATACGTTCTTTATGAATGGTTATATATGCGGGGTTCGTACAGCATTGTCATGAAACCTGAAATAATCCGGGCGGTGCCTGGATTGAGTATATTCAAACATAATCCCCTGGCTATTATAGGTAAAGCTGCTTATGACAGCCATACAGTTATAGTCTTCTACATTTAATTTCAGGTATTTTTCATCAATTTCTGTTATTTTTTCAACTGTCATAACCCGGCGGCTGTTTACGATAGTCATATGAAGCGTTTGTTCCAGATACTTGTAGATGGACTCTTCAGCGATTTCTTTTGTTAATCCGGGTGTAAATTCTTTTAAAAAATAGTTATGGTTAATAATAAGCGGTATTCCGTCCAGATAATGGAGGCGCTGGATATAATATATTTCTGAACCGGCCGGAAATCCACAGCGGCCGGAAAGCTTTTCATCCACAGAAATTTCCGCAAATAGTAATACTTTTGTTTTCGGAATCTGGCCATTTCTAAGTGCAGATTCCCGAAAGCTTTCAATTTCTCCCAGAGTAAACGCAGTCTGCCCGATGGGGCGGTATATGTTCCGTACCCCTTTGCCCTGTATGGACTGTACATAGCCATCCACAACAAGGCGGCCGATTGCACGGCGGACTGTATTTCTGGAACAATCATAGATCTGTATCAGGAGATTTTCTGATGGCAGTAATTCCTGATACGCAAATTCGTCTGTTTCTATTTTTCTTTTTAAATCCTTATAAATGATGTCATATTTGCTTTTTGGCATGTTTTTTCCTTCATTTCCAAAAAATATTATCAGATTATATTATAGAACAAAGACAGGGAAAGTCAATATAAGACAAAAACATGTTTAAACAAATTTTTATTTTCTGCTTGACATGTTTAAACAAGTATGTTATATATAATATCAAACATGTTTAAACAAGTACAAATTAAATGGAGGTAAAAACATGGGTAAGTATGTAGAAGATGCAAAAGAGCTGCTTCATCTGGTCGGGGGCAGGGAAAACATAGCAGCAGTCTCGCATTGTGTTACCAGGATGCGTTTTGTTTTAGCTGATCCTTCCATAGCAGACGTGAAGGCAATCGAGGCAATGAAGGTGGTAAAAGGAAGTTTTACCCAGTCCGGTCAGTTTCAGGTCATTATTGGCAACACAGTTGCTGATTTTTACAACGATTTTGTAGCCGTGGCGGGAATCGAAGGTGTTTCTAAGGATGCAGTAAAACAGGCCGCAAAAAAGAACCAGAATGTGCTGCAGAGGATTGTAACTGCGCTGGCAGAAATTTTTGCGCCGCTGATTCCTGCAATCATCACCGGAGGTCTGATTTTAGGGTTCCGTAACTGTATCGACAGTCTGTATCTTTTTGAAAATGGAACAAAAACTCTTTGTGATATCAGCCAGTTCTGGAGCGGACTTGACAGTTTCCTCTGGCTGATCGGAGAGGCAGTATTCCACATGCTTCCGGTAGGCATTTGCTGGTCCGTAACTAAAAAAATGGGGACGACGCAGATGCTTGGAATCGTCCTTGGATTGACACTGGTATCCGGGCAGCTTTTGAATGCTTATTCGGTGGCAGGCACGGCAGCGGCAGATATACCCAAATGGGACTTCGGGTTTATCAAAGTAAATATGATTGGGTATCAGGCGCAGGTGATTCCGGCAATACTTGCAGCTTTTACTCTCGTTTATCTGGAAAAATTTTTCCGCAAAATAACCCCGCAGGTAGTTTCTATGATTGTTGTACCTTTTTGCAGCCTTGTACTGGCAGTAATGGCTTCCCATTTCGTACTGGGACCGATTGGCTGGAAAGTTGGCTCCGTCATTTCATCTGTGGTGTATGCAGGGATTACAGGACCGATGAAGGTGGTATTTGGAGGAATATTCGGTTTGGCGTATGCTCCGTTAGTAATTACCGGTCTTCACCATATGTCCAATGCGATTGATTTACAGTTGATTGCGGATTACGGCGGCACTATGCTCTGGCCAATGATTGCATTATCAAATATTGCGCAGGGCTCTGCGGTTATGGGCATGATTGTTTTGCAGAGGAAAGATGCCGATGCACAGGAAGTAAACGTTCCGGCTGGTGTTTCCTGCTATCTTGGAGTTACGGAACCGGCAATTTTTGGTGTAAACTTAAAACATGGTTATCCCTTTGTGTGCGGAATGATAGGTTCCGCGATTGCAGCCATTGTCTGTGTTGCTACCGGAACGACGGCGAATGCTATCGGCGTAGGAGGCCTTCCGGGAATCCTTTCCATCCAGCCGGTAAGCATGCTGAGTTTTGCGGTCTGTATGGCAATAGCGGTAGCGGTTCCGCTTGCACTTACTATCATCGTTGGAAAGAAAAAAATGGCCTCTGTCCGGTCTAAGGAAAATTCTGATGCCGCGTATATGGGAGAGGAAGAATCAGTAAATTCACAAACAGGAGAGCTGAAGGCGTTTTTGTCCGGAAAGGCAGTCACGCTGAAAGAAGTAAATGACGGAGTATTTTCAGAAGGGATCATGGGGAACGGCTTTGCCATTATACCGGATAATGAAACTTTATATTCCCCGGCGGATGCAAAAGTTACAGTTATGATGGAGGACTCATGCCATGCATGCGGACTGCAGCTGGCAAATGGTATGGAAATTCTGCTTCATATCGGAATTGACACAGTTGAAATGAAAGGAGACGGTTTCCGCTATCTTGTTTCGCAGGATCAGACAGTAAAAGCCGGGGAACCGCTGATTCAGTTTAATAAGGCTAAAATAAAAGCAGCCGGACACCCGGATGTGGTGGTCTGTGTGATTACGGAAGAAGGTAATGCCGGAAATATTCAGTTTAGGACCGGCATGGATGTAAGCGCAGGTAAAACGACAGTGGCAACATTTGAGTAAAGGAGAGGCAGTATGGCAGATTTTAGTGAAAAGGTAGTTTACCAGATATATCCGAAATCTTTTCAGGATTCCAATGGGGATGGCCTGGGGGATTTGCAGGGCATCATAAAAAGACTCGGGTATCTGGAAGAACTGGGGGTGGATTATTTATGGATAACCCCGGTATTCAATTCTCCGCAGAATGATAATGGATACGATGTGTCGGATTATTACAGTATTGAACCGATGTTTGGCACAATGGAAGATATGGAGGAGCTGATTGAGCAATGCAATGACCGCGGTATCGGATTAATGCTGGATATGGTATTTAATCATACTTCCACAAGTCATGAATGGTTCCGGAAGGCACTTGCCGGAGATGAATATTATCAGGACTATTATATTTTCAGGGAGGGGACTCCGGATAACATTCCCACAAACTGGAAGTCAAAATTTGGCGGACCGGCATGGGAATATGTTCCGTCCCTTGGAAAATGGTACCTTCATCTTTTTGACGTGACGCAGGCAGATCTGAACTGGGATAATCCTCATGTCCGCGAAGAACTAAAACAAGTAATCCGTTTCTGGAAGGGAAAAGGAGTAAAGGGGTTCCGGTTTGATGTAGTAAACCTGATCTCTAAACCGCAGGTTTTTGAAGATGACATGGAGGGAGATGGAAGAAAATTTTACACAGACGGTCCCCACGTTCATGAATATTTGAAAGAACTGGTACATGATACAGGGATTGAGAAAATGGTGACTGTGGGGGAAATGTCCTCTACATCACTTAAAGACTGCATGCGTTATTCAAATCCGGATGAAAAGGAACTGTCCATGTGCTTTAATTTCCATCATCTGAAAATTGATTATAAAGACGGGGATAAGTGGGAGCTGATGGAGCCGGATAGAATTGCGTTGAAAAAGCTGTTTGAAACATGGCAGATGGGAATGCAGGAGGGAAATGGGTGGAATGCGCTGTTTTGGTGCAACCATGACCAGCCGCGCATTGTATCCCGGCTGGGGGATGAGGGCAGGTATTGGGAACAGTCCGCTAAAATGCTTGCCTCCCTTATCCACCTGATGCGTGGAACGCCTTATATTTTTCAGGGGGAAGAGATTGGGATGACAAATCCCCATTACCGGGAAATCAGCCAGTACCGTGATGTTGAGAGTTTAAATTATTATGAGATTCTTCTGGAAAAAGGAAAGTCTGCCAAAGAAGCGCTGGAAATTTTAGCGGCCAGATCGAGGGATAACGGAAGGTCGCCAATGCAGTGGTCAGGAGAAGCCAATGCAGGATTTACAGAAGGGCAGCCCTGGATTGGAACGGGGGAAAATTATAAGACTATCAATGCAGATTCCCAGATGCAGGCGAAGGATTCTGTGCGTGCTTTTTATAAGGAGCTGATTGCCCTGCGAAAGAGCCGGGACACAGTTTCAAAGGGAACTATTATGTTTTTGGAACAGGATAATCCGAATGTTCTGGCGTATAAAAGAACCTATGGAAATGAAGAGCTGGTCGTCCTGAATAATCTGGTATCTGTAGAAGCAGAAATTCTGGCAGAACCGACATGGAAAGGCTGTAAAAAAATACTTGGCAATTATGAAGAAAGCAATATAAACACTGGCAGCATTATTTTAAAGCCATATGAAACCATTGTTTTAGAAAAAAGATCCCATCAAACTGGAACTATCGGATGAACTGATTTGGTTCTTGCAGAATAATGACGGCACACCACCAGACGGTGCGCCGTCTTTTTTTATGTTTGGGGAATTGGGGAGAACAGTAGGAATTTGAAGCTGGCTGTAGTGTCTCTGTAGAGTGTTATCAGAATAAATTGATTATTTTGAAAGATTAGGAAAGAAAAATTTCAGGAGACAGGTTCACCGCTTATTGTAATTTACCGGAAGGCTGTGTATAATAGAAACAGAAGGTTACAAAGTTTTCCGGCACTATTTATGTTTGGAAGAAAGCAGGTAGATAAATGGAAAACATAGAAGCAAGGCAGCTAAAATGGGAAGAATTAAGTATATCCAATGATTTCCTGTTTAGAAAGGTCATGCAGAATCCGGAATTATGTAAAAAATTGCTTCAGAGGATTCTCCCGGACTTCGAGATTGACCGTATTGAGTATCCGGAACTGCAGAAAAGTATCAATGTAGATATGGATGCCCGCAGTGTCAGACTGGACGTGTATGTAAAGGACAATAAAGAAGTTGTTTATGATATAGAAATGCAGGTCAGTAATACGAAGGAACTGCCAAAAAGAAGCCGATATTATCAAGGGATGATTGATTTGCAACTTATTGATAAGGGACAGCATTATAAGAGACTGAACCGGAGTTATATCATATTTATCTGTCCGTTTGACTTGTATAAGAAGGGGCGGCATATCTATACCTTTGAAAATATGTGCAAAGAGGATAATAGCATTTCCATGGGAGATGAGACAGTAAAGATATTTCTGAACGCAGATGGAACCATGGATGATGTGGGCAGTGAGTTAAAAGCATTTCTGGATTATGTAGCAGGGCAGAAACCCAAGAATTCTTATGTAGAGAAATTGGAAGAAGCTGTGAAAGAAGCCAAGAAGAACAGAGAATGGAGGCGTGAATATATGACATTGTTGATGAGAGACCAGGAGAATATAGAGAAAGGTAGAGAAGAGGGAATTTTTGGTATGATATCAGCTTTAAGAGATTTGAATATACCTGACAGTACGATATTACAAAAGTTACAGGAGAAGTTTCTACTGACGAAAGAAGAATCACAAAAATATTTAAGTCGTTGATTGGTATGACAGGCAGAGCATTTCGGTGTTCTGCCTGAAATCATATTATAAGTTTTCACGCGCTTAGGCATGTTATGGACGAAAGCCTTACATAAAGAACGATGTGTAATCGGCACCGGCGAAACGGTAGTGTTTGGTATGTACCCCGGCTCGATGCCGGGGCTTCTTCTTGTCAGGCTTCGATATACCCGACAAAATTGTAGTGGATTTTGATGTCCCTAAACGTGCGTCCGTCCTCGACTTTCTTTTCCCCGACCTCAATCTTCTTGACAAGCCGCAGGAGTGTGGGGCGGTCAAGCTGCTCCAATTTGGCGTACTCCTGAATAAGTTACATCCACTGCTGGACATCATCCGTCTCCTGCTGGTACGCCTCCAGTTCGCCCGACAAACGCCCCTTTTGCTCCAACTTCTCGGCGCGTTCAGCCTCGTACTGGTTCATAAGCTGGATACAGACGGCCTCCGGGATGCGCCCCATCACCTTGTCCTCGTAGATGGCCTGTACCAGCTTTCCCAGTTCCGCAAGCCGCTTCTCAATGGCGGTCAGAGTCAGCCTGGTCTGCTTCATCTGCTCGGCACTGGCCGCTCTGCGCCGGGTCTGGATTTGGTCAATCAGGGCGGTGGGGTCGTTCCTTGCCCGTTCCGCTTTCGTGCGGATGTCGGCCAATACGACCTCAATCAGGACACGCTCATTCATGATGTGCGCGGTGCAGACAGACTTTCCCCCGGTGGCATAGCGACTGCAAGCGTAGCTGCGGTAGGCGGAGGGAGAACCGTCCTTGCGCTTGCGCCCGTCATGGTAGAAGCGCATCAGCGAGCCGCAGTCCATACATTGGAGCAGACCGGCGAACAGTGCAGTCTCCCCGTTTGCCTGTGACCGATGCCGGACGTTCTTCCGTTCAAGCGTCTGCACCAGTTCCCAGACCTCCATCGAGACCAGCGGCTCATGCGTACCCTCCACCCGTATCCATTCGGCCTCCGGCTTATCCACCTGCTTGTGAATTTTGTAGGATACCATCCCCGTTTTGTTCTGCACCATGTGGCCGATGTAGACCTCATTTTCCAAAATCGCCTTCACAGTCTGCCCCTGCCAATAGCCACCCTCCTTGCGGATGTTGGGCTTGCCCTGACGCAGATAGTAGTAGCTGCTGGGCGTCGGTACGCCCTCCGTGTTCAAGGTCGTGGCGATTTTGCGGTAGCTGAACCCCTGACACCGGAGGTCGAAGATACGCCGGACAAGGGACGCTGTTGCCGGGTCAGGAACAAGGATATGCTTGTCCTCCGGGCTTTTCTGATAACCGATAGGAGCGTAACAACCGACATACTTTCCAGCCTTGAACGAGGAGCGTTTGACCGCTTTGATTTTGGAACTTGTATCGCGGGCATACAGGTCGTTCATGACATTTTTGAGAATCATGACCATCTCGTCATTCTGCCTTGTCGTGTCCACGCCATCGTTGAGGGCAACGAACCGGCAGCCGAGAGACGGAAACACGATGCTCGTATATTTGCCCGCTTCCAGATAATCCCTTCCAAGGCGACTGAGGTCCTTGCATAAGGCGATATTGATTTTTCCGTCCCTGGCGTCCTGCACCAGCCGGTTGAACCCAGGACGGTCGAAAGTCGTCCCTGAGACCCCATCATCAACATAGTAGTCGATAATGATCCAGCCCTGTTCACGGGCGTGCCTGCTCAATAATTCCTTTTGATTTTCGATGGACACTGACTCGCCGGCCCTCTCGTCATCACGGCTGAGGCGGCAGTAGATACCCACATTGTTGACTTCCTGCATCCTTGATTTTACCTCCCAAAGAGCAGCGCCAATGGCAGTCGAATTACCTACTGCCATTGTAGCGCCCCTGCTCATGCTCCGTCAAGGCCATTACGCGATCCGATTGATTTTCTCCATCGCCGCCAGGTCGAGAAGGTCGCCCATCTGTCCCTTGTTGGCAAACACGCTCTTGACCCGGTAGGTCACGCCGCCGATTTCGATTTCAAGAAAATCGTTCAGGGGCGTGACCGTCTTTTCTTCATCATCAGTGGCGATAGTGTAGGTAATGTAGGTATTTTTACGACCGACCCCAGTATTCAAAATACCGTCATTACCTACATTACCTACACAAGCCGCACAGTCATCATGGGTTTTATGCTTTTGTTCCGTCATTCACATTTCCTTTCACGGCATCCGGTGGCGAATACCATAACGCCGGCCGGAGACAGTGGTTGAAGCGGCAGTGCGGCCCGGTTGACCTCCTTCCTGTCCGGGCTGGCCGCTGATTTGGCATGTAAGCCATCTTTGATTATGTGGTATGTCCTGGAACAAGGGCAGTTCAATATCGAACTGCTACCATTATTATATTCGTTCATAAATGTGCTGTCAAGAGATTTCCAAAAATATATTTCATTTTTGAACGGGCTGTGTTATAATGGGTGGCAGGACGGCTATACTGCTATCAAGGGGAGGAGTCACGATGGGATTGCCGGTCGATGCGACATTAGGGGAGAAAATCAGATTTTATAGACAGCGGGCGGGGCTGACGCAAAAGGGACTCGCCGACCTGTGCGAGGTCAGCGAGTCCGCTATCCGAAACTATGAACTTGGAAATCGGGTGCCGGATTTTTTCACGCTCAAAAATATTTCCCAGCAGCTTCGGGTCAGCTACTACGCCATAGCCGATGTGAACTTGACAGAACTGGACGGTGCGGTTCAGGCATTGTTCAAGCTGGAGGAAATCTACGCTCTGCACCCGGTCGAGGTTGATGGTCACATCCATTTCGCTTTTCGTGACAGCGTGGCCTTGGAGGATTTTCGCAAAAACCCAGACATCGCTCTTGCGGGAATCGGCGCCATGCTGCAACAGCGGGTCCGCAGTTTTTTGAAAGTCTGCGTCCTGCACGATGCCGGAGAATTGACTGATGAAGAATACGAACTTTGGAAAAGTAAGTTCCCGGCGTTCATGGAGGATTTGCAAAATGGGGTTTGTGGCGAGGGCGGAGATGGTGAGATCGGCCCTGTTCCCCCATCGGAACCGAAGTCCCCGGAGCGTAGCCGAAAACGAAAAGTCAACAACGGGCGGTAGGCAAAGGGAGTGCCGCAAAGCTCCAGGTGCGCTACTGCGCGAGCAGTGTATTTGTTCCCACAAATACTAAAAACGGACTTCCGGCGTTGCCGCCGGAAATTCGTTTTTACTCGTTGGGGCCGTACCCCAAACCCCGTGAACAGCCCCTTGCCGGGGCTGGCTGCGCGTTCGGAAACCGAACGCTGGACATTCTACAACACCGCAAGTTTGTATGCGCCTTTTCCAATCTTTTTTACAAAACCGCCATGCTCACACTGGTTCAAAATCCGTTGAAGTTGGCGGGAACTGCAATGAAGATGAAAGGCTTCCTGCTCCAAACCTCTCAAAACTCCGTCCTCACATTTGTACTTCATGTAAGAAAGCACCCGTTCCTTCAGCGAGGACGGTGCAGCGTCCATAGCGGCGATGGCCCGAATTTTGAAGGTCAAACTTTCCCCTACCATACGCAGGAATCCTGGGCTATCCAACAGTATATTCCGGTGCCGATTAATGGAAAAGGCAAGACAGATCAGCGGTTCCTCCGCCTCAGTATATACGCTGTCGCTTTGTGGATAGAAAACCTCTGTATCTCCAAGAATGTAATCTATTTCCCCGCTGGAAAGTGAATATTTTGCTCCATCGTTCCGAATAAAATAGATGTTCAAAGAGCCTTGAACAACAATTTGAAACAGCATTTCCTCTTGAAATGGCGCAGTCACCAATTCCCCTTTTTCGTATTGCATCAGGAATAAATCTATCTGCAAATCTTCCAGAACAGAGCGGTAGCGGCTTTTAGCAAGATAAGCCTTAATGGTATCGGGATCAAAAATTTTTTTCATTGGAACCCCCTAACAAGACATATGTCTGGTTTTTTGATTTCATTATACTGTATAATTGTCTTGTTTTCAATAGGAGGTATTCATCATGACATCAGTTTTTGAAGAACAGAACATTCCAAAAGCTATTTTCCGGGTGGGCTTGCCCGCCATGCTGGGTCAGTTGACCACCCTGATCTATAATCTGGCGGACACCTTTTTTGTTTCTATGACGGAAAATCCTGACATGATTGCGGCAGTGACATTGTGTACGCCCGTCCTGCTCATTATCATGTCCATTGCCGCCATTTTTGGCGCAGGTGGCAGCAGTGTGATCGCAAGGCTCATGGGCGAGGGAAAGAACACGGATGCCGGAACCACGTTGAATTTCTGCGGTTATGCTATGGGCGGGGCAGGAATTATCACACTGATTTCTGGCCTATTCTTTTTATCTTCGGTTGCCCAGATTGCTGGCGCAGATACAGGAAACTTCAGATATACTTGCGACTACTTGTGGTATATCTTTCTGGGCGCACCATTCATCATGCTATCCAACGGGTTTGTCAACCTGTTCCGCTCTGCCGGAAAAATCAAAGAAAGCACCATCGGCCTCATGTTAGGCAATGTCATTAACATTGTGCTGGACTATATTTTTATCATCCCGTTCCAATGGGGGACAGCGGGCGCAGCCCTGGCCACCTCGCTGGGCTTTGCCTGCTCCACTGTATATTTTCTGGTCTGTATGCTCCGGGAGGAGCGCAGGGGGAATGAGTTGTTTGTCGTGTCTCCCAAACACTTCCACGCAAGCCGGACAATGGTGTGGGACATTATCAGCATTGGTGTTCCCGGTGCATTGATTACCGTCCTCATGAGCGTATCCAATATGGTGTTGAACAACTATATCGCAATCTACGGCTCTAACGCTGTGGCCGCCTATGGCATTGCCTATAAGATTGACATGGTGCCGATTATGCTGTCGGTGGGACTGTCGCAGGGTGTTGCACCCTTGATTGGGTTCTATTACGGTGCGGAAGAAAAGCGCCGTATGTCCAGTGCCATGCGCTGTTCCATTCTGTACGGCGTTTTGCTGGGTGCTTTGTTTGTTGCTCTGTTCCTATTTGGGGGAAACCAATTTGCCGCCGCATTTTTGCACGAGGAAAGCCTAATTCAGCAGGCCGGATATTTCCTCAAAATATTGTGTTTATCTGCTCCTATGCTGGGTGTTATCAATATGGTGACCAGTTACTTCCAAGCACTGGGGAAAGCTGTTCAATCTCTGCTGATTACAATTCTCCGCAATGCCGTTCTGTTCATCCCGGCAGTCATTCTCCTAAACCGCTGGCGGCAGTTGGATGGCGTGATAATGGCCCAGCCAGTAGTGGAAACTGTGTTGACTGTGATTTGTCTCGCCTTGTATGTAGCACAGAATGCCGGGCATTATAGTGTACAGTCCAAACAAGAAAAATCGGCACACGCATAACAAGAAACGGAAGGTAGCCGTAAAAGCTACTTTCCGTTTTTGTGGCAATATGGGATATGTCTGTTTCTGGAAAAACTTATAGCAAGTGACTCTTGTAACGTATAAACACTCAAAAGTTGATTCTCTAATATAGTAAGCCTTTCTTCACTTTTCGCTGGTTTTCACCGCCGCATTTGCAAGGGGTTTGCCCCTCCTAAGCGTTATACATCTCATCTCTGATGATTTCCTCAGCGCGGTCGGCAATGCTGTTCATGCTCTTGACCCACTCCCATTGTGATTGCCGTTTCAATTTCTCGGTTACGCCCTCAGTCTCCGCCATTTGCCGGACAATGAGCCGATAGCGGTCCTGCGCCTGTTCGTTGATGTCGGCGAGATAGGTGTGCAGCTTGCCCGTCAAGGTCAGGTGGTTCAGCAGAAACGGGTTCGTTTCATCCAGATACAGCCTGTGCATCCGTCCCCACTTCCCGATAGGGCGGTCATCGTCCTCCGGCAGTTCGATGGTCGGAATGTAGTAGTCCCCGGCAAGGACATAATCAAGGCCGGTTTGCTCGTCATGGATACGCTCTTTCCGTTTGTTCATAGTGTTACCTCCATCAAGTCTGATATCCAGATTTGTATTTACGGCAACGGCTACCGAAAAGGGGCGTACCGTTTCGCCAGAGGCACTCATGCGGACATTTAGAGTTTTGGAGCAGCCCCCAACCCCGCATGATTAGGGGCTTTCTGCTATGCTCTGGCCTCTGTTTCAAGGCAGGGTAAGGAGTTCATATTGTCTGCCCCGGAAAACGCCTTCTAATCGTCCACAAGTGCGGTGTGCGCCCTTTTGGGAACCAAGTTCGTATTTTCGGTAGTCGCTACTGATAATGGGTCACGCCGTCTCGCCGGAGTAATCGACCGCCAATGCACTGCTTTTTTCATGTCATTCTTTATGTAAGGTTGACTGAGATAACATATTTACGTTCCCTAGGGGAGTGCTTTAAAATGGCAGGCCTTCAAAAATAATTCCCGGGTCCGGCAGTAGTGATCGTCGTAAATAAGGCAGATTGCTTTTTCCTGAGGGGGCGAGAGAGGAATGGAGACTACATATTCCGGAAAGCGGTTCCCTTCCGCAAACTGGTGTACAATGGCAGAGCCATAGCCGCAGGCAATTTTTACCAGCAGTCCTTCAAAATCCATAATATGCTCCTCCGGGTAATTTCGGACATCAAAGAGCACATCTCTAAGCTCTCCCTCCGGGATCTCATGTTTTTGGGCCAGAGGATTTTCCTTTGAGGTAAGCACAACCAGAGGATAGGATTTCAGAGAATGGTAATGAAACCTGCTGTTATGCATGGCAAAGCCAAAACCGATATCGAGGGAGCCGTTTTGAATCCGCTGATGGAGCGTCTGGTTGGAATGTCCGTAAAGGTTGACCTCGATTTCCGGATGTCTGGCACGGAAAGGGGACAGGCAGGACAGAAGCAGCTCGGTATCAAGGTTTTTAAAAAACCGATATTTATACAGCCGGCCTCTCCATAACGGTATGCGGCTACATTCTGACGGGTCAGATGGTACTGATGCATCAGACGAAGGGCTTCCTCCTTAAAGAAAATACCGCCTTCCGTAAGACGCATCCTTTTATTTTCCCGGGAAAAAAGAGCAAAGCCCAGTTCCTCCTCCAAAAGCTGAAGCTGCTTTGTGATGGCTGTCTGGGTGACATACATATTCTGAGCCGCTTTCGTAATGTTCAAGGTCTTTTCTACCTCAAGAAAGTATTCGATCTGTCGTATTTTCATTATTTCCCCCTTTTTCCATACCCCCGTGGATAGGATGCGCATTCTCTTCTTTACAGAAGACAACTTAAAGTAATTATAACACAACTTTTTTTCATTGGAAAGGCAGGCAGAAAGGTGATAGGCTAGATAACGAGGTGCCGGGGAAGGGCACAAAACGACAAGAGAAAATAAAAAAGGAGGATGCGGTAATATGGCCAGTAAGTATGATGGATTGGCGAGAATTATTATCCAGAACGTAGGCGGAAGGGACAATATTATAAGTCTGCCCCACTGTATCACCCGGCTGAGGTTTCAGCTTCGTGACGAGGGAAAGGCAAATACGGATGTGCTGAAGTCTACGGACGGCGTTGTGACGGTTATTCAGTCCGGCGGACAGTATCAGGTAGTGATCGGAAACCAGGTAGGCGAGGTTTATGATGCGGTGTGTGAAAAAGCCCACCTGTCGGGAGCAGAGACAGAGGAAGGCGAGGCGAAAGAGATGAGCCTGGGAGCGAGGCTT
This sequence comes from uncultured Lachnospiraceae bacterium, assembly GCA_910585465.1. GTDB lineage: Bacteria > Bacillota > Clostridia > Lachnospirales > Lachnospiraceae > Hominiventricola. Next base: position 252,660 of record CAJUEW010000001.1, on the reverse strand, counting down.
CTGGATCTGCTCTCCGGAACCTTCCAGCCCATTTTGGGGTATGCTGGCGGCAGGCAGCTTCTATCCCTATACCTGCAATCCCGGGGATGTGTGGGCCGCCATGGAGCGCGACCAGGGAAATTATTTCTTTGTGGATGTGCAGTCAAGAGGAGAATACGGTAGATTTTATCTCCTTTTCCTACTATTCCTCCAGGCTCACCAGTGCGGACCCTGAGGTAAGCAAGAAAAGAACCACAGGCAATGTGATGTCCTCATTGCGCAATCCATATCTGGAGGTCAGCGAGTGGGGCTGGCAGATTGATCCTCTTGGGCTTCGGATTACTATGAATGCCCTCTACGACCGCTATCAGAAGCCGTTATTTATTGTAGAAAACGGACTTGGCGCGGTGGATACGCCGGACGAGGACGGAAGGATTCACGATACCTACCGGATTGAATATCTGCGTGAGCACATCAGGGCTATGAAGGACGCGGTAAATCTGGACGGAGTGGAGCTTTTGGGATACACGGTATGGGGCTGTATCGATTTGGTCAGTGCAAGTACCGGCGAAATGAAGAAGCGCTATGGCTTTATCTATGTGGATAAGGAAAATGACGGTACGGGAACCCTAAAGAGAAGCAAAAAGGACTCCTTTGAATGGTATAAGCAGGTGATTGCCACAAACGGAGAATGTTTATAGAAGGAGTGAGGCCGGATGGATCAAAATCCATTGGGAAGTGAAAAAATCTCAACACTGCTCAAAAGCTTTGCGGTTCCAAGTATTACGGCAACCTTAGTAGGCTCTCTTTATAACATTGTAGATCAGATTTTTATCGGTCAGGGGGTAGGATATCTGGGAAATGCGGCCACGAACGTGTCCTATCCCTTTTCCACCATCTGTCTGGCCATTGCTCTTTTAATTGGCATTGGGAGCGCCTCTCGTTTTTCTGTCTTTCTGGGAAAGGGGGAGAGGGAACGAGGGGCAATGATTGTGGGAAATGGAATTTCCCTTATGGTTCTGGCAGGCATGCTCTATATGGCCGCGGGAGAGCTTTTTCTGACGCCGCTTTTGAAGCTGTTCGGAGCAACGAAGGAGGTTTTGCCCTATGCGGAACGGTACGCAGGGATAATCCTGCTTGGAATGCCGCTTTTGATTTTTACCAATGGGGTGAGCAGTCTGATACGGGCGGACGGAAAGCCGAAGTATTCCATGCTGTGCATGGTGGCAGGAGCCATTGTCAATACTATTCTGGACCCGGTTTTTATATTTGGATTTCACTGGGGGATTACAGGAGCCGCCCTTGCAACGGTTTTTGGGCAGATGCTTTCCTTTGCCATGGCCTTTAGGTATTTGTGGAGGTTCGGACATATCCGACTGGAGAGAAAATGTTTCCGCCCCAATCTTAAGGAAAGCCTTGGGACCATGTATATTGGTATCAGCAGCAGCCTGAATCAGATCGCAATTACGCTTGTGCAGGTTGTTTTAAATAATTCCCTTACCTGCTATGGTGCCGCGTCGGAGTATGGAAGTGAAATTCCATTGGCGGCTTGTGGGATTGTAATGAAAACAAATGCGATTCTGCTATCGGTGATCGTGGGACTTTCCCAGGGAATGCAGCCTATTGTGGGATACAATTTCGGGGCAGGGAAATATGACCGGGTAAAAGGGGCATATCTTCTGACCATCCGCTGGAATCTCGTGGTTTCCGCCGCAGGCTTTATGTTGTTTCAGCTTTTTCCCCGTCAGATTGTAAGGATCTTTGGGGACGGGGAGCCGCTTTATTTTTCTTTTGCGGTTCTGTTTATGCGGATCTTTTTGTTTATGGTTATCATAAACGGCGTTCAGGTGATTTCCTCCAGTTTCTTTTCTTCTATTGGGAGACCCTTGAAGGGACTGGTGCTTTCCATGACAAGGCAGGTGTTTTTTCTGATTCCGCTGATTCTGATTCTGCCTCTGTGGTTTGGCATTTTGGGTGTCCTGCTTGCCGGTCCGATTGCGGATCTGACTGCGTTTCTGGTGTCGGTGGTTCTTGTGGGCAAAGAGCTGGGATTCTTAAGTACAGGCGCTCGGTTAAGAAAAAGTGGAAAATAAAACTTAAACATGATGTAAATAATGATTTTCAGTCAATTTTTAACCGTTCAACACTAAAAGAGCTGCTCGTATCAGTGGTGCAGTCAGTCCGATAATTGGATATACAACGCCTATTCCGCATAAAAGCAGGGACACACGGTTATCATGTTTTTGCATGACTGGAACATAAAATTGTTCTGGGTGGTTTGGGTTATAGTACAGGTCTACGCTTTTTCCTTCACTCACAATGCGGTAGCTGCATCCTATAGGATGTCTGACTCTGTAAATCGTTTCATTGGCCTGAAACTCAAATTCCGGGAAAAAAATGCGTTTTCCTGACCGTATTATTAATTCATTGGAAACAACGACAGCATTTGCAAAAGCGGTGGCATATGCTTGTTCCTTCATAAGACGATGACGGACAGACATTCCGATTGTAAAAAAAATCAGGGGAATAATTATAAAGAAGGCATCAGCAATTCGTTCATCTACATTTCGTGCAGAATCACACAGGACGACTCCTGAGAAAAAGACGCACAATAACGGCCAGATAATTGCACAAAAACGCCAAACTTTTTGCGCATGCTTTAATTTTGTAATATTCCGCATTTTTTTAGCATCCGCTGTTTCCATATTTGGGCCTCCGTTTCAAATTTCAATCTATTGCCCTTATTGTAGCAGAAAAAGTACCTGCTGACAAATGCCTCCACTGGTTATAGGAAATGTTGTCTGAAATAGAAGCAATAAAAAGTACATACATTTCAATATTACTTAAAAAAATGATAAATAATTGTTCACCTTTTTTTTACTTTTTGGTTAAAAAACCCTTTGAAAAGCAATTTGTTTTTATCTATAATATGGATACAACCTGCAGCTATTAAGCGCAATTTCAGCTTTTCTGACTTTTGAAAACTGATTTTGATATGCTCATCAAGGTTAAAAAATGAATACAGTCATTCAACGACACATGTGGTGCTTTGCACGTAAATCTGATTACGGTACAGAAAGATTCCGCATGTGGCGCGTGTTTAATTTGTGTGGCACATGCAGAGGCATGTGCTGTTTTTGTCTGTAGAAAAACAGGAGGTATTTATGAAACAAAACAATTATTTAGGCACAGAGAAAGTCGGTGTATTACTGAAGCAATTTGCGATACCCTGTATCTTCTCGCTGATTATTTCCTGTCTCTACAATATTGTAGACCAGATTTTCGTAGGGAACGGAGTTGGGTACTTAGGAAATGCCGCAACAGGAGTTATTTTTCCGATTACGGTGGTTGGCTGGGGCGTGTCGTTGTTTTTTGGTGACGGCGCTGCTGCTGAGCTGAGTGTTTCTTTAGGAAAAAATGAAACACAGGATATTCATACCAGTGTGGGGAACAGCATATTGGGTTCTTTTCTCTGCGGCGCGGTCATTATCTTGGTCAGTTATTTTGGGGGCGACCGGCTGTTGCGGTTAATCGGTGCCACAGACGCAAACTTATCACTGGCACATGACTACGGGTTTATTATTTATGCCATGATGCCCTTCGCTTTAGTACAGAATACGCTTGCGTCCATCATCCGTGCGGACGGAAGTCCCCGTTATGCCATGTGTGCTATGTTAGTCGGTGCAGTTATTAACATCATAGGTGACCCGGTGGCAATCTTTGTTTTAGGGCTGGGAATTAAGGGAGCCGCATATGCAACCATATTAGGGCAGTTTGTCAGCTTTCTGATCTGTGTTTTATATTTGACAAGAAGCAGGACCTTTAAAATTTCCCTGAAAAGTTTTCGCCCCAATACAGGAATTTTGAAGCGTGTTATGGCTTTGGGCACTTCCAGCTTCCTGACACAGCTGTCTATCGTAATTATTACTGTCATAAACAATATACTGCTTGTAAAATACGGTGCCGCCTCGGTTTATGGCGCGGACATTCCCTTGGCAGCATTTGTTGTTATTATGAAATTATTTCAGATTGTCTTAAATATTGCCATTGGCATTGCGGCCGGAGCGCAGCCAATCGTAGGGTATAACTATGGCGCAAGGCAGTTTGACAGGGTACAGGAGCTGTTAAAGCTTATAATGAAATGGACGTTCATTGTCTGTGCCATATGTACCATCCTGTTTGAAGCATTTCCGCTGCTATTCATTCAGATGTTCGGCGCGGACGGAGAGCTTTATACACAATTCGCCGTTTTGTGTTTGCGTATTTACCTTTCCCTGATTATTTTTACATGTGTGCAAAAGGTTTGTGCTATTTTCCTCCAATCTATAGGACACGCAAAAGCAGCGGCGCCTTTATCTGTTTTAAGAGATGTACTGCTTATTGTCTTTTCACTCATTGTTCCGGTTTTCGGCGGTGTTACAGGTATTTTCTGGGCTGCCCCCATTGCTGATGTCATTGCTGTCTCCATTACAGGCATTGTTATGATAAAGTTATGGAAAACCCTGGAACAAGAGAAACAGAAGTCACAGCCGGAAACAGGCAGACAGACAATACAGGCTTCCACTCCCGGCGTTATTATCACGATTGCCCGTGAACATGGAACAGCAGGAAAACAAATCGGGCAGGCAGTGGCTGAAAAATTGAATATTCCTTGCTATTATAAGGAAATGACTGCGATTGCCGCAAAAGAAAGCGGGCTTGCAAGTGAGTTCATTTCCAATATTAATTCTGATGAGAATGCAGTAATGAAGGAATTGTATTTAAGCACTAATGTAGTGCAGCAGGCCATTATAGCACAGGATAAAGTTATAAAAATGATTGCAGAAGCAGGTTCATGCGTTCTTGTGGGACGTTCGGCAGATTATGTGTTACGTCACAAAAAAAATTTAGTAAGAATTTTTATTTATGCTCCAAAAGATTACCGCACGAAAAAAGTTATGGAAATGTACGGTGATACATGGGACGAGGGAAAAAAGAATATTGAACGCTCCGACATGGCACGGGCAACCTATTACAGAAATATATCCGGGAAAAATGGGGCGATCCGCATCAATATGAACTTTGTATCGACAGCTCTATCGGTACTCAAAAATGTGTTGATGTTATTGCTGAATATGTATCAAAAAGGAACAAAAGGGGATGAACTACGGCAGTTAAGAATTGACAAAGGGAAGGCATTTTTCCAAGGTGCTCTTTCAGGAGCGGTGGATGGACTTTTTTGTGTCGGGTGGAATTTACACTCTGTCTGTTGTAGAAAATGAGAAAATTTCTCAATACCAACACTCTGCGGAAATTGACAGGAAATGTCACAAAATGCTATACTGTATTTTGGGTTAGCAAGAACTAACTAGAGTTTACGAAAAAATATGGTTGTGGTTGAACAGACAGAAATTGGAGTGTGAAAAGGAATGGGGGAGATAACGAACCAGACCAGGCCGTCAGGAACAGAGGAAAATTATCACAGAACAAAAATGCAGGAGGAAATGAGTTTCCAGAAGCTAAGGGAAAAGGGCTGCCGGATCACAAAGCAAAGGAAGATTCTTTTAAATATAATTTTACAGGAGGAGTGTGCCAGTTGTAAGGAAATTTATTATAAAGCCAGAAAAGAGGATATAAGGATTGGCGCTGCCACCGTATACCGGATGATCAATCTTCTGGAAGAGATCGGAGCCATCAGCAGAAAAAACATGTATATGATTCCCGCTCCGGTCAGGGAAAAAAATAAGGAAGGTTCGGACGAAGACAGGATATCCGTCTGCATGAGGCCGGGAGAGGAAATTGTCTGTATTATCGAGCTGGATGATCATACCGCCTGCTGCCTTTCTGCCCGAGAATGGTATCTGGTTATGACAGAAGGACTCCGGGTTTGCGGTTATATAAAACAGCAGAAGGCTGTCAATATTCTGATTTCTCCTGGTCTGGAACCAGAAGAACAGGAGAAATCAGGGGCTGCATATTCTGTAATTGAGAGAATTTCTCAACAGAGAAAAACTGATGGAAAGTAGGTTTCTCATCCATTATAATGGGAGTATTTAAAGGAGGGCTGCCATATGAAAAATCACAAATTCTGGGCGTGGGCTGCAGTGATCTGTATGGTTATGGCATTCTACACCGGCTATAAACACAAATAAGCGAAGGAGGAACTACTTGCTATGATGGACATGTTAGAAAAATTGAACGTAAAAAAGACGGGAATCTTTGCTGCAGGAGTACTGTTCGGTACGGCGGGTATCAAAGTGTTATCCAGTAAGGACGCAAAAAAGGTATATGTTTCCTGTACTGCCGCCGTGCTTCGGGCGAAAGAGTGTATCATGAGAACGGTCAGTATCGTCCAGGAAAATGCGGAGGACATTTATGCGGAAGCCCTGGAGATCAATGAGAAGAGGGCCGCAGAGGAGACGGAATTTGAAGATGAAAGCGAAGCAGCGGATGATTTCAAAGAAACACCGGTTTCTCAATCATGAGATTTAGAATATTACATGAAATCAAAGGGCGGATGCGGATACATATCTTTCATGGGCAGATGTCATGCAAGGAGGCGGATATCCTCCAGTATGGCCTGCTTTGCCAGCCTTCCGTCACCAGGGCAAAGGTCTATGAAAGGAGCCGGGATGCGGTCATCTGCTATACGGGAGAAAGGAGCGACCTGATAAAGCTTCTTCAGCGGTTTTCCGGCGAGAGGATCTCTGTGCCGGAGGATGTATGGCAGAATTCCGGGCGGAAGGTAAACCATTACTATCAGGACAAAATTACCTGGAAAGTAGTGCTGCGTATGGCAGGAAAGCTGTTCCTTCCCGTAACGGTCAGGTGTGCAGCTGCCGGCTGCCGGTCGGCCAGATTTATCTGGAAAGGCGTCCATACCCTGTGCCGGGGAAAACTGGGGGTTTCTGTTCTGGACGGAACCGCCATTACCGTATCCCTTCTGCGCCGGGACATGAAAACAGCGGGCTCTGTCATGTTTCTCCTTGGAATCGGGGAAATTCTGGAGGAGTGGACCCATAAAAAATCAGTAGATGACCTGGCAAGGAGCATGTCTCTGAATATTAACAGAGTATGGCTCCTTGCAGACGGCAGGGAGGTTCTGGTGGATACGGAACAGGTCAGGGAAGGAGATCATGTGGTGCTCCGCATGGGCAATGTGATTCCCTTTGACGGTGTGGTTGCGGAAGGCAGCGGGGCGGTGAACCAGTCCTCCCTGACAGGAGAGGCACTGCCGGTGTCCAAGGAAAAGGGCGGCTATGTCTATGCGGGAACTGTGCTGGAGGAAGGAGAGCTTACCATCTGTGTAAAGGAAAATTCCGGTTCCAATAAATATGAAAAGATTGTGCGGATGATAGAGGAATCAGAAAAGCTGAAGTCCAATGCGGAGGGGAGGGCCGCACGGCTGGCTGACCGGCTGGTGCCCTATACCTTGGCCGGCACGGCCCTCGTATATCTCCTGACCAGAAATGTGTCGAAGGCATTGTCTGTTCTGATGGTGGATTTTTCCTGCGCCTTAAAGCTGGCCATGCCGGTTTCTGTGCTGTCGGCTATCCGGGAAGCGGGAGCACACCGGATTACCGTAAAGGGCGGAACATTCCTGGAAAAGGTTTCCGAGGCAGATACCATTATCTTTGATAAGACGGGGACGCTGACCAGAGCGCGGCCAACGGTTGTGGACGTGGTACCCTTTGTGGAGGAAACCCCGGATGAACTGCTGCGTATTGCAGCATGTCTGGAAGAGCATTTTCCCCATTCCATGGCCAGGGCGGTGGTTCACGCTGCCAGTGAAAAGGGGCTTACCCATGAGGAAACTCATTCCAGGGTGGAATATATTGTGGCTCATGGAATATCCTCTACGATTGACGGACAGAAGGTGGTTATCGGAAGCTATCATTTCGTGTTTGAGGACGAGGGCTGTGTCGTACCGGAGGGGCTTGAGGAACGGTTTGACCGGCTTCCGGAAGAATATTCTCATCTGTATCTGGCCATAGAGAAGCGGTTGGCGGCGGTGATCTGTATTGAAGACCCTCTGCGGGAGGAAGCCGCAGAAGTGGTTGGAGCGCTGCGGAAAGCCGGCTTTGATAAGCTTGTGATGATGACCGGGGACAGTGAGCGGACTGCTGCCTCCATTGCTGCCAGGTTAGGTGTGGACGAATATTACTCGGAAGTGCTGCCGGAAGAGAAGGCAGATTTTGTGAAGAAAGAGCAGGCGGCAGGCAGAAAGGTAATTATGGTGGGAGACGGAATCAATGACTCCCCGGCCCTTTCCGCGGCAGACGTAGGGATTGCCATCAGTGACGGAGCGCAGATTGCCAGAGAGATTGCGGATATCACCATTGAGGCTGACAACCTGTCAGGACTTGTAACCCTGCGTTCCATCAGCTCCGGGCTGCTGGGAAGGATACGGAAGAACTATATTCAGATTGTGGGGATTAATTCGGGGTTGATTTTGCTGGGGATCACCGGAAGGATTTCGGGTATATTTTTCAGGGAAAGTAATCTTTCAGAATTTATTAAGGCGTAAAAGGGATAATAAATTATGATAAAGCTGTCGATATATCAAATACGGACCGCTGCATGAAGAAGCGGCATATGGTCAGGAGATTTTGGAGGATTATGTGATGGCATATCATAAATCGATATATTTATTTCTTTTTCTGCCGGCTGTGCTGTGCACTTATCAGCTGGCGCCGCAGAAGTGGAGATGGAAGGTATTGCTGGGATACAGCTATCTGTTTTTCTTTTTTATAAGCAGGCAGCTGATTCTGCTTTTTATGGCCACAACTGCGTGGACCTATTGGATTGGCCATATGCTGTATGGGCAGGACAGAAGCAAAAAAAAGAAAAGAATAATTTTGTCAGTCGGAATTCTGGTTTTGCTTGGAGTTCTTTTTTTTCTGAAATACAGCCCCTGGTCTGCAGAAAATATAAACGGACTGCTGGAAAAAACGGATACGGCATACAGAATCCCGGTGATAAAGTGGGCATTGCCTATAGGAATATCCTTTTATACGCTTCAGGCGGCGGGTTATCTGGCAGATATTTACTGGGGAAAGGTAAAGCCGGAGAAGCATCCGGGAAAGCTGGCGCTGTTTCTGGCATTTTTTCCGCAGATCATGGAGGGGCCTATCTGCAGCTATTCCGATACGGCGGACAGCCTCTGGGAGGGACTTCCGATTAAAGAGGAGAACCTGCGGGCAGGCTGTATCCGAATTCTTTGGGGGCTGTTCAAAAAAATGGTGATTGCCGATCGGTTGTATCTTCTGGTTAAAACCGTATTTGACGGCTATGAGGGATACGGAGGAGTCGCTGTGATTGCCGCCGCGATCGGTTATACGATCCAGCTTTATATGGAATTTTCCGGAACTATGGACATTATCATCGGAAACGGATGGATGTTTGGTATCCGTCTGCCGGAAAATTTCAGGCAGCCATTCTGCTCCAGAAGTGCGTCAGAGTTTTGGAAAAGATGGCATATTACGCTGGGAGTATGGTTTCGGACCTATATATTTTACCCCATATCCGTTTCCGGAATTTTAAAAAAGTGGAACCGGTACGGACGGAAGCATGCAGGGAAATATATGACAAAGCTGATAGCCTACGCATGCGGACTGTTTCCGGTATGGCTCTGCAACGGTCTGTGGCATGGGGCAAGATGGAGCTATATTTTCTATGGCATGTATTATTTTGTCCTTATTCTTCTTGGTATTGCTTTTGAGCCTGTGCACAGCCGTCTGATGGCTTTATGCCATATTGAGCCGTCGTCTGTTTTGCTTAAAAGGCTTCAGATTTTGAAAACATGGTGTATTATATTTATCGGAGAGCTTTTTTTCCGCGCGGACAGTCTGAGCATCGGAATGAAAATGTTTATCAGCATTTTCAGAGAATTCCGCCTGGAGCAGCTATGGGACGGAACCTTAATGACATTAGGGCTTGACGGCAATGATTATGCGGTTATACTGGCAGGGTGCATGATCGCGGCAGCAGTTGGCTCGCTGAAGGAGAGAAAGACAGATATTCAGGAAAAGCTGCAGAAGTCCTGTGCTGCGGTTCGCTGGAGCGTCTACTACGGGTTGATTTTTGCGGTTATCATTTTTGGAGCCTATGGGGCGGGATATTTACAGGTGGATTTGATTTATGCGGGATTTTAAAAGAAAAATATTATTTTTCCTGCTGCTGGTACTGATGCTGGCAGGAGCCTCTGCGGTCTGCAGCCCCGATCATATTAATCTGGCAAAGCGTGTGGAGGGAAGGGATCAGTGCATTGCGGGGATTCTGTCGGAGGCAGAGAATTCGGTGGATGTTCTTATACTGGGCGACAGTCTGAGCATTGCGAACATTTCTCCGATGGAGCTGTGGAAGGAACAGGGAATCACATCTTATGTGTGCGGACAGTCCGGACAGAGAGCGACAGAGTCCTATTATTTGCTGAAGCAGGCATTAAAGACACAGGCCCCCCGGCTGGTGATACTGGAGACGAATATTTTTTTCAGGTATGAAGGTGTTTTTTCAGAAACCGAAAATTCGTTGGCTGAGATGGTGTATTATTATTTTCCTGTCTTCCGTTTTCACAATATATGGAAATCATTTTCAGGAAACAAAGGCGCTGTTCTGAACGGATATTACAAGGGCTTTCAGATACATGGAGAAATAACTCCCTATGATTGCGGGAATTATATGGAGGAGACGGAGGAGAGCCAGAAGCTGGCCGCTCTGGTCAGATACCGTCTGAATGATATTTTAAAAATATGCGGGGAACAGAATATCCAGGTTCTGCTGGTATCCACGCCTTCACCCATGAACTACAGCTATCAGAAGCATAATGCGATTCAAAAGTTTGCGGATCATAACAGCCTGCCGTATATTGATTTTAATCTGAAGGGAACCGGTCCGGATATAGACTGGACAAAGGAAACCATGGATTATGGAGATCATCTGAATATTTACGGCGCTGTAAAAATATCTGATTATCTGGCAGTCTACTTAAAAGAGCATTATGAGCTTCCGGATCACAGAGGGGAACAGGCGTATCACTCATGGGAGGAAGAGCTGGAAAGGTATCTTCAGGAAACGCAGGTAAGATAAAAAGGGAGAAAGAGAAAAAAGTTGAAAAAAGTTATTGACAATCCGCTTTTGTTTTGGTATCATAACGAAGTCGGTTGTGAGAATAACTGGTAGAAAAATGGGATCTTAGCTCAGCTGGGAGAGCATCTGCCTTACAAGCAGAGGGTCATAGGTTCGAGCCCTATAGGTCCCATTGAAATACAGATATGGCGAGATAGCTCAGCTGGCTAGAGCACACGGTTCATACCCGTGGTGTCGAGGGTTCGAGTCCCCCTCTCGCTACTTAAGCTTCCTAAGCGATTAGGAAGCTCTTTTTTTAGCCGTAAAGCAGGAAAAACAGGGCCAAAAGGAGGAAACGGTATGAATATTGTATGGATAGACGGCGGTCTTGGCAATCAGATGTTCCAGTATGCGTTGGCCATGAAGCTTATGAGCATGGGCAGGCAGATAAAGATCGATATAACCAAGTATGCGGAGCACCATGTACACAATGATTTTGAACTGGACAAGGTATTCGGAATTGACTGTCCGTTTGCCAGCGTCCGGGAAATCCGTAGTCTGGGCTACCGGAAGGCCAATCATCTGACGGAACTTCTGAAAAGAACTTCTTTTGGAAAAAAGACGATCTACAATCATGAATCCTATGCGTTTGATGAACATGTGCTGAAGCTGGACGGATACTATTTGGAGGGCTACTGGCAGAGCGAAAAATATTTTTCGGATATCCGGGGAAAAATACTGGAAGCTTACCGGTTCCCGGAATTTTCTACTGAAAAGCAGCGGGATGATGCAGAACAGATGAAGGGCAGTCTTTCCGTCAGCGTCCATATACGCAGAGGAGATTATTTGAATTATTCTTATCTTCAGAATATCTGCACGCCTGACTATTATGCCTGGGCGATGGAATATTTCCGGGAAAGGTACCCGGGAAAGGCCAGGTTCTATATTTTTACAAACGATACAGCCTGGGCTAAGGAGCATTTTAGAGAGGCAGACTGCCAGATTGTAACAGGAAACAGCGGTACGGACAGCTTCCGGGATATGCAGCTTATGAGCCTTTGCAGGCATAATATTGTGGCAAACAGCTCCTTTAGCTGGTGGGGAGCCTGGCTGAACCAGAACCCGGAAAAGACAGTGATCGCACCGGAAAAATGGATTAACAGCTCTCCGGAAGAGACGGAAGATGTGGTTCCGGAGACATGGATAAAATGGAGGGCATAAAATATGAGAGTTGGTTTAGGCTATGATGTACATCGTCTGACAAAGGACAGGGAGCTGATTCTCGGCGGAGTGAAGATTCCGTATGAGAAGGGTCTGCTTGGGCATTCGGATGCGGACGTGCTTCTGCATGCAATTATGGACGCGCTGCTGGGCGGGGCCGCCCTTGGAGATATCGGAAGGCATTTTCCGGATACGGACCCTGCATACAAGGGAATTTCCAGCATGAAACTTCTGGAGCATGTGGGAGGGCTTCTGGAACAGGAAAATTATCAGATTATTAATATCGATGCGACAATTATTGCCCAGAAGCCAAAGATGGCTCCGCATATTCCTCAGATGGTAAAAAATGTGGCAGAAGCTTTAAAGCTTGCAGAGAGTCAGGTGAATATTAAGGCTACGACAGAGGAAGGGCTTGGATTTACCGGAACAGGGGAAGGAATCTCTTCCCAGGCAATTTGCTCGCTGATGCCTATCACAGCGTATATTGACGATGACAGAATGGCGGACAGGCCATGCGGAGGGTGCTCAGGATGCCGGAAAAGCTAGAGGAACCATTGATGCCCCTTTACCTGTCTTTGGAAGAGAAAATATATTCCAGGCCGCTTTATGAAGCGGCTTTTCCCGGGGATACCAGAAAATTTGTGGATTACTACTATCAATATAAAATCAGAGATAATGAAATTCTGGCATTGGAGAAGGACGGCGGTCTGGCATCCATGCTTCATCTGAATCCTTACACAATGATTGTGAACGGCTATGAGGTAAGCATCAATTATATTGTGGCAGTTGCCACAGATGCCAAGTACAGACACAGGGGCTATATGCGGCTGCTTCTGGAGAAGGCGCTGAGGGATATGGCGCTGCAGAAGATGCCGTTTACATTTCTTATGCCGGCGAGAGAAGGCATTTATGCGCCCTTTGATTTTGTATGGATTTGTCCCCATACGGAGCTTCCCAAAAGAGTGGAGGCCATGGATTCGGATACTCAGAACCTCTACCTGGCATCCCGTTATCAGATGTTCTGCAAAAGAGATGAAAGGTATATGGAAAATCAAAAAGCCGAGAGAAAGTCAGAGGAGGGGGAAGCCGCGGAAGAGAAGCTGCCTCCATATATGGCCCGGATTACGGATGTCTGTCAGATGCTCCGTCTGGTGAACAGTTACCGGAAACAGATTTTATATCTGCACATCAGGGATTCCATTATCGACAGCAATAACGGATACTTCCGGTGGGAGGTTTCCCGGGAGGCCGGAAAGGTTCAAAAGCTTACCAGAGCGCCAAAACGGACGGATCTGGATCTGACTGTGGGAGAGCTGGCCTCTATGATATTTGAAGGATTTCAGATTTGTTTGTCGGAACTGGTTTAATACTTGACAAAATCGGCTAAATTTCATATTCTATAAAAGTATAATGAAATGCAGGGAACGGATAGAGTAATCTTCCACGCGCCGTCAGAGAGGGATCGTCATTGGCTGAAAGCGGTTCCGGGCAGCAGAAGGTGAAAGTGCATCCGGGAGCAGACAGAGGGAAAGACAAGTATCTCTGTACGCGTGCACGCGTTACATGCCTTGGAGTGGAAAGCCCAGGCTTTTCAGTAGAGTGGAACCACGGATACCTTCGTCTCTATAAGGGATGGAGGTTTTATTTTTATTTATAAATAAGGAGATGCCATGGGATTTATTAATTATATCAAAGAAGAGATCGAAGTGATCCGGGAGAGAGATCCTGCCATCAAATCCAATATGGAAGTATTTCTTTATCCGACCTTTCACGCGATCCTGAAATACCGGGTGGCGCATAGGCTGTATCAGAACGGCCACTATTTCCTGGCCAGATGGATATCCCAGCGTACTGCCAGAAAAACAGGAATTGAAATTCATCCGGGCGCAACCATCGGCAAAGGATTGTTTATCGACCATGGAACCGGTGTGGTCATCGGAGAAACAGCAGTACTGGGAGATAATGTGACACTGTACCAGGGCGTGACTCTCGGAGGAACCGGAAAGGAAAAGGGAAAGCGCCATCCTACTCTGGAGGACAATGTGATGGTCAGCGCCGGAGCAAAGATTCTGGGCTCGTTTACGGTGGGTGAAAATTCCAAGGTGGGAGCCGGAAGCGTGGTGCTCGGCCCGGTGCCGGCGAACTGTACGGTGGTGGGCATTCCGGGAAGAATCGTGAAAAAGGACAGCGTCCGGATTCCGAGAAAGGATCTGGATCAGGTAAATCTGCCGGACCCGGTGCTGGATGCGCTCTCAGAGCTTCGGGAGGAAAACAAAAAGCTGCGCAGGGAGCTGGAAAAGCTTAAAAGTAAAGCCTGACAGGACAGAAAAATAGAAGGAGGTAATAAACAATGATTCGCATTTATAATACATTGTCCAGAAAAAAGGAGGAATTTGTTCCTCTTGAGGAAGGAAAGGTCCGTATGTATGTATGCGGACCCACGGTTTATAATTATATCCATATCGGCAATGCCAGACCAATGATTGTGTTTGACACTGTGCGCCGTTATATGGAGCATAAAGGATATGAAGTAAATTTTGTGTCTAATTTTACGGATGTGGACGATAAAATCATTAAAAAAGCCATAGAAGAAGGAGTTTCGTCCGAGGAGATTTCCCTCAGGTATATTGAGGAATGCAAAAAGGATATGGAAGGCATGAATGTAAAGCCGGCAACCATTCATCCTCTTGCCACTGAGGAAATAGACGGAATGATAGACATGATTTCCACGCTGATAGAAAAGGGATATGCCTATGCGGTGAACGGGACTGTCTATTTCCGAACCCGCCGGTTTCAGGAATATGGAAAGCTGTCTCATAAGAATCTGGATGATCTGCAGGCAGGCAGCCGTTCCCTTCTCGTGTCCGGTGAGGATGAGAAGGAGGATCCGCTGGATTTTGTACTCTGGAAGCCTAAAAAGGAAGGAGAGCCATACTGGGTATCTCCGTGGGGAGAAGGCCGCCCGGGCTGGCATATTGAGTGCTCTGTGATGTCCAGAAAATATTTAGGCGAGCAGATTGATATTCACGGAGGCGGGGAGGATCTGATATTCCCCCATCACGAGAATGAGATCGCCCAGAGCGAGGCATGCTGCGGAAAGATATTCTGCAGGTACTGGATGCACAATGCATTTTTAAATATTGACAATAAGAAAATGTCCAAATCCCTTGGAAATTTCTTTACAGTCCGGGAAATCAGTGAAAAATACGATCTGCAGATACTGCGTTTCTTTATGCTGAATGCCCATTACCGCAGTCCGCTGAACTTCAGCGCGGATCTGATGGAGGCTTCCAAAAATGCGCTGGAGCGTATCCAGACCGCAGTGGCCAATTTAAAATTCCTGGCAGAGCATGCAACGGCAGCAGAGATGAGCGCGGAGGAGACTGCAAAGGCAGAGGAAGCCAAGAAGTTTGAAGAAGATTTTGACCGGTCTATGGATGACGATTTCAATACCGCAGATGCCATTGCCGCAGTATTTGAGCTTGTAAAATATGCCAATACCAATGTGACAGAGAACAGCAGCAAAGCATTTGCAGAGGCTATGCGCGCTGAAATTCAGGGACTGTGTCATGTACTTGGAGTGATTGCGGAGAAAAAAGAAGAGCTTCTGGATACAGACATAGAAAAGCTGATAGAAGAACGCCAGGCGGCGAGAAAGGCCAGGAATTTTGCGAGAGCCGACGAGATCCGCGGCCTTTTGCTTGAGAGGGGGATTCTTCTGGAGGATACCCGTGAAGGAGTAAAATGGAAGAGAGTATAAAATATCTGAAGGATCAGTTCGGACTTCCGGATGTGGATATCCGGACCTATTCCCCGGCCGTGCTGGCCTACATCGGGGACGGCATCTATGAACTGCTAATCAGGACGATTCTGGTAGATATGGGAAACCGTCAGGCGAATATGCTTCATAAAAAGGCCAGCGGCTATGTCAGGGCGTCCGCCCAGTGCGCCATGATTCTGGCCCTGCAGGAAGAACTGACGGAGGAAGAGCTGCAGATTTACAAAAGAGGCCGTAATGCAAAAACCGTCAGTATGGCCAAGCATGCCACAATGCACGATTACCGCCATGCGACCGGGTTCGAGGCATTGATGGGATATTTGTACCTGACCGGGCAGATGAACCGGATGATCGACCTTGTAAAGACAGGAATGGAGAAGACAGGAGGATTGCCGTGGGATACAAAGAACAGACGATAGAAGGCCGCAACGCGGTGATGGAAGCTTTCCGTTCGGGAAGAACGATTGATAAGCTGTTTGTGCTGAAGGGCTGCCAGGACGGACCGATAAACAGTATTATACGGGAGGCCAGGAAACAGAATACAATTATAAGCTATGTGACAGGCGAACGTCTGAATCAAATGTCGGAAACAGGGAAGCATCAGGGCGTGGTTGCCTGTGCGGCAGCTTATGAATATGCAGAGGTGGAGGATATTCTGAGGCTGGCAGAGGAGAAGGGGGAGCCTCCGTTTCTCTTTTTGCTGGACGGTATTGAGGACCCTCATAATCTTGGAGCAATTATCCGGACAGCGAATCTGGCGGGGGCTCACGGGGTGATTATTCCGAAGCGAAGGGCTGCAGGACTGACAGCAACCGTTGCCAAGGCCTCGGCGGGAGCTTTGAATTATACGCCTGTGGCAAAGGTGACAAACCTGGGCGCAGTGATTGAGGAACTGAAGGAAAAGGGGCTTTGGTTTGTCTGTGCGGACATGGACGGAGCAGCTATGTACGATCTGAATCTGACGGGTCCTATAGGAATGGTAATCGGCAATGAAGGGGAAGGGGTCAGCCGTCTGATTCGGGAGAAATGCGATTATATGGCAGCGATTCCGATGAAGGGTGACATTGATTCCCTGAATGCGTCTGTGGCGGCGGGAGTGCTGGCATACGAGATTGTAAGGCAGAGGATGAATGCAAATTGAATTTATGGGAAAAGTATAAGGAACTGTCGGATGACGAGCTGATGGATCGGCTGAAGGACGGAGAAGTGGATATTATGGAATATCTGCTGGACAAATATAAGCCTCTGGTGAAGAAGCAGGCCCGTACCATGTATCTGATCGGAGGGGAGAAGGATGATCTGATACAGGAGGGAATGATCGGCCTTTTTAAAGCCATCCGGGGTTACCGGGCCGGAGAGGAAAGCTCCTTTTATACATTTGCGGAGCTATGTATTACCAGGCAGATGTACACTGCCGTACAGGCCTCAAACCGGATGAAGCATGCGCCGCTGAACAGCTATATTTCGCTGGATGAGGAACCGGAGATTTTATCGGAACCCAATCCGGAGGATCTCGTGATCGATCAGGAGAATCTGGAAAACCGGTATGATCAGATTGACAAAAGGCTGAGCAGCATGGAAAAGCTGGTGCTGGAGCTGTACCTGGAAGGCAAGACCTATGGTCAGATTGCAGCGATTATCGGGAAAAACGAAAAAGCCGTCGATAACTCCATCCAGCGTTTGAAAAAAAAGTTGGATAAAGATGAAAAAAAGTATTGACACTAAAAAGAGGCTGTGATATCATTATCGAGTCGCGGATGAGAGCGGCATGGTAAGCTGCTGTGGCTCAGTCGGTAGAGCGTCGCATTGGTAGTGCGGAGGTCACGGGTCCGATTCCCGTCAGCAGCTTTGGAGAGCGGAGATTCGATAGAATTTCCGCTTTTTTCGTATACTATTTAACCTGCTCTGCCCTGAAAGAAAAGGAAGCAATCAATTATGAAGGGATTCATGAAAAAAGGAATTCAGGCATTTCACGGAATGTCTGTCCAGGTAAAGGCCTCGGCGGCGTTTATGGCAGTTAATTTTATGCAGAAGGGGATCTCCTTTTTAACAGCGCCGATTTTCACCAGACTGCTTACAACAGAGGAATACGGTGTTATCACAATCTATTCCTCATGGCTGGACGTGATTGGTATCTTTGCTATGTTCGGATTGTATAACAATGTGTACTGCAGGGGTATCCTGGAATTTAAAGAGGACAAGAGGAATTTTACATTCTCGCTTTTATCTCTCTCCAATCTGATTACTCTGCTGGTGTTTCTGATTGTGTGGACAGTCAATAAGCATTTTCTGCATTTTCTGGATGTTCCGGATACGCTGATTTTGTTTATGTTTTTTTCTTTTTTGCTGGAGCCGGCATTTGAATTCTGGAAAACGGATCAAAGATTCGACTATAAGTACAAGCTGCTGTGCTTTTTTATGGTGCTGGTTATGGTGTTTGCTCCTGCGGCGTCTATTGCGGGTATTTTTTTATTCCCGGAACACAAGATTGAGGCCCGGATCATCGGGGCGCAGATTGTTACGCTTGTCCTCAGTGCCGGATGTTATTTCCATGAGGTAAGGGGCGCAAAAGGCCGTCCGAAGGTAATATACTGGAAATACGCGGTGGCATATAATCTGCCGCTGATTCCGTATTTTCTGTCCAGCTATGTGTTAAGCAGCAGTGACCGTCTGATGATCGGCTATTACTGGGGGGAGGATAAAGCAGGCATATACGGAATTGCCTATACCATGTCTGCGGTTGCGAATATTGTATGGTCGTCTATCAATGCAACACTGGTTCCCACCATATACAAGCGGTGTGATGAGGGAAGACGTCATACGTTATCGGATCTGATGATTCCCATTATTGCAGGATACGGCGGAGTATGTATTCTGATTATGCTGCTTTCTCCGGAGATTATCCGTTTTCTGGCTCCGTCCAGCTACGGGGAGGGGATGTATATTATACCTGTGATTGTGGGCGGCGTATTTTATATGTCTATTTTCAGCATTTTCTCCAATATTATTTATTATGAGAAAAAGCCGAAATTTGTCATGGGAGCCGGGGTGGCGGCGGCTGTTTTGAACCTGGTTCTGAATCTGCTCTTCATACCTGTCTTTGGATATTTTGCGGCAGGATATACAACACTGGCCGCCTATCTGCTTCAGGTTGCATGGAGCTATACGGCAGTCCGTAAAGTAACCGGGGAATCGGTCTATGATATGAAAAAGCTGGGGACAATCGGGCTGATAGTTCTGGGTATGTCTGTATTTTCTCCGCTTCTTTATCCTTTTACATGGATAAGATGGGGACTGCTGGTTCTGATTTTTGTTCTGATATGGAAAAAGCGCGAGCTTCTGCTGGGAGGGCTGCTTGGTGATAAACGGAAAATGGGTGAAAAATAAATTTCTGCACGTATTATATATGGCCGGCAGGGAGATATCGGGAATCCGGAATGCAGGCCGGAAAAAGGATGGAAGGAAGAACATCCTGCTTTTCTGCCAAAGCCAGACAATGGAAGAACATCTGCTGAATTTTGCGGAGCAGCTGGAAGGAAGGCAGGAGTATGCGCTTTATCTCTGCTTTGGAGAGGATTATCCGGAAGGAAGGAAACATAAAAAAGCGGATACGCTGTTCCGTGATACCCGGATACCGGTTATTGGAAAAACCTGGAAGCTTTATTTTATGAGATGGGCACTGGTTGTCTGTCCCAATATGGACTATCCGTTCTGGCTGAAGAGGGGAACGATTCCGGTACTCTATATCGGCCACGGCTCCGGGGGCATCAGCTATGACGGAGGAGAGACCTCCTATGATTACAGCAGCGCCAGTCTGGATGAAAGGGGAAGGCCTCTGTTCGATGTGATGCTGGAACCCAATAAGGAGACCGCAAGGCTTATGAAAGCAGATCCGGTCTATGGGCCGGTGATACGGTCCGCCGGATACCGTTTTGCTTATAAATTCCGGGATGCCTCCTCAAAAAAAGCCGAATGTCAGAGAAGGCTTGGAATTCCGGAGGGACGAAAGGTTGTCAGCGTCTGGGGCTCCTGGAATAAGGAAAGTCTGTTCCATGTGCTTGGTCCGGAGCTTTTTGAGGTATGCAGGGATCTGAAAAAGAAGGGATATGAGTTTATTTTTTCCATTCATGGAAGAGAGTATCAAAAATATGATAATCAGATTGAGCCTCTTGGGGAATTGGTGGAAAAACAGAGAGAGAACGGGTTTTTTGTTCGTTCTCCGGGGGAGGACTGGCTGCCTTATATGCTGTCCAGCGATATGATTGTGGTGGATTATTCCTCCATGCTTTCTCTGGCAGTTCTGGCAGGGAAAAAAGTCATCTTAAGTGATTTCCCGGACGGGCGGATATGGAAAAAATCCATGTATTATGAGATAAAGCAGGTGTTTCCGGTTATCTCGGATGCCGGAGGGCTGGAGCAGGCGCTGGAGGATTTGGAGCATACGGATCGCTATGAGTCTGAGATTGCCCGGTTTCGGGAGCAGTTATATGTGTCGGAGGCAGATTATAAAAAATTCATTCAGGATGTGGTTGAGGAGCTGACCTCCGGCCAGATGGACAGAATGAAGAACAGGAGATAATAGGATGAATATTGCAGTAATATTTGCAGGGGGAGTCGGTTCCCGTATGCATACAAAAGAAAAGCCGAAGCAGTTTCTGAATATGCATGGGAAGCCGATTATTATCCATACGCTGGATCAGTTTGAAGCGCATGAGGAGATTGACGGAATCGTTGTGGCATGTGTAGAGGAATGGATCCCTTATTTGGAGGAGCTTGTCCGGAAATATAATCTGGAGAAGGTAAAAAGAATCGTCCCCGGAGGGACCAATGGGCAGCAGTCCATTTATTTCGGTCTGTGTGCGGCAGAGGAGGCGGCGGAAAATGAAAAAAGCATTGTGTTGATTCACGACGGAGTGCGCCCTCTGATTGATAAAAAGGTAATCAGCAGCAGCATCGAATCTGTAAAGCTTCACGGCTCGGCAATTGCTTCTGTGAAGGTAAAGGAGACTGTCCTTTTGGTGGATGAACAGGGCGGTATCCGGGAAATACCGGATCGGGAACAGTCAAGACTGGCCCGAGCTCCCCAGAGCTTTTGGCTTGAGGAAATCATAGCCGCCCACCGGAGAGCTGTTGCGGATGGACGGCTGGATTTTATCGATTCCTGCTCCATGATGCAGCATTATGGGAAAAAACTGTATTTGATCGATTCGCCCGGGGAGAATATTAAAATTACGACACCGGAAGATTTTTATATTATGCGGGCCATGCTTGATGCAAAAGAGGACTCGCAAATCTATGGAATGGGGGAATAGACGCTTGAAAAAGAGAGAACTGGAGGACATGAAGCATACGGCGGAAAGCAGTCTGCCGTTTGAAGCATATAAAAACAGTGTTTTCCTGGTGACAGGAGCCACCGGACTGATTGGCTCCCTGCTGGTGAAGAATCTGCTGTACTGCAGTCAGGCGCACAGCCTGGGGCTGAAGGTGCTGGCTGTGGTGAGAAGCCGGCAGAAGGCGGAAAAAATATTTGAAGATTTTCTGGGAGACAACAGTCTGGAGCTGGTTATCTGTGATCTGGAAAAGGAACAGGTCCATCCGGATTCAAAGGTGGACTATATCATTCATACGGCAGCAGTTACTCAGTCCAGAACAATGGTGACAAAGCCGGTGGAGACGATACGGCTTTCTGTGGGAAGTACAGACTGGCTGCTTTCCCTGGCTGCGGAGAAAAAGGTGAAATGTTTTCTCTATGTTTCCTCCATGGAGGTCTATGGGGTGCTTGACGGGGAACAGAAGGTGGCGGAGAATACGCTGGGCTATCTGGATCTTCGCGCTGTCAGAAGCTGTTATCCGGAGAGCAAGCGCCTGTGTGAGTGTCTGTGTGCATCCTATGCGGAGGAATATGGAGTAAATACAAGAATTGCCCGTCTGGCACAGACCTTCGGTGCCGGTGTCCTGGAGACAGAGAACCGTGTTTTTGCTCAGTTTGCAAGAAGCGCCATAGAGAAAAAGAATATTGTTCTTCATACCTATGGGAAATCCGAGGGGAATTATGTGTATACCCGGGATGCCGTACGTGCGCTGCTCTTACTGCTGGTAAAAGGGAATAAGGCGGAGGCTTATAATATTTCCAATGAAGAAAGCCATACCACGATTGCCGGAATGGCACAGATGGTTGCCCATGAGATTGCAAAGGATGAGATCCGGGTGGAATATGACATTCCGGAGGATATTTCCTCATACGGCTATGCCGCTGACACAAAGCTTTTTCTGGATGCCGGTAAGCTGCGGTCGCTGGGCTGGCAGGCAGAGGTGGGATTAAAGGAAGCATTTGAAAGAATGATGGAGGATATGCAGGAATCGCCGGGCAGATAAAGATATTCTTGCAATGCTTATTATGGTTATGCTATGATAAATTTCAATTTAAACCGAGGAGGACCCTGTTATGGAGAATGAAGCTGTTTCCAAAAATTTTATTGAGGCAGAGATTGATAAAGACCTTGCAGAAGGTGTCTATGATACTGTTCACACGCGTTTTCCGCCGGAACCCAACGGCTATCTGCATATCGGACATGCCAAGTCCATACTTTTAAACTATGGGCTGGCCCGGAAATATAACGGAAAGTTTAATATGCGTTTTGATGACACGAACCCCACCAAGGAGAGGATTGAGTTCGTGGATGCAATTAAAAGGGATATTCAGTGGCTGGGAGCAGACTGGGAGGATCGGCTGTTTTTTGCTTCCGATTATTTTCCTCAGATGTATGAAGCGGCAGTGAAGCTGATTAAAAAAGGAAAGGCATATGTCTGTGATCTGACGGCGGAGGAAATCCGGGAATACCGCGGAACACTGACAGAGCCGGGGAAAAACAGCCCCTACAGGGACAGAAGTACAGAGGAAAATCTGGAGCTGTTTGAAAATATGAAAAACGGTGTGTACGGGGACGGAGAAAAGGTGCTTCGCGCAAAAATTGATATGGCTTCTCCGAATATGAATATGCGTGATCCGGTGATCTACCGGGTGGCTCATATGAGCCACCATAATACCAAAGATCAGTGGTGCATTTATCCGATGTACGATTTTGCCCATCCGATTGAGGACGCCATTGAGGGCATTACCCATTCAATCTGTACGCTGGAGTTTGAGGATCACCGCCCCCTCTATGACTGGGTGGTACGTGAGCTGGAATATCCCCACGCACCCAGACAGATCGAGTTTGCGAAGCTGTATCTGACGAATGTGGTGACAGGCAAGAGATATATTAAAAAGCTGGTAGAGGACAAAATAGTGGACGGCTGGGATGATCCCCGCCTTGTCTCCATTGCCGCCCTCCGCCGCCGGGGCTTTACACCGGAATCTATCCGTCTGTTCGTGGAGCTGTGCGGGGTATCCAAAAGTCACAGCTCTGTGGATTATGCAATGCTGGAATACTGTATCCGTGAGGATCTGAAAATGAAGCGTTCCCGTATGATGGCAGTTTTAGATCCGATTAAGCTGATCATCGATAACTATCCGGAGGGGCAGGTGGAATATCTGGATGCCGCTAATAATTTGGAAAATGAGGCGCTTGGCTTCCGGAAAATTCCATTCTGCAGAGAGCTGTATATTGAGAGAGAGGATTTTATGGAGGAGCCTCCGAAGAAATACTTCCGGCTGTTTCCGGGCAATGAGGTGCGCCTGATGCACGCTTATTTTGTAAAATGCGTAAGCTTTGTGAAGGATGAGAACGGCAGAGTGACCGAAGTGCACGGTACCTATGATCCGGAGACGAAGGCAGGAAGCGGATTTACCGGACGGAAGGTAAAAGGAACCATTCACTGGGTTCCGGCTCCCTGTGCAGTGGATGCGGAGGTGCGTCTGTATGATAATCTGATCGACGAGGAAAAGGGCGTATATAATGAGGACGGAAGCATGAATATTAACCCGAATTCTCTGATCGTTGCCCATGCAAAGCTGGAGCCTGCCCTGAAGGATGCAGAGGCTTATGACAGCTTTCAGTTTGTCAGAAACGGATTTTTCTGCGTGGATGCAAAGGATTCCAGGCCGGATGCTTTAGTGTTCAACAGAATTGTATCGCTGAAAAGCTCGTTTAAGCTGCCGAAGTAAGGCAATAAATAAGGTAAAGGAAATGCAGGGGGACTGCAGCAGATTTTGTCTGCGGCAGTTCTCCTGCCGCGTATTGGCCGAATGGCTTTGAGGTTTCAGATATGTATGAGATGATGCCGAACCTGGATCCCAGGTCCGGGAAAAGCTTGTATGAGCAGATTTACGGATATATAAAGGAAGAGATACAGAAGGGAAATATTTGCTGCGGGGAAAAACTGCCGTCCACAAGACTTCTTTCCAGACAGCTTGGGGTGAGCCGGAGCACGGCCCAGCTTGCCTATG
Source organism: uncultured Lachnospiraceae bacterium (assembly GCA_910585465.1). Lineage (GTDB taxonomy): Bacteria > Bacillota > Clostridia > Lachnospirales > Lachnospiraceae > Hominiventricola. The sequence goes on along the minus strand of CAJUEW010000001.1, from coordinate 228,247 downwards.
AGCAGCTTTTGTCGGAAGGATATATAGAGTCGGTTCCGTGCAGAGGGTATTTTGTCTGCCAGATGAAGGAGCTGTATCACCTGAAGCTGGATCGGGATTCGTTTCTTCAGGAGAAGCCGGAGAATCCCGCGTCTGCCCGGTGCAGGTATGATTTTTCTCCCAACGGAATTGATCTGGAGCATTTTCCTTACTCCGTCTGGAGAAAATTAAGCCGGGAGGTGCTGCAGGATGATCAGAAGGAACTGTTTCATCTGGGAGATGCCAGAGGGGAGCCAAAGCTGCGCGCGGCCATATGTACTTATCTGCATCAGGCCAGAGGAGTACAGGTACAGCCGTCGCAGATTATATTGGGAGCGGGGAATGATTATCTTTTAATGCTTTTGTCCCGGATGCTTGGAACGGAGCACCGGATTGCCATGGAGAGTCCTACTTACCGGCATGCATATGATATTTTCCAAAGACTGGGATATGACTGCTGCACGGTTATGATGGATAAGTCAGGTATGAATGTGGAGGAGCTGAAGGAATGCGGAGCGGATATTGCCTATGTGATGCCTTCCCACCAGTATCCGCTTGGTATTGTTATGCCGATTAAAAGACGCCAGGAGCTGCTGCAGTGGGCAGCGGAGCGGCCGGAACGTTATATTATTGAAGACGACTATGACAGCGAATTTCGTTATATCGGCAAGCCGATTCCGTCCCTGCAGGGAAGCGACAGCCATCAAAGAGTCATCTATATCGGAACCTTTTCCAAGTCCATTGCTCCTGCCATCCGTATCAGCTATCTGGTGCTGCCATATTCCCTTTTGAACAGGTATGAGCAGGTGGGAAGAAGCTTTTCCTGTACCGTATCCAGAATAGATCAGAGGATGGTACAGCTTTTTATGGAGAGGGGTTACTATGAAAGACATCTGAATAAGATGCGCGCCCTGTATAAAAATAAACATGATATTCTTCTGTCAGAGTTAAGAGGGCTGAAATGCGTGCAGAGAATTTTGGGCGACCGTGCAGGCGTACATATTCTTCTTCAGATGGTTTCCGGGAAATCAGAACAGGAAATGATAGAAAGAGCCTGGAAGGCAGGGGTAAAGGTCTATCCCCTGTCAGAATACTGCATAGATAAGAAAAAATATGATCCGACGGTGATCCTTGGTTATGCGACAATGTCAGAGAAGGAACTGAGGGAGGCGGTAAAGATACTGAAGCAGGCCTGGGACTAAACAATACAGCCCGGGCTGTCCCGGGCTGCAGGTCTGTAAATGCAGGACTATTCCTTCTCTTCGTCGTCCTCTTCCTTTCCGGGAGCTTCTTCTGATGAAGCTTCAAAGGCTTCAGCCTCCGGGGCTTCAGAAGGAACGGCCGCAGCCTCCTCCTCAAAGATTTCTTCTTCGGTATCAAAGGCATTGTTGTCGTCCTCTTCCTCTTCCGGATCTTCCTCGAACAGCTCATCATCGTCAAAGGCTTCGTCCAGTTCCTCCTCTTTGGCAAAAAACTTACGGAAAATATAGATTCCGCCCACAACGGCAAGGGCAGCAGTACCGACAGCCGTAAGCGTTCTTAATACTTTCTTCATATGAATACCCCTTTCTTTCCATACAATGGTTATTTTCATTTTAATATAAATGGGACACAAAGAAAAGAAAAAAATCATTAAAATTTAAGAAAATATCCATTGAGCTTTTTCGGTTTTTCTATTACACTATTGTAGTATTTACAATAAAGGGTGAAAGAAAACAATGATTCGATTTATTATCAGTGATATTGACGGAACTTTAGTACCGGAGGGCGGAAGCCGCATCAATCCGGAATATATGGATGTGATTCGGGAGCTGACCGGGCGCGGAGTGGTGTTTGCGGCTGCCAGCGGACGGCAGGCAAGCAGTATCGACGCTGTTTTCCATGAGATCCGTGACCGCATTTATTATCTGGCAGACAACGGCGCTTATATTCAGAGAAATGGAGCGGCGGCAAAGGAAATACGTATGTGTGTGGAGGATACGGCAGCCTTTCTGGAGGATTTGAAAAATATATCCGGGTACCATGCGCTTCTCTCAGCCAGGGAGGGGTATTATACAAATGACGCGGACCCGGAGTTCTGCCGTCTTGTCTTTAAGCAGTACAAAGGGGCAGGACATATTGTGGAAAATATGGCGGACTATCTGGACGTGTGCATTAAACTGAGTCTGTACTGCGAGAACGGGGCACAGGAGATTTATTCTCTGCTGCATGAACGATGGGGTTCCAAATTCGCTATTAATATTTCCGGGAAGTACTGGCTGGATATTAATGATCCTGCCTCCACAAAGGGGAATGCGGTCCGGTGGATTCAGGAGAGTCTGGGAATAGCTCCGGAGGAAACCGTTGTGTTCGGAGATAATTTTAATGATATTTCCATGCTGGAGCGATCCGTACGCAGCTACGCTTCAGCTCTCTCACATCCGGATGTAAAAAAAGCAGCCGCCTATGAGGTGGCATCCTATGAGGAGGACGGAGTCCTTCAGGTATTAAAACAAATCTTGGAGGAGCTGGGGAATGAAAAATAGATACCGTTATGCGGCTCTCTGTCTGGCGGCAATACTTAGCGCAGCGTCGCTGACAGGCTGTAAAGATACAAAGATCGTACTGACAACAGGGCTGGCCTCGGACGAGCTGTTTCGGATTGGCAGTGTATCCTGCAGTCTTTCAGAGGCTCTGGTCTACCTGAATAACCAGAAAAATCAGTATGAGAATGTGTATGGAATCGAGATGTGGGATCATGACTTTGGAACTATTACAATGGAGGAATATCTGAAGAATCAGGTGGTATCCCAGCTGGCCCAGGTTAAAAGCATGGTGCTTCTGGCAGACGAGCAGCAGATTGGTCTGAGCGAGGAGGAGCTTGGCCTTTCCAGGGCGGCGGCGGCGGAATATTTATCTTCTCTGAGTGAGGGAGAGAAAAAGCTTCTGAAGGTGGACTCGGAGGAAATTCAGAAAATGTATGAGGACTATTGTCTGGCGTATAAGGCATATGACCAGATTACCCAGGAGGTCAGTGTGGAGATCAGCGATGATGAAGCGAGGATTATTCAGATTCAGCAGATTTTCGTGCCGGAGGAGGGACTTGCGAAGGAGCTGAGGAGAAAGCTGGAGGAGGGCGGAGATTTTGAAGCGCTGGCTTCCAACTATTCCAAGGCATCCCAGACAACGATTGCCATCGCCAGAGGGGATAAGGAGGATGCCTTTGAACAGGTGGCCTTTGATCTGGACAATAACGGGATCAGTGATGTATTTGCTGCGGACGGCGGCTACTATATTCTGAAATGCCTGAATACTTATATGGAAGAATCCGAGGAAAATAAGGTTAAGGTTGCGCAGAAACAGAAATCAGAACGGTTTCGGAAGGTTTATTCGGATCTGATGCAGGAAACGCTTTCGGAGTTTCAGGAGCAGCTATGGGAGAATATTCATTTTACGGATTACGAGGAAGTAAAGACAAGCTCCTTTTTTGAAATTTATCAGAAGCATTTTAAAAGTTAAAAGGGCGAAGGGGCTGTCGGGAAACAGATAGTTTCAGGCAGAGGGGCGTTGTAAAAAGGCGCGCTAAAAATCCGGCAGAGTCTTATGAAAAAAGAAACTGCCGGATTTTTCAGCGGATATAAAGAGAGGGTATGGCTCAATGATCTATTTGGATGATTCTGGGTGAGATAGTAAAACACCTATCATATAAGAAATATGTCTTGACGGTATTGTTTTGGGGTATATCCGGTTCGTTTCTTAAATAATTTGCCGAAATGGCTTTGGGAACGGAATCCAACCTCTTGTGCTACTTGCCCGATAGGAAGAGCTGTGTTTGTCAAAAGCTCAGTGGCCTTTTGTAAACGATATTCTATTAAATACCGATAGGGTGTGTCCTGCATGGCTGTCTTAAAACAGCGCAGACACTCTGATTTGCTGACACTGGCGCTTTGTGCCAGAGCTTCTAAAGTGATATCTTCAGAATAATGGTGTTCAATATATTCCAAAAATCTGTGCATCCGCTTCAGGGTTTCATTTTCCTCCGTTTTGTCCGGCACATCCAGATTTTTTACAAGGTCAAGCCAGATTGCCGTCAATCTGGTAAGTACCTCATATTCGTAACAGGGTGTTGTCCCCCTTTCCAAGCGCGAAAGCTGCCGAAGCTGCTCCAAAATCCTGCCCTGCCATTCAGTAGACATGTCAAGGGGCAGGCATGGAATTTGTTCGCAGCCGGTGATTTGCCTGACATATTTTGACGCAGGCCCTCCCGGATAAAAAGACACCATCTGTTCCGGGAAAAGAAAACTCTTGTAGTGACACGTATTTGCGGCAGTAACAAGATGAACAACGCTCTTATTGATAAAAACTCCTTGCCCCTCTGGAATGATGACCGTCTGCTCAAGCGTATGAAAGTACAATTCTCCCGCGAACACATAGATAAACTGGATGTCCTCATGCCAGTGCATCACATGAAATCCGGGCGGTTCAGGAACACTTTTTCCGTCTTCAATGTCCAGGCAAAGATACGGGAAACTACTCTCGTTATTCAGATTTACAGAGTTCAAATAATCTCTTCGCATAAGTGGCTCCTGTTTTCTGGCGATATAATTATAAAATTACGGAATATTATGATAGACCAGGCAGGTGTTTCACGATATGATTATAGCAGAACATCTCCCGATTGTGTAGGGAGTTTTAAGGATGAATGAGGATGAAAACACTTTGCTTTCAGTACGGCGAGAAAGAAACGGAATATTTGAAATCCAAAGATAAGAAGCTGGCGGCGGTAATCGATCAAATCGGCCACATTGAGCGGTCGTGCTACGGGGATCTGTTTGAGGCAGTTGTTAACTCCATCTGGAAAAAGGCGGACTACATCATGGAGTTTTCCGAAAAAGTAAACTCCGGCGCTTTCAGCCTGAACGCAATTTATAATATGAGCGACGAGGATGCGATTGCCGCCTTGTCCTCCTTGAAAGGGGTTGGAGTGTGGACAGCAGAAATGATTCTGCTGTTTTGCCTGCAAAGGCCCAACATTTTTAGCTTTGGCGATCTGGCAATTTTGCGAGGTGTGCGGATGGTCTATCGTCACAAGGAGTTGTCCAAAGAACGCTTTGAGCGATACCGCAAACGCCTTTCCCCCTATTGCAGTACAGCAAGCCTTTACTTTTGGGCAGTAGCAGGCGGAGCGATTCCAGGACTGACCGATCCGGCAGCAGAAAAGAAACGGAGGTAATCTGACATGCAGCTTATGGATAAATTTACAGACACGTTCAAAAGGGAATCGAAATACAAGCTGTTCTTCCTGTCTGTTTTGGCGGTAGGACTTTCCTATGGCCTGTATAAAGGCGTTATTGACAATTTCCTCGCCGAAGTAGCTGCTATGACGGAGTTTGATAAGGGGCTGTCCGAGTTCTTTCGGGAGCTGCCTGGATTGCTGCTTGTGTTTATCTTGGCAGTGTTTTACACGCTTTCGGCGGAAAGCATTTATAAAATGGGCGCCTTGATTATGCTCGCCGGAATGGCGATGCACGCCTTTATTCCGGCAAATAAATCCTTTATCATTCTCGCAATTCTCGTATATTCGCTGGGCGACCACATTCAGCTTGGTATGCGAACCACGCTGGCATTGGAATATTCCAGAGAAGGCCGGAGCGGGCGGGCCCTGGGCTGGACAAGCTCTATTATGCAGGCCGGCCATCTGATTGGTTTTATCGCTATTACGGTGATGTTCCTGTTTGCCACCGGCATCTCGGCTTACCGTATTGTATTTTTCATCTCCACCTTGCTCCTTGCTTTAGGAACTGTTTTTTCGTTCCGCCTTACAGGCCGGAGTGAAACGGATAAAACAAACATGAAATTTTATTTCTGTAAGAAATATATCAAATACTATTTCCTGGAGATATTTTACGGCGCAAGAAAACAGGTATTCTTTACTTTTGGACCTTATGTGCTGATCTTGTTTTATGGCGCTTCTACATCTACTATCAGCCTGCTGTTCGCTATATCCGCTATATTCAGTTTTGCGTTGTCTCCCATAGTGGGACAGATTATTGACAGATTAGGTTATAAAGTGGTCATGATTGCCGACACTTTGATTCTTGTCATTGTCTGTTTTTTCTACGGCTTTGCCCACCATATTTTTCCCCGGGATATTGCGTTCCTTGTTTGCTGTGTCAATTATGTGCTGGATTCTATTATCTCTCTGGCTTCCATGGCATCCAGTGTGTATGTTCATGATCTTGCCAGCAGTCCGGAAGAAGCGCGGGCAACACTCTCCACCGGGATTTCAGTCAATCACTTCATTACTATTTTTATTGCCCTGTTCGGCGGCTGGATTTGGAGGGCGCTCGGTATGGAAACGCTGTTCATTCTCTCCGCAATTCTGGGACTGTGCAACAGCGCCTATGCCGCTACCATCAAATCCTCTGAAAAGATTGCGGTAAAGAGGTAGTAAGCATAGGAACAAAGCTATCAATTTTTTTATTTGAAATAAACTTAAAGGAGGGGTAATATGCAGTACACAACCAATTATGATTCTCCCATGGGCGGGATCCTGCTTGCCGCTGACCACGAAGGACTGACCGGGCTATGGTTTGACGGGGAAAAATACTACGCCGGTCATCTGGACCCTGAACATAAAGAAGGTAATCTTCCGGCATTGGATGATGCGCGCCGCTGGCTGGACATCTATTTCACTGGCCGGGAGCCGGATTTCATGCCTCCTGTTCATATGATGGGTTCGGCCTTTCAGATGGAAGTCTGGAAAATTCTGCAACAGATTCCCTATGGTCAGACCACAACCTACGGATTAATTGCAAAACAAATGGCCGCCCGGCGGGGGAAGGCCCGAATGTCGGCCCAGGCAGTAGGCGGGGCCGTAGGCCGCAACGAAATTTCTATTATAATTCCCTGCCATCGGGTAGTGGGGAGCGGCGGCAGCCTGACAGGATATGCCGGAGGCGTAGACAAGAAAAACGCCCTCCTTCTGTTGGAGGGCGCGGACATGACAGGCTTTACCATTCCCACAAAGGGGACAGCGATCAAGTCCCGGTGGTAAGACATATAAACACAATCTCCAGGAGAGTTGTTTTACCCGGCTGCCGGGTATGTTCCGGTTAGTACGGGAGGCGGGCAGAAAAACAGTGTCTCCCTCCCGGTTAATTCAGAATTTCTTTCAGACAATTCAGAAGCTCCGTGTTTTTCTGAGGCATCATAAAACAGAAGCGGAAGAAGGTCTCATCCTCCAGTCCCGGAAAGGTGGAGCAGTCTCTGAGCATAAGCCCCCGTTTGACGGTATGGACAAAAACATCATAGGAGGTAATACCTTCTTTCAGGATGCGCACCAGGATAAAATTGGCGTAAGGCTTATAGACCTTGACATTTTTCCAGGTCAGCAGCTCCTGATAAATCCGTTCCCGCTCGGAGGAGATCAGATGGCGGGTTTTTTCAATGTATTCTTTATCTGTAAACATCAGAGCGCCCGCGGCATCAGCCAGGCTGTTAATAGTCCAGGGATTTTTGCGTTCCTTAACAAGTTCCAGAAGGTGCAGATTACTGGTTATGGCGTAGCCCAGACGCAGGCCCGGAGCAGCAAAAAACTTGGAAATGCCGCGCAGAATGACAAAGTTATCAAATTCCTTTAACAGACCCACGGCAGAGACGCTGGTATGCTCCGGAGCAAATTCTGCATAGGTTTCGTCTATCATGGCAAAAATATGATGCTCCTTTAAACACGCCAGAATCCGGCGCATTTCGTCCGGTTCATTGGCAGTGGAGGTAGGATTGTTAGGATTGCAGATGATACACAGATCCAGATCCTCATTCAGCTCTCTGCAGAAATCATCTGTATTCAGCCGGAAATCGGATGATTCCTTCAGGGGATAATACTGTACGCAGCCTCCTGACAGCAGAACCTCCCTTTCATATTCTGAATAGGTCGGAGAGACTATCAGAGCCTTTTTGGGGCGGCGGACCTGGATAAAAAGAGAGATCAGCTCCGTACATCCGTTTCCCACCAGTATTTCTTCCGGACGGCATCCGGCGTACTGGGCGATATGTCCCCGAAGCTCTGTGTATTCGGGATCCGGATAGGAGGTTATGACATCAATTCTTTCTGCCAGGCCTGCTTTCATTTTAGGAGAGATGCCAAGGGGATTCACATTGGCGCCAAAGCCGGTAATCTGTTCCTTGGGAATTCCAAAATATTTTTCAATTTTTTCCAGATCGCTTCCGTGAAAATGTTCTTTTCCTTCTATTTTTTTATGATTATTCATTTTGTCCTCACCAGGTTGCTCCTCACAGTTGCGTGATGCAAGCTGCGGGTGGTATAATATTTTCAACTCATTAACCCAATTATAATCAAAACTACAAAAAAAGCAATGGGGTTCCTATGAAACAAAAGATCATTGATTTTTCTAACGGTATATTCGAATATGATCAGGCAAAGCTGAAAATAGAGCCACAGGAGCTTGCGATGGAGCTGGGTGAGCAGGAAGGGGCGCAGGGAAGCTTTGTGGTCAGCTCCTGTGATGAGAGAAGGATAAAGGGGATCCTCTATACGAGAATTCCGGGAATGTCTTTTCGTACCGGCAGTTTTTTTGCAAGGGCGGCCAGAGTGGAGTTCTCCTATTATCCGGAACATATGCTGCCCGGGGAAGAGCTTCAGGATGTGATTATACTGGAGACCAGCGGGGGAGAATACATGCTTCCTGTGAAAGTGAAAATCCGGCAGGTCCAGGAACCGGAAGAGACTTTGGAAACTCCCTTCCCCCCGGCAGAGGAAACTCTTACTGAACTGAAGGTTTTGAGAAAGGGCAGCGGCCGGAGCCAGGCCTGGATAAAGAAGAGGCGGCAGGAAGCGGCTCTGGCAGAACTGGCAATAACACTGGAAAAGGAGCGGCGGAATGCCTGTACAAAAGAAGAGGCTTTGGCCCGGTTCCGTTTGCTTGTGGACAGTCTTCTGAAAGAGGATGAGGCTTCACTGCTCTATCCCCTTCTGGATATATGGGTGATGCTGCGGGAGGGCAGGAAAGAGGAGGCCGGCCGGATACTGAAAAAATATGAGCGGGATCAGCTTCTGCAGATGCGGGAAGTGAGAGCCCGCGCCCTGTTTCTGTATGTAAATATCCTGTTCAGGGAAGAGCCGGAACAAATTGCAGCCGGGGTGGCGCAGCTTCAGAGGCTTTACAGGAAGCATCCGGAGGACTGGCTGATTACGATGTTCTTACTGAAACTGGATCCGGGGCTGAAAAAAGACTCCAGAACCCGCTATCTGGCGCTGGAGCGGCAATTTCGTTCAGGAACAAGAAACCGTCTGCTCTATCAGGAGGCATGGGAGCTTCTAAAGGATGACCTTGCATTGTTCACAAGACTGGATGCCTTTGCCCTTCAGATTTTCGGGTGGGCATCCTCCCATGGACTTCTGACTGCGGAGACTGCCCAGGCGGCGGCGGTTCAGGCAACAAAGCTGAAGCGCTGGTCTTTGCTCTCTGCGGGACTGGTGAAGGCATGCTATCAGGCGAGCCCCTCAAAGGAGACAGTCGGTGCGGTATGTGCCATCTATATCCGGGGCCACCGGACGGATAAGGAAGCCTTTGCCTGGTATCAGGCAGGCGTGGAGAGAGATGCTAAGATTACAAACCTTTATGAGTATTTTATATATTCACTTCCGGAGGATTATGAACAGCTTCTGCCCAGGCAGGTGCTTTTGTATTTTCAGTATCATAATACGCTGACCAGTCAGCAGAAGACGCTGTTTTACTGCAATCTGGTAAAATATGGTTCGTTTCGTGATTCGGCATGCGCCATGCATGAAAGGCCGCTTCAGGAATTCCTCCTTAAGCAGCTCCGGGAAAGACGGCTGAATGAGCAGCTTGCCTGGCTGTATGGCCGGTGTCTGCGGGTAGAAGCTCTGGAAGACGAGCTTTTGTCTGCACTGGCTGATCTTCTGTTCTTAAAGAAGCTGACCTGCAAGGAGAGCTGGATTCGTCAGGCGGAGGTCCGCTATGAGCAGCTGGAAAAGAAAATTGTAGTTCCTCTGACGGGGGGAACTGCCTATCTTCCAATCTATGTGCCGGGGGCGCAGATTGCACTTCTGGACAAACACGGAAGGCGCTATCTCCATGCGGTACCCTATGATTTAAAACGAGTAATGGTGGAGCCCCGGTTTTTGCAGAGATGTGTGGAAAGGCTGAAGGGGCATCTGGGACTGGATCTGTATCTTCTGGACGGACAGGGAACGCACAAACTGAATCATGAGAATATAGAGGCGGCTTACCGGCTGGCAGAAGCGTCAGGCATCAGGGAAAGCTACCGGCGGATGCTTCAGGTAGAGATTCTGGAATATGAGCGAAAGCACCATGGACTGGAAAAGCTGGACGAGCGGCTTCAGATATCTTCGGCAGCGCTTCTTTCCAGACGGGGACAGGCCATTTATATAGAAACACTGATTCTTCTGAAAGAGGACGAAAGGGCATATGCCCTGCTTCAGAAAACCGGCTGCCAGGATGCGGATCCCCGGCTGGTACTCCGTCTTCTTCAGAGATTTCTGGCAGAAGAAAAAAAGGATCGGGCGGCTCTTAGAAAACTGGCCCGTCAGGTTTATAAAAAAGGAATTTATACAGAGAAACTCCTTTTACTGCTTTCGGAGGATATGGATGACAGTACGGAGGAACTTCTGAAGCTTTGGAAAGCCGCAGAGCAGTTTGGACTGTCTCTGCCGGAGCTGGAGGAGCGGCTGCTGGTTCAGGCGCTGTTTACGGAGCGGTATCTGAAGGAGGTCTATCCGGTATACCGGTCCATAGAAGAGCGGGGAGGAGATTATACAATATGCAGCGCTTATCTGAACTATTTGAGCTGGCTGGATTTTGTGAAAGAGAGTCAGGTTCCGGAAGGGCTGTTCGGCAGTCTGGAACAGCATCTGATATGGGAGGATCCGTTGGCGGAGGTGGCAGGAATGTCCTATTTAAAACAGCTTTCTGTACTGCTTTTTCTTACGGATGCCCAGAAAAGACTGGTGAACAGGCTGATGAAAGAGCTGGGGGTGAAACGCAGGCATTTTGCCTTTATGGATAAGCTGAATCCATATATGGATGAAAGGAGAAGGCCGGAGGATCGGGCAGTGCTGGAGTATCGGTGCAATCCGAAGCATAAGGTGATTCTTCATTATGTACTGGAGTATCATGGGAGAAAGAACTTCGATTATGTGACAGAGCAGCTTTTTCCGGTGTGCGGAGGCGTATTTGCCAGATCCTTTATTCTGTTTTACGGAGAGCGTCTGACCTGGTTTTTTACAGAGGTTTCCGAGGACGGCACCTCCGTCTCCACCTCCTGCCGGACGATGGAGAACCGGGGAGAGCATGCACAGGGAGGCAGCCGCTATCAAAGGCTTTGCAGAATGCAGCAAGCATTGGATCACAGGCAGGAGGACAGCCTGAAGCAGATGATGGCGGAATATGAGGGGCTTACGAAGCTTGTGGAGGAAAAATTCTGTATCCGCTGAAAGCGGGGAATCCGGAAGACGATTGGTAAAGGGGAAAACGGTATGGTGATGATACATGGATGTGAGCCGCTGTTTGCAGGCATTGACTTTTGCGGAGAGTATCCGAAGGTCTGCTACCAGGATGCCCAGATGAAGGAGCCGGAATATCTTCCTCTGGATTTCGGCGGATGTTTCGGCCAGGCGGCCTGCTTTAGGAAGACCTTGTCTGCCCTGAAGCGGTTCGGAAAAAAGGAGGGGATCCGGGCTGTCATTGTTGTGTCTGACGCATCTGAGGAAGGTATTTTAAAATGCCTGAAGAATGCCTGTGAGGCGGGATTTGAAAGAGAACAGCTCCGGGTGATTGGAGAGCTGGAGAGCATTGTTCATTTTGTCATGCATCAGACAAATGATATCTGGCAGCAGCGGGTATATTTGCTGGAGTTTGATACGGATGAAATTAAGGCGTCCTCTGTATGGGTGAACCGCCGGGTGACACCGATGCTGGCAGAGGCACAGGAGCCGGAATACTGGCATGTGGGAACCCTGCTGGAAGGGAACCGGGATGAACGCCTTCTGGAATACGTAAAGGAGAGGTTTACAAAAGAGCCTGTATCGGCAGTATTTCTTACCGGAACAGACTTTAATGCAAGGGATTATAAAAAGAGCAGAGAAGAGATATGCCGCCGGCGCAGGGTATTCTTAGGCGAACAGCTTCATGCCAGGGGGGCCTGTATGCTGGCAGGGGATGACCGCGAAAAAAAAGCATATCTGTTTCTGAGCGAGCAGACCTTACTTTATAATGTAGGGATTCGCAGTATCACCGCCGGAAGAGAAGCTGTTCAGACGATAATCAGCGCCGGCTGCAGCTGGTATGAAGTACAGGAATCTTTTGAAATGCTTCTGTACGGAGATCCGGTTCTGGAATTTTCATTTTGTTCAATGCTGGGCGGAAAGCCGGTTGCCGCCGGGATGACGCTCACAGACCTTCCTGCGCGCCCGGACGGTGCGGCCAGGCTTCTGATGGAGATCCATTTTTCCGGCCCTTCCCGGTGCGAGGTGAAGGTGACGGATCTGGGATTTGGCGAGATATATCCGGCATCGGATCTGTGCTGGAATGAGTCGTTTGTACTGGAGGAATAAAAAGGAAGGAGAATTTTTATGGGTCTGGTATCCGTCTGTAAATATAAGAGAACAAAGAATCCTTTTTTTGTGGAACAGGCAGGGCTGAATCTGTACAGTCTGGAAGAACTATCGTGGTTTTTATATCATAATATCTGTCTGGCAGACCGCCGGATGCTGGGCGAACGGCTCTGCAGGTGGCTTTCTGAGGAGGTGGAATGTCCGAAGCTGGCCAATCGGATACAAAAAAAATTCTCTGCAGGAGCAGACTTTAAAGAACTGGTTCTTCTGGTGGTGGAGGAATCAGATATGTTTGACAGCCGCCAGTTGTCAGAGCTGAGCGAGCGGATGAAAGGACTTGCGAATCTTCAGGAACAGGAACGACTTAAAATACGCGCGGACGAGCTTTTGAACAACCGCAATGAATGGGCTGCCATGGAGGAATATCAGCATATTCTGAGAATGCATCAGAACGGACGGCTGGGCATGACCTTTTATGCCGCAGTCTGGAATAATCTGGGGGTTTGCTTCGTCCGCCAGTTTTTGTTTCAGGAGGCGGCAGAGTGCTTTGACACCTCCTGCGAATATGAGCCGGATGAGGAAGTGAGGCAGCAGGCGGAGCTTGCCAGGGCGCTCGCTCTGGGACAAAGGCCTGAAAATATGTCCGGGGACGTGAATTATGTGAATCCTCAGAAAAAGCTTCTTCAATGGGAGGTGGAATACCGTACCCGACAGAAGCAGTGACAGTGCTGAAAAAAGCTTGACATTTTTCTTCTCACCTGTTATTATTTTTACGTTGTCCGGATACTTTATCATGGTAGAGTAGTAACAGACAGAAATAAGAGGAGGAAAACAAGATGAAAAAGTTAATTGCCCTTACGCTGGCAGGTGTTATGACCGCAGCAATGGTAACCGGATGCGGAAGCTCCAGCGAGACTGCTGCGGAAGCTCCGGCAGAAACGGAAGAGAGTACAGGGGAGGCAGAAGCTCCGGCGGAAACGGAAGAAGGTGCAGAGGATGCACAGGAGCCGTCCGGTGACAGTGATGTGGCTTATGTACAGGAAAAGGGGACTCTGGTAGTAGGGATTACGGACTTTGAACCTATGGACTACAAGGATGAAAGCGGCGAATGGATTGGATTTGATGCCGATATGGCGAAGGCATTCGGCGAGAGCCTTGGGGTGAAAGTAGAATTTGTAGAGATTGACTGGGATAATAAGATTCTGGAGCTGGACGGAAAAACGATAGACTGTGTATGGAACGGGATGACTCTTACGGATGAAGTTAAGAGCGCTATGGAGTGCTCCAATGCATACTGCAATAATGCGCAGATTGTTATTGTTCCGGCTGATAAGGCAGATCAGTATCAGGATACAGACAGTCTTTCCGAGCTGTCCTTTGCTGTAGAGGCAGGCAGTGCGGGCGAGGAACAGGTAAGTGCTCTGGGCCTGAATTTCACTCCTGTAAAGGCACAGTCGGATGCTTTGATGGAGGTGGCTGCAGGTACTTCTGATGCTGCTGTCATTGATTCCCTGATGGCTGCCGCCATGGTAGGAGAGGGAACCGGTTATGCAGACCTTACCTACACTGTGGGACTGAACAGTGAGGAGTATGGAGTAGGCTTCCGTAAAGGCTCGGATCTGGCTTCTGCACTGAACGAGTTCTTTGCTTCCAGCTATGCAGACGGAAGTATGCTTGAGTGTGCGGAAACTTACGGTGTTCAGGCTGCAGTGATTGAGCAGTAGTATTTACACATATGGGCTGTTAAATAGAGAGCGGATTTTTTCCGCCCTCTATTTTTGCCGGAATAAGAAATGAAATGGAAAGCAGGAGAAGTACATGGAACTGGTGCTGGAACAGATGCCGATTGTGATACAATCGTTGAATGTGGGATTTTTGCAGACATTAAAGCTATTTTTTGTAACCCTGATCGGAGCCATCCCTTTTGGACTGGTCATTGCCTTTGGCTCAATGTCACGGTTTCGGCCTTTAAGCTATTTTACCAAGGTTGTTGTCTGGATTGTGCGGGGAACTCCTCTGATGATTCAGCTTCTGATTATTTATTATTTTCCCGGGCTGGTATTACATAATCCCATCTGGGGAGGCGGTGAGACGGGACGTTTTCTGGCGGCATCCGTATCCTTTATTTTTAACTATGCCTGCTATTTTTCAGAGATTTACCGGGGCGGCATTCAGAGTGTCCCGCGGGGACAGGAGGAAGCCGGCCTGGTGCTTGGCATGACAAAGAGCCAGATTTTCTTTAAGGTTACACTGCTTCAGATGGTCAAGAGAATTGTGCCGCCCATGTCCAACGAGATTATTACATTGGTGAAGGACACCTCTCTGGCCCGTATTATTGCGCTGCAGGAGATTATCTGGGCAGGCCAGGCGTTTATGAAAGGCTCCCAGGGCATCTCAGGAGCCATCTGGCCCATGTTCTTTACAGCAGTGTACTACCTTATTTTCAGCGGAATCCTGACGATGCTGCTGGGACGGCTTGAGAAGAGACTGGATTATTTCAGATAAAGGAGGGCAAAAAATATGGCGATTCTGGAAGTGAAACATATATGCAAAGCTTTTGAGCATACAGAAGTATTAAAGGACATCAGTTTTTCTCTGGAAGAGGGCCAGGCGCTTTCTATTATCGGCTCCTCGGGCAGCGGAAAAACCACGCTTCTCAGGTGCTTAAATTTTCTGGAGCGCCCGGACAGCGGAATCATCCGTGTATGTGGAGAGACGCTCTTTGACGGCAGCAGCTCTGCTTCCGTACAGGAGTCAGAGATCCGCAAAAAGCGGCTTCATTTCGGACTGGTATTCCAGTCCTTTAATCTGTTTCCTCAGTATACGGCTCTGGGGAACGTGATGCTGGCAAAGGAGCTTCTGGCAAAAGAACAGCCGGATTATAAGGCGAGAAAGAAGGAAATCCACGGACAGATTCAGGAACAGGCAGAAATGCTGTTGAAGCAGATGGGGCTTGCCGAACGGATGAACAACTATCCGCACCAGCTTTCCGGAGGGCAGTGCCAGCGTGTGGCGATTGCCCGCGCCCTTGCGCTGAAGCCGGATATTCTCTGTTTTGACGAGCCTACCTCGGCTCTTGATCCGGAACTGACCGGTGAGGTGCTAAAGGTTATGAAGGAGCTGGCGGAGCAGAATACGACGATGATCATAGTAACTCACGAGATGGCATTTGCACGGGACGTGGCAAGTCATGTGATTTTTATGGACGACGGATATATTCTGGAGCAGGGAACTCCGGAACAGGTGTTTGAACATTCCCATGAGGAGAGAACAAAGCAATTTTTGTCCCGGTTTACACAGGGATAGAAAATCTGTAAATTTTTCTGATCCGGACAGTTGAAATTCAAAAGACTCCGGGTTATACTGAGGACAAAACCTGTAGACGATTCGACAGGTGGAATCATACAATGATGAGATTGAGAAAAGGACAGGTAGAGCAAAATGGAAAAAAGAGAGCTTTTATATGAAGGAAAAGCAAAAAAGGTTTATACTACGGAGGATCCGGATGTATTAATCGTGTCTTACAAGGATGATGCAACTGCATTCAACGGACAGAAAAAAGGTACGATTGTGGGAAAGGGTGTTATCAACAACCGTATGAGCAACCATGTGTTCAAGCTGGTGGAAAAGGCAGGCGTTCCGACTCACCTTATCGAAGAGCTGAATGATCGTGAGACTGCGGTAAAAAAGGTAGAGATTGTTCCGCTGGAGGTAATTGTACGCAACGTGGCAGCAGGAAGCTTTTCCAAAAGGCTTGGTGTTCCGGAGGGTACGCAGTTTACCGCTCCGACTCTTGAATTCAGCTATAAAAATGACGATCTGGGCGATCCGCTGATCAATGATTACTTTGCAATCGCACTGGGCCTGGCCACCAGAGAGGAGATCGACAAAATCAGTGAGTATGCGTTTAAAGTAAATGAAGTATACAAAGCATATTTTGCCCAGCTTGGCATTGATCTGATAGACTTTAAGATTGAGTTCGGCCGTTACAAAGACGGAGAGATTATTCTGGCAGACGAAACTTCACCGGATACGTGCCGTCTGTGGGATTCCAAGACCCACGAAAAATTAGATAAGGATCGTTTCCGCCGGGATCTGGGCAACGTGGAGGAGGCATACCAGGAAGTATTTAAGAGACTGGGACTGGCATAGAAAGGACATCAGATGGATTCAACGATTACCGGAGAGCACGATGAGGTAATGGACAGACTGCATGAGGAGTGCGGTGTGTTTGGTATCTATGATTTTGACGGAGGAAATGTGGCATCCTCCGTATATTACGGACTTTTAGCGCTGCAGCACCGGGGACAGGAAAGCTGCGGAATTGCCGTTGGGGATACGGACGGCCCGCGCAAGGTTGTCACCCATAAAGGGATGGGACTGGTAAATGAGGTTTTTACTCCGGAAATACTGGAGAGCATGCAGGGAGATATCGGAATCGGGCATACCCGGTATTCAACCGCAGGCAGCAGTACCCGCGAGAATGCACAGCCGCTGGCACTGAATTATATTAAAGGCACCCTTGCGGTAGCTCACAACGGGAACCTGACGAATGCTCCGCAGCTTCGCAGAGAACTGGAGTACAGCGGGGCAATATTCCAGACAACGATTGATTCTGAAGTGATAGCCTATCATATTGCCCGGGCCAGAGTTCATTGCGCGTCGGTTGAAGAAGCGGTATCCAGGGCTATGAATAAGCTTCAGGGAGCATATTCTCTGGTAGTCATGTCTCCGAGGAAGCTGATCGGTGCCAGAGATCCTTACGGCTTTCGTCCGCTGTGCATTGGAAAAAGAGATCATACCTATATCCTTGCCTCCGAAACCTGTGCTCTGCATACTATCGGCGCAGAATTTATCCGTGACGTGGAGCCGGGAGAGATTGTCAGTATTTCGCCCAGGAACGGCATTGAGTCCGACAGAAGTCACTGCCTTCCGAAAGAAAAGGAAGCAAGATGCATCTTTGAGTATATTTATTTTGCAAGGCCGGACAGCCATATTGACGGTGTCAGCGTCTATAATTCCAGAATCCGGGCAGGCAGATATCTGGCCATGGACAGCCCTGTGGAGGCGGATCTGGTAGTCGGTGTTCCGGAGTCCGGCAATGCGGCGGCTCTTGGGTATTCGCTGCAGTCCGGTATTCCATACGGAACCGCATTTGTAAAGAACAGCTATATTGGCCGTACTTTTATCAAGCCGAAGCAGAGCAGCCGGGAATCCAGCGTCAATGTGAAGCTGAGTGTCTTAAAAGAGGCAGTGGACAGAAAACGTATTATTATGATTGATGATTCCATTGTGCGCGGCACGACCAGCGACCGGATTGTCCGGATGCTGAGGGATGCGGGCGCCCTGGAGGTTCATATGCGCGTCAGCTCTCCGCCTTTTTTATACCCCTGTTATTTTGGTACGGACGTGCCGGCCAGGGATCAATTAATCGCATGCAACCGCTCGGTGGAGGAAATCCGCCGGATTATCGGTGCGGATACACTGGCATATCTGGGACTGGAGCGTCTGGACGACATGGTGGAAGGACTTCCATGCTGTCATGGCTGCTTTACCGGCAAATATCCGGTCCCTGCTCCCACGGAGGATATCCGCGGTGATTTTGACCACTGACATATTTTTGTTCCGGAGGCATTGCTTCACAACATGTATTTTGCATAAAAAAGAAAGGAACCCGAAATGAGCACAGACAGATACAACAGCCCCTTATCCGAGCGTTACGCAAGCAAAGAAATGCAGTTTATTTTCTCACCGGACATGAAGTTCCGCACCTGGAGAAGACTCTGGATCGCGCTTGCGGAGACAGAAAAGGAACTGGGACTTCCGATTACCCAGGAACAGATTGACGAACTGAAGGCCCATGCGGATGATATCAATTACGATGTGGCAAAGGAAAGGGAAAAAGAGGTCCGACATGACGTGATGTCCCATGTGTATGCCTACGGCGTACAATGTCCGAAGGCGAAAGGAATTATTCATCTTGGAGCAACCTCCTGCTATGTGGGGGACAATACAGATATTATTGTTATGACCGAGGCTCTGCGCCTGGTCCGCAGAAAGCTTTTGAATGTCATTGCAAAGCTGGCGGAATTTGCGGATGAATACAAATCCCTTCCAACCCTTGCCTTTACCCACTTTCAGCCTGCACAGCCCACAACGGTAGGAAAGAGAGCTTCCCTGTGGCTTCAAGAATTCTGCATGGATTTAGAGGATCTGGATTATGTGATCAGTACCATGAAGCTTCTCGGCTCCAAAGGAACAACCGGCACCCAGGCCAGCTTTCTGGAGCTTTTTGAGGGGGATCAGGAAACGATAGATAAGATCGATCCGATGATTGCGGCAAAAATGGGATTTGAAAAATGTGTGCCGGTGTCCGGACAGACCTATTCCCGCAAGACAGATACAAGGGTGCTGAATGTCCTTGCAGGCATTGCAGCCAGCGCGCATAAGATGTCCAACGATATCCGCCTGCTTCAGCATTTAAAAGAGGTGGAGGAGCCTTTTGAAAAGTCACAGATTGGTTCCTCAGCCATGGCATATAAGAGAAATCCTATGAGAAGCGAGCGTATTGCTTCCCTTTCCAGATATGTGATGATCGATGCCCTGAATCCGGCCATTACCTCTGCAACCCAGTGGTTTGAGCGCACGCTGGATGATTCCGCCAACAAGCGTCTTTCTGTCCCGGAGGGCTTCCTTGCCGTGGACGGTATTCTGGATCTGTGTCTGAACGTGGTGGACGGCCTGGTGGTTTATCCAAAAGTGATTGAGAAACGGCTGCGCAGCGAGCTTCCGTTTATGGCGACTGAAAATATTATGATGGATGCGGTAAAGGCGGGAGGAGACCGTCAGGAGCTGCATGAGAGAATCCGCACCCTTTCCATGGAGGCGGGAAAAAATGTCAAGGAGGAAGGCAAAGACAATAACCTTCTGGAGCTGATTGCCGCGGATCCGGCCTTTAATATGACGATAGAAGAACTGGAGTCCTGTATGGATCCGTCCCGCTATGTGGGGCGTTCCGAGATACAGGTGACTGCATTTCTGCATGATGTGGTAAATCCGGTTCTGGAAAAGAATAAGGAATTGCTGGGCATGGAAGCAGTTATCAGCGTATAATGTACAGCGGTCATATTCATGAATGTTTTTTTATCTGAGCCCCAGAGCTACCCTTCGACGGAAAGGGTAGCTTATTTATTTTTAATGATTTCACAGAAGCTTCATAATTTTTCTCTTGACTTTGTTAGAAATCTAACTTATAATCAGTTCGATTTCTAACGAATACAGTGAGGTGAAAGAAAGGTGCGGGAAGAAAATTATCCAATGCGGGCAATGGTGAACCTGAATTGTATCTGGCATCGCGTAATTGAGAAGAGTATGGCTGATCTGGGCCTGACTTCTATTCAAAGCCGGATGCTGGGATATCTTTATTTTCAGCTTCAAAATGGAAAGCAGGTATTCCAGAAGGAGCTGGAGGAAGAGTTCAGGATAAGAAAATCTTCAGTCACAAGTGTTATACAGATGCTGGAGAAAAAGGGACTGGTGCGGCGATATGGTGTTACGGGAGACGCGAGGAGGAAGGAGCTGACGCTTACAGAGCAGGGAATTGCCGTTCAGGAAACAGTGATGGAGCGCCTTGACGCGCTGGAGAACCTGGTGGACAAAGTCTTAAGTCCTGAGGAAAAGCAGATCTGGCTCTCTTGTATTCGGAAAATTGAGACTAGATTAAAGGAGGCAGAATATGATTAAGAAATTAGCGGCTTATATCGGGGAATTTAAAAAAGATACCGTGCTGTCCCCGGTCAGCGTAACCCTGGAAGTAATTTTGGAGGTTCTGCTGCCGGTTCTGATGGCTTCCGTCATTGACAACGGCGTGGAGGCCGGAAATATGGGGTATGTCATTAAAATGGGAACGGTTATGCTGGTGGTGGCGATGCTGTCCCTGCTTGCAGGTACCATGTCCGGCGTCTTTGCGGCCCGGGCATCCATGGGCTTTGGGCGGAATTTACGAAAGGCCATGTATGACAATATTCAGGATTTTGCATTCCGGAACATTGATCACTTTTCTACGGCAGGTCTTGTCACCCGTATGACTACAGATGTGACAAATGTGCAGAATGCATTCCAGATGCTGATCCGTATGTTTGTGCGGGCGCCCATTATGATGATATCCGCGCTGTTTATGTGTGTCAGCATCAGTCCCAGGCTGTCTATGATATTTCTGGCAGCGCTGGTGTTTTTGGGCTGCGTGGTAGGCTTTATAGTTACCCGGGCATTTCCTGTCTTTAATGAGATGTTCAAAGGCTATGACCGCCTGAATGCCAGCGTGCAGGAAAATCTGACCGGCATTCGTGTGGTAAAGGCATATGTCCGGGAGGATTATGAAAATAAAAAATTCTGTGATGCCACAAAGAATCTGAAGGATTTGAATGTCCATGCGGAAAAGCTGGTAGTTATGAATCAGCCGGTCATGCAGTTTACGGTTTATTCCTGTATTTTGCTGATTTCCTGGCTGGGCGCAAAGCTGATTGTGCTGGACGGCACGATGACAACAGGGCAGCTTATGAGCCTGTTTACCTATACGACTCAGATTCTGATGAGCCTGATGATGATTTCCATGGTATTTGTTATGGTGACTATGGCGCGTTCCTCGGCAGAGCGTATTGTGGAGGTGCTGAATGAAAAAAGCAGTCTCAGAAATCCGGACAGCCCGGTTTATGAAGTGAAGGACGGCGCGGTTCAGTTTGACCATGTGAGCTTTTCCTACAGTGATGACGAAGATAAGTGTGTTTTACAGGATGTGAATTTTGATATCCGCCCGGGCGAGACAATCGGCATCATTGGAGGGACCGGAAGCTCCAAGTCCACGCTGGTACAGTTGATTCCAAGACTTTATGATGTACTGGGGGGAACTGTGCGGGTCGGAGGCAGGGATGTGCGGGAGTATGATATTGAGACACTTCGGAATGAGGTGTCCATGGTACTTCAGAAAAATGTTCTGTTTTCGGGAACAATACTGGAAAATCTGCGCTGGGGCAATAAGGAGGCTACGGAGGAGGAGTGCCGCCATGCCTGCAAGCTTGCCCAGGCACATGAATTTATAGAGAAAATGCCGGAAGGGTATCATACTTACATTGAACAGGGAGGAACGAATGTCTCAGGCGGACAGAAGCAGCGCCTCTGTATTGCGAGAGCGCTTCTGAAGAAACCGAAGATTCTGATTCTGGATGATTCCACCAGCGCGGTGGATACAAAAACGGATTCCCTGATCCGAAAGGCATTTGCGGAGGAGATACCGGATACGACTAAACTGATTATCACTCAGAGAATTTCCTCTGTACAGGATTCCGACCGGATTCTGGTGCTGGACCAGGGGCAGATTGCCGGATTCGGCACCCATGAAGAGCTGATGCAGAATAACGAGATTTATCGTGACATCTATGAATTGCAGCAGAAAGGAGCGGGTAAGGATGAGTAATATAAGGGGAATGAAAGGACCGGGTTCCCGGAGAATGCAAGGCGGCTCAAGGAGCAGAACGCCGGGAAAGACATTGAAGCGTCTGCTTGCTTATATATGGAAGGACTATAAGTTCCACTGCATTGCTGTGGTAATCAGTATTGTGATCAGCTCTCTGACCGGAGTTATCGGCAACCTGTTTTTAAGAAATCTGATAGACGATTATATTTTGCCGTTTCTGGGGGAAGCTAATCCAAGCTTTGCGCCGCTGCTTCAGGCGCTCCTGACTATGGCATGTATTTATTATATTGGAACAGCCTCCACGTTCATCTATGCCAGAATTATGATCAGCATTACTCAGGGCGTGCTGAAGGAAATCCGCGACGAGATGTTTACCCATATGGAGAAGCTTCCTGTCAAATATTTTGATACCCATGCCCATGGGGACATTATGAGCTGTTACACGAACGATACGGATACTCTGCGTCAGATGATAAGCCAGAGTATTCCGCAGATACTGAGTTCTTCCATTACGGTTGTAAGCACCTTTATTTCCATGCTGGTGCTGAGCGTCCCTCTGACGCTTCTGATAATCCTGATGGTTGCGGTTATGCTGAATGCAGTGCGTTTTATCGGCGGCAGAAGCGGTATGTATTTTGTCCGGCAACAGAAATCCCTGGGCGCGCTGAACGGCTATATTGAGGAGATGATGGAGGGACAGAAGGTCGTCAAGGTATTCTGTCATGAGGAAGAGTCCAAGGAGAAATTTTATAAGCTGAACGACGAGCTTTTTGACAGTGCAAAAAATGCGAATACCTTTGCCAATATTCTGATGCCGGTTATGGCGAACCTGGGAAATATCAACTATGTGCTGACTCTGGCAGTCGGTTCAATTCTTGCAATCTATGGTGTGGGAGGGCTGACACTGGGCGTTCTGGCATCCTTTCTTCAGCTTACCCGGAGCTTTAATATGCCGATTACCCAGGTGTCCCAGCAGTTCAACTCCATCATTATGGCACTGGCCGGCGCAGAGCGCATTTTTGACCTTTTAGACGAGCCGGAGGAAGTGGATCATGGATATGTGACGCTGGTGAATGTAACCGAGGAGCCGGACGGAACTCTGAAGGAATCTGAAAAGAGAACCGGTATCTGGGCATGGAAGCACCCTCATCAGGCGGACGGAACGATCACCTATCAGAGACTGGAAGGAGATGTGGTACTGGATGGGGTGGATTTCGGATATTCAGATGATAAAATTGTCCTCCATGATATTAAAATGTATGCCAATCCGGGACAGAAGATTGCATTTGTAGGAGCCACCGGAGCCGGGAAAACGACAATCACAAATCTGATTAACCGATTTTATGACATTCAGGACGGAAAAATCCGGTATGACGGCATTAATATTAATAAGATCAAAAAACCGGATCTGCGCCGCTCTCTGGGTATTGTCCTTCAGGACACACATCTGTTTAGCGGAACAATAGCAGATAATATCCGCTACGGAAAGCTGAATGCAACGGATGAGGAGGTTATTGCGGCAGCGAAGCTTGCCAATGCTCATTATTTCATTACGAAGCTTCCAAAGGGCTATGATACGATGCTGAAGGGGGACGGTACGAGTCTGTCTCAGGGGGAAAGGCAGCTTCTTGCCATTGCCCGGGCGGCAATCGCGGACCCGCCGGTGCTGATTCTGGATGAGGCAACCTCCAGCATTGACACCAGAACAGAGACTATCGTACAAAATGGTATGGACCGTCTGATGAAAGGCAGAACAGTATTTGTCATTGCGCACCGCCTGTCCACCATCAAGAATTCAGATGTAATTATGGTTCTGGAACAGGGCCGTATTATAGAAAGAGGAAATCACGATTCTCTTCTGGAGGAGAGGGGAAAATATTATCAGTTATACACAGGAGCGTTTGAACTGTCATGATAAAAGCAGTCATATTTGATTTGGATGGAACCTTGTTAAATACTTTGGAGGATCTGTATCTCAGCGTCAATGCGGCGCTGAAGATATATGGATTTCCTCCCCGCACAATCGAAGAGGTCCGGCAGTTTGTGGGCAACGGTGTGCGCAACCTGATGCGCAGGTCAGTGCCGGATGGGGAAAAAAATCCTCTGTTTGAGGATTGCCTTCTGGCATTCCGGGAGCATTATGCCATACATCTGGAGGATCATACAAGGCCGTATGCGGGAATTATGGAGCTTCTTGGGAAGCTTGCGGAGCAGAACTGTCCCATGGCAATCGTATCAAATAAGCCGGATGGGGCAGTCAGGGAACTGAATCAGAGGATATTTGGTTTCCTGATCCCGGTTGCTATCGGGGAGTCCAGAGGTATCAGGAGAAAGCCCGAGCCGGATACAGTATATGAAGCGGCCCGCAGGCTGGGAGTGCGTAAGGAGGACTGCATTTATGTGGGAGACTCCGAGGTGGATTTGGAGACTGCAAAAAACTGCGGGATTCCGTGTATTTCGGTGTCCTGGGGATTTCGGGAGCGTAAGCTCCTGGAAAGTCTTGGGGCGGTGCGCATTGCGGATACGCCGGAGGAATTGTTCCATATGCTGATGAAGGAAACAGGGAGTAATTTGGAATGAAACAGATGAAAAATAATGCTATGCTGCTTTTGGCAGCATTTATCTGGGGCTGTGCTTTTGTGGCACAAAGCGTCGGTATGGAATATGTAGGGCCCTTTACCTTTAACTCCGTAAGGAGCATGATCGGAGGCTTAGTACTTGTACCGGTTATTTTTTTAATGGACGGTTTAAAAAAAAGAGGAGGGATGAGTAATGAGGAGATAAAGTCCCTGAGAGGAGATACAAAAACACTGGCGCTCGGAGGCATCTGCTGCGGTGTGGTACTGGCTGCAGCCAGCACCTTGCAGCAGTTTGGCATTATGTTTACGACAGTTGGAAAGGCCGGCTTTATTACGGCCATGTATATTGTTCTCGTTCCGCTGCTTAGAATTTTTTTTGGGAAAAAGGTACGCCCGTTGATTCTGCTCTGCGTGGGGATATCTGTGGCAGGACTTTACTTCCTGTGCATGACAGAGAGCTTTTCTTTAGGGATCGGAGATTTATTCGTGCTGCTCTGTGCATTTGTGTTTTCTATACATATTTTGGTTATTGACCATTTTTCTCCGCTGGTGGACGGGGTCCGGATGTCCTGCATTCAGTTTCTGACTGCGGGGGTTCTCTGCGCAGTACCGATGCTGATGTTTGAAAGACCCAAGCCGGGGGCGGTTCTGACGGCATGGATGCCGATTCTCTATGCAGGGGTTATGTCCTGCGGTGTGGCCTATACATTTCAGGTTCTGGGACAGAAAAATGCAGATCCGACGGTGGCCTCGCTGCTTTTAAGCCTGGAATCCGTGTTCTCCGTGCTGGCAGGCTGGGTGCTGCTGGGACAGGGCTTAAATGGAAAGGAGCTGTTCGGATGCGCGCTGATGTTTGGGGCTATTGTACTGGCACAGCTGCCGGAGAAAAAATAGGGAAAAGCGCCGGACTGGTTTATTCCGGCGCGTTCCCCCGAAGCAAAGCAATTTCTTCCTTATAGGGAGCTCTTGTATTTTTTTTATCTCCGTCAATGGGAATCCATGGGGTTTCCAGAATTTTGGGAATATCCAGGAAGTCCGGATGATGGACGATACGGTACAGGGCGTGAAAGCCGATGCAGCCTTTTCCCAGGTTTGCATGGCGGTCCTTTGAGGAGCCGCAGGGATTCTGGCTGTCATTAATATGAAAAACGGCAATCTGATCCTTTCCGAGAGCATGGTCAAACTGTTCAATAACATGATCAAGATTGTCAATAATATCATAACCGCTGTCGTGGGTATGGCAGGTATCAAAGCATACCCGCAGGCGGTCTTTTTTTGTCACTCCGTCATAAATCATGGCAAGCTCCTCAAAGCTGCGCCCGATCTCGGAGCCTTTTCCGGCCATGGTTTCCAGGGCAATCAGACAGTCCGTGTCATCCGTCAGCGCTTCGTTCAGTCCTTTCACAATCGAAGCAACTCCTGCTTCTACTCCGGCGCCCACATGAGCACCGGGATGCAGAACAAGCACATTGCTTCCCATAGCGGAAGTACGGGTCAGCTCCAGACGGAGAGAATTTACGGCAAGCTCATAGGTTTCCGGCTTCACAGTATTGCCCAGGTTAATGATATAGGGAGCGTGGACGATAAAAGTATCTATTCCATTTTTTTTCATCAGCTCCCGGGCAGCTTCGATATTCAGCTCACTGAGATCCTTGCGCCTGGTATTTTGAGGAGCTCCCGTATAGAGCATAAAGGTATTGGCGTCATAGGACAGGGCTTCCTCCACAGAGCCAAGCATCATCTTTTTTCCTGACATTCCCACATGGGGACCAATTTTTATCATAATGGCTGTCTCCTTTGATTTTTCAGGTCTTATTTACAGATAAGTCTCCGCGGCTGAGAGAAGGCAGCCCTCGGGTACAAGTTTAAGAATACAGGAATCGACGGCAGAATGCAAGTTAAATTAATTGTACTATTGACAAGCAGGGATGCCATAGCATAGTATAATATAGAGAAAACAACGATTAAATGAAAGGAGATGAGATTCATGCGTAACAGCATTCGTAAAATGGTTAAAATCCGTGTTATTATGACTCTTGGGTCCATTTTACTTTTTGGTTTTATTCTTACTTACAATATGACTAAAATTAAGCGGACAGAGGTGGCAAACCAACAGTCAAGTGCCCTGCTGGAACGTGCATGTGCAGCGGAGGTTGCCCATTATAAGTGGGTGAATAATCTGAGCAATGCCCTGTATGTAGGTACAGAATTTACCGGAAGCATTGATCATACAGGCTGCGTTCTGGGACAGTGGATTTATGGTGAGGCTGGCACAGATGATGCGGATATACTGTTGCTTCAGGAGAAACTGGAGCCTCTGCACCGTGGGCTTCATCAGTCTGCCAGCTATGTGCTGGATTTGAATAAGACAGATTCATTACAGGCCGGGCAATATCATCAGCAGGTAATTACAGCCAACCTTACCACTCTGGTAGGCTTACTGGAGGAAATTGTGGAGCGTGAGAGGCAACTGAATGCAGAAGGAGCCGAGTATATGGCAAGGCTGACCCAGCAGACTCAGGCGCTTTCTTATATTTTCTCTCTTCTGGCGCTGGCTTCCCTGCTGAGTCTGATATTGTATGTGGTTCGCCAAGTGGTCCGTCCTATTCTAGTTCTTACTGAGAAAAGCGCTCCTCTTCGGGATGGCCAGCTGGCTTTGGATCTGAAATACGATGCCGACAATGAGCTGGGGGTTCTGGCAAAAACGCTGGATGATTCTCTGAAATTAATTCACAGCTATGTAGAGGATATCAACCGTATTATGAAGGAACTGTCCGAAGGTAATTTTGACGTTCATGTTTCCGCTCCATTTATGGGTGATTTTCAATCCATTGAGCGATCCATAGAAAGCTTTACTTCCACACTCTCGGCAGCCATTTCCCGTATTGGCCAGGCAGAATCCCAGGTTGCAAAGAACGCAGAACAGCTTTCCGGTGATGCGCAGAGGCTGGCTCAGGGAGCAACGGAGCAGGCCAGCGCGGTGGAAGAACTGTATGCTACATTAGATGAACTGTCCAAAAATGCCGAGAAGAATGTGAAGGCAGCCTCCAGTGTTCAGGAAGATGCCCGTCTGATGGGAGAACAGGTCCGTCTCAGCAGCAGGCAGATGGAAGATATGCTGGCTGCAATGAAGGATATTATCAGTGAATCCCAGAAAATCGAAAATATTATCTCTACGATTGAGAATATTGCATTCCGAACCAATCTTTTGGCTTTGAACGCCTCTGTGGAGGCTGCCCGGGCAGGAGCGGCAGGAAAAGGATTTGCGGTGGTATCCGGCGAGGTACGCAACCTGGCGGCTCAGTCGGATCAGGCTGCAAAGGCCACCAGGGAACTGATTGAGAATTCAGTTCAGGCTGCGCAGAAGGGCGGCAGGATTTTGAATGAGGTTTTTGGATCCATGCAGAAAACAATGGAACTGGCCCTGCAGTCAGGCAGTGAAATCGGGGAGATTGCAAAAGTAGTGGAAGGAGAAGCCGAGTCTATCGGTCAGGTTGTGAATGGAATCAGTCAGATTTCCGCAGTAGTCCAGAGTAATTCGGCCAGCAGCGAGGAATCTGCGGCAGTAAGCACAGAACTGTTTGATCAGGTTCGGTTGCTGCAGGAGGAGACCAGGAAGTTCCGTCTCAAAGACACCGCTTATATAGAACGTTAAAAATGTGGTGCAGTAAGCAGGAACAATCGCCGGCATGTCCGGTTACTTTATAGATTTAAGAGCTTCGGAAAACATCCGGAGCTTTTCTTTGTTATTTTTACCGCTTTTGAGGAGAAGAAATAATTAGGAACGAAGGTGTTTTATGTACATAGCAGATTTACATATTCATTCCAGGTTTTCCCGTGCCACAAGCAAAAATTCGACGCCGGAATATTTGGATTTGTGGGCAAGACGAAAAGGAATTCATATTGTGGGAAGCGGAGATTTTACCCATCCTGCATGGAGGGAGGAGCTGAAGGAAAAGCTGGAGCCTGTGGAAGAAGGACTCTACGCATTAAAAAAGGAGTACCGGATAGAGGACGATATGGTGGCGGATACGATGCGGCCGCGCTTTGTCATTACAGGAGAGATTAGCTCCATCTATAAGAAGAATGGAAAAGTCCGGAAGGTACACAGCCTGATTTTGCTGCCCGGACTGGAGGCGGCGGAAATCATATCCTGCAAGCTGGAGGCTATTGGAAATATTCGTTCAGACGGAAGGCCCATCCTCGGACTGGACTGCCGGGACCTGCTGGAAATTTTACTGGAGCTGTGCCCGGAAGCAGTGTATGTTCCTGCACATATATGGACTCCGCATTTTTCGCTCTTTGGGGCGTTTTCCGGGTTTGATTCTGTGGAAGAATGTTATGGAGATTTATCCCATTATATTCATGCTCTGGAGACCGGACTTTCTTCTGATCCGCCTATGAACTGGAGGGTCTCTGCTCTGGACCGGTTTCAGCTTATCTCCAATTCGGATGCGCACTCTCCTGCCAGGCTGGGACGGGAGGCAAATCTTCTGGACATAGAGCTGTCCTATGAGGGACTGAGGAAGGCGGTTCAGGATGGAAAAGGACTTTATGGGACGATTGAATTCTTCCCGGAGGAAGGAAAGTATCATTATGACGGACACCGAAAATGCAATCTTTGTCTGAAGCCGTCCGAAACCGAGATACATGGCGGAATTTGTCCGGTATGCGGACGGAAGCTTACGATTGGTGTCTCTCACCGTATTGCGCAGCTTGCTGACCGGGAAGAAGGGTATCAGAAAGTAAATGCGGCTCCTTTTGAAAGTCTGGTTCCTCTGCCGGAGGTGATCGGCGCTTCCACAGGGCGCTCTGCTTCCGGGGCAAAGGTTCAGAGAGAATATATGAATATGCTGCAGAAGCTGGGGCCGGAATTTGAGATACTGAGGAATCTGCCTCTGGATGAGATACGAAATGTTTCAGGAAATCTGATTGCGGAAGGGATCGGAAGGCTGAGAAAGGGAGAGGTGACAAGGATTCCGGGATTTGACGGGGAATATGGGGTGATACGCCTGTTTGCCGGAGGCGAACTGGATCGGCTTTGGGGACAAATGAATTTGTTTGATTCTCTGCCGGAGAGGATCAGCGGCAGGGAAGAAAAGGGCCGGAGGCCTAAAAAGGAGGAAAAGGAAAAGCCGGTGACACCGGCAGAGGGGCAGAACAGGAGCGCGCCGGAAAATAAGAAGCTGTCCGAAAGGGAGCCTGCCGTTGAAAGGACTCCGGTGCTTCCGCCCGATTTTTTCAATGAACGGCAGCTTCATGCAGTCGAAGCGTCAGACAGGGTAACAGCAGTAACAGCAGGGCCGGGAACCGGTAAAACCCGGACGCTGGTTTCCCATCTTCTCAGCCTGCTAAGGACAAGGAGGATAAAGCCGTCCCGGATAACGGCAGTTACCTTTACGAATCAGGCGGCAGAGGAAATGAAGGAACGTATCCAAAAGGAGCTGGGGAAAACAAGAATTGCCGGACAGCTTCAGATCGGCACCTTTCATTCTATTGCGCTGAAATATTTAAAAGAGCATGGAATGGAATTTTCGCTTGCCGGAAATATGGAGACAAGAGACATTGCCGGGCGGGTGACAGAAGAATTTCATTTGAATATGAGGACCACCCAGTTTCTTACTATGGTATCTCACTATAAGACGGGGCTGAAGCAGGAGCTGGCTGAATATGAGCCTGCATTTAAAGCATATCAGAAATATCTGAAGGATATGAAGGCGATGGATTTTGATGATCTGCTTTTAGAAGCTCTCAGACTCGCTGAAGCCGGGATGGCTCCGGACGCAGGAGCATTTTCCTATCTTATGGTAGACGAATTTCAGGATATCAGTCCGCTTCAGTACCGGCTGATTCAGGCATGGAACCGGAATGGAAGAGAGCTTTTTGTGATCGGGGACCCGGATCAGGCCATCTATGGATTCCGGGGAGCGGATGCGGAATGCTTTGACAGGCTTTACAAAGATTTCTTACAGGTGAGAAGAATTACTCTTACGGAAAATTACCGCTCTGCCTCGGGGATCGTTTCTCTGGCTTCAAAAGTAATTGCCGGGAATCCGGGAGACGGGAGGGAACTGCGTCCTACGCTTCCAAAGGGAGCTCCCATAAGGCTTCTTACGGCGGACAATGAGCTGTCGGAGGCAATCAGCGTAGCAAAAGAGATCAACCGGCTGGCCGGAGGAATCGGTATGCTGGAGGCTCAGGAAATATTTATGAAAGAAGAGGGAAGGGCGAGGAGCTTTGATGACATTGCTGTTTTGTACCGGACCCACAGACAGGCGGAGCTTTTGGAGCATTGCCTGAAAAAGGAGGGAATTCCTTATGTGGTGGCAGGAAGAGATTCTTTTCTTACGGAGCCTGAGGTGCAGGGAACCATCTGCTTCTTTAAAAGTATTCAGAATCCGGACAGTCTTCTGCCCGGACAGGCGGCCTTAAGGCTTCTCTGGAATCTGGAGGAAAGCAGTATGGCGGAGATGATTTACAGAAATATGGCGGAAAAATATACACCGTTTCTGAAAAGGAAAAGGCCCCGGAAAATACTGGAGGAGTGGATGGAGGATCTGGACTTGAAGGAGAGCGCGGCCATGCAGAAGCTTTGCGGGATGGCTGTCTTTTACCGCACTATGGGAGCATTTACAGAAGCGCTGGATATGGGAATTGAGAGCGACCTGAAACGGGCGGGTGCAAAGCAGTATGCCTCAGGGGCGGTGACTCTGATGACCCTCCATGGTTCTAAAGGGCTGGAATTTCCCGCAGTGATTATCTGCGGAGTCAGGAAGGGGCTTCTTCCCCTGGAGAATGAAAGCCACTCTGCGAATATAGAGGAAGAACGGCGTCTTTTCTATGTGGGAATCACCAGAGCCAGGGAGGAACTGGTTCTGACTGCTTCAAAGGAGGAATCGGAATTTCTTCAGCATATTCCGGAGGAGCTGCTGACCAGGGAAAAGATCGGACGGAAAAAACAGGAGGGAGGCAGACAGTTAAGCCTGTTTGATTTTATGAAATCTTGACAAAGCCCTGTATATTTCCTATACTAGACTAAGTTTTCATAAATATTTACCTAAGGGAATTGCCATGAATATACAGCTTATCATTGAAGTGCTGGGAACCATCGCCTTTGCAGTCTCCGGCGCTATGCTGGCGATTGAACGGAAGATGGATGCTTTCGGGGTTCTGTTCCTGGGGCTTGTGACCGCTTTGGGAGGGGGCTTTATGAGAGATGTGGTGCTTGGAATTGTGCCTCCGTCCATGTTTACCAGTCCTATATTTATTCCGGTCGGACTGATCACATCCTTTTACACGTTTCTGGCGGTTCACTGGAACCAGCATATCATTCCGTATCTTCCGGACGGATTGTTCCAGTGGATTTTGAATTTTACGGATGCAGTCGGACTGGGATTGTTTACCGTGCTTGGTGTAAATGCAGCCATTCATGCAGGCTATGGGGAATACCATATGTTTTCCATATTTCTGGGAATGCTGACCGGGGTCGGCGGGGGAATGCTGCGGGATCTGCTGGCAGGGCTGACGCCGGCGATCCTCCGTAAACATATCTACGCATGCGCGTCCCTTCTGGGGGCGGCCTGCTATACCTATCTGCTTTTATGCATGGAGAAGGAATATGCCATGTTCGCAGGGGCCTCGGTGGTGATTGCGGTGCGGATGCTGGCATACCATTATAAGTGGGATCTGCCCAGGGCAGTTTGAGCCTGAGTTTTCGCAAAGTGTAATCTATGAAGGTCAAAGGGCGCCCCGCAAAAAGCGGGTTGAAAACGTGTACAAAACCGTGTCTGAAAAACATGTATTGATAACTGTAATGATTGAAGAAATAGATGATAAAGGAGGAAAAGCAACCGATGAAAAAAATACTGGACTTAATCACTGAGGAAACAGTGAAAGCCTTTGGGGCAGCCGGTTATTCTGAAAAGTATGCCCGCGTCACCTTGTCCAACCGTCCGGATTTATGCGAGTACCAGTGCAACGGCGCTATGGCGGCAGCCAAGGAATACCATACGGCGCCGATTATGATTGCAGATGCAGTTGCAAAGGAGCTGGGAGGCTCAAAGCTTTTTGAGGATGTACAGGCAGTGAAACCAGGCTTTATCAATATAAAGGTCAGTGCAGACTTTTTAAGCGCTTACTTAAACGATATGCATAAAGATGAGCGCCTGGGCTTTGAGAAGGCAAAAAATCCAAAGACAATTATTATTGACTATGGAGGGCCGAATGTGGCCAAGCCCCTGCATGTGGGACACCTTCGTTCTGCCATTATCGGTGAAAGTGTAAAACGGATCAGCCGGTTTGCAGGCCATAAGGTAATCGGAGACGTGCATCTGGGAGACTGGGGCCTGCAGATGGGACTGATTATTACGGAGCTTAAGGAAAGAAAGCCGGAGCTTGCTTATTTTGATGAAGGCTATACGGGAGAATATCCAAAGGAGGCTCCTTTTACAATCGCTGAGCTGGAGGAAATCTATCCTACGGCCAGTGCCAGGAGCAAAGAGGATACAGCCTATAAGGAAGCAGCCATGGAGGCTACCTATGAACTGCAGCACGGCCGTAAGGGATATCAGGCGCTGCTTGGGCATATTCTGAATGTGTCCGTGACGGATCTGAAGAAAAACTATGTGAACCTGAACGTGGAGTTTGATTTATGGAAAGGAGAATCCGATGCTCAGCCTTACATCCCGGATATGGTAAAAGAGATGGAGGAAAAGGGCTGCGCGCATATGAGTGAAGGCGCTCTGGTGGTGGATGTAAGTGAGGAGACAGATACAAAGGAGATTCCTCCGTGTATGCTTTTAAAATCCGATGGGGCCTCTCTTTATACAACCACAGATCTGGCCACCATTGTGGAGCGTATGAAGCTCTATCATCCGGACGAAATCATTTATGTGGTGGATAAGCGCCAGGAGCTGCATTTTATCCAGGTATTCCGCTGCGCAAGAAAATGCGGTCTGGTGGGTGAGGATACAAAGCTTAAGTTTCTGGGCTTCGGGACTATGAACGGAAAGGACGGCAAGCCGTTTAAGACCCGGGAGGGCGGCATTATGCGTCTGGAATATCTGATTCAGAGTATCAATGAAAAGATGCTGGAAAAAATTCAGGAGAGCCGTCCTATGGACAGGGAGCAGGCAGAGGAGATCGCTGAGCTGGTAGGACTGGCGGCATTGAAGTACGGAGATTTGTCCAATCAGGCTTCCAAGGACTATGTGTTTGACGCGGATCGCTTCACTTCCTCAGAAGGAAATACCGGCCCGTATATTCTGTATACGATCGTTCGGATTAAATCTATTCTGAAGAAATACGAAGAGATGGGAAAAAAGCTTCCTCCGGATGCGGGGATCGGCCTGTACAGGGGGGAAAGCGAAAAAGCACTGATGCTGGAGCTGGTTAAGTTTAATGCGGTGATGGAAAATGCATTTGAGGAAGCAGCGCCGCACAAGGTCTGCGCCTATATTTATGACCTTGCCAATGCGTTCAATAAATTTTACCATGAAACAAAAATACTAGGAGCAGAGGACGAAGGGCTGCAGGACAGCCGGATTCAGCTTTTGCTGCTGACCAGAAATACGCTGGAAACCTGTATCGATATGCTGGGCTTTGAAGCGCCGGAGAGAATGTAAAATGAAAAGTAAAAATAAGATTTCAGTTGGAAATCTTTGGCATGCCGTAAATCCTCTGATCCTGTACTATCTCCTGTCCATCGGAGTTTCTGCTGTTATGATGCAGAAAATTCTGCTGCAGGCGGGGTTTGCGGTAATGGAGTCCTCCATTGGAGAGGATGGAATTCTGG
The DNA here is from genome assembly GCA_910585465.1 of uncultured Lachnospiraceae bacterium. GTDB lineage: Bacteria > Bacillota > Clostridia > Lachnospirales > Lachnospiraceae > Hominiventricola. The sequence continues at coordinate 193,787 of CAJUEW010000001.1, read as the reverse complement.
AATATGTGTTTCAGGAGTTTCTCGTTCAGACGATGGAGATGGTTTTGATTACTGCCGTTGTATGTATCCCGATTTTCGGGTGGATGTATTACCGGGATCTGCGGAAGAGAGGACAGCTTCCTGAGAAGGGCATCCAGCTTGTAGTAAATCTTAGAGCGCTCTTATGGGGAATTTTGGGGAGTGCGGCACTGGCGCTGCTCTGCAACAACCTGATTGCATTAACTCCTTTGATAGAATGGTCTGAGGGCTATGAGGAGACAAGTGAAGCACTGTATGCGGGCAGTATCTGGATGGAGTTTTTAGGGGCGGGATTCGGAGCAGCGGCCGTGGAGGAACTGCTGATGAGAGGCCTGCTCTATCAGAGGCTGAGAGATATGATGCAGGCCGGAGCGGCGATCTTCTGGAGCGCGTTGATCTTCGGAATTTCCCATGGAAATATAGTACAGGGGGTATATGCATTTCTTCTGGGGATGTTTTTTGCCTGGCTGAAGGAGCGGTTTGGCACGATCCTGATTCCCATCGCAGCGCATATGTCTGCCAACCTGTTTGTGATTATGCTGTCGGAAAGCCATGGACTGCGCGCAATAGCCGGTACCTATGCAGGATACATGGCAACCACCGTGCTCTGCGGCATCTGTTTTATCTATGCTTTCCGGACTTTGAATTGTATGAAAAATGAAATAAATTAAAGAAAATCCTGTTTTTCAGACTAAAAAATTTATGTTTTTTCTGGAAGGCAGGACTTTTTTATGCTTAAATTGTTTGTATTAATTATTTATTTAAGTAAAAAAATATATAATTTCCGTATAATTTATTTTAAATAATATTATTATCTGATAATCAGACAATAATGAATAATTCAGGGATTTACAGAGGAAATAAATAGGTGTAAACTGTTCCCAACATAAAAATACCATAGACACCAGGAAGGGGTACAGTTTATGAACGAACAGATAAGGACAGAATATCAGGCTGAAGGAATGTATGATCCAAGCTTTGAACATGATAACTGCGGAATCGGGGCCGTCGTCAATATTAAAGGCATTAAAACCCATAAAACCGTGGAGGATGCATTAAGCATCGTAGAAAACCTGGAGCACCGTGCAGGGAAGGACGCGGAAGGGAAAACCGGCGACGGCGTCGGAATTATGGTTCAGATTTCCCACAGATTTTTCTCCCGGGAATGCAGGGCTCTCGGCATGGAGCTGGGAGGAGAGAGGGACTACGGCATCGGTATGTTCTTCCTGCCGCAGGATGAGCTGAAGCGCAATCAGGCAAAGAAGATGTTTGAGATTATCGTGGAAAAGGAGGGCATGAGGTTTCTTGGATGGAGACAGGTGAGTACGAATCCGAAGGTGCTCGGCTCCAAGGCGCTGGAGAAAATGCCCAGCATTATGCAGGCTTTTATTGAGAAGCCGGAGGATGTGAAGCGCGGACTGGATTTTGACCGTAAGCTTTATATTGCCAGACGTATTTTTGAGCAGTCCAATGATAACAGCTATGTGGTATCCTGTTCCAGCAGAACCTTGATTTATAAAGGAATGTTTCTGGTAGGGCAGCTCCGTTCCTTCTTTCTCGATCTTCAGAGTCCGGATTACGAGAGCGCCATCGCGCTGGTGCATTCCCGTTTTTCCACCAATACGATGCCCAGCTGGGAGCGCGCCCATCCGTACCGTTTTCTTGTACATAACGGAGAGATCAATACGATTAAAGGGAACGCCGACAAAATGCTGGCCCGGGAGGAGACCGTGGAATCCGAACATCTTAAGGGTGAGTTCCATAAGGTGCTTCCGGTGATCAGTGCTTCTGGTTCTGACTCTGCCATGCTTGACAATACACTGGAATTTCTGGTCATGAGCGGCATGGATCTGGCGCTGGCAGTTATGATTCTGATTCCGGAGCCGTGGGTGAATAACCGCACCATGTCCCAGAAGAAGAAGGATTTCTATCAGTACTACGCAACTATGATGGAGCCGTGGGACGGCCCGGCTTCCATTCTGTTTACCGACGGGGATGTGATGGGAGCTGTGCTGGACCGCAACGGACTTCGTCCTTCCAGATATTATGTGACCACAGATCATGAGCTTATCCTGTCCTCCGAGGTAGGAGTGCTGGATATCGAGCCGTCCCGGATCGTGGTAAAGGAGCGCCTTCATCCTGGGAAAATGCTTCTGGTGGATACAAAGCAGGGAAGAGTCATTGACGATGACGAATTAAAAGAGACCTATGCGGAGCGTCAGCCCTACGGCGAATGGCTGGATCACAATCTGATTACGCTGGCAGAGCTGAAGATTCCGAACCAGAGAATCGAAGAGCATATGCCGGAGGAGCGCATGAAGCTTCAGAAGGCCTTTGGATACAGCTATGAGGATGTACGGAATTCTATCCTGAATATGGCTTTAAATGGTTCCGAGGCGATCTCCGCCATGGGCATTGATGTGCCTCTGGCAGCTTTGTCCGACCATCATCAGCCGCTGTTTAATTACTTTAAGCAGTTGTTTGCCCAGGTGACGAATCCTCCTATCGATGCGATTCGTGAGAAGATTGTCACCTCCACCGCTATTTATGTAGGTAAGGACGGCAATCTCCTGGAAGAAAAACCGGAGAACTGCTGCGTGATGAGAATTAACAACCCGATTCTGACTAACACGGATCTTTTAAAGATTAAGACTATGAAAAAGGAAGGCTTTAAAGTAGAGACGCTTCCGATTACCTACTATAAAAACACCAGTCTGGAGCGGGCCATTGACCGACTGTTTGTGGAAGCGGACAGGGCATACCGGGACGGGGTGAATATCCTGATTCTTTCTGACCGGGGAGTGGATGAGAACCATGTGGCGATTCCGTCCCTGCTGGCTGTCTCCGCGTTGCAGCAGCATTTGGTAAGAACAAAGAAAAGAACCTCTGTGTCCATTATTCTGGAATCCGGCGAGCCAAGAGAGGTGCATCACTTTGCCACGCTTCTTGGATACGGTGCCTGCGCGATCAATCCCTATCTGGCCCAGGAAAGCATTCGGGAGCTGATAGACAAAGGGATACTGAACAAAGACTACTATGCGGCTGTGGATGATTATAATCATGCAGTTATCAGCGGCATCGTAAAGACAGCCTCCAAGATGGGGATTTCCACCATCCAGTCCTATCTGGGTTCCAAAATATTTGAGGCAATCGGCATCAGCAAGGATGTTGTGGACAGATATTTTACCAATACAGTCAGCCGTATCGGCGGTATTGGCCTGAAGGAAATAGAAGAGCAGGTGGAAGCGCTGCACTCCGCGGCATTTGATCCTCTGGGGCTGGAGACGGCTCCGGCTCTGGACAGCTTGGGGCTTCACAAGGAAAGAAGCTCCGGAGAAGAGCATCTGTATAATCCAAGAACGATCCATCTTCTTCAGCAGTCCACAAGAGAGGGCAATTACGATCTGTTTAAACAATATACGGCATTAGTTAACGGGGAAAACAACCATGGACAGATCCGCACCCTGTTAGACTTTAAATATCCGAAAAAGGGCATTCCCATTGAGCAGGTGGAGAGCGTGGACTCTATTGTGACCCGCTTTAAAACCGGCGCCATGTCCTACGGCTCTATTTCTCAGGAGGCGCATGAATGTCTGGCAGTTGCCATGAACCAGATTCACGGGAAATCCAATACCGGTGAGGGCGGCGAGAGCATTGAACGTCTGAGCATCGGACCGGACGGGCTGAATAAATGCTCGGCTATCAAACAGGTGGCTTCGGGGCGCTTCGGCGTTACCTCCAGATATCTGGTCAGCGCGCAGGAGATTCAGATTAAGATGGCACAGGGGGCCAAGCCGGGCGAGGGCGGACATCTTCCGGGCGGAAAAGTATATCCGTGGATTGCAAAGACCCGTCTGTCCACTCCGGGCGTGAGTCTGATCTCCCCGCCGCCCCATCACGATATCTATTCTATCGAGGATCTGGCCCAGCTTATCTACGATCTGAAAAATGCGAATCCGGCTGCAAGGATTTCCGTAAAGCTGGTATCCGAGGCAGGCGTGGGCACCGTGGCGGCAGGCGTTGCAAAGGCAGGCGCGCAGGTGATCCTGATCTCCGGCTATGACGGAGGCACAGGCGCCGCGCCCGCAAGCTCCATCCATAATGCGGGGCTTCCGTGGGAGCTGGGACTTACCGAGACCCATCAGACGCTTTTAATGAACGGACTTCGGAATAAGGTTCGTATTGAGACCGACGGAAAGCTTATGAGCGGCCGGGATGTGGCGATCGCAGCCATGCTGGGAGCGGAGGAGTTTGGCTTTGCCACTGCCCCGTTAGTCACCATGGGATGTGTGATGATGCGCGTCTGCAATCTGGATACCTGTCCGGTGGGTGTGGCTACCCAGAATCCGGAGCTTCGCAGGCGTTTCCGCGGAAAACCGGAATATGTGGTGAACTTTATGAAATTTATTGCGCAGGATCTGCGTGAATATATGGCAAGGCTCGGTGTGAGGACATTGGATGAGCTGGTGGGACGCTCCGATCTTCTGATGGTGAAGGAAAACCGCCAGGGAAGGGCGGCAACGATTGACTTAAGCCGTATTCTGAATAACCCATATGCGGGCCGGGGACAGAAGGTTATCTTTGATCCGAAGCAGGTATATAATTTTGAACTGGAGAAGACCATTGATGAAAGGATATTCCTGAAAGAGTTCAGGGCTGCTCTTGAAAAGGGACAGAAGAGAAGCATTGAGGTGGATGTGGGGAATACAGACCGGGCAGTTGGCACAATTTTTGGCTCCGAGATCACAAAACGTTATCCGGAGGGACTTCCGGAGGATACATTCACAGTTAAATGTACCGGCGCAGGAGGGCAGAGCTTCGGAGCCTTTGTGCCGAAGGGGCTGACCCTGGAACTGGTGGGAGATTCCAATGATTACTTCGGAAAAGGGCTTTCCGGCGGAAAGCTGATTGTCTATCCGCCGAAGGGAGTGACTTATAAGAAGGATGAGAATATTATTATCGGCAATGTGGCATTTTACGGCGCCACCAGCGGTAAGGCATATATAGGCGGAGTGGCAGGAGAACGTTTCTGCGTGCGTAACTCCGGTGTCCGTGCGGTTGCAGAGGGAACCGGTGATCATGGCTGTGAATACATGACCGGAGGCTGTGTGGCGGTACTGGGCCATGTGGGCAAAAATTTTGCGGCGGGCATGAGCGGCGGTGTCGCTTATGTATTGGACGAAGCTCGTGATTTGTACACAAAAGTGAATAAATCCATGGTGACTTTGGAGGAAGTGACAAATAAGTATGATGTTCAGGAATTAAAGGATATGATAAAAGAGCATGTGGCTTATACAAATTCTGAAAAAGGAAAGCGAATCCTTGACAATTTTGAACAGTATCTGCCGAAATTCAAAAAAATTATTCCGAATGATTATAAACGGATGCTGAGCAAGATCGTTCAGATGGAAGAAAAAGGAATGAATACAGAGCAGGCACAGATTGAAGCGTTTTATGCTGTCAAAAGAGGATAGGAGGAACAGACGATGGGAAAACCAACAGGCTTTTTAGATTATGAACGCAGGGACGCGAAAGCAGAAGCGCCGTTAGAGAGGATCAGACATTTTCATGAATTTCATGCACCTCTGTCGAAGGCAGAGCAGGAAAAGCAGGGTGCCAGATGTATGTCGTGCGGAGTGCCGTTCTGCCAGGCCGGCCAGATGATCGGCGGTATGATGTCCGGCTGTCCGCTTCAGAATATGGTCCCGGAGTGGAATGATTTACTGTATCTTGGCAACTGGGAGGAGGCATATTACCGGCTGGCCAAGACGAGCAATTTCCCGGAATTTACCGGGCGGGTATGTCCGGGACTGTGCGAGGCTGCATGTACCTGCAATTTAAACGGAGATCCGGTGGGAACAAAGGGGAACGAGCTGGCGATCATTGAACATGCATATAAAATGGGCTATGCCCATGCAAGGCCGCCGAAGGTGCGCACAGGCAAAAGGGTGGCAGTCGTAGGTTCCGGTCCTTCCGGCCTGGCGGCGGCCGACCAGCTGAACCGCCGGGGCCATTCAGTAACCGTCTATGAGAGAAATGACCGGGTAGGAGGGCTGCTCCGCTACGGCATTCCGAATATGAAGCTGGAGAAGCATATCATTGACCGCAAGGTTGATATTATGAAGGAGGAGGGGATTACCTTTGTCACGGGCTGTAATGTTGGCGCGGACATTAAGGCAGCTCAGCTTTTAAAAGAATATGACAAGGTGATTCTCTGCTGCGGCGCGGCAAACCCCAGAGATATCAAAGTGCCGGGCCGGGATGCAAAAGGCATTTATTTTGCAGTGGATTTTCTGACGGCAACCACAAAGAGCCTTTTAGACTCCAATTTTGCGGATAAAAAATTTATTCCGGCAGAGGGAAAAAATGTGCTTGTTATCGGCGGAGGAGATACCGGAAACGACTGTGTGGGAACCGCCATCCGTCTGGGCTGTAAATCTGTGACCCAGCTTGAGATGATGCCGAAGCTTCCGGATACGAGAGCGGAGAATAATCCGTGGCCTGTATGGCCCAGAGTGTGCAAGACCGACTACGGACAGCAGGAGGCTATTGCCAAATTCGGCCATGATCCGCGGATCTATCAGACTACGGTCCAGGAATTTATAAAAGACAAAAACGGTAATGTGAAACAGGCAAAGATTGTGAAGCTGGAGAGCAGGAAGGACGAGAAGAGCGGACGCATGGCGATGGTTCCGGTGGAAGGCAGCGAATTTGTGCTGGATGTGGAGCTGGTGCTGATTGCAGCCGGATTTCTGGGAAGTCAGGATTACGTAACTAAGGCATTCGGCGTAAATACAGACAACAGAACCAACGTGGCTACCGAAGCCGGAAAACATGCCACAAACATCCCGCATGTATTTACTGCCGGAGATATGCATATGGGACAGTCTCTGGTGGTGCGCGCTATCCGGGAAGGCCGGGACGCGGCAAGGGAAGTGGATGAAGCGCTGATGGGATATACAAATCTGTAAATCATATCAGGTTATAAAAAAAGCAGGCATTGAGGGCAGCCGGATATTCTGTATCCATAAGTCCCGGGATGCCTGCTTTTATGCGGAGCAGACTGGGCGGCAGGCGAAGAAGAGACGGTTTATAAAAGGGAATGATTCTGTTGATTATTATACCGGCGGCGCATATACTTATGATTAATGGTAGAAAAGAATCACTCAGGGCGGTGAAAAAAGTGCCGCCGGAGAAGGAAGAGAGGAAAGGATATGAGCAGTTTCTTAAAAATAGGTATATTTATCATTGCTGAATTATTTTTAAGCCAGGTGGTGAATCTGATTTTTAAAATGCTGTCAAAAAAGAACCAGGCCATGCATCTGAGATTTTTTAACAGCATGATCAATGTATTGATTACCGTTATTATGATATACACCCTTGCCCAGCAGTTTGAGGTGACGAAGGATCTAAGCACGGCCCTGCTCCAGAGCGGTTCTTTGATTGTGGCAATCGCCACCTTCGCGGCCCAGCAGGCATTGTCCAATGTGATCAGCGGTTTCTCCTTATCTGTTTCAAAGCCTTACAACGTGAATGATAAAATAAAGGTAGTCCAGGGCGGCAATATTATCGCGGAAGGAATTGTAAAAGACATTACGATACGGCATACGATTATCAGTCAGTATAATGGGGAGAGCTGCATTGTTCCCAACTCCGTCATGGACATGGCCGTTATTACAAACACGAATTTTACGGCGGATATCGGAAATTTTCTGGAGATCGCCATTGCTTATGGTTCGGATATCAAAGGAGCAATGAGTATTATGCAGAAAATATGTGTGGAAAATGAGATGACTTTAAACACAGAAAAAAATAAGGTTTTCGTAAAAGGCTATTCGGCGGACGGGGTGATTCTGAAAACAACCATATGGACGAAAACTCTCGACGACAGTTTTCAGGCATGCAGCGATATCCGGATTCAGCTTGTGGAGGAGTTCCGGAAGAGCGGAATAGAGATACCCTATCAGACAGTCACTGTATATACCGGAGAACAAGAATCAATCTGAAGGAATCCGCAGCGTTGGCGTATATTTGATTCCGGGCTTAAAAGCTGCCGCCATGCAGACTGCAGATCTGCATGGGCAGCCGTCTGTTTTAGAGCTTAACGCGGCTTAGAATTCTTTCCCAGCCAGAATCTCCTTATAATCCTCATAATTCCGTTTCAGAAGCTCCGGGGTGTCCAGCCCGTACGGACATTTTTTCTTACATGACTCACAATGTTTGCAGTCTTCAATTTTTTTCATCTTTTCCCGCCACTGGGGAGTCAGATAAGGAGCGGCCGGAGAACGGCGCAGGAGCAGGGACATACGGGCGCAGTTGTTGATCTCAATTCCGGCCGGACACGGCATACAATATCCGCAGCCGCGGCAGAATTCGCCTAACAGCTCCGTGCGGTCCCTTTCAATTACAGCGGAAAGCTCCTCGTTCATAACAGGCGGATTTTTCACGAAATCCAGAAACTGATCCAGCTCGCTTTCCCTCTGGACTCCCCATAAAGGCAGGGCTTCCGGAAACTGAGCCTGGAATGCATAGGCGGCCGCGGCGTTGGTAATCAGTCCGCCCGACAGCGCCTTCATGGATAAAAATCCCATATCCTGTTTTTTACACCCTTCCAGAAGCTTCAGCTCCGGCTCGCCGGACAGATAGCAGAACGGGAACTGGAGTGTCTCATAAAGTCCGCTGTCAATGGCTTTCTGGGCTACATTCAGGCGGTGGTTGGTAATGCCGATATGTAAAATCATTCCCTTCCGCTTAGCCTCCAGAGCCGCATCATAAAGCCCGCTTTCATCGCCCGGCTCCGGACAGAAGGCCGGATTGTGAAACTGGTAAATATCCAGATAATCTGTTTTTAAGCTGCGCAGGGTAGTTTCCAGATCCTTCCAGAAAGCCTCTGTATTGTTTGCCCCGGTCTTGGAGGATATCTTTATCCGGCTTCTCCGCTCAGAAAAGGCAGCGCCTAATTTTTCCTCGCTGTCCGTATACATACGGGCAGTATCATAAAAATTAATTCCTCCGTCATATGCCTTATGAAGCAGATAGACGGCGTCCTTCACAGAAATCCTCTGAATAGGCAGCGCCCCGAACCCGTTTTTGTTTACGGTGATATCTGTTTTTCCCAGACGTACATTTACCATCATACAACACTCCTTAAAAAAGATTTGCAATTATTTTTTATTGTACTATTATTAGTAACATACAAATGCAGGACTTGCAATGTATTTATAATCAAGAAGGAGGATTTTGCAAAATGAAACGTTCAAGAATCAATCAGGTTATCAGGGACATGGAGGCGCTGATCAGGGAGCACCGGTTTGAAATTCCGCCGTTCTGCGGCTGGACGCCGGAGGATTGGGCGGAAAAAGGTCCGGAATGCGATGAGATCCGGGACAATATGCTGGGCTGGGATATTACAGATTATGGACTTGGAAAATTTGACCAGGTAGGATTTGCGCTGATTACCATCCGCAACGGCAATCTGAAAAATCCGGCTTATAAAAAGCCTTATGCAGAAAAGCTTCTGATGCTCTATCCGGGACAGACCTCTCCCATGCATTATCATTGGAGCAAGATGGAGGACATTATCAACCGGGGCGGCAACGACATTTATATTACTGTTTACAATGGAGCGGAGGACGGAAGCATGCTGGATACGGACGTGACGGTTGTGACGGACGGAGTGAAAAGAGTAGTTCCGGCAGGAACGAAGATAAAGCTTTCCCCCGGCGAGAGCATTACGATTACCCAGTATCTGTACCATGATTTTCAGGTGCCAAAGGAAGGCGGCTCCGTGCTGTTAGGCGAGGTTTCCATGTGCAATGACGATGAGAACGACAACCGTTTTTATGAGCCCATCGGCAGATTTCCGGAGATTGAAGAGGACGAGAAGCCCTATCGCTATCTGTGCACGGAGTATCCAAAAGCATAGGGGGCCGGATGCATGGATAAAAAAATTATAGTTGCAGGACACATTTGCGTGGATATTACGCCGGTATTTCCGGGAGGAAAAATACGGTCCCTGTCCGGGCTTTTAATACCGGGAAAGCTGATCCATATGAAGGGCGCGGCCGTACATACAGGGGGCGTGGTGGCAAATACCGGGCTTGCCATGAAAAAACTGGGCGCAAACGTCCGGCTGGCCGGAAAACTCGGTGAGGACGCATTTGGAAGCATGGTAAAGGAAATTCTGAAAAAATATGACGCGGATCAGGACGTATTGACAGACCCGTCGGATTCCACATCCTATTCCATTGTGCTGGCGCCTCCGGGGATAGACAGAATCTTCCTGCATGATCCGGGAGCCAATGACAGCTTCTGCGCGGACGATATTCCGGACTGCCTTCTTGAAGGAGCGGCGCTGTTCCATTTTGGCTATCCGCCGATTATGAGAAGAATGTATGAGGAGGACGGCGCGGAGCTTGTAAAGCTGTTTTCCCGGGTCAGAGAAAAGGGGATTGCCGTATCCCTGGATCTGGCGGCAGTGGATCCGGAATCCGACGCAGGGAAGGCAGACTGGGGAAAAATCCTTAAGCGAGTCCTTCCCTATGTGGACTTTTTTGTGCCGAGCGCAGAAGAGCTGTGCTTTATGCTGGACAGGCCCAGATATGAGGAATGGACCAGGCGGGCAGCAGGCCGGGATATGACAGAGATTCTTCGGGTGGAGGAGGATATCCGACCGCTGGCCCGGCAGGCGATGGAGCAAGGGGCCAAAATCCTGCTGTTAAAATGCGGTGCCCGGGGGATGTATTACTGTACTGCCTCAGAGGAAGTTCTGGGACAGATACCAGAGGCGGCAGGAATTGATGTAAACAGCTGGCACAGCCGGGAGGGTTTCCAGAAAAGCTTTACTCCGGCTCAGGTGCGTTCCGGAGCCGGAGCGGGAGATTCCAGCATTGCCGCTTTTCTTTATGCGTGCCTGAAGGGGTATGAGGTAAAACGGTGTGTGGAACTGGCAGCGGCGGAAGGGGCGTCCTGCGTAGAAGAATTTGATGCGCTGAGCGGGGTAAAAACACTGGAGGAGCTGGAGGATAGAATTGCAGAAGGGTGGCAGTAAATATATGACAAATGTCACAGAAAATTTGTTACAAAAGGCAGGTGTGCAAAAGGGACAAATCTCTTAAGATGAAAATACAATAAAAATTCATTTTAGGGGAGGAACTGAAAGATGAAAAGAAAACTCTTAAGCGCATTGTTATGCACCGCTATGGTGGCAGTGATGACTGCCGGATGCGGAGGCTCCAAAACCGCAGAGGCGCCGGCAGAGGCAGAGGCTCCGGCGGAAGAGGCAGCAGAGGAAACAGAAGCTCCGGCGGAAGAGGCAGCAGAGGAAGCAGAAGCTCCTGCAGGCGAGGGCGGAAAGGTATTCGGCTATACTTGTATGGATGGTACCAATCCATTCTTCGTAGCCCTGGAGGCTTCTATCAGAGAGGTTGTGGAAAGCAACGGCGACACTCTGATTTCCATGGATCCGGGCAATGATTCCAATACGCAGATTGACCAGATTGAAGATATGATCTCCAGAGGCGTGGAAATTATGTTTGTTAATCCGGTAGATGCTGACGGTATTATTCCGGCGCTGGATATGCTGAAGGACGCAGAGGTTACCATGTTCGGTTTTGATACTGAGGTTGGCGATATGAGCTATTTAACCTCCTATGCAGGCTCCGATAACTACAATGCAGGTTATGTATGCGGCGAGGACCTGGCTAAGAAATGCCCGGACGGAGGAGATATTCTTGTACTGGATTCCCCGACCATGCAGTCTGTAACAGACAGAACCAACGGCTTTTTGGAGGCAATTGAAAAATCCGGCGTTACCTTTAATGTAGTAGGACAGCAGGATGCTCAGGGTAACCAGCAGGTTGCAAATGAGAAGGCGACAGACCTTCTGACCGCTCATCCGGATGTTGTGGCTATCTTCGGCGGAAACGACCCCACCGCTCTTGGCGCATATGCGGCAGCCGACGCGGCAGGCGTAACTCCGTTGATCTATGGTGTAGACGGTTCTCCTGATGTGAAGGCATTGCTGAAGGATACGATGCTGGAGGGCACCGGAGCACAGTCTCCTATCACCATTGGCAAGACGATTGCTGAAACTGCTTATAAATGGCTGGGCGGAGAGACCGTGGAAGAATATATTCCGATTGAAACTTTCTTAGTAACAGCAGACAATGTAGATGATTACGGAACCGACGGATGGCAGTAATCAGATAACCATTTTGGACGCTATATGAACAAAAGGGCTTTGCTCCTGAAGCGGGGCATGGCCCTTTTCCAATGTTGATGACATTAAAGACAGGTGGTGGCGATTTGTGAGTAAACAATACTTACTTGAAATGAAAGGAATCAGTAAATCCTTCCCTGGTGTCAAAGCCCTGCAGAACGTGAGCCTTCAGTTAGAAGCCGGAGAAGTACATGCTCTCCTTGGGGAGAATGGTGCCGGGAAATCCACCCTGATTAAAGTTCTGGGTGGAATCTACCATGCAGAAGAGGGAGAAATCTATATTGATGGAGAGCCGGTGAATATCGACGGCGTTGTGGCAGCCCGCCATGCAGGTATTTCCATCGTACATCAGGAACTGGTGCTGGTTCCTTATATGACGGTTGCCGAGAATATTTTTCTTGGCCGGGAGCCGGGAAGCAGGATGAATATTAACCGCAGGCAGATGACGGCAGAGGCGCAGAAGCTTCTGGATACCTACGAGATGAACATAGATGCAGATATGCTGGTGGAGCGGCTGACGATTGCCCAGCAGCAGATGGTGGAGATTGTAAAGGCAATTTCTTTTAATTCCAAGATTCTGGTTATGGATGAACCGACTTCATCCATCTCTGACAAGGAGGTCGGCTTTTTATTTGAAACCATGCGCGCCCTGACCAAAAAAGGAGTCGGTATTATCTATATTTCTCATAAGATGAGCGAGCTGGAAGAGATCTGTGATCGCGTGACTGTTATGCGCGACGGTCAGACGGTCGGCACGAAGGTAGTGAAGGAGACGACCAAGGACGATCTGATTGCCCTGATGGTAGGACGGGAGCTTACGAATTACTATACAAGAGACTATCTGGAGCCGGGAGAGGTAATTCTGAAATGTGAGCATATTTCGGACGGCAAAATGGCGAAGGATGCCAGCTTCGAGCTGCGCAGGGGAGAGATTATCGGATTTGCGGGTCTGGTCGGCGCAGGACGGAGCGAGACGATGAAGGCAATCTTCGGTCTGGCATCCCATATGACAGGGAATGTCTATGTGGAAGGGGAGAAAGTGAATATCAAATCTCCTGTGGATGCTTTGAAATATGGAATTGCCCTTGTTCCCGAGAGCCGTAAGGAGGAAGGACTTTACAAAGTACAGAGTGTGCGTTTTAATTCCACGATTGAAGTGCTGAAGGAGTTTATCAGAAATCTTAGTGTAGATGTGAAAAAGGAAGAAGAGATTACACAGAAATACATTGACATGATGGCAACCAAGACGCCCAGTCAGGAGCAGGTAATAGGAAATCTGTCCGGCGGAAATCAGCAGAAGGTTATGATTGGCCGGTGGCTTGCCACCAATCCGAAGATTTTGATTCTGGATGAACCGACCCGCGGTGTGGATGTGGGCGCCAAGGCAGAAATTTATACAATTATGAATGATCTGGTAAAGCAGGGAATGTCTATCATTATGATTTCTTCGGAGCTTCCGGAGATTATCAATATGAGCGACCGTGTCTATGTCATGAACGAGGGCCGGGTAACAGGATGCCTGGATCATGAGAGCGTGACTCAGGAAGGCATTATGCAGCTTGCGGCAAAATAAGTGTAAAGCGAAGGAGGAGAAGTTATGACATCCAGATTGAAAAATGGAGTTGTCAAGTATTTCAAAGACAATATCGGTATTATCATTGCTCTGTTTGCAATGTGTATCTTTTTAGTGATTTTCCCTACCACAAGAGCCACATTCCTGACTCCGAAGAATGTGTTTAATATTCTTCGGCAGAATGCGTCCAACCTGTTTCTGGCAACCGGGATGACGATGGTTATTATTCTGGGCGGTATTGAGCTTTCCGTCGGTTCCGTCATTGCCCTTTCCGGCGTTGTGGCCGCAGGCTGTGTTGTGAATTTCGGACTTCCGGAAATCGTGGCATTTCTGGCAGCCATCGGAGTCGGCGCATTGGTTGGTATGTTCAATGGCTTTGTGATCTGTAAGACGGATATTCCGCCGTTTATCGTAACGCTGGCATCCATGAATATTACAAAGGGTATTGCCCTGGTGCTGACCGGAGGCTCCCCGATCCGGTGCATGACGGATGCCTTTAAATTTCCTGGCGCGGGCTATGTGGGACCGGTTCCTACTCCGGTTATTCTGATGATTATTGTATTTATTGTTGCAACCTTTATGGTGAACCGGACACAGCTCGGACGGCATATTTATGCGGTGGGCGGCAATGCGCAGGCAGCGAAATTTTCCGGTATTAATGTGCAGAAGGTAAAATTTATCGTGTATACTTATACCGGAATCATGGCCGGTATTGCAGGCGTGGTAGTGGCGTCCCGTCTGTATTCCGGGCAGCCTACAGCCGGAGACGGCGCGGAGATGGATGCCATCGCGGCAGTTGTGGTGGGCGGCACCTCCATGAGCGGAGGCTCCGGACGCCTTGGCGGTACCCTGATAGGTGTTCTGATTATCGGTGTTTTGAACAACGGACTGAACCTGATGGGCGTGGATTCCAACTGGCAGTATATTGTCAAGGGCTTTGTAATCCTTCTGGCAGTATATGTGGACTTTATCCGTAATAAAAAAGCCGGAAGATAAGAAAAATAAATATATGCGCGGAAAGTCTCCTGGGTCCTTTGGACTGAGGGGGCTTTTGCGCAGGAGGAAAAGATGAAAAAGTATGCGCTGACAGTCTGTCTGTTCATCAGTATCTGGCTTCTGGCCGGATGCGGGACGGCGGCAGAGTCAAAGGACGGACATTCTCCAAGGCTGTTTGGAGCTACCTATATGACAAGGAATAATCCTTACTTCGATGTGCTTCATGAAGCCATCGAGGAGGTGGTGGAGGGGAACGGGGATATTCTGATATCCAGGGATCCATGTCAGGATCAGGAAAAGCAGAATGCCCAGATTCAGGAGATGATTGAAGAGGGGATCGAGGTTTTGTTTTTAAATCCGGTGGACTGGGAGAAGGTAAAACCGGCGCTGGAGGTATGCAGGGAAGCAGGAGTTGTGGTGATTGACGTTGATACAGTAGTTAAGGATACGGAATATGTGGTATCCATTGTGGAGACAGACAACTACCTGGCCGGCGTGCTTTGCGCGGAGGAGATGATGCGGCGGATGGACAGTGCCAGAATTGTGATTATCGGCAATCCGATTCAAACCTCTATCATGAACCGGGTGCAGGGATTTCTGGACACTATTGAAGGAAATAATAACTATGAGGTTGTATATACCGGAACCGGGGCCGGAGAATTTGAAGTATCTGCCGAGGTTATGACGGACTTCCTGAAGAAAAACATTGCATTTGATGTGGTGCTGGGAGGAAATGACCCCACTGCCCTGGGAGCGCTGGCAACCCTTCAGCAGTACCGGAAGGAAGGAATCCTGATCTATGGAATTGACGGTTCTCCGGATTTTAAGGCTATGCTGGAGCTGGGGTATGTATCCGGTACCAGTGCCCAGAGTCCCAAAACAATCGGCAAGGTGGCAGCAGAGACAGCCTATGACTATCTGAGCGGGAAAGAAGTGGAGTCCTATATCAGTATTGAGCCGTATATGATTACCAGAGAAAATCTGGGTAATTATGAGATCAACGGATGGCAGTAGCGGGAGGAAGATATGAACGACAGGAAAGACCGTTATGTGACATTATTCCAGGGTGCCATGCTTGCGCTGAATTTTGCGGCAGTTACCCTGATTTGTGTGTTTATATATGTGACCACCGGGCGGATTCTGGAGCATTATCACGCAAGAGCTTTTCTGGACGAAGTAGTCACAATTCCGGAGAATCCCAAAACCAATCTGATTGTCTGCATGGCTTTGATGGGAACTCTGGTTGCGACCTTTACCGTGCGGCAGTTCAGAAAAGAGCTGCAGAATAAATGGGTGGTTATTACTTTGATTCTGGATATGCTTATATGCAGTGCCGCTATTTATCAGCTTGACTTTAACTATAACGGGCTTCTGCTTCTGGTGTTTGCCAATGTGATTGCCTATGTAAAGGACGGAAAAATGAAGCTGCTCTTCGTGGTGCTGGCAATTATCGGATATTTGGTGGCGGATTATGAGCTTTTGTCCATCTATATGCCGCTTTATAATATTGACGATTATATACAATATTACTCCTTTAACACCCAGCAGTATCTGTTCAGTATCTATAATATTATTTTATCCTTGAACATTATCCTGTTTATTGTATACTGCGTATATGTAATCAATGCCCAGAGAGGCACTATTGAGGAGGTAAATCTTCTTTACCACGAGCTTCAGACCGCCAATGAACAGCTGAAGGAATATGCCGATATGTCGGAGAGAATGGCGCAGACAAGAGAACGGAACCGGCTTGCAAGAGAGATCCATGATACCCTGGGGCATACTCTGACCGGAATCGCCACCGGACTGGATGCATGTCTGACGTTAATAGACGCTTCTCCGGAGCAGACGAAGAAACAGCTTTTACTTCTCTCAAAGGTCAGCCGGGAGGGAATCAGGGATATCAGGCGTTCGGTCAACGAGCTTCGGCCGGATTCTCTGGAACGGCTGAGCCTGGAGGTGGCAATCCGCAAAATGGTGACAGATATGAGTCAGGTGTCAGACGTTCAGATTTATTTCGAGACAGATGAAAAGCACCTGAAGTTTGACGAGGATGAGGAGAATGCCATCTATCGTGTGATTCAGGAAAGCATTACCAATGCAGTCCGGCATGGAAAGGCGGAAAAAATCTGGATTACACTGAAAAAAATAGACGGGGAGATTCTTTTGATTATCAAAGACAACGGAATTGGATGCGATGAGATAAAAAGCGGCTTTGGAACCAAACATATCAAGGAGCGGATTGAGATGCTCAGAGGAACAGTTACGTTTGCCGGACAGCACGGCTTTACCGTAACTGCGCACATACCAATCAGATGGGGTGAGATGTATGATTAAAGTATTAATTGCAGATGATCAGGAGCTGATACGGCAGAGTCTTCAGATTGTGCTGAACAGCAAAGAGGGAATCGAAGTCAGTGATGTGGCGGCGGACGGGCAGCAGGTGATTCAGTGCATCCGGAAGCAGAAGCCGGATGTGGTTCTGATGGATATCCGGATGCCGAAGATGGACGGAGTACAGTGCACGAAGATCATTAAGGAAAATTATCCCCAGATTAAGATTATTATACTGACGACCTTCGATGATGATGAATATGTGTACAACGCGCTGAAATTCGGAGCAAGCGGTTATCTGCTGAAGGGGGTTTCAATGGATGAGCTGGAGAACGCGGTCAAAACCGTATACAGCGGACGGGCTATGATTAATCCGGATATTGCCACAAAGGTGCTGCGGCTTTTTTCCAGGATGGCCCAGGCGGATTATACGATTCCGGTGGGAAATAAAGGCGTGGAAGAGCTGACAAAGACAGAATGGAAGATTATTGCCCAGGTGGAAACCGGAGCGGCAAATAAGGAAATCGCAGAAGCCTTAAGGCTTTCCGACGGTACGGTAAGGAACTATCTGAGCACGATTTTGAATAAACTGGATCTAAGAGACCGTACCCAGCTGGCTATCTGGGCCGTTCAGACAAATGCGTCGAAGCATGTGAGGGACGAATGAGAATGAGGCCGTTATATAAGAAAATACTGGCAGGGGCAGCCGTTATTCTCCTGCTGGCCGGGGTTTTTCTGGCAGAACTGCAGATTCGGAAAAAAGAGGTGGTTTTGGAATTCGGAATGTTTACCGGAAGCAACTGGGATGTGGCGAATGCCAACAGCTTTGTGATCATTGACCAGGCCATTGAACGTTTTGAGAAAGAGCATCCGGGAGTCAGGATACATTATTACAGCGGAGTGAGGAAGGTGGATTATTCCGAATGGTTTTCCAGGAAGCTCCTGGCGGGAAAGGAGCCGGATGTTTTTATGGTGCTGGGAACAGATTTTAATCAGTTTTCCTCTCTGGGAGTTATGAAGAATCTGGACGAGCTGATGGAGCAGGATCCGGATTTTAATAAGGAAAAATATTTTTCCAGCGCATTCAGGACCGGACAGTACGGGGGAGTTCAGTATGCCCTGCCTTATGAAACAGTGCCGACTCTGATGTTTGTAAATAAGACGCTGCTGACGAAGGAAGGAATCGAGATGCCGGATCAGGACTGGACCTGGGAAAAGATGTATGATATTTGTCAGAAGGTAACAAAGGATGTGGACGGAGACGGCATACTGGATCAGTTCGGGATCTATAATTATGACTGGATGGATGCGGTCTGCTCCAACGGAGGCGAGGTTTTCCAGGCAGACGGTTCGGAATGTTATTTTACTGATGACAGGATTGTGGAGTCGGTGAAATATATCCGGCAGCTAAATGAACTGTATCAGGGACAGAAGGTGGTACGGGAGGACTTTAACGGAGGAAATGTGGCTTTTATGCCTCTGACCTTTGCGGAGTACCGGACATATAAGACCTATCCTTATAAAATTAAGCGATATGCAAATTTCCGGTGGGACTGCATTACGATGCCTTCGGGAAGCCAGGGAGAGAATCTGTCCCAGGTGGATACGCTTCTGATGGGAATCAGCGCCCGCACGAAGAAAGAGAAGCTGGCATGGGAGTTTTTAAAGCTTCTCACCTATGACGAAGCCATTCAGACGGAGATATTCCGATATTCCCAGGGAGCGTCGGTCTTAAAATCTGTTACTCAGTCCCGTGAGATGGAGAGTATTGTACAGGAGGATATGGAAGAGGGAGATACGGTGATCAGCGGAAACCTGCTGGGGAGAGTCATTGAAGAAGGGCAGATAGAACCGCAGTTTAAGAAATATGAACAGGCAAAGGCACTGTCAGATAATGAAATCAGCAAAATTGTGGAGAATGACAAGACTGTGGACAGCAGCCTGAAGATTCTGCAAAGAGAAATTAACAGCTATCTGCAGCAGTAATATTTTAACAATATTTAACTTTAAAAACAAAAGGCGCTGTACTATAATAAGTATAGATTCTGGTCATCAGGCAATAATAGGACTGGAAAATTTTTACAAAAGGACGATATGGAACTATGAAAGAAAACTGGAAGGATTACTATCATAAAGGGTTGGCGGCATTTCTGACGATTGCCATGTGTATTTTGTTCTTTTTTGTAGTTTTCCGGTTTAAAGAGCTGAGATTTTATATTGGTATTCTTTTTGGTATTCTTAGGCCGTTTGCATTTGGCGCAGTGATTGCCTATCTGCTGACCCCGGTCAGCAACTGGTTTGAGCGCCATATGGAAGAGACAGCGAAGCTTTATAAGATGCCGGAGGAGAAGGCAAGACGATATAAAAGGCTGTTTGCGGGGCTAAGCATTCTGATCAGCCTGCTTTTATTCTGTCTGGTTATCTATGCGCTGATTGCCATGGTCGTTCCCCAGGTAATCAGCAGTATTCTGATTCTGGTAGACGCAATGCCGGAATATATAGAAACTATCAGCCTCTGGATTGAGGAGCTGGTGTCAGATAATCCGGTTCTTTTAAACTATGTGGAACAATATTCGGAAGATATTATGATAAGCGCTCAGGATTTTGCGAAGACGAACCTGCTGCCCAATATCAATAATATCATCAGTGGAGTATCCACCAGCCTCTGGACAATGATCAAGGTGGCAAAGGATCTGATTCTTGGGCTGATTGTGGCCGTTTATCTGATGAACAACCGCAAAATGTTCTGCTATCAGGCCAAAATGGTTATCTATGCCGTGTTTCCGGCAAAAAAGGATCTGAATCCGGAGAAAGAACAGATTGCCGAATGGATTATCCGGGAGACGCATATTATTAATACTTATCTGGGAGGATTTATAAAAGGAAAGCTTTTGGATTCTCTGATTATCGGTCTGATCTGTATGGGCTTTACCAGTATTACGGAGATGCCCTATGCAGTTTTAGTCAGCGTGGTAATCGGCGTTACAAACATCATTCCGTTTTTCGGGCCGTTTATCGGAGCCATACCCACTGCCATACTGATTTTTATGGTCAGTCCGATTCAATGTGTTTATTTTATTATCTTTATTCTGGTACTGCAGCAGTTTGACGGCAATATTCTGGGACCCAAGATTCTTGGAAATACCACCAACCTGAACAGCTTTTGGGTGCTGTTCGCGATTCTGCTGTTCGGCGGACTTTTTGGAGTGGTTGGAATGGTCATGGGGGTTCCTGTATTTGCGTTTTTCTATCAGTTAGTGAGAGAATGGGTGCACGATCGGCTGAAGAAACAGAAAATAAAGGAAACAGAACCGGAGGAAGAATAGAAAAGAGCCTTATTCCGGCGCGGCAGTGAGAAGCTGCCCCGCCGGAATAAATTTTATTTCTTATTTCTTCTGTATTTCTCTTCGCAATACTTACAGCGGTAAATCTCCTTAACGGGATCTGTCAGAACGAAGATGTGATCCAGCTCCTGTTCAATAGATGTGATACAGCGGGGATTTCTGCATTTGGCAACATTTTTGATTTCCTTTGGCAGAGAAAGCCGCTTCTTTTCAACAATACAGTCGTTCTGTATGATATTGACTGTGATCTTATGGTCGATAAAGCCCAGGACATCCAGGTCAATCTGATCAATCGGGCATTCAATCTTGATAATATCTTTTTTTCCCATTTTATTGCTGCGGGCATTTTTGATGATGGCTACACAGCCGTCAAATTTATCCAGACTCAGATACTGGTAAATTTCCATGCTTCTTCCGGCTTCGATGTGATCCAGCACAAAGCCTTCCTTCAGTCCGCCGATATTTAACATACTTTCACCTCCAGAAGTGTGAGAATCAGAGCCATACGTACATAGACACCATACTGCACCTGACGAAAATAAGCTGCCCTGGGGTCCTTGTCCACCTCCACGGAAATCTCGTTGACCCGGGGAAGCGGATGCATGACGATCATATCCTCTTTCGCAAGCTTCATCTTCTTGTTATTCAATATGTAGAAGTCCTTCAGACGTACATAATCTTCTTCATTGAAAAAACGCTCCCTCTGTACCCGGGTCATATAAAGAATATCCAGCTCCGGCATCACATCCTCAATACGTTCCACTTCCCTGTACGGGATATGGCGGCTCTCCAAAACGTCCTCCTTAATATAACTTGGAATTTTCAGCTCCTCCGGGGAGATAAAAACAAAGGTTACATTCTCATAGCGTGCCAGGGCGCGGACAAGGGAGTGGACAGTACGTCCGAATTTTAAATCACCGCACAGACCGATGACAAGATGATTAAGCCTTCCCTTCAGGGAACGGATAGTAAGAAGATCGGTTAATGTCTGGGTGGGATGCTGATGTCCGCCGTCGCCGGCGTTGATGACAGGAATGGAAGAAACCGCGCTGGCTACCATGGGTGCCCCTTCTTTCGGGTGGCGCATAGCACAGATATCAGCGTAACAGGAAATCATACGAATTGTATCGGAAACACTTTCGCCTTTTGCAGCAGAGCTGCTTGCTGCGGAAGAAAAACCAAAAATATTGCCGCCCAGATTCATCATGGCAGCTTCAAAACTAAGACGGGTTCTGGTACTCGGCTCGTAGAATAAAGTGGCGAGCTTTTTTCCATTACATGCATGCGCATATTTGTCCGGGTGCTTCTCAATATCGTTTGCCAGATCCAAAAGCTGATCCAGCTCTTCGACACTGAAGTCCAGAGGACTCATCAGATGTCTCATAAATACCTCCTATTTTGCAGTCTTATGATTGGGAGAAAGAAAATAAGGCATATCTTTCTCTGAGCTCCTAGCTCTATAGCATACACGATATAAAGGGAAAATTCAACTTGTTTCTGAGAAATCTTTTACAGATTTCCCAGAAGCAGTCATTTATCTGGTAAGAATCCGTTCATATAAAAGTCCTACCAGGAACCAGAGCGGCGCATAATCCAGCCTGATAACACCCTGAAGCTGGTAAGGACTTTTACTGTAGTCCCATGGGCATATATTTCTGCTCTTCAGCAGGCTTCCGCTTATATATTCCCCTGAGAAGATACAGAGCATGTAGACCAGTCCCCTTTTAAGAATATGGACTTCTTTCATCCGGTGCATTACAGGCGCAAGAAAAGCGGCGCAGCCGTAAATTGGGAACATCCATAGGGAAGACTTTCCGATCAATTTTAAATTCCTTACCCGAAAGGCATGCAGGCCGGTCCAGAGAATTTCCATTGCCCAGCCCATAAGTCCGCAGCGAAAAAAATTTTGTTTTATCATGGTCCTAGTATTTGAAATACGGGAGGAATTATACCATATTTTTTCATAAAAAATCAGTTTCCGGGATGATATGTATTCCGTTCAGGATTTAATCCTTTGCCAGTATAAACTGATCCACCAGATGCTTCAGGTTGCCGGCCTCGGCGGACAATTCTTCGCTGGCCGCAGAGCTCTGCTGGGAGGTGGCGCTGTTAGTCTGCACCACAGAAGAGATCTGATCAATACCCTCGGTGACCTGTGCAATGGCAACCGTCTGGTTTTTTACGGCCTCCACTACAATGTCCATTTGTGTAGTTACATTACCGGCGATGGAGCTGGTAAGCTCCAGGGATTCCGTAACCCTATTCACTGCCTGACTGCCTCCGGTGACAGCGGCAATGGAGCTCTCGATTAATTCCTTGGTAGCTTTGGCGGCCGTGTCGGACTTGGAGGCAAGATTACGAACCTCATCCGCAACAACTGCAAAGCCCTTTCCGGAGGCTCCTGCCCGGGCAGCCTCCACGGCGGCGTTTAAGGCTAAAATATTAGTCTGGAACGCGATATTTTCAATGGTGCTGATGATTTTTGAAATCTCCTCAGACGAGTCGGATATCTTCTCCATCGCCGTATTCAGTTCCTTGACATATTCCACGCTGGTGCCAAGCTGAGCGCCGGCCTGTTCCACGAACTGCCCGGCTTCTTCGGCAGCGGCAGCGGTTTTTTTTGCGCTTTCGGAGATATCAGTGATAGTGGCTGCCAGTTCCTCCACAGAGCTGGCCTGTTCCACAGAACCCTGGCTCAGAGACTGGGCGCCTGCGGATACCTGGCCGCTGGCATCGGATACCTGACTGGCGGAAGCATCTATCTGACGCATCGTGTTGCTCAGCGAAATTTTCAGATGGCGCATGGACAGCAGGATACTCTGGAAACCGCCCACGTAGGCATCGTGGTGGGAGGATTGGATATCAAAATTCTGACTGGCCATCTGGGTGAGCAGATAGTCGATATCATTGATGATTGTATTCAGACCTGTGATCATCTCCGTAGTAGAGCGGGTCAGCTCCGCTGTCTCGTCCCTGCCCTTGATCTGAGGAGCGGGCGATGACAGATCCCCTTCCACCAGCAGCTTCATCCTTCTGGCACAGGCCCGCATAGGTATGCTGATATTGTTGGACAGCTTCAGGGCCACTATAATAGAAGCCAGAATGGAGGCTGCGATTACTGCCAGGTTGATGATGATGCCGAAGTATGTATCGGACAGGTACTCTGTTTTCGGAGCGGTGACGGCAACACTCCAGCCGTCTGTGCCGCCTACCGGGGCATAGGCCAGGAACTGATTCCCATCTGAGCCGCGGAAGCTTCCAAAGCCGTTCTTCCCCTGGCGCATGTCTGCGTGGAGGGTGGCCAGATCCTGCAGAGAGGAATCGCTTTTAGCCTCCTGTTCAATATTCTGGACAGTAATGGTATCTAAGGTGACATCAGCAATGGTATCGCCGGATTTATTAATCATATAGGCGCGGCTGTTCTGGGCCACTTTGATGGAAGAGACGATATCGTTCAAAAAGGTTTCCGGCGGCACAAAGTAAACTACGCCCACGATCTGGGAACCCTGGTTGCCGCCGGAATAAAGAGGCGCCGCCACCATAATAGACAGCTCTCCGGTGATCTTGCTGATTAGTGGTTCGGATACATAGACATTTCCCGCCATAGCCTGCTTTACATATTCCCGATCAGAGTAATCTTTTCCGTCAAAGATGCTGTAGCCGCTTGCGCCGATAATGTTGCCCCGCTGAAAGCCATGCATGCTGACGCGCTCGTCTATGATAGCGCGTTTTTCTTCCATAGGAACAGATGTGTCGGATAGCTGGGAAATGCAGCCTGTGTCCATAGCTACATTTTTGTAGGCGGTTAATTCCTGTTCAATTCGGTTTGCAGCCAGAACAGCGGTTTCGCCCATCATCTGTTTCACAATGGAAAGAGTATTTTTGTAATTCAGTGTAATACTGGACGATCCCACTGCAATTAAAGCAATCAGAACCGTTGCCATCAGACAAATTGTTATTTTTTTGCGGATACTTTTCATTTTCTTCTCTTTTGCCCCCTCAGTCTTTTCATAATTAATATTATAACATAGGGCCGGGGGGATATCTATTAAAAAATGCGGAAACTGTTTTATTAGTTGGATTCTTCAAAGGGGTGTGTTATAATTCTACATACGCATAAAGTATACAGAAAGAAAAGGTGTGAGAACCATGACATATGAAGAAGCAAGGGCTTTCCTTGAGGGTTGCAGCCGGTACTCCGGGGAACTGACGTTAGAGCCCCTTAAAGAGCTGCTTGGCCGCCTTGGCAATCCTCAGGATAAGCTTCGGTTTGTGCATATTGCGGGTACAAACGGAAAGGGCTCGATTCTGGCCTACCTGTCAACAGTATTAAAGGAAGCAGGATACCGGACAGGAAGATATATTTCTCCTACGATTTTCAGCTATCGGGAGAGGATACAAATCAATGAGCAGTATATACCCAGAGAGGATCTGGCACGGCTTACAGAACGAATTCAGAAGGCAGGCAGGCAAATGCTTGCAAAAGGACTTGGACATCCGACCACGTTCGAGGCGGAAACAGCGCTGGCGTTTCTTTATTTTGCGGAGCAGAAGTGCGATCTGGTAATTTTGGAAGCGGGTATGGGAGGAAAGACCGATGCCACAAATGTGATTAAAAATACGGTAGTGGCAGTTCTGGCATCTATCAGTATGGATCATATGGGATTTCTGGGAAATACGCTGGCAGAAATTGCAGAAAACAAGGCGGGAATTATAAAACCCGGCTGTACGGTGGTAACAGTGAGGCAGGAGCCTGAGGCAGAACAGGCAGTCCTTCTGAAAGCACAGGAATGCGGCTGTCCGGTCGTGACGGTGGACCCGGAATGCTCCGTAAACCGAAGAAGGGGACTGTTCCGGCAGAGCTTTGATTATAAGGATTACAAGGATGTGGAGATATCTTTATCCGGGGAGTATCAGTTTACTAACGCAGCCCTGGCGCTGGAGATTATAGGGGAGCTTTGCCGGAAGGGCTATGAGATTCCGGAGACAGCAGTGCGGACAGGCTTAAGGCATACGGTATGGAACGGCCGCTTTACCGTGATTGCAGAAGAGCCGTATTTTATCGTGGACGGGGCGCACAACCGGGATGCGGCGGAAAAGCTTCGGGAAAGCATAGAGAATTATTTATCAGGCTGCCGGCTGATTTATATTATGGGCGTGCTGGCGGATAAGGAGTACAACGCAGTGATACAAAAGACAGCGTCTTATGCCTCGGAGATCATCACAGTAGCCACACCGGATAATCCAAGAGCGCTTCCGGCAGAGGAGCTTAAAAAAGCAGCGGAGGCATATCATCCGCATGTACAGGCAGCAGCGAGTCTGTCAGAGGCGGTGGAAAAGGCGTACAGCCTGGCAGGAAAAGGGGATGTGATTCTTGCATTCGGTTCTCTCTCTTATCTGGGAGAGCTTGTCAGAGAAGTGAAGCAGAGGAGATAAAAATGACAGATTTATTTAAGCTTCGGGATCAAATTGATGCGATTGACCGTGAAATTGTGAGATTATTTGAAGAACGCATGGATATCTGCAGCCAGGTGGCCAGGTATAAGATTGCCAACGGGAAAAAGGTTTTGGACAGAAACCGGGAGATACAGAAGCTGGAGACGCTGGGAGGGCTTGCCCACAGCGATTTCAACCGTCACGGGGTGCAGGAACTGTTTCAGCAGATTATGTCCATGAGCCGGAAGTTGCAGTACCAGCTTCTTGCAGAGGAGGGAGTATCAGGAAGTCTTCCTTTTACCCGGGTGGATCAGATTGAGCGGAAAAAGTGCCGGGTAGTCTATCAGGGGACGGAGGGCGCCTATCAGCACGAGGCGGCTGTGGAATATTTTGGGGAAGATGTAAATGTTTTCCACATGGCCAGCTGGAAGGAGTGCATGGAGGCCATCAAAGAGGGGATGGCAGATTATGCAGTTCTTCCCATAGAAAATTCTTCAGCCGGAGAGGTCAATGATATCTACGATCTTCTGGAGGAATATGACAATTACATTGTGGGGGAACAGATTCTGGAGATTAACCATGCTCTTTTAGGACTTCCTGAGGCGGAGCTTTCGGATATTAAGACGGTATATTCCCATCCGCAGGCACTGATGCAGAGTTCGGTTTATCTGGAAAGGCATAAGGACTGGCAGCAGGTAAGCCTGTCCAACACGGCAACTGCGGCCGAGAAGGTGGCAAAGGACAGAGACAAATCCCAGGCCGCTATTGCCAGCGCGACCGCGGCCGGGTTTCATGGGCTGAAAATACTGGAGATGCCGGTGAACCATAATCGGTTCAATTCCACCCGGTTTATTATTGTCACAAACCGGAGGATGTATGAGAAGGATGCAAAGAAAGTAAGTATCTGCTTTGAGGTCCCCCATACAAGCGGAAGTCTTTACAACATCCTGTCCCATATTATTTATAATGATCTGAATATGTGCAGGATTGAGTCCCGTCCGATTCCGGAACGCAACTGGGAATATCATTTTTTTGTTGACTTTGAAGGCAATTTAAATGACAGTGCGGTGAAGAATGCAGTCCGCGGAATCATGGAAGAAGCGGTGAACTTTAAAATACTTGGTAACTATTAGTCTCTTGCAGCTTTCAGATCCTCCAGGATGCTGTACGGAATTGAGAGATTTGAACAAATGCCTGTTCCCAGCGCGATGTCCGGCTTATTCGTTCCATGGAAGTCGGAGCCTCCGGTGATGAGCAGGCTGTATTTTTGGGCGAGAGAGCGCACGAAAGCTTCGTCAGAGCCCCTGTTCCTTGCATAAACGGCCTCAATGCCCTTTAAGCCTGTCTCTTTTAGCTCCATAATCAGAAGCCGGAGCTGCTTTTTAGACAGGGCATAGAGGAGCGGGTGAGCCAGTGCCGGGATGCCGTGGTGGGTAAGGATCAGGCGGATGGCGTCGGATGGGGATATCTGGGTTTTAGGAATAAAGCAGGGAGCATGGTCGCCTAAATATTTTTCAAAGGCAATGTTCCGGGTTTCCACATAACCCTGCTCCATCAGCCAGGTTGCCATATGGGCGCGGGTGATGACCGAGTCTGGCCAGCGGTCCTGAAGCTTCTGGAGGGAGACAGGAAAGCCTGTGTATTCGCGGATACGTTCGCACATTTTTTTATTCCGGCTGTTGCGGGAATCTGTAAACTCCAGAAGCTTTTGCTGGAAGGATGGGGCATGGTAGTCGATAAAATATCCCAGAATATGCACATCACAGGACTGCCATCTGGTAGAAAACTCGATACCGGGAATCACCTCCACCGGGGTATTCTTTGCCGCGCATACGGCCCGGTCAATTCCGGCGGTCGTATCATGGTCTGTCAGGGCAAAGGCGGACAGACCTTTCTGCCCGGCCAGCTCCACCAGCTCTTCGGGAGTCATGCTTCCGTCGGATATACAGGAATGAACATGCAGATCGATTGTTTTCATTATGACAGCCTCCTTTTTGCCGTGCGGATTTTTGTCCGCGGAGATATTAAGACAGTTTAGATTTATTATGATAGAAAGAGTATAACACATATGAAAGATTTTTTGAAAATAGTATTTGGGCTTGCATTTCCTATAGCCCTGCAGAATCTCATTAATACCGGTGTGACGACGGCGGATGTGGTGATGCTGGGAAAGGTGGGGGAGACGGCGCTTTCCAGCGGTTCTCTGGCGGGACAGGTGCAGTTTGTCATGGGGCTGATGATTTTTGGAATGTCCTCAGGTGCATCGGTTCTGACTGCCCAATATTGGGGAAAGAAGGAGCTTCAGACGATTGAAAAGATATTCAGCATGACCATTGGCTTTGCGCTGGCTGCGGGAGTTCTCTTTTTTTCGGCTGCGGAGTTTTTTCCGGAGCATCTGATGCATATTTTTTCCTCGGAAGACGAAATTATCAGAAACGGAGCTTCTTATCTTCGGATTGTGGCGTTCAGCTATCCGCTGTCCGCATTTACAACAGGCTATCTGTACCTGATGCGGAGCATTGAACGGGTAAAGATAGGTACGGCAGTATTTGCAGGTTCTCTTGTGACCAATGTGATTCTGAATGCCGTCTTTATCTTCGGAATGGCAGGTATGCCTGCCATGGGTGTGAGGGGCGCTGCCTTGGCGACTCTTCTGTCCCGATGCTTTGAATTTGCGGCTGTTCTTTTCTATATATGGAAGGTAAACCGGCAGGTGCGCCTGCGGTTTAAGTATTTCATCAGATGGGATTCCGGGCTGCTTAAGGATTTTCTTGTGCTGTCTATTCCGGTAGTGTTAAATGAGACGCTTTGGGGAGCAGGTATGTCCGCCAATGCAGCTGTTTTGGGGCAGCTTGGAAGCGCGGCCGCGGCTGCAAATTCGGTTGTCCGGGTGATCCGGGAGCTGGTGATGGTTATGAGTATTGGGCTGTCTGCGGCCACCGGAGTTCTTGTCGGAAAGGCCATCGGGGAAAAGCGGATGGATATGGCAGAGATTTATGCAAGAAGAATGATTGGCTTAAGCTTTTGCGTGACCTTTTGTGCAAGTGCGGCCATGCTGCTTTTGCGCCGGAATATTGTGGGCGCACTGACGCTGGGGCCGGAGGCCAGAGAATATCTTTTATTTATGCTGGTGATTCTGGCATTCTACAGTCTGTGCCAGTCCATAAGCTGTCCGGTCATCGTGGGAGTGCTAAGAGGAGGAGGAGATACCCGGTTTGGGCTGATTCTGGAAGGGCTTGCACTTTGGGGTGGCTCGATCCTGCTGGGAGGCACCGGTGCTTTTATATTCGGTCTTCCTGTAAAAGCTGTGTTTGTTCTGCTGATGCTGGATGAGTTTATTAAGCTGCCGTTCGCATTCTGGAGGTACCGCACAAAGGTATGGCTGAAGGACCTGACCAGATAGAAGCGGCTGCGCAAAGAACTCTGTAAAGGGCAGAAAAAGAGATTGACATTTTTTCACAAAAGGATATGATTTTGGATAGGAAAACGGAAGGAGAAAAATATAATGGATTATGCAAAAGAGTCATTGAGACTTCATAAAGAATGGAAAGGAAAAATTGAAGTGGTGGCAACGGTTCCGGTAGCCACGAAGGAGGACTTATCGCTGGCATATACCCCGGGTGTTGCCGAGCCCTGTCTGGAAATACAGAAGGATGAGGAGAAAAGCTATGAGCTGACCCGCCGTCATAATATGTGTCTGGTCGTTACAGACGGAAGCGCGGTGCTGGGACTTGGAGACATCGGTCCTGAGGCAGGCATGCCGGTTATGGAGGGCAAATGCGTTCTGTTTAAAGCATTCGGGGATGTGGACGCTTTCCCTCTTTGCATTAAAAGCAAGGATGTGGATGAGATTGTAAATACGATCTATATGATATCAGGAAGCTTTGCGGGGGTAAATCTGGAGGATATCTCCGCGCCGCGCTGCTTTGAGATTGAGAAAAAGCTGAAAGAAAAATGTGATATTCCAATTTTCCATGACGATCAGCACGGCACTGCAATTATCACGCTGGCCGGACTGACCAATGCTCTGAAGGTGGTGGGAAAGAAAAAAGAAAAGGTAAAGGTGGTTGTCAACGGAGCAGGAGCAGCGGCCATCTCCATTACAAAGCTTCTGTTGACCGCAGGTTTTTCGGATATTACATTGTGCGACCGCAGCGGCGCAATTTATGAAGGGCGTACAGAGGGAATGAATCCTGTAAAGGATGAGATGGCAAAATTAACAAACCGCGGGAAGAAGAAAGGGAGTCTGGCCCATATGCTGGCGGGCGCGGATGTATTTATTGGTGTCAGCGCGCCGGGCACAGTGACTGCCGGGATGGTGGAGACTATGAATCAGGATGCAATTATTTTCGCGTGTGCCAATCCGACTCCGGAAATCTTTCCGGAGGAGGCAAAGGCAGGAGGAGCGAGAGTGATCGCAACCGGAAGAAGTGATTTTCCAAATCAGATAAACAATGTGCTTGCGTTTCCCGGTATTTTCCGCGGAGCATTTGATGTACGCGCAAAGGATATCAACGACGAGATGAAGCTGGCGGCAGCGGAGGCTTTGGCAGGACTGATTTCCGACGAGGAGCTGAGCGAGGATTATATAATTCCAAAGGCCTTTGATCCGAGAGTCGGCGGGACCGTGGCGAAGGCGGTGGCAGAGGCAGCCAGGAGAACAGGAGCTGCAAGAATCTAGAATTCTTGAAAAATTATAGAACAGACAGAGAGGGATGACGCGGAATGCGGACATCCCTCGTTTTTTAGTTACAGCAGATTTTTAATATACTGGCACAGAAGCAGGTTCAGCCTTACATTCCAGTCATTCAGATTTTGTCCCAGAATAGATTCTATTTTTCCTAGCTTGTAATATACGGTATTTCTGTGCAGAAAGGATCTCTCTGCCAGATCATGAATACTAAAGCCGCAGTTGATATATTGATCCAGAAAATCAAGATAGTCCGTATGGTTGTACCGATCATATTCCGCCAGATCCTTCAGTGTGTTTTGATAGAAATCAGAGATGACCTTTTCCTGTGAATGGAGCATCAAAAGCTTGTATACTCCCAGCTCATCGTAAAACAGGCTGGGGCTGTTCAGCTTTCTGGCAAGCTCCGCCACCTTAAGAGCCAGACTGTAGCTGTCTCTTAGATGGGAAAGAGGTTCTTCTATCTGTCCTGCTCCTGCATAAACCCTGAGTCCAAGCTCTGCCTGAAGCGTCCGGTTTAATTGAATGAGTATGTCTCTGAGAAAGGGGGTGGCTTTCTGAGTCAGAATAAGCACAAGCTGATTAGGAAGCCAGAAAAAAGCAAAACTATTATGAGGACAATCCTGTTTCAGAATCAGCTCTGTCCGGAATGTGATTTTCTTTTTCAGAGCGCTGTCCCAGGGACTGCAGCCCTCTGCCTGCAGAAGGACGGCAATGGAATACTTGTCTGAGGAGGAGTAGCCGTGCTGGCGAAGGGAGGAAACGCAGTATTCATAATAAGAGGGTTTGAAAATCATATCCTTAAATGCATTGCTGATACTGGTCTCCATACTTTCATTCTCCATAATCAGATAGCCAAAGGTCTGGGTAATCTGAACCAGACGGCTTTCCCAGGGAGTGGTGAAAAGAGGGAAAGATTCCTTATTGCAGAACTCAATGACAGGATCCGGAACTTCCGGAATGTAAGGTCCGATGTTCAGCACCAGGCCGCTGGAGCCGGCTTTTTTTAATGCTTTACAGAAGGGGAGAATCCAGCCGCTGTCATTTTGACGAATACCGGTGGTAAAGATCAATTCGCTGCCCAGCAAAAAAGCGGTGATGCTTTCATCCTCAATAATGTGTACCCAGGACACAATATTAACAAGTCCTTTATCTCCGGCTGCCAGATGCAGGGAGCAATTATGGGCGGTTTCCTGAATTAAGGTGTTTAGTGTGATTGACATAAAATACTCCTTTTGGTGCAAATAGACAAAAAACAAATATTGAATTTGTAGGAAAGTACTAAATATAAAAATAATTATACTATATTTTAAGGAGAATAACAAAGAAAATATAAAAATAAAAGAAACTGATATGTGCAGATGCACAATAAAGATTATATAGGTATCTATATGAAATATAATTTCTGTATGTTATATTAGAAAAAGATAAAACATCTGATTATAAAACAACAAACATTAAACGCGAAAGGAAGGAGGAATATTATGAGGTTTGATTTTTCTTATCTGGATATGGCATTTATCAACGGACAGATAGTTACGGTGAATGAAAAGGATGAAATCTGCCAGGCGGTTGGGATTAAGAAAAATAAAATCGTATTTGTGGGAACCGATGAGGAAATCCGGCAGATCATGGATGAAAAGACCAAAGTCATTGATCTGAAGGGGCGGACCATGTGTCCGGGATTTATTGACAGTCATTTTCATCCTATTCTGTCCGGATTTATGGGGGATGCCATTCTGGATGCCACCTATCCGAAATGCAGAAGTATTGAGGATATCAAGGAGCTGATCCGGGAACGGGCAAAGATCACGCCCAAAGGAGGATGGATTAAGCTGTGGGGGTATGACAACAACAAATTGCTGGAAAAAAGGCATGTGACGATTGAGGATCTGGACGAGGCGGCGCCCGAACATCCGGTGCAGTGTATGAGGACCTGTGGGCATGTGTGTATTTACAACACTTTGGGTTTTGCAGCCGGAGATATCCATTCCCCGGAAGACGCATCCCGTTTTGGGGAAGGAGAGCTGGAGGTGGCCGACGGAAAGCTGACGGGGCTTACACGAGATCTGACAGCATTCTATCTGTGGAGCAAGGTGACATACACAGAGGACGAGCTGTACCGTGCGCTGAGGAAATCTAATGACGAGCTGCTTGCAGGCGGCATCACCTCTGTCCATGACTGCGGGGAGTGTGATGCTCCGGCGTACAGTATTATGTACAAGGCCGCGAAGAAGGGATGGTTCAAGCCGAGGCAGTTTATGATGCTGCACAGTATTTTCGGAAAGCCATTTTCCAAAGCGGATAATGAGCATTTTTTGAAGCTTGGATTCCATACGGGACTTGGAGACGAGCATTTCCGGATAGGAAGCTGCAAGTTTATGGTGGACGGCGGAAGCAGCGGCCCGACGATGGCAACAAGAGAGCCATACAGTCATGATCCGTCCCTACCGAGAATTTTATCCTGGGAGAGAGAAGAGGTTGCGGAGTATATTGACGAAATTAATGCCCATGATTGTCAGGCGACTGCGCATGCAGAGGGGGATCTTGCCGTTGAATTTATGGTGGAGGGCTTTGAAAAAGCCCTGAGGAATCATTACCGCGCTCCTGAAGAACACAGACACAGGATTGAACACTGTGTCATTGTAGATGAAGAACTGATTCAGAGAATGAAGAAGATGGGTATTATTCCGGTGGCAAATACTCATTTTATGCCCCTGAACGGAAGTGACTATCACAGATACTTCGGAGACAGGATCAATTATTTCTTTGCACTCAGAAGTTTTATCGACGCGGGACTCAGACCGGTGATTGGATGCGACGCGCCCACAGCAACCTGTGAGGCGGTTAAGGGACTGGACGGAGCGGTGAATCGTATTGACAGAAGGACAGGAGAGATATGCGGTCCGGATCAGAGAATTTCCATGCTGGAGGCCATCCGCTGCTATACGATCAACGGAGCCTATGCAAGCTTTGAGGATGATATCAAGGGCAGCATTGAGGTGGGCAAGCTGGCAGACTTTACAATTTTCTCCGAGGATATTCTGAATATGGATCCGATGAACATTGTGAACGTAAAAGTAGATTATACGATTATTGACGGAGAAATCTGTTATGAACGGTAATGTATAAAGGAGGAAAGGAAATTGAAGAAACTGACTTATAAAGAAAAGTTTATTCAGATGAATAAAGAAGCAAAAGCAACCTGGATTGTTGCGGCGATCTGCTTCCTTGTATGGCTTGCAGGCGGTTTTGGGGTATATATGGCAACGGGTAATTCATGGACGATCTGCAGAATGCCGGCATGGTTTGTTCTGGGAAGCTTCGGCTCCTGGTTCGCGGCAATTATAGGGGTAGCTTATCTGGTGAAATATGTGTTTGTGGATTTTGATCTGGATGAAGAAGAGGAGGAAGAAGAGTAATGGATGCAGTAATGAGAATGATGCCGGTTGCGGTATTCTTTGTTGCTTTGATGGTAATGGGGTTTTATATTCAGAGAAAATCTGCAGATGCGGCTGCGAAGGATTTCTCCAATGAGTATTTTATCGGAGGCCGGAGTCTTGGAGGGTTTGTGCTTGCAATGACGCTGGTTGCGACCTACAGCTCAGTCAGCTCCTTTTTAAGCGGCGCAGGAAAGGCATGGGAGACCGGATTCGGATGGGTATATTATGCAACCTCGCAGATTGTTGCTGCGTTCCTGGTATTGGGGGTTCTGGGAAAAAAGATGGCAATCATCGGAAGAAAAACCAATGCAGTGACGGTAATTGATGTGCTCCGTGCGAGATACAAATCAAATCTTCTGGCAAATGTCTGTGCGATTGTAATTGTAGTGTTTTTTACGACTTCTATGTTAAGCCAGTTTATCGGAGGCGCTCAGTTGTTTGCCCAGTGTACCGGGGTGAGCTATGTGACCGGCCTGATTATCTTTTCGGTTGTGGTAATTCTGTATACGACTGTGGGAGGCTTTAACGCGGTTGCGCTTACCGATACAGCATGTGCCATTGTTATGGTGGTAGGCACCATTCTTCTGACTATCAGCGTTATCACAAAGGGCGGAGGACTTGAAAACATCATGGCAAATATCACGGCAGCCTCTGCACAGGCGGCGGCTACTGGTGAGGGAATGGATTTGCTGGATCCAAGAGCAAGCGGAAATATTCCGTTCCAGCTCTATCTGACCCAGTGGATGCTTTGCGGAATTACTACCATCGGCCTTCCGCAGTCCCAGGTCCGCTGTCTTGGATATAAAGATACAAAATCCGTACACAGGGCAATGATCTACGGTACGATAGTTGTAGGTATCATGATGATTGGCATTCATCTGGTAGGAACCTTATCCAGAGGAATCCTTCCTACTATTGAAGGCTCTACGGATACTCTGATTCCGGTTGTGATTGTAAAATATATGATGCCTGTACTGGGCGGCGTAACGATTATCGGACCTTTGGCCGCTACCATGTCCACGATTTCTTCCCTTCTGATTGCAGGCTCCTCCGCAATTATTAAGGATATGTATCTGCATTATAAGGAAGAAAAAAAGGAAGAGATCAATCAGAAAACCGTTGCCAATATTTCCTTTGCTGTCACTGCAATCATGGGTATTGCAGCAGTGGTTATGGCAATCAATCCGCCTGATCTGATTGTATGGATTAATATGTTTGCGTTCGGAGGGCTTCAGACTACCTTTTTCTGGAGCATGCTGTTTGGTCTGTTCTGGAAAAAAGCAAATACTGCCGGAGCGCTGCTGAGTATCATAGGCGGTCTGGGAGCCTATTGTGTCACAATGGCGCTGGGAATCAAAATTGGTTCCTTCCATAATATTATCATCGGTATGAGCGTGGGATTGATCCTGTTCGTTATCGGCAATTACTTTGGCAAGCCTATTGACGACAAGACCGGAAGGCTGTTCTTCCCGGAAAAATATTAGGAGCTTTTGAAAAGCAAAGGACATAATATGAAAAAAATAAGTTCATTATTAATAATATTTTCCGGGATCTTATGGGGAAGTATGGGAATATTTGTCCGGCAATTCAATGCAAACGGGCTTGCTTCCATGGAAGTATCAGGGATCCGTTCCTTCGGCGCAGGTCTGCTGATTATGATAGTTCTCTTCCTTTATAAAAGAGAGCTGCTGAAAATCCGTCTGAAGGATCTGTGGATATTTTTGGGGAGCGGGCTGATCAGTGTTCTTTGTTTTAACTATTGTTACTTTAAAACAATCAGCTTGACTTCTATGGCTGCTGCCGGGGTGCTTCTATATACCTCTCCGATTATTGTTATGCTGCTGTCCGTGGTGATCTTTCATGAAAAGCTCACGCTGTCAAAGCTTCTGGCGCTGGCCGTTTCTTTCACGGGCTGCGTGCTGGTGTCGGGAGTAATCGGAGGACAGGCTGCAGTGACGCCGGAAGGCTTTATAACCGGCCTGGGAGCCGGACTCGCTTATGCGCTGTATACGATCTTCAGCCGGTTTGGACTGGAGAGAGGATATCATTCTCTGACAATCGTGGCATACACTTTTATGATTGCGGGAATTGGAATCCTGCCGCTGTGCGACACGGATGCCATTGCGCAGGTTTTAAGCAAAGATGTCAGGCTGTGTATGCTGGCGGCGGTGTTTGCGGCAGTCAGCACGGCTGCGCCGTATTTTCTGTATACGATTGCACTTGGGTATACAGAATCAGGCAAGGCGGCGATCATGGCGTCAACAGAGCCGGTTGCGGCGGCTGTTTTCGGAGTGGTTTTATTCCACGAGAAGATGACGGCAAATGTTTTACTTGGTATCTTCTGCATATTAATTTCTCTTCTCATCTTAAACATAAAATTATCTGAAAAACGTTGTACATAGGATGATATAATTCTTAAAGGTCTTTGATCCGGGAACCGGAAGGACCCCGGCAAAGGCGGCGGCAGAGGCGGCCAGGAGAACAAGGCTGCGAGGCTTTGAAATAATAAAAGGGCGCAATTCCTGATTTTACAGGGGTTGTGCTCTTTTTTTGTGTATTGGTTTTTATGTTTCAAAATAAAACATATGGATAAAATTATAGTTTTTTATGGAAATATTCTATACAAAATATAAAAATGATATTCCAATAAAATGGTTTGAAATTTTTTCCAAAATGGAACAAAATTTTTCTTCAAGCTAAAAAAATCCGGATTTTATAAAAAAAGATTAAAAATGTTTCAAATTTAAACAAAAATGCAGGAAAAAAGTTTGTAACGAAAATGAACATGACTTATAATAAATATAGACAAAAGGAGAACAGATTTATACAAAATGTTCGTATTTTTGACGGAAAAGAAAATGAAAAGAGCAGAAGGTGATAGCAGAGTATGATAAAACTGTTGGTAATCGCAGATGATTTTACCGGAGCAGTTGATACAGGAGTGCAGTTCAAAGCAAAAGGGACACTTGTCCTTGTGGGGAGCGGAGGAGCCTGCAAAATGGAAAGGCTGCCGCCGGAGGTACAGGTGCTTATCATTGATGCGGAGACCAGGCATGTGTCTCCGGAGAAGGCCTATGAGGTTGTGGGAAATATTGTACAGGAGGCGGTCCGGGCGGGAATTCCCTGTATATACAAAAAAACAGACTCAGGTCTCCGGGGGAATATCGGAAGTGAACTTAGCGCGGCCCTCGAGGCGTCCGGACGAAAGCAGCTACATTTCCTTCCGGCATTTCCGCTGATGGGCAGAGTAACGGTAGCCGGAATTCATTATGTGGACGGCTGTCCGGTAGCGGAAAGTGTGTTCGGAAAAGACCCTTTTGAATCGGTCAGGCATTCCGAGGTGTCGCAGATCATCGGGGAGCAGAGCCAGGTGCCGGTACATGTAATGTCGGGGCCTGCCGCCGGAAAGTGTCCGGAAGGAATATTGGTTTATGACAGTGCGGATGATCGTCAGCTTCAGGAGACCGTGAAAGGGCTGAAAGAAATGGATGAGCTGCATTTGCTGGCTGGCTGCGCAGGCCTTGCATCCGCACTTCCGGAGCTTCTGGAGCTGGAGACCGAGGAACGGCTGCTTCCCGGACTTCCCGACGATTTGCTGGTAGTCTGCGGAAGTGTGAATCCTATTACTCTCAGGCAGATGGAGGAGGCGGAGCGCAGAGGAGCCGTCCGCATCCGGCTGAGCCTGGAGCAGAAGCTGGAGACTGCCTGGCTGGATCAGCCGGAAGGGAAAGCCTGTCTGGACCGTTGGAAGCAGATGACTGAAAAGGCAGAGTGCGCAATCCTGGAGAGTGCCACCAGTCTGGAGAAGGAGACGGTCCTGCAGTATGCCGACCGCAGGGGAATCCCTCAGGAAGAGATAAGGATGCGTATTTCCGGCAGCCTGGGCGCGATTTTGGAAAGGCTGCTGGATATGGGGCTTCAGAGAACGCTTCTGGTGACTGGTGGAGATACACTTCTGGCTTTTCTGGAAAAGCTTCATCTGAATGAGCTGTGCCCCATCTGTGAAATATATCCGGGAGTGGTCCTTTCTCAGATTAAATACATAGGTAAGACTTTTAATCTCATATCTAAATCCGGAGGCTTTGGCGGCGACGGGCTTCTGATGGATATAGAAGAAATGATTCGGAAGACAAAGCGGGAAAAATAAGTTTTGGGAATCTGTAAAAGAAAAAAGGAGGAGTGGAGATGCTGGTAAAGTATAATTTAAAAATGCCCCATGAGGTATACAGTGGTGAGGACGCGCTGGAAAATCTGAAAATGATATTGTCCGGAAACAGGGTGAAGAAGGCGGCAGTATTTACGGACAAAGGGATTGAGGGAGCGGGACTTCTGGAATTTCCCATGGCAAAGCTCAGAGAAACAGGTATAGAGACTGTGATACTGGATGAGCTGCCTCCGGAGCCTACCTACGCTCAGGCGCAGGGACTGGTGGACGCGTTCAAGGCGTCCGGGGCAGATTTTATCATCGCCGTAGGCGGCGGAAGCGTTATGGATACAGCCAAGCTGGCCAGCGTGCTGGCTACCGACGAATATGGCGTAAAGGAGCTTCTGGAAGATCCGAAGAGAGCCAGGAAATGTGTAAAATCCCTTATGATTCCTACGACGGCGGGAACCGGCTCGGAGGCAACTCCCAATGCGATTGTGGCGGTTCCGGAAAAGGAACTGAAGGTGGGAATTGTCAATGATGAAATGATTGCGGATTATGTGATTCTGGATGCGGTAATGATTAAAAAGCTTCCCCGGAAGATTGCCGCGGCCACAGGAGTGGACGCTCTGGCGCACGCTATTGAGTGCTGGACCAGTAATAAGTCCAATCCGTTCAGCGACATGTTTGCGATGCAGGCGCTGGATATGATTTTAAACAACATCATGGAGGCCTGTGACAATCCGGAGGCAATGGAGGCTAAAAACCGGATGCAGGTGGCCAGCTTCTATGCCGGAGTGGCTATTACGGCTTCAGGAACCACGGCGGTACATGCGCTGAGCTATCCGCTGGGCGGCAAATACCACATTGCGCATGGGGTATCCAATGCTATTCTTCTTGCTCCGGTTATGCGTTTTAATGAGCCGGTCTGCCGAGAAAAGTTCGCTGAGGCCTACGACCGCTGTGTACACGGGGAAAAGGCGTGCACAGCCTCTGAAGAAAAGAGCGCATATATGATTTCCTGGCTGGAAAGGATTGTGAAGGAGCTGGAAATTCCAACCAGTCTGAAGGAATTCGGAGTGCCGGAGGAAGATCTGGAAGGGCTTGTGGAAGCAGGAATGCAGGTGACGAGGCTGCTTGTAAATAATATGCGGGAGGTAACACCCGACGATGCCCGCAGATTATATAAAGAAATTATGTAAAAGGGAGGGGATTTCCAATGAAAAAGACAGAGCTGAGCGGCATCATCCCGGCTATACTGACTCCGATGAATCCGGATGAGAGCGTGAATCTGGATGTGCTGCAGGAACAAATTGAACGGATGATCGAGGGAGGGGTGCATGGATTATTCCCGTTCGGGACGAATGGGGAAGGCTATATTCTGAGTGAGTCCGAAAAGATTGAGGTTCTGGAAGCCACTGTGGATAAGGTAAAGGGAAGGGTTCCGGTCTATGCGGGAACCGGCTGCATTTCCACAGCAGACACCATCCGTATGAGCAGAAAGGCCCAGGAGCTGGGGGCGGATGTGCTTTCTATTATTACTCCAAGCTTTGCGGTTGCTTCTCAGAAGGAGCTGTATGATCACTATGCAGAGGTGGCAAAGCATGTGGATACGCCCATTGTCCTGTATAACATTCCGGCCCGTACAGGCAACCGTCTGCTCCCGGAGACTGTGGAAAAGCTTGCCAGAGACGTGGATGTGATTATGGGGGTAAAGGATTCCAGCGGCGATTGGGATAATCTGAAGGCTTATATCCGTCTGACAAAGGAGCTGGATAAGGATTTCCGCGTGCTGTCCGGCAATGATTCCCTGATTCTGCCGTGTCTGGAAGAAGGCGGGGCAGGAGGGATTGCAGGCTGCGCCAATGTATATCCGCATGTGCTGGCTTCCATCTATAACCTTTTTAAAGAAGGGAAGCTGGAGGAGGCCCAGAAAGCCCAGGATTCCATTGCCAGCCTTCGGGCGGTGTTCAAATATGGCAATCCTAACACGGTTGTGAAAAAAGCAGTGGCGCTGCTGGGTTATCCGGTGGGAGACTGCCGCCGTCCGTTCAGCTATCTGTGCGGCGAGGGACTGGAAGAGCTGAAAAAGGTTCTGAAGGAAAATGCGGAGAAAGGAATGTGTTAGAGGAGGAAAGAGATGAGCGAAAGACCGATTTTAGGGATCAGCATGGGAGATCCGTTTGGAAACGGGCCGGAAATAACAGTGCGTGCGCTGGCGGATCAGAAAATCTATGACCGCTGCAGGCCATTGGTGGTGGGGGATGTGAGCAGTATGGCTTATGCCCTTAAGGTGGCCAGAAAGGTGGACGGAACCGATCTCGTCCTGAATCCGGTGAGCCGGGTGGAGGACGCAAAGTTTACATACGGAACAGTCGATGTGCTGGATATGGGACTGGTCCCGGCGGAGAGGATTCCGGATACCTCAGACAAAGACAGACCGGAGCCTTTCGGAGTGGGCGCGTGCGCTCTGGGAGGAGAAGCGGCCTTTACTTATGTGAAAAAGGTAATAGAGATGGCAATGGCCGGTGAGATTGACGCTACTGTGACCAATGCGCTCAGCAAGGAAGCGATCAATATGGCAGGACATCACTATTCCGGACATACGGAAATTTATGCCCACTATACCGGGACGGATAAATATACTATGATGCTGGCCCATGAGGGGCTCCGGGTTGTCCATGTATCCACCCATGTATCGTTGAGGGAAGCGTGTGACCGTGTAAAAAAAGCCCGTGTGCTGGAATGCATCCGCATCGCGGACGAGGGCTGCAGGGCCCTTGGAATCAGAAAGCCGAAGATCGGCGTGGCTGGGCTGAATCCGCATTGTGGAGAGAACGGCATGTTCGGCAGAGAGGAAATCGAAGAGATTCAGCCTGCCATTGATCAGGCGCTCTCAGAGGGCATTTGTATTCCGGAGAAAAAGCCCACGCCTCCGGACACTGTATTTTCCAAGGCATTGGGCGGATGGTATGATATTGTGGTTGTCATGTACCATGATCAGGGACATATCCCGCTGAAAGTAAAGGGATTTGTATATAATAAGGAAGAGTCCCACTGGGAGGCGGTGGCCGGCATTAATGTAACGCTGGGACTTCCGATTATCCGTGCCAGTGTGGATCACGGTACAGGCTTTGGACATGCCGGAAACGGACATGCCAACGAGCTGAGTCTGGTAAATGCCATGGACTATGCGATTACCCTGGCAAACCATAAGAAAAAATAAGCCTGCTGCGCAGGGGAAAGGAGCTTGTATCATATGAAATT
Organism: uncultured Lachnospiraceae bacterium; assembly: GCA_910585465.1. Classification (GTDB taxonomy): domain Bacteria; phylum Bacillota; class Clostridia; order Lachnospirales; family Lachnospiraceae; genus Hominiventricola. Next base: position 152,322 of record CAJUEW010000001.1, on the reverse strand, counting down.
TGTCATGACTCAGGCTATCTGTCCGGAAGGCATGGAGCTTTTGAAGGACAGAGCGGATATCTACGTGGCGGACAACCAGAATCCCAATAACTATCCGGAGCAGATGCAGGACGCGGACGCGCTTATTGTGCGTATTGCCAAATGTGACGGACAGGCCATTGAAAACAGTCCGAACCTGAAGGTTATCGGACGCACGGGAGTGGGCTATGATACGGTAGATGTGGAGAAGGCCACGTCCCTTGGCATTCCGGTTGTCATCACGCCGGGAGCGAACAACCGAAGTGTAGCGGAGCATGCGGTGGCAATGATGTTTGCTCTGTCCAAGAATCTGGCGGAGGCCCAGAGGGAAATGTGTAAAGGCAACTGGGAGATCCGCGGAGCCGGAAAGGCTTTTGAATTAGAGGGCAAAACCGTGGGAATTCTTGGTATGGGAGCGATTGGGAGAGAGACAGCGAAGATCTGCAGGGGCTGCGGAATGAAAATCGCAGGCTATGATCCGTTCATGAGCAGAGAAGAGATGGAAAAGCTGGGCGCAGACTATTTTGCAGACTATGAGGAGCTTTTGTCAGCCAGTGACATTGTATCGATCCATGTTCCTCTGACAGAGGAGACAGAAGGAATGATCGGGGAACCGCAGCTTCGCAAAATGAAAAAAACCGCATTAATTATTAACTGCAGCAGAGGAGGAATCATTGATGAGGAGGCTCTGGTGGATGCACTGAAAAAGGGGGTGATCGCCGGGGCAGGAACTGATGTGTTCTGCAGCGAGCCGCCGGGAACCGGCGATCCGCTCCTGAACTGTCCCAATCTGATTGTAAGTCCCCATTCCGCTGCCCAGACAAAGGAGGCCGTAATCAAGATGGCTCAGATGTGCGTGAAGGGCTGTCTGGCCGTGCTGGAAGGAAAGAAGTGGCCGTATGTGGCAGACAGAAAGGTATACGATCATCCCAGGTGGGAAGGAAAAGACTGGGCGCAGGTATAGTCCCGCAGCCGAAAAAGCGGCTGCTCCGGACATTTCGTTTGGGGTTTTATTTAAGAATAAAAAATGGAGGAAGAAATAATGAAAAAATTAATTGCAATGACACTGATTGCGGCAATGACAATGTCTATGTACGGGTGCTCCAAAAGCTCCGACAAAGCGGCTGAAAGCAGCCAGAGTACAGGAGAGACGGCTGCGCAGGAAGATGCCGAAGAAGCAGAGGCTCCTTCTGCGGGAGAAGCTGTAAACCTGACAGTAGCTTATGCAGATGCCGAGGATTCCGTGTTCGGCAAAGGCGCGAATGCTTTTGCGGAAAAGCTGGAGGAGGTTTCCCAAGGTACGATGACCTGTACGATGTATCCCAACGGCACTCTTGGAAGTATTACGGAGGTGGCAGCAATGATTCAGCAGGGAACCTGTGATGTGAGTCCGATTGTAACGTCGTCTCTTGTGGATTTCTGTCCGGAGCTGGGAGTGTTTGACCTGCCGTTTTTGTTCAAAGATTACGATGAGGCCCGCACAACCATTGAAGGCGAGACCGGGGATCATCTGGCCGAGCAGATGGCAGCATCCAACATGCATGTGGGAAGCTGGATGACAATGGGCTTCCGGGAGACAACCTCCAGTAAACCAATTGAGTCTGTGGCGGACTTTAGGGGATTGAAAATCCGGACTCAGTCTAATGAGGTGCATCAGGCGATCTTCAACACCCTTGGAGCTTCAGCTACGGTTATCAATTTTTCAGAGCTGTATACAGCCATGGAGCAGAAGACAGTAGATGCCCAGGAAAACCCATATGTAAATATCAGCAGCAATGCTTACTATGAGGTCCAGGATTATCTGGTAGAAACCAACCATGTATTCCAGCTTGCGGCTCTTCTGATCTCAGATGCCACATATAATAAGCTGACAGACGAACAGAAGGGCTGGGTGGATGAGGCAGCCTCTTATGCGGCGGATGTGGAATGGGAAGCAACCCAGACCGATAATGAAGCTGCAAAGCAGGCGTGCATTGATGCCGGAATGACACTGGTAGAGCTGGATCATGATGAGCTGCTTCAGGCAACTCAGAGTGTATATGATACTTATAACAGCCAGTATGGCTCCCTGCTTGAGATGATGGGAAAATAAGCGGCGGAAAAAATTCCGGACACCTGCTCTGACAGGAAAGGAGAGGGGTAATGAAAAAAGTATATGAGGGGCTCATCAAAGTGAGCGATGCCATATTTTTGGTAGAAAAATGGCTTTTGCTTGTTGCGGTAGTAGTGGCGGTGGGTGTAAATTTTATTAACGTATGCCTGCGTTATCTGCTGAATTCCGGACTGTCCTATTGTGAAATGCTCAGCATTGTCCTGTTTATGTTCATGGTCGTGATCGGAGGCAATATCGCAGTCAAGACAGACGGGGAAATTAAGATAGAGATCATCCGGTTTAAAACACCAAAGGCGGACGCTGCGTTCCGCCTGGTGTCCGATGTGATTGTGGTTGCGGCAATTATCTTTTCCATGATCGGATTATTTGGCACAGTACAGAGCGTTCTGGTCAACCAGCAGAAGGTAACGCCGCTTCCTATCTACACATATCATATTTATATTGTTATGGCAGTGGGATTTTTCATGATACTGCTGGATCATATCATTATTTTACTGAAACATTTACTGATTATCTGCGGCAATGAGGTGGAGGGAGGTGCGAAAACAGTATGAGTCCGATTGCAGTATTGTTGATTCTGTTTTTTGTTACATTAATCATAGGGGTTCCGTTTGTGTGGGCGCTGACATTTTCCTGTGTAAGCACGCTGTGCTTTATGACAGGCATGCCGCTGATGACGGTGGTACAGAAGATGTATAACGGCGGCGCCAAATACACGCTTCTGGCGATCTTTTTCTTTATGCTGGCAGGGGCGATTATGCAGCACGGGGGCATTTCCTCCAGACTGGTAGGGTTTTCCAAGGCTCTTCTGGGGCATATCCGCGGAGGGCTTTCCATCGCGGTACTGGCAGTGTGTATGATGTTCGCGGCGCTTTCCGGCTCCTCTATCGCTACCACTGCAGCCATCGGCGGTATGATGTATCCGGAGCTGGTGAAGGAAAAATATCCGGAAGGTTACGCGGCGGCTCTGCCGGTAGCAGGCGGTACGCTGGGGATTGTCATTCCGCCGTCTATTGTGTTTGTTGTCTATGGCGCGACCACCGGAACCTCCGTATCAAAGCTTCTGATGTCCGGCGTGATTCCCGGAATTATGGCAGGTGTGTTTATGTGTATCTATGCTTATTTCTATGCAAGGAAGCATGATATTCCCAGCTCCGACGGATTCAGCCTGAAAAAGCTGGCGGCTGCCACCAGGGAATCTATATGGGCGCTTCTGATGCCGATCATTATTCTGGGGGGAATTTACTCCGGTATCTTTACTCCTACCGAGTCTGCCGCGGTGGCGGTTGTGTACGGTTTGTTTGTGGCTTCCGTAATTCATAAAGAAATGAATCCGAAAAAACTGTTTCAGATTACCATTGACGCAGTCAAAGGAACTGCAAATATCCTGCTCCTGATTATGGCGGCGTCTCTGTTCGGATATGTGCTGACGGTTTATCAGTTCCCGACGCTGTTTACGAATCTGATGAGTACATTTATTACAGGGAAGATCAGCTTCCTGCTGTTTTTGAATATTCTTCTGATCATTCTGGGAATGCTGATGGATTCAGGGGCTATCATTCTGATTATTGCGCCTCTGGTATATCCGATGGCAGTAAGCTTCGGTATCGATCCGGTACAGTTAGGCTGCATTATCGTATTCAACCTGGCGGTCGGGCAGGCGACCCCGCCTTTTGGCAACTGTCTGTTCGCGGCTATTCCGGCAACGAAACAGGATATTGTCACTCTGGCAAAAAATGTACTGCCGTTTGTGGTCATTCTGTTCTTTACAGTATTTCTGGTGTCGTATGTACCGATATTCTCAATGCTGCTGCCCAATATGATGAAATAAGGGGGAACAAGAGATGTACGATTTTCAATACAGAAACGGCTTTGTATTTGATTCCCGGACCGGCCGCTTCTCGAAGAGGGATCTGTTTGTAAAAGCCGGAGTTATCGCAGAACCTGCAGAGGACAGGCCAGAAGCAAAAACAGTGATTGAGGCGGAAGGAAAATATGTGGTTCCGGGGCTGATCGATGAGCATCTCCATCTGGATCTGAACGGCAGTATGATCGGGGCCAACGGAGATACCGTATGTATACCGAACGGTGTCACGACAGCCTGCGACGGCGGTACATGCGGAGCCTCGGGTTTTACACAGTTTTATAACAGCAACCTTGTGCGCTACGAGGCGCATGCCTACTCTTACATGAACGTATCCACTTTTGGAAATAAAAGCCTGTGTATCCATGAGGAGGATCACGACCCGGAAGATTTCAGAGAGGATTTGATAGAACAAAAATTCCGTAAATATCCGGATGTTCTCCGGGGACTGAAGGTGCGTATGTGCAGAGGGACGCTTGGAGATTATGGAATGGCACCTATGCACAGAGCGCTGGAGATCAGCGGAATGCTTCAGGAGAAAGGCTTCCACTGTCCTCTCGTAGTGCATTATGACAACCTTCCTTCCAATGTGTCTGTGGAGGAATTGTTTGACGCGCTGCGGCCGGGGGACATTGTGGCGCATATTTATCAGACAAAGGAGGAAACGATTTTCCTGCCGGACGGGACTGTTCATCCGGCGGTGCGAAGAGCCAGGGAGCGCGGCGTCCTTATGGATGACTGCCACGGCCGGGTACACTGGAGCATCCGGAACCTGAAAACGGCGCTTAAAGAGGACTTCCTTCCTGATATTGTCAGCAGCGACTGCGTACGGATCAGCGAATATGTGCGGCCCGGCTTTTCACTTCTGTATGCACTGTGTATGCTGAGCGCGGTGGGAATGCCCACAGAACGGATACTCCAGTGCGTGACTGCCAATCCGGCAAAGGCGCTGGGCATCGGGGATAGAGCGGGAGATCTGAAGCCCGGGATGCCTGCGGATATCACAGTACTGGATATCAGGGATACCGATATGGAATTTGCCGATTTCTGGGGAGACCATATTCCCGGCAGGAAGCTGTTCGTCCCGCTGCTTACTATGGTGGACGGGCGTGTAGCCTACAGACAGATTTTTTTCTGAAAACAGACCAGAAATATTATATAAGAAAATATAAAAGGATCCCTGCCGGACAGATGAGAGGCAGGGGTCCTTTGTGCGCCCCGGATAGTCTGCAGAAGACGATTGCAGGCTTTTTTTCCATTTGCTATAATAATTTGTACAGAAGACAGTCCATATCGGCGGAGAAAAGTCGGGAAATACCCGTCCGGGCAAAGAGGCGGCGGGAAGAGGGAGAACAGGTGTATGGAACAGAGAATACGGATTCTGGGGATAGCGCCCTATGAAAATATGAAGACCATGATGCAGGAGGTGGTGGAGCAATATCCGCAGATTGCGCTGAACGTGTTTGTGGGAGATCTGGAGGAGGGCGTGGAGCTGGCCCGGAGAAATTTTTATAATGACTATGATGTAATTATTTCCCGCGGAGGCACGGCGGAGCTTCTGAGAAAGAATCTGGATCTTCCGGTGATTGAGATCAAAATGTCCCAGATTGATATTCTGCGGGCAATGAAACTGGCGGAGCATGTGTCAGATCACTATGCGATTGTGGGATTTTCCAATATAACAGTCAATGCCCGGTATCTGTGCCAGATGATGCAGTATAAAGCAGATATTTACACGATCCAGAATGAAAACGAGGTGGAGCGGACGCTTTACCAAATCCAGAGCCAGGGAACGGGGGCAATTCTTTGCGACATGGTGACCAATACCATTGCCAAAAGACTGGGACTGAATGTTATTTTAATGTCCTCCGGCGCGGAGAGTATAAGGGAGGCCTTTGAGGATGCCATCCGCCTGTGCGGCAATTACCGGTCACTCCGGGAGGAGAACCAGTTTCTCAGGGATGTGATATGGAATCAGATGAATCACACGCTGGTGTTCAACAAAAAAGGAGAGATCTTTTTTTCTACATTGGAAAAAAACAACATTCCGATTGTAGATTATCTGCGGCAGGAGAGCGCTCTGATTACCGGGGAGACAACACAGCATATGCTGAAGCAGATTAATCATGTACAGTATTCTATCCGGGCAAACCGGAGGACGCTGGGGAATATGGAATATGTGGCGTGCTATTTTTCCGAGAGCCGGGCTCCTGCCTCCGGCCAGCAGAGAGGGATTCGGTATATGAACAGCAGTGAAGCAAGGGAGGAATACAATGCCAGCCTGTATGGACTTACCGGGCTTTTGCATGGTATGCAGGAGATTCTGTCCCGCATAGGAAGCAGCGGCCAGCCGGTTATGGTGTGGGGAGAGGAGGGAATCTGCAAGGAGCAGCTGGTTAATTACCTGTATACGGGAAGCTATCTGTCCAACCGGCCCATGGCGCTTATTGACTGTTTTCAGTTAAATGAACGAACGTGGAATTATCTGATGGATAACTGTAATTCCCCTTTGATGCAGAAAAACTGCACGCTGTTTATAAAAAATGTGGACGCATTGTCCGGAGAGCAGTGCAGAAATATGCTATCCGGCCTGCTTGCCATGGATATACAAAAACGAAACCAGATATTTTTTTCCTGCACATGCGGAGAAGGCAAAACCCTGACGGAGAACGGAATGAAGTTTGTGGAAAAGCTGGAATGTATTCCGGTTCGTCTTGCTCCCCTGAGGGAGCAGGCTTCCCAGATGCCTGCGGCGGCCAACATGTATATCAGCTATCTGAATACGACTATGGCAAAGCAGATTATGGGACTGGAGCCGGAAGCGGTCCGGCTTCTGGAGCGTTTTGCGTGGCCCGGCAACCATGCCCAGTTCCGCCGTGTTTTAAAGGAGCTGTCGGTGCGCGTCAGGACGCCCTATATTACAGCGGAAGCGGTGGAACAGATTTTAAAGCGCGAGCAGGAGGCAGTCAGGATCAAGGACAAGGCGGAAGGAGCGGGACGGCCTTTGGATCTGAACCGGACCCTGGATGCCATAGACAGAGAGATCATTCTGCGTGTTCTGGAGGAGGAAAACGGAAATCAGAGCAGCACGGCCAGAAGGCTTGGGATCAGCCGGACGACACTGTGGAGATTTCTGAACGGCAACGGATAGAGACAAAGGGCCGGAAATACACAGTATACCAGTACTGTCATAAAAAAAGTGCTTGCATTTGCGGGGACTTGTGCTATACTTAAGATAACTTAATACGTAGACTGAAGAAAGGGGTGGACAAATGTCCGCTCCTTCTTATATGTAGGCGTAAAATAAAAAAAGGAGGATTCGCGTTTGGCAAGAAGAGAAGTATACGAACAGAAAACAGAAGCGCTTCTGCTCCCGATGATGGAGGAATATCATTTCGAGCTTGTGGATGTGGAGTTTGTCAAAGAGGCAGGCTCGTGGTTCTTACGTGCTTATATTGACAAACCAGGAGGAATTACGATTGACGACTGCGAGACTGTCAGCCGGAGATTGTCAGATTTGCTGGATGAAAAGGACTTCATTGAGGAAGCTTATATTCTGGAAGTAAGCTCTCCGGGACTCGGACGGCCTCTGAAGAAAGACAAGGACCTTGAAAGAAGCCTGGGTGAATCTGTGGAGGTAAAGCTGTTCAGAGCACTGGATAAACAGAAGGAATTCAGCGGGATACTGAAGTCCTGGGATAAAGATACCGTGACTTTGGAGTTTGAAGACAAAGCCGGGTTGACAATTGAGAGAGCCAACATTGCCCTGATTCGTCTGGCATTTGATTTTTAAGGAGGAAAAGACAGGAAATGAACAATGAATTAAAGATGGCATTGGAGATTTTGGAAAAAGAAAAGGATATCAGCAAGGAAGTTATGCTGGATGCCATTGAGAATTCGCTGATAACTGCATGTAAGGGTCATTTTGGAAAGGATACCGATAATTTTCGTGTAGTGATCGATCATGATACCTATGACTTTCATGTTTATGCGGAAAAAACTGTTGTGGAGCAGGTGGAGAACGACGTGACGGAGATCAGCCTGGCCTGCGCAAAACTGATCGACAGCAAGTACGAGCTTGGAGATATTGTAAATGAGGAGATTAAATCCAAGGAATTCGGACGTATCACGACTCAGAATGCAAGAAATGTAATCCTTCAGAAAATCCGCGAGGAAGAGCGCAAGGTACTGTTTAATCAGTATTACAGCAAGGAAAAGGATGTGGTTACCGGTGTGGTGCAGCGTTATATCGGTAAAAATGTAAGTGTGAATCTGGGTAAGGTTGATGCCATCCTTAATGAAAATGAGATGGTTAAGGGCGAGGTATTCATGCCGACAGAGCGCATAAAGGTTTATATTCTGGAAGTAAAGGATACGACCAAGGGACCGAGAATTCTGGTATCCAGAACCCATCCGGAGCTGGTAAAGCGTTTGTTTGAATCGGAGGTAACAGAAGTCCGCGACGGCATTGTGGAAATTAAGAGCATTGCCCGGGAGGCGGGCTCCAGAACGAAGATCGCCGTATGGTCCAATGACCCGGACGTGGACCCGGTAGGCGCGTGCGTAGGTATGAACGGCGCCCGCGTAAATTCCATTGTCAATGAATTGCGGGGAGAAAAGATAGATATTATAAACTGGAATGAGAATCCGGCTCTTCTGATTGAAAATGCTTTAAGCCCGGCCAAGGTGGTCGTTGTTCTGGCAGATCCGGAGGAGAAGACGGCCAAGGTAGTCGTTCCGGACTATCAGCTTTCTCTGGCAATCGGAAAGGAAGGCCAGAATGCAAGACTGGCGGCCCGTCTGACAGGATTTAAAATTGATATCAAGAGCGAGAGCCAGGCAAATGCCATAGAAGGATTCTACGACGGTTTTTATGAGGATGAAGACGATGAGTACGAGATAGAGTATGAGGATGAGAATGCTTACTCCGGGGAGAATGAATAGCAGGGAGTGATAGATTGGGCACAGTAAAAAAGGTTCCGATGCGTCAGTGCGTCGGCTGCGGTGAAATGAAGAGCAAAAAAGAGATGATGCGCATCCTTCGTACAACGGAGAATGAGATTGTTCTGGATAAGACCGGAAAGAAAAATGGCAGGGGAGCGTATATTTGCAGCAGTCCGGAATGCTTAAAGAAAGCGGTAAAATCCAAAGGGCTGGAGAGGGCATTGAAGACAACTGTTTCTGCAGAGGTCTATGAGGGCCTGGAAAGGGAGATCGGGAAATTTGCAGAGGAATAAAGTTCTGGCATATCTGGGATTGGCCACAAGAGCAGGCAAGTCCGTAAGCGGAGAATTCAGTGTTGAAAAATCTGTAAGACAGCACAGGGCAAAGCTGGTCATTGTATCGGAAGATGCCTCTGAGAATTCAAAAAAAAATTTTCGTAATATTTGTACTTACTATGGAGTGCCGCTGTATTTTCTTGGAAGCAGAGAGGAACTGGGATTGGCCTGCGGAAAAGAATTTCGGGTATCCGCAGCCATTGAGGATGAAGGGCTTGCCCGGGCGGCCGTCAGGAAGCTTAAGCAGGAATCAGGTATTGGAGGTAGTAAGTATGTCGAATAAAAATATCCGCGTGTATGAACTCGCGAAGGAACTGGGTAAAACGAGTAAAGAAGTAATGGCCGTACTGGCAGAGAAAAATATTGAGGTGACAACACATATGGCAACACTGGAAGATAATCAGGCATCGATGGTGCGTGCAGAGCTTGGGCAGTCTAAGGCTGCAAAGGAAGAGCAGCAGGCTGCAAAGCAGGAGCAGGCTCCGGCACAGGAGACAAAGGCAGCGCCGAAAAAGAAAAAATTTATTGTAGTGCATAATCCGGAAAACAGCAGGGATAAAAAAAGCCCGGAGCGCAGGGTTCCGGCGAGAAAACCGCAGGCAGAGCGGCAGCAGGTGAAAAAAGAGCAGGCGGCTCCGGTAAAGCCGGAGGTTAAGGCAGAAGCCAGAAGGCCCGATGCCGTACAGGAGACAAAGACGGAAAACCGTCAGGAGAACAGAACGGCTGTCCGTCCAAATAACAATGGAGGAAACCGCCGGAGCGGCAGCAACGCAGACCGTCCCCAGGGGAACCGCCAGGATGGAAGGAATAATAACGGGGACCGTCAGAGCTATAACCGCGGAAACCGTCCCCAGGGGAATCGTCAGGACGGAAGAAATAACAACGGGGACCGCCCGAACTACAGCCGGAATAATAATAACGGAGATCGTCCCAATTATAACCGGAATAACAATAACACAGACCGTCCAAACTATAACCGCGGAGACCGTCCCCAGGGAAGCCGTCAGGACGGAAGAAATAATAATGGAGGCCAGGGCTATAATCGCGGGGATCGTCCCCAGAATAACCGCTCTGATAACCGCGGCGGGCAGGGCGGAAGAAATAATCTGGGCCGTCAGATGAACAAAGCCTTTGAGACTCCGGTGGAAACGAAGCCGGAGAGCAGAAGATACGATAACCGCAACCATCAGAAACAGGAAAAGCAGTATAAGGATGCGGATATCAGTAAGCTGAAGAACAGACCAGGCAGATTTATCAAGCCGGAAGCTCAGCCGGCAGCCGTGAAAAAAGAGGATATGGAGCCGAAAAAGCTTCCGCTTCCGGAGAGTATCAGCATTTCAGATTTGGCAGAACGCATGAAAATTCAGCCTTCGGCTATTATTAAGAAGCTGTTTTTAGAGGGAAAGATGCTGACTGTGAATTCCGAGCTGGATTTTGAATCTGCAGGTGAGATTGCGCTGGAATATAATTTTGATCCGGAACCGGAAGAAAAGGAAGACGTAATCGGTAAGATGCTGGAGGATCAGGAGGATGCAGAGGATACGCTTGTTGCCAGAGCGCCGGTAGTCTGTGTTATGGGGCATGTTGACCATGGTAAGACTTCTCTTCTGGATGCGATCCGCCATACCAATGTAACAGACCGGGAGGCCGGCGGTATCACCCAGCATATCGGAGCCTATATGGTTTCTGCAGGAGGCCGGCAGATTACGTTTCTGGATACGCCGGGACATGAGGCATTTACTGCCATGCGTATGCGCGGCGCAAGCTCTACAGATATCGCAATTCTGGTTGTTGCCGCAGACGACGGAGTGAAGCCGCAGACCATTGAGGCAATTAACCATGCAAAGGCGGCAGAGGTAGAGATTATTGTGGCAATCAATAAGATTGATAAGCCGGGCGCTAATATAGAGCGTGTAAAACAGGAGCTGACCGAGTATGGGCTTATTTCCGAGGACTGGGGAGGAGGAACTATCTGCGTTCCCGTATCAGCCAAATCCAGGGAAGGGATCGAGGATCTTCTGGAAATGGTTCTTCTGACCGCTGATGTGCTGGAGCTGAAAGCCAATCCGGAACGTCAGGCAAGAGGTCTTGTTATTGAGGCGGAGCTTGACAAAGGAAAAGGCCCGGTTGCTACAGTGCTGGTGCAGAAGGGAACTCTGCATGTGGGCGATTTTATTGCGGCAGGTGCATCGTACGGCAAGGTCCGCGCCATGATGGATGACAAAGGACGCCGTGTGAAGGAAGCAGGTCCTTCCATGCCGGTGGAGATTCTGGGGCTGAATGATGTGCCGATGGCCGGCGAGATTTTTGTATCCCCGCAGACGGACAAAGAAGCAAGAACCTTTGCAGAGACCTTTATTAAAGAGAGCAGGGAGAGGATGCTGGAGGATACCAAGCTTAAGATGTCTCTGGACGATTTGTATTCCCAGATTCAGACAGGTAATCTGAAGGAACTGAACCTGATTATCAAGGCAGACGTGGCGGGTTCTGTGGAGGCCGTGAAGCAGTCTCTGCTGAAGCTGTCCAACGACGAGGTGGTGGTAAAATGCATCCATGGCGGTGTGGGAGCCATTAATGAGTCTGATATTATCCTGGCAAGCGCGTCAAAAGCGATTATTATCGGCTTTAATGTGCGGCCGGATGCGGCGGCAAAGGATACCGCGGAACGGGAAAAGGTGGATATGCGTCTGTACAGGGTTATTTATGATGCCATTGCAGATGTGGAAAGAGCCATGAAGGGGATGCTGGATCCGATTTTTGAGGAGAAGATTATCGGCCATGCAGAGATCCGTCAGATCTTCAAAGCCTCCGGCGTGGGCAATATCGCCGGTTCCTATGTGCTGGACGGTATTTTCCAGAGAGGCTGCAAGGTTCGTATTTCCAGAGAGGGAAAACAGATCTATGAAGGAGAGCTGGCTTCCCTGAAACGTTTCAAGGATGATGTAAAAGAAGTCAAGGCCGGATTTGAATGTGGTCTGGTATTTGAAAAATTCAACGATATTCAGGAGCTGGATATTGTTGAAGCCTATACAATGGTAGAGGTGCCAAGATAGAATGAGAAAAAACAGTATTAAAAATACCCGTATCAATGGAGAGGTCCAGAAGGTATTGTCGGAGATTATCCGGGGTGAGATCAAGGATCCCCGTATTAACCCTATGACATCCGTGGTCATGGTTGAGGTGGCTCCGGATCTCAAAACCTGTAAAGCGTTTATCAGCGTGCTTGGAGACGAGGAGTCTCAGAAAAGTACGCTGGCGGGTCTTAAAAGCGCGGTCGGTTATATTCGCCGCCAGCTTGCCCATGAACTGAATCTTCGCAATACGCCAGAGATTACTTTTATTATGGATCAGTCCATTGCATATGGAGTAAATATGTCCAGAATGATTGATGAGGTTACAAAGGATATCAGCAAAGATGAGGAAGAGGATGAGGAAGAATGATGCAGTTTGAGAAAGAATTGCAGGGAGTGAGGACTGTTGCCATCGCCGGACATATCCGGCCTGATGGTGACAGCGTCGGAGCCTGTGTTGGTCTCTGGAATTATATCCGGGACAATTTTCCGCAGATAAAAGCAGATATCTGGCTGGAACAGCCAAATGTAAAATATGCGTTGCTGGAGGGCTATGAGGCAATCCGAAAGCCGGACGGACAGGAAAGAAAGTATGACCTGTTTGTGGCGGTGGACTGCGCGGCCCGGGATCGGCTCGGAGAGGCAGAGGACTATTTTAACCAGGCAGAAAAAACAGTCTGCGTGGATCATCATATCAGCAATCTGGGTTATGCTTCTGTGAACGAGATTTACCCGGAAGCCAGCTCCACCTGTGAGATACTGGTTAAGATAATGGATCCGGATAAAATTTCCAAAGCGGCGGCAAGCGCGCTTTATATGGGAATTGCCCACGATACAGGAGTGTTCCAATATAGCTGTACATCCCCGGAAACCATGCGGCTGGCTGCCATGCTGATGGAGAAGGGAGTTGCGTACACCCGTATTGTGGAGGAGACATTTTATAAAAGAACCTACCGTCAGAATCAGATTCTCGGAAAAGCATTGCTGGAAAGCATGCGGATTCTGGACGGAAGAGGCATTGTCAGCGCAGTGAGAAGACGGGAGTTTGCTTTTTTCGGAGTGGAGCCCGGAGACCTGGAGGGGATCGTAAGCCAGCTAAAGATGACAGAGGGAGTGGAGGTAGCTATTTTCCTGTACGAGACAGATAATCTGGAGTACAAGGTGTCTTTACGTTCCCGTGAAATCGTGGATGTGAGCGAAGTGGCCTCTTATTTTGGAGGGGGAGGACATGTGCGCGCGGCAGGCGTGACGATGAAAGGAACCTTCCATGATATTGTAAACAATCTGACCTTACATATTGAGCATCAGCTGTCGGGGAAGAAGGAGCAATGAGAAACGGAGTCCTCAATATTTATAAAGAGCGCGGCTTTACCTCTCATGACGTGGTGGCAAAGCTGCGCGGAATCATAAAACAGAAAAAGATCGGACACACAGGAACTCTCGATCCGGAAGCGGAGGGAGTTCTTCCTGTATGTCTTGGAAAAGGGACGAAGCTGTGCGGCATGCTGACGGACAGGGACAAGGTATATGAGGCGGTGCTGCTGCTTGGGCAGTCTACAGACACCCAGGATACGGCGGGAACCGTTCTAAGCTCCGCCCGGGTGGATGTGACGGAGGATCAGGTGCGGGAAGCTGTTATAAGCTTTGTGGGGCATTATGAACAGATTCCTCCTATGTATTCTGCGTTAAAGGTAAATGGGCAGAAGCTGTGCGACCTTGCCCGGGCCGGAAAGGAAGTGGAACGAAAGGCAAGACCGGTAGAGATTTACGGGATTGATATTCTGGAAATCTCTCTGCCGCGGGTGCGGATGTCGGTTTTCTGCTCCAAAGGAACCTATATCCGTACCCTCTGCCATGATATCGGGGAAAAGCTCGGATGCCACGGCTGTATGGAGAAGCTTCTGCGGACAAGGGCAGGGCAGTTTCTGCTGGAGGACAGCATAACTCTGTCAGAGGTGGAGCGGCTTCGGGATGAGGGAGTTCTGGACAAGGTGATTCTTCCGGTTGACCGGGTATTTTCTGATCTTCCGGCCGCGGTTTTGAAGGAAACCTCTTCCCGGCTTGGCTATAATGGAAATTCATTCAGAAAGACGGACATCGGTTCTCTGGAAGCAGAGGAGGACAGGCTCCGTGTCTACGACCATAACCGCCGGTTTATTGGAATTTATGAATATCGTCCGGAGGAAGCTTTGTACTGTCCGGTAAAAATATTTTACGAGAAATAGAGAGAAGCAATATGAACTATGTGACAGGAATGACGGAATTCCATATGGATCGCCCGTCCGCAGTGAGTCTCGGTAAATTCGACGGGGTGCACAGAGGACATCAGAAGCTGATACATCAGGTTCTGGAGCAGAAAGAGCAGGGGCTTCAGACAGTAATTTTTACATTTGAGAAAAATCCGACCCGTATTTTATCCGGATTGTCCGGCCAGAACATTATGACGAATGAGGAACGCAGAAGGATGCTGGAGGCGGTCGGAATTGACCAGCTTCTGGAATGCCCGTTTGTTCCGGAAATTGCCCATATGGAACCGGAGACTTTTGTGGAGGAGGTGCTGTCCCGGCAGATGAAAACCGCGTATGTGGCAGTCGGAAAGGATTTTCGGTTTGGATATCAAAGACGGGGCGACTGCCGGCTGCTTCAGGATATGGGCCGCCGGCTGGGATTCCGGGTAGACGTGATTGAAAAGGAAAAAAGCCATGGCCGGGATATCAGCAGCACCTATGTGAGGGAGGCTTTGCATGAGGGCAATATTCCTCTTGCAAACGAGCTTCTTGGATACTGTTATTTTGTCAGCGGAGAAGTACTTCATGGGCGACAGATCGGAAGAACGCTGGGGCTTCCGACTACAAACCTTCTGCCGTTGCCGTCCAAGCTGCTTCCTCCCAATGGAGTATACCTGACCAGAACCATAATGGAAGAAGGAGATTTTTACGGAATTACCAATATCGGCTATAAGCCCACTGTCGGCGGAGAGACTCAGAAAGGAGTGGAGACCTTTCTGTTTGACTTCTCAGGAGATCTTTATGGGAGACATCTGAAGGTGGAGTTTCTGGAATTTGAGCGTCCGGAGCAGAAGTTCCAGTCTTTGGATGCGCTGAAGGCGCGTATTTTGTCGGATGTTTACTGGGGAAAAAGTAAAATTCATGTAAAAAATAAGAAATCCATGTAAAATACAAAAGAATCTCTTGTAAGTTTCTTGAAATTAGGGTAAAGTATAGTAAAGCGTATGTTAGAAAACATACGCTTTTATTTGGATACAGCCCCTTTCCCGTTTTGCGGGGAAGTGATTGTTTATGTGCGAAAAAAGAATAAGGAACATAAGAGGTAGAGGGATTATGGATTTTAGTGTAATTGTGACGCTGATGGGAGGCCTTGGCCTTTTTCTGCTGGGAATGAAGCAGATGAGCGACGGTCTTGAGAAGGCTGCAGGCGCTAAGATGCGCGGTATCCTGGAGGCGGTTACAACCAACCGGCTGATGGGAACGCTGATTGGTATTTTATTTTGTGCAGTAATTCAGTCCTCCAGTGCGACAACCGTTATGGCAGTCAGCTTTGTAAATGCAGGAATGATGACCTTGTCTCAGGCGGCCGGAATTATTATGGGCGCCAACATCGGTACTACGATTACTTCACAGCTCGTATCGTTTAATCTGTCAGCATATGCGCCGCTGTTTTTGTTTCTGGGAGTTGTTATGACCCAGTTTATGAAAAACGGGAGAATCAAGAAGATCGGCGAGGTGATTCTTGGCTTTGGCGTTCTTTTTATGGGACTTTCGGTTATGTCCGGAAGTATGTCGGCTTTAAAGGATTCTCCCCAGGTGGCAGGGCTTTTGGGGGGACTTAGGAGTCCGCTTCTGGGAGTGCTTATGGGGACTGTCATCACGGCCGCAATCCAGAGCTCGTCCGTAACCGTCAGCATTCTTCTTCTGATGGCGCAGCAGGGGCTCATAGAGCTTCCTATCTGCTTCTATATTATACTGGGATGCAATATCGGAGCCTGCATGTCTGCCCTGCTTGCCTCCTTAAGCGGCAAGAAGGATGCAAAGAGAGCTGCTTTAATCCATCTCTTTTTTAATATTATCGGCACGCTGATTATGTATGTGGTGCTGACAGTGGCAGGAGGATTTGTACTGGATATGATTGTGAGGATATCCGGTTCTGATCCGGGCCGCTGTGTGGCAAATGCCCATACGCTCTTTAAAATCTGCCAGGTAATTATTCTGTTCCCATTTACGGAGGGAATCGTGAAGCTGACCTATCTGGCGGTTCCGGGAGAGGATAAAACCGGAGATACCGAGTTTGAATTATACTATATAGGCAGTAAAGCTATGTTTTCGCCCACAACGGCGGTTGTGGAGGCAGTTCGTGAGCTGGAGCATATGGGCGCGCTGGCCTATGAAAACCTGAACAGGGGTCTGGACGCGCTGATTTCTCTGGATGAGGAGGAGATTAACAGGATCTATGAGGTAGAGAAGCAGATTAACTTTATGAATCATGCCATTACAGACTATCTGGTCAAGATCAACCAGCTTACGCTTCCGATTGACGACAGTATGAGTATCGGCGCTCTGTTCCATGTGGTAAACGATATTGAGCGTATCGGTGACCATGCGGAGAACCTGGGGGATTCTGCAAGAAACCGGATCCGGGATCATATTACCTTCAGCGACGTAGGTCTTTCGGAGCTGCGGGAGATGGGTGCCAAGGTAAATAAAATACTGGAGTACTCGATTGATATGTTTGCCCATAATACGAAGGAGCATCTTCAGGATATTATGGATTTGGAAAATGAAATTGACGAAATGGAGCGCCAGTTCCAGAAAAATCATGTGGAGCGCCTGACCAGAAATGAATGTACGGCAGCTTCCGGTATGATTTTCTCGGATGCCATTTCCGGCTTCGAGCGTGTGGCCGATCATGCCACCAACATTGCCTATGCGCTTTTGGAGGAGGTTCCGGATGATGAGGAGGACTGAGCAGACTCCATACATGGATCAGCCCTAAAAGAGACTGTTTGAATTACATATACCGGACAAGACAAAAAAGTAACCGTTCTGGCCGAAGGCCGCGGTTACTTTTTTGTAAACAGGGTAAGAATGATAGATAGAAGGTATCTACCCAGGCAGGGGTTGACAGACAGAAAATAATATGTTATAACACAATAAACAGGACACCCGGGTGGGGTATATGAGTAACTCTGACTGACCCTGACAGGATTCCCGGATGTTCCGCAAAGTGAATATGCGAAAGGAGAGCAACAGGACAGATGAAGCAGAAGTTCGATGTGACTGGTATGAGCTGCAGCGCCTGCAGCGCTCATGTGGAGAAGGCAGTCAGTAAAGTGCCGGGGGTGGAGCTGGTGCAGGTGAACCTTCTTCAAAACTCCATGACTGTGGAGTATGCAGAAGGCGCCACGGACGGGCAGAAAATCATACATGCGGTGGAAGAAGCCGGATACGGGGCTTCCCTGAAAGGAAAGGATGCGCCTAAGGAGGCAAACGCTGTACAGAAGAAAGCGTCCGATGATACAAAGGCGATGAAGCACCGGCTGGGCTGGTCGATTAGCTTTTTAATTGTACTGATGTATATATCCATGGGGCATATGCTTGGATGGCCTCTTCCGGAAATCCTGCTGGGGCATGAGAATGTGATGGTATTTGCTCTGGCACAGCTTATTCTGACGCTTCCGGTTATGTACCTGAACCGGAAATATTTTGAAAACGGTTTTAAAACCCTGCTGCACGGCGCTCCGAATATGGATACTCTGGTAGCCATGGGCTCCACGGCAGCAGCAGTCTACAGTGTGAGCCAGCTTTTTGTTATGGGCTATGCCATGGGCCGCGGGAATATGGAGCTGGCGCATGACTGTGCCATGAACCTGTATTTTGAGGCTGCCGCCATGATTCTGGCGCTGG
Organism: uncultured Lachnospiraceae bacterium; assembly: GCA_910585465.1. GTDB lineage: Bacteria > Bacillota > Clostridia > Lachnospirales > Lachnospiraceae > Hominiventricola. Next base: position 134,056 of record CAJUEW010000001.1, on the reverse strand, counting down.
TGACGATTGGAAAATATATGGAAACCCGTTCCAAAAGCCGGACATCCGATGCCATTACAAAGCTGATGGATCTGGCTCCGAAAACGGCTCTGGTAGTGAGAGACGGAAGGGAGCAGGAGATTCCGGCCGATGAGGTGCAGGTGGGAGAGCTTGTGATTGTAAAGCCGGGACAGAGCATTCCGGTGGATGGCATTCTGATAGAGGGGACCGGAACCGTAGATGAATCGGCCATCACCGGGGAGAGTATTCCGGTGGAAAAAAAGGCCGGCGACCGGCTGACCGGCGCCACGGTAAACCGTGCCGGATATTTTCGGATGCGGGCAGACCGGATTGGAGGGGATACGACGCTCTCCCAGATTATCCGTCTGGTGGAGGAGGCGGGAGGCTCCAAAGCCCCCATAGCAAAGCTGGCGGACAAAGTCAGCGGAATTTTCGTGCCGGTGGTTTTGACAATTGCCATGATTACGGTTGCAGTATGGCTGCTTGCCGGACAGAGCTTCAGCTTTGCGCTGGCATCAGGAATAGCCGTGCTTGTAATTTCCTGTCCGTGCGCTCTGGGCCTGGCCACTCCGACGGCAATTATGGTGGGTACCGGACGGGGTGCGGAACAGGGGATTCTGATCAAATCAGGAGAAAGCCTGGAAACCGCCCATCTGATAGATACTGTTGTTCTGGATAAGACAGGGACGATTACCCAGGGGCATCCCGCGGTAACGGATATCAAAACAGCAGCAGGTGTACAGGAACAGGAGCTCTTAAAGCTTGCGGCATCTTTGGAGCAGGCTTCGGAGCACCCGCTTGCAGAGGCCATTGTGGAGCGGGCCCATGAGCTGTCCGTGAGTCTGGAGAAAACCTCCGATTTTACAGCGGTAGCGGGACAGGGTGTGATTGGTACGGTTGGAATGAGAACGGTTCTGGCCGGTAATCTTAAGATGATGAAGGAGAACCGGATTTTGACAGAGGCTTTGGAGCCGGATGCAGAGCGGTTCTCCGAGGCAGGCAGGACAGTGCTCTATATAGCGGCGGACGGAAAGCTGTTAGGGGTTCTGGCAGTGGCGGATCCGATAAAGGAAACCAGCGCCCAGGCTATAGAGGAGCTGGAGCGGATGGGGCTTTCTGTAGTGATGCTGACCGGAGATCATGAAAAAACAGCCAGAGCTATTCAGAAGCAGCTTGGGATTACCCGGGTAGTGGCAGAGGTGCTTCCGCAGGATAAGGAGCAGGAAGTGCGCAGGCTTCAGGAGGAGGGCCATAAGGTGGCTATGATTGGAGACGGCATCAATGATGCCCCGGCGCTTGCCAGAGCGGATGTTGGAATTGCCATCGGCGCAGGTACGGATGTGGCAATTGAGTCTGCGGATATTGTCCTGATGAAAAGTGATCTTCTGGATGCTGCTGCTGCGATACAGCTAAGCAGGGCAGTGATTAAGAATATTAAAGAAAATCTGTTCTGGGCGTTCTTTTACAATGCGCTTGGTATTCCCCTTGCGGCAGGCGTGTTTTACCCGGTTCTTGGCTGGCAGCTAAATCCCATGTTCGGCAGCGCGGCCATGAGCTTCAGTTCTGTATTCGTTGTAACGAATGCTCTCAGACTGAAGGGATTCAGGCCCACATTTCGCAGAAAGAAACCATCTGCGGCGCAGTTCTCTGCGGCAGAGGAAATAAAAGCAAATAAAATCATAGAAAATAAGGAGGAACAAGCTATGAAGAAAACGATGAAAATTGAAGGAATGATGTGCGGACACTGTACAGGAAGGGTTGATAAGGCGCTGAATGCCCTGGAGGGCGTCCAGGCAGAGGTGAGCCTGGAGGATAAGGCTGCTTATCTGACGATCTCCGGCGATGTAAGTGACGAGCTTCTGAAGAAAACCGTGGAGGACGAAGGCTATCAGGTTGTGGAAATTGCATAGGTAAGGCTCCATGCAGGCAGATCAGAAGAAAATAGAACGTCTTTTAAAGACCGCAAGAGGACAGATCGACGGTATTCTGCGGATGGTGGAGGAAGACCGTTACTGTATGGATATTTCTGCTCAGGTTATGGCCACTGACGCTATCTTAAGAAAAGTCAATAATGAAATTATCCGCGCCCATATGAAAGGCTGCGTAAAGGCTGCAATCCTGGAGGGAACCGGGGATGAGAAAATTGACGAGCTGATGGCGGCTGTGGATAAGCTTACAAAGTAGAATACTGGAAAATTAAATACAGCGTTGACAAAAACTCCTGTGTGTTATAAAATTGTAGCTGAAATGTAACAATTTTGTAATATTTACAGGAGTTTAAATATGTTAAAGAATAGAAAGAGAAAAATAACAGACAGTATCAGTGCACTTTTAATAGGAACCGTTTTTATGTGCGGCTTTTCCATAGATGCAGAAGCATCCGCAGCCCTGGGCAGCAGCGCACGAATCGGGATTTCCGCAGATCTGGAAGCGGTGGAAGATACGGAGGTGCTGGAAGATGCCATGAATGATGTGGTGCTGGATGCCTTTCATCTGGACAGCTACAGCAATCTGGGGATTGTGACGGTTTCTGAGGGCAAGGTAAATATTCGGGCCAAGGCGTCCACAGACGGAAAAATTGTAGGTAAGATTGGCCGGGATGCGGGCTGTGATATTCTGGACGAGGAGGGCGACTGGCTTCATGTAAAATCCGGAAAGGTAGAAGGCTATATTAAAGCGGAGTATGTTTTAACCGGAAGTGAGGCACTGGAACAGGCGTCCGGTTTATTAAAAACCATTGCCGATGTCAATACGGACGGATTAAAGGTACGCACGGAGCCGAACACTGAGTGCGAGGTGCTGGATATTGTAGGCTCCGGACAGAGCTTTGATGTGCTTGAGGAAATGGACGAATGGGTGAAGATCGACCTGGACGGAGACGAAGGGTATTTGTTTAAAGATTATGTAAAGGTCGGCGCAAAGCTGGATGAGGCGCTGACAATTAATGAAGTCCGTTACGGGGAAGGAGTATCCGATGTCCGTATCGCGCTGAGCGAATTTGCAAAAAAATATATCGGCAATCCGTATGTATGGGGCGGAACCAGTCTGACCAGAGGCGCGGACTGCTCCGGATTTGTATTATCCGTATTCCGCAACTATGGAATGAGTCTTCCACATTCCTCACGGGCGCAGGCGAACTGCGGAAGCGCGGTCAGTCTGAATGAACTGAAGCCGGGGGATCTGGTATTCTACGGCAACCGTTCCGGTATTAACCATGTGGCAATCTATGTGGGCGGCGGACAGGTAGTGCACGCAAGCAATCCCCGGGTAGGCATCACGATCTCCGGTATGTATTACAGGAGTCCTGTGAAGGCCAGAAGAATTATTCAGGATTAAGAGCAAAGAAAGACAAAAGCGGAGCCGGTTTGTTCCGGTACGCTTTTGTCTGTTTTTGCTTTGCGCCGGAATGATTGAGCTGCTGAAAAGTATTGACCTTTGTCAGCAGTTTTTTTATGCAAAAATTTCTTTGACAATTCCGTTATATGCTATTAAAATCAATTTATATAATAAATTTAATTTATAAACGGATGGAGTACGGATATGGCTATTAAAGCAAAGGAACTGGCGCAGACGCTTGGAATATCAGAAGCCACATTATCTCTTATATTGAACCATAAAGGAAGTATAAGTCAGAAAACAAGAGCTGCAGTTACGAAGAAGATTATCGATATGGGCTATGGCTATATGTTTAAGGACAATGTTGAGACGGCAGGTACATCTGTGTACAAGGAGCCGGAACTGTCCGGACAGGAGCGGAGCCAGGGCTGCATTGGATTTGTAATTTACAAGGATTCAGGTCTTTTTATGGAAAATACCTCTTTTTTTCCGCTGATTATAGACGGAATGGATATGGTGGCAAGAAAATACGGCTATCGGTTCCTGGTTATTAATATCAGCCGGGATATGGATATAGAGACAAAACTGAACTATATCCGGGAGAGCGGATGCGCCGGCTATGTGATCTATGCGCCGGAGCTTCCGGTGGAGGAGGCTGACAATCTGCAGCGGCTTCAGATTCCTTTTGTCCTTCTGGACAATTATTTTCCTGGAAAGGAGATCGATGCCGTGACGCTGGATAATGATCAGGGGATCTGTGTTATTTTAAAAATGCTGACAGAAAAAGGACACAGGAAGATCGGTTATCTGAGCGGGGGTGTGAATCTGCAGAGCTTCAGAGAGCGGCGCGCAAATTTCCGCAGATATATAAAGGAATCCGGTCTGGAGCTGAATGAGGGTTATTTTGCGGACATTGGTTATCCGGATTCGGAGGCCTATGAGGGAATGCTGAAATATATAAGACGTGCAGAGGAGCTTCCAACTGCCTTTGTGACAGACAATGACTGTGTTGCCTTCGGGGCCATCAAGGCTCTGCAGGACAGCGGATATGGAGTGCCGGAGGATGTCTCGGTGGTGGGATTTTCCGACAGGCCCCTGTGTATGTATATGATACCGAACATCACGACAGTCCGTATTCCAAGGATGCGGTTCGGAGGAGAAGCAGTGGAGCTTTTGATTCAGAAGGTCATGAAAACCCCTTATGAAGAGGAGAAAAGTACAATAAGAATTCAGGTGTCCATGAAGCTGGTGGAACGAGAAAGCGCCGGGGCCGTGCCAAAAAGGAAATAATAGTAAATAAAAACTGCCGCAAGGCTGCAGAGGATCCCATCGGGGGTTGGCTGCTGCCTTGCTTTTTTTATTTAAAATAAATTTTATTTACAAAATATATCTAAAATAAACAAAAAAAGTAGTTTTATAGTTATAAAATGACGAAAAGTTAGTTTATATTACAATTTTTATTGACAGAATATAAAAATAAAGTTAAAATAAATTTAGTAAATTAATTAATTTAGTAAATTATAAAAAGTGAAAGGAAAAAGGAAATATGTTGATACTGAAAAATGCAAACATATTTGACGGGGTTCTGGGAGAGCTTATTCAAAACGCGGCTATAGTGATAGAAAAAGACAAGATTGCGGATATTATTCCGGAGTGTGACAGAGAATTTGAGAATGGAAACGTATTGGATATGAAAGGCTCAGTGGTTTCACCGGGATTTATTGACTGTCATGTACATATGATGCTGGACGAAATTCCTGATAAAGAGCGTTTGCTGAATTATCAGTCTGCAGGCGGGGTATTGTTTGATAACGCAGATTCCTATATCGCATACCGTTCCGTGGAGTTTGCGAGAAAGACACTGGAAGCAGGCTTTACCTCTGTGGTGGACGGCGGAGGTGTGGATTACATTGATGTGGCGATGAAAGACGCCATTAAGCTTGGTTATATTGAGGGACCGGATTACTATATCAGCGGCAAACAGGTGATTGCATGGCCTTCCTCACATTTCAGGGGACTGGGCAGGCAGTCCTGCGGGCCTGACCAGATGAGGAGGACGGTCAGGGAACAGATTTATTATGGGGTGGATCAGATTAAGATGGAGATGAGCGCGCCTCTCCGGTCTGTGGGCAGAAGCCTTGAGAAAAGTGCATTTACACTGGAGGAAATTGAGGCGGCCACGGACGAGGCTCATTCTCTGGGACTTCTGGTCAGCGCCCATGCAAGAGGGGCAAAGCCTGTAAAGGATTCTCTGCTTGGAGGCGTGGATCTTATCTGCCATGGAACCGGCATGGATGAAGAAGGGCTGGAGCTGATGCTGAAAAAAGGGACCTATCTTCTTCCGACGCTGGCCTCCCCCAGTCCGGAACCGGAACCGCATGTAGCAGCGGCAAAGAGCGCCCGGGTGGTGGAGATTTTAAAGCAGACCGGAAAAACTCAGTGGGAGAGCATAAGAAAGGCTTATAAAGCCGGTGTCAAAATTGTGCTGTCCACAGATGCGGGAGGCGTTGGTATCCGGCATGGAGAAAATGCAAAGGAAATGCTCAGAATGAGAGAAATCGGCATGAGCAATGTGGAATGCCTAAGGGCAGCCACGTCGGAAGCGGCAAAAGCGATGGGGCTGGATAATCAGGTGGGAACGGTCAGAAAGGGACTGAAGGCAAATCTGGTAGTACTTGCAGAGAATCCGCTGGAAAAACTGGAAACAGTCTGCGATGTAAAGATGGTTATAAAAAATGGTAAGATCATAAAAAATAATTATAAATAAGGAGAGGAACAATGAAAGCAAAAAAATTATTAGCAGTATTTATGAGTATCTGTATGATAACGGGTCTGGCAGCGTGCGGAAGTTCTGAAAAGGGCAAATCTGAAGGAGAAAATACAGGAGGAACAAAGGCAGCCGCAGCAGAGGCGGGAGAGGGAACGCTGGTATTGAAGGCAGGACATGTGCTGACAGAGGATTCCGCATATCACATGGCCCTGACCCAGTGGGCGGATGAGGTGAAGGAAAAGACAGAAGGAAGAGTCCAGATTGATGTATACGCCAACTCTGTGCTGGGAAATGAGCGGGATATGATAGAAGCGCTGCAGATGGGAACACTGGATATTACCCTGCCGAATTCTGCGCCGTTAAGTAATTTTACCGATGCATTCCGTGTATTTGATCTTCCGTTCTTATTCCGGAACAGCCAGGAGGCTTATGCGGTTATTGACAGCGAGATAGGAGACAATATGCTGGCGTCTCTGGATGAAATCGGCATCAAGGGACTGTCTATATGGGAGAACGGGTTTCGTTATATTGCAAACAACAAGCATGATGTAGCCGTGCCGGAGGATCTGGCGGGCATGAAGATTCGTACTATGGAAAATGAGATCCATATGGATTCCTTCAGAAGTTGGGGAGTCGATGCAACTGCCATGGCATTCGGGGAGGTTTATACTGCCCTTCAGCAGAATACTATCGACGGACTGGAGAACCCGTTTACGCCGATTTATCAGAATAAATTATACGAGGTTGCGCCGTATATTACCATGACCGGGCATTTTTACTGTCCTGCGCCTCTTTTAATTGCCAAAGCTGCCTGGGATAAGATTTCTCCGGATGATCAGCGGATTGTTCAGGAGCTGGCAGATAAGTATAAAGATACAGAACGTCAGATGTGCCAGGATTATGATGAAGAAAATAAGAAAATCATGATAAAAGAAGGAGCGACTGTTATTGAGGATGTGGACAAAGAGCTCTGGAGAGAGGCTGTCCAGCCGGTATATGATACCTACAGCGGGGAGATTGGAACAGAGCTTCTGGACAGCATACAGGCCGTGATTGATGGACAGTAGGTGATAGCTGTGAAAAAAATATGGAAAAAAATAGACCGTTTTTTAGACATTTATGAGATAGCAGCTTTTGTGATTCTGCTTTCCGTAATGACTGCCGTAGTATTTTTTCAGGTTATTTTCCGGTATATCATTCATTCCTCCATACCATGGAGTGAGGAGGTTTCCAGATATTGTATGATATTTACCGTTTATATTGGCGTAGGTGCCGGGCTGAAGGCCGGCACCCATACGGGAGTGGATGCATTCGTGTCATTTATGCCTCATAAATTGAGACTAATGATTATGCTTCTGGAAAAAATACTTGTGCTGTTTTTGTCAGCAGTGTTTTTTAAGCTCTCACTGGATCTGGTTATACAGCTTTTTGCCAACGGACAGAAATCCGCCACCCTCTTTATTCTGATCGCATTTGCATATGCGGCAATGCCGCTTGGATTTCTGGGAGGGATTATCAGAAGCCTGCAGAATCTGGTTCTGTTCGTGCAGGATATCCGGCCACAGAATACGGAAGGGGAGTGATGCAGATGACGGCTATTTTATTTATTACGCTTGTAGTATTTATTATTACGGGAATGCCTCTGGCATATGCCATAGGAGGAGCCTCCTTCTTTTCGGTGGCATTTGGATCTGATTTGCCGGAAATATTCGTTGTACAACGTTTTTTTACAGGAGTTGACTCCTTTACACTGATGGCAATTCCGTTTTTCATGATCAGCGGTTCTCTTATGAGCAAAGGCGGCGTATCGGACAGGCTGATTAAGCTGTGCAGCATTTTTCTCAGAAAGTTTCCGGGAGGCTTGGCTATTGTATCTATTGTAGCCTGTACCTTCTTCGGAGCTATCAGCGGCTCTGCTCCGGCCACTGCAGCAGCCATCGGCGGGATTATGATTCCGGTCATGCTGGAGAATAAATATAAGGAAGATTTTGCTATGACGACTATTGCCAGCGCCGGATATCTGGGGGTTATCATTCCGCCCAGTATTACAATGGTTACTTACGGCGTGGCAGCCGGAGCATCCATTGGGGATATGTTTATGGCAGGCATCCTTCCGGGCGTGCTTCTCTGTCTTGGCATGAGCATCTATGCATATTTTGTAGGAAAAAAGAACAATTATATGATGCTGGGTACAGAAGAGCTGACAGGATCAGAGGCGGTAAAGACCATCATAGAAGCGGTTCCTGCGCTTCTGATGCCCGTCATTATTCTGGGAGGGATTTACGGAGGTATCTTCACTCCTACGGAGGCCGGATGTGTGGCGGTGGTTTATGGATTTGTTGTGGGCTTTTTTGTATACAGGGAACTAAAGCTTTCGGATCTGCCGGAAATCTTCCGTTCTTCCGCATTGAGCGCATCTATGATACTTTTGATTATCGGCTGTGCCTCCGCATTCGGCAATATTATGGCAAGAGAAATGGTTCCCAACAGGGTTGCTTCCTTTATTATAGGGCTTTCTGATAATAAATATGTATTTTTGATTCTGGTCAACGTCCTTCTGCTGATTGTAGGGTGCTTTATGGAGACCAATACGGCAATCATGATTATTGCGCCGATTTTGCTCCCGGTGGCACAGCAGCTTGGAATTGATGTGATTCACTTTGGAATTATTATGGTCATCAATCTTGCCATCGGCCTTCTGACTCCGCCTTTGGGCATGAATCTGTATGTGGCATCCGGCATTACGGGAAAGAGAGTCACCGATATTCTGGGCAGGCATCTGCTGGGATATATTCTGGTTTCGCTTACTATACTGATGGTCGTTACCTATGTGCCGGTAATCAGCACCTTTCTTCCGGAAATGCTGGCTAAATAAGCTTTCATCTTTCTCTAAATTAGAGCCTTTCCTGCGTTGACTTACTGCAGGAAAGGCTCATCTTATACTGTGAATGCTGTGTGTGGGCATATAATTTTGATTCCCGGCAGGACCTTATGCTCTTTATGATAAAAGGCGCGGAAACTCAGGGCTAAAAATCTGCTTTACAAAGCATACTATTTGTGCTAAAGTGTGAGAGTATGATTTTGCCAGGGTATTTCCAGAAGGACTTTGGCAGTCAGCCGTCATTCAGGTACCGGATACTCCGACCGTCCCTTAATGACAGGCGATAGACAGAATAAGGAGGAAAATAAAATGATTTCTAAGGAAAAGAAACAGGCAATTATTGCAGAGTATGGCCGCAACGAAGGAGATACCGGTTCACCGGAGGTACAGGTAGCGATCCTGACCGCAAGAATCCAGGAGCTTACAGAGCATCTGAAGGTAAACCAGAAAGATCACCACTCCAGAAGAGGCCTTCTGAAAATGGTAGGTCAGAGACGGGGCATGCTGGCATATTTAAAGAAAACGGATATCGAGAGATATCGTGCTTTAATCGCTAAATTAGGTCTGAGAAAATAATGGGAATAGGGCGGAGAATTCTCCGCCTTTTTTCAGTTGTGATTTTTAGTGGAAGATAGGTTCCGAGACCACTGAAAAGCGCAGACAGGATTTGTGTTTTTCAGTAGTTTCGGTATCTTCTGCTAAAGAACGACAGAAAGGAGATATTATGTATAAAAGTTACACAATGGAGCTGGCAGGCAGAAGCTTAAGAGTAGATATTGGCCGCGTGGCAGCTCAGGCAAATGGTGCGGCATTTATGCACTATGGAGATACGGTTGTATTATCAACCGCGACTGCATCCGACAAACCCCGCGAGGGAATTGATTTCTTTCCTCTGAGCGTGGAATTTGAAGAAAAATTATATGCGGTGGGTAAGATTCCGGGAGGCTTTAACAAGAGGGAGGGAAAAGCATCCGAGAATGCAGTGCTGACCTCACGCGTGATTGACCGTCCCATGCGTCCGCTTTTCCCGAAGGATTACAGAAATGATGTAACCCTGAACAATATGGTAATGAGTGTTGATCCGGAGTGCCGTCCGGAGCTGGTGGCAATGCTGGGCGCGGCGATTGCAGCCAGTATATCTGATATCCCGTTTGACGGTCCGTGCGCCATGACCCAGATGGGTATGGTCAACGGTGAATTTATCATTAATCCGTCTCAGGAGCAGTGGAAAAACGGAGATTTGAATCTGACGGTTGCATCTACTAAGGAAAAGGTCATTATGATCGAGGCCGGAGCCAATGAGATTCCGGAGGAGAAGATGATCCAAGCAATCTATATGGCTCATGAAGTGAATCAGCAGCTGATTGCGTTTATTGAGAAAATCGTGGCAGAGGCAGGAAAGGCAAAGCACGAATATATAAGCTGTGCGGTTCCGGATGAGCTGTTTGCGGCAATCAAAGAGATTGTTCCTCCCGCAGAGATGGAGGAAGCGGTATTTACCGATGACAAGCAGACCCGTGAGGGGAATATCCGCGCGATTACCGAAAAGCTGGAGGAGGCATTTGCAGAGAACGAGGAGTGGCTGGAGGTGCTGGGCGAGGCAGTATATCAGTATCAGAAGAAGACCGTCCGCAAAATGATCTTAAAGGATCACAAACGTCCGGACGGCCGTGAGCTTACTCAGATCCGTCCGCTGGCAGCAGAGGTGGATATCATTCCCAGAGTTCACGGCTCTGCCATGTTTACCCGCGGACAGACCCAGATCTGCAATGTATGTACGCTGGCACCCCTCTCCGAGCAGCAGAGAATCGATGGACTGGATGAAAATGAAGTAAGCAAGCGTTATATGCATCACTATAATTTCCCCAGCTATTCTGTAGGTGAAACCAAGCCATCCAGGGGGCCGGGACGACGTGAGATCGGACATGGCGCACTGGCAGAGAGAGCGTTGATTCCGGTGCTTCCAAGCGAGGAAGAGTTCCCATATGCAATCCGTACCGTATCTGAGACATTCGAGTCCAATGGTTCCACTTCCATGGCCTCCACCTGTGCATCCTGTATGTCTCTGATGGCGGCGGGAGTACCGATTAAGAAAATGGTGGCAGGTATTTCCTGCGGTCTGGTAACCGGAGAGAACGATGATGATTTTGTGCTCCTTACGGACATTCAGGGGCTGGAGGATTTCTTCGGAGATATGGATTTTAAAGTAACCGGAACAACGGAGGGCATTACTGCCATTCAGATGGATATTAAGATCCATGGTCTGACCAGGCCGATTGTGGAAGGAGCTATCGCAAGGTGCCGGGAGGCCAGAATGTTCATTATGGATACGTGCATGAAGCCGGCGATTGCGGTTCCCCGCCCAGAGGTGGGAGCATATGCTCCGAAGATTATTCAGATGATGATCGACCCCCAGAAGATTGGGGATGTGGTTGGCCAGAGAGGCAAGACCATCAATGCCATTATTGAGCAGACCGGAGTGAAGATTGACATTACGGATGATGGCGCCGTATCTATCTGCGGAACGGACAAGACAATGATGGACAAGGCGAAAGAGATGGTTCGCATTATTACCACGGAGTTTGAGGAGGGCCAGGTGTTCGTCGGCAAGGTTGTCAGCATCAAGGAGTTCGGAGCATTTCTGGAATTTGCTCCGGGCAAGGAGGGCATGGTCCATATCTCCAAGATTGCAAAGGAGAGAATCAACCGGGTGGAGGATGTTCTTACCCTGGGCGATATGGTAAAGGTTGTCTGCCTTGGAAAAGACAAGATGGGGCGTATCAGTTTTTCCATCAAGGACTGTAAATAAAGAGTGGTTTCAGAAGAGCTGCTGCCGTAAGGCGGCGGCTCTTTTTTCATGCATAAAACCTGTCCGCTCTCATATATTTGAGTTAAGGAGTGGGACAACATGCAATGTGAAGAGATACTATCAATTTTTCCGGGAATACTCCGGGAGACGCTTGCAGAGCTTCGGGTGAACACCAGAGATTTGCAGGAAATACGGGTTCGGGCCGGACGGCCGGTGACTGTGCTGTGCGGGAACAGAGAATATGTATCCGGCCGGGTGACGGACGGGGCACAGGTGAATGAGATTCTTGCCTATCTGAGCAGCTATTCTCTGTATGCTTATGAGGATGAAATCCGGCAGGGGTTTTTGTCTTTGCCGGGCGGACACAGGGTAGGACTTTCCGGACGGGCCGTTCTGGAATGCCGGAAAATTAAGACGATCACGGAGATTTCCTCTCTGAATATCCGGTTTGCCCATGAAATAAGGGGATGTGCGGACGGACTGCTTCCGCATTTGTGGGAGAATGGAAGGCTTCTGCATACGCTGATTGTCTCGGCTCCCGGGCGGGGAAAGACGACGCTTCTTCGTGACTGTATCCGGCAGATTTCCAATGGAAATTCGCATAACAGAGGAATGACGGTGGGAGTGGTGGACGAGCGGTCTGAGATTGCAGGAAGCTTTCGCGGGGTTCCTGGAAATGATGTGGGAATGCGCACCGATGTGCTGGACGGATGTCCGAAGGCGGAGGGAATGATGCTGCTGATCCGCTCCATGTCGCCGAGGGTAGTTGCCGTGGATGAGATTGGAAGTCCGGATGAGCTGGCGGCGCTGATGACTGCCATGCACTGCGGCTGTGTACTGCTGGCAACCGTTCATGGCAGCAGCATGGAGGAGCTGAGAAAAAAGCCGGTTTTAAAGGATATGATGGAGCTTAAGATGTTTGAACGGTATGTGGTGCTGGACTGCGGGAAAAAGCCGGGATGCGTGAAAATGCTGCTGGACAGGGACGGCCGTGAAGCAGGACGGGGAGGAATGATATGCTGAAAATATTTGGAATACTGTGTATTTTGTCCGGAAGCACAGGAATCGGACTGACCTGCGCGCGGGAGCTGGAGCTGAGAATTACGGAGCTTCAGGAGCTTCAGCAGGCGCTGCTGCAGCTTCGCGGAGAAATCCGGTATATGCATCAGCCTCTTGCGGAAGCATTCCTGCATATTGCGGGGAACTCGCCGGAGCCGTTCCGGAAATTCTTCCTGCATACAGCCGGAGATCTCCAGAAAAGAAATGGACAGACTGCAGAGGAAATCTGGGGCAGAAACCTGAAAAATGATATGGCAGAGCTGCATGTGAGCCGGAAGGAGATGGGAGAACTGAAAAAGCTGGGAAGCATGCTGGGATATCTGGATGTGGAGATGCAGATCAGCGCGCTGGACTACTATCTGGAGCAGCTGCGGCTGTCAGTGGACCAGGCCCGGGAAGCGGCGGGAAACCGCCGGAGGCTGTATCAGTACATGGGGATTTTGGGCGGGGCTGCCCTGGTGATTCTCATATTCTGAAGAAGAAAGGGAAGACAGGAGTGAGTATGAGTGTAATGTTGATTTTTAAGATTGCGGCGGTGGGGATTCTGGTTTCTGTGCTTTCCCAGGTTCTGAAGCACAGCGGCAGGGAAGAACAGGCATTTTTAACCAGCCTTGCAGGACTTCTGATTGTGCTGTTCTGGATTATTCCTTATGTCTATGATCTGTTTGAGATGATGCAAAATCTGTTTATGCTGTAGGAGGTGGAAGATGGTTCGGATTGCGATGATTGGGATCGCGGGGATTCTGATGGCGCTTCAGCTAAAATCCTTAAAGCCGGAATATTCGGCCTATCTGTGTCTGGGAGTCAGTCTGCTGATTTTTGCCTGTGTGGCGGAGAAGCTGCAGATTATTATTGACGGACTTCAGGCAATACAAAACTGCCTGCCCCTGAATGCAGGGTATATTCAGACACTGCTGAAGATTATCGGGATTACCTACATTGCAGAATTTGCCTCGGATCTGTGTAAGGACGCAGGCTATCAGACCATTGCAGGACAGATTCAGATATTTGGAAAGCTGTCTGTGCTGGCAGTCAGTATTCCTATTCTGACGGCGCTTCTGGATACGATCCAGACATTTCTGGGAGGCTGACATGGAAGAAATTGATTTTAGTGAAATCCAGCAGGTATTAAACGAGATTCTTGGAAACAAAATAGATTTTCAGGACATGGTAAAACAGGGAATGGAAGGAAAGAGTCTGCTGTCACTGGAGAGCCTCGGTTCTTTTTTTCAGAAAATATTTCTGGAAGAGCTGCTGGCGCAGAAGCAGATGTGGCTTCATATTCTGATTCTTGCCATTGCCGCTGCCGTGCTGATACATTTTGCGGATGTATTTCAGAACCAGAGTGTTTCCCAGATCAGCTTCTGTATGATTTATATGATTTTGTTTCTGATTTTAATTGCATCCTTTCAGAGCAGTGTGGGAATTGCAAAGGGAGTGCTGAAAAGTATGCAGAATTTTATGACTGTACTGGCGCCGGCGTATTTTCTTGCCATGATGCTGACCTCTTATATTACCTCGGCAGGCATATACTATGAATTTATTCTTCTGCTTATATCAGTGGTCAGATGGTTTACAGAGGTTTTTGTTATGCCCTGTATTGAAATCTATGTGCTTTTGATTCTGGCTAACTATCTGTCAAAGGAGGCAAGGCTGACACGTTTTGCGGAGCTGACCGGCATGGTGGTGAGCTGGAGCCTGAAGGGAGTGCTGGCGCTTGTGATGGGGTTTCATATGATACAGGGAATCATTTCTCCCGCGGCAGACGCCTTTCGGACATCCACGGTCAGCAGGGGTCTGGAAATGGTTCCCGGAGTGGGAAACATCAGCGGTTCGGTAACGGATCTGGTTCTTGGCTCTGCTATGCTGATAAAAAATGGAATCGGTGCGGCAGCGCTGGTGGCTCTTATTGTTCTCTGCCTTGTTCCACTGGTAAAGCTGGCAGTGATTATGGCGGCATATTATGTGCTGGCGGCGGTTCTTCAGCCTATCTCCGATGAGCGGATTACCGGGTGCCTTGCCGGGATGGGAACAGGGGTAAAAATGCTGTTCCAGGCGGTTTTCACAGTACTGGTATTATTTCTTCTGACCATTGCGCTGACAACTGCCATGACAGGCAGATAGGAGGAACAAATGCGGGAAATATTGGATCTGGTGCGGTATGTGGCAGTATTTTATCTGCTGGAGCAGATGGTTTTGAATCTGCTTCCGGGAAAGATATATGAAAAATATGTGCGGTTTTATCTGGGGCTCTTGCTTGTGCTTTTGCTGCTGCAGCCTATGTTCCGGATCTTCCGGCTGACAGAACAGATGGATGCGGGGGCGCTGATGTATGAGCTTCGGCAGGAGGTGGAGGAGCTTCGATGAATGAAAAATTGGCAGAAATAAAGAAAAGATACTGGCCGCCTAAAAAAGACCAGCTTCTGATTGTGGTGCTTTTAGGACTGCTTCTGGCGGTTATCGCAATTCCGGTAGAGAAAAAGGAGAGAAAGCAGGAAAAATCAGAGAGTATATCTGAAACAGCGGCGGATACGGAGGAACTGGATTATGAAAGCCAGATGGAGCAAAAGCTGGAGGAGCTCCTTGGCAGTGTGGACGGAATCGGAAGGGTGCGTGTCATGCTGACCTATGAAGGGACCGGAGAGAAGAGGGTGGAGAAGGACAGATTTCAAACTGCGGATGAAAGCCGGGAGGAGACTGTCTACGAGGAGGACGGAAGCAGGGGGAAGGCTCCTTATGTAATCTCTGAGACAAATCCAAAAGTAACAGGAGTCCTGGTCATTGCCGAGGGAGGAGGGAACAGCCGGATAAAACAGGAGATTCTGGAAGCTGCGCAGGCATTATTTGGCATAGAGGCACATAAAATTAAAATAATGAAAATGGAGGGAACCAAGTGAAACAGTTGTTAAAAAAACCCGTATTCAAGAAAAACCAGATGATTATCACCGCTCTTGCAGGCATGATAGCGGTCGCCGGTTATCTGAATTATTCAGGTACGAGGCTGGATGAGTCCCTGCTAAGTGCCAACAGTTCTGCTGTTGAGGATGCGGAAAATGCCAATCTGGCAAAGGACATTTCAGCAGAGGACGTCTATGCCGAAACAGGAGAGTCGGATTATGCAGATATTGAAAGTCTGGATGAGGATGTGGACGTTGCAAAAACAGATGAAAGCGTAGGCGAAACTGTCATGGCGAACAGTACCGTCGGCGTAGGTCTGGTATCTGAAGCAAAGGTAACCCGTGAGCAGACCCGTTCCAGGAATAAGGAAATACTGATGGAACTGATTAACAGTACAAATGTTACAGAGGAACAGAAGCAAAGCGCTATTGATGAGATGGTGGAGATGACAGATGTGGCGGAAAAGGAACTGGCGGCAGAGACACTTCTGGTAGCCCAGGGCTTCGATGAGGTGGTTGTCAGCATTTATGATTCCTGCGCGGATGTGGTTGTCAGCAGTACCCAGGTCAGCGATGCCCAGAGGGCGCAGATTGAGGATATTGTAAAGCGTAAAACCGGGATTGAGGCATCCAAGATTACGATCACGCCAGTGACATCTTCGGAATAGAAGCTCAAGGTATTTTTTAGGGCTTGTCAAAGCGTCAGGTATCTTATATAATGAAATTGATAATTATTATCGATTAATAAAAATGTACATGAATTTTGTCAGGCGACTGACATTGTCCGGGGCAGCTTTTGCTGCCCCGGACAGACAGGTAATGCGGAGGCTTATATGAAACTATACGAAGGACAAAAGGGCAGTACTCTTCAGGTGCTCTCTATGGATCTTCCCTTACAGACAGAACGGCGTCTGGAAGTGCTTGGAATGCTGGAAGGAACGAGAATTACCGTTGTGAACCGGAAGAAAAAGGGAGCCATGATTATTAAAATACGGGGAACCCGTTTTGCTGTAGGAGAGAATATTACAGAGCATATAGAGGTAGAAGAGGTATGAGTACAAAAGAGCTGACCATCGGTTTTGTGGGAAATCCGAACTGCGGGAAAACCACGCTTTTCAACGCCTATACAGGGGCGAATCTAAAAGTGGCGAACTGGCCCGGGGTTACGGTGGAGAAAAAGGAAGGCGCCATGCGTTTTCATGACGATACGTATAAGCTGGTGGATTTGCCGGGCACATACAGCCTGACTTCTTATACAATGGAGGAAACAGTCACCAGGCAGTATATTTTAAGTGAAGATGTGGACGTGATTGTGGATGTGGCGGACGCTTCCGCTCTGGAAAGAAACCTGTATCTGACTCTGCAGCTGATAGAGCTTGGCAAACCGGTAGTGCTGGCATTAAATATGATGGATATCGTACAGGAGCGCGGTATGGAAATAGACCTTCACCGTCTGCCGGAGATGCTGGGGATTCCCTGCGTGCCGGTGTCAGCAAGACGGAAAACGGGACTGGAGATTCTGATTCATACAGTGGCTCATCATAAAGATAAAGCCCAGGGGGAGAAAATTATCCATCATCATGATCTGGAGGAAAGCAGGCATAAGGATGTGGAGGAGCACCATAAAAGATATGCCATGGTTTATACGGATGATGTGGAGGACAAGATCGATGAGATTGCCGTACGCTTGAAGGCGGCATATCCGGCAGTGGGGAATCTTAGATGGCACGCGATTAAGATTCTGGAAAACGATCAGGAGATAAAGAAAAAGTATCCCCTGGATTTTTCCGATATCCTGGATCGGGATTATGAGAAGGAAATTATCAATCAGAAATTCGGCTTTATTGAGGAGGTTATCGCCGAATGCGTGGTGAACCGCAGCCGCAGGATGGAGTCCACGGATCGGACAGACAGGCTTATGACCCATCCGGTGCTGGGACTTCCGATATTTCTGCTGATTATGGCCGGAGTATTTTTCCTGACCTTTACGGTAGGGGACTGGCTGAAGGGGTATTTTGAGATAGCGCTGGAGTGGATGACCGAGGCAGTGACGGAGGGGCTGGTCCTGGCAGGAGCCGGGGAGATGCTTATTTCTTTGATCACAGACGGTATTATTGCCGGCGTGGGGGGAATTTTAACCTTTCTTCCTAATATCTTTATTCTGTTTCTGGCTCTGGCATTTTTAGAGGACAGCGGATATATGGCAAGGGTTGCCTATGTTATGGACGGAATCATGGGAAAAATCGGCCTGTCTGGACGGGCATTTCTTCCGATGCTGCTGGGATTCGGCTGTACGGTTCCGGCTGTTATGGCTTCCCGGGTGCTGGAGAACCGCAGAGATCGGATGAAAACAATCCTGATTACGCCTTTTATGTCCTGCAGTGCAAGGCTTCCTGTCTATGTGCTGTTTTCAGAGCTGTTTTTTGCAGATAAAGCAATGCTTGCGGCGTTTTCCATGTATGTACTGGGGCTGGCGATGGCTATTCTGTCCGCCTATGTGATAAAACTGACGGACAAGCAGAAAAACAGCAATATGCTTCTTATTGAGCTGCCGGAATACAAAACTCCGAATGCTCATACGATCCGCATTTATGTGTGGGAGAAGGTGAAGGATTACCTTTCCAAGGCAGGCACGACAATTTTTGTGGCATCTATTGTAATGTGGGTGATTATGAATCTGGGTATGCACGGATTTACAACAGATATGGATCAGAGCTTCGGCGCGGCAATCGGAAAGGTTCTGACTCCTGTATTTGCCCCCATCGGACTTGGATACTGGCAGATTGTGCTGGCGCTGATATCAGGGGTGGCTGCAAAGGAAGTGGTGGTGTCCAGCTGCTCTGTCCTGTTCGGGATCGGAAATGTGACAACCAGCGCTGGAATGGGCAATCTGTCCGCGCTGCTTGAAAGCATGGGCTTTGGCGCGCTGAATGCTTATGCGTTAATGGTATTCTGCCTGCTTTATGTACCGTGTATGGCTGCAGTGGCAACGATTAAGAAAGAAACCGGAAGCTGGAAATGGACTGCCGCCATGGCAGCATTTCAGATTCTGACGGCATGGCTGGCCGCCTTCCTGATCTTTCAGATTGGCTCCGGTATTATGCGATAATTTTACAAATGGCCATGTCTGCCGCTGCGGACATGCTTGTTTAAGGAGGAGATGGATTTATGGCAGCAACGATTGTGATTGCAGGCGGGATCGCCGCCTACTGTGTATGGATTCTGCGGAAAAAATATAAGGATGCAAAAAGCGGGAAATTCTGCAGCTGCGGGTGTCAGGACTGCCCGTCAAAATGTCATGAGTTTTCTGAAAAAAGAAAGTGAGAGGCTGCCGCCCGGATTTTGTCCGGGCGGCAGTTCCTTCTTCTACATAGCTGTAGTGCTTATCATCTAATTTGCTTTCTGATTTTGTTGCTGCAGGTGAAGTATAGCTGTATCTGAAGACAGCGTTCCCTTTGTGCGGTGATAGAAAAGATACCGTTCCAGCTCACTCATGTAAATCCTGGCATTTTGCTTAAATCCCGCATTTTCCAGATTGGAAGCCCAATTTTTATAATATTGTTTAAAATCCATCGTTGTGTTTACATCCTTATGACTGCCAAGTGCCATCAATGGTATTCCGCTGCTTGCTTTTACACCCTTATCGCCCTGGTGAGCCAGATGGACACGTAATGCAGTCATTTCTGCAGGCGTGGCCTTTTCCGGATCCACATCGTTTAAATGAATTTTCCCGGTGAATTTTTTCCCATGAATGTCTTTTCCTTCAACGTACATAACCGGCTCGTCATCCGTGGAACTTTCATCATACTTCATATGAAGCTCCTGCCCCGAAACAGGACTGAACTCACTATGTAAATAGCCCATTTTCAAGGTACCGTGATAACTGCCGTCCGGAGCAGAGGATAGCAGTTCACTTACTCCATTCTGCCCAAAAGCGTTTCTTATGCTGTTTCCGGAACCAGAACCAACCGGATATCCTGTCATAGTATAACTCACATTCCGTAAACCTAATACACTCATTTTTTCTCCTTTTTATATCTTTTTTCCTATCAGCTGACAATGTAATACCTAAATTGTCATGATCGTGTTGCTTCCTACGTTTAAATATATGGTTCATCTGTCGTTCAGAACCATTTTATACTTTCTTAAATTATAAGTCCAAGTATATTGTAAGTGCGAATCTTTGTATTTTCATTCTTTTAGCTGGGATTTTACATGGCGCTCACCTCCTTAATTTGTCTGAAGCAACATTTTTATGTTCTCTCTGTTTGATAATTTTGTCAATATATTATTGTGTTTTTATGAGTGCTATAGATAGTGTCTCTTATTTGCAGGGAATATTTATTTTTTGAATATAAAAGCTGCTTGACAGAAACAAAAATATGATATATTATTGTATTAAATAAATAATACAGTCATACAATTATACAGATAAAAGAAAGGAGTGGGCGGATGGAATGGCGACTGGATGATAATCGTCCAATATGGCTCCAGCTTCAGGAGCAGTTGACACGGAAGATTTTGTCCGGCGGGTATCATGTGGGGGAGAAGCTTCCCAGCGTGAGAGAGCTGGCGGCTGAGGCAGGTGTGAATCCGAATACAATGCAAAGAGCGCTGACAGCTCTGGATGCCGCAGGACTTACAGTGACAAATCGTACTATGGGACGGACGGTGACAGAGGATACCATGATACTGGAGGGTATGAGGGCAGCTCTGGCTCAGGATATTATCGGGCAGTTTTATAGTTCTGCTGCAGAGCTTGGATATACGAAAGAGCAGGCTCTGGAGCTGTTGAAAAGGAGATAGAAAGCAGATGGGCGGAATATTGATACAATGTCAGGATATATGGAAAAGCTACGGTAAAAGGGAGGTGTTACGTGGACTGAACCTGCAGCTTGAAAGCGGGAAGATTGTCGGGCTGCTGGGGCCTAACGGTTCCGGAAAGACAACTCTGATTAAGGTTTTGAACGGACTTTTGCGTGTGGAGCGGGGAACCGTTCTGATTGACGGAGAGGAGCCGGGACCTTACACAAAATCAATTATCAGCTATCTTCCGGATAAGCCTTATTTTGCAGGCTGGATGAAGGTAAGTGATTTATTTGATCTGTTTGAGGACTTTTATAAAGATTTTGAGCGTGGGAAGGCAGAGGAAATGTGCCGGACACTTCAGATTGATACAGGACTTCGGATGAAAACACTTTCTAAAGGTACAAAGGAAAAGGTCCAGCTGATTCTGGTTATGAGCCGGAAGGCGAAGCTGTATCTGCTGGATGAACCCATTGCAGGTGTGGATCCTGCGGCAAGGGATTTTATTCTGAGTACGATCTTGAGCAATTATAATCCGGATGGAACGGTACTGATCTCCACCCATTTAATTTCCGATGTGGAGAGGGTGCTGGATGAGGTGGCCTTTCTTCAGAATGGCCAGGTAGTACGGCAGGAGCTGGTGGATGATATTCGTGAAAAAGAAGGGAAATCCGTAGACGAGCTGTTCCGGGATGTGTTCCGGACAGTACCGTTCGGTGGAGGTGTATGGTAATGTTAGGAAAACTGATGAAATATGATATGAAGTCCATGTTCCGGACATTTGTTCCGGTGTGGCTTCTGGCTCCCGTTATTTCCCTGATGCTGGGACTTTCTGTGCGGAGTATGATTGCCTGGGAGAAAAATTCAGGATCGGCTCTGGAGTTTTCAGGATATGGAATAGGACTTATAACCATCGTTATGGCTTTGCTTTTTACAGGTGTCATGATTGGCCTTACGGTGATGACCATTTTATTCGTTATTCAGAGATTCTGGAATGGTCTTTTAAAGGAGGAAGGCTATCTGATGTTCACGCTTCCGGTGAAGCCGTGGGAGCTGATTACTTCAAAGGGACTGACCGCCACGATTATTACGTGTATCAGCGTAGTTGTCGGCATCTTTTCCTGTTTGCTTCTGACGGTTGCGTTTACGGATGAGTTTTTCCTGGAGCTGATGAGCTTTTGGTCCTATATAAAAAAGGATATTGGAGAAATTGGTGCGGTGTTCTGGCTGCAGGCCGTATTATTTGTTCTTTTAATGATTGCCGGAATGGTTAAAAGTATTTACCATGTCTATGCGGCCATGTCTCTTGGACAGCTTTTTGAAGGGCACAGAGTTGTGGGCTCCTGTGTATCTTATCTGGGAATTTCCATGGCGTTTTCTGTGATAATGGTTGTTCTGTCAATTATTATGAATCTGGTGATTCCGGAAGGCTGGTTATATGACTATTATAATTATGTGAACGGCAGCGCAGTTACATTCAGCGTTGTATATATGCTGTTCCTTCTGCTTATTACTGCTGTGCAGATTATAGTATTCCATATTATTACGGAACGGATTTTGTCAACCAGATTAAACCTTGAATAATCATTGAAATGTCTGTACAATAGTAGTATTATTTTGATAAAACTACGAGGTACGGTAGATGCGAGAGGAAATAAGAACAAGATTATACGAGATGAGCGATGCGGATTACCGGAGGTTTTCTGCATCGCTCATTCCCGCTTCCGGAAGAGGAGACATGCTGGGAATCCGGCTTCCTCTGCTGAGAAAGTATGCAAAGGAACTGTCCTGCGGCGACTGGAGAGAGGAACTCAAGGAGCCACAGGACCTTTACTTTGAGGAGACAATGCTTCGGGGAATGATACTTGGATATGGATGCAGGGATATTGAAGAGCTGTTGTTTTATCTGGAGGATTTTATTCCAAGAGTGAAAAACTGGTCCGTTTGTGACAGTGTGTGCAGCGGTCTGAAGCTGGTGGAAAAATATCCGGAGAGGACATGGGAATTTTTACAGCCTTATCTTTATTCAGGGGAGGAGTTCCCCACGCGGGTGGGCCTTATTATGATACTGGATCACTTTGTAAAGCTTGGGGAAAAGGAAAAGAAAATTCCCAGGAAACGGATGGTTACCATGGAGGATTTACATGGGAACGAGGAAAAAAGCCCGTATCTGGAACCGATTCTGAATATTCTTAACCGGGAATTTACGGAGGGGTATTATGTGCAGATGGCTGCGGCATGGCTGCTTGCAGAGCTGTTTGTCACCTATCCGGCGCGCACTATGAGAGCGCTTCGGGAGCTGAAGCTGGATACTTTTACACGGAAGAAGGCGGTACAGAAAATACGGGAATCCCGGATTCCGGATAAAGAAGTGAAGGCCTTTTTAAAAGAAACATTGCCGGATGATAAAAGCCGGCAGTAGGAGCGGGGAACTTACATATGGAATATACAATATATGAGCTGTTGTTTTTTCTGTTTTTTTATTCTTTTCTGGGGTGGTGTATAGAAGTTGTCTACATGGCGGTTCGGACCGGGAGATTCTGCAACCGGGGATTTCTTAATCTGCCTCTGTGCCTGACCTATGGCATTGCCATGGATTTGCTTCTGGTAGTTCTGCCTACGCTGGAAGGCGCATATTTTCTGCAGATGGTGGTCTATCTGGTCATTACGTCCGTCTGTGCCCAGATGGCGGACGAGGTATCTGTCCGGCTGACCGGGAGGCGGCTGTGGGAAAATGAGAAGTGGTCTGTCTATTCCGGAAGGGCAGGAGGGCTTTTTTGCTCCCTCCTGATGAGTGTGATTGCTCTGGTAGTTCTGCTTTTGATTCATCCGGTTCTTTTCCTGCTGTGCCAGATGCTTCCCAAGCTGGTGCTTAAGATTATGACACTGGCAGTGCTGATACTGCTTCTGCTGGATTTTTCAACGATTCTCTACACCGTGAAAAAAAGTCCTCTTCCGGAGGGGGTGCAAAGTCTGTCAAGGGAGCTTGGGGAACAGAAGAGGAGCTTTGGAAACTGGCTGTCAGGACATATCTGGCATCGTATTCAGAAGGCATATCCGAATTTGAAGGCGGCGGAACAAGGGAAAGAGGGACAGCAGGAGGATTACAGATTTGCAAAGGGACTCTGCCTGGATAAGCTGATATGGATATTTTTCATCAGCGCCCTGGGCGGAGATTTCATAGAGACTGTTTATGTAAAGCTGACTGCGGGTATCTGGATGAGCCGTTCCAGCGTACTCTATGGGACATTCAGCATTGTATGGGGGGTGGGAGCGGCTCTTCTGACTCTGCTGCTCCACCGGCTTTCAGATAAAGAGGATCGCTATATTTTCCTGGGAGGATTCTTTCTGGGAGGAACCTATGAATATATGTGCAGCATTTTTACAGAAGTGTTTTTTGGAACTACTTTCTGGGATTACAGCGACATGGCGTTTAATATTGGAGGGAGAACGAATCTTCTGTTCTGTATTTTCTGGGGGATTCTGTCACTTGTCTGGGTGAAAATCTGCTATCCGCACATCAGCAAATGGATAGAGAGGATTCCGCCTGTGACCGGAAAAATTCTGACATGGACCTGTGTGGCGCTGATGGCCTGTGACATTGTCATATCTGCCATGGCAATGATCCGGTATGTGGAACGCTCTCAGGGGATATTGGCGGAAAATGCGGTGGATCAGTTTGTGGATTATCAATATCCGGACAGTTTTATTGAATGGATTTGGCCGAACCTCAGGATCGAGCAGCCGTAAAGGAAAGTTTTATTTAATAAGGTTTATCTGAAAGGAACAGGGTATGGCAAGTATTAAAGATGTGGCGAAAAAGGCAGGAGTCGGAGTGGGAACAGTTTCCCGGGCAATGAATGGAACCGGGTATGTATCTGCGGAGACAAAGAAAAAAATCGAAGAGGCGATTGAGGAGCTGAAATATAAACCGAATGAGCTGGCGCGGAACCTGTTTCGGAGCCGGACGGGAATCATCGGAGTGGTGATCCCGAACATTGAGCATCCTTTTTTTTCACGGCTGATAAAGCATATTGAAATTGCGTTGTACCAATATGGTTATAAGACGATGGTGTGCAATACTATCGGGAACAGCAACCGGGAGCAGCAGTATATGGACATGCTGGAGAGGAATATTGTGGACGGAATTATCACAGGGGCGCATTCACTGGGAGATGAGGAATATCTGCGGATTCAAAAACCGATTGTTGCCATTGACAGAGATTTGGGTCCGACGATTCCGCTGATTCATTCGGATCATGCCAAGGGAGGGCGTCTGGCGGCAGAGCTGATGATACATTCAGGATGCAGAAATGTACTGCAAATCAGCGGCTCCATGATAGTAAATACCCCATCTAATATGCGTCACATTACATTTCAGGAAACGCTGGAGAAGCAGGGGATTAAAGTCACAAGCGTTGAGGGTGCATGGAATATGCTCAGTTATGAGTATTATCAGGATATTGTGAAAACAGTGGCAGAAGAATATCCGGATGTGGATGGAATGTTTTCGGCGGACATGTCAGCGGTATGCTATTTGAATATGGCGCTTGAAAAAGGAATTAAAGTGCCGGAGGAGCTGAAAATCGTCGGATATGACGCCACGTTTGTGACGAAGATGACCGCTCCTAAAATAACGGCAATCGATCAGGATATCAGCGGACTGGCAAAATGCTGTGTAAAAACGATTATGGATCTGATAGAAGGAAGAGAAAATATTAATTATCATCAGATACTGGATGTGGAGGTCAGTATGGGAGGCACCACAATGTAAATGTTTACGGTCACAGGAAAATAAGTTTCCTGCTGTTTTGGCTGCGTGCCAGAAAGGAAATGTTCACTTATACAATTTACCTTGCTAATTATATTTTGTGGAAAATTAAAGGGAAAGGCACTTGTAAAACCGGTTCCATATTGTTATAATTGCCCTAATATTATAACAGGAGATGATGATATGAGATTTTTACAGGAAGATACCCCGATTACCGCCCTTCTGGCCCGTTTTATGGATTTGATCCTGCTGAATGTTCTTTTTGTGCTGTGCTGTGTTCCGATCCTCACGATTGGGGCTTCTTTTACTGCGATGTATGATATCTGCATGAAGCTGGCGCTCCATGAAAATGTTAAAATTTTTTCTGACTTCTTTCAGAGCTTTGCCCGAAACCTGAAAAGAAGCACCTTGCTCTACTTCCTTACTGTGGCCGCAGGTATTTTTCTGCTTATCGATTTCCGGTGCGCGGTGCTGTGGGAGACCTCCTTCCGGTTCCTGTTTCAGACTGTGATCCTGTCTGTGGGTTATTTTTACATAGCAGTGGCAAGTCATGCTTTTCCGGCGCTTGCCTATTTTCAGACTCCCGTTTTCAGCACTGTCAGGCATGCGTTTGTCCTTGCCATGAGAAATGGTATTTATACAGTTTTTATTATGCTGATGGATCTTCTGCCCTTTTTAATACTTTTTCTGGATCCTGCGCTGTTTTTCCGGGTTTTTTTAGTCTGGATAAGCTTTGGGTTTGCTCTGCTTGCATATCTGAATTCTCTTCATCTGGTACGTCTGTTTGCTCCCGAGCGTGTGAAAGAACTGGAGGAAGAGAGAAAAGTGTAGAATATCGGCAAAATGTATAAAAACAGCTCTTGTTTCTTGTGTATTTCTTACATATTTTTAACTTTCAGTGAAAAATTATGAAAATTTATTGACAATTAAAACAATAAGATGTATTCTATAACCAACATATGGAACCGGTACCACATTTTAAAAGGCCCCACGGAAATATCCGTGAGGTATCATTTAGGAGAAAAGTGGAACGGGTTCCATGAAAAGAGCAGACGCTCAAAATAAAGGAGGAAAAAATATGAAAAAAATGATGTGTGCAGGCATGGCCGTGACGATGGCGTTATCCTTGACAGCGTGCGGCGGAGGGAACAGCACCAGTACCTCAGGAACAGGGGAGAGCAGCGCGGCGGCGGATGGCAGTGCAACAACCCTGACTATCTGGCAGCCCAGTGACAAAGAGTCTATTGAGAACTGGTGGGTGGAGAAGCTGGACGAGTGGAATGCTGCTCACCCGGATATCCAGGTATCCCGTATTGCCATTGACCGTTCTGATTCTTACGCTTACGACAACAAGGTTGCCACTGCAGTGACTTCCAATGATTTACCGGACATCCTGTTCGTGGACGGTCCGCAGGTTTCCTATTATGCGGCCAATGGGATTACGGTTCCTATTACAAAATATTTTGAGGATACATCCGACTTTGTGGATTCCACTGTTGCCGAGTGTACCTATGATGGAGAGCTGTACGCTATTTCCGCTACAGAATCCTCTGTCGCACTGTATTATAACAAAGATTATCTGACCGAATGCAACTATGATATCTCCAAGCTGGAATCCTATACGGCGGAGAATCCCATGACCTGGTCTGAGTTTGAGGAGCTTGCTAAGCAGTGCACCACAGACAGCTATGTGGGTACGCATATCGTTATGGATCACGGCGAAGGTCTTCCCTATGCGCTGGAGCCTATGTATATCTCCAACGGCAAGGACTACATATCCGATGATGGATCAACTGCGCAGGGTTATGTCAACAGCCCGGAGGCCGTTGAGACAACGGCGTTTCTTGCGGGTCTGATTGCGAAGGGCTATGCAAATGTGGATCCGATTACGGATGAATTTCTGAATGGGGCATGCGCTACTGAGATTCAGGGTTCCTGGGATGTGACGGTTCTGGAGGACGCTGCATTTGAGTGGGGCGTTACATATTATCCGGTTTCTGACAAGACGGGAACTCCGGTTTCCCCGTGCGGCGACTGGGCGGCGGCAGTTACCAACAACTGCTCCAATGTGGACGCGGCAGGTGAATTTCTGCAGTGGCTGATGAGCACCGAGAATGTTGCCTCCTACGCGGCAGCTATCTCCAAGCCTGCTTCCCGTACCTCCGCATATGAGGATCCGTCCATGGCAGTGTATCAGGACTATCCGCTTTCCGTCTTTGTGGAGGAACTGCGGAATAGTGCTTCCCCCCGTCCCCGTACTCCGTCCTACGCAACCTTCTCCGCGGATTATGCAGAGGCAATGACCAATATTTTTGCCGAAGCGGCTTCCAATGGCGCAGTGGAAGAGAGCTATATTCAGGAACAGCTGGATAATGTGGCGGCAAGCTTTGAAGAGGACTACAACACCTACTACGCACAGTAAATGTCTGTCCGGCATACGGCTTTCCCTGACGCGGCAGAATGCATAGTCAGGGAAGCCTGCCGCCGGAAGCAGTGCTGACTGTTGATTTATACAAATCCTGTTTCGATAAAAAAGGAGAAGTGTTATGTCAAAAAAAATTCAACTGTCGCCAAGGAAAAAGGATGAACAGGTGGCTGCTTATGTCTTTAGTATTCCTGCCGTCTTTTTACTGGTTGCCTTCATGGTCGTACCGATGATCTATACGATCTATTACTCTGTATTCCAGTATCAGGTTATGCGGCCGAATGATATTTCATTTATCGGCATTGCCAATTATATCAAGCTGTTTGCTGATTCAGACTTTTGGCTGGCGCTGAAAAATACGGTTTATTTTACTATCATCGTAGTTCCCGTGCAATGCGCGCTGGCACTGGCTCTGGCAATGCTTGTTTCCAAAAAATTCCGCGGTGTATCCATCTTCCGCACCATGTATTTCAGTCCGCAGCTTACTTCTATGGTTGTTATTTCCGTTTTGTGGACCGTGCTTTATAACTCTAATCCAAATACGGGGCTTATTAACTCCATACTGGCAGGCATGGGAATGGAGCCGATTAATTTCTTAAGCAATCCAAAGACAGCGATGAATGCGATTATCTTCATGTCCGCCTGGCAGGGAGCAGGATATCAGATGATGATTTTTCTTGCGGGACTGCAGGGAATTCCCGGGGAGCAGTACGAGGCGGCATCTGTAGACGGCGCGACGCCGGTGCAGCGTTTCCTCTATGTTACACT
This sequence comes from uncultured Lachnospiraceae bacterium, assembly GCA_910585465.1. Taxonomy (GTDB): domain Bacteria; phylum Bacillota; class Clostridia; order Lachnospirales; family Lachnospiraceae; genus Hominiventricola. Next base: position 105,534 of record CAJUEW010000001.1, on the reverse strand, counting down.
GCCGAACCTGAAAGGGACAATCGTATATGTGATCACAATCACTATGATTCAGGCTATGAAGCTGTTCACACAGCCGTATGTTATGACCCAGGGCGGTCCGCAGAATGCCACAAAGACAATGGTCTATTACATCTATACACAGGGCTTCCAGAAAGGTAACTTTGGCTACGCCTGCTCTGCAGCGGCAGTGTTCTTTGTAATTGTGGTTGCCATGTCTCTGATTATGCAAAAAATTACGGCTGACGCTTAAGAAAGGAGGCGCCGCGTTATGAAATCGAAAAAAGCATCTGCTTTTATGAGTAAATTTCTGTTTTACTTTGGCAATATTGTGATCGGCATCATCTTTGTTTCGCCGCTCATCTGGATGATTTCCGCCTCTTTGAAGCCGGAATCCCTGATTTTTGCCAATATGAATTCCATCACCACGTTTCTTCCGGCACAGGCTTCACTGGATAATTATTTTGAAGTGTTCCGCCGGATTGACATGGTAAATGTGTTTAAAAACACAATCCTGTATATCGCATTGATTCTGATCTTTGATCTGATCATCAATTCGATCTGCGGCTATGCCCTTGCGAAATTTGAATTCCGGGGCAAAAAGATGATTATGACGCTGGTGGTGGCATTAATGGTTATGCCAATGGAGGCAATCCTTCTGCCCCTGTATATTGAGATGTCCCAGTTAGGCTGGGTCAACACGCTGCAGGCGCTGGTGGTGCCGTTCATTGCGAAATGCTTCTCTCTCTATATGTTCCAGAATTTTTTCCGCGACATTCCCAATGATCTTCTGGAGGCAGCGGCGATTGATGGAAGCAACCCGATTGGCACCTTCTTCAAGATTGTAATGCCAATCTCCAAGACAGTCTATGCCACCGTATTTATTCTGGACTTCGTCGCACACTGGAATGACTTTATGTGGCCGTTTCTCGTCATGACCGGCGAGGAAAAACGTACCATCCAGCTGGCGGTTCAGTCCTTCTTCAGCACCAGCCCGGTCCACTACAGTGCGATTATGGCCTCTCTGGTAGTTTCTGCAATCCCGATGATCATTATGTTCATCTTTATGCAGAAGTATTATGTTGAAGGTATTGCATCCTCCGGCATTAAAGGCTAACGGAAGACTGTTACTTTTCTTTATATCCGCAGGCAGACCTTCACGAAAACCTGCCTGCGGATATTCTGTGTTTGACAAAATTTAACAGATCCGATACTATTTACATAAAGTGAGGTTTGAAAAATGAGCAGCAAAAGCCTGCAGCAAGCGAGAAATTACGAAAAAATCTATGGCGATAAGATCATGGAGGAAGAGCGTCCGTTGTTTCATGTATCCCCCAAAATCGGATGGATGAATGATCCGAACGGTTTTTCCTGGTATCAGGGCGAGTATCATTTATTTTATCAGTACCATCTTTTCAACACCAGCTGGGGTCCCATGTACTGGGGGCATGTGAAGACAAAAGATTTCGTGCAATGGGAGTGGCTTCCCACCGCCCTGGCGCCTGATACGGAATATGACAATGCCGGATGCTTCTCCGGCAGCGCCATGGAGCTTCCTGACGGAAGGCACATGCTGATGTACACCGGCGTGCAGGAATGGAAACGGGAGGACGGCTATACGGAGAGCCGGCAGGTACAGTGTGTCGCCTTCGGCAATGGCACCGACTATGAAAAATATGAGAAAAATCCAATTCTGACCGAAGCGGATCTTCCTGAGGGCGGCAGTGCGGAGGATTTCCGTGATCCTAAAATCTGGCTCGATGAAAAGGAAAACCGTTACTATGCCGTTATCGGCAACCGTCCGTCAGACGGCAGCGGTTCCATTCTTCTGTTTGGCAGCGAAGACACCCTTCACTGGGAATTTGTCAGCGTGCTGGACAACTGTAAAAACCAATACGGAAAAATGTGGGAATGCCCGGATTTCTTTATTTTAGATAATGTTGCGGTAATCCTGACCTCGCCTCAGGAGATGAGGGCAAGAGGGATGGAATTTCACAACGGAAACGGAACGATCTATATTACCGGGAATTACGATTCCAAAACCCACAAATTTGACCGGACGGAAGTCCGCGCTATTGATTATGGACTGGATTTCTATGCCCCCCAGACTGTGCTGACTCCGGACGGACGCCGGATTATGATTGGCTGGATGCAGTCCTGGGAGACCAGCCACAGCCAGCCCCACGGTTCCAAGTGGTTTGGGATGATGACCATTCCGCGGGAGCTCCATATCATAAACGGACGGCTGATCCAGAATCCGGTGCGTGAGCTTGAGCGTTACAGAAGCGAACCGGTGCTTTATCGTGATGTGGATGTGCGTGAGCGTATACAGCTGCCGCAGGTGTGCGGACGCTCTCTGGACATGACCGTGCGTATACGTCCTGCGGGCGAGAAGCTCTATGAGAACTTCACCATTAAAGTAGCAAAGGATACGGAGAACTACACGGCCATCAGCTATACTCCGGGCAGCAGCATCCTCCGTTTTGACAGGAGCAATTCCGGTTTCCGGCATGATATTATTGCTTCCCGGGAAGTGCTGGTCCGCAACCAGGGCGGTGAGCTGACCCTGCGTATTATTATGGATCGGTTTTCTGTGGAAATCTTTGCAAACAATGGAGAGCAGGCAATTTCTTCCACCATCTATACCCCCCAGGATGCAGTGAGCATCTCTTTTGAAGCCAATGGGATGGCGATTATGGACGTAGAAAAATATGACATCGTAATCCCCCGGAAGCACAATACCAATCCGGCATAAACGATACTTCCTCAGACCGGTCAGAGACCGCCCCGTTTTGCGGCAGTCTTTGACCGGTTTTTAGATCCCCGGCAGCTCCCATGGAAACCTCTGTAAGATTCAGACGTCAGTTGATTTTTTTTTTGTAAAGTAATAATTATTTATTGTAATACAATAAATAATTATTGACATTTCATTTTTGCGGGATTATGATATCCGTAAAGCAACAAATATGGAGGAAGCAGTTATGAAGCAAAAAGAAATGTCAGGATATTTGAAGATGATTACCGCAGGTGTAGGCATCCTGCTTCTGGTCTTTGTTCTGTGGTTTCTGCCGCTGGTATTAAAGGAGCCTTTGACAAGAATCGCCGGAAGCTCCGGCTACCGTGGCGTCTGCAGGGTAACAGCTCTGAGCGCTGTACCGGCTGTTATGTGTCTGATAAGATTTTGGGGAATCTGCGGGAGCATCGGACAGAATCGGTCTTTTTCCATGGAGAATGCCATAAGGTTGAAGCGGATGAGCCAGTATATGCTGCTGGACACGGTACTCTATACGGGCTTTCTTATATGGTTTTTTATTGCAGGCTGGTACCAGGGCGCAGGCTGGCTGGTATTTCCGATTGTTCTGGCTGTTTTTATTTCTGTGACTCTGACCGTCCTGTGCGCGGCGCTTTCCCATCTGGTGCAGAACGCCAGCGAGCTGCAGGAGGAACAGGAACTGACGATCTGAGGAGGAAAGAAAAAGATGGCAATTATCATTAACATCGACGTGATGCTGGCAAAGCGGAAGATGAGTGTCACTGAGCTTTCGGAACGGGTTGGGATTACTATGGCAAATATTTCCGTGCTGAAAAACGGCAAAGCAAAAGCGATTAAAATCAGCACACTGAACAGTATCTGCCGGGCGCTGGACTGTCAGCCGGGAGATATTTTAGAGTATGTGGAGGAGGACTAAGGGAAATGAAGAATATGTATCAGGAAGGCAGCCAGGATAGTCTGCCGTATAATAGCTGTGTATCTGTTTTTCCGGAAAATGATACAACGGATCGGATATTTGCTTTTGTTTATCTGCTGGTAGGCTATAGCTTTGTTTATGTGTTTATGGATGGGACTGACACATGGATGCTGTCTGCATACACTGTTTTTTATGCAGCGGTTGTGCTGCTGTATCTTCGGGGAAAGAATATTTATCTGTCAAAGGAAAGCTGGTTCTGGCTGGGAGTTCTTCTGTCAATCGGAATCCCGTTTGCCTTTTGGTCTGTTCTGCATATTTTCCAGATTCTGGCCCTGATGGCAGTCGCCGCTTACTGGACGCTTGCCGCATCGGGGAGGCTTATTTTTCAGAACCGTACTTCCCAATGGGTGTTTTTTGACGGATGGAATGCTCTGGAGGTGGTTCCATTCTGCAACTTTACCTGTCAGATACGGGTTCTTGCAGGCAGCATATCCGGAGGAGGGGAAAAAAGGGACAGACAAAGCAGGCCCAAATCGATTCTGCTGGGGCTGGTTCTTGCAGTACCTATGCTGTTCATTATTCTGCCGCTTCTTTCCGACGCGGACGCAGGGTTTGAGCAGATAGCAGGGAGCCTGGCCGGTTATATTCAAGGGCACCTGCTGCGAATTATTTTACGGATGTTTCTGGCACTTTTAGTATCCTCTTATCTTTACGGATTGATCTTCGGCGGTATTCATGGAAGAAATACGGACAGAATCCATACAGAAGAGCTTCAGAAAATAGGAGAGGAGATACGTCTGGTTCCAGATACGGCCGTCTGTACGGCATTGGCGGTTATCTGTCTGGTCTATACATTGTTTATGGGTATTCAGGGAAATTATCTGTTTGCCGCCTTTACAGAAAAGCTTCCCTGGGACTTTACTTATGCGGAATATGCCAGAAGAGGATTTTTTGAGCTATGCCGGATTGGAGCGTGGAATCTGATGATTCTGTGGCTTTCGGGAATGTTTTCCAGGAGCAGAAGCTATGAGCACAGAGGACTTTCTTTTTTTACTGTACTGCTGTCTGTATTAACGCTGCTTCTGATTGCCACAGCGGCCGGTAAGCTGGGGCTGTATATCAGCGTTTACGGACTGACCGTAAACCGGATTGTGCCGATGACATTTTTAGTCTGGATGGGGATTGTGTTTGTCTGTATGGTGCTGCGCCAAAGGAGGGAATTTCCGGTGGTGCGGATCTGTGTAATGGCGGGAGCGGCGCTGTTCTGTCTGCTGTGCATATGTCCTGTGGAGCACTGGAGTACCCTGTATAATGAATGGGCAAGACTGCGCGGGCTGATTATGTAAATGAAAATTTTCATAACAAATTCCTCCTGCGGCTGTGAGGGATTGTGGACAGAGGGTCCTATGCCCTGGGAAGGAGCGTGCATCTGATGTGGACCTATGAAAAAAGACTGCAGTTTCCGGTAAAAATCAGGCATACGTGTCCGAAAACCGCTCAGATGATTATCAGTCAGTATGGGGGGGCCGGACGGAGAGCTTCCGGCATCTATGCGCTACCTTGCACAGCGCTATACGATGCCTTCAAAGGAGGCAGGCGGCCTCCTTTTTAGAGTATAGTTTATTGTAACAGATGGTACATATAGGTGTCTACTTTTATAATATAGCTCCAATGTCGGAAGAGATCTGGGAGAGGTTCGTGAAATGGGCGCGGGTGCATCTGGATGGGAGGATTCAGGCGGAGTGAAATTTTGGGGATGAAATTGAGTGAAAAAAGCCGGGTGGATGCAGTATCCATTCCGGCTTTTTGGGTATTATTGGCTTAATTCTTCTGCAAAGGTATTTTCATAGTCCTGAAGCTGATGGTAGATAGCGTCCACATAGACGGTGGTTCCGTCTGTCCGGTAGAGCATTACATAATGATGTCGGAGGAATTTGATGATGCGGTATCCATCCTTTTTCAGTTGGGGATGGGAGCAGAATTTCAGGCTGCCAGCGACTTTGGACAACTGATCCCGTGTCTCTATGGCATCCAGCCAGACATTGCGGGCGGCCTGTTCGTTCAGCAGGGTATATTGGATGTAGTCGATATAGTCGTTCAGCTGTGACAGTGCCTTTGGTGAGATGATTACGTCAAATAAATCCATGCTGTTTCCCCATCCTGTTCAGTGCGTCTTCCATGTCAAGTCCTTTTCCCTCGGCAGTCTGCCGGCGTGACTCGGCGAGGTCAGAAAGTACCTGCTGTGCGCCGACCGGGACGAATGGGTTTGCCGGTTTCCTGGAAGTAAAGAGTTGCCGGGTGAATTCCAGGACTTTTATTCTTGCGTCTTCCGGCATCGCTTCCAACATGGAAACGGTTGCGTCTAAAGTGCTCATGGGAAAGCCTCCTTTCATGATTTCGGATTAACAGGAAAAGTATTTCTTCCTATGAGTGGATTATACACGAAAGCGGGATGAAATTCAATAAGGAGCGGGGTGGATTTGGTGTGGTTGTTTACTGCCATAAGAGCCTCCTTTTTAGAGTATAGCTTATTGTAACAGATGGTACATATAGGTGTCTACTTTTATAATATAGATCCACCTGTAAAAATATTTTTTTGATATGCTGTTTGAAACACCTGATATGCTGTAAAAAATTGGAAAATAATGGAGAATCTTGTATAATAATTAAAATATAAGGAGGGAAAATCAGGATGAAGAAAGAGGACTACAGAAACATATTTTCAGTCGGGGCAAGCTTATTAACCGTGGTGCTGTCTGTAAACATGCAGAATACTTTTATGAAAATAACCTTTATCATATGCTACTTAATCGGATATATTCTTTTTTTAAGCTATCTGAATGATAAAATTAAAATCAAATGGAAAAAATATATATTTGTGATTTTATTTATTGCGGACGGCGCTATACTGGCTGTTTCTTTCGTAAATGTGGGTTCTTTCAAAAATTATGTCATAAAGCTTGGGGAGTTTTTCGAGTCGGAGCAGGAGAAGGAAGAAGGCTCTGTCGGCGGCTCTGAAGAGATCTCCGGCTGGGTTCTGGAAACGAACGAAAAGATCGCTGCAATGAATGAAAATTTAGCTTCAGTAAATGAGAATATCAATCAACTGTCAGATGATGTGGAGGCATACCAGTTTCTCAGAAGCAAGGAGGATCAGGCAGAAATCAATACGATTATACAGGTGATAGAGGAAAAATACAATGACAGCGCTGATTATTTTCCTGATTTAAAAACGAGCAAGCATGACGTGGAATTATTTTATAAAATGCGGTTATGTGAAGAGCCCTATTATTATTGCAATATTATCAAGGCATTGGAAGCATATGGGATAGACTGCGTGCAGATGTCAATTAATGAATATGATTTAATGCTTTGGGATACAGAGATATTATATGCAAAATATAATATGAAGGAAAGCATACAGGAGGATTTAAACAAAAATATCTTTTACGAAGAAAAAGTATTCCGTTATGATGATTTTAAAATCAACATGTCGGAATATAGTGATATCCTTAATTATAATGATTGGAGATATACTCATGAAAATGTAACTGCCGAAGAAGTTAATGAACGTTTATCGAAAAGGATCATGAAGTATTATGTAAAATTTCATATGAATTTTTCAGAGAATATAGATTAGATTTCGGGTAATTTGATAAGAATAAAAGGCTGAGTCCCCAGTGTTTCGTGTAAAAATATCCGGTTTCAGAATTATGTGCCGGGTGTGGATTATTCTTAAGCAAAAATTTAAAATTAGGGTATTGTTTAATAGGGCTAATGGGTGTAAAATATTTTCCATAAGGAAAAGGAGGAAAGTACAATGAAAAAACTGAAACAACTTGTAGTATGTCTGTTGCTGACAATACTTGTTGCCGGAACTCTTCCAGTGGCAACTGTAGAAGCAGCGTCAGTAAAACTGTCTGCTACAAAAGTCACCCTGGTTAAGGGAGAGAGCAAGACTCTGAAGGTGACAGGTACAAAATCAAAGGTTACCTGGTCATCCAGTAAGAAGAGTGTTGCAACTGTCACTTCCAAAGGAAAAGTAACTGCAAAAGCAAAAGGAACCGCAGTGATTACTGCAAAAGTTGGTTCCAAGAAGCTGACCTGCAAGGTTACTGTAGAAACTCCGAAGATCAGCAAAAAGACTTTAACTCTGAATGTGAATAAGTCAGCTACGCTGAAAGTAACCGGAACAACACAGAAGGTAAAATGGAGCTCCAGTAATAAATCTGTTGCAACCGTTACCTCCAAAGGAAAAGTAACCGGAAAGAAAGCAGGAAGTGCAACTATTACCGCTAAAGTGGGCACAAAGAAATATACCTGTAAGGTAACTGTAAAGAAATCTTCCAGCGGCGGAAGCAGTTCCACTCTTGCGGCAAATTACAAGACGCTGAAGAGATACATTCTTTTAAACGGCGGCAATAACCAGAGAGGCAATAAAGTTATCCAGATACAAAGAAGCGGAAGCGAATCTGGTATGGTATATAAGGATACATATCTGATTGAGTACAACAAGAAGACGGATAAGCTTCTGTTCTACTTCTATAGTGAAGAGCAGAGAAGCACAGGCCGTGTTCAGGTTGAGATTCAGATGAATGTAGACGTAACTAAGAGCGCAACTGTAAGTCCGACATTTACTTATGTTCTTTCTTCTGGTGCAGGCATCAAGGCCACAGCGAAGATCAAAGCATCTTCCTATACCGGAGCTAATAATGTAGACTTCACCGTTACGGCAAATAATAATATGAATACATCCAATTTACAGAGTGCAGCTAATTCTTATCTGAAGGCAGCATTCAGCGGCTGGCAGGTTCTGCTGAAGAGAGCAGGAGTGTCCATGAAGCAGATTGGATTCACTTCCTATAAATACTAGGATAAATACGGATAACGTAAAGTACCGCCTGATCATCGAAGGATGACAGGCGGTACTTTTTATTTCACTTTATTTTATTTAAGAAATTAAAGCTTCAGATTCGCAAGCAGGGAACCAAGGCTGGTGGAAATGCTTTCACTCTTGGGAAGATCGTATTTTTCCTCTGACTCCTCCGGCTGGGATTTCTCAATCAGAGCCTTCATGCTCAGGGAGAGCTTGCCGTCCTTAATCGCAATGACCTTCACCTTTACGGACTCGCCTTCCTTCAATACCTTTGAAGGGGAGGTGATACGCTTGTCAGATATCTGGGATACGTGTACCAGACCGGACAGTCCGTTTTCCAGACGGACGAATGCACCGTAGTCTTTTAAGGATTCAACGGTTCCGTTCATAATATCACCGACCCGGGTCTGTTCCATAGCAGCCTGCTTTTTCTGCGCAGCCTCTGCTCTGGCTTCTTCCCTTAACAGCTCTCTGGCAGAGAGAACCAGTCTCTTTTTATTCGGATCAGCGGTAATGACACGAACCTTAATCTTCCTGTTCAGCCATTCATTCAGATCCTCCACATGCTCCAGGGACAGCCGGGATGCAGGGATAAAGCCCCGGATGCCCTCCACATAGGCAATCACACCTGCATTTACGACACCGCCGACCTTTACGGTCAAAACTGTTTTTTCCGTCAGATATTCGTTCAGAGTGGCCCAGACCGGATCCAGTTCGTCAGTAGCTTCTGTCTGCTCTTCAGCAGCCTTGTAGGAGGCTTCCAGTTCTTCTGAGAAGTCATCCATTGTCATTTTTTCTTCCATTGTAATAAATCTCCTTACAAAATATTTATTCCATTTCTTTATTATAGGTGCAAATGTAAAGAAAAGCAAATACTTCTATTAAAAACGGCAAAAAATCCCCTGCAAAAGCATGGTCTGCAGGGGAAGAGCATTAATTAGAGCTGTATGTCTTACAGATTTTCACCACAATGCCGCTGAGAGCCAGCAGGGCCAGGGCGTTCGGAATTACCATCAGACCGTTGAAGAAATCTGCCAGAGACCATACCAGGTTTACCTTCAGGGCAGAACCAATTACGATAAACAGGACAACCAGCAGGGAGTAAACCTTCATACCTTTTTGTCCGAACAAAAACTGTACATTAATAGCCCCGAAGAAATGCCATCCAAGGATGGTGGAAAAGGCAAAGAACAGCAGACAGAATGCCACGAAAATATCTCCAAAATTTCCGAATACAGTGGAGAATGCATACTGTGTAAGCGCGGTTCCTTCCTTTCCGCTGCTGAGCGCTCCGGTGGTAAGAACAGAAAATACAGTCAGATTCAGAATAATAAAGGTATCAATAAAAACGCTGATCATAGCGGCCAGTCCCTGTTTATGCGGGTTTTCTGCAGTTGCGCGCGCATGTGCGTGAGGGGTGGAGCCCATACCTGCCTCATTGGAGAACAGCCCCCGGGCCACACCAAAACGGATTGCATGCTTTACGGTAACGCCCGCAGCTCCGCCTAAAATGGCAGAGGGCTGAAAGGCTCCCACAATAATCTGGCGGAAGGCCTCAGGAACCATAGTGATGTTACTTAAAATAACGATCAGGCTTCCGACAATATAGATACCGGCCATGACAGGAACAATTTTCTCCACCACAGATGCCAGACGGGTAGTTCCGCCGATAAAGATAAATGCGGCAACCAGGGCCAGTATGATACCAATAGTTACAGGCGGAATATTAATATTTCTGGATGTAAATACTTCAGAGAAGGCAGAGCCGATGGAATTGGACTGCACCATATTGCCCATAAAGCCCAGAGCCAAAATGATAAAGACTGCAAAAACAGCAGCTAAAGCCTTTCCGAAGGTTCCCCGGAAAGCAGCCTGAATATAATAAATAGGCCCTCCGGTAATCTCGCCGTCCTTTTTTGTCTTATACTCCTGTGCAAGGGCCGCCTCGGCATAGATAGTGGCCATTCCGAAGAAGGCACTGATCCACATCCAGAAAATAGCCCCCGGTCCCCCTCCGATCAGCGCGGTTGCAGCTCCGGTCAGATTACCGGTTCCTACCTGTGCGGCGATTGCGGTAGCGACGGACTGAAAGGTGGTCATTTCACCCTGGCTTCCTTTTTTTCCCTTCAGACTGATGCTCCCGAATACCAGCTTAAAGCCTTCTGTGAATTTTCTTACCTGGATGAATTTCAGCCGGATCGTATAATAGATTCCGGTTCCGCACAGAACCAGAATCAGTACCAGATTCCATAACACGTCATTTGCTGAATCCACCATGCTTAATAGTGTTTCCATTTTCTTTTTTCCTCCTACTCATAAATACTGTCGTATAAAATAAGAGCTGATGAACCATCAGCCCTCCAAAGAGTAGAACATTTGCATATGTATGCCCCTGTCCTTTTGCCTGAGAGATTGGAAGAAATATATGTTTCTTCCGTACACCTTCGGCGCCCGTATGCCGGGACTCTCCAGAGTATCTGTCTATTTTTGCACTATAGCAGATTAAAAAAATATATCATATTCCAATTATAAATACAATAGATATTTACGGATTCTTTATAAGAAATACTGATGAAACAAATGATCGGAACGTAGAAAAGGATACTCCGGAATTATGGTTGATATTCCGTTTATAAATCAGTTGTTATAATAATAAGATCAGAAAATAAAACAGGGGAGAGAAAACATGGAAAAAAATAATGATTTTCTTGCAGAGGAGCCAGTCGGAAGGCTTCTGTGGAAATTATCAGTGCCTGCAATTGCCGCCCAGCTGATTAACCTTTTATATAATATGGTAGATCGTATCTATATCGGGCATATGCCGTCGGACGGAGCGCTTGCCCTGACCGGCGTGGGTGTCTGTATGCCTGTGATTATGATTGTGTCCGCCTTTGCGGCTCTGATCAGCAACGGAGGAGCTCCGAGAGCGTCTATGGCGATGGGGAAAGGCGATAATGACGCAGCGGAGCAGATACTTGGGAACAGCTTTTCTCTGCAGGTGGTGATATCGGTGATTCTGACAGCAGTTCTCCTGCTGTATAACCGTCCGCTGCTTCTGACCTTCGGAGCCAGTGAAAATACGATTGAGTATTCCACTGCTTATATGAATATCTATGCGGTCGGAACCATTTTTGTACAGCTTACCCTTGGGATGAATGCATTTATTACAGCCCAGGGATTTGCAAAGACAGGAATGCTGAGTGTGCTGATCGGGGCCGTATGTAATATTATTCTGGATCCGGTCTTTATCTATGGACTGGGAATGGGAGTGCGCGGGGCAGCCCTTGCGACCATTCTTTCCCAGGCGGTTTCTGCCGTCTGGGTGCTTCGTTTTCTGACAGGCGGAAAAACAATTATAAGGATTCGGAAAAAGTACCTGAAACTGCAGAGAGAGGTTGTCTTACCGGGACTGGCGCTGGGACTGGCCCCGTTTATTATGCAGGCCAGCGAAAGTGTGATTATTGTGTGCTTTAACTCCTCCCTGCTGAAATATGGAGGGGATGTGGCAGTGGGAGCCATGACTATTCTGTCCAGCGCCATGCAGTTTTCCATGCTGCCGATGCAGGGGCTGGGACAGGGGGCCCAGCCCATTACCAGCTATAATTACGGGGCAAAAAATAAAGAACGTGTAAAAAGAACCTTTCGCCTGCTCCTGATAGTCAGTCTGTCTTATTCGGTAAGTGTATGGGCTCTTATCATGCTGTTTCCGGGAGCGTTCGCGGCGATTTTCTCTTCAGATGCTGTGCTGGTTGCCTACACAAAGTGGGCTCTGCGCATCTATGCTGCCGCCATGTGCATCTTCGGAGCCCAGATTGCCTGTCAGATGACGTTTATTTCTCTTGGAAATGCGAAGGCATCGATTATGGTGGCAGTTATGAGAAAATTTATTCTGCTGCTTCCGCTGATCTATTTGCTGCCGCATCTGACGCAGGACAAGACGATGGGAGTCTATCTGGCAGAACCGGTTGCAGATGTGCTTGCGGTAACCTTTACAGTAATCCTGTTTTTCTTCCAGTTCCGGAAAGCGATGGCGCAGCTGGAGGAAATATAGTATAATAAGAGAAAACTACGGATTTGAAGAAAGGACAGCATAAGATGAGGAGAAATCTGCAGAAGGGGCTGGCGCTGGTTTTGCTCTTTGCCTTGTTTGCGGCAGTGCCGCTGCGCGCTGCTGCAAAAAAATCAACCGGGCCTGCAAAGGAACCGCTTATTGTTACCAGAGAGTTTCATCCCTTTGACTGGAATGGCTATACGGACTCCCCGCATGTCCGGCTTGGACTGCATGAATATGCCGGCAGCTATGGAAGTGAGCTGAGTAAGGAGCAAAAGCAGCTTTATGATGCTCTGGAGGACTACTATCTGGATTCCGGGAAAAATTTTTCCAGCGGAAGGACAGATGCTTTGACCTTTGTATATCCGCAGGCATATACAGCAGATACCGAAGATGCTTATTCTTTTCTGAAAAAGGAACTGCTGCTTAACAGCAGCTATGCATACTGGGCATTTGTATATGACCATCCGGAGGCATACTGGGCCGGGTCTGTGCGGATGAGCCTGAACGGCACAAAGTCAGGCGGGATTTACCGGGTGGAGAGTGCCGGATTTGATATCAGTGAGAAGTATGACGGTGCAAAGTCGCAGACGGAGCTTTACCGGACAGGAGTGGAGACAGCGGCAGCAGAGGTCAGAGCGGAGGCGGCATCTGCAGACAGAGAACATATAGTAAAGGCTATTCATGATTATCTTTGCAGCAGACTGTCCTATAATTATGATGCGCTCAAAGGGGGAAATACAGAGAATCCTGCCTATCGGTATGTATACTCTAACGGAGCCGTGTTTACAGGAAAAAACTCTGTGGTGTGCCAGGGCTATGCAGAGGCATTTAAGGTGCTGGCAGATCAGTTCGGCATTCCCTGCGCGGATATTGTGGGAACAACCCAAAGCGGGATACATATGTGGAATTATGTGCAGATGGAGGATCAGAACTGGTATGCAGTAGATTGTACGTGGGATGATCAGAATCCGATTCGCCATACCTATTTTCTCTGCGGTGCAGATTCGGAAGGATTAAATGGTACGTTCCGGGAGGAGCATGCGGAAAAGCCATGTTTTTCAGAAAATGAAGATATTGTATTTATTTATCCGCCTCTTGCTCAAGATGCTTACGAACTGTCCGTGTGCGTCCACAGAGTGTGCCAGTGGAAAACCGTGCAGGCTCCGGACTGCATTACAGAGGGAAGGTCAGAGAAGGTATGCAAAAGCTGCGGGGCAGTAGTGGATACCAAATCCATTCCTGCCACAAAAAATCTGGCGGACGGCTGTACATTAAATGTGAGGCAAAGCCTTCATACTTATACCGGGGCCGCCATCCGGCCGGAGGTTGCGCTGTTATGTAATGGACAGGCAGTAGAGGCAGACTGTTATCAGACTGATTATTTTGATAATGTAAAAGCGGGCTTTGCCAGAGTTCTTATAACAGGAAGGAATGGGTACAGGGGAACTCTTACAGGTTCCTTTACAATTCAAAAAGCGGATTCTTCCATATGGCTGACAGGGGCGACGGAAGTTTACAGCGGGAATGCGATCAAAGTGCCGGAGGCAGAGCATTCCGGTTCGTCAGGAACGATTACTTATACGTATTATACAGACGCAGCCTGTACAACCAGGACTTCCGAGTCAGCCCACAAAGCTTCTTCCCCGGGTGAAGCGCCCCGGTATGCAGGGACTTATTATGTAAAAGCAGTGCTGGAGGCAGATGAGAACTATAACGGGGCAGTCAGCAGTCCGGTGAAGCTGGTAATTACAAAAGGGAAGGCTTCCGTAAAGCTGAAGCCCAAAACAGCGGGTTATACAGGCAAGGCTGTTTCAGTTGATAAAGCGGCGGTGACGGACGGTGCCGGGAAGGTGACCTATACCTATTATACAGATAAAAAATGTACAAAGAAAACGAGCAAGCAGAAAAGCGGCTCATCCGGCCCCGGAAAGGCTCCGAAGCTGATAGGGACCTATTATGTGAAAGCAGCAGTGGCAGAAAATGCGAACTGCTACAGCGCGGTAAGCAAGGCCGTAAAGCTGGTGATTAAAAAAGGAACGCCTGTTATAAGGCTGACAGAAAAGACAGCGGCCTATACGGGCAGAGCCATATCCGTCGGAAAGGCAAAGGTGACAGGCGGAGCAGGGGAAATCACCTATGTTTATTATACGGATGCAAAATGCACAAGGAAAACAAGCAAATCGAAAAACGGAGCCTCCGGTTCCGGAAAGGCTCCGAAATATGCAGGGATCTACTATGTCCGTGCACTGTCCGCCTCAAACAGTAAATATACCAGTGCGAGAAGCAATACCGTAAAGCTGATCATCTGTCCCGGAAAAGCATCCATATCCAGCACCAAAAATATTTCGGGCAGGAAAATCAAAGTAAAATGGCCTGCGAAAACCGGAACCGGTGCAGCATCCGGAACAAAGTATATTGTGGAATATTCCACCGACAAAAAGTTTAAATCGGAAGTGGAACAGGAGATCGTATCAGGGAGTAAAACAAGCTGCACGATTTCCGGACTGAAAAGAGGCAGAACCTATTATGTCCGTATAAAAGCCTATTCTGTCAAACAGAAGACTTATGGAAAGGCGAGCAAAATAAAAGCGGTGAAAATCACCAGGTAGACAGATATAGAAATATCTGTCCGGCGGTGCATAAAGAGGATATAATCAGGGCTTGCATCGTCCGCATGGTTCATAGCCTTCGTTGATTAGCTCCTCTCTGGATTGTGAGCTTTCTTCTTTGTTGGAGGATGAAATATCCTCCGCGCTGCTGCAGTCCGGCAGATGGAATTTATGGCTGCCTGTATTTAAAATATAAGTAACGGCAGGGGCAGAGGAACCGGTGGGTTCTCCGGTCAGCCAGGAATCAGAGGGGCTCTCGCTCCAGGTAATGGTGCTTCCGTCAGAGGTGGCGATAATCGTTCCCTGTTCATCTGTCCGATAGACAGTGACGCCGTTCTGACGGAATTTATTCATTGTTTCCGCGTGGGGATGGCCGTATTTATTTCCTTCCCCGCAGCTAATCACGGCATATTCCGGGGAGACTGCTTCAAGAAATTCATCGCTTGTGGAGGTGTCGCTTCCGTGATGGCCGGCTTTTAACACATCGGCCTGTACAGTAAGACCTTCCTCCAGAATATCTGCTTCCGCTTTTGCTTCCGCGTCCCCGGTAAAGAGAAATGTATTTTCTCCGTGGGTCATGCGGATGACGATGGAATTATTATTATTGTCTGAATACTCCCGTACAGGGCCAAGGACAGTAAAGGTGGCATCACCGAAGGTGTAGGTATCGCCTGTTTCCGGATGAACGGCGGAGCAGCCTTTGGACTTCATAGCCTGGATGACGTCGTCGTAGGTTCTTGTATCCACCTCCTTATCCGGCATCAGGACAGTCTGGCAGTCAAATTTATACAAAACTACGTCTGCGCCTCCGATATGATCTGCATCCGGGTGTGTCAGAATACAGTAGTCCAATGCTTCGATACCAAGATAATTCAGATAAGACTGTACGGCAGTACCTTTATCGTTGTCGCCTGCGTCAATCAGCATCGCATGGTCTCCCTGAGTAATGGCAATACAGTCCCCCTGTCCAATGTCGAGAAAATACACGTTTAAGACATCTTCCCCTTCGGAAGCATGATTCTGCGGGGCAGTTCTCTGTGCGGTTGTGTCGGATGCCAGGTCCGAACAGCCGGTGATGCCGGCAGTCAGCAGCATCCATAACGAAAAGACAGAAATAATGGTCTTTAATCTTCTGTGCTTCATAAGCAAACCTCCTTAAGTTCATTGAAAAAGGAAGAACCCGGATGCATACGCAGGCTCCTCCCCTTTGGCTGGTGATATTATAGCATGTGTTTTTAACGGATTCAAGCGGGATGAAATCTAAAGCAGCCTGTTTGTGGAAAGGTTTGTCTTTTCTGATTTTGTCGATTGTGGTAGAATATAATAAAAGCGCAGGAGGGGGATTCAGTATGAAGAAACGTATTATTACAATCAGCCGGGAGTTTGGCAGCGGAGGAAGGACGGTCGGAAGACGGGTGGCAGAGAGGCTTGGTATTGACTACTATGATAAAGAACTGATTGAGAAGATCGCAGAGGGAACCGGACTGTCGGAAGCGTTTATCAGGGAATACGGCGAGCATGCTCCGGGGAAAAATGTATTTTCATATTCCTTCCTTGGCAGGACTGCTAATGGAATGTCCATGCAGGACTATATCTGGACCGTGCAGAGGAAGATTATTAAAGAGCTGGCAGGAAAAGAGCCATGTGTAATTGTGGGACGCTGTGCAGATTATATTCTGAGGAACCGGGAGGACTGTCTCCACGTATTTATTCATTCTTCCCTGGAGAAGAAGGTGGAGCGTATTGTGAAGATCTATGGGGAGACCTCTGATAAGCCGGAAAAACGTCTGGAAGATAAGGATAAAAAAAGAAGTGTGAACTATCACTACTACACAGACCGCAAATGGGGAGACGCAAGAAACTACCATCTGTCTCTGGACAGTGGAGAGTTTGGAATTGAACGGTGCGTGGACATTATTACCGGACTGGTGGAATAGATGCAGATTAAAATGAAATAGTTTCTGTATTTTTTATTATAAGGGTCAAAAGACTCTCCGTTTTTTGCGGGGAGTCTTTTAACTTTTTAAGTTTATATATTACGGAAACTCAGGAAATCGTTTCCGTGATTTGTAAAAATTATTTGGCAAGCACCAGCTTTGTAAAAACATCTCCCCGCTCTTCAAAATTTTTAAAAATGCCGTAGCTGGCGGCGGCCGGTGAAAGGACGCAGGCGGTGCCGGGAGCGGTAATCTCTTCGGCGCGCTGCACAGCTTCCTCCAGAGTGTCCACAAGAATCAGACGTTCCGGCGCATGGAAATCCGGATAGCTTTGATGAATCTCATCAAAAATCCGTTTTCCGGTGTCAGCCATTAAAATAATATGGGAGACACCGTCTCCGGAGAGAAAGCGAATCAGTTCACCGTACTCAATTCCCCGGTCCATACCTCCGATCAGCACGGTTCCCACAGAAGGAATGCTTTTCAGCGCCTGGATGGTGGTCTCGCAGATAGTGGAAATAGAATCGTCATAATAGCGTACCCCTTCCCGTTCTCCGATAAAGCTCAGCCGGTGAGGAAGCGGCTCATAGGTGCAGAGCGCTCTGTCAAATTCTTCGTCGGAAAGGCCAAGAATATGGCAGATGGCATAGTCAAAGGCAATATCTATATGATTGTGATGGCCCAGGAGACGGATTCTGTCTGCGGGTATTCGATAGTCTCCCCGTTCAAACCGGATTCTTGTGCCGCTGAGCACCACATCAGCAGTGGAATAATGGTCCGAAACCGTATAAATACGGGAGCTGCAGGTTCCCTTTCTTGGAAGGACGGGAAGGCCGCAGAAAAGCAGATCCTGAGGTTTTTGGTGAAGGTAGATCTGCTGTTTGGAACGAATATATTTTTCCATAGTTCCATAGTGATCAAGGTGCTCCTCGTGGATATTCAAAAGGACTGCCATATGGGGGGATACATGAATGTATTCCAGCTGATGACAGGACAGCTCGCAGATGATAAGTGTTTCCGGGCCGATATCCTCCAGAATATCAAACGCCGGGATTCCGATATTGCCGGCCAGAACCGTATCTCTTCCGTTTTCCTTCAGGATATGATGGAGGAGAGTTGTGACTGTGCTTTTTCCTTTTGTGCCGGTGATGCCGATGATACGTTTCCGATAAGCAGTGAAAAATACCTCCATCTGGGAAGAAAACCGGCATACATATTCGGACGGGTCCTTTGGAAGAACAATACCAGGGCTTTTAAACACCAGATCATAGTGATCCAGAGTGTCCATATATGCAGGGCCGGAGAGAACTCTGACAGAAGGGTCCTCCGGGGAAGCCCCTGCCTGGTCGGCAATGGTGACGGAAGCGCAGCCCCCCGCCTGCCGGAGACGGCGGAGGGTAGACTGGCCCTCTCTGCCGAATCCAAGAATCAATACATGCTTCCCTTTGATTAGTTTTTGTAATATATTCAGCAAGGCAGAGTCCCTCCGTAGCATTCTTCAGATAATATGTGTAAAAATTCCGCCGGAAGCAGATGAGCGCTGTTGTAATAGCGGTCGTAGGCGTGCAGATTTGGGAGGGAGGCAGCAAACAAAGGCTGCTTCCGATACCAGGCAAGCAACGCGGGAAGCTGCTCACCCTCTTTTTCCATACGTTCAATGCTCTGGCAGACGGCAGCATTCACTTCCCTCCGGCTGCCCACGCATTCAAAGGGCTTTTCATTCTGTACGCCAATAAGCTTTTCAAAATCATCCTGCATGGACGGGTCGTTCAGCATATCAGTTCCGAAAATTTCCACCAGTCTGTCATGGCTTAAAAATGGCGACAGAATCAGAAATACAAACAGACATTTAGGACAGTGCCCGCACCAGATATCCTGCTTGCTGCCTGCATTGCAGCTACGGAAAATATCATGATAGGCGGGTATAGCAGCAAAATATTTTGCAATCTGAAATTCAGAGAGCGGACGAAGCATACTGAAATAGTGGATGCCGCTTCTGATAAATGTATTCTCGTAGCTGTGGAAATCCTGTTCAAATTTAAAGCTTTTGGAATACTGGTGGTTGACCTGGCTTCCTGCCACAGTGCTTTCATTGGCACTGGATTCATTGGACAGGGCGATATAGCGGAGTCCATGAAGATAAGCGGTAATCAGGGAGGAGAATGCAACCAGGGCGGAGAAGGGCGTGTGCCCGTTCAGATAGCCCTCCTGATTGAGTGCAATCATCCTTGCGTCCAGCGTCCGCTTTGCGGAAATATTGTCATTCATGGAGAAGCCCGCTGCTTCCACAGTATTTAAGGTGGCGCCTCTTGGATTAATAATATAGGTTTTCAGAGTATGCCCGCTTTTTTTCAGCATTTCAATGGTGCAGGCGGAGTCCTTGCCGCCTCCAACCGGAATCAGACACCCCTCCTCTGCCATGGAGGGGATGTCTTTTCCGGTAAAGGCAGCCCCATCGGATATCAGCGCCATAAAGCTGTCCGGATCCGCAGAAATATGGTTGGTATAGAAAAATTCTCCAAGCCCCAGATAATACAGGTCCTTCCACCAGTGGATCTGAGACTGGCTTAGCGGACCGGCGGATACAAGGACTTTAGGAGGGCAGGCAATCTTCCAGTAGCTGATAAGCTCCACCATGCCAAGGCTGAACAGCATTTCCTGTAAGGTTCGGTTCTGTTCCGGAAAGAGCGGCTTTGCATCCTTTTTCGGAAAGCGCCAGACCGGTTCAAAGACGGACAGCCCGGGTATCTCAAAGTGATAGGTAACCTGAAGCTCTTCGCTGGTGTCCAGGACGGTATAGCCCTTATAGAGAAAGTCCGGAAAGGTCTTTCTGCAGGTTTCATATGTTTTCATATCATACAACCCCTTTGGTAGAATATTCATTAAAGCTTATTCTATCACATGAAATTTTAAATGGAAAGGCTGTCATACAGCGCATCCACAATTTCTTTTTCCGTTTCAGCGGAAAATCCGTCCACCGTGCAGGTGTGTGTCTTAAGAATTCCGTCAATGCTTCCAAGAGCCACGGTTCTTTCCAGAAAGCGTCTCATTTCCGAATAAGAGGGAAGAACCTTCTGTCCGGTCAGCTTCTCCAGATATGCAGTCAGACCGAAGGCACCCCAGTTGGATACGGTAGAGATAATCAGATAATCCACCTTATTGACGCAGGGAGAAAGGGAGAGTTTTTCTGAGATAACGTTTTTCAGGTTTCCCATGCCGATCTCATTGCCGCCGTCTCCAATGCCCCAGGTGGGAATATGAAGCTTCTGCGCCAGCTCAAACAGAAGATCCACAGGAGCAGTATGATTTCGGATACTGATTCCACGCATATTGGCATAGTCATTTTGGGTGTTCTGCCCGCACCGTTCAATAGAAATCATACCTACAGGCTGTTCTTTTTGAAGCATATCCGTAAAATAAAGAAGATCGGCATTTAAAGGGACATAGCGTACTTCCAGCCTCTCTGATTCAAAATATTCGTTACAGAACATATCTGTGACAATGACCGGGTGATATCCGAGCATTTTTAAAGCAGAGGAAAGTACCTGTGTTCCAAGCGGTCCATCAGTCTCGGCAAAGCCGTCGACATAAAAACCGGTAGTCAGCAAAATCGTTCCTTTGGGAAGTGCGAGGAGTGCATGGGCGGACCTTTCGCAGAAATTTTCCGGTATATGCTTCTGTAAAATATCCATGCCTCTTCCGGAGCGGCGCAGAATGATTTTTTCAATCATATAAAAATTCCTTTCTTTTTACAGCCGGTTGCAAATAAGAGCTCTTTACCCGAGGACGGGGATCTCAATCTGGACAATATAATCCTCAATCCGGTCAATGACATTTTCATTAATGCCCGCTTCATAGGAAAATTCGTGAAGTATCAGACCATGGTTTTGGGCGTAATCAAGGATTTCCTGATATCGTTCCGGCATCCGGCTCCAGTCTCCTTTATGGAAGGCTCTTAGATATTTTCCGCCGGGGGTGATGTGCAGCCCCTCTTTATATGTGAGGAAAGGGATTTCAATAAAAAGCTTGGAATAATTGTCAAAGTTTCCATCCAGCAGGCTGGAAACAGGGATCATTGAGCCGTAGGAGGCGTGATGCAGGCGGCCAAGACGGTACTTTTCTGTTTCAGCTGTAATTAGTTCAACCTCCTCCTCAAAGGAAATATCTTTGCTGATATCTACTGTGACCAGACAGCGTTCTTTTTTTTCTATGATGCTGATTTCGGATAAATCCATGGTCAGAAGGGTAGCCATATTCTGGCGGTGTGTGCACAGGGTGGTCCGGACCGCCTGTAAATGAGTGATCTGCAGCTCCAGGTCTGTTATTTTTTCTTCCAGAAGACATTTCAGGCTGCCGGCGGATCGGTTTTTCATGAAATCCTGTATTTCACGGATGGAAACATCCAGCTCCTTCAGCAAAAGAATTGTTTCCAGAATGGGACTTTGATGGTAGCTGTAGCAGCGGTAGCCGTTTTCGGGATTGACACAGGCGGGTTTAAACAGTCCGATTTCATCATACCACATCAAAGTTTTCTTATTGATTCCGTGCATGGCCGCAAATTGGCCGATTGTAAGAAGTTTGTTCTTTTTATTCATATCCATACCTTTTGATTTTGGCTTGACTGTACTGTTACTGTATGGTCTATGATACGATATGCAGGAAAAGAATACAAGGTAAATGGAGGAAATATGATGGAAAACCAAAATGCATATGAAAAACCTGTAACGTTAAAAAATATCCTGAAATTTGTTGTTCCGACGATTGCCATGACAGTGTTTATGTCTTTTTACACAATGGTTGACGGTTTGTTTGTGTCGAATCTGATTGGCACAAGTGCGCTTTCGGCAATTAACCTGACGGCACCTGTTATCCAGCTTGTCACTGCTGTTTCCACCATGCTGGCCACCGGAGGCAGTGCGGTTATTATGAAAAAGATGGGGGAACAGAAACATGAGGAGGCAAAGGAAGATTTTACATTCCTTATTTTGGTAAATGTGGCTGTGGGGATTATCACGTGTGTGCTTGGATATCTGACAATAGCTCCTGTTTTCGCCGGAATGGGCCTTTCTGATGATGTGGAAGGGTACTGTGTGGAATATTTAAGCCGATATCTGGTGTTTACCGTGCCGATTCTTCTGATGAACAATTTTACGCTCTATATGATTGCCAGCGGGAAGGCAGCACTTTCCCTGATTTGTTCCGTGACAGGAGGTATTCTGAACATGGCGCTTGACTATGTATTCATTGCAGAGGCCGGTATGGGGATCGGCGGGGCGGCGATTGCAACAGGCCTTGGATATTCTGTGACCACGGCAGCAGGCTTATTTGTTTTCAGCCGGAAAAAGAGTCTTCTGCATTTTAAGAAGCCTGTGTTCCGGTTCAAGGTTCTTGCGGATGCGGCTGTAAACGGATGCTCAGAAATGGCAACGGCGCTTGTTACAGGAATTATCACTATGATGTTCAACTGGACGATGCTCCATTATATTGGGGAAAATGGGGTTGCGGCTGTTACAATCATCATGTATGTGCTGATGTTCGCAAGCTCCCTGTATACGGGGTATTCTTACGGGGCTGCGCCTATGCTCAGCTTTTACTACGGGGAACAGAATCGTGCAAAGCTGAAAAAACTAATTTCGGTCAGCCTGCAGGTGATTGCATTTATCTCTGTCATAACGGCTGCAGCTTCTTTTATGCTGACAAGGCCGCTGGTGTCGGTTTTCTGCCGTCCGGATCATCCGGTATACGCGCTGGCGGTAACCGGGAACCGGATCTGTACGACAGCGCTCCTTTTTATCGGATTTAATATTTTTGCCAGCGGAATGTTTACCGCGTTATCCAACGGAATAGTCTCAGCCGTCCTTGCATTTTCCAGATCCTTTGTGTTTATGCTGGTTACTATGATTGTGCTTCCCCTGATTTTTGGCGTAAACGGTATCTGGCTGGCAACGCCCGGGGCGGAATTGATGGCGCTTGCCCTGTCTGTCTTTATGTTTCTGAAACATAGAAAAAGATATGGATACTAAGAGGAAGCCATATCCTTACTTAATATAATGATACTATAAAACGGCTGTCACTGCCAGACTTGATATAACGGATTTTTTTAAATATAATAAGGCAATGCTGATGA
This sequence comes from uncultured Lachnospiraceae bacterium, assembly GCA_910585465.1. Taxonomy (GTDB): domain Bacteria; phylum Bacillota; class Clostridia; order Lachnospirales; family Lachnospiraceae; genus Hominiventricola. Next base: position 82,245 of record CAJUEW010000001.1, on the reverse strand, counting down.
AAAGGAGACTTTAAAATGGATGCATTGCAGAACATGAGGGAGAATTTAGAAAAATCAAGCAGTATGGGAATCGGAGCAATCGAATAGTTTATGTTACTTTTGGGGATAAGAGGGCAATAAATGGTATTGTGAACTGCGCTGAAGAAATTATCAAGAGCGAGATAATTAACACTTGACGGATTCGTTCGGCTCCGTTTCCGGATAACAGCCCATATGGCTGCAATATCCGCCGTTATTCATCTCATCCTCATACCAGAAACAGAGGAGGTTTTCTTTTTATATCAGGACCTTAAATGATACAATAATAAAATAATGATGAAATGGCAGTTTCCAGCAATCAGGAAACTGCCATTTACTTTTTACAACTATTTTACAAAAGTTGTGTTTTGGCTTTTACAGATGGCGCTTATCATAATAAGCACAAAACAACAATATCAGATAGAAGGAGAAAATGTATGATGAAAAAATTTGTCACTTTTATTAGTGTTTTATCACTTGCGCTTACAGCCATGACAGGATGCGGAAAAACGGAGGGCAGCACAGTGTCTACAGACGGCTCGACTTCTATGGAAAAGGTCATCGGAGCTTTGGGAGAAGCTTTTGAGGAAAACAACTCCGTAACCTTTACATATAATCCTACCGGCTCTGGTTCCGGGATTACGGCAGTGGCAGAAGGACGTTGTGATATAGGGCTTTCCAGCCGTAACCTGAAGGAAGAGGAAAAAGCGCAGGGATTGACCGAAACGGTACTTGCCCTTGATGGTATAGCCATTATTGTAAATCCTGATAATCCGATAAATGACCTTGATCTTGAAACAATCAGCAGGATTTACATGAGTGAAATAACAAATTGGAAAGACATCGGCGGCGATGATCTGGAAATTGTCCTGATTGGCCGTGAAGCAGGAAGCGGTACAAGAGATGGTTTTGAATCTATTACCGGTATGGAAAATGCCTGTGCATACCGTCAGGAACTTACATCTACCGGAGATGTGATTACAACAGTGGCGGGCAATCCTGCGGCAATCGGATATGCTTCTCTTGCGTCTGTAAAGGAAACAGTTAAAGCGCTTTCTGTTGGCGGCATTATACCTGCGGAGGAAACAGTAAAAGATGGCAGCTATGTAGTGCAGCGCCCCTTTGTATTGGTAACAAAGAGTGATACAAAACTTTCAGAGGCAGCACAGAAATTCTTTGACTATGTTACTTCATCTGAAGCAAACGAGATTATTTCATCTGCGGGAGCAGTACCAATAAGGTAATAGTTCTGCAGAAATTAAGCATTTTGAAAGGTGGAGTCAGATGAAGAACAGAAAGCGGCTTATGGAGAATGCCATACACGGCATTTTCCTGATACTTGGTCTGATTACGGTTAGCTGTGTGCTGCTGATTACCGTTTATCTTGTCATATCCGGGATTCCGGCTGTCCGTAAAATAGGTGTTTTGAATTTTCTTTTTGGAAAAAAGTGGGCTTCTACGGCAGCACAGCCGCAGTATGGTATTCTGCCATTTATCCTCACAAGTATCTACGGTACGGCTGGAGCAATCGCGGTCGGAGTGCCGATTGGCTTTATGACAGCGGTTTACCTCTCTAAGATTGCGCCGCCAAAAGTAAAAGCTGTGATTGAAACAGCGGTCAGCCTGCTGGCGGGTATTCCTTCGGTAGTTTATGGACTTGTAGGAATGATGGTGCTTGTTCCGGGGATACGGATTGCTTTCCGTGTTCCGGACGGAGCGAGCCTGTTGGCTGCCATTATTGTGCTTGCTATTATGATTTTACCGTCAATTATTAAAGTATCCCTTACGGCGTTGGAAGCTGTCCCAAAGGAATATGAGGATGCCTCCCTTGCACTTGGCGCAACACCGATTGAAACATATTTCCGTGTATCTGTTCCGGCGGCAAAAAGTGGTATTGCGACGGCTGTTGTGTTAGGAGTCGGCAGGGCCATTGGCGAGGCGATGGCTATTATGATGGTGGCAGGGAACGCACCCAATATGCCGGAATTGTTTCAGAGTGTCCGTTTCCTTACGACTGCTGTTGCAAGTGAAATGTCTTATGCGGCTGACGGAAGCCTGCAGAAACAGGCATTGTTTTCCATCGCGCTGGTGCTGTTCCTGTTTATCATGCTGATAAACGCCGTACTGAATTTCTTTTTGAAAAAAAGATAGCTGTGCAATCTTTACAGAACCCGAAAGGGGTTCTTATGTATATTTGGAGGATAAAAATGCAAAGACAATCAATTTCACTGAAAAGGAAAACCTATATTACAGTTATGCGTGTGCTGATGGGGATTTCCGTAAGCATTACCTGTGCGTTGGTAATATTTCTAATCGGCTATGTGCTGTGTAAAGGACTTCCTAATATATCATGGGAGCTGCTTACCACCAAACCGAGCTATCTGTCTGACCGGATAGGGATTCTGCCGGATATTCTTAATACAGTGTATATTGTGCTGGCAACTTTGGCGCTGGTTCTCCCCCTTGGGGTAGGCGCTGCAATTTACCTGACAGAATATGCTAAAAATAAAAAACTGGTAGAAATGATCGAGTACGCTGCCGAAACCTTATCGGGGATTCCGTCTATCATCTATGGTCTTGTAGGAATGCTGTTTTTCTGTCAGTTTTTTGGTATGAAAGCCTCCCTGCTGGCGGGAGCATTTACACTGGTGATCATGAATCTTCCCACGGTCATGCGCACAACACAGGAGAGCCTGAAAACAGTGCCGCAAAGTTACCGTGAAGGCGCTTTCGGATTAGGCGCCGGAAAATGGCGTGTGATTTATACCGTTGTGTTTCCCGGCTGTATTGATGGTGTCATAACGGGCTGTATCCTGTCTGTCGGGCGTATTCTTGGGGAATCAGCGGCACTTCTTTTTACGGCTGGTTTTGCCCATGCCCTGAATGGAATCTTTGAGGGACTTGGCAGCGCAGGGGCAACACTGACAGTTGCGTTATATGTCTATGCAAAAGAAAACGGAGAATTTGGAACAGCTTTTGCCATTGCCGCTATTCTGATGATTTTGACCGTGTTCATCAATCTGTCGGCAGCATTAGTGAGCAGATACTTTCAGAAAAGGGCGCACGATGTCCGTGGGATATCAATTCTGCGCTGACCGAAACGGAGTGAAGAAAATATATGAGTGATGTTATGACAGTGAAAGATTTATGCCTTTGGTACGGCAGTACACAGGCTTTGAAAAATATAAATATTGAGATTGAGGAAGGTTGTATTACCGCTTTAATCGGTCCCTCCGGGTGTGGAAAATCTACTTTCCTTAAATCCTTAAACCGGATGAATGATCTTATCGCTGGCGTGCGGATTACAGGGGAGGTGTATTATAGGGGACATGATATTTTTAGTGCGGATGTTGATGTTAACGAGCTTCGCCGCAGTATTGGCATGGTTTTTCAAAAGCCCAATCCGTTTCCTATGAGTATTTATGATAATATTGCTTACGGGCCAAGGACGCATGGAATCAAAAATAAAGCAAAGCTGGACGATATAGTAGAACACTCTCTGCGTGGGGCGGCAATTTGGGAGGAAGTAAAAGACAGGCTGAAAAAATCGGCGTTAGGATTATCGGGCGGTCAGCAGCAGAGGCTTTGTATTGCCCGCGCATTAGCGGTGGAACCCGATGTGCTTCTGATGGACGAGCCTACAAGCGCCCTCGATCCGATTTCCACATCTAAGATTGAAGAACTAGCGATGGAACTTAAAGAAAAGTATACTGTTGTTATTGTAACGCATAATATGCAGCAGGCTGTGCGGATTTCCGATAATACGGCTTTCTTTCTCCTAGGTGAGTTAATTGAATATGGAAACACGGAAAAAATGTTTGAGCAGCCAAAAGACAGGCGGACAGAAGATTATATTACGGGGAGGTTTGGATAATGAGAAGTCGTTTTGATGAACAGCTTGCTACGCTGAATAAGGAACTTACCCAAATGGGGGCGATGTGTGAAGAAGCGATAGCCATTGCTTCAAAGGCACTCTCTATGGGCGATGTGAAGCTGACAGATAAGGTTTTATCCCTTGATGGGGAAATTAACCGAATGGAGCGTATAATAGAAACGCTGTGTCTGAAGCTGCTGCTTCAGCAGCAGCCTGTGGCAAGGGATTTGCGGCAGATTTCCGCAGCCCTTAAAATGATTACAGATATGGAACGGATAGGAACGCAGGCGGCGGATATTGCGGAAATCATTACATTTCTTGACGGAAGGACGGGCGGGGAATGTGAACATATCCGTTTTATGGCGGAAGCAACGATGCAAATGGTTACAGAAAGCATAGATGCCTTTGTAAAGCAGGATATTGTTCTTGCAAAGACAGTAGTTGACCATGATGATATAGTGGATCATTTATTTATGCAGGTTAAAACATCATTGATTAAAATGATAGCGGAGAAACCGGCAGACGGAGGGTATGCATTGGATCTTCTAATGATTGCAAAATATTTTGAAAGAATCGGGGATCACGCGGTGAACATTGCGGAGTGGGTGGTATTCTCTGTGACTGGAACACATAAGGGAAAGCAGGTATAGTAACAGGAAGAAATCAAAGCTTTGGAGGAAATGTATGAAAATATGGTGTGTAGAAGATGATGCAAGTATTCGGGATATTGAAGTATATACGCTTAATTCCACTAATTTTGAAGCGCAGGGGTTTCCGGATGCGGCAGCTTTTCGGGAGGCGTTAAACAGGGAGAAGCCTGATTTAATTATTCTTGATATTATGCTGCCGGGGGAAGACGGTGTAGAACTGTTAAAATTTCTGAAAGATAATCCAGACACCTCTCGGATTCCTGTAATAATGGCTACTGCAAAAGGTATGGAGTATGATAAAATACAAAGCCTTGATTTAGGGGCGGACGATTATCTTGTAAAGCCATTTGGGATGATGGAAATGGTTTCCCGTGTGAAAGCTGTGCTTCGCCGGTGCAGTCCCACAGATGTAGGACGGATTTTGCGGACATTCAAAATAAAAAAGAATGTGGAGGTAACAGACAATGGCAAAATCATTATTTGAGGAAATGGGCGGCAAATACGAGCGGCAGGGTGATTACTTAATACCATGCTTAACTGTACCCGCCGAAGAAGAACAGCCGATAGGCACATGGGGACAGCGGCATTTGGACTATCTGAAGCAGTATCGCAAAGTAACATACACCAATCTTCTTACAAGCGGCAGGCTCAACGCCTACCTTGCAGACATTGATAGACAGGCACAGGAACGCTTTGAGCGGCTCATAGAGGGCATGAAACAGGCACAGGGCATAACAGAACGCCTAAAGGAAGAAAATGCCCTAGAATGGACAGGAAGAATGAATAACATAAGGGCTTGTGCAAGGGAGATTGTGAACGAGGAAATCATTTTCGCATAGGCAACAGGCGGCAGAGGGTAAAAGCTCTGCTGTTTTTTGATGTAGTCATATGATAGCGTATTTTGAAAATATTTCTTGACGTTTACTGGTATATGGTGTATTATAAATATGACCGAAATGGTATTTTAAGTCATAGAAAGGAGAAAACAATATGGCAAGAAGTTTTACAGAACGAGAAAAAGAAAACATCAAAAGAAGTTTGCAGGAAGCCTGTAAGCAGAGTTGGACACAGTATGGTTATAAGAAAACAAGTGTTGATGACCTTTGTAAACAGGTAGGAATCTCAAAAGGGGCGTTTTATATTTTTTTTGAATCGAAAGAAGCTCTTTTTTGTGAAGTGTTGTGCTCTGTGCAAGAACAAATCTACAATGCGGCATCGGAGGTAATCAAAAAACACAAAGATAAGTATGGTGTTGCTGAAGCTTTAAAGCTCATTTATCGGGAATATGATAAAAACAATTTTTTGTACGATTCGGACAGTACGGATTTTACAATTTTGATGAACAAGTTATCAGAAGAACAGGCAGAAAAAATCGAAGAATCCAATCATATGAGCCAACAGCTTTTTTTGAGCCAGTCGTATTTGAAATTTAAGGTTAATGCGGATTTGGCGATGTCAGTTATTTACTCTTTAATTATGAATATCAAAAATAAGGATATTCTTCCACACAATCACATGGAAACCTTTGATTTTATGGTTGACCATTTGATTGAAAGTTTGTATGAATAGCAGGAGGTAGAAAAATGCAAAAGAAAGAAAACAGAGGTCAGCCTATGGTATTGACTTCGGGAAGTATAAAGAAACAGTTAGTGTTGTTTTCTATTCCCATTTTTTTAGGGACTTTATTGCAACAGCTTTATAATGTTATTGATGCGGTTGTTGCGGGGCGTTTGGTGAATGAAGATGCGTTGTCCGCAATCGGTGTGTCTGTTCCGATTTATCTACTGTTTGTTTCCGTTATTTTGGGTTTGGCTATTGGTATCACGATACTTCTTGCCCAATTCTTTGGTGCAAAGCAGTTTGAACAGATTAAAAGCTTAATTTCCACAATGTCTATTTTTTTATTGGTTTTAGGTTTAATGATGGCGTTTGGCGGGGCAATTTTAGCAAAGCCGTTGTTACAGATTACCCAGACTCCTGCCGAGCTTTTAGAGCCTGCTTCGGCATATTTGAGAATGGTATTTTTGGGTATTCCGTTTTCAATGCTGTATAATATGCTTGGTGCAGTTATGAGAAGTTTTGGCGAAACAAAAATGCCGTTATATGCTTTGGTTGTATCATCCATTATCAACTTAGTGCTTAATATCGTCTTTGTTATAAATGGCGGGGGCGTCATTGGGATTGCGGCATCTACAATTATTGCACAGGCAATCTCTGGCGTATATTTGTTGGTTCAACTCCGAAAAAAATTCCCGATGGCAGTTCCAAAGCGTAGTGAGTTTGTTTTTGACAAGAAATTATTAGGGATTTCCTTAAAAATCTGTACGCCAATTATTATACAGCAACTGGCAGTTTTTCTCGGTATGCTGATTGTGCAGGGCTTTATCAATCGATTAGGAAATGCAAGCATCGGTGGAATGACAGCGGCAAGCCGAATTGAAGCATTTATTTTGCTGCCTGTTCAGGCACTCGGAAATGCTTTGAGCATTTTTGCGGGGCAAAATATCGGAGCAAATGAAAAAGACCGTATGAAGCAAGGCACACGGTTTGGCATAACGCTTTCAATCGCTATCACAGCTCTGCTTTCCATGATTCTGCTGTTTTGGGGAAAAGGAATATTAGGATTAATTATCGGCGATAACGAGGAAATGATATTAAGCGGTTATAGCTATTTCCATGTCTGCCTATGGTTCTATCCGATAAATGCTTTGATATACGGATTGGGCGGCGTACTTTCTGGCGTTGGGGATACACTGATTGCAGGGATTCATTCACTGGCATCCATACTCGTGAAATTGTTTGTCACTGTATTGCTAATAGGAAAATTGGGACTTCTCTCGATTGCTATCGCTTCTTGTCTAGGATGGTGCGTGGCAAGTGTTATTGTAGTTATGAGATACAAGGGGAATAAGTGGCAGTCAAAAGCCGTTGTTAAAATGATTCAAAATTGATGGAGGTAGAAAATGAAAACAGAAGTTATAAAGAAAAATAATACAGAGGTTGCAGTTGTAAGCAGTGATGAACTGCTGATTACAGATGTCCAGTCGGCATTAGATTTGATTATGACAGTAAAATACGAAACGGGCTGCACAAATATTGCCGTCAATAAGGGAGCTATTATAAATGATTTCTTTGTCTTGAGTACTTGTCTGGCAGGAGAAATATTGCAGAAATTCATCAACTATGGTGTGAGATTTGCCATATACGGCGATTTTTCAAAATATACCAGTAAGCCGTTAAGGGATTTTATGTATGAGAGCAATAAAGGAAAGGATATTTACTTTCAGCCTACCGCTTCTCTTGCTGTTGACAAACTTTCTGGATGTGCTAAGAACAAAAAAAGAGACAGTTATGAACGCTGATTTGCAGGAGGTAACACATGGATTCGAGCACAGCCGAATGGATAAGATGCCCTGTTTGCGGTGGTAAAACACGGGACAAGATGCGAAAGGATACAATACTACAAAACTTTCCTCTATTTTGTCCAAAGTGTAAACATGAGAATTTAATAAATGTCAGAGATTTACAGATAGTAATTATTACAGAGCCAGCCGCTAAGACGCAGATGCCCGTGTTATAATAGGGACAAGTTAGAAGAACCCAGTAAAATCAAGGGGTTGCACTAACTTGTCCCCTTATTTTTTTGCCCGGAAAAGGGCAAACGGAATCAACTCATTTCTGGTTTCCGCCCGGGAGCCGTACATATATTGCTGGCCAGCAGTATGAAAGTCTGATAGCGATTAAAGCAACCATACCATCCTCTGGTGATGGATTTGAAGGTCCGAAGTCCTTATAAATGCTGACGGGTTGCAACGGGGGCGTTGTAATATTGGCTGACAGGTTTCGGCCGGGTTTAATGTGAACCGGGCGCCATGGGAGGGTTAAACCTGCGTTTCTGTACCATGGGAACAAATAGGATTTACTTACGGAAAGCCGGGGAACTTACAGCGCCCATATTGTTGTGATAGTTTTGATAGATGACGGCTTATCGTTTCGTTCGGAAACAAACAGTTCTTTTTTGCAGGAAATGGCACAGGACAATGCGCCTGGGAGCGGTTCCTGTAAAATCCCAAAGGGAAGTTCAATAGCATAGGATTATGGCATGTCCGGTCTGCGGGCCGGTGAAAGGATAGGGAATAGATGAGGAAGGATGTCAGAAAATTTAAGGTATATGAGCAGAGCGGGCATAATTACAAGCCCACACCGACGATCACATTAAAGGGGCTTTGGCTGGAAGAGCTGGGCTTTGGGGCAGGGACGCTCCTGACAGTCCAGTGCGAGGAAGGGAAGCTGGTCATTGTTCCGAGGGAGTCGGTGGACTATATTGATGCGTTTGAGGAAATGCAGTTAAGCATGGTAGCAGAGAAGAAAGTGAGGTTTTGATATATGGGAAAGATTTATATGGTCGGTTCACAGAAAGGCGGTGTGGGTAAGACTGTGACCACGCTGAACCTGGCATACTGTTTGCAGAAGATGGGGAAGAAAGTATTGGCTGTGGATTTTGACAGCCAGGCCAATCTGACAACGTGCTTCGGCGTGGAGGATACAGGAGTGCTGGATGATACTATCGGGCACCTGATGATGGCGCAGATCGAGGACACGAAGATGCCGTCCCCGAAGAAGTACATACGGACGAAGGACGGGGTGGATTTCATCCCATCGTCCATCTTCCTGTCGGTGGTGGATGCCAAATTGAGGCTGGAAATGGGAGCGGAGAAGATGCTGTCCGGGATTCTGGAGCCGCTGCGGGAGAAGTATGATTACATTTTGATTGATACATGCCCGTCTCTTGGAACGCTGACGATAAATGCTTTGGCAGCCAGTGATGAAGTGATCATTACGGTAAATCCCCAGCTTCTGGCGATGATGGGGATGCAGGATTTTCTGCGGACGGTGGTGAAGATCCGGAAGCGGATCAACCCGAAGCTGGGGATTGCGGGCATCCTGATGACCATGTGCGAGTCCAGGACGAAGCTGTGCAAGGTACTGACGGAGGAAGTGACGGAGAGCTTCCAGGAGCAGATACGGGTGTTTGACACGAAGATCCCAAATACGGTGAAAGTGGGGGAGAGCGTTTATTACAGCCTGCCGGTGGTGCAGTACAGCCCGAAGGCAAGCGCAGGAGTGGCTTACAGAAAGTTTGCAAAGGAGTTGATCTCATATGAAGGCTAATGGGGCAAAGAGGAAGATCTTCAATGACGCAGTGGACCTGCTGGCAGGGGCGGAAGAGGTATCCGCCCCGGAGGACGGGATAAGGATGCTGCCCATTGATGATATCCGCGCTTTCCGGAAACATCCATTCCGGTTGTACGAAGGGGAACGTCTGGATGACATGGTGGAGAGCATTAAGGAACATGGTGTACTGAATCCGGTGATTGTGTGGCAGGATGGGGACGGCTTTGAGATGCTTGCCGGGCATAACCGGCAGATGGCGGGGAAGCTGGCAGGGCTTACGGAGATCCCGGCTATCGTGAAGACGGATCTGACGGAAGAGGAAGCCTATGTGTATGTGATTGAGACCAATGTGATACAGCGGGGATTTGCGGAGCTCCTGCCGTCCGAGAAGGCGGCGGTGCTGGTGGAGCGATATGAGAAGGTCAGCAGCCAGGGAAGACGGAATGATATTCTGGAAGAGATTGCAAGGCTGAATGGTTCGGATATGCCGGAGACTTGTGGACATGATGTCCACAAGTTGAAGAGCAGGGATGCCATCGGGGAAGAGTATGGGATGACCGGGCGGAACATTGCCAGGTATATGAGGGTTCAGCAGTTGGAAGAGCCTTTGAAGGAACGGCTGGATGACGGGACGCTTTCTCTGGTGGCGGCTGTGGATCTGTCCTATCTGTCGGATAAGGAGCAGAAAACGGTGTCCGGGCTGGCGGAAGAGGGGAAGATCAAGCTGGACGCAAAGACGGCAAAGTGCATCCGGGGCATGGCCGGGAAGGTGACGGAGAAGCGGGTGCTGGAAACGCTTGGCGGCGGAAAAGGGAAGAAGGTTTGTGCCGGGAAGAGCGTCAGGCTGTCGGTGGATGTGTATGAGAGGTATTTTTCCGGGGTGAAATCTGCGGATGTGGCAGGGATCGTGGAGGAAGCGCTGGCGGCATGGTTCGGGAAGGGAGGGGAGGCTGATGTTCCAGACGGAAGAGATTGAGAGACTGGATAAGGCTTATTTTAACATTATCCTGGCGGAGAATTATGATGTGACGATCCAGTCAAAAAATACGGGGCATATCTGGTATATCCATAACCCGGAGTATCCGGGAGAGGGGGAGTGCATTATTTTCCATAAGCATAAGGCATCCCATCCTTACCACCAGCACGGCAGGGCCAGGAATCTGCGGCAGGCGGTGAAGAGTATTAAGGGGCATGATGTGTTTCAGATGAATGGACGAAAGCATGTGTGGCGGCAGATGTAGAGAGGTAAATGAGAAGGAATGTCCCGTAGCATTCTGGCACAAAATAGACAAGAGTAAAAAAGAATCTGGGTAAAGCAAACTTAATAACAATATTGGAGAGTTCGTCAATGTATGGCGGACTCTTTTTTTTAACAGAAATCCGGACAGTAATTATTGTGGGAATAGTGAATTGGCTGTATAATAGATTTGAAAGAGTTTATCTTAAAGCTAGATGATTAGTTCGGAGGAATAGGAATGAATTTTTTTGATATGTGTTATGAATTATTTATGAGGACATCTAAATACCATGATTTGGGTAAAGATGTTCTGAATTATAATAAAGTGATAAATTATATGAATAATTTCTATGGTGTGGACCGAAAAGAGATTGAAAAATTTATAATCGAAGTTCGTATGGATAATCCAATTTATTCAGCAATACAGCAGATGGTAAAGGTTATGGCAAGTAATGTGCCTTTGAAACGGTTGGAAGAACTATATCTAAATGAATTATATAATGAATTGTGTGGAGAAATATACAATGTTGTCTTAAAGGGTGCATATGACAGCATTAAATTATTGAATGATTTAACTAAGGAAGAGGAATTAGACCTTTCTAAGAGATTTGCAAGTGGAGATAGAAGTATATTTACACAATATAAGTCAATGTAAAGTAAATGGATATTGTAATTTGTGATTTTCCGTGGTAGCAAATCGGATTTGAGTATTGTCGATTAGCGGGTGGATGAAGTTTTACATATAAGATGAAGGTGATGTGTTGGATAGGACGGGGATAAAATGGTCAAAAGAAGAGACGATACTTGCGTTTGATTTGTATTGCAGGACTTCGTTCGGCAAAATCAATTCGTCCAATAAGGACATAACGGAATTGGCTGGTTTAATGGGAAGGACTCCGGGAGCGGTGGCTTTAAAAATGCATAATCTGGCTCATTATGACCCGGAACTTAGAAAAAGAAATGTTACTGCAATGGCTCATGGCAGTAAGCTGGATGCTTCGGTATGGGAAGAGTTCAGCAGTAACTGGGAAGACTTATCTTATCAGGCAAGATGTATATTGGCAAATTTAAAGAGTGAGAGTATAGATAAAGTTGTGGATGAGCCGGAGATAATTATGCTCCCAGAGGGCGGAGTTCGGGAACAGTTGGTCAAAAATCGAATTGGCCAGGACTTCTTTAGAATGGCGGTATTAAATTCATATGAGAATAAATGCTGCATTACAGGATTGTCAATTCCTGAACTGCTTGTTGCAAGTCATATTAAACCATGGAAAGATGCAGACAGTAGGACAGAGCGGACAAATCCAATGAATGGGCTTACACTGAATGCGCTCCATGATAAAGCATTTGACAGGGGGCTGATAACGGTTACTCCTGATTATATTATTAAGGTTTCATCGGAAATAAGGCCGTCTATGGAGGGTGATACAGTAGAGGATTGGCTGTTGAGTTTTGCCAATCAGAAAATCAGGATGCCGAATAAATTCTTCCCCAGAAAAGAATTTCTGGAATTTCATAATGATGTGGTCTTTAAAGCATGATTTGGGGCTGATGGTACTCATAGAAAGAAAGCGGCCTATTGAAAAAATAGACTTTGAAAGTACAAAGGGAGGAATTTTTATGCCAAAAGCAGGAGAAACATTTACAGTAACTTTGAAACCGTCCCATTTAGGATGGGGTACATACCGCTATACTGATACACGCGATCCTATTTATGGGGAAGGTTATATTAAAATACCACGGCAGTATGCAGAGAGGTTCGGTATATTTAATGACAATCATCGCAGTGCAAATCCCAGATACCGCTGTGTTGCTGTAAATGGACATTATTCTGGCATTCTGCTTGCCCAGGGATGTAGCAGTGCTGGGGATGTTTATGCAAAGCAGTTTGCGGAAGAAGGAAATTTAAAGGGTATAGGTAATTGGTACAGAAGCGTTGGTGCAGAAGTAGGTGGAGAAGTCAGGGTGACTTTTACTTCTTCTAACAGTCTTGAAATTGAGTATCTTGGATAGGTGATGGAAATAATCGAAGATTGCCTATATTGTGTTTGGAGCTGATGGAGTGGATAATCTTACGAAGGAACAGCGGCAGAAAAATATGCGGAATATCAGGTCCAGAGATACCAGTATTGAATTGATGCTGAGGAAAGAACTGTGGACAAGAGGATACCGGTATAGAAAAAATTATGCGGCACTGCCAGGAAAGCCAGATATTGCGCTGACAAAATATAAGATAGCGGTTTTTTGTGATAGCGAGTTTTTCCATGGGAAAGACTGGGAGGTTTTGAAACCGCGCCTGGAGGCAGGCAGCAATCCAGAGTATTGGAAGAAAAAAATTCTGAGGAACATGGAGCGGGATGACGAAGTGAATAAAGCGCTTATGTTTATGGGATGGACCGTGATCCGATTCTGGGGAAAGGATATTTTAAAGAACTGCGGAGAGTGCATCCGAGTGATTGAAGAATGTATTTTTGAACTGAACATGCAGAATGATAGGATGTTTCTTGGGGCAGATGATGAGTGATGGTAGCAAGTTTCGGATTCGTCTGCTATAATTGCAGTAATTACGGAGGATGGAGAAAAGAAGATGCGTTTATTATATTCTAATATGCTTCCTTTGAAGCTGGGAGACGGGCAGACGGCATTTATAGACTATTTTATGGATGCAGTGCGTAAAGCGGATGAAATTGATATTGCGGTTGGGTATGTATCAAAGGCCGCATTAAAACAGCTGCAGAGTTTGGTTGATGAGGCTGGGATAAAAAGAATCTGTCTGACTATCGGTATGTATTATCATGAGGGAATGCCGGAGGGGACATATAATGTGGCAATGGCATTGAATGAGGATTGGACAAGCCGTGGAATTGGTGAAGTACGTTTAGTGCGGACGTTTAAATACCATGGAAAAGTATATGTTTTTTACAAGGATGGAAAACCGTTTTCCGCTGTTATCGGTTCGCACAATTTAGGGGCAATTAAGCTGGAAGCGTCCAATCTGCGCCAGTATGAATTGTCAGCTGTGACGGAGGAACTGGAAGAACTGCGGGAGGTTTCTGCCCATGTCAGAGATGTTATGCTTCCGAAATGTTCAGCCAATATAGCTGATTTGAGCGATGTGCCGTTAATCCGGGAAGTGAACAGGGCGCTGGTAGACCAGGAATTTGTGGATAAGGTTACGCCGGAAGAGGTGGATGCTTATAAGAAAAGGATGACAGAGGTTTCTTTTGAGCTTCCTCTGAAAGTGCCGGAAGACGAGAACGACCAGTCTATGCGGGGATCTAACATAAATGTGTGCTATGCAAGCGGAAGAAAGCGTGTATGGTGGGAGATTGAAATGGTAGTCAGTAAGACTATCAGGGATATGCCGGGATATCCGCTCCATCAGAAGCCATTTATGGCGGTTACGGATGACGGCTGGAAGTTTCAAGCCTGGACCTGCGGACAGAACAATAAAAATCTGTATTCAAAAGATGATTTGAAGATTATGGGCCGCTGGATCAAAGGACGCCTTGTGGCGGCCGGCCTTGTGGAGCCGGTGAACAGGGTAGAGAGCGATCTGGAGGGAAAAGGTGTTATTACGCATAAAATGCTGAATAAGTATGGACGTGATACCATTACGCTGACTAAAACAGATATCGTGACAAAAGCAGAAGATGGCACGGAGCTGGAAGTGTGGATGTTGTCATTCCTTCCGGAAAGCAGACACCAGCAGGAGGATACAGATGAAATATCTTGAAACATATTTGAAAACAATAGAAGAACGGGGGAATAGGCAGTTAGCTGATTCCATTAGAAAAACAGTGGATAATATTGCACCAAAATATCTTGAAGGCTTTTCGTTTTGTGACCATGAAGTGGGGCTTCTCTTTGGCAATGTGCAGTCTGGAAAAACAGGGCAGATGTTTGGGGTGATTTCTGCGGCGGCAGATTTAGGATTTCCGGTATTTTTGATTCTGACAACAGATAATGTCATACTGCAGCAGCAGACCATTGAGAGGGTAAGGGAAGATTTACAAGGATTCTGTATATGTGATGAATATGATTCGGAGATTTTTGCTGAAAATTGTCTGATGCAGCCTGCTATCATTGTGTTGAAGAAAAATGTAAGGACTTTGAAGCAGTGGTCTAATATCTTAGGTTCTACAGGCTTTATGAGGGGGAATCCTCTATTTATCATTGATGATGAGGCGGATGCGGCTTCTTTAAATACAATGATCAACAGAAACAGCAAATCTTCCATTAACAGGTATCTGGATGACATTAAGGCGAGATCAGCGTGCAGTATTTATCTACAGGTTACGGGAACCCCGCAGGCTCTGCTGCTACAGACAATGTCGTCAGGATGGCATCCTTATTTTGCATATTATTTTCAGCCGGGAAATGGTTATCTAGGGGGAGATTTTTTCTTTCCGCTAGAAGGAGCCGGGGATTGTATTTCCTATATAGATACGCTGGACAACCCATTGGAAGAGGCGTTAATGCATCATCTGGCAGTATCAGGGATCATGCTGACGGCGGGAAAGAAGGTATCTAATTTTTTAATCCATCCCAGTGTAAGAAAAGCAGTGCATGGAAGATATCAGCAGGAAGTTTCTAAGGCTTTGGCAGAGTTAAAAGGGAAATGCAGAGATGCAGGATTTGCTGTGGAATTGAAACAGCGGTATGATCGGATGAATCCGGATAAGTTCCAGAAGAAAGATTTTAAGGAGGTTTTAGTTTTCACACAGGAGTTGTTGGAGAATGATAAGGTAAAAGTTCTTGTAATGAATGGAAGTTCTGATGTGAGCAGTGGGGATTATGCCTCTGGTTCCAATGTGATTATTGGTGGAAATACGCTTGGACGGGGAGTTACTTTTGCGGGGCTGCAGACGATTTATTATACAAGGACGGCGAAAAAGCCGCAGGCAGATACAATGTGGCAGCACAGCCGCATGTTTGGCTATGACAGGGATGCCGGGCTTATGAAGGTGTTTATAGACGAACATTTATATAAGCTGTTTGCGGATATCAATGCAACGAACAATTCCATTATCTCCCAGGTGGAGAGAGGGACGGCTGATGTGAAGATTTATTATCCGGAGGGATTGAATCCGACAAGGAAAAATGTTCTGGATAATAAGAAGATGGCGATGATTTCAGGAGGGACAAATTATTATCCATATTCGCCGGAAAATGATACGATTGCTGATATTGACAGGCTGCTGGAGGCATTTGATGAGTCACAGCCGTGTTATCAGGTGAGCCTGCGGCTGATGCAGGAGATTTTTACTCATATAAAATCGGAGGATGATTTTAAAGTCAGTGTGTTTAGTTCCATTATAGAAATGGTTCTTTCAGATAAACCTGCGGGGCAGGGAGTCTTGATTGTCAGAAGGAACAGAAATGTGGCAAAAGGTACAGGTGCGTTATTGTCCCCGAATGACTGGCAGCTTGGAGCATCTGTTACGGATAAAATTGTTTTTACGATGTATCAGATGACCGGAGAGAAAGGATGGGGCGGAGAGAAGATTTGGGTTCCGAATATAAAACTGCCGGACAAGATGGTTTATTACGATATAACGGAAGACAATGAATGAGGCAGTGCCTTTTATGAAAGGAAGGTGTTATGAAATATTCAAGTCTGGCAAAGAAAGTATTGTTTGAGCCGTTGCAGACGGGGGTGAACCGGCTGTGCATATTGTCGGGTTATGCGACGCCGAATATGACTTCATGGCTGATAAAAAATTTGAAGGAGTTTAAATCGGGACCGATTGATCTGTCTCTTATTGTCGGAATGGTTCCGTTTGACGGGCTTAGTATTTCTGTGCATGAGGGATTTAAAGAGCTCCAGAAAGAAAAGATGCCCCATGAAGTTGCACATTATCAGTGCAGCTATGTTTATGATTCAACACCAGTACATGCGAAGGTATATATCTGGCTGAAAGATGACGAGCCGGTTGTGGCTTTTACGGGTTCGGCTAATTTTACACAGAGCGCATTTGGAGAAAAACGCAGGGAGTATATGGTAGAATGTGATGCTTTGGAGGCATACCGGTATTATTGCAGTGTAGAGAATGATACTATATTCTGCAATCATGCCGAAGTTGAGGAATATGTTGTGTTATATCCTACACACAGCGTTTTGGACATGGAGAATAAGCCGGTCGGCAGTTTGTCTGGTGAAAATATAGAAAAGATTACTCTGTCCCTGCTTTCAGAAAATGGAGAAGTAGGGACTAAATCAGGACTTAACTGGGGACAGAGAAGCAGGCGGAATAAGAATGAGGCGTATATACCGCTTCCCGCGCCTATGGTCCGGACTGGATTCTTCCCTTTGAATAAGCAGCATTTTACCGTTGTTACAGATGACGGGCATCAGCTTATATTGAGAGTGGAGCAGCAGGGGAATAAGGCGATTACAACGCCGCTTAGCAATGCACAGCTGGGGGAATATTTTAGAAACCGGCTGGGGCTGGCGAACGGTGCTTACATCTGGAAAAGGGATTTAGAAGCGTATGGACGTACAGATGTTACGTTTTATAAACTGGATGACGAACAGTATTATATGGATTTTTCAGTGTAGCAAAACCGGGGCGGTAGCTCCGGTTTTGCTGTTAAGATTATTCGTTGATGTTTGGTTCGATGCTGGGATAATCAATGCCGGCAAAACTTTTTAAAATTGCTTCAAAAATAATTTTAGCGCCCCGGCACGGAACCGCCATTCCAATCTGTTTTCTGACGCTTTCCTTGCTTCCGATAAATTTATATGTGTCAGGAAATGTCTGCAGCCGGGCGCGTTCCCGGTTTGTCAATGCCCTGGATTCTTTCCAATGGTAAATATGCGTACCGCCGCCGCCGCTTCCGGTGACTGTGTATGCCGGTTTGTCGGGATCCAGCCTTTTGTATATCTGGCTGATTTTTGCACCATGGACATTTAATTTCAGTTCATCCGGCAGATCGGCAGTAAAAGCATTTTGTCCGGGGAGGATATGGTCCAGCCTTTTGATAACGGTTGCAGACTGCTTTGTCAGCTCATTGTTAAAAGCATCTGCTGGAATAGGCGGATCTTCGATTGCTTTTCTGCATGTATTGTCTATATCTGCGTATGGTTCCGGGGAGGGAACATGGTATGCAACGTCAATATCCTTCCTGATTCCCACAATGATGATCCGGTGGCGCGCCTGGGGGATGCCGTATTCTTCAAATTTGTACAAATGCGGGATTACGGTATATCCGCCATGGGTTCCGGCTTTTTTGAGCTCATCTATGATTTTCGTAAATGCTTTTCCATCGTTGGCGTTTCGGAGTCCGCCGACATTTTCTGCGACGAACCATATGGGATTATAAATATTCAGGACTTTTACACCATAAGAATATAGGGGACCGAAGACACCATCCATTCCTTTCTGTTCACCTACTACACTATAGTCATTACATGGGAAGCCGAAGGCAAGAGCGTCTATTTCAGGAAGGTTTTCCAAATTAAACTCACGGATATCTTTGTGGTAAACGCTCTTTGGATTATCGCGGCATATGTTATATCGGTATGTCTCACAGGTGTCTTTATCATAGTCGTTTGCCCATTGGTGGACAATTTTGAAATCATCATTGCCGATGTCGGCATTAAGGGCACCCCATGCAATTCCGCCGGGGCCGCAGAACAATTCTCCAAGTTTATATATCATTATTGCCCTCTCTTTCTTTTTCGTGCTGAAAAATTAAATAGTCAATTTGGCTTTGAATCTGTTTCTTGTCTTCCTGGTCTAGTTTTTCGATACCCTTGAAACAGGCTTCTGTGTAGGCATCTATATCTTCTGGGGCCAGATAACCGGCTTTTTGAAGCAGGTCAATTAGCTTGATGTTATAGAGTAAAGCTAGTTTTTTTAGAGCAGGGGGAGCAGGTGTCCTTGTAATGTTGCGTTCTATACGGCTTAGCTGTGAAGTTGTTATGCCGGTTTCCTTTTCCACGTCCCTTGTGCTTAGTTTATTTTGTTCCCGAACCGTTCTTAGATATTGTCCCAGTGTTTCTTCCATATCATCACCTCTAGTTTGAAAGTATAGCATATCCGCTGCGAAAATGCAACAAAAATATAAAATCCGCTGCGATAAAGCAGCAAAATGTCTGAAATAAAATGTTGAGGATTGATTAGAAATTTGGTGGATTATGTACGGTTTTGTGATATACTGAATAAAATGTAGAATATAGAGACATATAGAGGAAGAATACATGGTCTGCCTATGTGCAGTGTTTTATGGTTAGATATATTCTCTATTGGTCTAGGCAGGTGACAACTATATGAGGCATACCTGAAAGGAGGGGAAGAAAAAGCATAGACGTTGCGCTTCCGCATAAATTTGATGGAGAAGTTGAAAAATTAGAGTCAGGCAGATAGATATGCAGTTGTCGGAACTTCAGAGGAAGAATGATGAGTTTACGCAGATTACGCAGGGCATGACGGAAGGGCTTGTGCTTTTGAATGAAAAAAATGTGATTCTGAACATCAATCCTGCCGCATTGAAACTGTTCCATACAACGAAGTCCTGTATCAATAAGGACTTTCTGACAGTGGAGCGAAGCCATGATGTCAGTAAAGCAATACAGAACACATTTTTAAACGGACACAGTGAAATCCGTATGGAACGTGAGGACAAGGAGTACCAGATTCATATTAACCGTATTGAATCTAACGGTGTTGTAATAGGGGCGGTTGTCCTTGCATTTGATATAACGGAAGCAGCTTTTGCAGAAAGAAACAGACAGGAGTTTACTGCCAATGTATCACATGAACTGAAGACTCCGCTGCAATCCATAATGGGGAGTGCGGAGTTAATGGAGAACGGTCTTGTAAAACCGGAGGATATGACACGTTTTGTAGGGCATATCCGTACAGAGGCAGGGCGGCTTGTAATATTAATTGATGATATTATCCGTCTGTCGAGGCTGGACGAGGGTTGCGATATGCCTTTTGAAAATGTTGATTTGTACGAGGTTGCCACAGATGCAGCGGTGGGGCTGGCAGATATAGCAGCGGCAAAAGATATTGAAATTACTGTGACGGGAGTGTCTGTCAGAATAAAAAGTGTCCGGCGGCTTTTAACAGAAATCATATTTAATCTTTGCGATAATGCTGTCAAGTATAATAAAGATGGAGGCACGGTGGAGGTTTCCATAAACAGACAGGAAGATCACGCCGTAATCTCTGTAAAGGATTCAGGGATAGGAATACCTCCGGAACACTAGGCAAGGATATTTGAACGGTTTTATCGTGTAGACAAGAGCCGTTCTAAAGAATCGGGCGGAACAGGCTTAGGGCTTTCCATTGTAAAACACGCTGTACAGTATTTGAACGGTAAAATTGACTTACAGAGCAGTCCCGGAGAGGGAACAACTATACGGATTTCTTTTCAAGAAATTGTTTGCCGGAAAAACTGAAAAAATTAACAGTTGCAAAAAACAGTATATGGTTTTATAATATATTTTATAAATATTGAAAAATATATGGAAATGGGGAGCTGGCTGAAAGTCGGCTGAGAGGAAGCTGTATTGTTTCGACCCACAACCTGATTTGGGTAATGCCAACGTAGGGATAAGAATCAGCAGACTGATAAAGAGATGCCCTCGCATCTCTTATTTTTTGTAGAGACTGTCATAGAATAGGGCTTTACCCGGGAGAGGTAAGGTTTTGTATTCTGTGACAGCTTTTTTTATTGGGAAGAAAGGGAGTGAATACTTATGAGACAGAGCAGTATAGCCGGAAAAACAGCGCTGGCCGGACTTTTGACAGCGCTGGCAGTAACAGGAAGCCTGCTAAGCTTTCCGGTGGCCGGAAGTAAATGCGCCCCGATTCAGCATATGGTCAATATTCTGGCAGCCGTGACGCTGGGGCCGTGGTGGGGATTGGGAATTGCTTTTGGCGCCAGCCTGCTCCGAAATCTGACGGGGCTTGGAAGCCTGATGGCATTTCCGGGAAGTATGGCCGGGGCACTGTGCTGCGGGCTTGTTTATGCAGGACTGAAAAATCTAAAACTTACCTGTGCGGCAGAGACGCTTGGCACCAGTATTTTGGGAGGACTTGCAGCTTATCCGGTGGCAAAGCTTCTGATGGGATCAGAGCCTGCAGGATTGTTTGTCTATATGGCGCCTTTTTTTATCTCCACGGCTGCGGGCAGCATTCTGGCATTTGTGTTAATTACCGTGCTTGAAAGGGGCGGAGCTTTAGAACGGCTTAAAGAGGTGAGATAAGACGGATGAATGGAAAGGACTGGAGAGAGCTGATCCGGAGGACAGCTCCGAAGATTCATTGTCTGACGAATCCGGTGTCCATGCAGGATATGGCAAACCTGCTTCTTGCCGCAGGCGGAAGCGCTATTATGGCGCAGGACCCGGCGGAGGTACAGGAGATTACGTCTTTTTGTCAGGCGACGCTTCTTAATACCGGTGTTCCGGACAGGGAGAAATTTCTGGCATGTACGGCAGCAGGGATGCAGGCAAATAAGCTTGGGCATCCGGTTATTCTGGATCCGGTGGGAGTGGGAGCAAGCCGTTTCAGGAGGAACCATATGGAGCTTTTACTGAACAAGGTGCGCCCGTCTGTCATCCGCTGCAATCAGGAGGAAGCATATACACTTCTTCATATGCAGACCGGAGTCTCCGGCGGTGTGGAGAGCGCGGTGTCGGTGGGGCAAAAAGAACAGGAAAGAATTGCAGAAAAGCTGGCGGGGATGTATCAATGCACAGCCCTTATCAGCGGAGAAATGGATGTCATTTCAGACGGAGAAAGGCTCTGTGTATTATCCGGAGGGGACAGACGGATGGCCAGGCTTACGGGCAGCGGCTGTATGCTTTCCGCATTGTGCGCGCTGTTCTGCGGCGCAGGACTTTCTTCTTATGAGGCTGCCTGCACGGCAGGAAGTATCTGGAAGGAAAGCTCCCGGATTGCCGGAGAGAGGACAGAGAAAACACAGGGCGGAATGGGAAGCTTTCACAGACACCTTTTTGACGCTCTGGATCAGCTTTGCAATGAAAGCAAGGAGGAAATGATTTGAAAATACATGCAGAAGCAATGACTCTGTACGCAGTTACAGATCGAAGCTGGCTGAAGCCAGGAGAAGCTCTGGAAGGAGCGGTGGAGGAACTGCTAAAGGCCGGGGTTACCTGCGTGCAGCTAAGGGAAAAGGAAACAGATGAAGAATTTTTTTTAAATGAGGCATTGAAATTAAAGGAACTGTGCAGCCGTTATCAGGTACCTCTTATTATCAATGACCGGCCGGACATTGCGCAAAAGGCCGGAGCCGACGGGGTACATGTGGGCCTGTCTGACATGGGGATTGAGAAGGCAAGGGAACTTTTAGGAGAGGGCTTTATTATTGGAGGAAGTGCTCATAATGTGCAGGAGGCTTTAGCCGCGCAGAAGGCCGGAGCCGATTATATTGGCTGCGGCGCAGTATTTGGAAGCAGAACGAAGAAGGATGTAACCATGCTGCAAAAGGAGGAGCTGAGGGCTATCTGCCGGACTGTAGAGATTCCGGTGGTGGCAATTGGAGGAATCCAGGAGAAAAATATCAGAGAGCTTTCAGGAACAGGTATTGACGGGGTGGCTGTTATCGGCGCGTTATTTGCCGCAGAAGATAAAACGGCGGCGGCAAAGAAGCTTTTGGAGCTGATAAAAAGAATAAAGGGAGGAGAAGGATGAGAACAGCGCTGACAATTGCAGGAAGTGATTCCAGCGGAGGAGCCGGCATTCAGGCAGATATTAAGACAATGACTGCGCACGGCGTATATGCCATGAGCGCGGTTGCCGCTCTGACTGCCCAGAATACAACAGGCGTCTATGGAATTATGGAGGTTGGCCCGGAATTTCTGGCAGCTCAGCTGGATTGTATTTTTACGGATATTACTCCGGATGCGGTTAAGATTGGAATGCTTTCTTCCGGTGAGATTATGAGGACAGTATCCGAGAAGCTGCGTCAGTATGGGGCAAAGCATGTGGTTCTGGATCCAGTTATGGTATCCACCAGTGGTTCCAGGCTTATGAAGGAGGATGCAGTCCATGTAATGCAGGAAGAGCTGTTTCCGCTGGCAGAGGTTATCACACCGAATATTCCGGAGACGGAGGTGCTGACCGGCATGGAGATACAGAGCCCCGGAGATATGGAGAGGGCGGCAAGACTGATCTATGAGAACTGGCATTGTGCCGTGCTCTGCAAAGGAGGACACCGTGTCAGTGATGCGGACGATCTGCTGTACTGGAACGGAGAAGCAAAATGGATCCGGGGGCAGAGGATCGATAATCCGAATACTCATGGGACAGGATGTACTTTGTCCAGCGCCATTGCCAGCCAGCTCGCCCTTGGCTGCAATCTGGAGGAGGCTGTGAGAAAGGCAAAGGTATATTTATCCGGTGCGCTGGCAGCCGGGCTTAATCTTGGAAAAGGTTCCGGACCAGTGGATCACACATTTATGATAAGAAACGGAGGAAAAAAGTAATGAGTCATTATACGACACAGATGGATGCGGCGAAAAAGGGGATTGTGACTCCGCAGATGAAAACGGTGGCGGAAAAAGAGAAGATGCCGGTGGAGCAGCTTATAAAGCTGGTGGCAGAGGGTAAGGTGGCTATTTGCGCCAATAAGCATCATACATGTCTGGACCCGGAGGGGGTTGGAAGCATGCTCCGCACAAAGGTCAATGTGAATCTGGGAGTATCCAGAGACTGCAAGGATTATGATATTGAGATGCAGAAGGTAATGAGTGCAGTCAGTCTGGGTGCAGAGGCTATTATGGACCTGTCCAGTCACGGCAATACTCAGCCGTTCCGTCAGAGGCTGACCAGTGAGTGCCCGGTTATGATTGGAACGGTGCCGGTATATGACAGCGTCATTCATTATCAGAGAGACCTTGCGACTTTGACTGCAAAGGACTTTATTGATGTGGTGAGGCTTCACGCTGAGGACGGCGTGGATTTTGTGACCCTGCACTGCGGAATTACAAGAAAAACGATTGAGCAGATCCGCAGGCATAAGAGGAAAATGAATATTGTAAGCCGCGGCGGAAGTCTGGTGTTCGCCTGGATGAGCATGACCGGGGAAGAGAATCCGTTCTATGAATATTTTGACGAGATTTTGGATATTTGTGAAGAGCATGATGTTACGATTTCATTGGGGGACGCCTGCCGTCCGGGCTGTCTGGCAGATGCCACGGACGTATGCCAGATTGAGGAACTGGTGCGTCTCGGGGAGCTGACGAAAAGGGCGTGGTCCCACAACGTCCAGGTTATGGTGGAGGGACCGGGACATGTGCCGCTAAACCAGGTGGCAGCGAATATGGAAGTGCAGAAAAGCATCTGTATGGGAGCGCCGTTCTATGTGCTTGGGCCTTTGGTGACAGATATTGCACCAGGCTATGACCATATTACCGGAGCAATCGGAGGAGCGGTGGCAGCAATGAGCGGAGCTGCGTTTCTCTGCTATGTGACTCCGGCAGAGCATCTGGCGCTGCCGAATGTGGAGGATGTAAAGCAGGGAATTATTGCGTCCAAGATTGCCGCCCATGCGGCGGATATTGCGAAGGGAATTCCGGGGGCGCGGGACAGAGATGACAGGATGGCAGATGCCCGCCGTGCTCTGGACTGGGACGAACAGTTTGCGTGTGCTCTGGACCCGGAGACGGCTAAGGCTATCAGAGACAGCAGAAGTCCTGAGGACGACCACAGTGATACTTGCAGTATGTGCGGGAAATTCTGTGCGGTGCGAAGCATGAATAAGGCGCTGGCAGGGGAATATATCGACATTTTGTAAATGCCAGCCGGGAGGTCTTTTAGCAGGGCAAAATAAAAACGCTGGGAAACCATATGGATTTCTCAGCGTTTTTTTATGTGGTGCATCAGATCGGCACAGCTCCCTTAATTCTCCGCGCCTGCAATCAGGAGCTGTTCTACAATCTCGGTATACCCTGCCTCTGAAGCATAAAACAAAGCACTGTGCTGGTCGTTATTCACGCTGTTGACATCAGCCCCTGTATCAATGAGCATGGCTGTAAAGTCGTTTCGGCCTCCCCGGGCTGCCAGAATCAGGGGCGTCTGTCCGTCGGAATCCTTCTGGTTGATACCTGCGCCGGCGGCCAGTAAGGCCTTCCCTATGAAAAGGTCACCTTTTTCAGCCGCGATATGTAACGGTGAAGTCCCGTCTGAATCTGCATAGTCCGGCTGGGCGCCGGCAGCCAGCAGCAGTTCTGTAATTACAAGATTGGATCTGCGGGCTGCCAGAATCAGCGGGGATTCCCCATCATCGTTCGGTTTATTTACACTGTCCGGATCTTTTTCCAGTAAGACTTTTACTACCTCACTCTGTTCATTCCAGCATGCGTGGTGAAGAGTGGTGTTGCCATAAGTGTCAGCATGGCTTTCTTCCGCATCTGAGAGGGCCTTTACCAGTTCCTTCAGGCCGGCAGAGGTTGCATAATCGATGGCCATGCGGCCTCCATTGTCTTTGATACTGATATCAAGCTCCGGATTCTGGAGCAGCTTCAGAGCTGCATCCGTTTTTCCGTTCTCCGCCAGCAGCATTAAAGGAGTTACTCCATTATTATCAGTACAGTTCACATCTGCTCCCGCCTCAGCCAGCATGGAAATAATCTGGAAATTGCCGGCATCCGCTGCAAAATGAATCGGCATCCGGTTTTTCTGGTTGCCCAGACTGGCATCTGCTCCGTTGTCCAGCAGCAGCTTTACCAAATCTCTGGCACTTTTTAGACAGGCATAAATCAGGGGTGTGTTGCCGGACTCATCCCGTTTGTTCACATCCACGCCGCCCCGTTTCAGAAAAGTCTGCACTACACTTTTCTGATTATTTTTGCATGCCTGTAGCAGCATATTATCTAATTGCATAATCCTTCTCCTGTCTGTTTCCCCAAGCCTGTGACATTTCCCACCGTAATACTTAGACAATAAAACGGATATTATATCAAATTTATCCTACCACTATGAGAAAGGAAAGTCAAACTAATTGTCTGTTGTATCGCCTGTAAAAGGATGATAAAATATTCTCAAAACAAATGATGCCCGGAAATCAGAGGAAAGGCTGTCAGAGTCCATTCCTGAAAATAAGGAGGAAATTATGAACATAATCGAACTTACCGACCTTCTCGTAACATCCAGCCAGCAGTTCAGTCAGACTAAATTTATTCCCTGGTGGGAGGATGACTATGAAAAATGTTCTTATTATTATGATATTCTGTCGGAGGAAACCATACAGGACGCCAATGCCTGTATGGCGGCATGCGGGAAAGAAGAGCTTCTTTCACCGGTCGGCCAGTATGGTCTTACCCTGTTCCATCTTTGCGTATGGCACAATTTTTATGACGCGGTGGAACATATGCTTTGTGACGGAAAGATAGCAGGGGAAGAGATCGATCTGCCGGATCACAAGGGTTATGGTCTGACTCCCTTTCTTCTGGCCTGCCTGTGCGGGAACCTGTCTATGGTCAGGCTTTTGCTTGAGCACGGGGCCGATGTTTCTGTCAGCGATAAACGAGGCATGAATGCATACCATTTCCTTGCATACCCCAGGTTTGAAGGATTGGAACTGGCTTCCGCCGTCCGGGAACATACGGCGGAACAACGGGGGCAAATTGCCCGTCTGCTGACCTGTGATATTAATAAGAAGGATGGAAACGGTCTCACTCCGCTGGCACGCATACTGTCTACCGGGTACTGTTCTGATTACACATGGCCGCTGATTGGCATTTTTTTGGATAAAGGCGCTGAAACTGATTATGTGGACGAAGACGGCAATACGCTTCTTATGATGGCTCTGATGAATAATCATAAAACAGCGGCGCTGAAGCTGATCTGCCGGTGCCCTGATATGATAAATACTGCGAATAAAAAAGGCATGACGCCAGTCCGGCATACCATTTATTACCAGAACAGAGCTATGTACCTTGCTCTGATCGACCATGGGGCTGCGTCCGCTGACAACACTTCTTTAGAGATGTTTCCTTTAAGTCAGATTACAAGCAATGCTTTTTCCGATGTTTATGGAGATAATAAAGACGGTCTGGATATTGCCCTGTATTTGACAGAAAAAATGGTCCGCCAGGCAGATCTGGACGATGACGACGAGCTGGGCGAAATCACGGATATTTTTCACAATGCCCTGATCGCTGACAGGGATGCCCGTGTGCTGGATATTCTGCAAAATGCCGGCATTAATTTTACTATGCCTATCCATTGTTATGGCGAAAAGCTCTGTCTGCGGGATAAATGCCTTCGCTCTGCCTACGGGATAGGAGTTGTCCGTAAACTGGCCCAATTCGGTGTGGACATGGACTCGGCGGTGATCTGCGGGCAGACTCCCGCTAATATCATAGCCGCTCAGGAATGTGGGCGCAATGGAGAAAACGAATCCTATTTTGAGGAAGCGGCGAAGTTTTTTTCCAAAGAATCCATGGAACAGCTGGACAATTTGGGAGAAGCTGCTGTCCATCGGGCCGCAAAGGGAGGACATACAGGCATGCTGAAGACAATGATAGAAAAGGGTGTGGATATTAATCTGGCCAAAGATGTACCCGCACAGGCGGGGACGACGCCCCTTCACGACGCCTGTGCCTATGGACATCCGGATGTGGTTAAGCTTCTTATCGCTGCTAATGCAGATGATACTCTGAAAAATTTAGACGGCGAAACTCCTGCCCATTTTGCGGTTATGAATAAGAAAAATGTCAGCCAGCTAACCTCCGGGCAGAGGGAGCTTCTTTTGAAGGAATTAAAACATCTGGATATCCCAAGGAATGACGGGAAAACCCCTTTTATGCTGCTTCAGTATTCCACCAAAGAGCTCCTTCCTCTGTTTTTAGACCGGGGCGTGGATATTAACCATACAGATAATAACGGTATGACAGCCCTTATGCTCAATACGGATAAAGATATGGTCAAAGAGCTTCTCCGGGCCGGAGCAGATATCAGTCTGGCGGATAACGAGGGCAATACCGCACTGCACCATATATTGGAAAACTATGGTGAAGGCACTGCCCGTTATCTGGTGAAAAAGGGCGCCAACTATAATTGTCCAAACAACGAAGGAAAAACTCCCTTCCAGATCGCTGCTGAAAAAGGTCTGGAAACAGTATTGGAGCTTATGAAAGATATCGAATAGCTGACCTCCGGTGAATCTGCTGATTATTTTTTATATAATATCCGGATGGAGTTCAGTACACAGAGCATTGCCACGCCTGTGTCCGCAAAAACAGCCATCCACATGGAAGCGAAGCCGCATAAGCCCAAAAGCATGACAAAGACTTTGATAACCAGTGCAAATATGATGTTCTGCCAGGATATTTTTACAGCAGCTTTTGCAATGCGTATGGACTCCGGAACTGCTTCCATGCCGGAGGTCATGAAAACCACATCAGCCGCTTCGATGGCGGCATCGGCGCCGCTTCCCATGGCGGCGCCCACATCAGCTCCGGCCAGTACCGGGGCATCGTTAATACCATCCCCTACAAACATAACCGATTCATATTTTTCACGGAGTGCCTGCAGACGGGACAGCTTATCCTGGGGCAGCAGCCTTGCATGGATCTCATCGATACCGGTCTCGGCTGCGACTGCCCCGGCGCTTTTTTCGCTGTCGCCTGTCAGCATGGCAGTGATGATTCCCTGCTTTTTCAGAGCGGCGACGGCAGTTTTTGCATCAGCCTTGATCGTATCGGAAATCACCATATATCCCGCATACTCCCCTTCAATTGCTGTTAATACTTCGGTACCAAAGGTGTGATTTTGATATGCGGATAGATTTACCATATGGTGCTCCATCAGCTTTTGATTGCCGCACAGAACTACCTTTCCGTCAATAATGGCCAGAATGCCTTCTCCGGCGATCTCCTTCAGGGAGGAGGGTTTTTTTAATGATATTCCCTTTTCCAGGGCAGCAGTTACGATGCTGTTCGCAATCGGATGAGTGGAAATCTGTTCGCAGCTTGCAGTCAGACTCAGCAGCTCCTGCTCGCTGACATCCCCGGCCGGGACGATTTTCTGCAATACAAAATTACCTTTTGTGATGGTTCCGGTTTTATCCATAACAACAGCTTTGACATTTGCCATGGCCTCCAGCGCTGCACCGCCTTTAAACAGGATTCCTTTCTTGGAGCCGGCTCCTATGCCGGAGAAAAAAGCAAGGGGCACACTTAAAACCAGTGCGCATGGGCAGCTCATAACAAGGAAGGTAAGGGCTGTGTAGATCCAGTAGTTCCAGCTTCCCCTGGCCAGAAGGGGAGGAAGCAGTGCAGTTCCCAGGGCCAGCAGTACGACAATGGGAGTGTAGATGCGGGCAAACCGTGTGATAAAGCGGTCGACCTTTGGCTTGCTGGCTGCGGCATTTTCCACAGATTCCAGAATGCGGGTAACCATAGATTCCTCCAGCGGCTTTTCTACGCGGATTTTCAGCTGTCCGGACGTATTGATGCAGCCGGAGAGGACTTCGCTTCCCTTTTCCACGTGAACCGGAACCGGCTCTCCGGTGACAGGGGAGGTATCGATCCGGCTTTGGCCGTCCAGAACGGTTCCGTCCAGCGGAATCCGGTCGCCGGGGCGGACAAGAAGGATGTCACCTGTCTGTGCTTCCTCAGCGCCTATGACCTGAATATGGTCGCCGTTCAGAAGATTGACTGTTTCCGGACGCATATCTGCCGCGTCCATAATCTGTGAGCGGCTTTTTTCCACGGCAATATGTTCAAAATATTCTCCGATCCGGTAGAACAACATAATACCGACTGCCTCCGGATACTCCCGGATAGCGAAAGCGCCGAGGGTTGCAACGCTCATCAGAAAATTTTCATCAAAAATTTGTCCGTTGAAAAGGTTTTTTGCCGCGGTAAATATGACCCTCCATCCCAGAATCACATAGGCGATAAAGAAGAACGGGAGAGTCCATGTCCCGGAGATGCCGGCGTGTTCCAATACCTCCATGGCTATAAACAGGGCAGCGCCGGTGCCTATGCAAAGAGAGGTTTTTAAATTCTCTGCCCGGGA
This sequence comes from uncultured Lachnospiraceae bacterium, assembly GCA_910585465.1. Lineage (GTDB taxonomy): Bacteria > Bacillota > Clostridia > Lachnospirales > Lachnospiraceae > Hominiventricola. The sequence goes on along the minus strand of CAJUEW010000001.1, from coordinate 52,284 downwards.
GACTTCTTTGGATAGCTGACGTTCTGCCGCAGTGACAGGGCGGAGAACTGCCTTTTCCTTTACAACAACCTCTGCTTCGATTGAGCTGCAGATTTCCTGTATTTCAGGCAGCAGCGCATCATAGTTATCGGCGGTGACACGAAGCTGCTTTGTTGCGAAGGTGAGGACGGCGCTGGAGACATGAGGAAGCTCCTGAATGCGTTTTTCCATTTTGGCGGCGCAGTTGGCGCAGCCAAGATTCTCCAGAATATAAACTCGTCTGCCGTGAGCACTTAAAGCACTGGCCGGCGATCCGACGGAAGATAGGTGTGCATGTTCATGTAATAATGTTTCGTTCATAAGCTGCCTCCATTTTATATTAATTATTATTCGTTTGAATATATGTTCATATGACAATAATAACATACATAGTGGAAATATGCAAGCAGATTCCGGCCTGGCATTTATAAATAAAAAGTGCAAAAATGAAAGATTTCAGATGGGGCGTAACAGAGAAAAAGCGTTTTGGAAAGTGTCTGGAAATTTATATCAAATATTGACTGCTGAGGGAATAAAAAGTATAATGTGAAAGAGTTGTCTAAAGGATTTGTTCAGACTGTGCGCCGGAATAGATATGCTGATAATACTATATGAAAAAAGGAGACAGATCCGGCGGTTCTGTCCCCTTAAAATCGTTTTTACAGTCGATATGCCACAAGGGCAACCTTTTCGTTTGTTGCTTTGGAGATTATGCTTTCCAGTTCTGTAAGCTTTCTCTGACAGTCTTCTGTCAGGTCAGCGAACCGGTCTTCCTCTGTAAGCGCGTGAGCCATGCGGTCGGCGGCAGATTTGCAGTTTGCAGGAAGCTCTGTAAAAGATGATTGAATATGCGTCATTTGATACACCTCCTTTTTATGGATAGTATGCGCAAAAAGAAGAAGAACATTTCCGGGTAACAATTCCAGCTGCTCCATCTGATTTAACGGACAGAAAAAGAGCGGCGGGAAAATACAGACAGATAGAAAACGTAGAATTTACTGTATCTGTAAAATCTGAATGATAATAAATTTATATAAACAAAGGAGAAAATGCGATATGTACCAGATTAAAAATTTTGTGGATAATACGAATGTCCGTGAACTGGATTCCAAGGGAGCTTTTACGGTAGTGGAATATTTGCGCGATTTAAGCGTCAGCCCTTCGGATGCCCAGACAGCATATTTCTGCAGTAAGATGAATATACGCAAGCGCCAGGTTATCTGTGAGCTTAGCAAATCTCATGTTACCATTCAGGCAGGCGCTATGCAGTGGATGGCAGGAAATGTAAACGCGACCACAGGTATCAAGGGAGTAGGCGATCTGCTGGGAAAAGCAGTGCGCGGCAAGGTAACCGGAGAATCTGCAATTAAGCCGGAGTACACCGGCGATGGAACTCTTGTTTTGGAGCCTACATACAAATACATTCTTCTGGAGGATCTGAGAGAGTGGGGAAATTCCATTGTGCTGGATGACGGACTGTTTCTTGCATGTGAATCCCAGCTGAAGCATAAGGCTGTAATGCGTTCTAATATCTCTTCCGCAGTGGCAGGGGGCGAGGGACTTTTCAACCTTGGTATTACCGGGGAAGGCGTGGTGTGCCTGGAATCCAGATGCCCGAGAGAGGAATTAATAGAAGTCACCCTGAACAATGATGTGCTGAAAGTAGACGGTAATTTTGCCATTGCATGGAGCGGCAGTCTGGAGTTTACGGTGGAGCGCTCCGGTAAAACATTGATTGGTTCCGCAGCCTCCGGTGAGGGTCTGGTAAATGTTTACCGTGGAACAGGAAAAGTATTGATGGCGCCTATATTATGAGTCCCCAGAAGCATACAATGACCAGAGAGTGCATTTTCACAGCTCTTCAGATACTGATGAAGCAAAAACCGTACGAGGAAATTACGATAACGGATATTGCGAAAAAAGCGGGAGTTTCCCGTATGTCCTATTATCGGATGTATAAATCCAAGGATGATATTCTGATTCAGTATTTTAACGATATTTTTGAGAAATGTCTGGAACAGATGAAAGATTGCGGCATTGATAACAGGCGCCAGTTTGCCATACTGGTATTTGAGACAATCAGAGAGCATCATCAGCTAATCGAAGGAGTGTTTCGTGCAAAGCTGTATGAACTGGTTTTAGGGTGTCTTATTCAATACTGTACATATCTGGCGGAGCATATTCTCCATGAAAATATAGAGGATGCACAGATCGGGTATTGGATTTATGCCGAGGCGGGCCGTCTGGGGCTTCTAATTTTCCGCTGGCTGGAACAGGGAATGCCCCAGTCCCCTGAAAAGATGGCAGAATTGCTTATGAAGGATTTATTTTAGAAAAAATTAATGAACAAAAACGACAGATTTGTCACACTAGCCTGAAAGATGATTGAGAATCTTTCAGGCTTATATTATGATACGGTACAGCATAATAATGTTACAAATGTAACGGACAGGAGGAACAGCCATGAGAAGGATTGCAGAACTGATTGTGAAAAGTAAAAAGCTTCTTTTGGTACTATTTGCCGCAGCGGCGATTGGGTGTCTGTTCACCATATCAAAGGTGGAGGTCATTAATGAACTGACCGAATATCTTCCGGAGGATACGGAGACCAGGCAGGGTGTGGATATTATGGACAAGGAGTTCACAACCTTTGGAACGGCAAAAGTAATGGTTGACAATATCAGCTATCAGGAGGCCTGCAGGCTTGCGGATGTGCTGGAGGAAATCAAGGGGGTATCTGAGGTCAGCTTCTATAAAGAGGAGGAAGAGGACGAAAAGGAGATCACTGACGGAGAGGCACTGAAGGATTCCTACAATGGGCTTGCAGCACTGTTCAGCATCACCTTTGAAACTGAGGAGGAAGAGGACATGGCCCAGTATGCGGTTGCGGATGTCCGTGCGGCTCTGAAGGATTATGATGCTTCTTTTTATACGACCGTAGATAAGGATGACAGCGCGGATCTTCAGGAGGAGATGAGAGCGATCCTGGTGATTGCGGTGGCAATTATCGTATTTGTACTTTGGTTTACCTCCGGTACTTATATGGAGATTGCCATATTTATGCTGGTTTTTGCCATGGCAGCCCTTTTAAATATGGGAACAAACTTTATTTTTGGAGATATTTCCTTTATTACGAATGCGGTAGGCACGGTATTGCAGCTTGCGCTTGCCATTGATTATGCGATTATTATGTTCCATCGTTTTATGGAGGAGCATGGCAGCGTGGGTACGGAGGAGGCTTTGATACGGGCTTTGACGAAAGGAATTCCGGAGATCGCATCCAGCTCTCTGACTACAGTTTCCGGAATGGTGGCGCTGATGTTTATGCAGTTTGGCATCGGCATGGATATGGGGCGTGTGCTTACAAAAGCAATTATTTTAAGCATGCTGTCAGTTTTTTGCTTTATGCCGGGATTGATTATGATGTTTGAAAAGCAGATCGCCCGCACCATGCATCAAAGCTTTGTGCCAAAGATTTACATATGGGGAAAATTTGTTGTTGCAATACGGAAAATAACTCTTCCCGTTTTTGCAGTATTGGTAGTGGCGGCATTTGTGTTCTCTTCCAGATGCAACTATATTTACGATAATAATTCTGTGGAATCGGCCAAGATGAATGAGTATCTGACTTCCAAACGGGCGATCTCAAAGAATTTCGAGCTGGATAACAGTATGGCCATTGTAATTCCGAAGGGGGATTATGAGAGCGAGGCTGCGATTCTGGCAGAGGTGGAGAAGCTGGACCATGTGGAGGCAACATTGGGACTTGCCAATATTACGGTGGATGAGGACGAAGAATATGTGCTGACAGACGCGCTGAGTCCCCAGCAGCTTGCCAATGTTGCGGATATTGATATTGATTTGGCGCGGATGCTGTATAAATTCTATGCCTGGAAGGAGGAAAAGTACGGTGCTTTTCTGAACTCCATAGATGAATTTGAGATTCCGCTGATTGATATGGTGGATTTTATTTACGGTGAGGAGGAAAACGAAACCTTTGATTTCTCCGATGATTTATCTGCGGATATACGGGATATGCATAAAAGCGTATCGGATGCCAGACAGCAGCTGGAGGGTGAAACCTATTCCCGTCTCCTGTTTACGATGTCCGGCCCTGTGGAGGGAAGGGAGACCTTTGACACCATCGACAAGGTTCGGGAGATTGCCCGGAAATATTACCATGAGGTCTATGTGGTGGGGGATTCTACCAGTGACTACGACCTGAGCAAGTCCTTCCTGAACGATAATATGAAGATCAGTATTATGACGGCATTGTTTGTGGCAGTGATTCTGCTTTTTACCTTCAATTCCTACAGCATCCCTGTGATTCTGGTGGCTACGATTCAAAGCAGTATCTGGATTAATTTTTCCGTGCCGTATCTGACGAATTCATCTATGTTCTTTTTGAGCTATCTGATTGTCAGCTCCATTCAGATGGGCGCAACGATTGATTACGCGATTGTTATTACAAGCCGTTATACGGAGCTTCGGAAGATGATACCGGATAAAAAGGCAGCCGTGATAGAGACATTGGATCAGAGCTTCGCCACGATTATTACGTCCGGCAGCATTATGACTCTGGCAGGATTTGTGATTGGTCAGATGACGTCCAATCCTGTAATTGCGTCTCTTGGAACTACGCTGGGTATTGGTACGCTGACCTCGATTATTTTGGTTATGCTGATACTGCCTCAGCTTCTGTATGTATTTGACGGCGTTATTCAGAAAACCTACAGGAAGAGGAGAATACAGTTCAATAAGGAGGCAAAAGCATGATAGGGAAAGCAGCAGAAATAAAAAAACGTATCGTATCTGTTGGACTGGCCGCGGCTCTTTTCGCTTCCCAGTGTGATTTTACAGTATTTGGGGCATCAGCATCTGTGGTTCATATCCGCGACGAGGGAGAATTTCTTCTGCTGGCAGAGCAGTGCAGGACAGAATCCTTCTCCACAGGAAAAACCTTCTATCTGGAAAAGGATCTGGATCTGTCAGAGCAGGAAAATCTGTTCCTTCCGGTAATGGATGGTGTGTTTGAAGGAAACGGGCATCAGATTACAGGTGTAAGTCTTAAGGAAGAAATGTCAGATTATGGTTTGTTCCGTTATGTGGGGGCAAATGGGAAAATCCGGAACCTGACGGTGGAAGGTGAGGTTGCCAGCGGCGGGGAGCAGGAAAATACCGGAATCATCGCCGGGAGCAATGCGGGAAAAATCGAGAATTGTATAAGCCGGGGAACACTGAATGGCCAGACATCGGTGGGAGGAATCGCCGGAAGCAATGAGGAAACCGGAAGCATCATAAGATCCAGAAATGAGGCTCAGATTGACGGCAGAACCGGAACCGGGGGAATCGCCGGAAGCAATGAGGGAACGATAGAGGATTGCACCAACGCCGGAAATATCAATACAAACCGGAAAGCTTTAAAGGAGATGGATGGAGAAGGCAGCGTTACCATATCCATTCCCAATGCAGTGACAGGGCTGGCGGCAGATGAAAGAGCTAACCAGACAGGAGGAATTGTGGGCAGATCCACAGGTTCGGTTTCCTACTGTAAAAATGAAGGTACTGTTGGGTACAGGCATCTTGGTTATGAAACCGGAGGAATCGCCGGAAGACAAAGCGGAAGCATTTCTTACAGCTCCAATGAGGGCACGGTTTACGGACGGAAGGATGTGGGCGGCATTGTAGGGTATTTTGAGCCCTATGAGGCATCCTCTTATGACAGGGATATTTCCCGGGAGCTGGAGGATCAGTTAGATGAGCTGTCCGATTTGGTAGACGGACTGGGGGATGCGGGAGATCGGCTTGGAGACCATCTGTCTGACAACCTGGATCTGCTGTCTGACCAGATGAAGGGGCTTAGGGATTCACTGCGGGGATATCTGGACGATTTTGAAAATATGGCGGACGAAAGCAGAGATGCCATAGAAAGTCAGATCGATCATGTGCGGGAAACTCTGGATGATGTACAGTTTGATTTTGATCTGGAAAAGCTGGGCGGGCATATCCGGGCGATTGAGATGGATATGCAGCAGATAGAGGATGTGCTGGAGCAGCTACAGCCTATTCTGGAAACAGCCGGCGGCGAGCTTAAGGCGGAGCTGGAGAAAACAATCGATGATTACAGCAAGCAGCTTCAGGAGCTGGAGAGGGTGCTGGAGCTGTTGAAAAAATATATAGAAGGCCAGGCGGGAAAGACTGCTTTGGAGGCTGAAACAGCGACTCCTTCCGAACTGAGCGATCTCCTTGAGGAAATTCAGGATACGGAAGAAAAAGAGGACGGTGAGAAGTCTGAAGACAGCGAAACTCAGGATTCTTCAGAGGAAGGTGAAGAGCCGGCGACCGATATTCTGGAAAGAGAGCATATGGAAGAGGAGCTTCAGGAGGAGGAAGGAGGTCAGACAGAGGATGAGAATCCGGAAAACTCAGGCCGGATGGAGCTGATGGCTTTCTCCTCAGTCAAAATATCCGATGAGCAGGCAGTACAGCTGGCGGCGGGACTGGAGCTTTTGAGACAGTTAAGCAACGATATTGTGATTCAGATGAATGAAATCGCGTTGATTCTGGGAGTCCTTCCAGGAGATGCAGAAGGGCTGCGCGACAGTGTGAAAACAATTGGCAGCCAGATAAATGATCTGACAGATACGATGAGCCGGGAGCTGGATGACTGGGGAGACGAGCTGGGAGATATGAAGGATGAGCTTAAGGGACGTGGAGACGGAATTTCCGACAGCCTGGAATCCACAGGCGATGCGCTGGATTCTGACTGGGATGCAGTTTCTGACCAGCTCAGCCGGATTAAGGATCATTTCCGGGATATCCGGGCAACGGTTTCCGACGGCTTTGACGAGCTGAGAGATCGGATTGAGGATCGCTCGGTGTATGTGGATATTTCCGATCTTGCCACCAGAGATACAGGAGACGGAAAAGTCGTATCCTGCAGCAATGGAGGAGAAATATATTCTGACAGCCAGGCCGGGGGAATCGCAGGCAGTATTGATAAAGAGGGAAGCTCCAATGTGACAGACTGGATTTTTGACAGAGATGAAAAAGAGGACGATGAGGAGGAGGAATCCAAGGACAGCATCACAAAGCATGTGCTGGCGGCCATTATTGATTGCAAAAATACAAGTGATATATCTGCTGTAAACAGCTATGTGGGAGGCATTGTAGGAAAAGCCGAATATGGTGCGGTGATTTCCTGTGAGAACTATGGAGATATTGTGTCCGAGGATGGAGGCTATGTGGGAGGCATTGCCGGAATGTCTGCTCATGGAATCAAAGAATCCTATGTGCTCTGCGGGCTGAGCGGAACCTCCTATGTGGGCGGCGTGGCCGGTGACGGAGAAGATATCAGCGGTTCCTACGTCTGCTCCTATATAGATATGGAGGATCATGTGAAGTCCAGCGGTGCGATTGCAGGGAAGGCCGGAGGAACCGTGACCGACAATTATTTCGTGGATAACGGATATGGGGCGGTGGACGGCGTAACCAGGAATCAGGAAGCCGTATCCATGGATTATGCAGCATTGATCGCGCTGAAGGAACTTCCGGAGAATTTTACGACCTTTACCATCCGGTTTCTGGATGGAGAAAATATAGTATGGCAGGAGAATTTTTCCTATGGGGATGAGCTTCCCAAAGAGAGCTATCCGGTGCTGACAGAGACAAAGAGCGAATATGTTTACTGGGAGGATAAAAATATAAGCCCTGTTCACAGGAATGTGACGGTTCATGCAATCCGCCGGGCATATATACCTTCTCTCGTTTCCGGTGACGGCCAGGAGCGTCCCACTGTGCTGATGGGCGGAGAATTTTATCCGGACACGGCCCTTGCAGTCAGGGAGGCTTCCGGGGAGGAGCTGGCGAAGATAAAAGAACGTATGGGCAGTATGGATATGCTTCCCACCTATCATATTAAACAAGTATACTATTACCAGGTTACCCAGAAGGAACCGCTGCGCTCTCAAGTGACCCTGCGGGTGGCAGACAACAGTTATCTGGCAGACAGTCTGATGACACTGGACGGAGACTTTTCCGTGGTGGGAGAAGTGCAGAAGACAGAAAATATAGGAAGCTTCTTATCTGCGGATACGGTGATTGCGGAGAATGGCTATGTGGTTGTGATGGATCGAATCGATACCTGGGTAACGGTTCTGGGCGCTGTAGGAGTTATTATCCTGACAATTCTGATTCTTCTGGCAATTCACCGGTGGAAGCAGAAGCATAAAACAGAGGCGGAGACAGAAGAGGAGACAAAAGGGGAGAAAAAAGAGGAAAAGGGCGCGTAAGGATGCGCCTTTTTCCTTTTAGGGCTTGCCAGAAATTTCACACACTGCTATGATAGGTATCAGAGATTAGAAAATCCATCAATACACAGGAGGCGTAAAAAATGCTTGAGTTACAGGACATCTGCTTTCAGGTCAATGAAGATTCCGGGGAAAAAGAAATTCTGAAGCATGTGAATCTAAAAATAGAAGACAGTTTTGTAGCGATTACGGGACCGAACGGCGGAGGCAAATCCACAATGGCGAAGGTGATTGCAGGAATCGTGAAACCCACATCGGGAAAGATTCTGTTTAATGGAGAGGATATTACGGATTTATCCATTACCGAGCGCGCGAAAAAGGGAATCAGCTTTGCGTTTCAGCAGCCGGTCCGTTTTAAAGGGCTGACGGTTCTGGATTTGATCAATCTGGCTCACGGGGAGCCCATTTCTCTGAACCGGGCATGTAAATATCTGTCTGAGGTTGGACTTTGTGCAAAGGATTATATCCACAGAGAAGTGAACGCGTCTTTGTCGGGAGGTGAGCTGAAGCGTATTGAGATTGCGATGATTATTGCAAGAGGAACAAAGCTTTCCATCTTCGACGAGCCGGAGGCAGGGATCGATCTTTGGAGCTTTAACAATTTAATCCGGGTATTTGAAGGGATGAGAGAGAAGATTGACGGTTCGTTGCTCATTATTTCCCATCAGGAACGGATTCTGAATATTGCAGATAAGATTATTGTTCTGGCGGACGGCGAAGTGAGAGCACAGGGAACAAAGGAGGAGGTTCTTCCGGAGCTCCTTACCTCGTCTCAGGCATGCAGCACTCTGATGGACAAGGTGGTATAAGATAAAAATGCTTCGCTTATCATGAATCCGCGGTTGGCGATGCACTACAGGGAGGAAAAGACAATGGATCAGTTACAGATGCATATGTTAGAAAAGGTGGCAGATCTCCACAGTGTACCGGAGGGAGCCTATAATATACGTGACAATGGTCAGCTTGCCGGAAGGAATACAACGGCAAATATTGATATTGTGAGTAAGTCCGACAAGCCGGGCATAGATATTATCATCAAGCCGGGGACAAAAAACGAGAGTGTCCACATTCCGGTCATCGTAAGTCAGAGCGGTTTAAAGGATCTGGTTTACAATGATTTTATCATCGGGGATGACGCGGATGTGACAATTGTAGCCGGGTGCGGGATTCACTGCGGCGGAGCGGAGACATCTGAACATGACGGTGTTCATACCTTTCATATCGGAAAGAATGCAAAGGTAAAATATGTGGAAAAGCACTATGGGGAGGGAGAGGGAACCGGAGAGCGGATTCTGAATCCGACCACGATTATCTATATGGACGAAAATGGATATATGGAGATGGAAACTACCCAGATTAAAGGGGTGGATTCCACGATTCGGGACACCAGAGCGGAATTAAAGGATGGCGCAACGCTTATTATCAAAGAAAAAATTATGACTCATGAAAAGCAGTATGCCGAGACCAATTTTCAGGTGGATCTAAACGGTGTAGGTTCTACTGCCAATGTGGTATCCCGTTCTGTTGCAAAGGGTTCCTCCAGCCAGGTGTTTAATTCCAGGATCTGCGGAAACAGCGAATGCTACGGACATACGGAATGCGATGCAATTCTGATGGATGAGGGACATGTGAATGCAATTCCTTCTCTGGAGGCAAATCATCTGGAGGCAAGCCTGATTCATGAGGCTGCCATCGGAAAGATTGCGGGAGAGCAGATCATTAAGCTTATGACTCTGGGACTCACCGAGCAGGAGGCGGAAGAGCAGATTATAAATGGATTTTTGAAGTAAAAGGCTTAAGGAGCTGCCGTACAGCGCGATGTCTCTGCCGGATGAAGTCCGTATGGGGAAGATCGGAAAAGACTGTGCGGAGGCTCCTTTTTTGAAAATTCAGCAGGAGACACCATTTACATACCATATCAAAAGAAATATGAGGATTATAACCATGAGGGAAATTACAGCGGACCAGATTACAGAGGTAGTTGAACGGCTCTGTATTGAGGCAAATGAACATTTGCCGGAGGATGTAAAATGTGCGATTAGAAGCTGCCGTGCTTGTGAGGACGGAGAGCTTGCAAAGAGTGTTCTGGACAGCATCATTGAGAATTTTGAGATTGCGGACCGGGAAAATGTGCCGGTTTGCCAGGATACAGGAATGGCATGTGTATTTCTGGAAATCGGACAGGACGTACACATTGCAGGCGGCAGTCTGACGGAGGCGGTCAACGAAGGCGTGCGGCGGGGATATGAAAAAGGATATCTCAGAAAATCCGTAGTCAGGGACCCGGTGCGCCGGGGCAATACCGGAGACAATACTCCCGCGATGCTTTATACGGAGATTGTACCAGGGGAGCATATTACAGTTACCGTAGGACCCAAAGGCTTCGGAAGCGAGAACATGAGCGCTGTCCGCATGTTTAAGCCGTCCGCAGGGCTTCAGGGGATTAAGGATTTTATTATCGAGACCGTGGAGAATGCCGGACCGAACCCATGTCCTCCGATGGTAGTCGGCGTGGGAATCGGGGGAACCTTTGATAAGGCAGCTTTTCTGGCCAAAAAAGCTCTCATGAGACCCATTGATTCTTTCCACAAGGATCCGTTTTATGCGGATCTGGAAAAAGAATTGCTGGAAAGGATTAACCGGCTGGGCATTGGGCCTCAGGGCTTCGGAGGGAGAACCACAGCCCTTGGCCTGAACATTGAGACGCTGCCGACTCACATTGCAGGGATGCCGTGCGCAGTGAATATCAGCTGCCATGTAACCCGCCACAAAACGGAGGTGATTTAGCGCTATGGAAAAACGTATTACACTGCCCCTGACAGAAACGCTGGCAGAAACACTTCACGCAGGAGATTTTGTTCTGCTGACCGGCACGATCTATACTTCCCGTGACGCAGGTCATAAAAGAATGTGTGAAGCGCTGGAAAGAGGGGAGAAGCTTCCTTTTGATCCGGAGGATGCAACAATCTATTATGTAGGTCCTACCCCGGCAAAGCCCGGACAGGTGATCGGGAGCGCAGGCCCCACAACCAGCGGACGCATGGATGCCTATGCGCCGACGATGATGTCTGTGGGAGCCAGAGGTATGATCGGCAAAGGAGCCCGTCTGCCGGAGGTTGTGGAAGCAATGAAAAAATATAAGGGTGTTTATTTTGGGGCTGTCGGCGGAGCGGGAGCGCTCCTGGCTAAATGCATAAAAAAGGCGGAGCTGATTGCCTATGAGGATCTTGGAGCTGAGGCGCTGAGAAAATTGTATGTGGAGGATATGCCTCTGGTTGTCATTATTGACAGCAGCGGCAGGAATCTGTATGAGGAAGGGAGAGCTTCTTATTTGAATGCCCGTACAGTTATCGGAGCCTCCGGCTTGCCAGAATAAAATAATATCACACAGGCTGCCCGGTTTTTTAGAAAAACCGGGCAAATTTTTTCAGGGCATTCCATACAGGCATGGAGTAATCAAAAACCGGTATAGCCAGTATCCCCCCAAGCGGGTTGTGGGAGTAATCCAGGATCAGATATAATCATAGAAAACAGAGCAGAAAGGGAGATACATATGAAAAAAAGACTGTCAGGTTTGTTTCTTACGGCTGTGATGATTATATCTGCGACGGCTGGCTGTGGAAGTAATTCGGCGCAAAAAAACGGCGCTTTGGAGTCAGCGGCGCCAGAGGTAGCAGAGAAGGCGGAGCCTGAGGAGGAACTTTCTTTGGAGTCAGAGGATTCCGTGATTGTTGCTATGGGAGCAACCTCCGAGCCGGAGTCGGGATTTGACCCGGCATACGGCTGGGGCGCCGGGGAGCATGTGCATGAGCCGCTGATTCAGAGTACTCTGACCGTTACTACAGCGGATCTGAATATCGGCTATGATCTGGCAACCGATGTCCGGGTCAGCGAGGATGGAATGACATGGACGGTTACTATCCGTGATGATGTCCGGTTCACTGACGGAGAACCGCTGACTGCAGAGGATGTGGCGTTTACTTACAATACGGTAAAGCAGAACAGCTCTGTAAATGATTTTACGATGCTGAAGGAAGCGGCGGCAGTGGATACTGCCACGATAGAGTTCCGGATGGAGAGGCCGTATTCTATCTGGCCTTATACCATGGCAATTGTGGGCATCGTACCGGAGCATGCGTATGGACCGGATTACGGAGAGAATCCCGTTGGCTCCGGCCGTTATATTATGAAGCAGTGGGATAAGGGTCAGCAGATTATTTTTGAAGCGAATCCGGATTATTATGGAGAAGCCCCGAAGATGAAAAAAGTTACCGTTGTATTTATGGATGAGGATGCGGCATTTGCGGCGGCGCTGGCGGGACAGGTGGATCTTGCCTATACGGCAGCCTCCTACTCGGATCAGAAGATAGAGGGCTATGAGCTTCTGGCCTTTGAGACTGTGGATAACAGAGGTTTTAACCTGCCTGCAACACCCGCGTCTGCGGATAAGGACGGCAATGCGGTGGGGAATGATTTTACCAGTGATGTACGGGTTAGAAGGGCAATTAATATGGGCCTTGACCGCGGGGAAATGATTGCCAATGTACTGAACGGCTACGGAACGCCGGCTTACAGTGTCTGTGATAAGATGCCATGGTACAATGAAGCGGCTCAGGTAGAGTATGATCCGGAGGGTGCGGCAGCGCTGCTGGATGAAGCCGGCTGGCTCCCCGGGGCAGACGGCATCCGGGAGAAGGACGGTGTCCGTGCAGAATTGCCTCTTCTGTATCCGGCAGGCGATTCTGTGCGCCAGGCGCTGGCAGCGGATACACAAAACCAGTTGAAGGAGCTGGGAATTGATGTGACGATAGAAGGCGTAGGCTGGGATACGGCTTATACAAGGGCGCAGGCGGAACCGCTGATGTGGGGATGGGGAGCGCATACTCCTATGGAGCTGTACAATATCTATCATACAGCCGGAGAGTCCGCGGAGTATTCTCCATATGCCAACGCTGCAGTGGATCAGTATATGGATGAGGCGCTGGCAGCCACATCGCTGGAGGAATCCTATGGTCTGTGGCAGAAGGCGCAGTGGGACGGAACGACTGGTATTATTCAGGAAGGGGATATTCCGTGGATTTGGCTGGTAAATATAGATCATTTGTACTGGTCCAGAGCGGACTTAAAGGTTGCGGAGCAGAAGCTTCACCCGCACGGACATGGGTGGTCGATTGTAAATAATGTAGACCAGTGGAGCTGGGAATAGAACTGCCTCAGGCAGAAAACTACAGGGAGGAGTCATGAATCACGGACCCGTCTGCCTGTAATTAGGAGGAAATGAACAACATGAAAGACCATTTGCTGTTGATTGGTAAAAATGTAATACGGATGTTTCTTTTGTTGTTTTTTATAAGCGCCGCCGCATTTGTTCTGGTGTCAGCTTCCCCGATTGATCCGCTGCAGGCAAATGTAGGACAGGCGGCGCTTGGCTCCATGAGTCAGGAGCAGATTGAAAAGCTTCAGGCATACTGGGGAGTGGGCGTTCCCCCGGCGGAGCGGTTTTTTACATGGGCATCTGATTTCTTCCGCGGAGATATGGGCATCTCTCTTTTGTACCGGCAGCCGGTGTCAAAGGTGATTCGTACAAAGCTTGCCAATTCCCTGTGGCTGATGACAATTGCCTGGCTGCTTTCGGGAACGGCGGGCTTTGTGCTTGGCGTTCTGTCCGGATTAAAGAAGGGAAGCTGGCTGGATAAGCTGATTAAAGGATACTCGCTTCTGATCGCAAGTACGCCTGCCTTCTGGCTGGCTCTGATGCTGCTGATGGTATTTGCGGTCTGGCTTAAAATACTGCCCATTGGTTTAAGTGTGCCAATCGGCCTGGAGGCCGGCAAGGTTACGGTTTCCGATCGGATCTGCCATGCGGTTCTTCCTGCGGTTACCCTCAGTATTACCGGAATATCTAATATTGTGCTTCATACCAGAGAGAAAATGATCGATATTATGGAGAGCGACTATGTGCTTTTTGCAAGGGCAAGGGGCGAAAGCGCCTGGAGCATTGTGAAAAATCATGCCCTCCGTAATGTACTTCTTCCTGCGCTTACCCTTCAGTTTGCTTCTATCAGTGAAATATTCGGAGGATCTGTACTGGTGGAACAGGTATTTTCCTACCCGGGACTGGGACAGGCGGCTGTGACTGCAGGTCTTGGGAGTGATGTGCCGCTCCTTCTTGGAATCACGGTGATCAGCGCTGTATTTGTATTCGGAGGGAATTTAACTGCCAGTATTCTTTACGGTATTATTGACCCGAGAATCCGGAGAGGAGGCGCCAGAGTATGAAATGTCTGAACGGAAGAATGCTGACGGTTCTTTCTTTTGGAGTAGCGGCTCTGTTTCTGGCCGCCATTACGATTGCAGGACAGGCGTATGCAGAAAGCGCATTGGCGACGGATTTTTCCAGAAAGAATCTGGAGCCCTGCGCACAGTACCTGTTTGGAACAGACTGGCTTGGAAGAGATATGTTCGTCCGGACTCTGACCGGGCTGTCCATGAGTATCCGAATGGGGCTTCTGGCAGCAGGAGTCAGCTCCGTCCTCGCTTTTATCGTGGGAACCCTGGCGGCAACCATGGGGAAGGCTGTGGATTCCTTCATTACGTGGGGCATTGATCTTGTAATGGGTATTCCTCATATACTGCTGCTGATTTTGATTTCCTATGCATTTGGCAAAGGGTTTAAAGGCGTGGTTATCGGGGTGGCGTTTACCCACTGGACAGGACTTGCGCGGGTCATTCGGGGGGAGGTGCTTCAATTAAAGGAAGCACCGTATATTAAGGTGGCGCAAAGGCTTGGAATGGGGCGGGTTCTGATCGTGTGGAAGCATATGGTTCCTCACTTATTTCCGCAGTTTCTGGTCGGATTGATTTTAATGTTTCCACATGCGATTCTGCATGAGGCAAGTATTACGTTTCTGGGATTTGGACTGCCTCCGGAACAACCGGCAATCGGTATCATTTTATCAGAAAGCATGAAGTACCTGACTATGGGAAACTGGTGGCTTGCAGTATTTCCGGGGCTTCTGCTGGTGTTTACGGTTGCTCTCTTTGATGTGGCGGGTGAAAGCTTAAGAAAATTGCTGGATCCCGGAAGCGCGCATAAGTAGGAGGCCGGTCATGGAAGAAAACAGGAAAGAGAAAAAAGTAATACTGGACATCCGAAATTTCACGGTGTCCTTTGAGCAATATGAAAAAGGGTTTAAAAAGACAGGACTTCCGGTTATCCGGGATCTGAGCGTAACGATTCATGAAGGAGAGATAGTGGCTGTGGCAGGCTCCAGTGGTTCAGGCAAAAGTCTGCTTGCCCATGGAATCCTGGGCATTCTTCCTTATAATGCGGCGCTGGGCGGTACGATTTTGTATGACGGGGAGCCTTTGACAGAGGAGAGGAAAAAAGCGCTCCGGGGAAACGAGATTGTGCTGGTGCCTCAGAGCGTGGCGTTTCTGGATCCGCTGATGAAGATTGGGCCGCAGATTCGTAAAGGGAAAAAGGATAAAGCTTCCATAGAGAAGCTGAACAGGATTTTCCGGGGATATGAGTTGAAGGAAGAGGTGCAGAATTTGTATCCGTTTGAGCTGTCCGGGGGTATGAACCGGCGGATTCTGGTATCCACTGCGTTGATGGGGAATCCAAGACTTGTCATAGCGGACGAGCCGACTCCGGGACTTCATATGGATATGGTACGCAAGGTGATGGGCCATTTTCGGGAACTGGCGGACAAAGGCGCGGGAGTACTTTTGATTACCCACGATCTGGAGCAGGCATTGGAGGTGGCTGACCGGGTCGTGGTATTTTATGCCGGAACGACTGTGGAGGATGCGGCTGCGGCAGATTTCCGGTCCGAAGAGATTCTGCGTCATCCTTATTCCCGCGCGCTTTGGCGGGCATTGCCCCAGAACGGTTTCCAGTTTATTCAGGGAACCCAGCCTTATGTAAAGGCCCTGCCGGAGGGCTGCTCCTTTGGACCCCGCTGTGAGTGCTGCTCGCCGGAATGTCAGGGAGAGATTCCCTACCGGGACGTAAGGGGAGGAAGAGTCCGGTGCCTGCATGCAATTTAGGAGAAAATTATGATACTGGAAGCGAAAAATATTTCCTTTCGTTACGGGAAGGGTACAAGACAGATTTTAGACCACTTCAGTCTTCAGGCAGAGAGTCATGAGAGAGTGGGTATTGTTGCGCCCAGCGGGTTCGGCAAGACTACCTTCTGTAAAATATTGGCGGGCTATGAGGAGCCCGATAAGGGAGAGGTATGTCTGGACGGACGTCCGCTATCCTCATACAAGGGATACTGTCCGGTACAAATGATCTGGCAGCATCCTGAGCAGGTAGTGAATCCGCGGCTTCGGATGCGGTCGGTTCTGACCGAGGGCGATGAGGTGGAGGAACGTATTATCAGGGGACTTGGCATCGAGGAGGACTGGCTGAACCGCTATCCGGCGGAGATTTCCGGCGGGGAGATGCAGAGATTCTGTATTGCCAGGGCACTGGGAAAACGAACACGATTTATTCTGGCAGACGAGATCAGCACGATGCTGGATCTGATCACCCAGAGCCAGATCTGGAATTTTCTCATAAAGGAGGTGCAGGACCGGGAGATTGGACTGCTGGCAGTAAGCCACAGTATGCCTCTTCTTGAGCGTGTCTGCACAAGGATCTGCAATCTGGAAAAAGATAGAGAGCTGTAAAAGAAGCTGATACTGTCTGGAGAGAGGGAAAACAGTATATTTTTGAGTTGGTTGTCCATTTACATACGAATGCACAAGTTCGCATGAAGCGTGTTCATGATCGCGAATTGGAGTTGTTCGGTGAGCGTATCCTGGAAGGCGGCGACATGTATGTGGAACATCAAAAATTCTTAAACGAAATTGCGGGATACGATTTTGGAATCGGCGGCTGTACATTACAACAACATGAACTTTGGATAAAATCTCTTAAATTCAAAGTGATTCAATTGGATGGTGCACATGCGTTAGAAGAAAATTTAAAAATAATTCTTGAAGCATACAGAGAAATATGAATTCCAATTTGTCTAGCAAATACCCTGACATTTCTTAATTTTCAAGGCTTTTTTCAAAAAGGCTGCTGTTGCCAATGCGCTTGGTGTTAGTATATAAGTGTGGACAAGAAAAGTTGAACAACCAATACTATCAAGTGAAAGAACAAAGGAGATGTTGCACATGGTGAAAAACCAAAAATCCTGCACTCCGGAATTTAAATAATTGTACCCTGAATTGCAGGCTGAATATTGCGCAGATCCAAATTCAGGAATGTGCCCTGCTATCAAGTGGGCAATGAGTTTGTGTTTGAGCGTTATGGGACAGCCGATGATTTCTGGCATATGGGATTAAATACATGAAAGCAGACCACGAATGTGGCCGGGTGTGGAGAAGGCAAGGTTACAAGAATTGACTGATGTACAGCATGGCAATTTTGCTTATAGTCGTGATTAGGAAAACTATTTGCCCGGAGACATGGAGCTGTGGGAAACTGCGCAGTAGAAGCACGATGTTGGAGAATAGGAACCGGAAAGGTAATTATATGAAGAAGACTGGGTATAAAAAAAGTGCAGTGATAATCGCCGGGGTACTGCTGGTTATTGTGTTGGGATTTGCGGCAAAGCTCTATGTTATCGGCGAACCCATTGACGGAGAACAGGTGTATTGCACAGCATCTGTAAACGGTCAGAATTTAAAGTTGCAAATAGAAACCGTAGAATCTGGAATGGCACTTCGTGGCTGGAAATATAAGCAGGATGGCAGTGTATTATACATTAGCGGACGAAAGGTGCTTGTGTCTCCGTTTTTTAATGAGGGATATTATGAAGCTTCTATCAATATAGAGCTGATTGAAAGGGTGTTGTTTGGAAATAAAGTAATTTGGTCAAGTAAAGGATAACCGTTAAAAAGAAAGGGAGCATGGAAATGTACAATGGCCGACAGAAATTTAGAGAACAGGCGTGTCTGGATTGACAGCCGGCTGTATAAATAATTAAAAAAATAACCCCCCACCCGGCTTGTGAAAAAAATAACCTTATGATAAGGTGAAACTAAGGAATAGAGAACCGGGGGTAAGGGGTATGATATTATCAAAAATTGAACATTATTGGACAGGAAGGGCAGAAGGCTATTCTCAGGTAAATCAGCATGAGCTGGCTACAGGACAGGATCAGGTATGGTTCCGGGAGATCGAAAGCCATCTGCCCAAAGAGCGGAATCTGAAGATTCTGGATGTGGGAACAGGCCCTGGTTTTTTTGCGATTCTTCTGGCAAAGGAAGGCTATGATGTGACGGCTGTGGATTATACGGAGGCAATGCTTTCACAGGCGAGGAAAAACGCGGGCTGGCTGGCGGACAGAATTCATTTTTTTCGTATGGATGCCCAGAAGCTGGATTTTCCGGACGGAACGTTTGATGTCGTGATTTCCCGTAATCTGACCTGGAATCTGGAGGAGCCGCAGAAGGCATATTCCGAATGGATGAGGGTGCTGAAGGAAGGGGGAAGGCTTCTGAATTTTGATGCGAACTGGTATCATCATCTGTTTGATGAGAAAAAGCGCAGAGAATATGAGGCAGACCGTAAGCAGGTGGAGACGCTTCAGGTGGAAGATCATTACACCTGTACCGATATTGACGCGATGGAAGAGATTGCAAGACAGGTTCCCATGAGCCGGACTATGCGTCCGGCGTGGGATCTGGAGATTCTTAAAGATTATGCCGCAGGAAAAGTACAGGCGGATGAACAGGTCTGGAAACGGGTATGGGATCAGACGGAAAAGGTAAATTATGCCTCCACGCCCATGTTCCTGGTCAGCGCGGTAAAAGGATAGTCTGTTATGATTGAGATGAAACAGCTGCAGTTTCTGATTGTATGTGCGGAGCTGCAGTCTTTCAGCAAAGCCGCGGATGCACTGTATACAACGCAGCCTAATGTAAGCAAGGTAATCAAATCTCTGGAGGAGGAGCTTGGATTTGAGCTTTTTATCCGGCAGAACCGGGGGATTCAGCTTACCGGAAGAGGAAGGCATATATATGATTATGCGCGCAGAGCCATTGACAGCGTGCAGCAGCTTGCGGATTTTGCCCGGATGGATAAGGGGGAGGAGCTTTTAGTTTCCTGTAATCCCAGCTCCTGGATGGCGGCAAGCTTTGTGGAATTTTATAATGAAAACAAGGATGAGGATGTGTGCTTTCGTATTATAACAGCCAGTACGGAGGATATTATTTTCAGATGCGCGGAGGAAAAGGACGATATCGGGTTTATCTATATGATGGAGCCGCAGATATCCTCCTTTCAATATAAGCTGGAGCGGAGCCATCTGGAATTTCATGAGCTGAAAAGAACGAAAGCCATGCTGTATTTTGGAGCACATAATCCCATGGCAGAAAAAAAGCGGATAGAAGAGATTCCGATGGAAGAAGTGCGGCTGGTGCAATGCTATGAGGACGAGTTTACTCTGAACCGGTACTGGGATTTATTTATTCAGGAAAAAGAAAAAAAGTCTAATATGAAGGTGTCTGTAGTGACAAACAGCGATTATGTCATGAATGAGCTTCTTCGGAATACGGATCTTGGAAATATCAGCGGGGATTATTTAAGCCATGGAGAAAAGGCTCTGGGACATGCCGGGATATCACTGTACGGAGAAGAGGAACCGGCTATTTTTGGATATATCCGAAGAAGGGACGGGAAGCCCGGCAAATGGTCGGACAGGTTCCTGCAGTTTATAAGAAAAAGGCTCGGATATAACAATATGTAATATATTTATAAAAAATGAAATGAGCATAGAACCCCCCTGGCGGGGTTGTATGTTTATTTTTTGTCCAGTACAACTTTCGTAGCAGTTATTATGATAAAAGCAAAATTCAGCAGGGAATCCATATTACGGTATGCCCAGGATATCTATCCAGAGAGGAAGTGGAAAACAGAGCGTCGAAGCTTCTGAATACGGAAGAATATGATACGATTCTGTCAGTACTTCCGCTTACCGTACTTTTCGACGAGATCAAAGGATGCTCTGCGGACATACAGTCAGGCGTAATTGACTGTTTTACAGAATCTAAAAGATGTATCATCTGGCAGTGGGCGTGTATGAAAATACTTATGATCATCAGCTTTTAAGCAGTGTTATGAAGGGTTTTACACCAGAGGCGAATTTTGAAGCATTTCGGAAGATCACAGAGTCTCATTTGACGGGAATACGGTAAAAGTACAGCTGTCTAAAGAACTGCGCAAATAAATAATTTTAGCATAATAAAATAGAATATCAGCATAATAAAACAGAATGTCCCAAAATCCCCTCACCGGGGTTGTATATCATTTCATGTTTTGTATAATAAAAATTAGAAACTTGAGGAAATAAGGTGGAAACGAATGAAAAAATACATAGCAAAGCGTTTTCTTCAGCTGATCCCGATTCTGCTCGGGATCACACTTTTGTCCTTCTTTCTGATGAATACGGGAACAGCTGATGCCATCGACGTGATGGAGAGCAATACCGGCGGTGTGATGACAGAGGAAGAGAAGGATGTGCTCCGTGCGGAACTGGGACTTGACAAGCCCCTGCCGCAGCAGTATGTAATGTGGCTTTTGAATGTCTTAAGAGGAGATATGGGAGAGTCCTTCGTATCCGGACAGCCTGTATTTACAACCTTTTTATCAAAGCTTCCGGCGACTATTTATCTGACCGTTACATCTATTCTGCTGACGGTTTTTATATCCATACCGCTGGGAATCTTTTCCGCAGTGAAACAGAATCAGATCACGGATTATGTGATACGGTTTTTGAGTTTTATCGGGAATTCGCTTCCGAATTTTTTTGTATCGCTGCTTCTGATCTATTTCTTCTCCCTGAAGCTGAACCTGCTTCCGGTCATGGGAAATACGGCCGGGTGGAAAAGCGTGATCCTGCCGACCCTGACGCTGGCGCTTTCCATGGCGTCCAAATACACGAGACAGGTGAGGGCGACGGTACTGGAAGAGCTTAATAAGGATTATGTGCAGGGAGCCAGAGCCAGAGGTGTGGGTGAGAAACGGATATTATATTTCAGCGTATTGCGTGCTTCCATGCTGACGATCGTGACACTGCTGGCACTTTCTATCGGCTCGCTTCTTGGAGGAACGGCCATTGTGGAGTCCATCTTCATGTGGGATGGTGTCGGCAAGATGGCTGTGGACGCCATTACCATGCGGGATTATCCGGTGATTCAGGTGTATGTGATCTGGATGGCGATCATCTATGTATGTGTGAACCTTTTTACAGATATTATCTATCATTATCTGGATCCACGGATTCGGATAGGACAGGGGGAAGCATGATGGAAGAAAAGCAAATCACAGTGCGTGAACAGAAATTGATCAAAGACCATACAAAACTAAAGATGATTGTGTTTGGTACGCTTGCGGTGCTGGTTGTTTTGATGGCGATCTTCGCGCCGCAGATTGTCCCCTGTGATCCCTATGAGCAGGATCTGGGAAGAGCACTGCTGCCTCCGGGCGGAGAGTATCCGCTGGGCACGGACCGGTACGGACGGGACATGCTTTCCCGTGTGATCATGGGATCCCGCTCCACGATCTTTTCGGCACTGCTTCTGGTGGCGGTGATCACTGTGATTGGCAGTGCCGTTGGAATCATCTGCGGCTATCATGGAGGGAAGCTGGATTCTTTCCTTATGAGAGTGTCTGATATTTTCCTGGCTTTTCCGGGAATGGTATTTGCCATCGCAGTGGCCAGCGTCATGAGCGGAGGCATCCTGAATGCAGTCATTGCGCTGGCATGCATCTCCTGGCCCAAATATGCCAGAATTGCCCGGAGCCAGGTTATGACGATCCGAACAATGCCGTATATGGCGGCGGCAAAGCTGGCCGGGTCCGGTACGTTGAAGATGATTGTCAAACATATTGTGCCGAATATTGCGGGTCCCGTAGTGGTTACAGCCGTGCTGGATATAGGAACCATGATTATGGAGATTGCAGGCCTGTCTTTCCTGGGGCTGGGCGCTGCGCCTCCAACGGCAGAATGGGGTTCCATGATGAGTAACGGAAGAAGTATGCTTCAAACCTCACCCTGGGTCATCCTGGCGCCGGGTGTGGCGATCTTTCTGACGGTTATGATTTTTAATCTTGCGGGGGATACTGTGCGTGATATTCTGGATCCCAGACAGAGAAAGAGGTGAGTCATATGCAGCCATTACTGGATGTACAGCATGTGGAGATCAGCTATGATGCAAAGCCGGTGGTACAGGATGTGTCTTTTCAACTGGAGCCAGGTGAAATCCTGGGGATCGTCGGAGAGTCCGGAAGCGGAAAGAGTACGGTTATCAAAGCAGCCATGGGGCTTCTGGGGAACAGCGGCGCTGTGACAAAGGGTGATATTTATTATAAAGGAAAAAATGTCATAGATACGAAGACGGAAGAGCTTCGGCAGATGCGGGGTCCTGCCATGGGCATGATTTTTCAGAATACCGGCGCGTCGCTGTGTCCCATTCGGAGTATCGGGGACCAGCTTTATGAGAGCGTGACCCAGCATGAGAAGGTGAGCCGGGAGGAAGTACGGCAGCGGGCGCTGGAGCTCTTTGACAAGATGCGGCTGAAGGACGGGGACCGGATTCTGAACAGCTATCCCTTCGAGCTGTCCGGAGGTATGAATCAGCGGGTTGGTATCATGATGGCTATGGTACTGAAGCCGGATCTCCTCTTTGCGGATGAACCTACCAGTGCACTGGATGTTACCGTGCAGGCGCAGGTGGTTCGGGAAATGATGAAGCTGCGGGAGCTGTACAACACAGGAATTGTCATCATTACGCATAATATCGGCGTAGTAGAATATATGGCGGATAAGATTGCCGTCATGTATCAGGGACGGCTTGTGGAATATGGGAAGACCAGAGATATCATCCATCATCCGGAAAAAGAATATACAAAGAAACTGATCGGAGCCGTGCTCCGCATTAACAGAGGGTGAGGCCATGGAGAAGATTCTGGAAGTAAAGGAACTGAAGAAAACCTTTTATAAAAATAAGATCCCTTTTACAGCGGTAAATAACATCAGTTTTGACGTACAGAGAGGAGAATGTCTGGGACTGGTGGGGGAGAGCGGCTGCGGAAAAAGCACTACGGCGAAGATCATCACGCATCTGACAGCGCCGGATACAGGCAGTGTACTTCTGAACGGAGAGGAGACGTTGTTTCTGAAAGGGAAAAAAGAAAGGGAGCTGTACCGGAAGATTCAGATGGTCTTTCAGACGCCGCAGGATTCCTTTGATCCCAGGTGTTCTCTGGGAGACGGGATCATGGAGAGCATGCGCAATCAGGGGATGAGCAGGACTCAGGCAAAGGAGCGGATGTATGAGCTTCTGGACATGGTGGAGCTTGACCGGAAATTTGCTTCCCGTTATCCCCACGAAGTCAGCGGGGGACAGTGTCAGAGAGCAGCCATTGCTAGAGCTTTAGCGCCGGAACCGAAACTGATTATCTGTGACGAAGCGACCAGCGCGCTGGATGTAACCGTACAGGAACAGATTGTGGAGCTTTTAAAGAAGCTTCAGAAGGAGAGGGGACTCTCGCTGCTTCTGATCTGCCACGATCTGGCGTTGGTACAGGCGCTCTGTGACCGGGTACTGGTCATGTATCAGGGGCAGATTGTGGAAAAGGGAATCCCTGATGAAGTGATTCAGCATCCCAAAGAGGAGTACACAAAGATACTGGTGGACTCGGTCTTTTAGATAAATATATATGGAAATACTGGAGGCAGGATTGGAAAATGAAGAAAAAAGGTTTACGGAAAAAACTGGGTGTGTCACTGCTGGCAGTGACCATGGCTGCAGGGCTTCTGGCCGGCTGCGGCGGTAATGCCGGGGCTGCGCCGGCTGATGATGCGGCGGGAGGCACGCAGGAGGCATCCGGCGGTTCGGCGCCTGCAGCAGAGGGAGAGAAGGTGTTTTACTATGGAGATACCACATTCAACGCGGAGAACGATGAATCCGACGTGAATCCTCACAACGGATATTCCGGATGGGCGTGTATCCGTTATGCGATCGGCGAGACGCTGTTCAAATATTCCGATGCCATGGAGCCGGAACCCTGGCTGGCAACCGAATATGAAAATGTGGATGAGAATACATGGGAGATTACACTGCGGGACGGCGTGACCTTTACCAGTGGGCGTGCCATGGACGCACAGGCGGTAAAAGAGTGTCTGGATCATCTGATTGAGGTGCACGAGCGTGCCAGGGGAGACCTGAAGATCCAGGAGATCACCGCGGAGGGACAGACACTGATTATCCGGACAGAGGAATCTGTTCCGGCGCTGATTAACTATCTGGCAGAGCCGTATGGATGCATTATTGATGTGGCTGCAGGAATTACAGAGGACGGCAATGTATCCGGCACTGGTCCGTACATGGCGACAAAGGTGGAGACAGATAAGGGGCTTACTCTGGTAAAGAACGAGAATTACTGGAACGGCATGCCAAAGCTGGACACGATATATGTACAGACGATTTCGGACGGAGATACCATGACCATGGCCATGCAGTCAGGAGAGCTGGACGGCGCTTATGGGCTTCCGTATGCAAGCCTGCCGCTGTTTGAGAGTGCACCCTACAGCATCTCATCCTGTGAGACTTCCCGTTCCTTTTTTGGGGCGATGAATTATGAAACAGAGGCGCTTCAGGATGCTAATGTAAGGAAAGCCATCGCAGGCGCAATTGATCGTGAAAATTTTACCAAAGTCCTTATGAATGGAAACGGCAGCCCGGCAGTGGGTCCGTTCCCGGCAAGCTTCGCCTATGGGGACAGTACTGTGACTGCACAGGAATTTAATCTGGAAGCGTCAAAAGCGCTTCTTGCAGAAGCAGGTTGGACAGATACGGATGGAGACGGTTATGTGGACAAGAACGGGCAGAAGCTGACGCTTCGCTGGCTGACCTATCCGAGCCGTCAGGAGCTTCCACTGCTGGCAGAGAGCGTTCAGGCGTCCATGAAGGAGATTGGTATCGACATTCAGGTGAACTGTACGGCGAACCATCTGGATTTCATCGCCAGCGGAGACTGGGATATCTATGCCAGTGCATTTGTGACCGCACCTACCGGAGATCCGGAGTTCTTCTTCACGACCCACTGTCTGGACGCTTCCTCCAAGAACCGCGGCGGCTATCACAGCGATCAGCTGGAGGCGCTGGAGGCGCAGATGAGCCGGACCTTTGACAAGGCAGAGCGTGCAAAGCTGGCGACGCAGATGGTGCAGACGATTCTGGATGACAACGGATTTATCTTTGCATCACATTTAAAAATGTCCATAGTATCCGGAGAAGGCGTTACAGGGCTTATTGCACATCCCTGTGATTATTATGAGATTACCGCAGATCTGGATAAGAACTGATCTGGTAAGCTGCGATTAAAAAGGGCATAAAACAGAACGGCAAACAGCCTTTAAACAGGGGTGTTTGCCTGTTTTATGTTTGAAGAAGGGAGATTCAAATTACTGGAAATATTCTTCTATTAGACGGTTTATAAGAAGCTGTCTGATAAAAGTATAATACGTTTTATTACTAAACATTTTATGGAGGAAACGAAAATGGAACAACATAAGGAACAGTTTGAACATGAACATACTCATGTACATCATCATACGCATGAACATACACATGATGGCATCGTCCATACCCATACGCATGAACATGTGCACAGTCATTCTCATATCCATGGAGAAGGGCAGGAGAGCAAGGAAGAGGTAACAGTGCTGCTTGATTACATGACAGATCATAACCGTCACCATGCGGAGGAACTTGCGGATATGGGAGAGAAGCTTCGTTCTATGGGAAAGGAAGAGGCAGCTGACTGGATTGCAGAGGGTGTAAAAGTATTCATGAGAGCGAATGAACTGTTCGCAAAGGCGCTGGAAGCAGTACAGAATGTATAATCAAGAAGAAAATATGGCAACAGGATAGTCTATTAGTTTCTGTGACGCCGGAGGCGACTGCAAAGATTTTGCTTGGCGGGATTCCAGGTAGAAAACCTTACCTATTCCTACAGTGAGAAAGAAGCAGTTACTCATATAGAGCTTTATGGTTTGCTGTGGTTACACTGGAAAGTGTTCTTCCAGGTAATCGTATGGCATATGCGGTGGAGACTACGGCGGAAAATTTTTATCCGGAAATTTTTGGAGAATAAAGAAAAGATGAGGATGTCAGGTATTTTAAAACAGAATATAGCTATAAAAAAACGAAATGTGAAAATATCCCCTTACCCGGCTTGTGATAATATTTCATCTATGGTAAAGTTTTATCAGAACTTAACAATGCTCCTATATAAAAATCCAAATAAATACTCTATCAAATCATAAAAGGCTGCCATGAAGCAGCTTTTTATGTCTGTAAAATATCCTCCTACCGGGGTTGTGGAACCTTTACGTGTATGATATGGTGTAATTAAACCGGGATTATAAAAGGGGGAACAGATCATGGAAGTGAATATTTTATTATTTGATGATTTTGATTCCATGGATGCATTTGGAGCGGCAGAGATTTTTGGCAGGGCACCGGAACATTTTCATATCAATTATTTGTCGCTGACAGGGAATATTGTGAACAGTATGCAAGGAATCAAGGTATGGACAGAACTGCTAGAGCCAGATGAGGTTCATGGAATCCTTGTGATACCTGGGGGAAGAGGTGCCAGACGGATTTTGTATCAGGACTCTGAGAGTCTGAGCGTGATCAAGAAGGCTGTGGAACGGTCGGGGGTCTGTATGATGGTGGCAAATGGTTCTGCTATTCCGGCACAGACAGGGATTTTGTTTCGGCGTAAGATTGCAGACTGCAGGGTGGATGCCAACTGGAAACGGATGTTCACGGCAGGTGTTTCCATTGTTAAAGGAGCCGGGTGGGTGGCGGACGGAAAATTCTATTCCTCATCCAGTACTATGACAGGGATTGCCTTGGCACTTAGTCTTGTGGCGGATTATGCAGATTATGATGTGGCCTGTCGGATCGCGGAGCAAATTGGTTACAAGTGGGATGCGGAGGATGAGAGCTTTTATCAGTAGCATAGAGAATTTCTTTGGAATGGGTTTTCGGTACACTTTTGGTGGTCGGAAGCCCTTTTAATTGAGATTGATAGTAAAATTTAACATTCTTTTCATTTTGACACCGAATCAACAGACCGGGATATTTATGCAAGTGCATTTGTAACTGCGCCTATGGGACATCCGGAATATTATTTTACGGCCCACTGTATGGATTTTGCCTCTAAAAACAGAGGCGATATCCGAAGAAATAACCCCCCGGGAGGCTTGTGAAAGATATAACAAAAAGGTATAATTTCTGATAAGAATTACCCGTTATTGTATGACGGAGAGTGAAAATCGGAGTGAACAGAAAAATGAGCAGACAACTGGAAAAAATCCGCCAGTACTGGAACAAAAGGGCGGAAGGATATACGCTGAGCAACCGGGAGGAATTAGAAGGAAGCAGCAGAAGTTATTGGAAGGAAAAACTGCATGGTGCATTAGACGGAAAGGGGTACCGCAGGGTGCTGGACATTGGATGTGGTCCCGGCTTTTTTTCCATCCTGCTGGCTCAGATGGGCTATGAGGTGACGGCTGTTGATTATACGGAAAATATGCTGGCAGAGGCGAAGAAAAATGCAGATTTCTATGATGTGCCTGTGGATTTCCGGAAAATGGACGCGCAGAACCTGACTTTTGAGGCTGGCTCCTTTGATGTTGTGATCAGCCGCAATGTGCTGTGGAATCTGGAGGATCCGAGACGCGCGTATGAAGAATGGCTGAGGGTTTTAAAAGACGGAGGCAGCCTTATAAACTGTGACGGTAATTTTTACTATTATGTAAGAGATGCGGATTACGGAGACCGTTCCCGCTGGGAGCACAAGCATATGCAGGGCGTATGTGCCAGTCCCATTGACCGGATTGGGGAATCCCTTCCAATGGCAAAGGAGCTTCGTCCGGTATGGGATGTACATACGCTGGAGCTGCTTGGCGTGTCAGATGTGGACAGTATGGTGACAAATGAGCAGCTGCTGGACAATGGACACCGGTTAATACTGAATTTTATTATTCATGCAGTAAAGTGACAGCAGCTGCATTTGAGCAGCTTATAAAGCAATACCTGCCCGTGCCAGAGACTTGCTAAGTGCCAGAGTTGCCGCATAAGCGCCGATGACGGACAGGATATCTTTCGGCAGATAGGGCAGGGATACCATAAAAAATGCCTGCAGGAAACCGGAGCCTGCAATGAAAGAGTAATGGAGAGCTCCTAAAATATGGCAGATCAGAAGACCGGCGATTCCCAGAAGGACTGCCGTTCTTTTTTTCTGTATACGGATTCCGGCTCCGCAGAAAAATACAAGAAATAAAAAGCCGTACAGAAAGCCTCCGGTAAATCCGAAAAGCTTACCGATGCCGGAGGTCATTCCGGTAAAGACAGGAAGTCCCATAAAGCCGATCAGCAGGTACAGCGCAACGCTGAGGAGTCCTTTTCTGGCTCCGAGTACATATCCGCAGAGGGCAACGGCGAAGGTCTGAAGAGTAATCGGTACGCCGGACGGCATTGGAATCTGAAGGATGGACAAAACGGCAAGTACAGCAGTAAACATGCCGGTCATGGCGATTTCCGGTACAGACAAGGTATTGTTTTTCATAATATTTTTTCTCCTTTTTCAGTATGCTCTTTATTATAGCTGAGTAGTTAACCTGTGTCAAATATAAGTTAACAATCACCGGTAAAAACAGAAGAGCAAAAAAACAGCAGCTACCGGGGCAGCTGCTTAAGTTTTTCAAAGGTTTCGTCACTGATCACATGTTCCATACGGCAGGCGTCCTTTTTGGCAGTTTCTTCATTGACTCCGATAGAGATTAGGAACTGGGAGAGGACCATATGCCGTTCATAGATTTTCAGTGCAATGGAAAGTCCGGAGCCGGTCAGAATCAGATAACCATTGTCGTCCTGGGCCACATAGCCGTTTTCCCGAAGCCGTTTCATGGCAACGCTGATGCTGGGCTTGCTGTAGCCGAGATGATTTGCCACATCGATGGAGCGCACATTTCCCAGTTCTCTGGAAAGAACGAGGACAGCCTCCAGATAATCCTCTGGCGATTCCTGCATTTTCATATGCTGTTTCCTCCCTTCCGTCGTCGCCGCTGCTGCGTGCTGATACTACAGTCAGCATAACACAGGGGGGAAAAATTTGCAAGTTTGTAAAAACCTCTTAAATTTGGGTACCAACGGTTTCACTGATTTCAGTTTGAAACCCAGAGTGGACCGTGCTATAATCAGAACAGTAAATCGGAAGCTGATACAAACAGGAGTAAAAGGGAGAATGTAAAAAGAAAGGCGGACCGCAGATGCCGGAAGAGAGAAAAATAATATTGGCGGAAAGGGCCGTAAAGCTTGCCAGATTCCGGCTTCAGGAAAAACTTTCTGCCCTGAGCGCGGCTCTTTCCATACAGAGTCATACATGGACGGATCAGCCCTCCGGTACGGATGCAGAGCTCTTGTACTGGAATGCAGATGAGATATTGAAATTATTTTCTGAAAAAGCAGAGGAGCTGCAGAGAAAATACCTGCATCTGGTTCTGCACGGACTGTATCTTCACAGGCTGCGGGGGGCGCGGTATCCGGAGCAGATCTGGTGGCTGGCCTGTGATTTGGTGACGGAATACCGGATAGACCGGATGCATATAAAAGGATTTGACTGGCCCATACCGGACAGACGGGGGCGGTGCTACCGGGGCATTCAGACTGCGGGAGTCGCGCCTTATGAAAGCTCCGTGGCGGACTGGCTTATGGGGATGGACAAGGATTCCCTGAGGGAACTGGAAAGGATATTCCGCATGGATAATCACGAGTTCTGGAGAGGAAAAGCGGATCCGGGCTCCCCTGATCCAGGCGGCAGGAAGCTGGTTCCGGCGGAGGAGCTGCGCCGGATGACAGAGGCGGTTCACCGGTGGCGGACGGTATTTGAACAGCTTGAGCTTCGTCAGGAGGAGCACAGACGGCAGGCAGGCGGAAGCTTTGGCACGCAGGAGGAGCAGGTAGTGCTGGAAAAGGAGAGAGGATATGATTACCGGCGTTTCCTGAAGCAGTTTGCAGTGAGCCAGGAGGAGCTTTGTCTGGATATGGACAGCTTTGATTATATCCCGTATGATTACAGCAGGCGGATGTACGAAAATCTGGTGCTGTTAGAGCCTCTGGAATACCGGGAGCTGCACAAGCTTCAGGAGTTCGTAATTGCGATTGATACTTCCGGGTCCTGTTCCGGGGAGGTAGTGCGGCAGTTCCTTAATGAAACATGGGAGATTTTTCAGGAGAAAGACAATTTTTTCAGGGATATGAGGATTCATCTGATTCAGTGCGACTGCCTGATACAGGAGCATGTCTGTGTGACGTGTCAGGAGGAATGGAAGGATTATCTGGAGCATATGACCGTGAAAGGGCATGGAGATACGGATTTTACCCCTGTGTTCCGGCTGGTGGAACGGATGCTTCATGAGGGAGAGCTCAGACATCTGAAGGGACTCCTTTATTTTACGGACGGAGACGGTATTTATCCGGATCATAAGCCGGATTATGAGACTGCTTTTGTATTTTTAAACGAAAAACTTAGAAAGGGAAGGGCGCCGGACTGGGCGCTGACACTGACCCTGGACAGAGAATTGGAGACAAAGATATGAATATACAGGAGGCAAAGGAAGAAATTATCCGGACCGTATGCGCTTATACGGCAAAGGATGACTATGGATGCTTTTGCATACCGGCAGTACGCCAGCGCCCGGTGCTTCTGATGGGGCCGCCGGGGATCGGTAAAACTGCGATTATGGAGCAGGCGGCGGAGGAATGCAGGGTGGGGCTGGTAGCCTATACAATTACCCATCATACCAGGCAGAGTGCGGTGGGGCTGCCCCAGCTTGTGAAAAAGCAGTTTGACGGCAGAGAATGTACGATGACAGAGTATACAATGAGCGAGATTGTGGGCTCTATTTATGAATATCAGGAGCGCACCGGGCATCGGGAAGGGATTCTGTTTATCGATGAGATCAACTGCGTATCAGAGACGCTTGCTCCGACGATGCTTCAGTTTCTTCAGTATAAGACCTTCGGAAACCATAAAGTGCCGGAGGGCTGGGTAATTGTGGCAGCGGGAAACCCGCCGGAGTGCAACCGTTCCGTAAGGGAGCTGGATATGGCGGCTTTAGATCGGGTGAGGATTCTGGAGGTAGAGGCGGATTTTGAGGTCTGGAAGGCTTATGCGCTGTCCAGAGGTATCCATCCGGCAGTCTTATCTTATCTGGAGCTGCATCCGGAGCACTTTTATCAGGTGACACTGACCCATGATAAGCGGGAATTTGTTACGGCAAGAGGCTGGGAGGATTTGTCTGTGCTGCTTACAGAGTATGAGCGGCAGGGTTTTCCCGCAGACAGAAGCTTTATGGAAGAGTTTCTTAGAATACCGAAAGCGGCATCGGATTTCGCAGCCTATTACCAGCTTTACAGAACCTATCTTGGAGTCTATCAGATTCCTGAGCTGGCGGAAGGAAAGCTGTCCGGAGAGGCCCAGGGAGAGCTTAAAGTCCGCCTGATGTCCGCGCCGGGCGATGTGCGGTGTATGTTTGTCCGGCATATACTTGCGGCAGCGTCCGGGCGGATGACCGCATATGGGACCTTTAAAAAATCCTGTGAGCGGAAAAAAGAAGTTCTCAATCAGCTTGCTTCTTATATGAGACAAACAGACTCGAAGAATCCGGAGGGCTTTCTGGAAAGACGCGCTCATGCCATCCGGATAAAAAAGGAAAATGATCTTTTGAAGCCGTGGGAGGAACGGATAGAGAGGGGAGTGGATGAATGGCTTCAAAAGCTTTTTTTCGGAGCCAGTCGTCCGGAGATATTGAAGGAGCTGTCTGAATGCAGCGGGACGCAAGAAGAGTATGTGCCGTCAGCCGGGCTGCAGGAGGAAGCGGAGAGACTTAGAAGCAGTCGGGCGGAGCTGCTGGATTTCCTGAACCGCATTACTGACTTTCTTTTGGAAGCCTTCGGAGAAGATTTGGAGCTTTCGGACTGGCTTCATGGAATTAAAAATCATGGAGATTTTCAGGATTTAGGATTTACAAGACCGGAGCTTTCAAGGCTTATGGAGCAAAGAGAGCAGGAGGAGAAGCTACGTAGAAATATTGCACAGATGGAGGAATTATATGAAACTGCTGATTGCATCTGATATTCATGGTTCTGCATATTTTTGCAGAAAATTGCTGGAAGCTTATGAAAAGGAAGGGGCAGAGAAGCTGATTTTGCTGGGGGATATCCTGTATCACGGCCCCCGCAACGATCTTCCTCGGGAATACGCGCCCAAGGAGGTTATTTCCATGCTGAATGCCCGTAAAAAAGAACTGCTCAGCGTCCGGGGCAACTGTGACACAGAGGTGGATCAAATGGTGCTGGAATTTCCGATTCTGGCCGAGTATGGCTTCTGGTATGAAAAGGGACATATGATTTTTCTGACCCATGGACATGTATTTAATGAAAAAAATCTTCCAATGCTGAAAAAGGGGGATGTCCTGCTGCATGGTCATACGCATGTTCCGGTATGCCGGGAGCATGAGGATTATATATATATGAATCCAGGGTCTGTTTCTATTCCGAAGGAAGGCAGTGCCCATAGCTATATGGTTTGCGAGGACGGGAGATTTACCTGGAAGAACCTGGATGCAGAGGTATATCAGGAATATCAGATCAACTAATTATATGAAAATTTATTCATGAAAAATGCACAAATATACAGAAAAAAACGAAAAAAAGCTTGCAATCATGGCAGTTTGTTTTATAATATGTCAATAGGTTCTCTGTGAACCGCCGGACAGTCCGGCAATCAAGAAAAATAGAGGAGAATTATTATGAAAAAGAAAGTTGTTGGAATTATGTTATGCGCGGCTATGACGGCGGCTATGATGGCAGGATGCGGAAGCAAGGAAACAGCGGCAGAGGCACCGGCGGAAACGGAAGCAGCAAACGGGGAGACTGAGGAGGAGGCTCCTGCCGACACAGAAGAAGGGGAGAAAGAAGCATCAGAGGAGAGCGCGGGCGGCACATTGATAATGGCTACCAATGCTTATTTTGAACCGTATGAATATTATGAAGGAGATCAGATCGTCGGTATTGACGTAGAGATGGCAAATGCGGTTGCAGAGAAGCTTGGCATGGAGCTGAAGGTGGAGGATATGGAGTTTGACTCCATTATTCCGGCTGTTAATTCCGGAAAAGCAGATATGGGTGTGGCAGGTATGACTGTGACTGAGGATCGTCTGGCCAATGTAAGCTTTACCAAGCCTTATACAACAGCCACCCAGGTAATCATTGTTCAGGAAGGCAGTGAAATTGCGGGAAAGGATGACCTGTCAGGCAAAACCATCGGCGTTCAGCTGGGTACCACCGGCGATATTTTTGCGTCAGATATCGAGAACGCCAGTATTGAGCAGTACAACAAGGGAATGGATGCGGTTCAGGCGCTGACTACCGGCAAGATTGATGCGGTTATTATTGATAATGAGCCTGCAAAACAGTTTGTATCCAAAGCAGAAGGATTAAAAATTCTGGAGGAAGAGTTTGTTACAGAGGCATATGCGATTGCCCTTGCAAAGGATAATGAAGAGCTTCTTGAAAAAATCAATGCAGCACTGGATGAGCTGACTGCTGACGGAACGATTCAGGGTATTATTGATAAATATATTACCGCAGAGTAATCTGCTCTCTTTAGTAAGCAAAGGATAATTTATGGGAAATTTTCAGGAACGCTTTTATCAAAATTTTATTCAGGAGAACCGCTGGCTGTATATGTGGGATGGACTGAAAATTACTCTGGAGGTGACGTTTTTTGCGACGCTTCTGGGGATTCTGCTTGGATTTATCGTTGCGATTATCAGATCCACCCATGACCGCACAGGCAAATTCCGGGTTTTGAATTTTTTATGCCAGATTTACCTGACCGTAATACGGGGCACGCCGGCGGTTGTGCAGCTGCTGATTACCTACTTTGTTATTTTTGGTTCTGTCAATATCAGTAAGGTGCTTGTGGCAGTGCTTGCCTTCGGAGTGAATTCCGGCGCATATGTGGCGGAAATCTGCCGTGCAGGTATTATGTCCATCGACATCGGACAGCTGGAGGCAGGCAGAAGCATCGGCTTTGGTTATGCACAGACTATGTGGTATATCATTCTGCCGCAGGCATTTAAAAATGTGCTTCCGGCGCTTGGCAATGAGTTTATTGTGCTCCTGAAAGAGACATCCATATCCGGATATATCGCTCTGCAGGATCTGACAAAGGGCGGAGATATTATAAGAAGCCGTACTTATGACGCTTTTATGCCTCTGATTGGCGTGGCGTTGATTTACCTGACTCTGGTTCTTGTCTTTACCAAGCTGGTATCGTTGTTGGAAAGGAGGCTGAATCAGAGTGAACGATAAAGTGTTGATCCGTGCCGAGGATGTCCGGAAAAGCTTTTCGGGCAAGGAAGTATTAAAAGGGATTAATCTGGAGATTCACAGAGGCGAAGTGGTGGTGATTATCGGTCCTTCCGGTTCGGGTAAAAGCACCTTTCTGCGCTGTCTGAACCTTCTGGAGGTTCCGACAGGAGGACATATTTATTTCAGAGGTGTGGATATTACGGACAGAAAGGTGGATATTAACCTGCACCGTCAGAGTATGGGAATGGTATTTCAGCATTTTAATCTGTTCCCGCATATGGATATTCTGAAAAATATGACGATTGGTCCGGAAAAGCTTCTGAAAAAGTCCAGGGAAGAGGCAGAGCGTTATGCCATGGAGCTCTTGGGCCGTGTGGGTCTTGCGGATCGTGCGCACGCGTACCCAAGTCAGCTGTCCGGAGGACAGAAGCAGCGTATTGCCATTGTACGCGCTCTGTGTATGCAGCCGGAGGTGATGCTTTTTGATGAGCCGACTTCCGCGCTGGATCCGGAGATGGTAGGAGAGGTGCTTCAGGTTATGAAGGATCTGGCAGGAGAGGATATGACTATGGCAGTGGTAACTCACGAAATGGGATTTGCCAAAGAGGTGGCAGATCAGGTTGTATTTCTGGATGAAGGGATTCTGATAGAGCAGAATAATCCTGAAGAGTTCTTTACGAATCCGAAAAATGAAAGACTGAAAAGCTTTCTGGGAAAAGTGCTGTAAACAGCGTTCTGCAGGCAGCATATGCCTTCAGATGCGGACATTTGAGGATGCCTGTCTGAAGCCATATGCTGTCTGTATTTTATTTCCTGAGGGAGTTGTTTGACCTTAAAAACTACATTTTGCAGAAACTCAAGCCAAATATGGCTTGAAACTGCCGGATTTCTATGCTAAAATATACCTGTTTGACATATAGGAGGTGTGAATATGGGAATTTTAAGAACAATTCTTACCGTTATTTTCGTTTTGGTATGTATCATATCGATTGTATTAGTACTGCTTCAAGAGGGTAAATCCGCAGGTCTTGGCGCGATTGCAGGCGCAGAGAGTTACTGGGGCAAGAATAAAGGACGTTCTATGGAAGGAAATCTTGTAAAGGGGACGATTGCACTGGCAGTCGCATTCTTTGTACTTGCGGTAATTTTAAACCTGGGATTTTAATCAGACAGGGTTTTGGGCACTCTTGTAATAGGCAGGGGTGCTTTTTCTTTGTAATTCAGGAAAAAGGACAGCATATTTGAGAAGTGAGGTGATTAGGTGACTGAAGAACAGTTGAAGAAAAGAAAAAAGACGATATACGAGCTTATAAACAGTGATTTTTACGTTCCTATGAAGATTAAAGAGCTGGCGGTTTTTATGGAGATTCCCAAGGAACAGCGGGAAGAGCTTCAGGAGGTGCTGGATGCGCTTTTGCTGGAGGGGAAGATAGAGGTTTCCCAGAAAGGAAAATACAGTAAAAGCAGAGGAAAATTTCTGACAGGCGTATTGACGGTCCATGCCAGGGGCTTTGGTTTTGTGACAGTGGAGGGGATGGAGCAGGATATTTTTATCAGTGAAGATAATATTCATGGCGCAATGCATCAGGATGTGGTGCAGGTGCTTTTAAAGCCGGAGCAGAGCAGAAAACGTCCGGAAGGGGCAGTGACGCGGATTCTGACAAGAGGGACGCCTCAGATTGTAGGTATCTACCAGGAGAGCAAAAGCTTTGGATTTGTAATTCCTGATAATGCCCGGTATACGAGAGATATTTTTATTCCGAAGGAGCATTCCAAAGGCGCCATGAACGGCCACAAGGTAGTGGTGCTTCTGACAGATTACGGAACAGAGCAGAGAAATCCGGAGGGAAGGATCACCGAGATTCTGGGACATATCAGTGATCCGGGAGTAGATGTACTGTCCATTGTGAAGGACTGTGATTTGCCGACAGAATTTCCGGAAAAGGTTATGAAACAGGCAGAACGCACGCCGGATCAGATCAGTGAAGCGGACATGCAGGGCCGGCTGGATCTGCGGAAGGTACAGATGGTGACCATTGATGGTGAGGATGCAAAGGATTTGGATGATGCAGTTTCCCTTGTCAGAGAGGGGGAAAACTATGTGCTGGGCGTACACATTGCGGATGTGGCGAACTATGTACAGGAGCGAAGCGCCATGGATCGGGAGGCACTGAAGAGGGGAACTTCCGTTTACCTTGTAGACCGTGTGATTCCTATGCTGCCAAGAAGATTGTCCAACGGCATCTGTTCCCTGAACGCGGGACAGGATCGTCTGGCCCTGAGCTGCATTATGACGGTAAATCCCCGGGGAACAGTGATAGACCATGTGATTGCGGAAACAGTTATTCATGTGGATCGCCGGATGACCTACACCAGTGTAAAAAAGATTCTGGAGGAAAATGATCCAGAAGAGATCGCAGAGTATGAAGAGCTTGTTCCCATGTTCCGGGAAATGCAAAAGCTGGCTTTTATTTTAAGAAAAAGGAGAAAAAAGCGCGGTTCTATTGACTTTGACTTTCCTGAAACAAAGATCATACTGAATGAGAAAGGACATCCGGTGGAGATCAAACCATATGATCGGAATACTGCCACAAAGCTTATTGAAGATTTTATGCTGATTGCCAATGAGACTGTGGCGGAAGATTATTTCTGGCAGGAGCTCCCGTTTATCTACCGGACGCATGACAATCCGGATCCGGACCGGATGCGGAAGCTCTCCACATTTATTAACAATTTTGGATATACAATCCGGTTCAAGGATGATGAAGTTCATCCAAAAGAGCTCCAGAAGCTTTTGGAAAAGCTGGAGGGTACGCCCGAGGAGGCACTTATCAGCCGTCTGACTCTTCGGTCTATGAAGCAGGCAAAGTATACGGCGGAATGTACCGGACATTTTGGCCTGGCGGCAAAATATTACTGTCACTTTACATCTCCCATCCGCCGATATCCGGATCTTCAGATTCACCGGATTATTAAAGATACACTGAGGGGAAGAATGAGCAGGGAGAAGCTGGAGCACTATCAGAGGATTCTGAGTGATGTGGCAAAGCAGTCCAGCGAACGGGAGAGGAAAGCGGACGAGGCGGAACGGGAAACGATTAAGCTTAAAAAGGTAGAGTATATGATCGGACATCTGCAGGAAGAGTTTGACGGTGTTATTTCGGGAGTAAGCGCATGGGGGATTTATGTGGAGCTGCCGAATACCGTCGAAGGTTTGGTGCATATCACCTCTTTACAGGAGGATTATTTTGAGTATAATGAAAGTGCATATGAGATAGTCGGAGTTCATACCGGAAAAACCTATAAACTGGGAGAAACCGTAAGAATCCGGGTGACAGGAGCGGATAAAATGACCCGGACAGTTGATTTTGAGCTGGTGGAAGCAATGGAAGAATGAGGAAAATATGGCAAAAGAGAGTGTGAAACTGATTGCGAACAATAAAAAGGCATATCATGATTATTTTATAGAGGATACCTATGAGGCAGGAATTTCCCTTCATGGTACAGAAGTGAAATCTATGCGCATGGGAAAATGCAGCATCAAGGAATCCTTTATCCGCATTGAAAAAGGCGAGGTTTTTATCTATGGAATGCATATCAGCCCTTATGAAAAAGGAAACATTTTTA
The DNA here is from genome assembly GCA_910585465.1 of uncultured Lachnospiraceae bacterium. GTDB lineage: Bacteria > Bacillota > Clostridia > Lachnospirales > Lachnospiraceae > Hominiventricola. The sequence continues at coordinate 13,867 of CAJUEW010000001.1, read as the reverse complement.
ACAAGGATCCGCTGCGTGTGAAAAAGCTTCTGATGCACCGGTGGGAGATTCATAAGATGGCGGGAAAAATTGCAGAAAAAGGCTATACACTGGTGCCTCTTAAAATCTATTTTAAGGGAAGCCTGGTAAAAGTAGAGGTTGGCCTGGCGAGGGGCAAGAAGCTTTATGATAAACGGGCGGATATTGCCAAAAAGGATATGCGCAGAGAAGCAGAGAAGGATTTTAAGGTGAAAAACCTGTATTAGATAAAAACATTTTACGAAAATAAAAAGGCTGCCGTGCTTTCAGCAAAATGATTGAAAGCACGGCAGTCTTTTTCAGTGGACCTGAGGGGAATCGAACCCCTGTCCGAAAGCCCGTCCATTGCGGTATCTCCCATTACAGCCGTTTCTTTGACATTCCCTCCGCTCTACGCCAACCGGCAGGCTTACAGCTTCAGTAGCTTCATAATACGCCCACATGTGCAAAGCTTAGCATGTGTCGTTTCCTGCATAGTCGATGCCTGGCTCACAAAGTGCAGGTGCTCTGTGTCAGACAGCTGCCATTAGGCAGCGATTGCTAAATTATCTTCAGCGTTTAATTTTAATTTTGCACCTTAACGCGGTCCCTTCGAATGGCTGCCTCAATTTCAAAACCCCCGTCGAAACCTTTACAAGCCCGAAAACATGAAAGGTATACGCCGGCTAAAATTGGCGTATTCTTATCTTATCCTGTATCCATAAGAATGTCAAGCAGGAATTTTTCTTTCGTCCATGCACTCGAAATGTACCTGTTTTTCGTTAATTGTAATTGTTATATGGCTGGAGCTGTGTGCTGCTGCAATTTTTTGAAGTTCTTTCACGATATCGTTTTTATTCATTTTCAGCATACTCTCAAGATCTGTATCATTCCAAAATGTTTCTACGGCATTTATCATACCCTTAATCTGGCGGTCACGTTCTCCCACTGTAATTGTCTCTGTATCTGAAATGCTGTAAGAAAATTGATAATATAGGCTGCACCACGCGGCAGTGCCATTTTCCTCTGTGGTCCTTTGCGGGAGCTCTTCACCATAGTAAGGGCTGGTTGGCTGTCCGGTGAAAACACTTTGGATTGCCTTTCCGTTTTCCATACCTGACAGAAATACAGTGAATTTCACAAAGGAAAGTTCCTCATTATTTAAAATGACCTGGAAATCATTCCAGCCGGTATCCTCGCTGATTCTTTCCATTCTTTCGTGGTTCTCATTGGTCCATTCCAATAAAGCATTGTTAAAATCCATAAGCGGTATTTTCTGATAATTTGCTGTTTTCAAAGTAAGCAGGGAACGATAATCTTCTTCAGTACCGTTTGAATAGCTGCGCGTTTCCTGTGCGCCGCTGTCTTGAGGCCGTTTATTTTCATTATTGATATTTTGCGCAGATAAAGGAAAATATGCGTAGTCAATAGAAATACCGATTTTTTCTGTTTGTAATTGCTCAATAAGATTGTCTGTATCGGTTTGAAGGGCAGCCAGCATAGAATCTGCATTCTCGTCCTGCAATTCTTCTCTTGTTTTAGATTTTATTATGTCCTGCATACCGCTTATTATGTTTAAACGTGTTGAGTTGTAATCCCGGATGGTGAGCGTGTCCGGACTTAAAATCGTCAGTGTAAAAACGTATTCCAGCATAGCATGATCTTTTGTATGGGAAAATCCGGAATCTGCATATCCGCTGTAATCTCTCGACCGCCATTTTTCCGCGGTCAGCGGTTCCAGCACATAAAACAGGAAAGAGGCTGTTTCATCCGTGTCCTTCCATTCAAACAGAGTTTTACTTTGTGTAAAGCGCTCCAGTAAATCCCTGTATTCTGCTGTGTCTGTCAGTTCCCAGACCTGCATTTGAAAATCAGAAACTGTCATGTCTTCGTAACCGTCCAGCCGCAAAGCCAGCAGCCTTTGATAGTCCTCCCTGCTAAAGGAATGATCCGGCATTTTCCCCGGTTCCGGCGCAGTGACAGGGATACGGGTGTCTGATACGTTGTTTTGCTCCGGAGGATTTCTTCTTCTGGTATACCACGTAAGTACACTCACGGATAAAAGGGCGGCAAGAATAATCAGTAAATATTTCTTCATATATAGAAACTCCTTTCTGCGAACAACTGTTTTTGTTGTTTTCCTGGGTACAAATTAAGAATAATGACATAGCTTGAATTGATATTGTAATGAATATGTTTTTTCTATGGAGATAAGAAAAGGGGCGGGCCCAAAAGCCTGTCCCCTTTAAGGTATTTCTTAAAATTGTACGGAAACAATAACACCTTGAGCGGTATTGGCAATTTTGATTTCTGCTCCGTGCAAGTCAAGAATTGTTTTTACAATATATAGGCCTAACCCAGTGCCTCCGGTCTGCCGGTTCCGCGATGGATCTACCCTGTAAAATGCTTCAAACAGTTTAGGAATATCCCCGGCTGGAATGTGTACGCCCGTATTCTCAATCGTGAGGCTGGTTTTTTCAGTTTCCTTCCACAGCTTTACAATTATCTGGTTTCCGGCTCCTGAATATGCAGCCGCATTTCCTAATAGATTATCCAATACTTTTTGGAGTAACTGCATATCTCCTGAAATGTAAACCTCTGGAGATACGGCTTTTTTAAGCGTCAAATCTTTTTGTATCAATAAATCTTCATATGCTGTAAGTCTGCTGTTTATCAAATCACTAAGATTGGTACTGCATTTTTTACAGGTATATCCCGGTGTGTCTAATCGGGATATTGTCAATACCTCCTGTACCATTTTTTCTAAAGTGTCAGTAACCTCTAAAGACCTGGCAAGATATGTTTCCCTGTCTTTATAGCGTCCCACCTGATAGAGCATACCTTGAAGCTGTCCCTTGATAATCGTAATGGGCGTTTTCAGTTCATGGGAAGCAGCCGCGAAAAACGTCGTTCTCTGCTGTTCAAGGTGCCTTTCCATATCAATATCTGCCTGTAGTTTCTGATCGGCCTTCTGTAATTCCGAAAGAGCTGCCGCAAGTTTTTCTGATAAGTCATTTAAGCTGCGGGAAAGAATGCCTATTTCGTCTGTACGGTTTACAGGGCATAAGCCGTTAAAGTCCAAGTCAGCCATTTGTTTTGATAATCTGCTGATTCTTTTAATTGGTTTTGTTATATACCAGGTATAGAAAAAGGCGGCGATTAGCGATACCATAAAAACAGTGATACTTAATATGGGTAACGATTTCTGCAGTGCCTCAATTATTTGACTTTTCTTGCTGGTATTTCCTGTTAGTAATAAGATATATTCCTCTGTGCTGTCCGCGAATGATATTTGATATTCTTTTACCGGCCTGATGTTTTTATAGTCAGTCATTTTCTTGCCGGTCAGGGTATCTAAAAGAGGCAGAGCTATTTCCTCGCCGGAATTTTTGAATATGTGAAAAACAAATTCATTATCACAGTTTTCTGAAAGAAAATCACAATAAGGTAAAATAAAATATTTCGCTTCATCAAAATATACATGGGATAATTCATCGGAAAGCATATCAGCTATTTCTTCCCCTTCGGATAGTTCATGTGAATAGATATATGGCGCAAAACGGGCGATACACAAGTATGTTACGCTGCTGCAGGACATTATAAGCAGTAAAGTAATTAAAAACACTTTGACCGATAATTTACTTCTGATTTTCTTTATCAATTCTATATCCTACTCCTCGGATGGTTTTTATGTAGTCAGCAGTGCCAAGTTTTTTCCGTAAGTTCTTTATGTGTGTGTCAATAATTCGTTCTTCCCCGAGAAATTCATATTTCCAAAGTGTCTGTAATAGGTTTTGCCGTGTTAAAATTCTGCCCCTGTGGGTCAGCAATTCCCGTAGTATTTCAAATTCGCGAGGTGTTAGGTCAATGCTTTTTTCTTTGCTGTAAACCTTGTACCCTTCCAAATCCAGAGTCAAATCCTTATAGCATATAGTATTTGGAATATCATTTTGCTTTGACGAGCGGCGCAGGACAGCAGTGATTTTTCGTAACAGAACAGGCATGGAAAAGGGCTTTGTAATATAATCGTCGGCCTGCAGGTCCAGTCCCCGAATTTGATTTTCTTCCCCGTCCAATGCAGTGAGCATGATAACAGGCACATCTGATTTCTGCCTGATGAACTCTAAGACGCCGTAGCCGTCGATCTTAGGAAGCATAATATCAAGCAGCACTAAATCAAATGTCTGTTCAGAATATTTAGCAAGAGCTTCCACCCCGTCAGCAGCCACTACAACAGGATATCCGGCTTCCTGTATGAAATCGTGCAGCAGTGCCTGTATAGATAAATCGTCCTCAACAATTAAGATTTTACTCATAGCGTACCTCCTAGCTGTAATTCTAAGAGCGTAATGTGTATCTATTGTGTAGATTTGAAAGCTTTTAATAATTTCATAATCGTTTCTTTATCAACAATGAATATTTCCGCCGGGGGTATCGTTGCTGCAACGCTTCATGAGGTTAATTACATCCCAATGCCAAGTACTGTCCCGAGAGCGGCAAAAGGTAGTTCAGGCATAACGGAAGGAAAAAAGAGACAGGGGAATAGGAGTCTGCCGGTATTCAGAAGGAGACACCGGGTTTAGCCTGACTTGGAAAAGCTGTTCGTAAAATGCACACATCCCCGGGGACAGGAATGCACGCATTCCCCGCATCGGATACACTCCGGAGATACGGAGATTTCTTCCGGGCTCAGGCCCACAGGGCAGGCTTTTTTACAGGCCATGCAGTAGGTGCAGTCTTCCTTTTCCCAATGAATCTGCACTAGGCTGAAACGGTTAAACCAGCCGTAGATGGCGCCGAGAGGACACAGGTACTGGCAGAAGGGACGGAATACTTTTACGGAAACAAGGAGGATGCCCAGCAAAATTCCGAATTTCCAGAAAAAGAGTCCTCCCGCCTGGCTTCTGAGCAGTTTGTTGGTACCCAGAAGCGGCAGTGCCCCGAAAAAGGTTCCGGAAGGACAGAGAAACTTGCAGAACGCAGGAATTTTGGCAAATCCCCGGAACAAGAATAAAGAGCCAATGCATACAAGCAGTATAAGGACAGCATATTTCCCGTATTTTAAAATATAATGACAGGGAAGTCTTTTTCTTTTCCGGAAAAGAGGAAGCTTATAGAGCAGATCCTGCAGCAGTCCGAAGGGGCACAGCCAGCCGCATACAAAGCGTCCGAGCAGACTTCCGAAGAGAAAGAAAATCCCCAGTGCCCCAAAGGGAATCTGATATCCTTTCTGATTCAGAAGTGCCTGAAGCGCTCCTATGGGGCAGGAGGCGATGGCTCCGGGACAGGAATAACAGTTAAGGCCGGGCACACAGGCATATTTCATTTTTCCCCGGTAAATTTTTCCGCTCAGAAAGCCGTAGATATATCCGTTTGTAATGGCTGTATAAAGAAGCTGTACCGCCAGTCGTATTTTCTTCATAAATATTCACCCGATTCCGATACATTCCAGACAGATCATAGCTGCCTTCTGCCAGATGATAAGAAACTGTCCCTGCATGCTTCCTATTATCATACAGGCAAAAGCAGCGGCAAGTCCCAGAATCCAGCCATATGCTTTACAGCTCTTCCAAAAGCGCATCGATTTTCTCCTTCCAGGCATCTTTTTCCATGGCTCCTATGACAATATCTAAAATTTTGCCGTCTTTATCTGCAAAGAAAGTAGTGGGTACGGCGCTGACATCCGCTAAAAGACTGTTGTACAGGGATTCGCTCAGAAGCAGGTGTGTATAGTCGGCCCCGGTTGCTTCCACAAGCTCCTTTGCCTGATCCAGTTCCTGCTGCCCGCTGCCCTCCGGCACATCGCTGATAATACCGATCAGACAAAAGTCCTCCGGCGCATAGTCTGAGGCCAGTTCGCCGAGTCCGGGCATTTCATTCAGGCAGGGATTGCAGTAGGTGGCCCATACATTTATCATAGTCAGGCGGGATTCGGAGAAAATATCAGAGGTTATGCTGTCACCCTCCAGAGTAACTGCTTCAAAGCTGACAGGGGGAGAAAAGGGCTGAAGTTTACTTCCTTCCTCCGATGATGAAGAGGATGCGGTTTCAGAGGGATTTTCCGGCTCCTGTTTCTTTGCGCAGCCTGGAAATGCGGCTGACAGCAGGATACAGGTTAAAATGAGGGAAATGGATTTATGTTTCATATGAAAAGCGCTCCTTAAACAAATATATTTGCCGGCTCAGGCAATGCCATTTGTGAAAGCCGGTGGTTTGGTGCTGCGCATTTTTGCAGTGGCCGCTGTCCGGAACTTTCACAGTAAATTATAAAGTATAATTAATGCAAATATATAGGAAAATATTTTATATTGCAAGACCTTTTGCTTTGGAGTTTCCAGACGGGATTTCTTATATGTGCTTTTTCCGTTTTTTCAGGGAGTCTTTTGATCTTGATTGTCTGCTTTACTTGCCTATATTCGAGTAAACTCGATATAGGCAAATGTGGCATACCATCTTTATAATAAAAATTGCGGAAAAGTAAGTTTTGTTTCACAAAATAGACATAATCCGCTGATACAATAGATTTTAAATATATGGACAGGAGCTTTGATTTCGGATGGACAGGCTGAAAATATTAGTGGTGGATGATGAAAGCCGTATGCGGAAGCTGGTGCGGGACTTTCTTGTAAAACAAAATTATGAGGTTTTGGAAGCCGGAAACGGGGAAGAGGCAGTGGATGTATTTTTTGAGCAGAAGGATATCGCACTGGTGATCCTGGATGTGATGATGCCAAAGATGGACGGATGGCAGGCCTGCCGGGAAATCCGCAGTTATTCCAAGGTGCCGATTATTATGCTGACGGCAAAGGGAGATGAACGGGATGAGCTGCAGGGCTTTGAGCTTGGAGTGGACGAATATATTACAAAGCCCTTCAGTCCGAAGATTCTGGTAGCCCGTGTGGAGGCAATTCTGCGCAGAACGAATCTTCTGGTCAGTGAGGATGTCATATCTGCCGGAGGCATTGAACTGAACAAGGCGGCTCATCAGGTGCAGATTCATGGTGAGAATGTGGAGCTCAGCTACAAGGAATTTGAGCTTCTCACTTATTTTATGGAGAATCAGGGAATTGCTCTTTCACGTGAAAAGATATTGAATAATGTCTGGAATTATGATTATTTCGGGGATGCAAGGACAATAGACACACATGTGAAAAAGCTGAGGAACAAGCTTGGAGAGAAGGGAGAGATGATTAAGACTATCTGGGGGATGGGCTATAAATTTGAAGCATAAAGGAGGAGCGCAGCGGGGCTAATTCCGGTGCGGTCTTTTTTGAAAGAATTGTAACTGTTGGATATGTCAAAAAAGGAACAGGAATTCTGTCTAAATTGTATATTGTGTATTTTGACTAGAAATGATAAAATTATTCCAACGAACTGTGCGAAATGCACAAATGGAGGCAAGGAGGAAAAAAGAATGCTGGATCAGTCTTATTATCGTAAGACAGACGAGATTATTGAGCATTATGGACGGAAGGCCGGCTCATTAATCCCAATTATGCAGGATATTCAGGCGGAGTACCGTTATCTGCCGGGAGAGCTGCTGACTTATGTGGCAAAGGAAATCGGAATCACGGAGGCAAAAGCGTACAGTGTGGCAACCTTCTATGAGAATTTTTCCTTTGAAGCAAAAGGAAAATATGTGATTAAAGTATGTGACGGTACTGCCTGCCATGTACGGAAATCCACTCCGGTATTGGAGGCGCTTTGGAAGGAACTGGGGCTTAGCAAGAAGAAACACACGACAGACGATATGATGTTCACGGTAGAAACCGTATCCTGTCTTGGCGCATGCGGACTTGCGCCGACAATGATGGTGAATGAGGAGGTACATCCTTCCATGACACCGGAAAAGGCACTTGCAGTAATTGAAGAATTGAGAGGTAAGGGCTGATGATTAATAATAAAGAAGAATTATTACAGGTGCGTGCAGCGGCTAAAGAGCAGATTGATGCTTATAACTGCAGGATTCTTGTCTGTTCCGGTACAGGCTGTATTGCAACAGGTTCTGCAAAGATTTATGAAGAATTTCAGGAACTGACCAAAAATACGCCGGGTGTGGTACTGGATTTTGCTCCTCATGATGAAGGAGAGCATGTGGGCGTAAAGAAAACCGGATGCCAGGGCTTCTGTGAGTTAGGACCATTGGTGCGTATCCAGAAGGGCGACGAAGTCATCCAGTATGTAAAGGTTCAGGTGGAGGACTGTCAGGAAATTTTTGAAAATACGGTTCTCGGAAGTGAAGTGGTTGAAAGACTTCTGTATTCCAAGAAAGATGTAGTATACAAACACCCGGAGGACATTCCGTTTATGGCAAAGCAGACCAGAATTGTTCTGGAAAACTGCGGACGTGTGGATGCGGAGTCTCTGGATGAATATATTGCGGCAGGCGGATTTGAAGCATTGACCAAGGCTATGTTCGATATGACCAAGGAAGAGGTTATTGATGAAGTAGACCGTTCCGGACTTCGCGGACGCGGGGGCGGCGGATTCCCATGCGGAAGAAAATGGAAACAGGTAGCCCGCCAGAAAGAAAAAGTCCGCTATGTGGTCTGTAACGGTGATGAAGGTGACCCGGGAGCATTCATGGACGGCTCCGTTATGGAAGGTGATCCCTTTAAGCTTATTGAAGGTATGATGATCGCAGCCTATGCGGTGGAATCCACGGACGGCTACATCTATGTACGTGCAGAATATCCGATGTCTGTTACCAGACTTCGCCATGCAATTGCACAGCTCGAGGAGAGAGGGCTTTTAGGAGATAATATTCTGGGAAGCGATTTTTCCTTCCGCTTACATATCAACAGAGGAGCAGGAGCATTTGTCTGCGGTGAAGGCTCTGCGCTGACTGCTTCTATTGAAGGCAACAGAGGTATGCCGCGTGTGAAGCCGCCTCGTACTGTGGAAAAGGGACTTTGGGAGAAACCGACGGTATTGAATAATGTGGAAACCTATGCCAACGTTCCGAAGATTATCCTTCAGGGTGCGGACTGGTACCGGACTATCGGTACGGAGGGAAGCCCTGGAACAAAGACCTTCTCTCTGACAGGTTCCATTGAGAATACCGGACTGATTGAGGTTCCCATGGGAAGCACTCTTCGGGAAATTATTTTCGATATCGGCGGCGGCCTGAAAAATGGCGCTACCTTTAAGGCAGTTCAGATTGGCGGACCGTCCGGCGGATGTCTGACAGAGAAGCATCTGGATGAACCGCTGGATTTTGATTCTGTAAAGAAGTTCAATGCTATCGTCGGTTCCGGCGGTATGGTAGTTATGGATACGAATACCTGTATGGTAGAGGTTGCCCGTTTCTTCATGAGCTTTACCCAGAGAGAGTCCTGCGGTAAGTGTGTACCGTGCCGTGAGGGTACGAAGCGTATGCTGGAGATTTTGGAGAAGATTGTGGCAGGCGAGGGTGAATTGGAAGATCTGGATCGTCTGGAAGAGCTTGCGAATATGATTCGCAGTATGGCTCTGTGCGGGCTCGGCAAGAGTGCGCCGCTTCCGGTTATCAGTACCTTAAAGACCTTCCGTGAGGAATATGAAGAGCATATTGTGGAAAAGAAATGCCGTGCGAAAGTCTGTCAGTCTATGCGCCGTTTTGTTATCAATCCGGAATATTGCAAGGGCTGTGGCAAATGTGCAAAGAACTGTCCGGTCGGAGCGATTACCGGTGTCCGCAAAGAGTGCTATCATATTGATCCGAAGCTTTGTATTAAATGTTCAGCTTGTAAAGATAACTGTGCATTTGATGCCATTTATATCGAAGACTAGGAGGGACGGATATGGGAACAATTACAATTGATGGTAGAAAAGTAGAATTTACCAATGAAAAGAATGTCCTGTCTATTATTCGGAAAGCTGGCATCGACATTCCGACGCTGTGTTATCATTCAGAGCTTTCCACTTTTGGTGCCTGTCGTCTGTGTACAGTGGAGGATGACAGAGGAAGAATGTTTGCTTCCTGTTCAGAAGAGCCAAGAGATGGTATGGTAATTCATACCAATACTGCAAAACTTAGAAAATACAGAAAGATGATCGTTGAGCTTCTTCTGGCAGCACACTGCAGGGATTGTACGACCTGTGAGAAGAGCGGAGACTGTAATCTTCAGATTTTGGCACATCGCTTTGGCATTATGGATGTGCGGTTTAAAAACTACAAGGAGCCTATGCCGCTGGATTTCAGTTCTCCTTCCATTGTAAGGGATCCGAACAAATGTATTCTGTGCGGAAACTGTGTCCGCGTATGTAGCGAGCTTCAGGGAGTGGGAGCCCTTGGATTTGCACACCGTGGTTCCGAAGCTATGGTTATGCCTGCATTTAATAAAGAGATTTCAGAGACAGAGTGTGTAAACTGCGGACAATGCCGTGTATTTTGTCCGACAGGTGCAATCAGCATTCGCCATAACAGAGGTGAGGTATGGGATGCACTCTACGATCCGAATGTACGTGTGATTGCGCAGGTTGCTCCTGCAGTGCGTGTTGCGGTAGGAGAGGCGTTTGGTCTTCCGAAGGGCAAGAGCGTTATGGGCAAAATTGTAGGCGTACTTCACCGTATGGGCTTTGATGAGGTATATGATACGACCTTCAGTGCGGACCTTACGATTATGGAAGAATCTTCTGAGTTCCTGAACAGAGTACAGAATGGCGGCAAGCTGCCTCTTCTGACTTCCTGCTGTCCGGCATGGGTGAAATTTGTAGGCGATCAGTTCCCGGAATTTGAGGATCATGTATCTACCTGCCGTTCCCCGCAGGGAATGATGTCGGCAGTGGTGAAAGAATATTTCCGCGATCCGCAGAACAATAAAGAGAATAAAAAGACTGTCGTTGTTTCCGTTATGCCGTGTACAGCTAAGAAGATGGAAGCAAAGAGGGCAAACAGCTTTACAGAAGGCGAGCAGGATACAGATTTTGTTCTTACAACCTCCGAGCTGATTGACATGATCAAGGCGACAGGTATTGACTTTGCGGAGCTTGAGCCGGAAGCATCAGATATTCCGTTCGGATTTGGTTCCGGCGGCGGTGTGATTTTCGGTGTTACAGGCGGCGTTACCGAGGCGGTTATCAGAAGACTGGTTCCGGGACATGATGCGGCTACACTGGACTTCGTTGCTGAATGCGGCGTGCGTCAGGATGGATTTATCCGCGAGTTTACGATTCCTTATAACGGAATGGATGTAAATATCTGCGTAGTCAGCGGACTGGCAAATGCAAGAAAGGTTATGGATCAGGTAAAGAGCGGCGAGAAACAGTATCATCTGATTGAGGTTATGGCATGCCGCCGCGGCTGTGTTATGGGCGGAGGACAGCCCCGCCTGGCAAATGAACGTACAAAGTCTGCCAGAACAGAAGGCATTTATCGTGCAGACGGTGTGTCCGTTGTTAAGAAGTGCGATGAGAATCCGACAATTCTGTCTCTGTATGATGGCTTCTTGAAGGGAAAAGAGCACAAACTGCTTCATAATGAAAAGTTTTGTTCTTCATAATTTCATATAAGTATGAATTTCCTGTGAAAAGGGTGTAAGTTTTCTGATGATGTGATAAAATAAGTATCAGAAGGCGGAAGCGGGGCTGCAGTTGGCCCCGCTTCTTTTTATAGGAGATTTGGGGATGAAGATGAAATATTCCATTCGGTGGAGAATAACAGTTGTATTTTCGGCTGTATTGGTGGCAATGCTTGTTTCCTGCTGGCTGGTCAATAACTTTTTTCTGGAACGATATTATGTCAGAAATAAACAGATGGTACTGCTGGGAGTGTATGAACAGCTAAATCAGGCGGCAGAACAGGAGGTGCTGGAGACAGATGAGTTCGTTCAGCGTCTAAGTGTAGCCTGTGAAACGGATAATATCAGTCTTTTTGTGATGGGAAGTGACGGACAGGGAATTTTAAGCTCTGTAAAGGATTCCGAATTCCTTAAAAAAAGGCTTTATATGTATTTGTTTTTAAAAATGGACGGCGGAAAGATACTTAAGGAAACAGAGTTCTATGCTATTCGTATGAATGTGGATGTTCATATGAACAGTGAGTACCTGGAATTGGTAGGAGCCTTAGATGATGGAAAACAGGTGCTTGTCCGGACGGCGCTGGAACCAATCCGGGAAAGTGTAGTGCTGGCAAATCGGTTTCTGGCTTATGTGGGAATTTCAGTGCTGCTGATGGGTACTTTAATTATTCAGCTTTTATCAAGGCGGATTGCAGGTCCGATTCTGGAGCTGGCTATGCTGTCAGAGCGGATGAGCAATCTGGATTTCAATGTAAAATTTTCCGGAAGCGGAAAAGATGAGATTGCTTTTCTCGGCAAGCATATGAATCAGCTGTCGGAGACGCTGGAGAGGACGATTTCTGAGTTGAAGACAGCCAATAATGAGCTGCAACGGGATATTGAACAGCGTGAACGGCTGGACGAGATGAGAAAGGAATTTCTTTCTAATGTATCTCATGAGCTGAAGACACCGATTGCTCTGATTCAGGGATATGCGGAAGGGCTTCAGGAATGTATCAATGATGATCCGGAAAGCCGGAATTTTTACTGTGAGGTTATTACGGATGAAGCCGCGAAGATGAACAAAATGGTGAAAAGTCTGCTTACATTAAATGAGCTGGAATTTGGTAATGAGGTCGTAAAGATGGAGCGTTTTGACCTTGTGGCCATGATTCATAATATGCTGCAGTCCACACGTATTCTGTTTGAACAGAAGCAGGTGCGTCTTGTGTTTGAGAACCAGGAGCCGGTCTATGTATGGGCAGACGAATATAAGCTGGAAGAAGTCATGAATAATTACATCAGTAATGCACTGAATCATGTGGAGGGCGAAAATATTGTCAAAATTACAGTACAAAAGCTGGAGGGTAAAGTCAGAGTCGGAGTATTTAATACCGGTCAGCCTATACCGAAGCAGGACATTGGAAGAATATGGGACAAGTTTTACAAGGTTGATAAAGCAAGAACCAGAGAGTATGGGGGGAGCGGCGTAGGCCTTTCCATCGTTAAAGCGATTCTGGAATCCATGCATCGAAATTATGGGGCAATTAACTATGAAAACGGTGTGGAATTCTGGTTCGATCTGGATGATAAGGCAGAAGCATAGAGCTTTTCTGGCAGGGCATATGTGTGATATGGGGAAATAACTATATGAAAAGGATGAAGAGAGTAGAAGAGAGCAGAACCGAACAGACTTATCTGATTATGCAGAGACATATTAATGGATATGGCAGACTGTTTGGCGGGCAGTTAATGATGTGGATTGACGAGCTGGCAGGGATTGTTGGAAAGAGACATGCGGAGTGCGAAATTACAACAGCATGTATTGACCAGCTTAATTTTAAGACGGCTGCATACTTAAATGATACAGTGGTGCTTATCGGAAAAATAACTCATACGGGCAGAAGCTCTATGGAAGTGAGGGTGGATACATATGCGGAGTCTCTGCAGGGACAGCGCCGTCTGATCAATACGGCCCATATTGTGATGGTTGCCATTGACCTGGACGGAAATGCAGTGGAAGTACCGGGGCTGATCTGTGAAACGGCAGAACAGAAAATGGAGTGGGATGGAGGTGAAAGACGTTATCGGCTTAGAAAGCAGCGGAAACGGGAAGGATTCTAAGAAGAATACTCATAAATAAAAGTAATCATAGTTCAGCTGTGGAACCTGTTGTATAGGTCATATTCTGTGGAAATTACTGCGCAAATAATATAATATAAAAAAATTGGAATTAAGTGTTGACATTTGTGGAAGGTTTTGCTATTATAAATGAGCTGGCTGTGAAAACAGTCCACATACAAATCAGTTTTTGTCGAAGCAGCGAAAAAAGTTAAAAAAAACAAAAAAAGCTGTTGACAAAACGAGAAAGATTTGATAAGATAAGCGAG